>CAMTVJ010000005.1:0-698156 GCA_947085175.1 uncultured Chitinophagaceae bacterium
TAGTGGTTTAGTGGTTTAGTGGTTTAGTGGTTTAGTGGTTTAGTGGTTTAGTGGTTTAGTGGTTTAGTGGTTTAGTGGTTTAGTGGTTTAGTGGTTTAGTGGTTTAGTGGTTTAGTGGTTTAGTGGTTTAGTGGTTGACTGGTTGACTGGTTGACTGGTTGAAAAGTTGAATGCTTCCAAATAAACTAATAAACAAATAAACAATTAAACAATAAAGAGCAGCCCAGATGGCGGAATTGGTAGACGCAGCAGACTCAAAATCTGCCGTTCGCAAGGATGTGCAGGTTCGATTCCTGTTCTGGGCACAAGGCAAAGCCTCCTCAAATTTTTGAGGAGGCTTTTTTATTTTTGGTTTAATCTAAAACCCAAACAAACTGGGGTACTTGGATAAAATGTCTTTGTTAAAATACTTCTTCAACACATTTTTAAATTCTTCCAACATTCGTACATTATTAAGGTTTTTGTCTGTTTCCCAATAAGGGAGTTCCACCATACGCTTGTCTAAAGCAATGTCGAGGTTTTTAATGGACTCCGCTGGTTGTTTTCCTACACTAAGGGCAGCTCCCAAATTATAATACCCCCAGGGATCTTGTGGTAATAAGGCAATTTGGTTTTTAAACATGGCCGCCGCTTCATTAATTTTTTTCTGATTCAATAAACTGTAACCCAACCTTTCTATAAGCTCCTTTTCATTTTTATGAATTTCCCAGGCTTTGTTATAAAAGTATTCGCTACTGTCATAAGCCAGGCGTTGTAAATAATACACATCGGCTGTGTTTTTGTAACCAGCCCACTCATTGGGTAAAAAGGAATTGTACTTTTTAAAAGCGGCAATGGCTTCATTGCTTTTATTTTGGTTGCTATAAATTACACCTAGGTTAAAATACACATTGGCATTATTGGGCTGCAAAGCCACCACTTTTAAAAAATCAACCATGGCCCCTTTTGTATCTTTAAGGGTATATTTTGCATTCCCTCTATTCAAAATGGCTATAACTTGATTGGGATCTAATTGAATGGCTTTATCATATTGCTTAATGGCAGCAGCATAATTTTTCTGTTGATTTAAAATTGAACCTCTTCCCAGGTAACCATCTGCATCATCGGGTTTAAGCTCAATACATTTTTGATAGTCTTTGTCGGCAGCTTCGTAGTTTTTTAATGCATATTGTACGGTAGCCCTATTTTTATAAGCCTGATAATAGGTCACATTATTTTCAATGGCTTTATGATAATCATTCAATGCAGCAGTATAATTATTCTGACGATAATACACCCTGCCCCTATCATTATAAGCATTGCTATAAGCAGGGTTTAAAGCAATGGCCTTGCTATGGTCACTTATAGAACCCTCGTAATCTTTAAGGGCATATTTTGCTAGCCCTCTATTATGAAGTGCTTTTTCATTTTTGGGATCCAAAGCAATTGATTTGTCGAAATCCACTAAAGCTGCTGCATAATTTTTTGCTTTAAATTTTTCAAGCCCCTGGTTATTGAGTTCTGTAGAAGTTTGTGCAAAAGCCGAAAACGCTGTTAGAAGGAACCCCATTAATAAAACGAGATTTTTATTTTTCATTTGGATAAAATTATGGAGTTACTAAATTAGTGCAGGTAAGTTACGCTATTATTCTTTCTTAGTCCGATGGGTTTATAGGCGAATATCGATTTTTAATAAATAAAAACAATGCACTAAAAGCAAGAACTAAATTCTACCTTTAATTGCTCAAATCAATACATCATGTATAAAGCTTTTATTTGTTTATCCCTTTGCTGCCTTTCTTTAATTGTTGCTAATGCTCAAGTTCCAAAAGATGGAATGTATACCTATTCCATTGCTTTTGACGAATGGGGAGGTAAAACTTTAGGTGCCACTTGTATTGTTTTAATAAAAGGCTCCTCCATCCAAATTATACACAATGGCGATGCAAACCTTAGTGGTAAAAAAGGAGATATAATGGCCCAGGGCATTATTATGAAACATGTTTCTGGGCAATGGATTATTGGAAGCTCTTCTGCAGATATCAATGCAAAAAATATAGGAACTTGTAACGAAGGCCCCACGGTAATAGATTTTAAGAAAAAACTTTGGAAGACCTGTTAAATCAAAAATTGAATACTTTTTTGGTTTTCACTTTTAAATTCCCTTTATTTTCTATAAATACTAATTTCCACTCTTCGGTTTAACCATTGTTGATGAATATCTTTTGGTTTTGTAGCTCCATAAAAGGTGGTTGTAATACGCTTGGCACTTATTCCATAACTCATAAAATAGTCTTTAGTAATAGCAGCCCGTTCGGCCGAAACTTGCATATTTGCAAAGTTGGTTCCAATACTATCTGCATGGCCCGATATTTTAATGAACAAAGTAGGATCTGCTTTTAAAACCCTCACCACATCTCTTAAAATTGAAAAAGCTTCGGTGGTGATGATGGCCCTGTCGAAATCAAAATGAATACTGTACGACATTTCATTTTCCGAACTTGATATTAACTCAGCACCTTCAACAACTTCCATTGGGCAACCCTGATTTTTTAAATACCCAGCAATATTTGGACACTTATCTTCTTCGTCATTAATTCCATCCCCATCTGAATCAGGAATTGGACAACCTTGATATCGGACTAATCCCGGTACAGTGATACACTTATCATTATCATCATTGACGCCATCCCCATCAGTATCTGGCACCAGGCAGCCATTGTATTTTGTGGTTCCTTTAATATCCGGACATTTATCATCCTTATCGGCAATGCCATCATTGTCCTTATCCGGACAACCATTTACCGTTCCTTTTTCATTAGGGCAATTATCTTTTTCATCATCAAAGCCATCGCCATCTGTATCTTTTAAACTAATGTTTTTCTCTTTTTTATCTTCACTAGATACGGGAATAGCTGGCTTTTTGGCTTTTTTCTTTTCTTCTTTTTTTATGATTGGATGACTGGCAAAGCCAAGAGAATAAAATAAATAATCGTTTGTTATGCCAGTAGTTAAAGCTAATCTCCATTGAGCTTGAACAAGGATATAGGATGTTTTAGAAGTATTAAATTGCAAACCAACACCCAGCGGTGCATAGGCAGCTATTTGACTACCAAAATACCCAATTCCGGCACCGGCAGTTAAAAATGGGTTAATGGTTGACGCAGCTTTTAAAGCTTTCAAATGTATTAAAGCATCTAAATAAGCACTAAAACCTGCTTGACCAATACTGTCGTCTTTTACAAAATGGGCTGGGAAGTTAGAAAAGGTTCCTCCTAAATTGCCCGTAAATCCAATTTTTTGCGCAAGCGACCGGTGATAGCTTACTCCAAATCCAAAAGCACTTTTTCCAGATTTTAATAAATTTATTTCACTAAATGCTTTTGCTAATGAACTGTCTTTGGCAAGTTTTGAGAAACTATAATCGGAAAAATTTACATTAAATGAAAAATGGCCATTTTTATTGGCTGAAGTTTTTTGAGCAAGTAAACTTTGATGGCTTATAGCTAAAAGCAAAAGCAATATCACTAACTTAATTTTCATTTGCAGTTCATTTAAAGCCATATAACGTCACAAATTGACATTTTGTTATAAAAAACAGTTGAAGTTTAAGGTTTTACGTAAAATAATTAATTGTTCTTACCAAATTACTATAAAACCAAGGATAAATAATGATAACTTTGAAGTTAAGAATAACCTTTTACATATGAAATCTATAGCACTAGGTTTAATTTTCTGCGCTTTATTACAAGTTTCTTGTAGTAAAGATGATCATTCATCAAAGGATAAAGACCTAAAAGAATTGGAAGCGCTTTACAAGGAAATTGATTTAATGTCGAAAAGTAACATTTGTGTTAATGCAGCCGATTGGGCATTTACAGCAATAGGTTCAAAAGCCTGTGGAGGCCCAACAAATTTCATCGCTTACTCCACCAAACTAAACACAGTTGAATTTTTAAAGAAGGTGCAAGCATATACCGAGGCCCAGGATAAATTCAATAAGAAATGGCGGATATATTCTGATTGTATGCTCATTGCCATGCCACAAAGAGTTGACTGTGTTAATGGCAAAGCGGAACTAATTTATTAAAAATTTACTTGCGCTTGTAACCTTAGTAAAGATCCTCTTTGTAAATTATTCTGATTAGCAAAATCTTCAAATCTACGTTTTGAAATGGTATACATAGCCACCAATTCAAATGATTTGAAAGGTTGCCACTCTACACCTATCTCCAATTCATTTACATTATAACTACGGGCATCCAATTCATGTTTTTTTCCCCCTTCATAATATTGGGCTCTTACAAAAGGTATAATAAACTGTTCATTAGCACGAAGTATATAAGAGGCAGTAATATAGCCTCCGGTTAAGTTTTTAACCTCAATTGAATCGGTTAGCTTGTTAAACTCAGGGCCACGGCCAATATTGTATTCTGCTTGTATTCCAAAAGGTTTAGGATAAAGTATAAAACTGGCAGCCACCCTTTGATCGGTATATTCGGAATTGGCTAATTTTTTAACCCCGGGGCTTGTAGATAATAAAACAAATTTCCCTGTATAACCTTGTATGCCAGGTTCTATAATTTGGTTCCCCACTTTAAATGGATACGATAAACGGGCAACCACATGTTGCTTATTATTTTTATCGGTTTGATTGGCGGTTTGACCGTTATAAGCCCCAAATGCAAAAACACCATAATCACCCGATCCTTTTAAGCCATCACTAATTAAAGATCTAAACAACTGCCTGGTTTTTTTAGGTGCCCAATAAAAGAATGCACCCAAATCACGTTCATTAGATAAAGCACTATTTATTGCATCATTTCTATCAAGTGGTATTCTATTTTGGCTCGATTGCATATTCTCGAAACCATAGGGCACCTTACTTTGTCCAAGCCTAATTCTAAATTCATTATCCTTATCAATTCCTACATCAACATATGCATCCCTTAGCTGAGCTATATTATTGGTAGTACCAGCCGAAGATGCAAAATCGGGTTGAATATATAAATAAATCCTATTGGAAATTTGACCCGAAAAGATGATACGTGTTCGCCTGATGAATATGCCTCCATTTTCTCCCCATGATCTGTCGCATTGTTCGCATTTTAAATCAGGGTTTGTTTCCAAAAAACGATTATACCGTACTTGTGCATAGCCACGAATGGAAAACTTATCGTACCAATTGGATTCTGTTTTATTTGAAAATACGTTGAGGAGTTTTGAACTGGAATCTTTTTGTGCAGTTCCTACTAAAAATGTCAACAACATAAAAGCTGTGAGGGTAACTTTTAATTTAAAGATTTGCAAAGAAACCGCTTTAAGTCTATAACAGTCTTTTTCTAATATTACCTTTATGTTAAGTTTCATCGAGAAATTAAATTTGATAGAAATTAAAAAATAGAAAAACTACGTAATGTCATCAAAAGTACAAAAGGGTATTTTAATACTCAGTATCATCTTATTTATTTATTGCTTATTTAGTATCCAATTTAATGTTTATCATTTCGCTGTTGTGGGAGCCATCTATGAAATCCTTTGGTTGCCAATGCTCTTACTTTTCGTTTTTATTCCTATCATCTCCCTCATTCATCTTTTTAAAAGCAAAATCAGTATTCGCTCATATCCCATTTATTCTATTGTAATGATCATTGCAACCTTTTTGCTCATCTATTTTACTTATAAGCCCAAACTTTAAAAGAGATAAAACGTAGGCAACTTAACTTGTCAATTGTTTTATATTTGGCTACTAAAACTAATTTCAACAATTACTAATTATGAAAATTGCTTTGGTTACAAATTCTAAGGCTGGCAGTGGGAAAGCCTTAAAAATGGCTAGAAAAATTCATGTGCTCCTTCAACAAAAAAATATTGTTTCTACTTTATTTACAGAAAATGAATGGGATGACCGGGTGTATGATCATACCCAAGCCTGGATAATAGGAGGCGATGGTACAGTCAATTTTTTTGTAAATAGGTACTCCGATATCAAAATTCCACTTAGTATTTTTAAGGGGGGTACCGGCAATGATTTTCATGCTTTACTGTATGGCAACAAAAGTTTAGTTGAGCAGATTGAACTGGCACTTACTTCATCGGCCAAACCCATTGATGCAGGCAAATGCAACGATCGTTACTTTTTAAATGGCGTAGGTATTGGATTTGAGGGAGCGGTTGCCAAAAGCTTGATGGGCGTAAATAAACTACCTGGCAAAACATCTTTTCTCTTGTCAATTTTAAAACATATTTACTTTTACAAGGAGCAGATTTATAAAATAAAAACGGCTGAGAAAGATATAGAAGGCAAGTTTTTAATGTTGAGTGTTGCCAATGGAACAAGATATGGTGGAGGATTTTATGTTGCACCCTTAGCTAAGCCCGATGATGGGTGGTTGGATGCTAATTTTGTTAAGCCGCTTTCGGCCTTAAAAAGACTTAAGTATTTACCTGTTATTGAAAAGGGAAAGCATTTGAAACTGCCTTTCATCGATTATTTTAAGACACAAAAAGTTATCATTAGCAGTAAGCAACCAGTACAGGCCCATTTAGATGGTGAATATCTGGAAGCTTATGAAATGACCATTAAAATTCTGCCTAATCATTTTAATATTATTTACTAAGTTCAAATACAGCGAATGAAATTTGCACTAATTCTCATTTTATCTTTAGGCTTCATTTCCTGTAGTGAACAAACCCCTTCATTACAAACAGAAGAGGCAACAATCGATTCTGTGGTTACAATAACAGAGCCCTCCTTAATTATTTTAGGCAATGTACAAGATGCAGGCTCTCCTCATATTGCTTGTAAAAAAGATTGTTGCAAACATTTATTCCTACATCCCGACCCTGAAAGAAAAGTTGTTTCTCTGGGATTAATTGACCCCATTAATAAAAAAAACTATCTCTTTGAAGCCACACCCGACATCAGCCAACAATTAAAAACACTTAAAAATTATTCTGCTTTCAGCGATAAGGAAATACCCGATGCCATTTTTTTAACCCATGCCCATATTGGGCATTATACTGGTTTAATGTATTTGGGAAAAGAAGCCATGAGCGCCAATTCAATCCCTGTATTTG
The DNA here is from genome assembly GCA_947085175.1 of uncultured Chitinophagaceae bacterium. Taxonomy (GTDB): domain Bacteria; phylum Bacteroidota; class Bacteroidia; order Chitinophagales; family Chitinophagaceae; genus Ferruginibacter. The sequence goes on from CAMTVJ010000005.1 coordinate 7,060, forward strand.
TAATGCCCCGAATGAAAACCTACTTGCAACAAAATGGCCCCTGGAGCCAATTGGTAAACAATAAAAACATTGTCCTGCAGGAAATGAAGGATCAAAAAGAGATTAGTTTAAGTAGTCAATTAAAAGTGATCCCTTTTACTGTACCTCATAGGGATGAATTTTCTGAAACGGTTGGCTACCAAATTGAGGGGCCCAACAAAAAAGCTTTATTTATCCCTGATATTGACAAATGGGAAAAATGGGAGACCAATATCATTGCAGCAATAGCCAAAGTGGATTATGCATTTATTGACGCCAGCTTTTTTGATGCTCAAGAATTGAACAACCGCAACATGACCGAAATTCCCCATCCTTTTGTAAAGGAAAGTATGGAACTGTTTAAAGATTTGCCAAAGTCGGAAAAACAGAAAATTTATTTCATCCACTTTAATCATACCAATCCTTTACTCAACAAAAAAAGCAGCCAGGCTGCTTTGGTAATAAAAAACGGTTTTAACATTGCTCGAATGTTTGATATCATCAAACTCTAATTTCAACTTTACTTTCCTCCAAAAACTTTCTTCAAAATATCAGTAACCTGTGCCGCTGGGTCTCTACGAATTTTTTGTTCTTCCAGTCCAATATTATAAAACAACCCACTTAAAGCTTTTTCGGTAACAAACATGGTAAGGTCGGTATTTACTTTTTCTTTAGAAAATCGGTTATAAGCAGTAAATACATCTGCCCAATATTGTGTAGCATCTACTTTTGTCAGGGATGCTTCAATAACGGGTCTAAATTTTTCGGTGAGCTCTATTGTTGTTGCTGTCTTTAAAAAATCAGTTGCTGCAAAATCACCACCTCTTAATATCTGAACACCATCCTTTATACTCATGCCTTTAATGGCATCCCAAAAAATATTACCGATACCGCTTGCTGCATCTTCCGCTGCTCTGTTCATTGAAAGAATGGCTTTATCCACCAAACTTCCCATACCAAAACTACGAAGCGTTTTCTCCATTTTTTTTGCTTCCTCGGGCATCAATATTTTTATAGCAGCATCTCCAAAAAATCCATCCAACTTACTTAGTTTAATGGAACTGTTATCCGTACCAACTTTTAAGGCTTCTTTTAATCCTGATATTATATCATCATTACTTAAATTACTATTACTCCCTGTTGTGGCTTTATTCACTTTATCCATCAAACCTTTAATGCCCTGTGCTTGTACAGTTAGCAAACAAAAAATACTAAGTGATACTACTATTATAATTTTTTTCATTGTTCATTTTTTAATGATTATTGCAAAAATAACGCCAAGCATGCTAACAAAGGGTTAATTAACGCTCATTAAATCTTAAATTTGTAAACCTAAACATAACATATGAAAAAATATATTCTCTTACTGATTGTAAGTATTGCTTTTGTTTTAAAAGGTTTTGCCGAAGAAGGCATGTGGCTTCCACAGTTGTTACGTACGCTTAATGAAAAAGAGATGAAGAAGATGGGGATGAAAATAAGCGCCAACGATATTTACAATATCAATAAAGGAAGTTTAAAAGATGCTATTGTTAGTTTTGGTGGATTTTGTACAGCCGAAGTTATCTCCGATAAAGGTTTACTGCTCACCAATCATCATTGTGGATTTGATGCCATACAAAACCACTCATCAATAAAAAATAATTATATCCGTGATGGTTTTTGGGCTTATAACCACGATCAAGAATTAAAGAATGCGGGCTTATTTGCCACTTTTATTGTACGTATTGAAGAAGTGACAACGGCAGTATTAAGTGGATTGAAACCAAGCTTGTCAGAAAAAGAAAGGCAAATTCTAATAGATAAAAATATAGCTGGTTTAAAATCGGTGACCAAGAAAGAAGAATACCAGGACATCCTTATCCGGTCTTTTTTTGAAGCCAATAAGTACTATATGTTTATCACAGAAACTTATAGAGATATTAGATTAGTTGGGGCTCCCCCATCCTCAATTGGTAATTTTGGAAAAGATACCGACAACTGGATGTGGCCAAGACATACGGGTGATTTTTCAATGTTCCGTATTTATGCTGGCAAAAACAATAAACCTGCTGCTTATTCTGCCGACAATGTGCCTTACAAACCCAAAAAATCATTAAACATTTCGTTGAATGGAGTTAAAGAAGGGGATTTTACAATGGTTTTTGGTTTCCCTGGCCGCACTAGTGAATACTTACATTCTAGTGCTATTGAGCAAGTGATGAAAGTGAGCGATCCGGCAAAAATTGGCATCCGCACAAAAGCATTACAAGTACTTGATGGCTTCATGCGCAAGGATGAAGAAATTAAAATTCAATATGCTGCTAAATATGCAAGTATCTCTAATGCCTGGAAAAAATGGCAGGGGGAAATCTTAGGTTTAACCAAATCAAACGCCGTTGAAAAAAGAAAAGAATTAGAGAAGAGTTTTGAAACATTGGTTTTGAGCAAACCAGAATTGAATATGGCTTATGTTGACCTTTTGAAAAACCTAAGTAAGGCTTATACCGAAATTGAGCCCTTTGGATTAGCCCGGGATTATTATAATGAGATAGTTCCAAAGATTGAACTATGGGGTATTGCTGCCGATATGAATTCACTGCTTACCGCTTATTCAAAAGACGAAGCCACATATAATAAACGAAAGACAGAAGTTTTATCTAAACTGGAAGAATCTTTTAAAGATTACAATTTGAATGTCGATCAAAAATTGTTTGAAGCTTTAATGGAAATGTATGTGAACGACCAAAAGGCTGACTATATCTCACCAGCCTTTCAAGCCATGCTAAATGAAAATGGAAAATCATATACTGCATTAAGCAAAACAATTTATGCACAAACTTCATTTAACTCTATTGATAAAATAAAAACTTTATTAAATGGTTCAATGGCCGAAGTAGTGGCTGCCATTAAAGCGGATATTGCCGGCCAATTATATACCGATATATTTAAAACTTATACAACCAATGTTTCCCCTTCACTAAATTCCATGCAAGCCAATATCAATCAAATGCAGCGGTTGTATATGCAGGCGCAGATGGATGTATTTACCGACAAAAAGTTTTACCCCGATGCCAATAGTACCCTTCGGGTTACTTATGGCAATGTAAAAGGCTACAATCCAAAAGACGGAGTTCAATACGATTTTTACAGCTATATGGATGGTATTATGGAAAAGTATGTACCCGGTGATTATGAATTTGATTTACCCCAAAAACTCATTGACCTCTACAATAAAAAAGACTTTGGTCAATACGGCGTTAATGGCCGTCAGCCAGTATGTTTTATTGCAGCAAACCATACTACAGGAGGTAATTCAGGTAGCCCGGCGTTGGATGCTTATGGAAATTTGATAGGCCTGAATTTTGACAGGGTTTGGGAAGGCACCATGAGCGATATCAATTATGATCCTACTATTTGTAGGAATATCATGGTAGACATCCGCTACATTTTATTTATCGTTGACAAATATGCCGACGCAAAAAATATCATCAGTGAACTAAAACTTGTAAAAGGGAAAAAGTAAAAGTTTCTACAGTATCATATTCAAGATTAAAAAATCTATTTGGGTTTGATTTGGTTATTGATTAATTTGTATTTCAAACAAAGAAATCAGTAAGCAACTTTTAATCTTAAATTATTTTTATGATCAACATGGAAACAAGAATGGTAAAATTGGAAAAACAAGTACATACTTACCGAATAATTACTTTAAGCTTATTAATTGGCCTGGGACTTGTGTTAGGACTTGGGTTTAAAGAAAGACAACAACCACCCGACGTAATTCAGGCTAAAAAATTTGAAGTGGTTAATAGTAGAGGAAATGTACTTGCTGAATTGAGTGCCGAAGATGGTAATGGTTTAATCACAACATACACCCCAGCCGGTAAAAAACTTTTCCAGGCATTCACTTCTTCGGGAGGAGGAGGAGGTATCAACACTTATGATACTGACGGAAGGGTGAATTTTAAAGTAACTCGTACCACCGATGGTGGAGGATATATGGCACTGTTTAATTCAGACAGAAATGAAATATTTGAAGTTGGCACTACTACTGCCAATACTGGTTACTTTAGGGTTAATGACAAAGAAGGCAATAAAATAGCTTGGTTAACATTTACCGAGGAAGGTGGTGGGTATTTCTCTTTACTAGGAAGAGATAATAAAGAACAAATAAGATTATCTACACCTGATGCAGGTGGCCGAATTGGCATTTATAATGGCAATGATAAACGCATCACTTTCATAGGAGCACAGGATAATAAAGACGGGAATGTTACTGTTTACGACAAGTACAGTAGCAGGACTGGGGGGCTACCAAATAATTAAAATACTTGAAAATTAAAAAGGCTCCTTAGTGGAGCCTTTTTAATTTTATCCAAAAACTATTCTGTAAATTTGAATACTTCAAAAGAAGGATATGATTATTCAATCAATTTTATCAGCACATTTTTACAGAAGCTCTGCCTGTATTTATATTATGATGAATGGGACTTCCCCATCCTCTAAAACAGTAAATAGTTAACTATTAAGTTGGCCTCTAACTAATCCATCAATTCTAATTTCTTTTTTAACAACTCAACTAAACAATTTTTGTTTGGTGATAAATATATTTTTTATGCAAATAGCAATTTTAGGCGCCGGTATGGTTGGGCGTGCCATGGCTATGGATTTAGCCATAAAATATTCAGTGACTTCTTTTGATGTAAGTGGACATTCTTTGGAAACATTGGTTCAAAAAAATAAATCCATCAAAACCATTAAAACCGATTTAAGTTATTACAGCAATTATGAAACCATGCTAAAGGGTTTCGACTTTGTGATTTCCGCTGTTCCTGGTTTTATGGGATACAAAACTTTGGAAGCCATCATTCTTGCAAAGAAAAATGTGGTAGATATTTCTTTCTTTCCAGAAAATGCTTTGGAATTGGATGAACTTGCCAAAGAATATGAGGTTACTGCCATTGTAGATTGCGGCGTTGCCCCTGGTATGAGCAATTTAATTTTAGGCTACCACAACGAAAGAATGACCATCACTAATTTTGAATGTATGGTGGGTGGTTTACCCAAAAAAAGGATTTCTCCTTTTGAATACAAAGCCCCATTCTCCCCAGTAGATGTATTAGAAGAATACACCAGACCAGCAAGGTATGTGGAGAATAGTCATATTGTTACCAAACCTGCTTTAAGTGATGCCGAGCTTATTGAATTTGAAAATGTAGGCACTTTAGAATCGTTTAATACGGATGGATTACGTTCTATTTTATTTACCATGGGGCATATTCCCAACATGAAGGAAAAGACCTTGCGCTATCCGGGGCATATCCATTTAATGCAGGCTTTCATAAAAGCCGGGTTTTTAAGTCATACTCCAGTAATGGTAAAAGGAAATGAAATCATCCCCATGGATTTTACCTCTACCCTTTTATTTGACCAATGGAAGTTGGGGCCAACAGAAGAAGAATTTACATTAATGCAAATCAATATCAGCGATGCCCAAAAAACCATAAGTTATTTTTTATACGATGAGTATGATGCTGCAACAGAAACTTCATCTATGAGCAGAACAACGGGCTATACCTGTACCGCTGCATTAAATATGCTGATTGAAAACCTGTTTACCGATAAAGGTGTTTTCCCGCCTGAATTGGTTGGTAAGGATGAAAAATGCTTTGACTTTATCATGGATTATCTAAAAGCAAGGAATATTCACTATCGCAAAACTGAAACAGCAATTAACTAATAATTAATAACCTTTTATCAAATACAGGCTTGAGCATCTTAACAGTTTCCTATTTTTGTTGATATACAGAACTTCAATTATGAAATACTTAGCTTTCTTTTTTGCCCTTATTGTTTTAGCTGCTTGCAATAACAACAGCGATCAGCCATATGATCCGGGAGTTGTGCCAGCGAAAATACCCAATATTGCATATACAGTGATGGCACAGTATCCGCATGATACCAGTGCTTATACCCAGGGGCTTGAGTTTTATAAAGGCAAACTTTTTGAAAGCACAGGCGATTTCGAAAATTCTTCTATCCGCATTACCGATTACAAAACGGGTAAAGTGGAAAAGAAACATATGATGGGCAGTGAATCTATTTTTGGTGAAGGGATTACCATTTTTAACAACAAAGTTTATCAGCTTACCTGGGAGAGTAATATTGTTTATGTGTACGATGTAGCAAATATTGACAAACCCATTACTACTTTTAAATGGCCTTACCAGGGATGGGGAATTACCAATAATGGCACCGACCTCATCATTAGCGATGGCAGCTCTAACCTGTATTTTGTAAATCCAACAGATTTTAAATTAAAAAGCAGCATGCGTATTACTAATAGCGGTGGTGCTGTAGATAGCATTAACGAACTGGAATATATTGATGGTTTTGTTTTTGCCAATATTTATCAATCGAACATTATTGTAAAGATTGACCCCAATAGCGGACAGGTAGTTGGGCAAATGGACCTAACTGGATTTAGAGAAAAGTTTTTTGCCAATGAAGCAACAATGCGTACCGACGTGTTGAATGGGATAGCATACGACTCAGCCAGCAAAAAATTAATGGTTACCGGCAAGCGCTGGCCAAAAATGTTTGAGTTAAAATTAAATTAGGTACTGGCTTATTTACTGATAATATAAATTACCGAACTACATTTTCGAACATCTTTCATTGCTTTGATATTGGAAAAAAGTCCATTAAAAAATGCCTTAAGTATATTCCCCTTGTCATTTTTATATTGCTCACTTAGCATGCTAACATAAAAGCTATCGAACCACATAGGTTTAACTTTATTAAGTTTTAAACCGTGTTGGCCAATCAGCTTTTCCATACTCTGTGGCGAAAAATGATACAAATGCCTGGGCACATCATAGGCAGCCCAATGTTCATTATAAGTAGCGGCATCTTTTGAGGTATAATTGGGAACTGCAATAAAACAAATACCTCCTGGAGCAAGCAAACTCTTTATTTGAGCAATATAAGCGTGTAGTTCGTGTACATGTTCCAAAACATGCCACATGGTAATGGCATTAAATGTACCTGCTGATAAAGTAAACAACTCACTTGATTCATGCGGATTTACCCCATACAACTCAATGGCTTTTTTTCTGGCAGTCATATCTGGCTCTAAACCTGTTATTCCCCAGCCTGCTTGTTTCATAGTATGTAAAAATGCACCAGTTCCGCAGCCGATGTCTAAAATTTCGCCATTCTGTTTTCCTGTTTCGGCAATTACCATGTTTCTTTTAGCAAGCAAAGTTCTATTTCTTACTATATGATATAGGTTGTTGATGAATCCCTTTTTGGTATTGCTGTGTGATATATAATTATCGGATTGGTAATAATCGCTGATATCATCCTGATCGGGAACATCCTGTGTAAACCTAGCTGTACAGGCAGTACAATGCCAAACCGAAAAATATTTTTGAGAAACGGTATAATCCTTTGCTATAAGTTGTTCCCCTATTTCATTGCTTTTGCAAATAGGGCAATGGCTATAATGAATCATTGATGACCTAAATTTTAATGGTATTACCAAAAGGGAAACCGCCTCTTGCTTCTGTAAAATAAATAAGCATCATGGTTAATCCCACAGCAGCAATAAACAATGCCCAAACCCACCATTTGTAGGTAATTGTTTCGGTTTCGTTATAAAATGCCGACATTTTGGTATTGGTAGTTTCTTTATCTCCTACCAAAATTTGGTGTACTGCAGCAGGATGAATGACCCTCTCGGCAGTGATAGCTGGAAAATAGATTGATGGTATTTCCTCTTGTTTAAATACGGTTTCCAATGCTGCATTTTTTGAAAAGATACCAATACCTTCTACAATGGCTTTGGTTTTGGATACCAGTTTTGTATGTATCGATTCGCAAAAATGATCAATTGCTTCTGTTGCATCATCCACACTAATTTGAGTGGCAGAGGCTATATATTGAATCAATACGGTAGCATCAGTCTCTTTATTATCAAATTGAATTACCTGTTGTGGGGCTGCTATTTGCTTATTCCCAAAATTGGCTTCAGCCGGTAATACCCTTAAATGCAAAGTACCCAAGCCTGGTAAGGGGCAGGATTTGTTTTGAAAAAGGTAAGAGGCAATCATTTGTTGCATAAATCAAATATAATGCACAAAGGTATGTAGTACAAGTGTGCGACGCAACGATGTTGAATATATTTTAATTGCTGGGGCAAAAAAAAATCCGGTTAAAACAAAGTTTAACCGGATTCAAATTTTTGATCATATTAAAAATTAACCCTTACCCCGCCCAACAAATTCAAACCATACACTTCGTAATTATGCCAACGTTGGTACTTATTATTTAAAATATTATTAACATCCATCCAGGCGCTAAACATTTTGCTGATCTTAAATTCAATACCGGCACTCAGGTCGGAACCTGCACTGAATGTGCGGCTGACATTCCCTTTTTCCAAATAATGGCCAGCGCCAAAAGCATAATAATCGGCCTTTAACAAAACCTGCTTAAATGCCCACCAACGCAATGATCCCGTTATTTCCATTGGAATGGTATTCCAAGCTCTGATATTGTTTTTCATTCCGGTATATCCATTAAAAGTTACACCAGCAGTGGCAGTAAACTTATCTTGGTTTACATAACTAATATCGCCATGTACTTTAAAATTGTTCATCCTCGATTCGTTGCTGATCACAAAAGCTTTCATATCAGTAGCCGTATCATTAATAAACAAGGGAAGATTTTCGTAAGTAACAAAGCCAGCTTTTGCGTTAAAATTAAAATGCTTACCCAATGTTGCTTTTATCCCTCCATAATATTCCGTTTCCTTGGTGTTTTGTTGAGTTATCAAGGTTTTTAAGAATGGATTGATGGCAGATAAATTGCGGAAAGTATTTTTGGTAAATCGCCCAATCCAACCAGCTTGAAAAAGAAATACATTTTCTTTTATTTGAGCCTCGGCATACACATTGGGAAGCCAAATAAACTTGCCATTATCCCATGTAGGAATGATACCAGCATTGATACTAAACCTTGGGCTCACCATTGCCAAGGAAGGAGCTACCTGAAAAATATTATTGTTAAGTTTTACATTAGGCAGATTGTTTTTGGTAGTATAAGAAGTAAAATCGGCCCTGGCTTCTACCCTAAAAGCAAAAGCATCACCAAACTTCTTTTCAAGAGGGGCGTTAATGACAGCCGAAAACTCGGAGAGTTTATCGGTAACAATTAAATTACTAACCTGCACACTGGGGTTGTAATTAATACCATATTCACCAGTTACTGTATTTTTTATGCCAAAATTCAGGCTCATATCCTGAAACTGCTGACGAACATCTTTTTTGGTATAATTATACAATGCATGATTGTAGCCATACAAATTATTATCCCTCATACTTAAGCCTACACCTGCATACACTTCATTCTTGGGTAAAAAATAGCTGCCATTGGCTTGTACATTCACTTGAGTATAATCTTGGTATTTTATTTTTCCTTTAGAGGAAATAAAATCGCCAGTAACACTTGCCAGGTATTGCTTACCATCTCCAAAACTAAATCCGGCACTTACATAGGGAGTAGAAAAATTACCATAACCTAGTTTTACAAAATGCCTTTGGCCCAGATAGATATTAGTATCCTGCTCCAGCGCCAATGGTTTTAAACTGATGGGTTGATATGCATAAAACAAATTTTGAGCTGGGATATTATAAGTAAAACTCGGCCTACTGGTATCGGCATTTAAATGAGATGCCGAAAAATTGATTTTAGCTGCACTGCGTAATACGGGTTTATAAGTGGACGTAATATCGATACTGGTTTTTTTGCTTGTATCTTTTTGAGCAGATACATGCAAACTTAAACAGCACGACGTTAAAATTAAACCCAGGTATATGTTGATTCTTTTCATTTGTATCTGATTCTTTCTTGTTTAATTAATTTTTGAACTGGCTTTTTCTTCGGCTATGGTATTATCCAATTTTTGCTGAGCCTCTGCTTTCAATTCTGGTATCACCGAATTTTTAGCTACACTCTCATAAGTGGCTTTGGCATTAAAATAATCTTTCTGTTGCATGAAAATATCGCCCAATAAAATATAAGATTTGGTTACCCAATGATCGTAAGAACCTGTTTCTTTAATTACTGCCAGCGCCGATTTTTCGGCCGTAGCTAGGCTACCTGTTGTAAATTGGCAATTGGCAATTTCATATCTAGCCTCTGCACCCCAAGCCGATTTATTGATGGCAGCACATGATTTAAATGAAGTAATGGCAGCTGCACAATCATTATTGATTTGTTGTGATTTACCCAACACCAAGAAACCAATTGATTTATCATCTGTGCTAATCCCTTTTTGGGTTAGGAGATTTTTTGCTGCTTCATTTGCTTGGGCATATTCTTTCAATTGATAATAGCAACGTACCAAGCCTCGTAAAGCCTCCAATTGATTATCCTGATTGATAGCTCCTCCGGTAAGAGATTCGAAATATTTTTTAGCCGCCTGATAATTCTTCAATTCAAAATAACTGATTCGTGCCGCTTCTAATGTAGCTCTTTCAAAAAAGCGGTTGAGCCCTTTGATGTTTACATACTCATATCCACTGATGGCATTTTGCCAGTCCTTTGTTTTTATATAACATTCGCTGCTATAATAATTGGCTTCTAAGGCAAATGAGCCTGTTGGAAATTTTGACAAGTAGTTTTTAAAACCATCAATAGCTGCAATACAATCGTTGGCCTTGTATTTTAATTCGGCAGCCGTATAGGTTAACGAATCGGCCTCACTCACCGATACATTTTTACCATTCTTCTTCATCATGTCCAAGTATTCATTGGGCTTTCCTATCTCTACATAAATACTTTTCATGATCTCCAAAGCCTCATCCGCTTCTGAAGATTGAGGGTATTTTTGAACAAGGCTTTGATAATTGGCAAGTGCCTCGTTGTTTTTATCGGTATTGTAATAACAAAGACCCAGCTTAAGGTATGCCCTTGGTTTTAATCCACCGGCATCTACTGCTGTTACCACTTTATTGAGGTATGGTATGGCTGCACTAAATTTTTCATCAGCAATATAAGTAAGGGCAATCTCCATATTTACATCGGGTACTAAATTACTTTGGGGATATTGCTGAATGAGGCTGTTAAGAATTTTAATTTTGTCGGTTGAACTTTTAATCCCTGCTATTTCCGCTTTTTGAAATAGGGCATAATCACTTTGTGGCAAAGCATTGTTCAACACTTGGTCATACATACTATTGGCTTTTGCATAGTCCTTATTCATAAAATAACAATCGGCGCTACGTACAAAAGCATCTTGCTCCATGGGTGGCGTAGTTACAGACACAGTTTTAGTTATCTGCTCAAAAAAGCCCAATGCATTTTTATAATTCTGTTTCTGCATCCAGCTATAACCCAAATTGTATTGGGCAGCTTTATTATTGGCTTCACCCTGGGCCATTACTTTTGCATCTAAAAAACTTGTTAAATGCTTGATGGCATTATCGTAATTGTTATTACGATAGGCAATCTCTCCTTTCCAAAAATGGGCATAAGGCGTTACAGCCGAGTTTGGTAAAGTCAATAACTTCGTCAACAACTCATCCGCATTACGCATTTGTTGATCATTCACTATTTCTACCGCTCTACCATATAAAATACGAGGATATACTTTTTGCATGGAAGCTGTGGGCTTGCTAAAAGACTCATACATTTTTAATGCGTCCACAAAATTGTTGGTATTGGCTAATAGGCTTACTAAAATTTCTTTTGCCTCTGCATCATACTCACTATTGGGATAATCATTAAGATATTTTTTCATTTCATTCAGGGCTATATCCTGATAACCCAGCTCATAAGAAAGCTTGGCATAATTGAAACGAGAAATTTGCTGTTGTAATTTATTTGAGCTGTTATAGGCACTAAACTGAAACGCATTACGGGCATTAGCTTTTTGATTGGTACGTAAATAACAATCTCCTAAAAGGTACATGCTATTTTGTCCCATTGAATCTTTTTCGGAGCTCAGCATTTTAAAACCTTCGATAGCTTTGGTAAGTTGGTTGGCCTCATAATAACAATAACTCAGTTCGTACATAACTTCCTTACTCACTTTATTGCTGCTGTTTACATAGGCTTCTAAAAGTGGTAAAGCTTTCTGGTAATTTTTCTTTTCAAAATAGATCTGTCCAATCAACAGGTTCATTTCCTTTTGATAAAACAAATAACCGCCACGGCCCAATACCGATTCCCCATATTTTAATGCCTCCTCTTTTTTACCCTGGAAATAATAGATTTCGGCAATATAGTATGGTACTACCCCTTTATAGGCATCATAAGTTTCCACCATTTTAAATGCCATCAAGGCTTCATTAAACTGGCGATTAAAATAACTTATAAAACCGTAATAGTAATTGGCAGGTATAAAATATTTGCTTTCGGGCATTTGATGTATCTCATCAAACAAAGGCTTGGCTTCGGCAAAATTCTTAAGGTTGAAATAACAATAGGCTTTCTCAAATTTAGCATCGGCTATTTGCTCATTACTTAAATTCTCGAGCCCGGCAATATTATAATAATCGATGGCTTTACTGAATTCGTCTTTCAAAAAATAAAACTTAGCCAGCTGATAACTCAACATTTGCCGGCGAGGCTCATTAGCTACCACACTGATGTATTGCTTTGCCTGTTGCTCTGCAACAGGCTGTTGTAATTTCAACTGACAAACAATATAAAAATAATTGATATCGTCATTAAGGTAAGCATGATCGCTTACTGTGTTATCGGGATATTGTGCTTTTAATTGAGCAAACATAGGATAAGCCAAAGCATATTGTTCTTTTACAAAAAGGGCTTTGGCATCTTTATATTTTTTTTCAACATCAACAATAGCATGGGTGGGTTGTGCGAAAGCGGAGAAAGAAAACACTGCGGCTATGAGCAGGAACGGAATTTTTTGTTTCATTAGTTTGTTTATCGTATTCATATTTTTCTTAACTGCAAAATTACTGGTTATCGATCCCTTTACAAACATCATTCCAATGTTTTGTGAATAAGTGGATAACTGATGTAAACAAAACGAATGTACTTTTACATTGCTGTTAATGAAATGATAATAATTTTTATTGCCATTTTTTATAACAGTTATTTTTAAAATCAAAATCTAAAAAATTACATGAGAAAATTATTATCTACAAAATATTCTGCCGGCGCATTTAATGCTGCCATGCTTTTACTAAGAATAGCTGTTGGTGCATTAATGATGAACCATGGTTACCAAAAACTAATTCATTTTAGTACCCTACAACATAAGTTTATGAATTTTATGGGAATAGGCAGCACTATGTCGTTGGCATTAGTTGTTTTTGCAGAATTCTTTTGCTCCCTATTTATCATCATCGGTTTATTTACCAGGCTGGCAACTGTTCCATTAATCATTGCCACATGCGTTATGATCTTTAAAGCCCATAACAGCGATTTTTTTGGTGAAGGAGAAATGGCCGTATTATATCTTTCTGCTTATATGGTATTATTATTTGTTGGCCCCGGTAAAGTAAGTGTAGATAGTATGACAGGTAAATAATGCTACTTTAATTACAACATCTATTTAAATTATGTTTGTTACAGAAACCCAAATTCGGATTCATTATGCCCTCACCGATCAAATGGGTGTAGTGTATTATGGGCACTATGCCCAGTTTTATGAAATTGGAAGAACAGAAGCTATCCGCCAAATTGGATATACCTATAAAGAAATTGAAGCACTTGGCATTATTATGCCTGTGGTAGATATTCATAGCCGGTTTTTACGCCCTGCTAAATACGATGATCTAATTACAGTAAAAACAACACTCAAAGAAATGCCCACTCATTTTAAAATAGTTTTTCATGCCGAAATTTATAACCAGCAAGATGAATTATTAAATACCGGTGAGGTTACTTTATTTTTTGTTGATGCCAAAACCATGAACCGTTGTGATATGCCAATGGAATTAAAGGAAAAGCTGGCTGGGTATTTTGGTAGTTAAAAGTGAAATGTTTATTTATTAAAAAAGCAGTTAGCTAATAGCCAACTGCTTTTTTAATAATAATTTTTACTTTTATTAAACCCTATAATTATCTTCTTTCCAATTTTTAATGGCCATTTTAATTTGCTTCTCCGATAAATTTTCATCTACAGCTTGTTTAGCCAATGCTACAAATTCATCATCCCCAGCAAAACGAAGACCGATGATTTGACGAGTGGTTAAACGGCTATCTAAAGGTTTGCCAGTAGCCAAATAATACCTAAAATTCTCTTCGGCACGTATTGCCCTGTCTTGTGCCTTTAATGCAAATGCACGGGCATAAAACCAAATGATCAACAATATCAAACTCATTAAACAAATTAATGAGGCGCTGTATAATCCTTCATCCTCTCCACAACTGTCGAACAAATTGATTGCAGCGCCTATAATTAAGGCAAGTATAGCAAGTGGGGTAATGTAATGATACAAAGGAATGAACCTTGCATGGTTTTTAAGATTTTGAGACATAAGTTTTTAGTTTTTGTTTTAACAACCAAATTACTTTAAAATATCTAATATTTTCCACATTTTTTCACGTACAGAACCGGGGCTTCCTTCAAAATTATTGATGATGAAAGAGAAAGTATATTCCGTTCCCGATTTAGATTTGATGTATCCGGTATAACTTCTTACGCCTCCAATATATCCCGACTTCATTTTAATACCATTCAGTTCAGGCAATGCATTATAAAATGAAGGATACCAGTTTTGTTGCCTTGCATATTGAAGGATGGTTACTAAAGCATGACCAGTTAATCGATTGGCAGGCGAAAGTCCGCTACCATCCTTAATATTCAAAGCCGATTTGTCGATCTCTTTTTTGCTCCAGAAATCTTTTATAATATTCAAACCGGTATCAGTAGCACCAAAATTAGTTTTCTCATAAGCAATTGTCTTTACCAATGCTTCTCCATAAAGGTTTACGCTTTTCTGCATAAACCAGTAATTGATGCTATCTAATGATGGAGAATAATGTGTAACAATTGTTTTTGCTTTGGAAGATAAGCTTTCAGGTTTTTTAATAAGCGACCTTTCTGTTATAAACCAGTTATCCATTTCAATATCTTTTTTAAATAAAAAGTTTAGGGTACTGTATTTAAATGTTTTTTTGGGATTGGGTAATGAACCCGAAATCTTAAACCTGTCATTACCCGCTGGTATTGTACCCCTAAGAAAAGCCATTGATCCATTCTCAGGCAAATAAATAATTGAATTATCACCACTGCCTTTACTGCCTGTTTTCAATTCATTCAGCATCGCCACAATTCTTAACACTGGTTTAGTCTCAATGATATCAACACTATCTCCAATATTTTTCCCAGATTTCAAAAAAAGATCATACTGGTTTTCATGCCAGTTTAACCCCCTTGCACCTGCTCCGTAATAATTACCAATGTCTTCCCATGTCCATCCATTTGGTGTGGCTTGGGTTTCCCATCTGGAATCATCAATAATAAAATCGCCAGTAATTGATCTTATATTTTCTGCATTCAACGCAGCTAAAAATTTTCCCTGTATGGTTTCCATCTTTGTAGACTCCCATCGCCAGCTTCCCAGCGTAGGGTCGCCTGAAGGGATTAAGAAAAGGTTGCCTTTTAACATATCTGCATCTATTACTCCATCAAAACCAAAATCAGTTTTATAGCGGTAATCTTTTCCCAACAATTCAAAAGCTGTGGCACTGGTCACTACTTTTAAACAGCTGGCTGGTGCTAAACCAATTTGGGCATTTTTTTCAAATACTGGCTTTCCGGTTTTAGAATCCACTACATACAAACTGATTAATGCATGCTTAAACTGTGCATCGGCTTCAAAAGTTGTAAAAGCTGCTGACAAACGAGCCCCTGCATCCTGAGCATAAGAAACTGAACAAAACAGAAAACCGGCAAACAAAATAATATTCTTCATGGGTTAACTTAACTTGCGATAAAATTAACCAATTTTAAACGACTGATGACTAAAGCCAGCATTATTACCATTGGCGATGAGCTATTGATAGGACAAGTGATTGATACCAACAGTGCCTGGATGGCACAGGAATTGAACAAAGCAGGTATACCAGTTGTACGCCGGCTGGCGGTGGGTGATGTGTGGGAAGATATTTGGAAAGCTTTGGATGAAGAACAACAGCAAGCCGATATTGTTTTAATTACCGGAGGCCTGGGCCCCACTGCCGATGATATCACCAAGCAACTTTTGTGCGACTATTTTAAGGCTAAGATGATTGTGAATGAAGAGGTAAAGCAACATGTGATTGACATTTTCACAAAACTAAATCGCCCCATTATCAATAGTAATTTATTACAGGCCGAAGTGCCAGATTGCTGTACCGTTTTGTTAAACCAGCGGGGCACAGCACCCGGCATGTGGTTTACCAAAAACAAAAAAGTATTTGTGAGCCTGCCCGGTGTACCTCACGAAATGAAAGGATTAATGACGCATGAAGTGATTCCCCGATTAGTAGAACAATTTACCACAGGAACCATCCTCCACAGAAATTTAATGACGGCCGGCATTGGTGAAAGTTTTTTGGCAGAGCAGATCAAGGATTTTGAAGTAGCACTTCCCCAACACATTAAACTGGCTTACTTACCCAATTATGGAATGGTAAGGTTAAGGTTATCGGCAATGGGAGAAGATAAGGCACAATTAGAAAATGACATTGACCTGTTGTTTACCGAATTACAGGAAAGAGTGAAAGAATACCTTGTTACCATTACAGATGAGCCCTTAGAAAAAGTGTTAGGGAATTTATTGTTGGCAAAAGAGAAAACCATTTGTACTGCCGAAAGCTGTACTGGTGGTTATTTAGCTCATTTAATAACAGCTATCCCTGGCTCCTCAGCTTTTTATGATGGCAGTGTGGTTAGTTATTCGTACAAAGCCAAGGAAGACTTGTTGCAGGTTGATCATCAAATGTTGGAAACCAAAGGGGCGGTTAGTGAAGAGATTGTTTTACAGATGGCAAAGGGAGCACTCAATAATATTAAGTCGGATTATGTAATTGCCTTGTCGGGTATTATGGGCCCCAATGGTGGTATGCCTGATAAACCAGTGGGAACGGTTTGGATTGCCATTGGTAACAATGAAAAACTAGAAACTCATAAATTATTTTTTAGGTTTGATAGAATGCGGAATATTCAGCTAACTGCCACCTATTCGCTGAATTTATTGCGGAAATTTATACTGGCCCAGGAGTAAGTAATGTGGAATGTCGATTGGAAATAATTACCTTTGGCCCATTCAAAAAGCCAATTTCATTGGTTGCCATATTGTAAAAAGTACAAGAGTGCGACGCAACGATGTTGCACAGCCAATGGTAAGTCGGGACAATCATAAAAAATTAAAATTTCAATTCTGATGAGTTTAGTTGATTTAATAATGCCGAAACTGGGAGAAAGCATCATGGAAGCCACCATTTTAAAGTGGCATAAAAAACCAGGCGATGCCATAGCACAAGACGAAACAGTTTTGGATATTGCCACCGATAAAGTGGATAGTGAAATACCTTCTACAGCTGAAGGTGTGATGGAAGAAATATTATTTAATGAAAATGATGTGGTACCTATTGGTACTGTAATAGCCCGTATTAGGGTGGGTGCCAATGCAGCCGTGTCAAATACACAACCTGCCAATGCTCCTAAGCAAAAAGAATACGAAGACGCAAAGGTAGTGGAAGAAATACCTTATCAACCTGCTGTTGCTGCTACTGCAAATACAGCAACTAAGTCGGCTATAAGGTTTTACTCTCCTTTGGTTTTAAATATTGCCCAGCAAGAAGGTATTAGTATGAGCGACCTGGAAAATATACCGGGTACCGGACAAGAAGGGAGATTGAGCAAAAAAGATATTTTGGCTTATGTAGCTAACAAAGCTATTGGCATTAAGCCATTAGCTGCTAGCCCAAATACAGAAGCTGCACCCGCCGCAGTTGAAAACAATAACAGCCAGATAGCAGTAGCTAGTAGCCAACAGCTATCAACTAACAACTACGGGGGTAATGTAGAAGTAATAGAAATGGATCGTATGCGCAAGCTGATTGCGAAGCATATGGTGGATAGCAAACACACATCGCCACATGTTACCAGTTTTGCTGAGTGCGACGTTACCAACCTGGTATTATGGAGAGAGCGTATTAAAAAGGATTTTGAAAAAAGAGAAGGCGAAAAAATCACTTTCACTCCCCTATTTATTGAAGCCATTGTAAAATGTATTAAAAAGTACCCGTGGCTAAGTAGTAGTGTAGATGGCGATAAAATTATTGTAAAGAAAGACCTGAATATAGGTATGGCAGCTGCCCTACCCAATGGCAACCTTATTGTACCGGTTATTAAAAATGCCGACCAGCTAAACTTGGTAGGTTTAACCAAGCAAGTAAACAGACTTGCCCATGCATCTCGTGCTGGTAAGCTAAAACCCGATGACACCACCGGTGGCACATTTACCTTAACCAATGTAGGTACATTTGGCAGCATTATGGGCACACCCATCATCAACCAGCCACAAGTTGCAATTATGGCTGTTGGCGCCATTAAAAAAAGGCCCATGGTTATTGAAACGCCGCAAGGCGACAGTATTGCCATACGCCATATGATGTACATCTCCCTTAGTTATGACCACCGTATTATTGATGGTGCACTGGGATCTACTTTTTTAAATGCAGTGAGTAAGGAACTAGAAAATTTTGATAGTAACCGGAGTATTTAATATATCTCTGATTGAATAAATTGAAAATGTCTCGATAAATATCGGGACATTTTTTTGTTCTTGTAAAAATGGATTGCTGTAATAAGAATTTCCCAAATTTTATAATAAAACATTGATTGTCAATATTAATACAATTTACTATATTGCGTGTAATAACATAAATACTAATTTGGCTGCTAGCAATAGACCACATTTCGTTAGACAATAAATATGACCAAAGACTTACAACTTATTTGGACGAATCATCCTAGCAAAGAATATTCAGACAGACAATATTTAGATTATATAATTTCGGGACAACCTCTTCGAGAATATTTGGGAATAAAAAACAAATCAAGTGTGACACCTTTTGGATTTTTCCCGAGTAAAGAAGTACAAAAAAGAATATTGAAGAAATTTAGGCTTCATCAGAAGACACAACTTCTAGGAGACAGAATTGAATTATACATATGCGAATGTTGTGGAGAAATTGGTTGTGGAGCAATAACAGTAAAAATTATAGACAAGGGCGACAAAATTGTTTGGACACATTTTGCTAATCAAAGTGACCCGGACGAAATTGGCGAAGAAATACAGGTAGACCAAATCGAGTTTGAAAGACAAAGTTACTTTAAAGCGTTTTCAAACATCGGTTGACTTTGCCAGACAGCCAACATTGGGTTTGCTGCAAGGCTGGCTGACGTTGGAGCAATGGTCATTTTATCGCTGTTGTGCTTCATCTGGGCTGGTCGTACTTTGTTGGGCTTTTGTTTGTTAACCTGTACTTTTATATCTTTAATCAGCAGCGGTTCCGGGCTGGACGAACAATGAATTCCAGCCCTGCAAGCAAGCCCTGCCCGTTGGTTGTAATTTTAAAAGACCTCAATCTTCAAAACAAAATATCAAATGACAAATTTTAATTTGACATTGAAATATACCTTTATTTCACTAATTTCCGTTTTAGCTACATTCTTTTTTCATGAATTTTTTCATTGGATTGCTGGTGAATCATTAGGTTATAAAATGACAATGACATTAAATAGTGTGTCGCTTACTGAAGGAAAATATCTACAAAGTTGGCACGACACACTTGTAAGTGCAGCAGGACCAATTTTTACAATAATTCAAGCAAGTACTATATACTTTATCATGAGACAAAATAAAAATCTGTTATTTTATCCATTTCTTTTTGCACCACTATATATGAGAGTTTTAGCAGGTGCTATGAATTTTATAAACTTGAATGATGAAGGCAGGATAAGCAATACATTTGGAATTGGCACATTTACATTATCAATAGTTGTTTGTCTTTTATTATTCTTCTTTGTTTTTAAAATTTCGAAACAAAATAATTATACTGTAAAATTTCAAATAATAAATCTACTAATGACAATGGTGTTTAGTTCTATATTAATTCTTTCAGACCAATTTTTTTCTTTAAAACTTATAAATTAAATAGAAACCACTAGCTTAACAAAATAAAATTACAGCCAACATCAGATTTGCTGCAGCCGAGGCTGGATGTTAAAATGTCCAGCCCTGCACAAAGCCCCGCCCGTTGTAGGTAACCCTAAAGCAACACTCTGCAAATATTCATACATTCTGCTTTGACAAATTACCTACCCAAACTGACAAAACACTCTTAAACGAAGTATCCTCATATGCATCAAAAAATTAAAACTGACATAAAAAGAATTTTTACCTGATGCCAATCATATCCTAAAGAGATGTTTATTCTCACTTTAGAACGGGATAAAGGGTAATTTACACTTCCCAACAATTAAAATATCTTGTTATGCAAAAAATTCTTGTTACCACCGATTTTTCTTACAAATCTAAAGCAGGTTTATTGTTTGCCATTCAATTGGCTACTCAAAATAAGTGTAAGCTTACTTTTTTTAATGTTCATCATATTCCCACTCCTACAGCATGGAATACTGTAAGAATAGAAGAATATCAAAAAGATCAAACAGCAATAACGCAAGCCAAACTAAAAGGTTTTGTAGAAAATATTTATGCAGATTTACAAATCCCTGCAATGAATATTAAATGCATTGTAAAAATTTCTGTTTTCCCAGAGGCGGTAATCAGGGATTATGCCGAAGAAAATAAGTTTGATTTTATTTGCATCAGTACAAGAGGCGCCGGCAAACTGGAAAGGATTTTGGGTACCAACACCGGCAACCTTATTAATCATTCTGCAATTCCTGTAATTGCTGTACCGTATAAGTATATAACCACTGCCATTACCAGCATCCTGTACGCATCCGACCTTACTCATTTTAAAAAAGAGATTATAAAAGTAGTGGATTTTGCCAAGCCTTTAAAAGCAACTATAGAATTATTGCATCTTACATCAGTATTAGAAAACAGCGCCCAATTAAAAGCTATTGAAACGGCTGTTAAAAAAATTGCTGCCTACCATATCAGTTTTAATTTAACCAACAGAGACCCCAATGAATCCTTAATTACTGATATTGAAACGGCCATAAAAAAGAGGAAACCTTCTATGATGATAATGTTTACAGAACAAAACAGGAGCTTGTTTCAAAAAATATTCCTGTCAAGTAAATCTGCTGAGTATTCTTTCAATGCGAAAGTTCCAATATTGGTGTTTAATAAGTCATCCAATTAAAACTTCAAAATTGCAAAAGGTTAAAGAAAATAACAATACTAATGCGGAAGATCATTTCTTAAAAAAGTATGTTAGGCAAAAAATATTTTGGGCAATCGTTGCACTATTACTGGTTGTTGTTATTAACATCTTAATCACAAAATATGCTGGCGGGTATTTTAATGACTTTGCTCAAAAGGTATCTGGCAATTATATGCTTACCGGCTTATCCTTTTTCATCAGTGAAATATTAATAGGAATTTTCCCGGCCGAATTGTTTATGATGATTTATCAATCTAAAGACTGGAATGAGTATTTCATAATTGTACTTATTTTAGGTATTTTATCTTCTCTATGTGGATTTATTGCTTTTTTAGGGGGCAGGTATTTGAACACTGCTAAAATTGCCAGGATAATAATACTTCAGAATAAATTTAAAAAATATGGAGAATTATTTTTAAAATATGGATGGGTAATTATTATACTTGCTGCAACTGCACCACTGCCATTTGCACTGGTTAGTTTTGTTGCAGGATATTTTAAATTTTCGCCTGCTACATATTTAAAATTTGTTTTGCCAATAAGGGTTATCAGATTTTTTATTTCAGCCTATGTAATAAAGTACAGTATTGGTTTATTGTAGTAATGTAATAGTTCATCTTATAAAATATAATGTCGTTAAATAAGAAAATAATAAAACTCAATGTATCCTTTTTGCATTAAGAATTGGTTTGATAATTATAACCTAACTTACTTACAATTGAGTATTTAAACGGTTCTATGCTGAATAATTTATACATTAACATCCTGGGTTTTACTGCCTGTGCAGTCGTTATTATTTATAGTGGCACAAAGCTGGCTAAATATGGAGATAAAATTGCTGAACTCACAGGATGGGGCAAGGCATGGGTAGGGCTTATTTTAATGGCATCCGTTACCTCATTACCTGAGTTGATGACAGGCATCAGTTCTGTGGCGATTGTGAATGCACCCAACCTGGCCGCCGGCGACATTTTTGGCAGTTGTGTTTTTAACTTACTCATACTTTCTGTACTGGATGCACGGATCAAGCAGCCTCTTTTTTCAATTGTGAAATCAAGCCATATTGTAGCGGCCATTTTTGGTATTATATTAATGACGGTGTCAGGTATGGCCATTTTTCTGGCGCATGAAACCCCCTCTATATTATGGATAAGCAGTTTCACTTTTGTTCTCTTTGGCGTGTATTTAATTTCCGTTTGGGGCATTTTTAAATATGAACATTCGGCACTGATAGAATCGCCCCCTGCTACATTAACAGATAACCCTTACAATCCGGCCGAACTTAAAAAAGTACTCAGTAATTATGCTTTACATGCATTGGTTGTAATTGGCGCCGCAGTGTTCCTTCCTTATTTTGGTGAACAGATAGCGTCGTATACTGGTATGAGCAATTCATTTTTCGGTACACTGTTTTTAGCTGCCGCCACATCGCTACCCGAGCTGGTGGTTTCATTGGCGGCATTAAGGATAGGTGCATTGGATATGGCCGTTGGAAATTTATTGGGCAGCAATGTCTTTAATATGTTAATACTGGGTATTGATGATATTTTCTTCATGGAAGGTTCTCTTTTTAAAGCAATCTCTTCATCTCATTTGTTATCTGTATTCATCACCATTATTATGACGGCGGTTGTTGGGTTGGGCCTTTTGTTTAAACCAAAGAAAAAACAAGTTTGGCTTTTTAGCATTGATACTTTTATTATTATTCTTTTATACATCGTACTTATGGTTTACTTATTCATAAATAAATAAATTGAAATGAACTGGCATAGATTAAGTATACCTGAAATTTTTGAATTGCTGAAAACTAGTCAGCAGGGATTAAGTACATCTACAGCAGAAGAAAAATTATTGCAGATTGGCCCCAACGAGTTAGAAGAAGGCAAAAAGAAAAGTATTGCAGTCATGCTGTTGGCGCAGTTTAAAGATGTAATGATTTTAGTGCTACTGGCAGCAGCAATCATTTCCGGGATAATAGGCGACTTAACTGATACCATCGTCATTCTTGTGATTGTTTTATTAAACGCAATCATTGGATTTTTTCAGGAGTATAGAGCTGAAAAAGCAATGCAGGCTTTAAAACAAATGACCATTACACAGGCACGGGTACTTCGGGATGAAACCAGCTCCTGGTTGCCAGCTACGGTATTAGTGCCTGGTGATATTGTTTTGCTGGAAGCAGGTAATGCCGTTCCTGCTGATCTGCGTATCATTGAGTCGAATAATTTAAAAATTGAAGAAGCAGCATTAACCGGTGAATCACATGCCATTGATAAAATTATTACCTCACTTGACTCAGATGATTTGCCATTGGGTGATAAAAAGAATATGGCATTTAAGGGCACTTTTGTAACCTATGGTAGAGGCACCGGTATTGTAATAGCTACTGGTATGCAAACAGAGTTGGGACGAATAGCCAAAATGTTACAGGAGGATGAAACGCTGACTCCACTACAACAACGTATGGCTGCTTTCGGTAAGAAGCTATCTGTTTTGGTACTATTCTTATGTGTTTTATTTTTTGTAGCCGGTTGGTTAAGAGGTGAGGATATTGCAAAAATGGTCATGACCAGTATTTCACTTGCAGTAGCCGCTATCCCCGAAGCGTTGCCTGCTGTGATTACCATATCACTTGCGTTGGCTGCAAAAAGAATGATCCGTTTTAATAGCTTGATTAGAAAATTGCCGGCTGTAGAAACTTTAGGATCTGTCACTTTTATCTGTACCGATAAAACAGGTACACTCACCAAAAACAAAATGCATGTAGAAAATGTATTTGTAAACGGACAATTGTATGATAGAACAACTTTATCCACTATCAAGGACCAAGAGGTTACTGTGTTATTGCTACATGCCTTTGCACTGAATAATGATGCTGCTGTAGATGATGATAAACATTTAAAAGGAGATAGTACAGAAATTGCTTTATTGGAAGTGGCTATTGAGCACAATATAAAACAAGATAGCTGGAAAAGGCTGGCAGAAATTGCATTTGATTCTGAGAGAAAACTGATGACTACATTTCACAGTTATCAAAATAAAATAATTTCTTTTACTAAAGGGGCACCGGATATTTTATTGCAAAGATGTAAAGATGTTGATGCAGATAAAATGCTACTGCAGGTAGATGACATGGCAGCACAAGGACATCGGGTTTTGGGCTTTGCTTATCAATTTTGGGGTCAGTTACCAGAAAAACCCGATGTTGACATTCATGAATCAGATTTACAGTTTTTGGGTTTAACTGGTATGATAGATCCGCCAAGAGAAGAAGTATTTGAGGCAGTAGCCCAATGTAAAACAGCAGGGATTGTACCCGTGATGATAACCGGCGACCATCCGCTTACAGCAAAAACTATTGCAGAGCGTATTGGCATTTTAAACAGCGACAAGGATTTAGTGATAACCGGACAACAATTGGCTGCATTTGATGACGACCAATTTTTAGCTAAAGTTGAAAAGATAAAAGTATATGCCAGGGTATCACCTGAACAGAAATTAAGAATTGTAAAAATGCTACAACAGAAAGGACATTATGTGGCCATGACAGGAGATGGCGTAAATGATGCCCCTTCTTTAAAAAGGGCAAATATTGGAATTGCAATGGGCATCACAGGAACTGATGTTTCTAAAGAAGCAGCTCACATGATTTTGCTGGATGACAATTTTTCAACCATTGTGAAAGCAGTAAGAGAAGGAAGAAGAATTTATGATAACATCCTAAAGTTTATCAAATACCTCATGACAACCAACTCGGGGGAGTTATGGACTTTGCTTTTAGGTCCGATCATTGGATTACCCATTGCATTATTACCTATACATATTTTATGGATAAACTTAGTCTCTGATGGCTTGCCTGCTATTGCATTATCATTCGAAAAAGCAGAGAAAGATATTATGAGCAGGCCGCCACGGCCACCGCAAGAAAGTGTTTTTGCAAATGGCAGAGGCATACACATACTATGGGTGGGTATTTTTATGGCAGGTGTTGCTTTGTCGCTGCAGGGATGGGCTATTAACCACGGGCTGCATTGGCAAACGATTGTTTTTAATGTTTTATGCCTTAGCCAACTGGGGCATGTAATGGCCATTCGTTCCGAAAATCAATCCTTGTTTAGTATAGGAATATTTTCAAACAGACCACTTATAGGTGCCGTTCTTTTAGCCCTATTGCTGCAGTTTGCCATCACTTATGTTCCATTTTTACAACCCATTTTTAAAACGGAAGCACTAACCCTGAATGAATTTTTATTGGTTGGCGCTGCTTCATCATTGGTGTTTTTTGCAGTAGAAATTGAAAAAATAATATCAAGAAGAAAGTGGAAAAATAGTAAACTTGGGCTATAGAAAATACACCAGGTGTTATAGCGAATAATTAATAGCAACAATTTATTAATAAGACCAATTCTGACGAATGTCATATCTACAACGTTCGGTTTTATGCAAGTGTGGCTATCCGGAATTACAATAAGCAACAGTAATTATGAAAAAGCCAAACAACTATTTGAAAATATAGGTAATGAAGTGGCGGGAGACCTTACCCAAAAATCTAGAGAAAAATGGGTGGCCCTACAAAACAAATATCGGCTAGAGGACTCTCAAACAGAACCAATGGTATCTCTAATTGCAAATGATAATTGGGTTGAGTTTACGCTTAGATACGTAGTGAGTTACAAAAAAAGAAGGGCTACAAAGACAGAATTGTTTACCTGTATTCTTAAAGTCGTGGAAGCCCCAAATAGCGAAATAAAAATTGCTTCTGCTACATTCCATAAAGTAGAGGCTCCCGAATAAAAAATTAATATTAATCAATAGCGAAGCAAAAGTATTATTGTATGAACTTATCTTCTCAAATAGCCAAACATTTTAGAGAAATTCATTTTGGAGGAAACTGGACGAGCTCCAACCTTAAAGACCAGTTGGCCGACGTTAATTGGCAACAAGCTACTACTTCTGTTGATTCACTAAATACAATTGCTAGCCTAGTTTATCATATCCATTATTATGTAGATGTGGTAATTAAGGTTTTACAAGCTGAAGAATTGAATGCTCATGATAGTTTAAGCTTTGGCCTTACTCCCATCAAATCTCAGGAAGAATGGGAAAACCTGTTGGAACAAACTTTTACCGATGCCGAAAAAATGGCCAGCCTAATTGAGCAGTTGCCCGAAATGAAGCTATGGGAACATTTTAGTGAAGAAAAGTATGGCAATTATTATAGAAACCTCCATGGCATTATTGAACATAGCCATTATCATTTGGGGCAGATTGTTTTGATTAAGAAAATGCTTTCTATAAACTGACGACTGATTAATACTTGTTATTTTCCCAATCGGTTTTGATCATACTGTATAGAAAGAGATCGATGTATTTACCATTCACCTGTTCAGCCTGACGTAAAATCCCTTCAAATGTAAAATGAAGTTTTTCGGGAATGGCTTTGCTTTTATTATTTCCAGTACCGCATTTTATTTCAATACGATTTAAATCCAGATGACTAAATCCAAAATGTAATAATGCATTGCAACATTTAAAAATGACTCCCTTTTTTTGCTGATCAGCTGCTAACCAGTATCCAATTTGCCCTACATTGTTTTGTGTATTGATATGATGAATTCCGATTTTTCCAACTAATTTTTTATCAATAAAAATAGCGAATCCAAAATTGGTTTTTTCTGTTGCTTGTTTCTTTGTTTCAATGATATGCAATTTAAACTGTTCAGCCGTTTGCATATGATCCACCCAAGGCAGCCATTGCCTCAAATGATCTCTATTTTCATTTACAAGTTCGCACAAGGTTTCAGCTTGTTCTTCTTCCAATATTTCCAGATTAATATGTTCATCTACCTGAATAACCATATTATTAATTTTGAGTAAAAAGAAGTTTAATTTGTTATTTAAATGTAAGCAATTCAGTTTTAATGTAAACTTATTACCCTGCTCAACATCCACTGACCATTTTCTTTTTTCCAAATTTGTACAAATTTCCCTGACCGGGAAGTAGAAGGAGGATTCTCACTTCTATTGTGAAACCGATGACTCCCCATTTCAACAGCACCATAATCGGCAATTGGATAAACTTCAATGGTACCTGGTTCTAATATTCTACTCACCTTCCCACAGATATTGGTTTTAAGGGCTTCCACTAAACCTTTTTTAGAAGTCATTAAACCTCCTTGATCGTGGTAAAATTCAATATCCTCAGATACCATGGAAGCAAACTTTTCCAAATCGCAGGAATTGTAGGCAGCAAACAACATGCTATCCATATTAACAATAGAATCGTATAAAGATTTTGATGAGGGTTGATAAGTTTGGGTGGCTGAATCTTTATTATTTGCTGTACAAGCAAAAAGTAAAGATGAACTGCTAAGCATTAAATAGAGTAGGTGATTCCTTTTCATTTTTATAATTTTTTTGTGTTGGAATTACAAATTACTGATTTTCTTTTTTAATAAATTCTTTTTGGCTTTTGATAAGGTAAAGCATTGCTACTTTATTTGTTTATTCTACTTTCAATAGAAGAAGGAGAGATTGGAAAGAGATTTAAAAATTGGAAATCAAAAGATTACTTAAAATAAAATCACTGAAAAGTAAAAGCCGCTTTTTAAGCGGCTTTTTTAAACTAATAATAAATTTTACTCAATACCCAATCCCCAATCCCCAATCTTTTCCTTTATCAATGGCAGGCAAACCATCTTTAATCCATTTGGCTGGTTTAGCATCTTTTAAATAATAATCAAAAAACTGAGAAAGTCTAACTGACAAATCTTTACGGTTCTTTCTTTCTACCAGATTATGATCTTCATTATTGTATTGCAATAACCATACTTTTTTATCTAACCTGCGTAAGGCTGTAAAGAATTCAATACCCTGATACCATGGCACAGCTCCATCGGCATCATTATGCATCATCAATAATGGTGTGTTTATTTTATCGGCCGAAAACAAGGGTGAGTTTTTAATATATAAATCGGGTCGCTGCCAAAGTGTAGCCCCAATTCGGCTTTGCGTATGCTCGTATTGGAACTGACGGTTTAAACCTGTTCCCCAACGAATACCACCATAAGCACTGGTCATGTTGGCTACTGGAGCTCCTGCACCTGCTGCTCTAAAAATATTAGTTTTAGTAATTAAATATGCTACCTGATAGCCTCCCCAGCTTTGCCCCTGAATGGCCATACGAGTGCTATCTACCCAAGGCATTTTTGATAAATACTTGGCAGCACTTACAATACTGTTATATGCACTTTGGCCTGGCTCTCCATCCTTATAATAAATATTGGGATCAAAAACTAAGTATCCATTACTTACAAAATAAGGAATATTTACCGTGGAGGCACTTGGTGCAGGAGTTCTATAATTGTACAAACCATCAGCATCTTTTTCATAAAAATAAAAGATGATGGGATACTTTTTCGTAGGGTCAAAATTTTCTGGCTTAAACAAAAGCCCTTCACTCATTTTACCATCAAACATTTTCCATTTTACCAATTCAGTAGTCAACCAATTAATTTCTTCTTGTTGCGCTGCAATGTTGCTAAGTTGAGTTAGCTCTTTTAAAGTGGAAGATGTAAATATTTCTGACTTACTGATATTGGAACGTTGTACAAGAAACTGCTCTGCCTGTTTTGCTTTAATAGGACCAGCAAAACTATACGGACCTGCAGTAATCAAAACCGGATCGGAAACCTGGTTTACTTTTTTTGTATAGAACCCAGCAAACTTAGTTGTCTTGTCCTGAGAACGTAACAACACATTTTCATCTGCATTAATAAAACGGATCTCCCTATCAAGATTTACATAATTGAATTCTGTTTTATTTTTTTTACCAAAACCATTGGTGATGTTTTTAGGGAGCTCTACTCCTTTTGGATCGGCTTGCCAGATATCATACACATCATTCACCAACATGTACTGGTCATTTTCTGTCCACCCAGTAAAACCAGCTGGCCTTGGATAATCCGGCACATCATTTTCTACATCGTACAAAGGCTCTTTAATTTTATCAGTAACATTTTTAATGATTCCTGTTTTTACATCCCAGGTAAAATAATTTTTTACAACCGGATCGTACCAATACACATATTTGCCGGCAGGAGAAGCTTCAAACCTCCCAATACTATTGGCTTTAATCAAACGACGGCTACCATCCGAGGTACTAATGGCATAGGCCGTTCCTTTTGATCTGCCTTCCCATTGCGATGCAATTCGATTGCCTTTATTGGATTCGGCCAATACCCAATCTGCATTTCCTTCATCCACTAAACTAATTCTTTCAGCATCTTCGGCACCCAATTGAAGGATAAGATCATTGCCGGGTTTTACCACCGCCATAAAGCTGCGTTTTAAATCGGTAGCCAATTGTTTCAACTGCTGTGGCTGTAAATAATCGTCATTGTAATGCCAAATATCCAAACGGGCCAGTTCAAAATCTACTAATGTGGTATCTTTTGCTGGCTGAATTGGGGCTACCCCAAAAAATAGTTTTTTCCCGTCCTTACTAAATTTTAGACTTGCATTTTCACTCACTGTAAATCCTAAAGTCATCCCCACCGTATTTTTTTCGGCAAGAAGCGTTGCACTATCCTGCCCTGCAGTAAAATACCAAAGTTTATAAAATTTTTGAAGTGCTTTAGTGCTACTATCTCTCTCGGCTACAAAGGCAAGCTGAGTTCCTTCATCATCAAAAGCAAAGTTTTTACCATCATTAAACCCCGTCATTATTGTGTCTGTTTTTTGGGTTGAGAGATTGTAAATAAAAACAAATGCTTTACTGTTGCTGTCTTTACTGTTTTTAGTTGTCTCAATTAAAAGCTGTGTTCCTTTTTTATCGAAAAAATATTCGCTTACCAGCTTAAAAGTTTTTTCATTTCCATCGGTCAGGTTCCTTACTATCAAATCAGTGCCTTCGGTTGCAGCTGCTCCACCAGGGCCATCATCGCCTTCTGCATCATTCATTAAGTATTCTTCTATCAATACTTCATCCTTCCCTTTTTTAATAATTTCTTTGGCTGCCTTGTTGGCAACAACTATCAACTCTTCTTTACTTAGCTTCCCTTTCACCGAATCAATTGATTTACGAATGATGGAATCGGCTAATTTAACCAGCATATCAAAGTTCATTTTGGCAGAATCTGGCAATGCTTTCTTTGGCTTCTTTGTAGAATCTGGCAATGCTTTTTCCATTTGGTAAGCAACATAACCAAACCCCTTTTCGGCAGATTTAAATCCTTTAACCCTTGGCATTTTTACAATATCCTCTTTACCCAATTCAATAATGGCAATAGAATCCTTGGGCATATCATCAGCCTTTTTCTTTTTAATTTTTGCCTGGCGGGTGTCTTGATACAAGGGCTTTATTTTAAAAATAACATAGCGACTATCTTCTGAAATGACAGCTCCATATCCCCGGGCTATTTGTTTTTTATATTGGTTGTTGGATGACTGAATCACTAATTCGCCATCTCCCTCCTGTGGATTTATTGCATAAACCACAAATTTTCCATCATTGCTAATCATTCTTTCTCCAATGCTTTTCCAGTCATCATAGTCACTATGAGAAAGTGTTTTTTTTGTTTGAGAAAACAAGTTTACTGTTACAAACAGTAAAACAGGCAAGATAAATTGCTTCATTATAGTTAGTTTTGGACAATAAAGATATTGGAAAAGGATTGGATTGGTCTAGCCGTTCATCAATCTTCCTCAAAGCCCCATTCTTCTCTTAAGTTAGAGCGTTTTTCTCCTTCTAGTTTGGGATTATTGTAATGCCCGACAATGTTTTTTTGGCGGTAAGCCTCGTATAAACTCACAGCACAGGCAACTGAAATATTGAGTGATTTGATGATACCTACTTGTGGAATAAGAAAATTACCATCGGCCATAGCAATAATTTCTTCGCTAACCCCACTTTTTTCATTGCCAAAAACAAGCACTACAGGTTCTGTCAGATTCAAATCGTAGAGCCCAACTGCATCGCTGCTTAAATGAGTAGTGTAAATTTTCTTGTAGTTTTTTCTCAACTCTGCAAAACATGCCATTGCATCGGTAAACTGATGAACCGTAATCCACTTGTCTGCACTCGATGAACTTTTGGCCCCCCATTGCTTATGGGGAGGTATTTTATTATTGAGAATATAAATATCCTGAATTCCTACAGCATCACAGGTTCTCATCACTGCCGAAATATTATGGGGATCAAAAACATTTTCAAGCAAGATGGTAAGATCGGGCTGGCGCTTGTTTAAAACCGATGTAAGTCTTTCATTTCTTTCTGGAGTCATGCTGCAATTTAATTTAGTTACACGAATTATTCGTATTACACTAATTCGTGTAATTAGTAAAAATTCGTACAATTATATTAATAAGAATATTTTTGCCCCTAAACGTTCTAATTTGATATCAGACATTTTTTTGATAACTCCTCCTTTCACCCAGCTCAATACGCCTTACCCGGCTACGGCATACCTGAAAGGTTTCCTCAATACCAAAAACATAAAATCCTTTCAATCCGATTTAGGAATTGAAGTGACCGTGGCTTTATTTTCAAAAGCTGGCATACAAAATTTGTTTACCCAAATACAAAAAAATCAAAAAGAGCATTCGCCCAACGTGGAGCGAATTATTGCCCTACAGGAGGATTATATTAATACCATTGAAGCGGTAATGTTGTTTTTGCAGGGTAAGAGTCCTACCCTTGCCCATCTCATTTGTAAAAGGGATTTTTTACCTGAGGCGGAGCGTTTTGCACAATTGGATGACTTGAAGTGGGCTTTTGGTAATATGGGCACTCAGGATAAAGCCAAACATATTGCCACCATGTACCTGGAAGATTTAAGCGACCTCATTAAAGAAACAGTGGACGAGCATTTTGGTTTTAGCAGATATGCCGAAAGATTGGGAAGATCGGCCAATAGTTTTGACGAACTGTATGAGAGCTTGAAACAGGATTATACATATCTAGACAAAATACTTATAGATATTTTACAACAAAAGATGGCTGCCGTTCAGCCGAAATTGGTTTGTATCTCAGTTCCTTTTCCCGGTAATTTATATACTTCATTAAGGTGCGGACAGTGGATTAAGAAGAACTACCCTTCTGTTAAAGTTGCAATGGGAGGTGGTTTTGCCAATACTGAATTGCGTTCTTTATCTGATGCAAGGGTGTTTGAATTTTACGATTTTATTACGCTTGATGATGGTGAGGCCCCAGTTGAAATTCTGTTTCAACATATTCAGGGTACAAAAACAAGGGATGAACTAAAACGTTGTTTCACTTTAGTGGATGGGAAAGTAACTTATATCAATAATACTGCCTGCACCGATTATAAACAGGGTCAGGTTGGCACTCCCGATTACAGTGACTTTTATTTAGACAAGTATATTTCGGCAATAGAAGTCATTAATCCAATGCACAGTTTGTGGAGCGATGGTCGCTGGAATAAGTTGACGATGGCTCATGGTTGTTACTGGGGCAAATGCACTTTCTGCGATATTTCACTGGACTATATCAAAAATTACGAACCCATTACGGCCTCTCTTCTTTGCGATAGAATGGAAGAAATGATTGCCCAAACTGGGCAAAACGGTTTTCATTTCGTAGATGAAGCAGCCCCGCCAGCATTAATGCGTGCTCTTGCCATTGAAATCATTCGCCGTAAACTGGTGGTGAGCTGGTGGGCCAATGTACGGTTCGAAAAAAGCTTTACAAGAGATCTTTGTCTGCTTTTAAAAGCATCGGGTTGTATTGCTATTTCGGGTGGACTGGAAGTGGCATCGGACAGATTGCTTGAGTTAATACAAAAAGGGATCACCGTTGCACAAGTTGCAAAAGTGAACAAACATTTTACTGAAGCCGGCATTATGGTTCATGCATATTTGATGTATGGCTTTCCTACACAAACTGCTCAGGAAACTATCGACTCATTGGAAATGGTACGCCAACTTTTTGAAGCAGGTATTTTACAATCGGCTTTTTGGCATTTATTTACCATGACGGCACATAGCCCTGTTGGACTGGAACCCGAAAAATATCTAGTGAAAAAAGTATCGGAATCTATTGGAACCTTTGCTAACAACGATATTGAGCATACCGACCCCACAGGAACCGATCATGAGAGTTTTAGTTTTGGTTTAAAAAAATCGCTACTGAATTACATGCATGGCAGTTGTTTTGACTACCCCTTACAAAAATGGTTTGATCATAAAGTACCCAAAACAAAAGTGGAACCCGATTTTATAGTAAAGGCCATTGAAGAAATTGACAGCAGTTCATCAAACCCTAATACTAAAGTTATTTTCCTGGGCAATCTGCCCAAAACCGAAGTGGTCATTAAAAGTAAAAAAGGAAATCAATGGGAGTTATTATCAATGAGTTTTGAAACCAAAAAAGAAACACTCCAAATTAAAGTAGACGTTGCACAAGGGAAATGGTTTGTTGGCATTTTACAAACGCTTTCCGTATACAATCCAAAAATTACAACTTTGCAAGAACTTAAGGACGATTATGAAAAAACCGGGCTGGAAGATTTTGAATTGTTTTGGGATAATAAACCCATCAATACTTTATTTAAAGCAGGGTTATTGCAGTTGTAGATGTAAAGACTAAGCTGCAATTCAAATTATTTTACAGGCTTCAAAAAACAAATAGCTTGAGTTAGCTGAAAATATTATTGTTAGCCAGTGGTCTACTTTTAGTGTTTATGCCTTTTTTTTAATACTTCTACAATTTCATCTAATGTAACCCCTTTTACCTGTAAGAGTATTAAAAAATGAAACAAAAGATCTGCTGCTTCCCCTTTGAACAGGTCTTCATTGTTGTCCTTGGCTTCAATAATCAGTTCTACAGCTTCTTCTCCTACTTTTTGTCCAATCTTGTTGATTCCACTTGCAAATAAAGAACTGATATAAGATGAAGCTGTTGGATTATTTTTTCTGTTGATGATTATGTTTTCCAGTTGAACCAGAAAATCAGCCGATTCATTTTTTTCATTCCAGCAGGTATCTGCACCTGTGTGGCAAACCGAGCCTATAGGATTCACTTTTATCAACAAAGTATCATTATCACAATCCACTTTTATTTCATTAACCTTAAGAAAGTTACCACTTTCTTCACCCTTGGTCCACAAGCGTTTTTTTGTGCGGCTGAAAAAAGTTACTTGCTGCAATTGATTTGTTTTTGCCAATGCTTCAGCATTCATAAAACCAAGCATTAATACTTTGCTGGTTACAGCATCCTGTACAATGGCAGGCACAAGACCATCAGTATATTTTTCAAAATCAAGCTCCCCCAGCTCCCAAAGGGGAGATTTATCGATGTTATTCATAATCGTATTTTAATATTATTTTGTAGTAAATAGTTTTTAAGTTTCGGTATCTCCATTTCTTTATAATGAAAGATGCTGGCAGCCAAAGCTGCATCAGCATTGGCAATCTCAAACACATCTTTAAAATGCTCCATACTACCTGCCCCGCCTGATGCAATTACAGGCACCGGCAAACTGTTGGATAAAGTTGCAGTAATATCCAATGCAAATCCGTTTTTGGTGCCATCATTATTCATACTGGTGAGTAAAATTTCACCTGCACCGGCATCCACTGCCTGCCTTGCCCAATCTATCGTTTTGGTTTTTGTTTTAATACGGCCACCGTTTAGATAAACATACCATTCACCGTCCAATTCTTTTTTAGTATCAATGGCCAATACTACACACTGGCTACCAAATGCATGGCTTAGCTCCTGCAGCAATGCAGGATTTTTAAACGCTGCCGTATTCACAGAAATTTTATCTGCTCCATGCTGCAACAATATTGCCACATCGTCAACTGTACTAATACCTCCCCCAACAGTGAAAGGAATATTGATATGAGAAGCAATTCTTTTCACTAACTCTACTAAGGTTTTTCTTTTTTCAACCGTTGCTGTTATATCAAGAAAAACCAGTTCATCTGCTCCCTGACCAGAATACAGCATGGCCAGTTCCACCGGATCGCCGGCATCACGGATACTTTCGAAGTTGACACCTTTGACCGTTCGGCCGTCTTTGATATCGAGACAGGGTATGATTCTTTTTGTAAGCAAGGAGTAATGTATGAATTATGATTTATGAATTATTAGTTCTTCAAGGGTTACCAGATTTTCGTAGATCGCTTTACCGATGATTACGCCAGCGCATCCAGTTTTCTTTAGCTGAACTATATCATCGATTTTACTTACGCCTCCACTGGCAGTTAAATTTATTTCGGGATATTGCTGTATTATTTTTAGATAGAGTTCTATTGAAGGGCCCAGCATCATACCATCTTTTGAAATATCAGTGCAAAATATATTGGTTACCCCAAGGCTAATCAGTTTTCCCACAAAATCAAAAATAGTAATACCACCGTCTTCCAACCAACCGCTAATCTTTATTTTTTTATCAAGCACATCGGCCCCAATAAAAAATTTATCAGTACCAAATTCCATCAGCCATTCTTCAAGCAGTTCGGGATGTTTTACCGCTTGGCTACCAATGGTAACCATAGTAGCACCTGCATTAAACACTGCTTCTACATCTGAAATCTGTTTTACACCACCGCCAAAATCAATGATTAGATCTGTACTATTTGCAATTTTTTCCAAAACAGCAATGTTGCTGATCTTTCCTGCTTTGGCTCCATCCAGGTCAACAATATGCAGTCGATTGAAACCAGCATTTGCAAATTGCTTCGCCACTTCAACCGGATTTTCGTTGTAAATCTTTTGTTGTGCATAATCGCCTTTGGTCAGGCGTACGCATTTGCCGTTGATGATATCTATTGCAGGAATAATGGTCATGTCAGTTCAATAAAATTTTTTAAAATATTTTCGCCAATTGCTCCCGATTTTTCAGGATGGAATTGTACGGCATAAAAATTATCTTTTTGCAGTGCGGCGCTGTATGGTAGTATATAATCAGTCTTTGCTACAGTTTCATCAGAGATAGCAGCATAATAACTATGTACAGTGTAAACAAAATCACCCTCTAATTCGTTAAACATTATTGAATGGTAATCATAAATATTATTCCATCCAATCTGCGGCACTTTAAAATCTGATGATTGAAACAGTTTTACGTTTGTATCAAATATGCCCAGGCACCTGGTATCTCCTTCCTCGGAATGATTACACATGAGCTGCAACCCAAGGCAGATACCAAACACAGGTTGTTTCAGGTCAACAATCATTTTATCTAGTTCTCTTTCTCTCAAATATTCCATGGCGGCATAAGCATGGCCCACGCCAGGAAAAATGACTTTATCTGCCTGCCGAATGATGGCAGCATCATCTGTGACTATAGATTCCACGCCAATACGTTGCAAAGCATATTGCACACTTTGCACATTACCGGCATTATATTTTATGATGGCTACTTTCATTTACAAAACTCCTTTTGTTGATGGCAATGAATTATTATTGATATCTCTTTTTACAGCCATCTTGATGGTCTTTGCAAATGCTTTAAAAATGGACTCAATCTTATGGTGTTCATTTTCTCCCTCTGCTTTAATATTCAAATTACATTTTGCCGCATCGCTGAATGATTTGAAAAAGTGGAAGAACATTTCAGTGGGCATCTCTCCTATCTTCTCTCTTTTAAATTTGGCTTCCCAGACGATCCAGCTACGGCCACCAAAATCAATAGCAACCTGTGCCAGGCAATCGTCCATAGGCAAGAGAAACCCATAACGTTCAATACCTCTTTTATCTCCTAAAGCTTTTAAAAGAGCTTCTCCCAAAGCAATGCCGGTATCTTCAATACTGTGGTGCTCATCAATATGCAAGTCGCCGTTGCAGGTAATGGCAAGGTCAATATTGCCATGTCGGGCAATTTGGTCGAGCATGTGATCAAAGAAAGGCAAACCGGTATTATTATTGGCTTTCCCGGTTCCATCTAAATTAATTTCAACATTAATTTTTGTTTCGTTGGTATTGCGCTGATGTGTAATGATTCGAGGCGGAAGTTTCAGGAAATTATAAATATCTGCCCAACTAGTAGTTTCTAAAACTACTACTTCCTTTTTAAGCGCTGATATCGTATCATGAATTTCTCCAGCACCTAAGTTTGAATCGATATTCAACCATAAACCTTTGCAGTTTAAATTTTTTGCCAGTTGCATATCTGTGATGCGGTCACCAATTACAAAGGAATTTGCTAGATCATAAACTGCACGATCAAGATATTTAGTAAGCAACCCAGTTGCTGGCTTTCGGGTTGGCGCATTATCGCCTGAAAAAGTCTTGTCAATAATTATCTCACTGAAGCAAATATTTTCATTTTCCAGGCTCTTCATCACTAGGTTATGCAATGGCCAGAAAGTTTCTTCTGGAAAAGCCTCGGTTCCTAAGCCGTCTTGGTTGGTTACCATCACCAGTTCATAATCCAATTCTTCCGCAATCTTATGCATGTAGTAAAACATACCTGGATAAAATTCCAGTTTGCTGAAATCATCCAGCTGATATGTTGGCGGAGCTTCTTTAATTAACGTACCGTCTCGGTCAATAAATAATATTTTCGTCATAGCTGATATTTTTTTAACGCTGATATTAAAACTTCATTTTCTTCAGGTGTTCCGATACTGATTCGTAAACAGTTTTCACATCCCGGTTCCTTACTTCGGTTGCGTACCACAATTTCCTCTCCTGCCAGGAACTGATAGATGGCGTCGGCATCATCTACCTTAACTAAAACAAAATTCGCATCAGAAGGATACACTTTTTTTATAAAAGAGAATTTATCCAATTCATTTATCAGTATTACCATTTGTTCAACCACTTCTAATATCCATTCGTTTACCAGTTCTGTATGCTGTAATCCTTCTAAAGCAATCTGCTGCGATGCATCATTAATATTGTAGGGTGGTTTCACTTTGTTAAACAAATTGATAATATCCATCGATGCATAACATAACCCCAGCCGCAAAGCCGCCAACCCCCATGCCTTGGATAATGTTTGTATCACGATCAGGTTTGGATATTCAGTTAGCTCCTGGATAAATGTTTTTTGCTTTGAATAGTTGATATAAGCTTCATCGATGATGATGATACCGGGGAAATTATTCAGCAGTATTTCAACAGCAGCCCGGTTCATATTATTACCTGTAGGGTTGTTGGGTGAACAGATGAATAATAATTTTGAATTACCATCGGTTGCGTTCAATATTCCTTCAACATTCAATTGAAAATCTTTTGTAAGATTTACTTTTCTTATTTCAACATCATTGATAGCTGCACTAACTGCATACATACCATAAGTAGGCGGACAAATAATCACATTGTCTTTCCCAGAATTACAAAAGATACGATAAGCCAAATCGATAATCTCATCGCTCCCATTACCGATGCAGATATTTTCTGCTGGTACGCCTTTAACTCTTGCTAGTTGAAATTTCAATTGCCATTGGAGTGGGTCTGGGTATCGATTGAATTTTTCTGCAACAGGAGAGCCATAGGCATTTTCATTGGTATCTAAAAATACAGATGCCTTGCCGGTAAACTCATGCCGGGCAGATGAATATGGTTGAAGATTCCTGATATTATCCCTTACTAATTTTTGCAGATCAAATTTCATTTTGCATTTTTTAGTTCATCTAATCTAATAGTGACAGCATTTTTATGTGCATCCAAACCTTCGGCTATAGCCATCGTTTCAACAGCATTACCGATATGCTGAATTCCTTCTTTACTTATCAGCTGAAAAGTTATCTTTTTAACAAAACTATCGACCGATACGCCGCTG
The DNA here is from genome assembly GCA_947085175.1 of uncultured Chitinophagaceae bacterium. Classification (GTDB taxonomy): domain Bacteria; phylum Bacteroidota; class Bacteroidia; order Chitinophagales; family Chitinophagaceae; genus Ferruginibacter. The sequence continues at coordinate 46,209 of CAMTVJ010000005.1, forward strand.
TAAGCTTTTGCATAACCATTGGTTGGGAGTGTATGATTGGTACCTGATGCATAGTCACCGGCACTCTCCGGAGAATAATGCCCCAGGAAAACACTGCCTGCATTAATAACTTTGCCGGCAAGTTCTTCAGCATTGTTTGTAGCAATGATCAGATGTTCTGCTGCATATTCATTCAGCAAATCAAAAGCAGTATCGATATCTTCCATAATAACAGCAAAGCTGTTTTGAAGGGATTGACCAATCACCAGTTTTCTTGTTGAACCAGATAACTGCTCTTCAATTTCAGCATATACATTTTCAATAATCGACATTGATGAAGCAACCAAAACAACCTGGCTGTCGGCTCCGTGTTCTGCCTGGCTCAACAGATCTGAGGCAACAAAAGCAGGGTTGCAAGTTTCATCTGCATAAACGGCCAGTTCACTCGGACCAGCAGGTATATCAATAGCAACGCCTGTAGCATTAACCAATTGCTTGGCACAGGTTACGTACTGGTTACCGGGGCCGAATATCTTGTGAACTTTAGAAATAGATTGGGTACCATAGGCCATGGCAGCAATGGCCTGAACACCGCCAACTTTATAAATATTTTTTATACCAATGAGTTGAGCAACGAATAAAATAACTGGGTTTATTTTTCCGTTTTTACCCGGAGGCGTACAAACAATAATTTCTTTGCACCCCGCAAGTACAGCTGGAATACCCAGCATCAGCAAAGTAGAAAACAAAGGAGCTGTGCCACCAGGAATATACAAACCCACTTTTTCAATGCCAACTGATTTTCGCCAACAAGTAACTCCCCTTGTTGTTATCACTTTGGAAACAGGTTCTATTTGTGTTTTATGGAATGCAGTTATATTATTTTTTGCCACCTCAATAGCGGTCTTCAAATTTTCATCAACAAGAGAAACCGATTCTGCTATTTCAATTTCTGTTACTTTAAACTGATCAAATTCAACGCCATCAAATTGAGCGGTATATTTTTTTACAGCAGCATCGCCGTTTTGTTTTACATCATTAAGGATTAAAGAAACAGCTGCTTCCAATAGTTTAAAATCAAAAGCAGGGCGTTTTAAAATTTGCTCCCATTTATTTTTTTCCGGATTATTATATACTTGCATCGTTTCAATTTATAGTTGAGTTATACAATCATTTTTTCTATAGGCAATACCAATATTCCTTCTGCATCAAACTTTTTTAATTTCTCTATCACTTCCCAAAAATCATTTTCGTTAACCACACTTTGTACGCTGCTCCAGCCTTCCTCTACCAGTGGTACTACGGTAGGGCTTTTCATTCCCGGTAATAAAGAAAAAATATTCTTTAACTGGCTGTTAGGTGCATTCAACATAATGTACTTATTATTCTTAGCTGTTTTAACTGAATTTATCCGCATCAGCAATTTCTCCAGTAACAACCTATTTTCTGCTGATAAATTTTTATTGGCTGCCAATACAGCTTCCGATTGCATAATGATTTCTACTTCTTTTAATCCATTGGTGAATAATGTACTACCACTGCTCACTAAGTCGCATATGGCTTCTGCCAAACCTATACTAGGTGCAATTTCAACTGAGCCGCTAATCTCATGAATCTCAGCATTGCTGCCCTTTTCATTTAAATACTTTTGAAGAATGACTGGATAAGAACTGGCAACCTTCAAACCGTCAAGGTCTGTAATGGATTGATAATTTAAAGTTTTAGGCACAGCAATACTTAACCTGCATTTCCCAAAACCCAGCCGATAAATCAGGTCAATTTCTTTTCCTTTTTCCAGCAATACATTTTCGCCAACAATGCCAATATCAGCTACACCATCATACACATACTGTGGAATATCATCGTCCCTTAAAAAATATACTTCCAATGGAAAATTTTCTGCAACAGTTTTTAACTGCTTATGGCCATTGTACAACTGAATGCCACATTCCTTTAAAAGTTTAACGGAATCCTCGTACAATCTTCCTGATTTTTGAATAGCAATCTTTAACATCTTTTAATTTTTACCTGAGTTTAGTGCAATAAAAAAGGGCTTACTTTTCAGTAAGCCCTTTAGAGAATATGTTCAGTTACACATACGTCAACATAGCTTACCTGTTGGTAAAGTATGATGATGATGTATGTTTATTATTTGTTGCATTGTTTCACAAAGTAAGTTGCATTTTTTTTATTTACCAAATAAAATTTAAAGGGATTCAACATTAACGCCTAAACCCAACGTATCATTAAACAAAATTTTGCCGTACAGAAATCCAACTCCTTCAGCTATATCTTCGGCCAATAATAATGGCCCATCCATATCTACATAATCCAGCATGGGTGCTAATTGAGCAATAGCTGCAGTACCAACTGAGCTCTCATTCATACAGCCAATCATTACTTTCATATTGAGTTCTCGTGCTTTAGCAATCATTCTTCTAGCAGGCGTAATTCCGCTGCATTTGGTTAATTTAATATTGATACCATGAAAATGATCTTTGCATTTTTCAACATCAGCTTCTGCCACACAGCTTTCATCGGCAATTAAAGGCAAAGCGGATTTTTCATACAAAACTTTCATTCCCTCCCAATTATCTTTAGCCAAGGGTTGTTCTACAAACTCCACTCCCAATTCTTTTAATAAAGGTATTTTTTGAAGTGCTTCATCCAATGTCCATCCAGCATTGGCATCAACTCTAAAAATAGCATCAGTATGTTTTCGTAAAGCTGCAACCATTTCCACATCTCCCTCCACTCCCACCTTTATTTTATAAATAGGCCATGGCTTCTCTTGCATTTTGGCAAGCATATTTTCAATACCATCTATGCCGATAGTATAATCAGTTAATGGTGATTTTGAATTATCCAGTTCCCAAAGCTGATGTAGTTGTTTTCTTTTAAGTTTACCGTAAATATCCCAACCTGCCATATCCAGAGCACAAACCAAAAAAGGATTTGCCGGAAAAAGGTGATGCAGATAATGCCAATATCTTTCAGGATCGGAGAAGGCAAATTTTTCTACAAATATTTTTTTACGCTCCAGGTCTTCCATCATTTTTTCCACAGATATATTATAATAGCTGATGGCAGGCGCTTCTCCATAGCCCTTTATACCCATAAAATCCAACTCAACAATTAGCGTCGACTGGTGTGTTTTAGTTCCTTTTGAGATAGTAAATGGATGATGAAAAGGAAGCTGATATGATTTGTATTGTAGTTTCATAATTATTTGTCTTTATCTGCCACTTACTTTAATGTAGCCATTTAATTCCTCACTGAATTTTGTTTTTTTAATTAAATCTTCTAAATTAAGATGCATTCTATAATTCCAGATATGGTTGCTATTAGAAGGATCATTGATACGTTCTTCCTTAGGATTTTTTCTTCTCAGTTTTTCACTCATCCCTAATAAATCCTGTAACTGAAAAATACTCCACATGGCTGGTGATTGTAAATGCTGTTGAACAATTGCTTTATTGATTTCTGCTTCACAAAATTGGGGAGCCTCGCCCTTTTTACCTAAAATAGAATGATAATATCGATTTGTAATGTCTTTATCTTCTTCCCACCAGCCTCTAATGGTACTCATATCATGGGTAGATGGTGATACCACACTTAAATAAGGCGCATCATTGGGATGAAAAAATTCAATACCAGTTTTTTTGGGCATTCGTTGAATTTCTAAACTTAAGATACCTAATTGCTTCATTACATCATGCACACAATGAGGAACCATCCCTAGGTCTTCGCCGCATACCATCATTTCAGTACAACTTTTTAAAGCCGGTAGTTTTTTTAAAGCTTCGGCTCTCCATAATTCATCTTGCCGATGAAAGTAATAATTTATATAAAGCTCTTTTAATTCTTTCTGAGAATGAATGTCCAAATTTTGAAATGATGAGGTCTTTTCCATCCCAATTCGAAAATGAAATTTTTGTCCCTGCGAATTTTCTTCTTCAAATAAAATAACATTACTGATGATATCAAACAAACCTTGCATAGTAATCTTATCAAATTTACTTTGCTGAGCAAACCAGCTTACTATTTTCTTTTGAGAATCAAATTTTTCTTTTAGTTTATTTTCATCAAAAAAATATCTTTTTATCTCTTTCCAATTGGTACCAAACGTTTCCAACAAAATCTTTTCATTGATAAATGGTTTTGTAAACCGGTTCCTTTCATACTTGATCCGTTTTCCAAAAAGTTCGTTAATTTCAATGGGTAATGCTGGTACAAATCTACCCATTACTCCTTCCACCTGATTTATAGGAATGCTCCAAATACGAAAAAAACCCAAAATATGGTCGATTCGAAAAGCGTCAAAATAATTACTCATTTGTTCAAAACGGCTACGCCACCATCTGAAATTACCTTTCTCCATTTTCGCCCAATTATAAGTTGGAAACCCCCAGTTTTGTCCCTTATTCGTAAAATCATCCGGAGGGGCTCCTGCTTGCTCATCCATATAAAATAATGAAGGATCCATCCAGGCATCTACACTATTTCGGCAAACACCAATAGGAATATCTCCTTTTAATATTATCCCTTTACTATTTACATATACTGATGAAAGTTTTAATTGCTGATGCAAATGATATTGGGTGAAATAATGTATGGCAATTTCATCGTAATGTTTTTGATCTGGACTAACCAATTCCTGAATATCATTTTCTTTGTAAAGTGAATGAGTTTCCCATTTTGTAAAATCAGCAGTATTATATTTATCTCTTAAATAGGAAAATGCTGCATATGGCACCAACCAATGTCTATTTAAATCGAAGAAAGTAAAGTAAGCAATCTCATCTTTAAAGTCATTTTTTTGCACATTATACAATTTTTGTATAGCTCCCCGCTTAACTTCCATTAACTCTTTATAGTTTAAGACACTAGAAATATTAAACTGCTTTTTTATTTTTACATAATTCAATATAACTTCAGCATCTTCTTCTCCAGCAATGGTTTCAATATTTAGATATAAAGGATGTAATGCAAACGCAGAAATAGCTGAATAGGGATAAGAATCTGTATCTGAATAAGCATTGGTTGTATCATTGATGGGTAAAATCTGAATCATTTTTAAACCAACCATTGCAGCCCAATCGGCAAATAATTTCAAATCTGTAAATTCACCAGTACCCCAACCTTTTTTAGTTCTCAAACTAAATACAGGAATAGCAATTCCTGCACCTTTCCAACTTATATTTTGTAAGTTGGCAAAACCATCATGCAAAATTGTAATTGTTTTATTAATTGGCTGAGTATTTATAACCCTGTTATTGCCTTCCTCAAAACTTACAAATTTTTTATCTTCGGCATTGAATATTCCATACTTATAATTAACAGGAAACTGCTCTTGTTCCAAATTTAATTTTGCTGTCCACCAATTGCCTTGCTGGGTCATCAAAATTACTTTTGAAATATCCCATTTTTTTAAGTTTTTTGATGAGCCTCCCAGACATAACACTTCATTTTCTTTCAATAAAACTGCTTTTACTTTAAACTCATGAGTATAAGGTTTTGCTTTTTTAATCTGTATGGCTTTTTGATTTTTGTTTGTTGGCCAAAGTTTATGAAAAGCTGAAGAGTAAAATATATTTTCATAGGCTGCGCAACTATTCCATAAATCCAGTATTTCAACTTTTTGGGCTCTTGTTTTTTCAAATTCTATGATTCTATCATTCCCAAATTCAACTTCTCTATCTCCACTTTCATTCTGTAAAATATATTTATACTGCAAGGGGAATAATTCAGATTCATTGTCAAAGTGTATTAAACCGTGCCAATACTCGTCATTGAAATATTGCATTTCAAAAGCAATGGCTTCATCAGTATTACCTAAAACATTACAATTACCGCTAATGAAAAGAGTTTGTCCGTAAGTAGTAGAGAAACGTAAAAAAAAGTGAATTTGCATCTACTCAAAGATAAAATAAAGGAATTTAAACTCTTTTAATAAAAAGGAAGAGATAAAAAGTTCTGCCTTATATTTGCAAAAATAATTAAAATGGATATTACCAAAAAGAAAACCGGATTGTATTGGGTACTATTTTTACTTTCAGTAGTAGTATTTTTTGCTGTGTTATTTTCACCCATTGGATCTTATTGCAGTATGGTGTTACCTTTTAACACTACTTTTTTAGCAAAGGCATTGGATTTAATGTAAATGTAAAGCGCATCTTTTTATATGCCATCCAATTATTTGGATGGCTTTTTTATTAATTGGGGATGATCACATCGGGTCGACTGATAAAGCGACTAATATACCTAAACCGGATATTGCTGCTAACTTCTACTCTCCAATTTTTCATATTTTCAATTGGTGTAGGAAAATAAAAGCCTTTTAGCTCGATGGTACCAAAAACCATATTCTCGTTTCTGGTTCTTATACCTCCTCCAATGGCACTAAACAGGTCGCTTTTATTAAATCCATTTTTTAATGGTTTAAGTGCAGTCATATCGGCGAATACAAATGGAGCAAACCTAAATCCCAATATTCGGGTAGTATTGTAAAACACAGTTTCGGTTTTTAAAGTGGCTCTAATATCCGATTGTAAATTTCCATTACTATAGTATGGTAATCCAAATTCGCTGTTCAGAAACAATGGACTATTGACAACAGGATTGGCTTGAGCTGTAAATCCTAGATTTAGAAAAAACCGATGGAACCAAGATTTACTCATTTTTCTTAGTCTAGTGAAATGTTCCATATTCACTAAAAAGTCAACATCTTCAAAACGATTCCGATAAAAATGCCCACCTAATTTTATTGTATAATTTAAATAGTTTCCCTTTTTCTTGACTGCTGCTTTAGAAATATCGATTCCACTATAGGGCCTTCTAAATCCTTGTTTGTTTATATATCCTGCTGTAAAAGCCATTGAAAATCCTTCTGGGATATCTTCATTTCGGCCAAAACCATAAATGTAACTAGTTCTATAAAAAAGCTGTTTAAATATATTTATGGATCCCAATACGCCTGTAAAATCGGCAAACTGAAAATTGAAAACATTTTTATACAAGTTGGGAACATTAATAAAATGTTGCTTAAAGCCTCTTAATGCCACAAAACGATGCCACCTAATCTCTTTATTTTCATATAAGGCCCTTTTGCTGTCTAAACTATATCCATACCAAGCATCCAAATTATAATAAGCGTATTTATAATCCTGGCGATACACTGAATCGGTAAAATATACATTTCTTGTACGGTTATAAGACCATTCCAATGCTCCTGTACTAGGTATGTACGGTGTAACCAATGGCTTTTCAATTTTTGTATAAATAACAGACTCCTGATTTCGACCACTACTAAAAGCATGGCTATAATCATGGTAACCCATCGTAACATCCACAAAAGACCCTCCTATATTTCTTTTGATAACTTCTGTAGCTATGGTTACTTCAGGAAAACGGTTTTTCTCGTAATAACTGCTTATTAAAAGACGGGTTCCACTTCCCATAAAATTTTCTTCCCTTAATTCTACCCTTCCCCTGTTTAAACTGCTGTTAGAAAAATTTCCACCAATAGAAAAAACATCTTTGGTGAGTACGATCACATCTACCGAATCATTGCTACCTTCTACATTGTACACTAAAATCCTAGCATCTTTTAAGTAAACCTGTTCCCTTAAAAACCGTTCATTATCTGCTAATAGATAAGGAAATAATGGATCTCCCTCTTTAAAAAACAGGTTTCGTTTTATCAATTTATCTGAACTGTTTTTGTGTAATCTTTTGGCCACCGAAATTCCAAAACTGTTTTTTACTTGATTGGTATCATCCATATTATACTCAAAACCTAGCCGTACAGTATGAATGTTTCGGATTATTTTACCCTTAAAGGGAAGCAGTGGATTTTCTAATTTAATCACCGTATCATCCGGTGGAGTTGTTGAAATGCTTTTACCGAGTTTACCCAGGAAACCTTTTTTTTTGGCAAGAAAGAAAGTATCAGCGGGGGGATTATCCTGTGCCACTAATGAACTAACCAACAACAAAAAGCTGCAAATCAGTAATGCAATATGGATAGTCTTTTTGGTCATTGATATCAGAATCTTTATCCCTTTTAGGGTGAATAAAGATATTGAAATACAAGAATAGAAAAGCCGCTCATTACTGAACGGCTTTTTTATACTTTATGATTCATCCTTCAACAAGCTCAGGATGACATTTCGTTTTTTACTTTACTTCCTCAAAGGGCACATCTTCTACTTTACTGTCAGCATTCTCTGGCTGAGCTTCTCCAGCAGCATCAGCACCCGGCTGACCATTTGCTGCAGCATCTGCCTGAGTAGCTTTGTACATATCTTCACTGGCTGCTGTCCAAGCAGTATTCATTTCTTCCATGGCCGCATCTATTTGAGGAATATCCTGTGCTTTATGAGCTTCCTTTAATTTATTTAAAGCAGCTTCAATAGGCTCTTTCTTTTCGGCAGGAATTTTTTCGCCATACTCTTTCAGTTGTTTTTCTGTTTGGAATATTAAACTATCAGCACCATTTATTTTTTCTACTTTTTCTTTTTCTGCTTTATCACTTTCTTCATTGGCCTTAGCATCATTTTTCATCTTTTCAATTTCCTCTTTGCTTAAACCACTACCCGATTCGATACGGATCTTTTGTTCCTTACCTGTGCCTTTGTCTTTAGCTGTAACATGTAAGATACCATTGGCATCAATATCAAAAATTACTTCTACCTGTGGTACACCACGTGGAGCTGGCGGTATGCCATCCAAATTAAAAGTACCCAGGCTTTTGTTCTGGCTACTCATGGGGCGTTCGCCCTGCAATACATGTATCTGCACGCCAGGCTGGTTATCGCTAGCCGTAGAAAATGTTTCTGATTTTTTGGTTGGAATGGTTGTATTACTGTCAATTAATCTTGTCATTACCCCACCCATGGTTTCAATACCTAAACTTAACGGTGTAACATCCAGCAACAATACATCTTTAATATCGCCACTCAATACCGCACCCTGAATAGCTGCACCAATGGCAACAACCTCATCGGGGTTAACACCACGGTTTGGTTTTTTACCAAAGAATTTTTCAACCAGTTCTAATACTTTAGGAATACGGCTGCTTCCTCCTACCATAATCACTTCCTCAATTTCTGATGCGGCCATACCAGCATCTTTCAATGCAAGTTCACATGGCTTTAAGCAACGTTCAAATAATTTATCGGCTAATGCTTCAAATTTTGCACGGGTTAATTTTTTTACTAGGTGTTTTGGTACACCATCAACTGCTGTTACATACGGCAGGTTTATTTCTGTTTCAGTTGAAGATGATAATTCAACCTTTGCTTTTTCTGCTGCTTCTTTTAAACGTTGTAAAGCCATCGGGTCTTTACGTAAATCAATCGCTTCGTCGGCTTTAAATTCATCAGCCAGCCAATCCATAATCACTTTATCAAAATCATCACCACCTAAGTGAGTATCACCATTAGTAGATTTTACTTCAAAAACACCATCGCCCAATTCCAGAACCGATATGTCAAATGTTCCTCCACCCAAATCAAACACTGCAATTTTATGGTCTTTTCCGCCCTTATCCAATCCATAAGCCAAAGCGGCTGCGGTTGGCTCATTTACAACACGGCGAACATTAAGCCCGGCAATTTCGCCAGCTTCCTTGGTTGCCTGGCGCTGTGCATCGTTAAAATAGGCTGGTACAGTAATTACAGCATCAGTTACTTCTGCGCCCAGATAATCTTCGGCCGTTTTTTTCATTTTTTGCAATACCATCGCACTAATCTCCTGTGGGGTATATAATCTGCCATCTATGTCAATACGAACCGTATTATTGTCACCTTTTACCACTTTGTAGCTCCAATGGCTTATTTCTTCAGTTACTTCGTCAAAGCGGCGGCCCATAAAACGCTTTACACTGCTGATGGTGTTTTGCGAATTGGTAATAGCCTGGCGCTTGGCAGGATCTCCCACTTTACGTTCGCCATTTTTAAGAAAAGCCACTACCGACGGGGTTGTACGGCGTCCTTCCTCATTGGCAATTACCACTGGCTCATTACCTTCCATTACCGAAACGCAACTGTTGGTGGTTCCTAAATCGATTCCTATAATCTTTCCCATTGTAAATTTGTTTTTTTGTTCACTGATTATTGTCAATGATTGTGCCATTGGAGGAATTAATGAAATTTTGTCAGCATTTTTCGTCATCATTACAATGCTCTAACCAAAATAACTGCTAAAAATCAATTACTTTAATTCTGCCCGTACAAAAATAAATGGGTGGAGGAGTCATTTAACAATGGAAATCGTTGACCAAAGTTTTTATTGAATACATATCTAAAAATGTTCACATTACTAAATATAGGAATTTCGGTAGAGTCTTTGAACATTAGACCTCTAACAAAGCAGATATTATCAAAATTCAATTGTTCATTTTTATTGTTCCCTTTAAAAGACCTGTATCCATGATCACTCATAATTATAATTACAGCTAAAGGATCTTTGCTTGTTATTTTGTCTACAATATTTTCAATGATTTGATTTGTATATTTTAGATAAGAAAGGAAAAGTGTTTTATTACTTAGATTTAAATCATTAGCAATTATATTTTCATTAACTAGATTTCCAGTACTGTCGTTATAAAAGGGCCAATGCGGCATCACTAAATGAACATAACTAAAAACTGAATTGTTTTTAATTATGTCTATATTCCCTTTAACCTTTTCTATTGAATACTGATTGTTTTCCTTATTGGCGTATAATATCTTTTTCTTTATAAAATTTGGCGACCATGGAGATGATGCAAAAAACCATTTAAAAGTATTTAAAACCCGATTATGCAGAATTTTATCAGTAATTAAAACTTCATGAATCGGGAAAAATTCATTTTTAATTGCTGCACCTTTTATATCTCCTATATCGAATGGTGAAAAGTTTTCAATTTGATATTCCATTTTTTTAAAAATCCTAAAAACCTCCGCCCTTTTAATTTCATCAATTCTAACTTGCAAATCATTCTGAGTGATTCCCAATTTATTAAAGTCATTTGGCACGTAATTCATATTCAGCATTGATGACATAGAGTAAACAGTCATATCGTAATTTGCAACAGTTGAAATTTTTTGAAAATTCTTGGATTGCATGTATTCATAAAACTTATCATTCCGGAATCCAAAGCTATCTTTTAAACTTTTATACCCAGGATATTCATCAAACAATAAAAAATATACATTGGGTTTTGCTTTTACTTTTTTATAATCAAATGCTATAGCATTGATTTTTATTTCTTGTGGAGCAAAATATTTAAATACAATCAAGACTCCATCTACCAAGCAATAAATGAGTAATAACACATTAAGGTATAAAACTAGTTTTTGGGATAAAGTTGTATTCCGCTTTAAACTCACAATTAATAAACCAGTTAAAACCAGTAGCAATGGTATTAAAAAGCTGTAGCTACTAAAAAAAGAATGACTAGTTAAATTCTTCATCCAATCGTGGAATGCTCCAAAAAAAATATACCAAAAGCTAATAAAAAATGTAATTAACGAGGCCAATATATAATTTCGTAAAATCCAAAAGAGTAGACCAAATAACAAACTAATACAAATGAGCAATACAATCCCAATCATCAAAACCTCATTGAGTTCAATAAAACCATAGTTTTCTAAACTACCGTGCAGGCAAAAAAACAAAACAAGTAACAATAAGAAGAAAGGTATTTGTTTTAAAGGTTTCACTTAAATACGTTTCATTAAAAATAAAGTCCTATTGCTATAACCCACATCTTCTTCTTTAAGAATTTGATAGCTATTTTTAAATACCTTTTTAAACTCCTCTATTGAATAAGCATTAAAAATGTCTTCTCGGTTTTGCAACAACAGTTTCGCCTTCTCATCTGTTTTTGGTACAAATTCAATCATTAAATAATCACCCATTGAGCTTAGCCAGTCGGCAATCATTGGCAAAGGAATATTGTTTGCAATGGACAAATGATGTACAAGAGCAAGTGCCAGTACCAAATCGGCTTTAAAACGGCTATTGATAGATTCCCTTTCGGCATTTGCCCAGCCAATGGCTGGAGAAGGATTGACCAAATTGTTCAACAACGGCAAGATATTGGTAACCTTTTCTTTTTTTATTTTTAAATACAATTCATTAATACAATTAGGATCGGCATCGGTTGCAATTAGCTTTTTACTTTTATCAAACTGCAAACTAAAATGCCCGTCGTTTGCACCAAGATCAATGACTGTTTCAAATTCAATATTGGCACAAAAAGCATTTACCAATTTGGTTTTTTCATTTAAATAATCATCTCCCAAGATAGTATCAGAATAATAATCATCCCAGGTTGTCTTTTGTTTTTTGAGTTGCAATTTTTTAACAAACCCCTCCAACCCTTTTAAAAGTATATTCAATTTTTGTTGGCTAAACTTGTTCTCTGTTTTACTTGATTTTAGTTTGCCCTGTTTCAACTTTGCCTGTAAATGAATATGTAAAAAAGTATGAAGATGCCATTTTGTTTTTTTGGGTAATAATCCAACCAATACATCCAAAGGGATACCATTGGGATAAATGGCAAATAAGTTTCCCATTTCGGGATGACAATGATGCATCAACAATAACGGACCTAAAAAACATTCACAAAACTGGCGGTAGGCAATCCATGGTTTTCCTTCTTCGTAATTTTCAAATGAAAGTGTATCAATAAAAACAGGTTCGCCATCAACAAACTGAATATTAAATGGCGTAGCATCTTTTATCATCATCCCCTTAGATAATGCCAGGCTTGCTATTTTTAAATGAAGCAAAGCGGCATCCTGCCACATGGTAAAACTCCATTCGTAAGGATAGCTGATAAAGGGAATTTGCTTTGGCTTTAAAATTCTGCTAGCTGGGTATTCATTGTGCCATAGGTTTTCTACTTCGGCATGTTCAATCAAGTATCTTTTTTGAAGAAGTGAATCATATAATCCGGATTGCATGAACTGGTCGTATTGTTTTTGAAAACCAGGTTGAATTAACCTGTAAATGGTTCCCTCTTGCTCAAAAACAAATCCAGCAGCATCACGGTATGAGGAAGGAAGGGGTTTCATTTTAAAAACACAATAAGTTTTAAGTAAACTATTTAATCAATGGTATCTTCTTCTTTCTCTTTTTCCATTTCAGGCTTTATAAAAAAAGATTTTATCTTATACCAGAAATTTTTAAAAAAGAAACCAAGTCCCAACACAGCTGCAATAATCATCTGAACGAGATAACTGCCACTACCTGGATCGATATATATAAAAAAGAAATGCATAGATGAATAAATCTACACGAAAGTAACAAAAGCATATTAATGAAACCTGCTTATTAGCTTTTTGTCTTAAAAGAAAAATGTTTTTGGCTGAGGTAGCTAATGGTAACTACAATGCAGGTGGTAATAAATTGACTGATCAATGCATTCCATTGAAAGTACTCTACAAAAAGCTTGAGTAAAAAATAATTGAGTACAAGATTAAAAGCAAAAGCTAGGAAATAGCGAAACAACTGAATTCTACCTTTTAAGTTAGAGGATGTAAAAACCACAAACTTCATTAAAGCAAATCCAACCACAAAATTCACACAAAAGGAAACAAACAACGCCGCCATATGCGGCTTAAATGCAAAGAATCCAAAATCGAAATTTTGTTGTTCAAAAATATATTGGTAACTGATAAAGTAAATAAACAAGCCCAAAACCGTATTGCCTCCACCACAAACCGCATAACGAAAGGTTTGTACCGGCATCAGCTTACGAAACGGGGGATAAAAAAAATCAATAAATGCTATGATCTTGTCTTTGGGCATCAACTAAGAATTATGAGGTATGAATTATGAGTTATGAATTATGAATGAACTCATAACTTATAACTAAAAACTAACTGTAGAGCTCTTCTTTTGCTTCTTTAACTCTTTCATCAACCAAATACTCATCATAAGTCATCAATCGGTCAATCATTCCTTTTGGTGTAAGTTCTATAATTCGGTTAGCAACTGTTTGCATAAACTGATGATCATGGGTTGTTAATAAAACAACACTTGGGTATGCCACCATATTATCGTTAAAGGAAATAATGCTTTCCAAATCGAGGTGATTGGTTGGTTCATCCAATATCAACACGTTTGGATTTTGTAGCATCATTTTACTAACCATACAACGTACTTTCTCTCCTCCACTCAACACATTGGTCTTCTTTAAAATCTCATCTCCACTAAACAACATCTTGCCCAAAAAGCCACGTAAAAAATCTTCATCTACATCCTTTGTGGTTGGCGGCACGTACTGACGTAACCAATCCATCAAATTGTATTTACTGCCCTCAAAATACTCGCTATTATCATTGGGCAAATATGCTGTGGTTACTGTAGTACCCCACTCGTAAGTGCCACTATCAGCTTTAATCTTACCGTTAATCACTTCAAAGAAACTAGTCATTGCCATAGGATCACGGCTAATAAATGCAATCTTCTCTCCCTTTTGAATATCAAACTTAATTTTACTAAAAATGGTTTTACCCTCTACAGAATAAGCAAGATTATCTACCTTCAGAATTTCGTTACCTACTTCTCTCTCTTGTTTAAAAATGATACCCGGATATTTTCTATTACTGGGTTCAATATCTTCAATAACTAGTTTTTCCAATGCTTTTTTACGGGAAGTTGCCTGCTTACTTTTTGAAGCATTTGCACTAAATCGTGCAATAAATTCAAGCAAGTCTTTACGCTTGTCTTCCATCTTCTTATTCTTATCGTTCATCTGCCTTGCAGCCAATTGAGAACTTTCGTACCAGAAACTATAGTTACCAGTGTATACTTTAATCTTACACCTGTCTACATCGGCCACATGGGTACATACCGAATCTAAAAAGTGACGATCGTGACTTACTACCAATACAATATTTTGATAATCTGCTAAAAAATTTTCGAGCCAACTGATGGTTTCCACATCCAGGTTATTGGTAGGCTCATCCAGCAATAAGATGTCGGGATTTCCAAAAATGGCCTGTGCCAGCAATACCCTTACTTTAATATTGGCGGCAATATCTTTCATCAATTGTTGATGAAATTCATCCTTTACACCTAAATCGCTTAATAAAGTAGCTGCATCACTTTCGGCAGTATAGCCTCCCATTTCGCCAAACTCATGTTCTAAGTCTCCTGCTTTAATACCATCGGCTTCCGAAAAATCCTCTTTTGCATATAGAGCATCTTTTTCCTGCATTATTTTCCACATTTTTTTGTGGCCCATCAATACGGTATTGATAACCGAAATCTCATCAAAAGCAAACTGATTTTGATTTAAAACGGCCATCCTTTCACCCGGAGTTATGTCAATTGTACCTTTATTTGGTTCAATTTCTCCACTAATGATTTTTAGAAAAGTAGATTTGCCGGCACCATTGGCACCAATAACTCCATAACAATTTCCTTTGGTAAAACTGATGTTTACTTCATCAAACAAAACCCTCTTGCCGTATGCCAGCGTTATATTATTTGCACTTATCATAATTATTAAAAAGTGTGCAAAGATAGGGCAGGATTGTGGATTTTAGATTGTCGATTTTAGATTTGTTTCCACAATTGAAGTGGTTAAAGACAAAGACTGGCCGGTTATGCAACAAATTTTATATTTTCTTTTGCAGCAATTACTGGTTGGGCTCGTTTAATTTTCTTTATTTACAGCAAATTACTGTTATGAAAATTGTAATGCTTTGTACGTTGCTGGTTTCATCCTTCATTTTAAAGGCCCAAAATGTTGAAAAAGTAATCGTTCATTTTGATTTTAATAAATATGAAATAATCCCAGCTGCAGCTACAAGCCTTGATAGTCTTATTAGCTTTATTCAGTCACGCCCTCTTACTTTTAATATTGAATTATATGGCCATTGCGACAGCATCGGCAGCAATGAATACAATGATACCCTATCTGTAAAAAGAACAGAAGCAGTAAAAAATTACCTGGCCATTAATGGAGTACAATCTAATACAATTACAAAAGAAGAAGGATGGGGTAAAAGACAACCTGTAAATAATAATGCTTCTGATTATGAACGTTTTTTAAATCGCAGGGTTGTTGTTACCCTGGTAAGTATTGAAATGCCGGTAATTGCTGCACCTGTTGTACCGGAAGTGAAACAGCCTGAACAAAAAAGTGAAGTATCTATTGAAATGCCGGTTGAAAAAACAATCACAGACTTAGTAAAAGATCCTAAAACAAAGATTGGCACTAAGATCAGGTTGAAAAATCTGAATTTTATTGGCAACAGACATGTATTGTTGCCAGAATCAATTATGGCACTGATGGAATTAATAGACGTTATGGAAAATAATCCTGACCTTGAAATTTCGATTGAAGGACATATTTGTTGTTGGCCCAATAATAGTGATGGGTTAGATGTAGACCTGGGCACTTATAATTTATCGGAGATGAGGGCAAAAACGGTTTATGATTATTTAATTAAAACCGGTATTGATGCCCGGCGCCTGTCCTATAAAGGCTTTGGCCACATGCATCCTATCTATTCTTATCCTGAAAACGATGAAGACCAAAGAATTGCCAACAGGAGAGTGGAAATAAGGATCATTAAAAAATAATCCCAACAATATCCATAAAAAGCCGGGCTTTATCCTCTTTTAACTGCCTGCCATACACTTGGATAATAAATTAGTATTTTTGCGGTAACAGAACCAAAAAAGAGATGTCAATTGTAAAATATTTACAGAAAAGTACAATAGAAAGTTTATCCGCTTTATACAACCAATCCTTTACCGAAAAAGATTTTCAGGTTAACCAAACCAAACCCGAATTTGAAGGAGATTATACTATTGTAATGTTTTCATTAGTGAAGTCGCTTAAACTTTCACCTGATGCCATTGGCAATCAGTTAGGTGAACAGCTTATCAAAAATTATCCCCAACTTTTTACAGCTTATAATATCATAAAGGGGTTTTTAAACCTTACAGTAGCAGATGATTATTGGTTAAACTTGTTAATTAAGAATTACAACGATAGCTGCTTTGGTAAAAAAGAAATGAACGGCAAGAAAGTAATGGTGGAATATTCTTCTCCTAATACCAACAAACCGCTTCATCTTGGTCATTTAAGAAATAATTTTTTGGGATGGTCTGTTGCCGAAATTTTAAAAGCCAACGGATACGAAGTCATTAAAAGTTGTATTGTTAACGACAGGGGGGTGCATATTTGTAAAAGCATGATTGCATGGCAACTATTTGCTAATGGCGCTACCCCAGAAAGCACAGGCACCAAAGGAGATCATTTTGTAGGAGAGTATTATGTAAAATTTAATGACGCTTTTAAAAAGGAAGTTGAAGAACTGATTAATTCTGGAAAAACAAAAGAGGAAGCAGAAAAGGAAGTTCCTATTATGAAAGCCACCCAACAAATGCTGTTGGATTGGGAAGAAGGTAAACCAGCTGTAATGGAACTATGGAAAACAATGAATAGCTGGGTGTATGCAGGTTTTGATGTAACGTATAACAAGATTGGCAGCGACTTTGACAAAACTTATTACGAAAGCGATACTTACCTGCTGGGAAAAGATATTGTACAGCAGGGCATGGATAAAAAAGTGTTTTATCAAAAAGAAGATAATAGCATTTGGATTGATTTAACCGCCGATGGGTTGGATGAAAAAATCGTTCAAAGGAAGGATGGAACATCGGTTTACATCACCCAGGATATAGGATTAGCCTTACAAAAATATGAGCAATACAAAATTGACCAAAGCATTTATGTGATAGGTAACGAACAGAATTATCATATGAAAGTGTTGCAGTTGATTTGCCAAAAACTAGGCATGCCCAATGCAGATAATATTTTTCACCTGAGTTATGGTATGGTAGAATTAACTAGCGGTAAAATGAAAAGCCGTGAAGGGACTGTGGTAGATGCCGACGACCTGGTGGATGAAATGATTGCCACTTCGCAACAACATACCGAAGAACTGGGTAAAGTAAAAGACTTTACAGCTGCAGAATTAAAAGACTTGTATAATACTATTGGATTGGGAGCCATGAAGTTTTATTTGTTGAGGGTAGACCCTAAAAAAACAATGGTATTTAATCCGCAGGAAAGTATCGACTTCCATGGGTTTACCGGTCCATTTGTTCAATATACTTATGCCAGAATAAAAAGCATATTAAGAAAACTGAATGCAGATGACCAATCAAGTAATTCACTATCCCCTACTTATTGCGATTTATTGAAATTGGAAAAGGAATTGATAATTATTGCAGAACAATATCCTGCAGCTTTAGAACAGGCATGTAACGAACACAATCCATCGGTGATAGCTAATTATGTTTTTAATCTGGCAAAAACATTCAATTCATTTTATAGCGAACATTCTATTGCCAATGCCGAAACGGAATCCAAAAAACTATTACGACTTCAATTGGCCATCTTTACTTCCAACATTATTAAAGCTGGCATGAAGCTGTTAGGAATTCAGGTACCCGAAAAGATGTAACCGATTATTAAAGTAAATAAAGCTTAAATAGTAATTTTATAAGATGAATAACAAAGTGACAAAAATTGGTGTACTCACATCAGGTGGCGACAGCCCTGGAATGAATGCTTGCATTAGGGCTGTGGTACGTACTGGCATTTACAATGGAATGGAAATGTTTGGTATCATGAAAGGTTTTAGTGGCATGGTGGATGATGAAATTATTCCCATGGAAGGCAGATCGGTTGCCAACATTATTCAAAGAGGTGGCACTATTTTAAAAACGTCACGTTGCAAAGAGTTTTTTACTGTTGAAGGGAGAAAGAAAGCCTACGACAATTTAAAAAAGAGGGGCATTAATGGCTTAGTCATTATTGGAGGTGATGGTAGTTTTAGAGGAGCCCAAATTTTCAGCAAAGAATTTGATATCCCATGTATTGGTTTACCGGGCACCATTGATAAAGATATTGCTGGCAGCGATTTTACCATTGGATTTGATACGGCAGTAAATACAGCTGTGGAAGCTATTGATAAAATTAGGGATACTGCCGAAGCTCACGACCGTTTATTTATTATTGAAGTAATGGGCCGAGATGCCGGTTATATAGCCCTGCACAGTGGTATTTCCACAGGAGCCGAAAATATTTTGATACCGGAAAGAAAAACTGAAATAGAAACAATTTTAAGCCAGCTTGCCGAAAAAGAAAGACGTCATAAATTAGTAAATCTTATTGTAGTAGCCGAAGGCGAAGAATTTGGTGGAGCCAATGAAGTAGCCAAAGCTGTAAAAGAAAGATTGCCGCTCTTGGAAGTTAGGGTTTGTATTTTAGGTCACATACAAAGAGGCGGTGCACCCAGTTGCATGGACAGAATGATTGCCAGCCGTATGGGATTTCATGCGGTGGAATCTTTAATGCAGGGAAGACATAATGTATTTATTGGAATCGTAAATAACAAAATGAACTATATTCCGCTGGATGAAGCAGTTAAGAAAAAACAGCGCATCAATGAAGAATGGATGAAAATAGTTAAGATTTTGGCTACATAAAAGCAAGAATTTGAATCCAGTATTATGTAGAAAGTAAAAAGTATCCTTTAATAAAAATCACTTTAACTATAAAATGAGCAAACACATTAGCAAATACCTGCACCAGCATATGGATAAAGAAGCTGGTATATTTCATTCGCAAAAAAGAACAAAGATTGTAGCTACTGTTGGGCCAGCTTGTGAAAAAATTGATCAATTATTAGCATTAGCAAAAGCTGGAGTAAATGTTTTTAGGTTAAATTTCTCTCATGGTTCTCATGAAAACAAAAAAGAAATTATTGAACGCATTCGAGAAATCAATAAATCGCAACCCTTTAATGTGGCTATATTAGGCGATTTACAAGGGCCTAAATTAAGGGTTGGAGAAATTATGGATGGCCAAATTGAATTGGTGGATGGTGAAGACATTATTTTCACTACAGAAAAAATCATCGGCACAAAATCAAAAGTATATGTCTCTTACCCCAACTTAACAAAGGATACAAAAGTAGGAGAGCGTATTTTTTTAGATGATGGAAAAATGGAGGTAAAAGTAATAAGCATCCTCAACGAAAAAGAGATATTGGTAAACATCACTGTAGGTGGAATGCTTAGTCCTAAAAAGGGTGTTAATTTACCCGATTCGGAATTAACCATGCCCTCCATGACTGACAAGGATTACGCCGATCTGGAATTCATCATTGAAAATAATTTAGACTGGGTTGCACTTTCCTTTGTTCGAAAATCGGCCGATATCATTGAACTGAAAAATAAATTGGCTGAAAAGCAAAGTAAGATTAAGGTGATTGCCAAAATTGAAATGCCAGAAGCCTTAAAAAACATTCGGGATATTATTGTTGAAAGTGATGCCATCATGATTGCCCGTGGCGATTTAGGGGTAGAACTTCCGGTAGAGCAAGTTCCCATCATTCAAAAAGAATTGATTAAAAAATGTATGCATAGGGCAAAGCCGGTAATTGTGGCAACGCAGATGATGGAAAGTATGATGGACCGTACCAAGCCCAACAGAAGTGAAGTAAGTGATGTGGCCAATGCTGTATTAGAAGGTGCCGATGCAGTAATGTTGAGTGGCGAAACAGCCATGGGGGATTATCCAACTCAGGTGGTACAAACTATGGTAAAGATCATTTTAGAAGCAGAAAAAACCCTTTACGATTATAACAGGGATGATATTTTATCGCCGCAGCCACACTCCCCTTCTTTTTTAAGTGACGCCATTTGTTACAGTGCCTGTAAATTAGCTTTTGATACTAATGCAAGGGCTTTAATTGGAATGACGCAGAGTGGTTACACAGCTTTTATGTTAAGTAGTTATCGCCCTAAAGCACCCTTATATATTTTTAGCCAGGAAAAAACATTGTTGGCACAATTAAGTTTGAGCTGGGGCGTAAGGGCATTTTATTATGCCGAAGAAGAGAGTTTGGATGATATCATCTTTGACCAGATTAATATATTAAAGGAACGTGGATTTTTAAAATCGGGAGATGTAGTGATTAATACAGGAAGTACGCCAGTGGAATTACACTTACCTACCAATATTGTGAAAGTAACTATTGTGGCATAAAAATTTAAGAAGTCCAAAAGGTTTAAAAAGTTTATAAGGGTTTAATTAAACCTATTAGAACTTATTAAACCTTTTGATCCCTTCAAACCCATTAGTACCAGCTACAAATAATTACCCCAGCAATAATATTACCAACCAAGGCATAGCCAGCATTAATTAAAAATAAGCCCATTGGTTTTTTCTCATACAGATAATTAACTCCAATGGTGGTAGCACAAAAGCAAATGCCTGTTATGGCGCCCAGTTTTAAACCACTCATCCATCCATCTCCTCTAATGTCTAGCCTTTCTGCCAGTATAGCAATGGCAATACATTGAACGATCATCAAAATTAATGAACCACCAAACATAGCTGCCATCCCTTTTTTAGCATCGGGTGCATAACATCAATGTTTAAATAAGCAATCCATTTTTTTACAAATAGTAGCGGAGAATACCATAAAGATCCTAAAGCAAAATAAGCCAATGCAGCAACTGCAATGGCAGGCCAGTTTAAATAATCAAACAAGTTTCCTATGATTGAACGTTTTGGTTTGGTAAATAAAAAAGAAATTTAATTGTTGTTATTAGAATTTCAACCTTTTGAAGCCATATACTTCATCAAATTCTTATGGGCACCATTTTGTATTTTTCGTTGAAAAAAACGGTTCCATCCAAAAAGCCAGCCACTAAAACCCAAAGCCTGGCTGCACCATCGGTGTAAACTAAAAGCATCGCTGTGTTCTACAATCATATCATTTTCGAAACGCATATTGGCTTTTATCTTGTTTACAACCCTCTTCCCAGTTTTTGAAAATGTATAACTGGCCACCCATTCGCAGGTACTATATTCCTCATCCAAATGCTGAATATTGGCATAGATTAATGAAAAATCTTTAGCATTTTTACACAACATTTCCCACATGGCTTTAGCCTCATCCGCCTTTAATAATCCAAACACAGGATCAAAAAAAATAATGTCATTACTATAGCAACTGTTCATACCATCTGCATCCAGTTGTTGAAAAGAAGAATAAAATTGGTTAATCCGTTCATCCCGTTTGGTAGTCATATACAATTTAGTTTTGTTAAATTTAACACTCTAATACACATCAAATGAAAAAAATATTCGTCCTACTCGTTTTATCTTCTTTACTTTTTTCAAATGTAGAAGCCAAAAATTTTGATTCAATTTGGGTAAGAGAAAACTATTTTAAAATTGAACGAATGGTTCCTATGAGGGATGGCAGTAGTTTATTCTCTGCATTCTACATTCCAAAAGACAGTTCGGTAAAACATCCTATTCTTTTAAATAGAACACCCTATTCTTGTCGTCCTTATGGAGAGGATGAGTTTAATCCTCGTTTATATGAATCGTATTGGCTTAATTACCTAAAGGAAGGATATATCATTGCCATACAAGATGTACGTGGACGCTGGATGAGCGAAGGAGTTTTTGAAGATGTTCGTCCTTTTAACCCTAATAAGACCGGTAAACAATTTGACGAAGCAAGTGATACTTACGATGCCATTGAATGGATGATCAATGCAATACCAGGCAATAATAAAAGAGTGGGATGCTTTGGTATTTCGTACCCAGGATTTTATGCCACTATGGCTTCTTTAAGTAACCACCCGGCTTTAAAAGCGGTGAGTCCGCAGGCGCCTGTTACCGATTGGTTTATTGGCGACGACTTTCACCATAATGGTGCTTTCTTTTTAATGGATGGCTTCAATTTCTACTCAGGATTTGGAAAACCAAGGCCCGAACCTACAAAAGTATCCAGTCCGGGTTTTAGAATCCCTTCTCAGGATAATTATGACTTTTATTTGAAAACGGGTGCTTTGAAAAACTTTGCCAAATTGATGGGTGATAGTATTGCTTTTTGGAAAGACTTGTACAATCATCCTAATTACGATGATTGGTGGAAGGCCCGTAATGTTAGAAATTTTGTAACCAATGTTAAACCTGCCATGTTGGTAGTGGGTGGCTTGTTTGATGCCGAAGATTGTTTTGGCGCCTGGAGTTTGTATAAAGCCATTGAAGAAAAAAACAACAATACCGATAACCGCCTAGTAATGGGGCCTTGGGTACATGGTGGCTGGGGTGGCCGGGGTGATGGATCGTATTTGGGCAATGTACGTTTTGGTAAAAAAACAAGTGAATACTATCAGCAAAACATTGAAATCCCTTTCTTTAATTTTTATTTAAAGTTGAAGGGAACAGTAAATGGCATTGCCGAAGCCAATATTTTTTTTACAGGTGAAAACGAATGGAAAAATTTAAAATCATGGCCTCCACAAGAAATGGAGTTTAAGAATATATATACTTCTCAAAACGGGACATTATCTTTTACCAATACAAATTCAGGAAACAGTTTTAGTGAGTACATTAGTGACCCTGCACATCCCGTACCATATACCGAAGATGTACACTTGGGTAGAACAAGGGAATACATGACCGATGACCAACGCTTTGCTAGTCGCAGGCCTGATGTGTTGACTTTTACAACTGGTATTTTAGCTGAAGATCTAACTTTAGGTGGTCCATTAGTTGCCGATCTAATGATAAGTCTTTCTACCACCGATGCCGATTTTGTGGTAAAACTAATTGATGTTTTTCCCGATAACTTTCACTACGATTCTCCTCACCCTTCGGGGGAGGCCGGGAGGGGGCAATATCCTATGGGTGGTTATCAAATGTTAGTACGTGGAGAAATTATGAGAGGCAAATTCCGTAACAGTTTCGAAAAGCCAGAACCTTTTATCCCCGGAAAAATAACCCAGGTAAAATATACCCTACCCGATGTGGCTCATACTTTTAAAAAAGGCCATAAGTTGATGATTCAGATTCAAAGTAGTTGGTTTCCATTAGCCGATAGAAACCCTCAAAAATTCATAGACATATATAAAGCCGATGACAGCGATTTCCAAAAAGCTACCATCAAAATTTATCATGATGGGGCAAATGCCAGTAAGATTATTTTACCTGTAATCAAGAATTAATATGAAGAAATTACTTTCAATTGTTTTACTACTTAATGGTATACTAGTTTTTGGACAAACCCAATTATATCTGGTGCCTATGCCTGCACATTTAACATTGAATGAAGGAACTTTTAATTTAAACGAACAAACTACAATTACAATAGTTCCTCACAATATTGAATTGGAAAAGATTGGGGTTTACCTGCAATCCAGAATTAAAGAAATTACAGGATTCAATCTACCGATTGCAACAGATAGAAAAGCTAAAATAAATGAAAGCAGTATACAACTAGACCTATCAATAGAAAGTAAATGGCCAGGGCCTAGTCATTCAGTTGTAATTGATAACAAACTTGTTTTAATTGTGGCAAATAAAGGAGAATTTATTTTCCAGGGTATTCAAACACTTCTACAAATCATTGAAAATTCAATACCAACGAATGAAGTAAAGAGTACTACTACAATAAAATTACCCAAGCTAGGAATTACAGATGAGCCCCGCTTTCCATATAGGGGCATGCACCTTGATGTAGGACGCCACTTCTTCCCTGTTTCCTTTATCAAAAAATATATTGATTATTTAGCAGCATATAAATACAATACATTCCACTGGCATTTAACCGAAGACCAAGGTTGGAGGATTGAAATAAAAAAATACCCAGAGCTAACTAAGATTGGTGGCTGGAGAAACGGAACCATCATTGGCCGCTACCCCGGCAAAGGAAGTGATAATAAATATTACGGCGGGTTTTATACACAAGAAGAAATTAAAGAAGTGGTAGCATACGCCAAGGAAAGATACATTGATGTGATACCCGAAATTGAAATGCCGGGCCATAGTAGTGCCGCCATAGCTGCTTATCCCTGGCTAAGTTGTTTTCCGGAAAAGCCTACTGAGATACCTGCCGTCATGATATCACAAAAAAGTATTGATGAGCAAAAGAAAGGAAGGATAAAACTGGTGCAGGAAACCTGGGGTGTTTTTGATGATGTTTTTTGTGCAGGTAAAGATTCAACTTTTATATTTCTAGAGCATGTTATTGACGAAGTGATTGCCCTATTCCCTTCAAAATATTTTCATTTGGGTGCCGATGAATGCCCCAAATCACACTGGAAAATTTGTGTTGCCTGCCAAAAACGGATGATGGATAATAACCTAAAAGATGAACATGAATTACAAAGCTGGTTTGTGCAACGCATTGAAAAATATTTAAACAGCAAGGGTAAAACTTTAATTGGTTGGGATGAAATATTGGAAGGTGGCTTGGCGCCTAATGCCGTAGTAATGAGCTGGCGTGGCGAAGCAGGTGGTATAGAAGCGGCCAAACAAAAGCACCAAGTGATTATGACACCAGGCAACCCAGTTTATTTTGACCATACCCAAAGTAAAAATGAAGACAGTATAACCATTGGGGGCTATAACCCCATTGAAAAAGTATATGCTTATGAACCCATCCCCAAAGAACTTACTATTGAAGAAGGAAAATATGTTTTAGGCGCACAAGCTAATATGTGGACAGAGTATATGCAGAATACAAGCAAGGTTGAATACATGATGTTTCCACGAATGATTGCCCTGAGTGAGGTTTTATGGAGCCCAAAAGAAAAACGTGACTGGAAAGGTTTTGAAAGAAGGTTGCCGATAATTTTGGAACGGCTGGATAAACAAAAGATTAATTATAGTAAAGCATATTATGATTTGAAGGCTACGGTATTACCAACTGAAGATTTTAAAGGTGTTCTTTGGAAATTAGAAAGTAAGCTAAATGAACCCATTTATATTTATGCCTCAGATAGCGTTTTTCTTTATAACAAACCATTAATACTAAATAATAGTCAGTTAATAAATGCGAAACTGAAAAACAACAAATCTCAGATATGGCAATCATTTTCCTTAAACAAAGCCACAGGCAAAAAAATTACCATCAAAACTGAACCAAGTAAATCTTACCCAGGCAACGGCGCTTTTACTTTGGTTGATGGTGTGCAAAATGAAAAAGGGCTAGTAAAATCTTCTGAGTTTTTAGGTTTTTTAGGTACTGATTTGGATGTAACCATCGACCTAGGAAAAGAAATGAATATTTCAAAAGTTACTTTACATGTACTTAAACAAACCGGCAGTTGGATTTATTTACCAAGCCAGGTTGAAGTGTCCTATATCCCATTTATTGATACCGCAGGGATTTCTCGGTATCCCCCTGTAGAATTAATGACCATAGATGTTAACGCTGATGATAATTTAAAATCAATTGAAATAAAAAAAGAAAAATTCTGCAGATACATCCAAGTAAGGGCAAAAAACTATGGTATCATCCCCTCTGGGAAACCTGGTGCTGGCAATCCTGCATGGTTGTTTGTAGATGAGATTGAAGTGGAATAAGTGTCAGGCCACTACAAAAACCCTTACCATTTAAAATCACTAAGTTTCAATTAGCATTCCAAGCCAGTATAATCTATTTAGTGGCCAGACACATAAACTGTACTTGTAAGGCCACTAAAAAGAAACTTGCACTATAAGACCACATAAAACTTAAAAAGTATTAAAAGACAGGATAAATTATTTAGTGGCCAGACACGTAAACTGTACTTGTAAGGCCACTAAAAAGAAACTTGCACTATAAGACCACATAAAACTTAAAAAGTATTAAAAGACAGGATAAATTATTTAGTGGCCTAACACGTAATTAATTTGTAAGTTTAAATACAACTTTAAACAAAAATGTACGCCCATGCATTTCGAACCCTTCCAAACCTATCACGTTTACAATAGGGGTAACAACAAGCAACCGATCTTTTTTACACAAGCCAACTACATTTATTTTCTCAATAAAATAAAAACAGAATGGAAATCCTATGCTGATATTCTGTGCTATTGTCTAATGCCCAACCATTTTCATTTGATGTTAATACCAAAGGAAGAGGGTTGCAAAAATGTTGTTTTAGCCGGAAAGGAAACCCACTTACAGAACCTCTCGAAATCAATTGGCAAAACATTAAGCTCTTATACTAAAGCCATCAACATACAAAACAATACAACAGGTAACCTTTTTCAAAAGAAAACAAAAGCTAAATTATTAAATGAACAAGCCGGGGTAGTCAAGAATTTCTCTACCCAAGAATATATTTTAACCTGCTTTAACTATATCCATCAAAATCCATTAAAAACAAAGCTTGTAAATCATTTATCGGATTGGCCTTTTTCTTCGTACCTCAATTATTATTATCATCGAAAGGAAGATATCTGCAACAAAAATTTAGCATTCCAGTTTATAGGAATATCAAATAAAGATTTAGAAATTGATTTTAATTACGAACTGAATGATGAAATTATAGAAGGAATTTTTTAACTTAGGTGTTCGAATAGCTGTCTGGCCACTAATATCAGTTGTTAATTTCAGAACACTTACATATGCCTTCTTTATTTATGGCAATTGCTTTTTGTAGTGGCCTGACAGCTCCAACAAACTTATATGACTAAAATAGATATCTCCGATTCTTTAGAAAAAATACCGGTTTCCATATTCCCAGATTCAATTGCTGGTTCTGTTTTTATTGCCCAGCAAATTGCAACACTCATCAAAGAAAAAGAAGCATCTGGCAAAAAAACCATCATTGGCTTAGCAACTGGGTCTTCTCCCAAAACTTTATATGCCGAGTTAGTAAGACTGCATAAGAAAGAAGGACTGAGTTTTAAAAATGTGATCACGTTCAATCTCGATCAATATTATCCCATGGATAAAGATGCTTTACAGAGCTATCATTATTTTATGCGCAAGAATTTATTTGAACAAACCGACATCGACCCCAACAATTATCACCTCCCTAATGGAATGTTGGCAAAGGACCAGGTAAAAGCACATTGCATTAATTATGAAAAACAAATTGAAGAAGCAGGTGGATTGGATTTACAAATATTAGGTATTGGTGTAAATGGGCATATAGGATTTAATGAACCCGGCAGTAGCATACATTCCAAAACACGGTTAATTACTTTAGACAACAGCACTCGAATTGCTAATGCTTACGAGTTTGGTAACATGAGCCAAGTTCCCAGGATGGCCATCACTATGGGGATAAGTACTATTTTAAAATCTAAAAAAATTATTTTAATGGCCTGGGGGCAGGACAAAGCTCAGGTTGTTAAAAAAGCTGTTGAAAACGATGTAACCGAAGAAATACCTGCTTCTCTATTACAAAACCACGACGACTGTACTTTTGTAATAGATGAAACCTGTGCTGCCGAACTTACCCGATTTAAAAGTCCATGGCTTACGGGTGAATGTGAATGGACAGTTCCATTGATAAAAAGGGCAGTCATCAATCTTGCTTTAAAAATGCAAAAGCCTGTTTTAAGTTTAACCAACAATGATTACAACGATCATGGTCTCAGTGACCTTTTGGTTGAAAAAGGAGATGCCTACGAAATTAATTTACAGGTTTATTATTTGTTAAGAGATAGTATTTCTGGTTGGCCAGGTGGTAAACCTTCGGCCTACAGAACCAACCATCCCGAACGTAATGAACCCTTCCCAAAAAAGGTTTTACTCTTCTCCCCTCATCCCGATGATGACATTATTAGCATGGGTGGAACATTTATGCGACTACAAGATCAAGGGCATGAAGTTCATGTGGGCTATCAAACTAGTGGCAATATTGCTGTAACCGATGAATTTGTAACTCGGTTTATTGATTTTGCCGTGGGATTTGAAACCATGTTTGATATTGATGAAACCAAGAGTAAAGCCATTTTAGAAGAAGCAACTAATTTTTTAAGAATTAAAAAATCGACCGAAAAAGATACCGATAACATAAGAGCCATTAAAGGTTTAATCAGAAGGTGCGAAGCAAAAGCTACCAGCAAATATGTAGGCATACCAGAAGACCATATCCATTTTATGAACCTCCCCTTTTATGAAACGGGTACCATAGAAAAAAATCCGTTGGCTGAAGCCGATATTCAACAAACAATGGACCTGCTAAATAAAATTCAACCCCATCAAATTTATTGCGCCGGCGATTTTGCCGATCCGCATGGTACTCACAAAGTTTGTTTTGATGTAGTGATCTTGGCATTGAAAAGATTGAAGGCAAAAGGCGTAAGTTGGATTGACAATTGTTGGTTATGGCTTTACAAAGGAGCCTGGCAGGAATGGGATATTACTGAAATTGAAATGGCTGTTCCCATGAGTCCCGATCAGATCATTAAAAAACGTCATGGCATTTTCATACACCAATCACAAAAAGACAGTGTGCCTTTTCAAGGAAGCGATGATCGGGAGTTTTGGCAACGTGCCGAAGAACGCAATGCCCATACTGCCCATTTATATGCACAACTCGGTTTAACTCAATATGCTGCTATGGAGGCATTTGTAAGGTGGAAATTTTAAAAAATAGTTTCGTACCTTAACAGTGAATTAAAAGTATAAAACACTATGATCACAATAACTCCACAATACATAAAAGATACAGCAGGCAAAAAATTAGTTATTATACCTGCGAAACAGTTTAATTCAATAATGGAAGAACTGGAAGACCTAGAAGATATTAAACGCTATGATGCTACAAAAAAAAAGAAGCAAACCTTTGTAGATGCAGAAAGAGCGTTTAAACAAATTGAAGCCAAAAGAAAAAAACATGTATAAGGTTAGGATTGAAAAAGCTGTACTAAAAACCTTAGAGAAGATTGATGACCCTTTTTATTCTAAAATAAAAAATGCTATACTTAAACTTGCTGAAAATCCCCGCCCGGATGGTTATAAGAAATTAAAAGGAAGAGATGGTTTCCGCATTCGGGTTGCCGATTACCGCATTATATATGACATTTTGGATGATGTGCTTTTAGTTACAGTAATTGATCTGGGAAATAGAAAAGATGTTTATAGATAAGTGTCTGAAAAAATAAAATATTTGTAACATCTGGAAGCGATGATCGGGAGTTTTGGCAACATGCCGAAGAACTTAATGCCCATACGGCACAGTTATATACACAGCTTGGCTTAACTCAATATGCTGCCATGGAGGCATTTGTAAAGTGGGATTTTTAACATATATCTCACTTAATAGAATTTATTTATCTTCATCCATTGTATAAAAATCAATTGATAAGTTAATGAGGAAATTTCTACTCGTATTTTTTATGGCCGTATCTGGTTTTCAAATTTCATTTGCACAGAATTTGTCTTTTACATGCCCACGCAATATTACAGTGGCTTGTGGGCCCCCTTGTCTTACATTAAATGTTCAATTCCCCGATTTAAGAGGATTGGCAACTGATTATAGTTTTGTGAATACAACTGCAAATGCTGCATGTTATCCACTTGTAAATCCTGGTGTACCGGGCACTCCAACTTCATTAACAATTGATGACAGGTATTCCTCAGTCATTCCCATAGGTTTCAATTTTCCATTTTATGGTGTCAATCAAAGTTCCCTGGTAGTAAGTACCAATGGTTATATCAGTTTTGATTTATCGAAAGCTGGTGGGTTTTCTCATTATGGTATTTTAAGAAATGTAGGTACTTTGAGTGCAACAATTGGAACGCCAATAAACTTACCCGACAGTTTATATGACCAAAGTTTGATCATGGGCCCTTATCACGATTTGGATCCAAGTGTTACTTCTTCTCCCACCAGACAAATAAAATATGATGTGAGAGGAACAACTCCCAACAGAAAATGGGTATTAAGTTTTTTTAAAATCCCACTTTTTTTAACAGCTTGTAATTCTCTTTTTGAAAATACACATCAAATCATATTACACGAGTCTACGGGTATTATAGAAATTTTTGTAGCTGACAAGCAAATTTGTACAGGATGGAACCAGGGCAGAGCCATGATAGGATTACAAGATGCTACTCGTACAAAAGGAATTATGGCTCCAGGACGAACAGCTGCCAGTGCACCTTGGGGTTCAATTGGCATGAATGAAACTTGGCGTTTTATTCCCAACCAGGGAACTCATTTGTACCGGTCTGTAGAACTACTAAATGCTTCTGCTACCGTTATCGCCACAGGCGATACCAGTAGAATAAATGCCAATACTTTTGAATGGAACTTTACCAATGTTTGCCCTCCTCCAAATGTTACTACACTGTATGTTGTAAAAACAACCTATGAGAAAATTGACAATCCAGCTTTAACCATTTACAGTTTAGATACTGTTTATATACTAAGACAAAACTCTTTGCCTGCAACTATTACTACCGCTCCAACAACTTGTGGAGCAAGTGTAGGAACATTAACTGCTACACCAAGTTCAGGAACCAGTCCTTTTACTTATACATTGAATGGAGGAGCACCGGTAACTGTTCCTGGGCCACATACATTTACTGGCTTAGCTGCAGGTTTATATACTGTAGTTATTACTGATGCAACCGGCTGTACTAATACTTTAACTGGCACTGTTGGTACAAACAGCACTATTCCAGGTACTATTTCAGCTACATTAACTTCTTGCCCTTTATCAATGGATGGTACAATTACTGTTACACCAACAGGTGGCACGGCACCTTATTCATATTCATTAGATGGAGGCCCATCACAACCAAGCAATGTTTTTATTAACGTTGCTCCGGGGGCTCATACAGTTATTTTTACTGATGCTGCAGGTTGTATAGGCACTCTTTCTATTACGGTGGTGGCAGGTAATACGCCCATAACTGCCAGTTTAAGTTCTACTCCTACAAGTTGTCCTACAGTTAGTAATGGAACTATTACTGTAACTCCAACAAGTGGTACTGCTCCTTATTCATATTCTTTAGATGGTGGCCCCTTTGTACTAGGGAATGTTTTCATTAATGTTCCTTCAGGAGTACATTCTGTTACTATAAGAGATGTGTTTATGTGCAGTGGTACTTTTCCAATTACTGTAGTACAAGGCGCTTCATTAACTTCAACCATCAGCTCCGTTAATCCACCATGTTTTAATTTAAATAATGGTTCAATAACCATCGTACCAACAAGCGGGAATGCCCCTTATCAGTATTCATTAAATGGTGGTCCTCAACAAGGCCCCAATACTTTTACTGGTTTGGCGCCTGGTGCTTATACTATTGTATTTACAGATGCTATTGGTTGTACTGGAACAAACTCAATAACACTTACTACTAATCCAGCTATTACAGCAACATCTACCAACACAATGCCGCTTTGTAATGGCAACAATAATGGATCTATTAGTATTAATGCCAGTGGCGGCGTTGCTCCTTATGAGTATTCCATTAATGCAGGAACATCATATCAAACCAGCCCATTATTTACTGGACTTATTGCTGGTACATATAATTTTTTATTGAGGGATGCATTGGGTTGTATATATCCTTTTACTTTCGTGTTAAACCAACCAACAGTTTTAACTGTTTCGGCAACTAATATCCCATCATCTTGTTATAACAATGATGGAGTTATTACTATCACTGCTGCGGGAGGTACTACGACATATCAATACTCTATTGACAATGGTGTCAACTACGTTTCAACAAACATTTTTACTGTACCAAGTGGGTTTTATAGTATTAGGGTACGAGATGCAAATAACTGTATTGCCAATACAACTTCTACAGTGTTATTAAATGATACCATGCGTTTAGAATTAGGACCCGACAGTTTGATATGCAAAGGCAATTCCATAACATTTACGCCTCAAACCAATGCCCAAACCAATATCTTTAAATGGTCAACCTTCCCTACATTTATTGCAGGAGAAATTAATTACGATACCATTGCTAATGCAACAATTACAGCTCCAACGGATAAAAAATATTACTTAATAGCTAGATGGGGTGTTTGTACTAGAGTAGATAGTGTTACCATCAACATTCTTAAAAAGCCAGTAGCTTTTGCAGGAAACGATACCACTATTTGTTACAAAACAACCGCAACCTTAACTGGCTCTGTATCCAATACATCAGGCACTGTAAATTATGCCTGGTCTCCAACAGCAAAATTAGCAACACCCAATACCGCAATAACAGCAGCAGCACCAGACAGTACGCAACAATATGTTTTAACAGTTACAGACAATTATGGTTGCAATTTTTCGGTAACCGATACCATGTGGGTAATTATGCAACCTCCTATTCCTGCATTTGCAGGTAATGATACTAATGCTGTTTTAGGAAGGCCTCACCAATTATTGGGCAGTGGTGGTACAGTTTATAATTGGAGCCCTTTTACCCCTTTAAACAATCCTTTTATTGCTAATCCATTGGCAACACTTTATAACGATACTTATTTTACAGTAACTATTACTGATGCCATAGGTTGCACAGGAACCGATGATTTATTTATTAAAGTATATGAAGGCCCTACCTATTATTTACCCAATGCATTTTCGCCCAATGGCGATGGGTTGAATGATATTTTCCGACCAATTCCGGTAGGTATCCGCAGCACCGATTATTTCAGGGTATTTAATCGTTATGGCGATTTAATGTTTCAAACTACGCAATGGTTAAAAGGATGGGATGGTACGCACAAAGGTAAAAAAGCATCGAGTGGTACTTATGTTTGGATTATTAAAGGTGTAGACAAAAACGGTAGAACAGTTGAAATGACTGGCACTGTAATTTTAATACAATAATTGATCGATACAATTTAAATGTTTGATTTCTTTTTTATGTAAGCAAACTGTCCACAATAGGTTAATAAAAGTTGGCTCCTACTAAAAACAGCTTCTAAAATATTAGTTATGTTTGCAGCATGAATGGGACCGAAAAAAAATCTATCCGTGTTGCTATTTTGGATTTGTATGAAGGATTTGCCAATCAAGGCATGCGTTGTATAAGGGAGATATTAAACCAGTTTGCAGAAACCAATAACTTGGATTTAACTTGGGATGAATTTGAAGTACGTTTGAATAATCAAGTACCGGGTTTGGATTATGATATTTATATTTCTTCTGGAGGTCCAGGCAGTCCAATAGAATCGGAAAACAGCCAATGGGAAAAAATTTATTTTAGCTGGCTCAATGATATAAAAACCTGGAATCAGCATTCCGATATATCACAAAAAAAACAAGTATTCTTTATCTGCCATTCTTTTCAATTGGCTTGCAGGCATTTTAAAATTGCTAAAGTGAGTAAAAGAAAGAGCACATCTTTTGGTGTCTTCCCCATTCATATTTTGAACGACGGAAAGAATGAAATGATTTTTAACGGACTGAAAGACCCTTTTTATACCGTTGATAGCAGAGACTATCAGGTAACAGAACCCCAACATGCTACCCTTCAACAAATGGGTGCATCAATTCTGGCAATAGAAAAAGAAAGACCACATGTACCTTTGGAAAGAGCCATCATGGCGGTAAGGTTTAATGAACAAATGATTGGCACCCAGTTTCATCCCGAAGCAGATGCTATAGGTATGAGTATGCATTTACAAACCGAGGATAAGAAAAAAACTGTGATAGAAAACCATGGTATAGAAAAATGGCAATCCATGATTGATCATTTGGGAGATCCAGAAAAAATAATGTGGACCTACGAACATATCCTTCCTAATTTTTTACATTATGCTATTCATAGCATGCATCCTGTAGAAGTATAAAATGCTTAGTTTATTCTACCCTTCCAATCATTTCGAAGTACAAAGAATCTCACTGTTTTATTATAACAAAACCAAGGCCTATTCAAAAGCAACAATCATCCTTCACTGAGAAATGATTTTTTTAAGTTATTTTTATTTCAATTGTTAATAGTCCTAAAGCCCCGCAACAACATGATAAAAGAACTCAGAGATAAATTCAATTCCACTTTTACAAAAGAGAAATATGATGCCTACATGGCAAAATTGGAAAGTTTGCATCCAGGTGCTCTGGATTTCAGAAATGCCGAAACACCCATTTTTGTCCCTAATAAATTTAAAAACAAAATGTTGGAAGCCTGTGAGGATATTATTGATATCATTGTACATCCTCAGTTTATTGAACTCACCAACCGGGGTATTCCTTTAAATGTAAAAGTGCCAAATGAAAGCAACCGATGTGAATTTATGGTATTTGATTTTGGCGTTTGTGAAAATGATAAAGGGGAACTTGAACCCCAGTTAATAGAAATGCAGGGCTTCCCTACGCTTTATGGATTTCAAGCTTTTCATGGAGAACTGACAGCCGAATACGCCAATCTGCCTTCAAATTTTTCGCCTTATTTAAATGGGTATAATAAAGAAACATACATCCAACTGTTAAAAGATATCATAGTTGGGGATTTAAATCCAGAGAATGTAATCCTATTGGAAATTTTTCCTGAAAAACAAAAAACCAGAATTGATTTTTACTGCACCCAACAATTATTAGGTATTTCTATTGTATGCCTTACTAAACTTA
Source organism: uncultured Chitinophagaceae bacterium (assembly GCA_947085175.1). Taxonomy (GTDB): domain Bacteria; phylum Bacteroidota; class Bacteroidia; order Chitinophagales; family Chitinophagaceae; genus Ferruginibacter. Next base: position 81,553 of record CAMTVJ010000005.1, read on the forward strand.
TCGCCCAAGGCAATAAGCTGTTTTACGAAAAAGATGGTACTAAAATCCCAATCAAGAGGATTTACAATCGTTTGATATTTGATGACCTTCAACAACAAGAAGGGCTTGGTGATGTTGTTGACCTTACTAAGGATTATGATGTTGAATGGACCCCACATCCCAACTGGTTTTATCGCATAAGCAAATTCACACTGCCCTTCATCAATAATCCCTACGTTCCAAAAACTTATTTTTTGCATGAGCTAAAGCAATTGCCTGCCGATTTAGAAAACTTTGTTTTAAAACCATTGTTTTCTTTTGCCGGACAGGGAGTAGTGATTGATGTAACCCAGGCAGATATTGATGCTGTAAAAGATCCAGAGAACTGGATTTTACAACAGAAAGTAAAATATGCCGATGTGATTGAAACGCCTGATATACCTGCTAAAGCAGAAATAAGATTGTTTTATTTTTGGAAAAAAGATTGGGACAGACCAAAAGCCGTACATAATCTTGCCAGATTAAGTAAAGGAAAAATGATTGGAACTAGGTATAATTTAAACAAAGAATGGGTTGGAGGTAATGTGGCGTTTTTTGAGAATAGCCCTTAGCACTTGAAATAATAGCAACAATTTAATAAATGGCATCAGTAAAACCTGATGCCATTTTAATTTTATTCTTTCACCAATGTGCTTACCTTATCAAACAATTCCTTCCCTTCTAAATTAATGGCAACAATTTTCCCCTCTCTGTTTAACAAAAAATTGGTGGGTATTTGATCAATAAAATACTGTTCTCCAGTTTTCGAATTCCAGCCTTTATTATCATTAACAAGCGTATAGTTTAATTTATCTTTCTTGATTGCTTTAAGCCAGGCTTCTTTTTTTGTATCGATTGACACGGCATAAATTTCAAACCCTTTTTCTTTGTATTTATTATAGAGTTTCACTAAATAAGGATTGGCATCTCTACATGGAGCACACCAACTTGCCCAAAAATCTATTAACACTACTTTCCCTTTTAGAGAAGAAAGTGAGTCTTCTTTATCTAATACATTTGGCAATGAAATTTCGGGTGACAGGCTTCCAATTTTTAATTGTGCGATTACAACAAAAGAGCATGCCGTTAAAAGGGAAATTAAAAATATTTTTTTCATCATGATACGTTTAATAAACATTAAAGAAATTATACTCGAACCTTAATAATAATCCCTGAGGAGAAGTTCGAGTAAGTTGTTTAATAAGTGGATACCTGTATCCAATATCAAATCGCATTTTACTATTTACGATAAACTGCATAGAAGGTGCCATATCTAAATAAGAATTACCTTGATTGAAATTAGTTTGCCCTAACATTTCAAACATTAAATTTAAATTGGTTTGCTTATAACTTGTATATACTTTTGGTAACATCAATTTTCCAACCGATAAAGTATAGTTCATACCATTACGATTTTCATCGCCATAAATAAACTTCTCTTTATCATTATCGGTGGCATGTAAAACTGAAGCAGATCCAGAAATAGCTACTTTGTTTATTAATTGGGTTGCAACCAATCCACCTTCGTATCCGGCATTATGTCCATTTAAATCAATCGCTGTTTGATGAACATCACTGTTATTATAGCTATACCTCCCAAAAGCTGCTACTCTAAAATGGCTATGCACTTCATCCACACTGTAAAATCTGTATTTAAAATAAATACCTCCACCTTCAGTAATCAAACTATTATTTCTATTACTAATAAAACTTACACCATGTATCATTAGATTTCTGGAAACGCCCCACATAATTTCAGGCATCATGTGATAATTTATTTTGGGGCTATTTATTTCATCCATAATATAATTGCTCATACGGATACCAATGCTTTTGGCCGCCATATTACTGGCAGGCTCTGTATATACAAACAATTCCTGCGCTTTAGCAGATTGTATGACACATACCAACGACAGAAAAAACAATCGTTTCATAATATAAAATATAAAGGCAGTACAGTTAATAACTGTTCAGCCGGTGAATTAAATAGTTACGTGAAAAATTCTAATGCCAGCCTCATCTCCAGACTTGTAGCAATCCTTTTTTGTAAAGCTGCTATTCTTTTTATACTCCTTGGCAGATACATATCCTTTGTCAAGAAGTCGAAATGTTTTCAATCCGGTTAAAATCTGGCTTTTGGCATTAATAAAATGAAACTCTGATTTTCCAATTGTGACATGTGTATCATTTGTAACTGCAAGTTGATCAAAATTCATAGCCACAGTGAAATTGGCTACAAAAAAACCAGCGTCTTCTACTTTTCCTTTCAACTGATCAAATTCAATAACAGCTTTTGGCTTAAATGAAATAAGAAATGTGGAATTTTGAATATTTGGTTCAACCTTATCAACAAATTCTAAAGACTGTAGCGCTTTAAAAATGGAATTACTACACATACTGCAGGTTAATCCACTTGCCTGAATGGTTACAGATTCAACTTGTGCGCTGGATTGCATGGAAATAAGCACAAGGCATATCATTAGTATCTTTTTCATAATTAATTATTTTAAAAAATTAAGATTTGCAACATGCTTTGTCCTTACAACAATTAGCTTCTTTACAATGAGCTGCATCTTTTTTGCAACCATCTTCTGTACAACAAGCTTTTGCAGTTCCATCAACTTTAGCGCAAGTTTTACCTTTGCAACAGTCCATTCCTTTGCAACAATCCGCTGTTTTACCGCAATCAGCATGATCGCAACATTTTACATTGGAAGCGTCTGAACTTTTTCTGTCGTACTGGCAACATCCGTGCAATTTGCTATAAACAGCATCAGGTGCAGTAAAGTCTTGTGTGTCGTATCCAGTTTTAGCTATCTCTTCTTGAATTTTTGTTGAAGATGTTTTATTAACTGCATAAGATACTTTTAACTCCTTGGTATCTTCATCCCAACTGGCTGTTTTAGCCCCAGCTGTTTTGGCTGCTTTTTCAATTTTTGTTTTACACATACCACAATTGCCCCAAACCTTTATAGTTTCAGTTTTTACCGATTGTGCAATTGATGTATTTGATGAGAATATGCCGAATATTAAAACGGCAAATAATGATAATGTTTTCATTGTATAATAATTTAAAATGAGTAATTGTTAAAATCATGCATATAGCATCATTCAGCAATAATGGATCACTATTACTGTTCAAAAACTGTATTCATTCTAAATTCTGAAAACGCAATTTAATATGCGGAAAGAGGGTTCTGCATAGTCGGGGGGTGAGTGGTTGTTAATAGATTTTAAAGCGGTATTAATAGGAGTTTGCCAGTCAAACAGAGTAAATTCATTAACTAGTGTAATCTCATCGGTTCCAAAACTAATGTCATTAAACACGGTATTGTGCGAATCATCTAACTTATAAAATTGATGATCATCATGGCAGCAACCATTGTCTTTTTCTGTCATGCCACATTTACCACACTTATCGCTGGTTGAACCATAAAATTCCATACCAGCTTGTTTTCCCATACAATAATGTATCTCCATAGCTATCCCGGTTGAGACTGCCATGTATACAATTGTAAGTATGCCTATATAGATTTTTTTCATCTGCTACACAAAACTACATCAGAATTACGGAAAATTACTAATTCAGTTAAAATAGAGTATTCTTTTAACAAGACTGTAATTGGTTAATTTACAAATGCCCATTGAATACCAAATCTAAAAATAAAACCCTGTGTTGGGTAATGAGGAGCAGCAAAATTGTTATTGATAAAGCCAAAACCATTGGTAAAACTTACTGTATTTAAGTTTTCGGCACGTATGTATGCCACAAATCCTTTGATTCTAAAATGAAAGAAAGCATGTATATCGGGCAAGTTCTTTAGCTTAAAACTATCCTGAGGGGTAAACTGTCCCATCACTGGGGAATAATTATTGGCTTCAAAAGGGGTAAAATACCTCACTTCCAATCCAGCACTCATACTCAGGTTTTTAAAATGAATGCCTTCATAAGCTAACCTGCTTCTTGTAAAAAGTAATGGCAGTTTTATTGGAGCACTGCCATCAATCAATTGAGCTGTTACATCGGCATACCAATGCCATTTTTTTGATAGCCTTATTTTTTTAGACGCATTTACTTGTAACAAATTAATCAGTTTGCTACTTTGAGTGGTCTGGTATAAATTACTGAAATAAGTATAGTTGGTAAGGATATGATTTTTTACAGCCAGATTCATAAACTGATTATTGAACTCGGCTCCAAAAGAAATGATATTTTCTTTTTGAGTAATTCCAGGATTAGATAAATTAAAGCTTGAAGCATCATTAAATATAAAGGATGGGGTTCGGTTTGTATTTTTAAAGAATAGCCTTATATCACCCACATTTTTATTTACATGCCGGCCTATAGTTGCAAAAGCACTATAGTCTCCACTATTTAATCCGGTTGTATAAAACTCTACTTTAGCTAATACATCCCAAAGTTTGTTACGGGTTTTATTACGGTACTCTCCATGGATGATGGTATTGTAAAAATTCCTGGTTCCTGTTTTTAACTCCCCCTTAATATTTTCTAAGGTTGCCCCTACTTGCAAAAACTGACCCGAATTTTTAGTGTCGGGAAACTGTAGCAATGAAAAATCATTACGGATAATACTCCATTTATCTTGTACATAAAAACTATCAAGAGGCCTTCTAAGCGTTATATTATACCAGTTTTTATAAATGGTAGAATCGGCTTTATCATCCTTATACAAATAGTGTTGCGTATTGTAAGTGAAACTATGTTGGGCCCTTAGTTTAGGATAAAACAAGTATTCGGTAGTACTGTCATTAATGGCAATAGAATCTTTTTTACCAATATCATACGACTGGCGGATGAAGATGCTGAAATCTTTATAAATATTTCCGGTGCTTACCGCAGTTAAAAAAGGATTGGGTTCAAATAAATTGGCATTCCCCAAATTCACTGGCACCGAATGCCTTTTCTTATGGTTAGGATTTTTCAACAAAGAATCATTAGTGATCCCTCCATTTTCCGAATTTCTAATGTTGTTTCCCAACATCACAAAATTGGCAGCATATCTTTTTCGTTTCCCCTGGTAATTACTAAACAATCGATAACTTTTATGATTACTATTTTGGGTAACAAAAAAACCGGGGGAACTAATCAGTCGGTAATCAAATCCAAATCCTAAGTTGGGTCTTGGATTTTGAGTATGCAATGCTTTTATCATTTGCTCCTTACCCGAAGCTAACTGATAATTGAGTTGTGTAAAAGGCCGGTTGGTTTTATAAAACTTGGTTTGCTCTAAAGTATATCTATAAATATCAAAGGCATGAAAACCGGCATCAAAACCAGGTTTTGTATTTGGTGAAAAGATTAAAGGAATAGCAGCGGCGCCATTATTACCTAAATAGAGATATGAAGAGGGAACAGAAAAGTATTTATCAAAATCATTAATGGTAGAATCAAAAGGAATACTACGAATAGAATCGAGAAATTTAAAACTGATGGCAATGGAATCTTTACTGTCATCACGGTGCTGAAACCCAAGGGTATCTTTAGAAGAAGTATTTCCCTTGAAATTGCTTAAACGACCTCCCACCTGATTTAATACATCAGGCTCCTGTCCAAAACAAAACTGAATGAGGAAAACCAACAATAATACGGCAATCGATTTTTTCATTGATAAATTCTTAAGCTGATAGCTAATTTCTGCCAAAGGTAAGGCAGATATTGTTAAAGGGAAGTTGAGAGTTTGATCCTTAACAGATTGGAGCAAGTAAGAAGTGACACAACTAAGCTTTCAAAAAACTGAGCACAGTTTCTTATCTTCGCAAAAATTTTTCTACTATGAATCTTCACGAATACCAGGCTAAAGAACTATTAAAAAAGTATAATGTTCCAGTACAGGAGGGCATTCCCTGCAATACTCCCGGCGAAGCGGAACAGGCTTATAAGCAAATTCATACCCAATACGGCAGCAAGTTTGCAGTTGTAAAAGCCCAAATTCACGCAGGCGGACGAGGAAAAGGCACCATCATTGGTACTGAACAACGTGGCGTAGCTGTTGGTAAAACCGCTGAAGATGTTAAACAAATAGCTCAAAATCTTTTGGGTGGTACTTTGGTAACCATTCAAACCGGTGAGGCTGGTAAATTGGTAAATAAAGTATTAGTAGCACAGGATGTATATTATGATGGAGCAAATCCAATTAAAGAATTCTATTTGTCCATTTTGCTGGACAGAACCAGTGGTCAAAATGTAATCATGTACAGTACTGAAGGAGGTGTAAATATTGAAGACGTAGCACATGAAACTCCTGAAAAAATATTTAAAGAATATGTTTACCCTGGTGGGGTTTTGGAAGGATTTCAGGCTCGTAAAATTGCTTTCAATCTAGGTTTATCTGGTGTTGCTTTTAAAAACTGCGTAAAATTTGTTACGAATTTATACTTGGCTTATGTAGAGTCTGATTGTGGGATGTTAGAAATTAATCCATTGTTTAAAACCAGTGATGAAAAAATAATTGCAGTTGATTGTAAGATGAATATTGACGATAATGCTTTAATGCGTCATCCCGAATTAGTATCTTTAAGAGATGTTAGTGAAGAAGACCCAACTGAAGTGGAAGCCGGACAATTCAATTTGAATTTTGTAAAATTAGACGGTAATGTGGGCTGTATGGTAAACGGTGCAGGTTTGGCAATGGCTACAATGGATATGATTAAATTAAGTGGTGGCGAACCAGCCAACTTCCTAGATGTAGGCGGATCTGCTAATGCTCAAACCGTAGAAGCTGGTTTCCGCATTATTTTAAAAGATCCCAAAGTAAAAGCTATTCTTATCAATATTTTTGGTGGTATTGTTCGTTGCGATAGGGTTGCACAAGGTGTAATTGATGCTTACCAATCTATTGGGAATATTAATATCCCAATTATTGTACGCCTACAGGGTACCAATGCAGATGTGGCTAAAAAATTGATTGATGAAAGTGGATTAAAAGTGCAGAGTGCTATCCTTTTAAGTGAAGCAGCTTCTTTAGTAAATAAAGCAGTAGCCTAAAAAATAAAATTCTATTTAAAAAATCCCATCAGCAAATTGCTGATGGGATTTTTTATTTAACTTACTTCTCAAATAATGTACTTATGCTGGAAACTAACTTCACTCCTTTTCCTGAAATAAAAACCCAAAGATTGCTATTAAGAAAAATGGTTGAGGCAGATGCTGAAAAATTACAATTCCTGAGATCGGATGATAGCGTGATGAAATACATTGAAAAAGAAAGAACGAAGACGATTGAAGAGGCATTGGAATTTATAATAAGAATAAATGCCGATGTTGATGCCAATTTAACTTTGTTTTGGGCCATTGCTTTAGCCGAACAACCTACTACCATGATTGGTACTATCTGCATTTGGAATATAAAAAAACAACATTACCGTGCCGAAATTGGCTATGTGCTACATCCTAACTTTTGGCGTACCGGCCTTACAAATGAAGCGATACAGGCCACAGTGAAATTTGGTTTTAAAGAAATGAAATTACATAGTATTGAAGCTCATATCAATCCCAACAATATTGCTTCGGCTTCTATTCTTGAAAAAAATGGGTTTATAAGAGAAGCCTATTTTAAAGAAGACTATTGCTATAACGGTCGATTTTTAGACACAGCTATTTATTCCTTATTGAACACTTAATCAAGTTTTATTAATCAATTAAATAATTCTAACTTTAATAGTAATTATTCCTCATACCTAAAACATACAATTATGAACCAGATTGAATTAAGGGTTTTGAAACTTGAAAAAAACCTAAAAGCTTACCGTTTAATTTTTGCTTCTTGTGCTGTTTTATTTTTTTCCTTTATTTTAATGTCTTCTGGTAAAAAAAATGGAGATATACCAGATGTAATTAAAGCAAAAGCATTTCAAGTAGTGGATGATAATGGGAATGTGTTACTATTATTGAATAAAGAAAAAGGAAATGGCCAAGTAGCTACTTACTCTACTGGTGGCCAAAAACTGGTTCGCTTGTTTACTTCCGAAGGAGGTGCTGGCGCCATTAATACTTTTGACAATAATGGAAATTTAAATTTTAAAGTAACCAAAACCACCGAAGGAGGTGGATATATGGCATTATATAATTCAGATGTACAGGAAATTTTTGAAGTAGGTGCCACCAAAACCGATGCTGGTTATTTACAACTAAACGACAAAAATGCCAAAAAACTTGTTTGGCTTACTCGTACTGCAAATGGTGGAGGATATATGTCATTATCCAACAACGAAATTGAAACAGTGGTAATGTCAACCCCAGAAGTGGGAGGCCGTTTAAGCATATATAATAATAATGATTCGAGAATTGGCTATTTTGGAACCCAGGATGATAAGAGTTGTAACTTATCTGTTTATAATAACAGCAATAAAAGAATTGGTGGATTTCCTTCCTACTAGTTTTTAAAATATATAAAATATAATAGCCTCAAAATTTGAGGCTATTATATTTTACGGCATACCCTATTTTGGCTAAGTTTGAAAAAATAATAGTTGAGATGAAAGAAATTGAATTAAGAACAATCATTTTAGAAGACAATATTACATTGGCTAAAATAATAAGAGATACGTTAACAGAGTTTAAAGCCAATAAACCTGGCACTGTTTATTACGATGACAGTACCGATCACTTATTTGAAGTATTCAAAAAAGAAAAGAGTGCCTATTTTGTGGCAGAATTGGATGGTGAGGTTATTGGAGGAGCAGGATTCTATCCTACTGAAAATCTTCCTGACGGTACCTGTGAACTGGTAAAGCTTTATTTATCACCCTCTGGCAGAGGGAAAGGAAATGGAAAACTATTATTGGAAAAATGTATAGCAGCAGCAAAAGAAGCAGGTTATGCTAAAATGTATTTAGAAACCATGCCTGAACTTAAAATTGCCATTCCAATGTATGAAAAAATGGGGTTTACTTATATCTCCAAACCTATGGGTAATAGCGGGCATTGTGGCTGCGATATTTGGATGATCAAGGATTTATAAAACGTTTACTTCATATACGGGGCTAAACAAATAATACTTTCCAGTTTTTACTTCAATGCATTTAAATCGCTTTCGTATTTTTTCTCCTTTTTTAAAAATGCGCCCCCCCTTTATTGAGAACAAAGCACCTTCGGTCAATTGTTCAACTAAATTAACCCCTTCTTTCTTTTCATCGTATTGATGCAGCACTCTCAACAGTTTTTCGTCGCCACAACTGCTGGCAGCAGGGTTTTGTAAAGTTCGGAGCAAAGCTTTTTCAATATCTGGAGGGAAGCTTTTTTGCAATAAGAATTTTGCCAGGATTTTACCAAACTCATTTTTCCATTCCTGTCCATGAGCCATTACCCTGTGCCCATGTTTTTCATAAGTAAACAAATGAGCCAACTCGTGTAAAAGTGTAATCAAGAAAGCATATTTATTCAAATTACCATTCACACTTATTCTATGCGCCTTATCATTCATTGCATGTCGGTAATCACCTAATATACTATCCCTTTTTTTTGTAATGGTGAGATGTACTTTATAATGTTGCAGGTAATGCAACACTTCTTCAAAACTTCCCTGGGGTAGGTACGATTGCAGTTGTAAGAGTGGGGCTTCCTGCTTAGGCATGTTTACTTTTATTCAACTTCATGATCGTTCTTACTTCAACCACCAGGTAGATAACATAAATAACCATTGAAAAATAAACAGCCGGCTTGCTAAAGGCTTCTTTACTAATAAAATAATAACCAATGACGGCAGATATGCATGCCACAAATTTGATTATCATTGCCAACATCACTGCTCTTATAAAAACATTGGGGTTGCTGTGTTGCATGGCTTTATACTGCATTCTAAATACCAGCAAACTAATTAAAAAGAAAAGGCAATTGCCCCCAATGAGTACTACATAATTAACGCCATAACTTGTAAACAAAAAACTGCTTACCCCTATTAGCATGGTACATATAACGAATGCGATAATTAAAGGATTAACTACTTTAAAACCTGGTTTCATAGATACTATTTTACTGATTAACTACATTGCCTGCAGCATTATTTAATTCAACTACATTGGCACCCATATGGCATTTGCCATTGAAAATAGCAGTAGGTTCTATTTGTAATTTACCGGCATAAATATCTCCATTCACTTTGGTGTTACCATGTAAATACAATAATTCCTGAATAGAGATTTTACCGTTAACTTTTCCCATAATATCGGCTTGTAATCCCTCAATATCGCCATTCACTTCACCATCGGCACCTACAATTATTTTTGCTTTCCCATAAAGATTACCTTTTAAAATTCCATCAATCCTTATGTCGCCATTACTTTCAATATCTCCACAAATTGTTGTTCCGGCACCTATTAAAGTGCTAGCATTTGAAGTTGTTTCATCAAATGTTGATTTTGATTTTGAGTTAAACATATTCTTAGGTTTTAGGTTGAAATAGATTATTCTTCCAATAATTCTACTTTAGGTAATTTCAATTTATTAGTATCCATTGCTGGCAATTTGCCCGTTAATACTTTCTGCAAGTCATTTACATATTGTTGTTTATAAATTAAGGCTTGCTCTATCGAATCGGTTCTTATTTTAAGCAACTTAAATTCTTTTATTTGTCTGGCATTGCCATATCCGGTACCAGGCAAATAATATTTAAGTGGTGTAAAAACTAATAAACCTACAATCAAACCCACAAAAACAACAAACAAAGTACTTAAAAAGATATAAACACTTAATCTGCTCAGTTTAAACTTTACTACTTCTTCATAAGTATCCTCATTCATTACAACCAACCGGTACCTGTTTCTTAACCGTTTTAAAGTACTATTGGCATCCAGATTTAGCATAATTTGTTGTTAAAGGCTAAAATTAAGCAATGCATCCGAAAAAGCAATTGAAAAGCTGTAAATGCCATATGTTCAAGCCTAATTTTGGTTTGTTTTAATTGAACTGGTTTTCAATGAGTCCTAAAAAAAGATTAAAGTAGATTAATTCAGAAGCTATATCCAAATTAATTAACAAAAAATGCCGATATTTAGCCCTGTTACACAACCATTTGATTCATGCTGAAGAGAACTAAAAATCTAGCTATATACCTATTGCTCATATTGGGCAGCCCAATGGCTGCTTTTACGCAACCCACTTGGACATTGGAACCTTTTGGGAAAGAGAAAAAACCTGAAAAGTTTGAAAACAGAAAACTTGGTTCGGAAAAAACGGCTGATAAAAAATTTAACTTAGCCCGTAATTTTTATCAGAATACGATTACCCACTATAATTATTACTTTAATGCCAATAGTAAAGTAGTTTCTGTTATAGACAGAGCTAAATCGTCGAATATTGATGATTACACTAATTTGATTGCTTTTTATCCCTATTCTCTTGATGGTACTGCCAGTCAAAAAATTGAACTCGATTCAGTTATTTTATCTGCCACAGCTGGCATTTTATTACACGATTTAAGAAACGACTGGATAGACAATATGTATTTTTTGATAGGCCAAGCCTATTATTTCCGCAAAGATTTTGATTCGGCTTTAATGACTTTTCAGTTTATCAACTACAATCTTTTTCCCCGGAAAAGGAAAAATGATGATGATGATCGTATTGTTGGTACAACTACTTCTGCTAAAGATTTTAAAATCTCTATTGCTAATAAAGAAAAAAGAAACATCTTACAAAAACTTACTGCCAAGCCCCCCAGCCGCAATGATGCAATTCTTTGGCTTGCACGTACACTAATTGAACAAAATGAATTTGCCGAGTCGGGAGGATTACTGAATACTTTACAAAACGATCCTAATCTTCCAAAAAGATTACAAAATGATTTAGAAGAAGTGAATGCCTATTGGTTTTTTAAACAAGCCAATTACGATAGTGCTGCAGTTCATTTAGAAAAAGCATTAAGCACAGCCACATCAAAACAAGATAGGTCGAGATGGGAGTATTTATTAGGGCAACTAAATGAAATGAATGGCAATTTCGACAATGCCTCAAAGTTCTATGTAAAAGCATCTAAACACACAGTTGATCCTTTGTTGGATATTTATGCCAGACTGAACGACGCCAAAATGCTTAAGGGTAATGGCGACCCAAAAGATTTAGCCCGAAGCATTAATAACCTAATTAAGATGGGAAGAAGGGATAAGTTTGAAGCTTATCGTGACATCGTTTATTATTCTGCTGGAGAATTGGCTTTGAAAAAACCAGATACTTCACAAGCAGTTCAACTTTTTGCCAAAAGTTTAAAGTATAATGAATCGAATATCAATTATAAGAACAGGACCTTTTTACAGTTAGGTGATATTGCTTATAACCAAAGAAAATATTTGTTAGCCTTTGCCTATTACGATAGTTTACAAACAGGCAACGACAGTATTATTGATACCCATATTGCCAAAATTCAGGACAGAAAAAATGCTTTATCTAAATTGGTGGTAGCCATTACAAATATTCAACATGAAGATAGTTTACAGAGAATTGCATTTTTACAGCCAAATGAAAGAGATGATTATCTGAAAAAATTATTAAAAAAACTTAGAAAAGAAAAAGGATTAAAAGAGGATTATAGTTCAGGTGGTGAAATAATTCCTTTTGGGAATTCAAATCAAAAACCGGCAGATTTATTTGCCGGAAATAGTAAAGGCGAATGGTATTTTTACAATAGCTCACTTAAATCAAAAGGGTTTAATGAGTTTAAAAGTAAATGGGGTAATAGGCCCAATTTAGATAATTGGAGACGTAAAGCTGGAATGGAAATAAATGTATCTAACACTAATCTAATAGCCGGTGACAATAAAAATATAAAAAATAATACTGGGGATAATAAAAGCAACAACACAACTGAAGAAGAAATCACTTATGAAACTTTAGCAGCAAATATTCCTTTAAACGAGGAAAAACTTAATGCCAGCAACATCATTTTAGCGACTAACATGCTTGAACTGGCCAGGATTTATCAAAACGACTTGGAAGAATACCAATTAGCCATCGATGCTTACGAAGCCTATTTAAAAAGATTTCCAACAAGACTTGAAGATGGTGAAGTACACTTGGGTTTATATTTTTGTTACACTAAACTTGGTAATACCGAAAAAGCAGAATACTATAAAAATTTAATCAATAGCAATTTTGCAAATAGCAAGTCTGCAAAATTATTAAATAACCCAACAGCTTTTTTACCCAGTTCTAAAAATCCTATCATCACACAGCTTTATGATGATATTTATAATTTATTTATAGAAGGAAATTTTGAAAAAGCAATGTTGGAAAAGAAAAAGGCAGATAGTTTATATGGTGTAAATTACTGGACTCCTCAGCTACTATACATTGAAGCTTTGAACCACATTAAAAACAGAGACGATAGTGCTGCAATACGTGGATTAGAAGTTATTGTTAATGCCAATCCTGCTTCTTTATTGAAAGATAAGGCTGCTACAATGATTGATGTTTTAAGAAGAAGAGGAGAAATTGAAGCTTATTTAAACAGCTTAGAAATTACCAGAGCAACAGAAGAAAAAACGATTATCATCATTGATAAGCCTAAAACGATAACAAAGTCAGAAACAAAAACTCCAATAAAAGTTGAAACAGATAAAAAAGTAATCCCAACTGTAGTAACACCTACTGGTCAGTTTACAATGTCTCCGTCCTCTCCACATTATGTGTTAATGGTTTTAGACAAGGTAGACCAGGTTTATGTAACAGAGTCAAGAAATGCTTTCATACGATACAATCGTGAAAACTATTACAGCAATGCAATAGTCATTAATAAAGATGCCATTGATGCTGAAAAAAGCATTTTAGTATTCTCTCCTTTTGCAGATGCTGCAACAGCTTTAATGTATTACGATAAAATAAAGAAGAATGCGGCCGCAGAGATATCTTGGTTGCCTGCCAATAAATATTCTTTTATCATTATTACAGATGACAATCTTCAGTTACTAAAATCCAATAAAAATTATTCAGAATATAAAACCTTGTTAAATACACAGTTTCCTAACAGGTTTTAACTTCCGTTAAAATAATTAAGGCGTACCCTTGTTCTTATAATGTTTGGTATTATAATTGATATTAAGCAGCAATCAAAAATTAATAAATGAAACGTTCAGTTAAAATATTGTGGAAGGTTTTCTTGGGTGGATTCTTATTACTTTTCTTTTTATTACTTTGTGCCAATTTTGGTTTATTTGGTAAAATGCCATCCTTGGTACAATTACAAAATCCCGAAGCCGACTTAGCCAGTGAAATTTATTCGGAAGATGGAGAGTTAATGGGCAAATACTATTCAGAAAACAGAAGTGAAATAAAATACAATGAAATATCTCCTAATGTTATTAACGCTTTAATTGCCACAGAAGATGAAAGGTTTTATGATCATTCTGGTATTGATGCACAAGCATTGGCAAGAGTTGTTTTTACTATGGGTACACAAGGGGGAGGCAGCACCCTTACCCAGCAAGTAGCAAAAATGATGCTTGGACAAGGGCGTGGCAACATGTTGAAACGAGGATTTCAAAAATTAAAAGAGTGGATTGTTGCTGTAAAATTGGAAAGAAATTTTACTAAAGAAGAAATTATAACCCTTTACTTAAACAGAGCACCATGGGGTAATGTTTATGGCATAAGAAATGCTTCCCGAACTTATTTTCAAAAAGAACCCAAAGATTTAAAAATTGAGGAAGCTGCTGTTTTGATTGGTATGTTAAAAGGGTTTATTTATAATCCAATTGGCTATCCAAAGGCATCTATGGACAGAAGGAATACCGTTATTAATCAAATGGCGGTTTGTCAACAACATTTCTTATCTAAAGAAGAAGCTTCCGCTTTAAAAGCCTTGCCCTTAATTACCAATTATAAAAAAATTGATGAAGACAAAGGTATCGCTCCTTACTTCAGGGTGATTTTAGGAGATAAATTAAAAGCCTGGTGTAAAGAAAATGAAAATCCCAAAACTGGTGAGCCTTATAATATTTACAGAGATGGCCTAAAGATTTATACTACCATCAACTCCAAAATGCAACGATATGCCGAAGAAGCAGTGGTAGAACATATGCCGGTAATCCAGAAAAAACTAGACTGGATTATGAAAAATAATGGTGCTAGAATTTGGAAAGGCCATGAATCAGTTATTGAAGCAGCCTTTAAATATACCGATAGGTGGAAGTCGAGAAAGGATGAGGATATGGATGAAGAGGAAATTAAAAAGACTTTTTATCAACCAGTAAAAATGAAAGTGTTTGCCTGGAATGCGAAGAGGGAATTAGATACGATTATGACGCCTTTTGATTCTATCAAATACCATAAACAAATTCTACAAACATCCTTTGCTTCCATGGATCCTCGTAATGGCGAAGTAAAATGCTGGGTAGGTGGCATCGATTTTAAATGGTTTAAATACGACCATGTAACTGCTTTAAGACAAGTAGGTTCTACTTTTAAACCGTTTATATACACATTGGCTATTGCAGAAGCAGGATACACTCCCGAATCAGTGATAGAAGGTGGATCATTAACACTGGGAGGTAAAACCATTTCCAGCGCTGGTGGTACAGTTGCCTACTGTTTAGCTTGGTCTAAAAACATTGCAGCCTGGAGGCTTATAGGACAAATAGGTGTTAAAAGAACGATTGAATTTGTACGTAACTGTGGCATTAAGGCCGAATTACCACCCTACTACTCAATAGGTATGGGTGCTGCCGAAATCCCCATGTTAGAAATGCTGCAGGGTTACACCATGTTTCCAAATAAAGGGTTAAATACAGAACCCATCTTTATGACACGTATTGAAGACAAAAGTGGCAACTTATTAAAGGAGTTTACTTCTACCTCAAAACAAGTGATAAGCCAGTCCGATGCTTACACAATGGCAAAACTAATGCAGGGTGTTGTTTCATTTGGTACTGCCCGAATTTTAAATAATTATGCTATTCCTGTGGAAAAAGCTGGAAAAACTGGTACAACCAACAATAATGCCGATGGTTGGTTTATTGGCTATACCCCCGAATTACTTGCTGGTACCTGGGTAGGTTGTGATGATCCATTCATTAGAATTTATGCCAATAATGCTGGTGGGGCTGAGATGTCGGCTCCTAAATGGGGATTGTTTATGAAAAAAGTATATGCAGATAAGAAATTGAATTATGGGCAGGTGACCATTTTTGAAAAGCCTGCAGAGCTAATGAATAATCCAATTTATGCTGATCAGAATATGGATAAGTATTTTCTTGAAGGAGATAGTACTGCAATAGATGAAGGCAATGGTAAAGCTGATGATTTTTTTATTGACCCATCTTTAATTCCTGATAGTAAGAATAAAGAGAAAATTGAAATTGAAAGCCAGATACCAAAAAACAAACCCGATTCTGGCAAATCGAAAAAGCCTGATGACAAAAAGAATAACCCAGCCAGTCTTGTAGAAGATAAAAATAAGAAACCTATCAAGCCAAAAAATAATGATTATTAATTAAACTGATTGAGCCTCCCTATTTGAACCGCTCAATTAGTTTTACTATTCGATTACTCTATCAATATGAATCATCTTCCCTTCTTCATTGATACCTTCTAAAACCACCCTGAACTTTTTAGTGAAATCATTATTGAAAAAAGGGATTTTAATTTTTATGTTTGATGAATTGGTAATGATGTTAGGCATCCATAGTAATGTAGCTCTTGCATCAACACCTGTATTAGTATTTGAAATAGTATAATCAGGTGAATAAAATTCTTTAATGGGTGAATACCCCCCTACTTTTACCATACCCAAATCGGTTTCAGAAGCTACCCTGTCAATCAAATCGCTCCCTTTTCTGAGGTAAATAGATAAGGCAGGATTAATAGCATCTATTCCTCCTTCAGGTCCACGACCCATAAAATTGGGTAGGAATTTTAGGTAGGCAATTTGATACATACTTAAATAATCCAAATCGATCACTTCCCTTTCACTTTCATTGATATAAATAAAAACTGGTTTACCTAAATAAGTTAAAGTTCTGCCTGCTGCAACATTCATGCTGCCAATTGCTAAACCAGGAATAACATTTCTTAAATAATTAAAGATGTTTAAATTATTGATGGCTTTGGCATCATTTAAAATGTCAAATGAATAACTGATGCTGCCTCCTGTAAAAACTCCAGTGGCATATCTTTCATCCATTTTTACCAAAGGGTCGTTGCGCCAATTACGCCAACCACCCGATTTAACTGAAACAGCTTCCAGAGTTTTTTCATCATTAAATTTTTTTATCCCTTGATTGGCAACATAATATTTAAATAAAGAGTTTGATAGGATGGAGCCAGTACCAGTGGTATCGGGCAACTGATACTTTTGATAATTTCCAATAGTAAGCGGCTGAGATAAGGTATAATTGTATTTACTAAAAGCCATCTGATCATTTAGTTTTTTATTTTTATTGAATGAATAATATATCTTGGCTGTATCGTAAAATATTAAACCAGTTTGCTTTACCAAGCCGCTCAAATCAGGTTTTATAGTAAAATAATTTTTGCTGCTATCTTTTCCAATTATGATTAGATTCACCATCTCCTCTTTATTTAGATTTTGCATTTCCGATGGACTCACTTGCCCATATACCGATAAGTATTCATCCTTGGGAAATTGAATTAAAGGCATTTTTTCAACCTTCAAATCATCCCAATTATAGCGCCGCCATCCATTGGTTAGCATAACCAAATCCAAGTGGGTTTTTATACCGATATCCTTTTGGTTCGAAAAATAATAATTGGGTTGATGGATATATCCCCTTAAATCTCCATTTAATAAAAAATTACTGAGGATATTATCACCCATTGCTGAATGATTCAAATCTGCATCCGTTACACTTAAAGAAAAATTACCTACTATCGTATCTGTAACAAAGAACTCCAGCAAATTTTTAGCTCTAGCATTATTATTTATTTCTTTGTTGACCAAAAGGCCCGAAATTGTAAAATTATCGTTATTGATAAATGCAAGCCTCTCAGCTACTGGTTGCCACTGGCCATCAAAAACAGTTAACTGCATAGTACCAGATGGTAACCCTTTGATAGGCACAGCTGCTGTAAAAGGTTCATCGGCCTGTACTTTAATATCTGCTTTGTAAAATACTTTTTGATACATGTACATAATTACATGCAGCGAATCCATTCCTGTTTTATTTATAACATTAAAATAAAGCTGATTTTTTTGAATATTTAGTTTTAATGAAACGCCTATTTTCTTAGTTTTTGGAAGATTGCTACGCCGAATTTCCCCCTTGTGATCCTGCCATTCGGCATAAAAGTTTTTACCCTCCAAAGCTTCCAGATCAAATCGTCCCATCCCATCATGCATACTTTTGATAGGCATTAGCATTATTCCTGTTTCTTGTTCTTTAATTACAGCATTGATAGCAAAGGGTAATCCATTATTAAAATTGGCTTTAAAAGCAATGGTATTAGAAACGTCTTCTATAATATCTCCACCTTCCGGAAAAAACTGTAAGCTTACCGTTTGTTCTTTAGCAATGGATTGTTCACTCAAAGTATTATCCAACAACTTAATTGACTTGGAATAGATAAAGTTGGTATCGAAGTTCAACATCCAAGTGGTATAAGCCCTACATATTACCTGACTGCTTTTGATTGTATCGGGTAGTACGAAAGAACCATAAGCCGAAGAATTAATGATGGGTGCCATTATCTTTTGTACAAGTTGTCCCAAATCATCATAAATAGCAGAATAAAAGTTTGTACTTTTTTCTGAAGGTAGATTTTCCTCAAATAAATAGGCTTTAAACCAAATGGTTTCTCCGGGCAGGTAAGCTTCTTTGTCGAAATGAATATGTATTTTTTCTTGGGGGAAATTATTCCCATATAGATTAATAGTATTTTCGAATGATTGAGCATTAACCGAAGAAAAAATAAAGACAAAGATGAATATAATTATAACCGAGGAGTTAAGCGTTTGTTTTAGCACAGATTAATTTTTTAGACACTTAAAAGTACATTTTTTTATTATATGCCTTATAATTTTGTAATACTAAATTTTTAAATATTTTTTGTACAAAAAAGCCCTTTGCTTTTGCAAAGGGCTTTTAAAATGCTTATAAATTGATTAATAATTTTTTAAAGTCATTTCTACTCGTCTGTTTTTAGCACGACCTACGGCAGTATTATTATCTGCAACCGGAGTTGTTTCACCATAACCTGTAGAATTTATACGGCTTTCATCAATGCCTTTACTTACTAAATACGCTTTTACAGAGCCAGCTCTTTGATGAGATAACTCATGATTGTATTCATCTTTTCCTACGTTATCTGTATGACCATCAATCTGTACTTTGTACGAAGGATTTTCGTTCAAAATAGTAACCACATCATTTAATTTAGGGAACGACTTAGCAAGTAATTTCCATTTTGCTGTTTCAAAGAATACATTTTTAGCAGCTAAATTAACACGCTTAACGATTTCCTCACTTATAACCGGGCAACCAAAGTTTGAAGCAGGACCTTTTTCTGTTTTACACTTATCTTCTTCGTCATTAACGCCATCTCCATCAGTATCTGGTATTGGACAACCTTGGTAACGAGCAACGCCAGCAACAGTTGGACATTTGTCAACCTCATCATTAATACCATCTTTGTCAGTATCTGGAATTGGACAACCCTGGTAACGAGCTAAGCCAGCAACATCTGGACATTTATCTTCGCTATCTGTGATTCCGTCGCCATCTTTATCTGGGCAACCTTTCAAAGAAGCCAATCCTTTTACATCTGGACATTTATCATCAACATCCAAAACGCCATCGCCATCAGTATCTTTTGGTACTTCAACAACTGGAATTGGAACTACAATTAGAGCAGGTTCTGCTTTCTTTTTAATTGAGCCTACTACACCAACACTATGGAAAAAATGGTAAGAAGCGTTTTCAGTAACAGGAATACGGTATTGAGAATTAACCGTTAAAAAGGTTTCGTCAATAATGTTAACCTGTAAACCAACGCCGACTGGTATAATAGCACTGTAATAACCTTTGTATTTTGAAGCACCAATACCTGCAGTTAAATATGGTGTAAACCAATATTTATCAGATACTACTTTTAAATTAGCTGTAGCTACAGCTTCTAAATATAAACTAGAATTTAATGCTAGTACTTTACCTGGAACAGGATATTGTACATATGAACCCGAAAGGGTTGCATTAAAGTCAAGGTAATCATTGAGCCCTTCTAAATAACTTACCGATAAACCCGGATTCATTCTAGAGGTTTTTTGCCATTCTTTCGACTTAAGAATACTTGGCATACCTAAAGAACGTAAGTTTTCAGCAGTTTTAAAGTCGTTTAAATGAAAGCTCACTCCAAGAGAAGGACGTTTTTTAAATTCCTTCTGGCCATAAGATGTTATAAACATGCCAAGGGCAAGAGTTGCAAATAAGATTTTCTTCATAAATGTTAATTTTCGTAATCGGAACAAAAATAGCTGCTAAGTTCCAAATCGTAAAATATTTTATCAACATTATTACAATTATTATTTAAAGCAATTTTATCAGAAGCCCGGCTTGAAAATGTAATAAAAAGGTTATCTGTTATTTTTCTTGCTAATAATCTCCACTTTTACCCTTGTAAGCCCCCTGCTTACAAAGCCCAGTTGCTGAGCAGCAGCTTTGGATAAATCAACAATTCTTCTCATTCTGGGGTGAATTCTATCGTTTGTTTTTACTATAACAGCTCTCCCATTGCGTAAATTGGTAACCTTTATCCAGGTTCCTAAGGGAAGTACATTGCAAGCTGCTGTCAATTTCTTTTGACTAAAAATTTCTCCATTAGCCGTTTTACGTCCATTAAATTTATTTGAATAAAAACTAGCCTGGCCATAAAAAACCTTTTTGGCTTTCTTGGGCTTGATAGAATTTTCAATATTTTTACTTTGAGAAAGTAACTTATTTGGCAAAATGAAAGAGCCTATAAAGATTGATAAAAAAACTATCCTACATATTTTATTTATTACAATTCCCAAATTAGGTTGTATTAATTTTAATAAAGTTACTATTAATTGCCATTAAGTTTTCCTCATTTCTTAGCGTAATACCTTTGGAGTAAATTTTTGTCTTCGGCATAAACGTCATTATAAAATACAATATTCCCGTTAAGCCCTTCACAAGTATAATAGCGGATAAATAATGGAATTGGGTTTTTTATTACAATCTTTTGTCTTTGTTTTTTTGCAATCCAATTTTTTATTGAGTCGGCAGTATATTTTAAAACATTTTTTTCTGCATTCATCATACTGTCATTTTGTGCAATATAATAAGCTAGCTTCTCCCATTCCTTTACTCTCACACAACCGTGACTTAATGCCCTTGTTTCATTTTTAAATAAATATCGCTGATTGGTGTCATGTAGATACACAAAATATGGATTATAGAAATTAAATTTTATTACACCTAATGAATTATTATCTCCGCTGGCCTGAACTACTTTATATGGAATTCCTCTAGAGTACTTACTCCAATTTACGGTATTAGGGTCAACTTCATCTCCTTCACTATTGACTAAGTGCAATCCAATTTTTGAAATATAACCAGCGTTCTTTTTTAATTTTGGAAGATAATCTTTAACAATAATACTGTTTGGAACTGTCCAGGTAGGATAGGTTAGCATATCTGATATTTTTGCATTCAACAAAGGTGTTCGGGTTACCGGCTTACCGATTATCACTTTTGATTCAAACCGAATGGTATCTTTTTCAATCATCCATAAATAATATCCTGGTAAATTTACCCAAATGTATTTGTCGGGCATATACCTTGGTAATTGTTTGTATTTATCAAGTGTTAAAACAATTCTACTAAATTTTTCAACATCATTGTCATTCATTTTATTTACGGTATTTTGCCCAATAGCACCATCATCTTTTAAACCGTTTTGAGATTGAAATTTTTTTAGAGCTTGATACAACTTGGTAGAATCTGGCAAAGAATAACTGTATTCTAAACAATTACTTTCAACCAGTCTTTGTTGTAATTGTTTTATAAACAAAATAGAATCTCCAGTATTTCCTTTTGTGTATGGATACTTAACAAATGTATAAACCCTTCTATCCATTTTTTCTACAAAATTTTTAACCCCTTTCTTCAATTCCCAATAGGGTGCAAGAGTGGGTTGCAAAGAAGTTATAAATGCAGAAAAATTATTCTTTTGCTTAAGTTGATTGAAAGCATTAACCAAATATTTCTCTGTTAATACAGTATCTATATTTAAAGAAACACTATCTGATTTCAATCTGCCCAATTTCAAATCTTTAATGAGTTGCATCATCCCATCAGTCAAAAGCAGATCTGCTTTTGACCACAGTACAGGATTTAATCTATTGAGAGAGTCAGCATCTAATAAATGTTTTAGCTTATTTATTTGAAAACTATGATAGTCATCTTTAAATAACCCTTCATTTTCTGCATTTTTAATAAATTGGTAAAGGGAGTCGGCCAGTGGTAACCAGTTTTCAGATGAACTCCAAAAAGGGATAAACTGATGACTAGTATAAAAACTGTTCACTTCATCTGGAAATTGAACCCTGGTACTGTCATCTATTTTCCCAGATCCAAAATCCATTTTATTTAAATCAACCTTGATTTCATTAGCCACTTTTTCATCCATAGTTAATATTACTTCTACTTCAGAAATTCCATTATCTGAACATGCCGAAAAGAAGATAATTACAATTGAAAAAAAGTAAGCAGAAATTCGAAGTAAAGGTTTAACCATAATAGGGTGAAATATCTGTAACTTGAAGATAATATTTAAAAGACGGATTTGTATGAAGAAATTATTAACTGCCAAGTTAAAACTATCATTCATTTGTTTAAATTTTAGCACAGTTGTTTTTTTGTTAAGCTTTAATACAGCCAATGCTCAGGATACAGTTTTAAACAAATATGGCTTATGGGTTATAGATGATATTCATCAGTTAAGTAAAACAGTAAAACTAAATCCGGCAAAAGCCATGGTTGATTTGAAAATAAAAATTCCAACTATTTTGTTTGATTTAAGATATGCTGGCCTTGACAATTTTATGCAGGAAAAATTATATCCATCCATTACCACAAGTTATTTAAGAAGTAGCGCTGCTGACTCTTTATCATTGGTTCAAAATAAATTAAATGATATGGGTTTAGGTTTAAAAATTTTTGATGCTTATCGTCCTTATAGTATTACAGAAAAAATGTGGGAACCCGTAAAAGATGACAGATATGCAGCTGATCCAAAAAAAGGAAGCGGACATAATCGAGGTATTGCTATTGACCTTACCATCATCAATTTAACTACTCTTAAAGAATTTGATATGGGAACAGAATTTGATAACTTTTCTGATACCGCACATCATACTTTTACAGCTTTGAAAGAAGAAGTTTTACAAAACAGAAAGCTATTGAAATCCCTGATGGAAAAATTTGGCTTTAAAGCTTTAGACACCGAATGGTGGCATTATTACTTACCCAATACACAAAAATATGAATTACTTGATCTTGAATTCAAACAATTGGAAACTTTAAACAAAAAACGACATGGTAAAAGATTCGCTAATTGAAATTTTTGACAGAGATTTAAAAAAGCTAGTTGAAGAAATCAGTCTTTATAAGGATGAGTTGCTACTATGGAAAGTAGAAGAAGGTATTTCTAATTCGGCAGGTAATTTATGTCTTCACTTAATTGGCAATCTTAATCATTTTATTGGAGCTACGCTTGGAGGTACAGATTATGTTCGCAAACGTGAGGAAGAATTTAGTTTAGAAAATGTGCCCCGAGTTGATATGATTAAAAACATTGAAGTTGTAAGCCAAATTGTGAAAACAAGCTTAACTCTATTACCCATCGAAAAACTTGAAAAGGAATTCCCCATAAATGTATTTGGCAAACCTATAACTACAGAATTATTTCTTATTCATTTAGCCACTCACTTAAGTTACCATTTAGGCCAAATAAATTATCATAGAAGGTTGGTTAACTAATTAATTGTACGAGGTATTTTTTGTTCAAGCATCATTAAATCGGCCAATACAATGGCTGTAACTGCTTCCACAATTACTGGAACTCTTAAAGCTATACAAAGGTCATGTCTTCCTTTTACAGAAAAACTTTCTACTGTATTGGTTTCCAAATTCAGTGTTTTTTGTTCAATAGGAGTTGATGATGTGGGTTTAATGGCAATACGAAAAACCAATTCATTACCATTTGTAATACCACCAACAATGCCACCTGCATGGTTGGTAAATGTTTTTCCCAATTTATTCTCAATCGCATCATTATGATCGCTACCAAACATTTTTACTGCAGAAAAGCCAGTACCAAACTCAATTCCTCTTACAGCTGGTATCGCAAAAATGGCATGACTAATTAATGATTCAGCTGAGTCGAAAAAAGGTTCTCCTAATCCAACCGGCAAACCATTCACTTTACATTCAATAATTCCCCCAACACTATCTTTTGCATCTATGGCTTTTTGTATTCCTTTCTCTACATCAGCCTCTCCTCCTATTTCTAAAATTGAAGCATTTATTTTTAACCCTTTTGCTAGTTTTTTGGCAACAACGCCTGCAGCAACAATACATACTGTTAACCTGCCACTAAAATGGCCACTCCCCCGGTAATCTTCATAACCACCAAATTTTTGTGAAGCAACAAAATCGGCATGGCCTGGTCTGGGTACAGCCCTTAGTTTTTCATAGTCGGAACTACGGGTATTATTATTTTCAAACAAGATAGTTATTGGAGCTCCTGTCGTTTTGCCATTAAATAACCCTGTTTTGATAAAAGGTATATCATCCTCTTTACGGGGAGTAGTACCTTTGGCCCCCGGCTTTCTTCTTTCAATATCATTACCAAAATCATTATCAGATAATGGCAAACCTGCGGGGCAACCATCAATAGTTAATCCAACAATATCGCCATGCGATTCGCCAAAAATATGTACTCTAAAAATTCTGCCGAAACTATTCACTGTTAATGGGTTTAATTGGTTATGGTAAAGATACATTAGCGTTAAGCAATTTCAAATCATCATAAAAACCCGGATAAGATTTATTAACTGCCTCCCCATTTTCAATTGTTGATACTCCTTCAGCCCTTAAGGCAGCAACAGCACAAGCCATCGCAATCCTGTGATCGTGCTGAGAATTAACCACCGCCCCTTTTAATCCATTGCCTCCCTTAATTATCATTAAATCGTCCTGCAAAACTATTTCCAAACCCATTTTCCTAAACTCATTTTGTAAACTTAAAGCCCGATTACTTTCTTTATGCTGCAAACGACTTACCCCTTCAATGACAGAATCACCTTGGCAATATGCTGCCAATGCAACCAAAGGCGGAAACAAGTCGGGACACTCCGTTGCATTAAAATGAAAAGGTTTTCCCCCACTTTCAAGGGGTGCATTAATAACTATCTGATGGTCTTCTATAGACATATTTGTACCTGAATCCATTAAGGCTTTAAGTATAGACTTATCGGCTTGAGTTGAAAAAACATCCAAGCCCCTGACTGTAATTCCCCCAGCAATTGCAGCAGCTACTAATAAAAATGAAGCCCCACTCCAATCAGCTTCAACGGTATAATTAATTGGTTTATTGACTACTTGGTTACTTGGTTTTACCGTAAAAGATTCATAATTATTATTTTCAACAGCATACCCAAAATGTTTCATCATTTGCAAAGTGAGATCGATGTATGGTTTACTTTTTAAGTTTTGAACTGAAATAGTAATTGGTTTTATTGCAGTTTTAGCAAATGCAATTAACAGCCCAGTTAAAAACTGAGAACTTAATGAACCATCTATAGTGATATCTGCAGGCTGCAATGGTCCCTTAATTTTTAATGGAAGATGACCATTATTTGACTGAATTGAAATGCCCAACTGTGGAAATATTTCATCAAAAAAATGCATTGGGCGATTTAACAAACTACCTTCTCCATTTATTGTTTTCTTAGATGAAGTTAAAGTGGCAATTGGTGTAAACATTCTAACTCCTAATCCACTTTCGCCACAATTTAAATTTCCATCGCTCTGTAAAAGCTGGGCATTTGAACTTTTAATTGCAATGCTCCCATCTTCCAAAAACAAAATCTTAGCACCCAGTTTTTGAATAATTTCAAGTGCTGCCAGATCATCATTGCTTTTGCCCGGATTAGTAATAACTGTTTCTCCCTCTTGCAACAAAGCAAGTGCACAAGCCCTTTGCATACAGCTTTTTGAAGCAGGCGCTACTATTGTTCCAGAAAGCAAGGAAGGCTCAATTTGTATTTTCACTACAAAATTTCTTTAAAATGTTTTTCCAATTCCTCTAGGGGGACAGGCATAATCACAGCATCTCCAATTTTATTCAATAGAATAAAATGAATAACATCTTCTCTGCGTTTTTTGTCCATTTTAAGTATGCTAAAAACCTTTTCGTAATCAGTTTCAATGATGACAGGTAATTGGTACCTAGCCAATAGGTTTACAATTTTACTTGCTTCACTAACATGAAAATTATTGGCCCTTACCGATAAATTACAAGCCGCCACTATACCAATACTTACTGCATGCCCATGTGGAAGATGGTGCAAGTTTTCTATTGCATGACCAATGGTATGTCCAAAGTTTAATAATTTTCTATCCCCTTTTTCCAATTCATCTTGGGTTACAATGTCGAACTTGATATTGATATTTCTTTCAATTAATTCAGCTATTAAAGTACTATCGGTTTGGTAATCGTGTAAATTATACCTTTCCAAAATGGAGAATAAAAGAGCATCTTTTATACATGCATGTTTTATGATTTCAGCAAAGCCATTAACCCATTCTTTTACCGGCAGGGTATCTAAAAAAACGTAATCATAAAATATAAACTTGGGTTGTTTGATTGTACCAATCATATTTTTATATACTCCAACATCAATTCCATTCTTTCCTCCTATTGATGCATCCACCATGGCCAAAATACTGGTAGGCACCAATCCAAATTGTATTCCACGCATATAAATAGCAGCAACATAACCAACAATATCAGTTACTACTCCACCACCAATTCCCAGTAAAAAACTGTTTTTATGCGCCTCTAATTTTATCAATTTCTCTATTATTTCATCAACGGTAGACTGATTTTTGAAATCCTCTCCTGCTGGAAATTTTATTACAGGAAATGCATCAAGTTTTTCTTTGTGATGCTTATAAACATTTTCATCGGTGATGATGATAACATTTTCAATTTTAGTTAATACCAATAGATCTTTAAACAAGACATCGACGTAACAGCAAACTGTGGAATTGGCAAATATGTAATTGGTTTTTTGCATAAAATTGGTTCTGATAAGTAAGAATTAAGAATTCATTACTTTATTTTGATGATGGATACTTTCCATATGCACTGCATCGAAGTATTTAATGATAAAATCTTTTGTGAGCCCAAGTTTTTCACCTTTTTGAAATGCCCTCTCCAATATATCATTCCAACGGTTGGTTTGCAAAATGGTGATGTTATTTTCTTTTTTGTATTCTCCAATTTTATCCGACAGTTTCATACGTTGGCCAAGCAAAGTCATTAACTCATCGTCCACCTGGTTAATCTGTTCTCTTAGTGTAGTTAGGGCATTAATAAATTCTTGCTCGGTACTATTTTCATTTCGCCAAACTAACTCATTTAATATTTCAATTAACCTGTTGGGTGTTACCTGTTGTTTTGCATCGCTCCAGGCATTGTCAGGGTCAATATGGCTTTCAAGCATTAAGCCATCAAAATCTAAATCAATACTTTTTTGAGCTATAGATTGCAACATTGTACGATTGCCACAAATATGAGAAGGATCACAAATTAATGGCATTTCAGGAAAACGTCTTTTCATTTCAATAGGTAAATGCCACATTGGAGCATTTCTAAATTCCGTATTTCCATAAGATGAAAAGCCACGATGGATCATACCAACTTGCTTCAATCCTACTTTTTGTAATCGCTCAATTCCTCCACTCCACAATTCTAAATCGGGGTTAATAGGGTTTTTTATTAATACCGGAATATCTACTCCTCTCAACGCATCTGCTATTTCTTGAACACTAAAAGGGTTTACTGTAGTTCTGGCGCCAAGCCAAAGCATATCCACTTCATATTTCAAAGCCTCTTCTACATGTTTTGCTGTTGCCACTTCAACTGTAATAGGAAGGCCTGTAATTTTTTTAGCTTGCAATAACCATGGCAAACCCGTTGCTCCCATTCCTTCAAACATACCTGGCTTGGTTCTTGGTTTCCAAATTCCGGCTCTTAGCACATCCACTTTACCGGTTTCGGCTAATAATATGGCGGTTTGCAAAACCTGTTCTTCGGTTTCGGCACTACATGGCCCACTGATGACTAGAGGTCGTTTAATCCATTTATCCTGTATCATTCCTTTAATTAATTGTTCAGTTGTTTTCATTGTAAATTTAGTTTTAATATCATCAGTCTCAAAAGTAATATCTAATACATTTTAAAAAGATTTGTCTCTCAATTTCCAATCATCAATGCTCATTTCAAATTTAATTTCACCTTTTCCATGAATCCCAACTTCCTTCCAGCCCTGTAACCTGTAAAATTTTTCGGCCCTGCTATTTGGTTCCGTTCCTAACCATACTGTTTCAGTTTCATGAACGAAATACCAGTCCATCATTTTGGAATGTAGTTTTTTACCAATTCCCTTGGCTTCAAAATTGGGATGAATGAACAAAGCCCAGACATTATTTGCAATCAAATCAATAATCGCAAATCCAACTATTTGTTTTTCAATTTCACAAACCCATCCTTTTCCCCTGTTTTTAACATATTCTGCTACATCTTTATCAGGTACCAATGATGGATCAGATAATCGATTTTCTTTTACCGCATTTCTAACAACTTGTATTTGTTCTATATCTTTTAATTCTGCTTCCCGATACAACATAAATACTATTTTAATATTCTTTTAATCTTATTGGCATTAATGATTAACTCTTCCAAATAGTCAAAATTTTCTTTTTCCAGACAGCTTTTAATTTTTTTTAACTGAATGATATGTTCATTAAGCACATCCAACACATTTTCCTTATTCTGTTTAAAGATAGGCACCCACATTGCTGGATTGCTTTTTGCCAGTCTTACAGTACTCTCAAATCCGCCACTAGCCAATTCAAAAATAGCATCTTCTTCTTTTTCTTTTTCCAAAACGGTAAGAGACAAAGCATAAGAGGCAATATGAGAAATATGGCTTACATAGGCAGCATGCATATCATGAATGGCCGATTCCATATATACCAATTGCATTCCAATCTGTTGATAAAGGCTTTCAACTAATTGTAGGGCATCACTATCTGACTTATCCTTTTCACAAATAACAGCTACCCTGTTTTTAAAAGCATCTTTTACTACAGCCGTAGGGCCATCTTTTTCAGTTCCCCACATAGGGTGTGTTGCTACATATCGTCCACGATTTTTGTGATTTGCCACAGATTTACAAATAGTATTCTTTGTTGATCCAACATCAATTACAATCTGTTTATCCAAATGATCCAACATACCGTTCAAAATATTAAAAGTAGCATCAACAGGTATGGCAATAATGATTAAATCACTTTTGATGATTGCTTTTTCTAAAGTAAGGATTTCATCAATCCATCCAAGTTGCAATGCGGTGTTTACATTTTCAGTATTAGTATCAACACCAATAATACTAGTAGCAAATCCTGTTTCATTTAGCCTATTAGCCAAAGAACATCCTATTAATCCCGTACCAATAATTGTAACTATCATAGAAATTAAAAATCCCGGCCTTTTGAGCCGGGAACTGTTTATGTTAATATTACTTTTATCCTATTGTTTAATTAACATAAAATACCGGCTGCTTATTACCATAGTAATAATAATATTGCCAAGTATATAATGTTTTTGTTGTCATTCTTATACAAATGTAAGGAACTGTATTTAAATAATACCCAAAATAATACCCCCCTTTAAAAAAGGGGGGTATTTAGATTGTTCGAATATAAATTCTTTTATTTAGCCCGGTAAAATTTACAAACAATCGGTGTTACCGGCTAGCAATTAATGAGCAGCTGGAGCTTCAACTGGAGCAACTACTGAATCAGCAATAGGAGCAACTACTGAATCAACAACAGGAGCAGCTACTGAATCAACAACTGGAGTTTCAACTGCAGTTTCGCCATTGTTACAAGCAGCAAAAGATACAGATACGATTGCTAAAGCTAAGATTACTTTTTTCATTTTGTGTTTTGTTTAATTTTTAAAATTATAATTTGCTAATTTATACCCAAATTTCAAAAAGGTAACCCATCCGTTGAAAAATAATTATTTTCGCCGTCTTGGGTTACTAAAACAATTTAAACGTATTAATCTTTAGCAGGTGAGCAATTACAGAGAGGAAAATAAATTATTGGAAGCTTTAGCTCTAAACGACAGTGAGGTAATAGAATCCGTTTACAGGGATAACTACCCTATGATTCAAGCTTTTATACTGAACAATAATGGCGATATTGATGAAGCGAGGGATATTTTTCAGGAAGCGATGATTGTGTTGTTTGAGAAGGCTAAGTCGGAAAACTTTGAATTACATTGCCAATTAAAAACATATATCTATTCAATTTGTAGAAGACTTTGGTTAAAAAGATTACAACAATTACAGAGGTACGGTAAACCAACGGAATTTTTTGAAGATACGGTACCGGTGGAAGAAGACTTTGAAATGCATGAAAAAAATAATGCCGATTTTGCTTTAATGGAAAATGCATTATCAAAAGTAGGAGAACCTTGCAAAAGTTTATTAGAAGCCTACTATATTCAAAATAAGAATATGCAGGAAATTTCGACTGATTTTGGCTATACGAATGCTGATAATGCCAAAACTCAAAAATATAAATGCCTGGTGAGATTAAAGAAACTATTTTTTGCTCAATATAAAAATGGACTATAAAAATGGATGAATTATTATTAATAGAAACTGTTGAACGTTATTTAAAAGGAGAAATGCCTCAAAAAGAGAAAGCATTTTTTGAAGAAATACGTAAAAACAATCCATCCATAGATCAAATGGTTGTAGAACATACGTTTCTATTCAATGAATTAAACAAACACGCCGATAAAAAAACTTTTAGACATTCACTTTTAGAGATAGAAAGTAAGTTAACTGAAGAAGGTTTTATTAGTAAACCACAACTTAAAGGAAAGGCAAAAGTTGTTTATCTATGGAAAAAATACAAACGCAATATTGCGGTTGCTGCTTCAATTGCAGGTATTGTTTCATTAGTGACTACAGGCTTGATTGAGGTTTATAATAAAAAAATTGACAAAACGAATATCACCCGTTTAATTGGCCAGATTAATAAAACAGAAAGGAAGGTTGATCAATTAAACAAAACTATTAAGGCAAGTAATAATACTTCTGAAATTAAAATTGACCCGAACCCTAATTTTAGAGCTACTGGTTTTTTAATTGACGGGAAAGGATTTATTGTTACCAATGCCCACGTTGTAGATAATATGAAAACTATTTATGTAGAAAATAACAATGGTGCATATTTTTCAGCTAAAGCTATTTATACTGATCCAATTACTGATTTAGCCATATTAAAAATTACAGATAAAGATTTTAAACCACTTTCAAATCTTCCTTACTCAATAAAGAAAACCAATTCTGACCTAGGAGAACAAATTTTTACAATGGGTTTCCCTCGTAATGAAATTGTGTATGGCGAAGGCTATGTTAGTGCCAAATCGGGTAATGATGGTGATTCAACAGCTTACCAGGTTTCTGTTTCGGTTAATCCGGGAAACAGTGGTGGTCCGGTACTTAATAAAAATGGAGAAATTATTGGTGTAATTACTTCTAAAAATTCTACAGCAGATGGCGTTGTTTTTGCAGCTAAATCAAAAAATATTTATAAGCTATTGGAAGAACTTAAAAAACAGGATGATAATATCAAAATTAAGTTACCCACTAATAATGGCTTAAGAAAACTTGATCGTGTACAGCAAATTAAGAAGATGGAAGATTTCGTCTTTATGGTGGTTGGAAACTGAAACTTATAATAAAACATTTTACTAAAAAAGGCTGTTGACAAAATCAACAGCCTTTTTGTTTTACCAAAGTGATGTAGGATATACTCCATCTGCAACTAATTGATCAACACTTGCCTTAACAGTAGGCGCATCTTCCTTATAAGTTACCCCAAACCATTGGCTTGAAGTTTGAATCACTTTAATAGCACCATAATGGTTTTCCATAAAGTCTTCTGCCAAAATGGGAATAAAAAATTCGGCTTTAATATCTCCGCTATTCTTTTTCACAAATTGATGAAATAAATCAACCGTTGAAGAAAATAAAGTTGGATGAAAACACCAGAAATTCATAGATACACTGCTTTTAAAAGGTACTTCATGAGTACCCGACTCATCTTCATAAATAATGGCATTCTCTTTTTTGTAAATCTTTGTCCTTTCTTTAATGCTTACCAAATCTCCGCAATCATCCACTTCACATACCCCTCTGCTAACAGTTCCAAACTCACTCAAAGTTTTCTCCAATTCATAACCTATAATGGCATATTGTTTTTCATTACATTGATTATTTAAAAAATCGGCTGCTTTTACAAAAGCATCCTGACCGTAATAATCATCAGCATTAATTACTGCAAAAGGTTCGTTCACTACATCCATAGCACAAAGCACAGCATGTCCGGTACCCCAGGGTTTCAACCTGCCTTCAGGAATTACATTATCACCAAGAAAAGAATTCATCTCCTGATAAACATATGCCGTTTCAATCTTTCCATTAAGCTTTGGCTCAAAGCTGGCTTTAAAACTTTCAGCAAAGTCTTCTCTTATTATAAAAACTACTTTCCCAAATCCGGCTCTTATGGCATCATAAATCGAATAATCCATAATCGTTTCTCCCGAGGGACCAAATCCCTGAGTTTGTTTCATACTACCATAGCGGCTTGCCATTCCTGCAGCTAAAATTAAAAGCGTTGGTTGCATTTTTTATTTTTAGTATTGAATTAAATATTTTTACTGAATCTTACATTGCGAAAATACTATAAACCAATAAGTAATCCTTAAAATGCATTTCGACCTATCCAAAGCAAATATTGAATCTTTAGCTTTTGATTTGTTTACAAAAAAACAGGTTTCAGTTTCTGTTTTAAGGTTAGATAAAATTCATCCTCTTGTATCGGGCAACAAAATATTTAAACTCCAATGTTTTTTAGATCAATCATTACAATCTTCCAACAAAACCATTCTTAGTTTTGGGGGTGCATACTCCAATCATTTGGCAGCTTTAGCTTTTGCATGCAAAACACTACAAATAAAAAGCATTGGCATTGTAAGAGGAGAAAAACCAAGTTTGCTTTCCCCTACCCTTCAACTATGTACCCACAACGGAATGCAACTGAAATTTATTTCAAGAGACCAATATTCTACAAAAGATACCCCAGCATTTATTCAAGATCTTCAAACAGAATTTGGCGAGTGTATTATTATTCCAGAAGGTGGTTTTCACCCACTAGGTGTTAAAGGGGCATCACAAATCACAGATTTAATACCTTCAAATACCTACTCTCATATTTGCTCAGCTGTTGGCACAGCAACCTCCTTAGCAGGAATTTATTCAGCTGCAGAAAAAAATCAAACCATCATTGGCATCCCAGTTCTTAAAGGATTGCTGGATTTAAAAGATAGGTTTAAGCAATTGCTTGACATATTTCCAACGGATACTCTGTTGGAAGTATTTGATGACTACCATTTTGGTGGATATGCAAAAAAAACAGAGGAATTAATTGTTTTTATGAATTGGTGTTGGGAGGAGTTTTCGTTACCCTTAGACTTTGTCTACACTGCAAAAATGTTTTATGGCGTTGTTGATAAAATCTCTAAAAATCATTTTGCTCCCAACAGTCATATTTTATGTATCCACACCGGAGGATTGCAGGGAAATAATTCTTTACCTTTAAACAGTTTAAAATTTTAAAAATTAAATTTCTTATTTTCGAAACCATATATGTTTAAAGCTTTTTATCTTTTTCTATGTATTTTTTTTCTGTTCCCAGATGAAATTGCTGCACAGCAAACGCTTCCGCTCATCACAGTAAAAAACAATAATGGAAATATTATTGTAAGCTGGCGAAATGAATATCAGCTTGAAGTTAAAAATATCAATATCCAACGCTCATTTGATAGTTTAAAAAACTATACTACCATTGGGGCAGTTTTAAATCCTCAAAACATTGAGAATGGATTTGTAGACATGACCCCTCCTTATAATAAAATGTATTACAGGGTTTTTATTTCTTTTAATGCAGGTGAATATTTGTTCAGCGAAAGTGGTAGACCAGTTAAAGAAATATTGCCACCCTTGCCCATTATTTCCCAACCAGTGGTTTTTGAACCTGATGTAATACCAGATCTCAAGTCAGAAACAAAGGTTGATACTATATATAAAATAGAAGTATCCATTGAAAATAAAAAAACAGAAACAAAGACTATAATATCAAAAGAAAAAATTGGACCAGACCCAATAATTACCGACATAAATACAAAGAAACAAGCGGTCATAAGTAATACAAAGCCTGCAAATCCAATTGTAGAAACAATGAAAACACCGGTTGAAACAGTTCCTAAAGAAGAAGTGATTACATACCCAAGCCGGAGAATTTTTACAGCTAAAGACAATAATGTAATTATTAATTTGCCCAAAGCAGAAAAATCGAAATACCTCATTAAGTTTTTTAATGATAAAGAACAACCCTTGTTTGATTTAGACAAAATAAAAGAAGAATACCTGATTATTGAGAAAGTGAATTTTTTAAAAACAGGTTGGTTTTATTTTGAGATTTACGAAAATGGCAAATTAATAGAAAAGAATAAATTCTTTATTTCCAAGGATGGAAAATCCATCATACATTAAACCAGATCAGATTCAAAAACTTTTTCAAAATTTCCTTTCAGTTTGGTTTTAACTTCTTCGTAATCCAATTTTTTGCCTAGTTCTTTTTCCATTGAAGTTACTTGCTTGTTTTCTATACCACAAGGGATGATATTATTAAAATAACTGAGGTCGGTGTTTACATTTACTGCAAATCCATGCATGGTAACCCACCGACTGCATCTTACTCCTATAGCGCAAATTTTTCTCTCCTTACCTGGATTGTCAGCCTCCAACCATACCCCTGTTTCCCCTTTACTCCTCCCCCCTTCAATACCATATTCTGCAATCGTTAATATGATCACCTCTTCTAAGTTGCGAAGATATTTTCCAATATCAGTATAATATTTCTCCAAATCCAAAATAGGATAGCCTACAATTTGCTGCAACCCGTGAAAAGTAATATCTCCGCCACGGTTGGTATTAAAAAACGCAATATCATTATGGGCTAATTCTTCATCACTCATCAATACATTTTCTTTTTTTCCACTCTTACCCAAAGTATAAACAGCCGGATGCTCACAAAATAAAAAATGATGATTAGTTTGCAAATTAGCTTCCCCTGACCGTATTAATGACTTAATTCTTACGTTCTCTTGCAATAAACTTTCCTGGTAATCCCAGGCCAATTTATAGTCAATGATTCCGAGGTCTTTAAATATCACTTTCTGCTTATCCACTGCAATGTTTTAATTTGCGAAGATAATTGAAACTATATAGTTTGAATTTTACGACTAAAAATTAAATGATTTTAATATATACTGATGCTGAAAGAAGAATTAAATATTGAAGATGATTTACAAGAATCAGATGAATTGTACGAAAAACTCTTAATCATTATTGACAAAGGCCAGGATCCTTTAAGAATCGATAAATTTTTGATGAGCCGCATTGAGGGCGCCACCAGAAACAAAGTGCAACAGGCCATTGACAACGAAATGGTTTTGGTGAATGATAAACCCATAAAGAACAATTATAAGGTTAAACCCTTTGATAAAATTGTAGTTTTTGACAACCGCAATCCTGAAAGCTCAGATATCATACCCCAGGATATTCCTCTTAACATTCAATATGAAGATGATACCATTTTGATGGTAAATAAACCAGTGGGCATGGTGGTTCACCCAGGAAGCGGAAATCCAAATGGGACTTTGGTGAATGCTGTAGCTTACTATTTAAAACAAAACAATCCTTCATTGGATGAATCGAGTTTACCCCGATTTGGATTGGTTCATCGCATAGACAAAAATACAAGTGGTTTATTGGTGATGGCAAAGGAACAAAAAGCCATGTCGCATTTGGCAAAGCAATTCTTTGATCATACAGTTCATCGTAGGTACATCGCCTTGGTTTGGGGTGATATGGAAAAAGACGAAGGAACTGTTATCGCTAATGTGGGAAGGCATTTACGCTTTAGAAAACTGTTTACCGCTTACCCGGAGGGAGACCATGGTAAAGAAGCCATCACCCATTATAAAGTACTTGAACGTTTTAATTATGTAACCTTAATTGAGTGCCGACTGGAAACTGGCCGTACGCACCAGATAAGGGTGCATATGCAGCTCATTGGGCATCCTTTATTTAATGATGATTTTTATGGAGGAGATAGAATTGCTAAAGGGACAGTGTTTACAAAATACAAACAGTTTGTTGAAAATTGCTTTTCCCTTTGTACCCGTCAGGCATTGCATGCTAAAGAACTAGGATTTATTCATCCCACTACTTTAGAACCCATGCATTTTGAAAGCGAAATACCGGATGACATGCAAGCGGTTATTGAAAAATGGAGAAAATATATTGGACATGTAGACCATGATTTGTAATTGTCGCTTTTTTTATTGAGGGCATTTATCACAAATAATAATGATATTTTCGGCAAACTTTGGGCTCACACTTGATTTTTTCCCATCAACCTCTATTTCAATCAACTCATCAAATTCTTGGCGAGACAATATTTTAACCTGCTTATTAATAGCTAAACCTACCTTATCTACATATTGCAAAAAAGTGGAGGAATTATCTTTTACACCCACCATCTTACAACTATGTCCAATTTTTTCTTCGAGAAGGGTTTTTCTGTTGGGAACAATCATTTCGCCATTGGCATTAGGTATTACATCACCATGCGGATCAAAACTTGGGTAATTCAACAATCGATCTATTTCATCAATCAGTTTTTTACTTTGAATGTGTTCCAACTGTTCTGCTACTTCATGCACTTCATCCCAGGTAAATTTTAATTTTTCGTATAAAAAAGTTTCCCAAAGCCTATGTTTTCGTAACACTTCCAAAGCTATTTTATTGCCTTCCATGGTTAAGGTACTCTTCCCGTATTTTTCGTTGTTGATTAGTTTTTTTTGCTTAAGCTTTTTAAGCATATCATTGGCTGTAGCAGGTTTCACATTCAACTGTGCCGCTATTTCATTGGTGCCTGCTTCGTCTTTATCAACCTTTTCAAGGGTAATTTGTAGCAAAGCCTTTAAATAATTCTCTTCGGTAAATGACAACATAGCTGCAAAAATAGGAAATATACTAAACTTTATTTGTTAGACTCATCTAACTTATATAGTTTTGCTTCCAATTACATTAGGTCATGAAAATCAAATTAGCTTTTACTTTTGCTGCATTTTTATTCTCTCAATATATTCAAGCACAAACAAGTTCAATTGTTGGAAAGATTTCTCATGGAGACAATCCCATTGAATTTGCCAGTATAAAAATACAGAACAGTACTTTTGGAACTGTTACTGACAGCACAGGTAGTTTTTCATTTTCAAAACTTAAGCCTGGTAATTATTCTTTGTCAATTTCCCGAATTGGTTTTATAGATGAATTGAAAAAAATATCCATTAAAGATGGTGAAACAGTTAACATTTTTATTTCGCTTCTTTCTAATAATGCAGGTATGAATGAAGTGGTGGTTACTGGTACTATGAAAGAGATAAGTAAATCAGAAAGCCCAGTACCCGTAGAAGTGTATAGCCCTGTTTATTTTAAAAAGAATCCAACACCAAGCATTTTTGATGCTTTACAAAATGTTAATGGTGTAAGGCCGCAATTAAACTGCAATGTTTGTAATACCGGCGATATTCACATTAATGGACTGGAAGGCCCTTATACAATGGTATTGATAGACGGCATGCCCATTGTTAGCAGCTTATCCACCGTATACGGCCTGTCTGGCATTCCCAACAGCCTTGTAGAAAGAATTGAAATTGTAAAAGGACCAGCTTCGTCATTATACGGAAGTGAAGCAGTTGGCGGGTTAATCAATATCATCACTAAAAAACCTCAATCGGCGCCATTATTATCTGCCGATGTTTTTACAACCAGTTGGTTAGAGAATAGTGTGGACCTAGGTATAAAATTCAATGCAGGGAAAAAAGCATCCGCTTTAACTGGCATCAATTATTTTAATTACAATAATATCGTTGATAATAATAAGGATGGTTTTACCGATGTTACTTTGCAACATAGGGTTTCCGTTTTTCAAAAATGGAATTTCAACAGGCAAAGCAATAAGGTTTTTAGCATGGCAGCCAGGTTTTTTAATGAAGACCGCTGGGGTGGAGATACTCGTTGGACAAAAGAATTTAGGGGTGGCGATAGTATTTATGGCGAAAGCATTTACACAAAAAGATGGGAACTCATTAGCAATTATCAGTTACCTACCAAGGAAAAACTGATGCTCTCCTTCTCTTACAACAGTCATAACCAAGACAGTCGGTATGGCACCATATCTTACATAGCCAAACAACAGATTGCTTTTACCCAGCTTACTTGGGATAAAATCCTTAGATACCACGACTTGTTAGCCGGTGTAGCCATGCGTTATACTTTTTATGATGACAATACTCCCGGTACAATAAATACCTCAGGATTCAATCAAGCACAAAAATCGTGGCTACCCGGCGTTTTTGTACAGGATGAAATTTCGATTTCAAAAAATCAAAAACTGTTATTGGGTTTTAGATATGATAATAATGCCGACCATGGTGGCATCTACACGCCTAGGATTGCTTACAAATGGAGCATCAATAAAAATAATATCATCAGACTGAATGCTGGTACCGGATTTAGAGTAGTGAATTTATTTACAGAAGACCATGCCGCTTTAACCGGCGCCAGAGATATAGAAATCAAATCGGCACTTAAACCCGAAAAAACACAGAACATAAACCTTAATTACCTTAAAAAAATATTTGCTGGCAATGGCACCTTCATAGGTTTGGATGTAACAGCCTGGTACACTTATTTCAACAACCGCATTATTGGTAATTATGATTCGGATCCTAACAAAATCATTTACGACAATTTGGATGGCTTTGCCGAAAGTAAGGGTATTAGCGCCAATGTAGATGTATCTTTTAGTAATGGCCTTAAAATATTAGCCGGCGCTACTTTACAGGATGTTTCCAGTACCCAAAACGGCATCAAAGAACAACAGATACTTACCGAAAAAATTACTGGCACCTGGGCTATCTCTTACAAAATAAAGAGTATGAACCTAGGAATAGATTATACCGGAAATTTGTACGGCCCTATGCGTTTGCCATTACTTGGCCCCTTAGATCCCCGACAGCCTATGAGCCCAACCTGGAGCTTACAAAATATTCAGTTTACATATAGCGGTTTTAAAAAACTGGAAATATATGGGGGGATAAAAAACCTGTTGAATTGGACACCCAATAAAAACAATCCATTCATCATTGCCCGTACCAACGATCCCTTTGACAAGGAAGTACAGTTTGATACAGGAGGAAAAGTTTTACAAACGGCAAACAATCCCTATGCCCTTAGTTTTGACCCTACTTATATGTACGCTCCCAATCAGGGAATGAGAGGATTTTTTGGAATGAGGTTAACCATTAAATAATGAAGAAATCGATTTTTATAACAGGCTTTTTTACTTTTTTAGCGATGAGCAGTTTTGCTCAATTGCAAACGGTTTCCTTTGCCCAATTAGATAGTTTGCAAAAAATTGACCCTCGCAATGTTTTAGTATTTATTAAAACCGACTGGTGTAAATACTGCCATGCCATGGAGCAAACTAGTTTTGCTAATAAGGAGGTACAGCAATTAGCATCTCAAAAATATTACACCATTTTTTTAAATGCCGAAGAAAAAAACATTATCCCATTTAATGGATATCAATTTTCCTTTAAACCCACTGGCAATGGCACAGGATTAAATGAATTGGCCAATCATTTATCAGAGGTACAAAATAACCTTGTTTTTCCGGCGCTATGTTTTCTCAATTCAAAAAACGAAATCATTTACCAGCAATCGGGCTATATCAATCCAAAGGATTTAAACTACATCCTGCAAAAACTAAATTAAGTTTTATCATTCCTTGTTCTCCTTGCAGATATTACATTATCTTTCATTTCCAAAAAAAATCAAGCATGATAAAATTTTTATTCCTAATTGGTATCATTATTACAAGTCAATTATCGGCACAGGATTTATCCTATTATATGCCTAAAAATGTAAGTTACAATGCTTCCATACCCACTCCTAAATCTGTTATCTATCATGAAGTTGGCGAATGGCATGTTACCCATGACAGGTTAGTGAACTATATGAAAGCAATTGATGTTTCTTCAGACAGGGTGAGCTTACAAATGACGGGGTTCACTTATGAGGGACGTCCTCAACTGGTGCTTATCATTACTTCCCCAAAAAACCATGCTAACCTAGAAGAAATAAGAAAACAACATTTAAAACTTTCCGACCCTGCTCAATCGGCATCGGTTAATACCGATAATATGCCTGCAGTGCTTTGGATGGGTTATAGTATTCATGGCAATGAGAGCAGTGGTGCCAATGCTTCTTTATTATCGGCTTATTATCTGGCGGCAGCACAAGGGGCCGAAATTGACAAATTGCTTGAGAATACCGTGATTATTTTGGACCCCTCTTTTAACCCCGATGGATTAAATCGTTTTGCTAGCTGGGCTAACATGCACAAAAGTAAAAACCTGGTAGCCGACCCCAATACCAGGGAATTTAATGAGGTTTGGCCAGGCGGAAGATTTAATCATTATTGGTTTGATTTAAACCGTGACTGGTTGCCAGCACAACACGTAGAGAGCCAGAACAGGTTAGCTGTTTTCCAAAGCTGGAAACCCAATGTATTAACCGACCATCACGAGATGGGATCAAATGCTTCCT
The DNA here is from genome assembly GCA_947085175.1 of uncultured Chitinophagaceae bacterium. Classification (GTDB taxonomy): domain Bacteria; phylum Bacteroidota; class Bacteroidia; order Chitinophagales; family Chitinophagaceae; genus Ferruginibacter. The sequence continues at coordinate 122,676 of CAMTVJ010000005.1, forward strand.
TCTTTTTTCAACCTGGCGTACCTTCAAGAGTAAATCCAAATACACCCGATAAAAACCAACAGCTTACAGCAGCTATAGGAAATTATCATGCTAAATTTTTAGACGAAATAGGCTCTTTGTATTTCAACAAAGAAGGCTACGACGATTTTTATTATGGAAAAGGATCTACCTATCCAGATATCAATGGAGGCATTGGTATTTTGTTTGAGCAAGCCAGCAGCCGTGGACATGCTCAGGAAACCGAGAATGGTTTATTAACATTCCCTTTTACTATCCGAAACCAGTTTACCACTTCCCTATCTACTTTGGAAGCGGTGAAAAATATGCGTAAAGAACTTTTAAACTGGCAACGTGAGTTTTATCAGCTTGGTGCTAAAGAAGCAGTAGCATCGCCTATAAAAGGCTATGTTTTTGGCGATAAGTACGACGTCAATAAAACCAATCGTTTTGTAGATATGCTGCTTCGCCACAACATTGAAATTTTTGCGTTAAAACAAAATACAGATTTGGGTGGCGTTAAATTTGATGCCAGCAAATCTTATGTAATAGCTTACGATCAACCGCAGGCTAAACTCATTAAAACCATTTTTGAAAAAAACTTTGATTATAAAGACAGTTTATTTTATGATGTAACTGCCTGGACCATGCCTTTGGCATTTGGTGTTCCTTATGCAGAGTTTGGAATGGCATCTACAGAAATTTCTGGTAAAAGAATTATAGAAATCACTAAACCAACTGGGGGTGTAAAAGGAGGCTCAAGTTCTTACGCATATATGTTTGGCTGGGAAGATTTTAATGCACCTACTTTATTATATCAACTTCAGTCAAAAGGCATTACGGCTAAAGTAGCAACTCGTAAAACAGAAGTAGTAACTAAGGACGGCAATAAATCTTTTACTTATGGCGCCATTTTAATTCCGGTATTACAACAAACAAAATCCGCCGAAGAATTATATATCTTAATTAATGATGCTGCTAAAAATGCAGGTGTAATCGTTTATGGAATTGAAACGGGATTAGCCAATAACGGAATCGACCTGGGCAGTGGAAGTTTTGCCAAGCTAACCCAACCCTCTGTTATGTTGTTTGGAGGCAGCGGAACCCAGGCAACCGATGTAGGAGAGATTTGGCACTTGTTGGATCAAAAATTCAATATCCCAGTTAGCATTGTTGATGTGGATCGATTCAATAGCATCAATACATCCAAATATAATACCATCATAATGCCATCGGGAAATTATAGAGACCTTGATAAGAATGCCCAAGAGAAATTAAAAAACTGGGTGAGTGCTGGGGGCAATTTAATTGCTACAGAAGATGCCGTAAAGTTTTTAAGTATCAATGGATTTACCAAAGTGATCTTTAAAAAAGAGGGAGTAAAAGAAGACAGCACATTAAATTTACCTTATTATAATCGTACGGATGAAAGCCGATCCAAAGATATGACCGGTAGTATTTTTGAAGCCAAGTTAGACTTAACTCATCCTATTTGCTATGGATACACCAGCAATACAGTAAGTGTTTTTAAAAGCAGTACTAATTTTATGGATCAAAACAACAATCCTTACGATTCACCGGTAATGCTTACTTCTAATCCTTTGCAAAGTGGCTATCTGTACCGTGGCTATAAAGAGATTGTTAAAAACAATGCGGTCATTAATATCGACCAAGTTGGTCGTGGAAGAGTGATATCTCAAATTGACAACCTCAATTTCAGGGCATTTTGGAATGGAACTTCCAAGCTTTTTCTAAACTCATTATTCTTTGGTGACATTATAAGATTCTAATTAAAAAAAGCCTTTTCAAATATTGAAAAGGCTTTTTTGTTACTGTTGTATTTTAAATTATCAACCCTTTTTTAAGTAGCCTTATTTGCCCCAAATGATAGGCGTCATGCTGTAAGCAACCCAAGATGAGTTCATAAAATGTCTGGTCTTTATTGGAAGAAGGTTTATCTAAACTTTCATCATTTAAATGATGAATCGCATTTCTTAAAGAATGATAAGCAGCTTCAAAGTCATGAAGGGTTTGTTTCCATTTTTCTTCTGTAGCATCATCAGGCAATAAAAAATCTAAAAAAGGTGGAGGATTATCCGAACCGGTTAGCCGGTTAACAACCATACTCCGCCAATAAATTATATGAGATACTAATTGCCAGATGCTGTTTGTTTGTCCGGAGATGGTTGTAATGGCTTTTTCGGCATTGATGCCATGCAATACTTCTTTAAAATTGGTACCAATCCAACAATCTCCATGTTGCAGATCTGCAAAGAGCTTTAATATGCGGTTAATTTCATTAGTCATATTTTTACAAATGAAGTTGAACAATTAAAATTACCAACAAAGAATCAAAGTCGCAAGGTTTATTAACGTAACTTTTATAGTAGGAACTTAATTCAAAATGGTTTAACCTTATCACAAGAGTAACTTATTTCACATGCAGTAATCAATATATGCTATCAACACGTCATGAAATATTTATAGAAGTTGCAACAAACCTTAGTTTTTCTAAGGCCAGTGAGATCATATTTATAAGTCAACCTGCTATCAGTAAGCATATGAAAGCACTGGAAACTTTTTATAAAACCACATTATTTGAAAGAAATGGGAATTCTATTCAGCTTTCAAAAGGTGGTATTTTGTTACTGAGCCGTTTGAAAGAAGCCAAAAAAATTCAGAATCAGCTGGAATTTGAATTAAGTATTTTAAAAAATCAACTACAGGCAAAAGGACAATTAAAATTAGGAGCCAGTACAACCGTTGCCCTTTATATCATTCCGAAAATATTATCAGCTTTTCATCAAAAATACCCCGAAGTAAAAATCAGTTTATTAAATCGCAATACTGATACTATAGTAAAAGCACTTGCCAGTCAGGATATTGATATAGGTATTGTGGAAGGCAAGAAAAGAAATTCGGCCATATTTTATCAGCCTTTTTGCACAGATGAAGTAATTGCTGTTTGCAGTGCAAAAAGTTCAATTGCCAAAAAGAAATCATTGACAGTGGCTGATTTAAAAAATTATCCGGTTGTACTTAGAGAACAGGGATCAGGAACACTGGCCGCTTTAAAGTATAACCTGGAGAAAAATGGTGTTAAATTATCAGAACTTAACGTCAACGTACGCTTACAGGGCACCGAAGCACTTAAGAATTTTTTAAAGGAAGACAACTGCCTGGGATTTTTACCCAAGGGATCTGTATCCAAAGAATTAGAAAATGGAGAACTGATTAATGTTAAAATCGACAATTTCCAAATCATCCGCAATTTCTTTTTTATACAAAGACATGGTACTGACAATAATGAACTTATTAAAACATTCAGTCGTTTTTGCAAATCTGAATTATAACTTTAGGTTATAGCCTATGTTATTTTGGAATAGATTTGGTTATGCACAATCTGTAATTTTGAACAATGATTACAGAAACCCAACCTTACAGTTTAGCCAAAAGCCTTCATTGCTCAACCTGCAATAAACAATATGCATTAACAGAAATAAACAGTTATGCAACCTGTTGCAATCAACCATTACTTGTCAGTTACCATTTAGAATATTGGTTTTCAAAATCCTTAATACAGACTGATAAAAATAATATGTGGCGTTATGCTGCATTAATGCCGGTATTAAAACCCGAACATATTGTTAGTTTGGGAGAAGGCTTTACACCGATTTTTTCGTTGCATAAACTGGCAGATCGGTATGGGTTTACCAACCTGCTGATGAAAGATGAATCACTTAACCCTACAGGGTCTTTTAAGGCAAGAGGAATAAGCACAGCCATTTCAAAAGCAAAGGAATTGGGTATTTCACATTGTATTATTCCTACGGCTGGCAATGCTGGTGGTGCACTAGCCGCCTATTGTGCAAAAGCAGATATAAAATGCAAAGTGGTAATGCCGGCTCATACACCAACCATTTTTATTCAGGAATGTAAATTGTATGGAGCCGAAGTGGTTTTAGTTGATGGCTTAATAAATGACTGTGCAAATAAGGTTGCTGCTTTAAATAAAAACAATACTTATTTTGATATCTCAACCCTAAAGGAACCTTATCGGTTAGAAGGAAAAAAAACCATGGGATATGAAATTGCAGAGCAATTAAACTGGCAATTACCTGATGTTATTATTTACCCGGCAGGTGGTGGCACCGGACTTATTGGTATATGGAAAGCATTTAAAGAATTAAAAACTTTAGGTTGGATACAAGGCTCATTACCCAAAATGTTTGCTGTGCAATCTCAAAACTGTGCCCCCATTTTACATGCACTAAAAGACAGAACAGACTGGAAAACAAAATTTACTCCAATACCAACCATCGCAAATGGTTTAGCAGTACCCTACCCTTTTGGAATGGATATGATGCTACGTGTTTTAGAAGAATCAAATGGTTCTGCCATTAATGTTTCGGAATTGGAAATCATAAACGCTGTAAAAGAAATCGCAAAAACTGAAGGATTAATCATTTCACCCGAAGGTGCTGCAACCTGGAAAGCATTACAACATTTGCGTAATCTTAATTTAATCGATTCAAAAGAAAAAATCTTATTACTCAATACCGGCACCGGTTATAAATACCTCGATAATATTAAGTAGTTTATTTCTTCCTCAATTTTAGAATTCTGTTAATCTTTTATCTCCTTTTTCTCTAGTAATACTTACTCATTAAAGTATATAGTTTAATATGCAGTTAAGTTCATTAGGCATATTTTTGCAGGATTAACTAATTATTGAGTTGTTCTACAAATTATCACACGCTTAAAGTTTATTATTTAAAACTTTAGGCTACCAAAATAAATCAATTATGAATTTAGAATTTAATAAGAATGAAGATGCTTTAAAAATGGCCTGGAGTCAGACAAAAAAGCATTTAGAAAAAATATATGAAGGTGGCGGAAAAAAATCTGCTGCAAAACAGAAAGAGCGAAATAAACTTACAGCACGTGAGCGTATAATTTATTTATGCGATGATGAAAAACCATTTGTTGAAATTGGCGCATTTGCAGGTTTTGATATGTACCCCGAAGAAGGGGGTTGTCCTGCTGGAGGCACAGTAAGCGGCCTTGGTTATATTAGCGGAAGACAATGTGTTATAGTTGCCAACGACCAAACCGTAAAAGCTGGTGCTTGGTTTCCTATTACTGGCAAAAAGAATTTAAGAATGCAGGAAATTGCCATGGAAAATAATCTTCCAGTGATTTACTTGGTAGATAGTGCTGGTGTTTACCTGCCTATGCAAGACGAAATTTTTCCTGACAAAGAACATTTTGGTCGCATTTTTCGTAACAACGCAAAGATGAGTGCCATGGGTATCACCCAAATAGCTGCTGTAATGGGTGCATGTGTAGCCGGAGGGGCTTACTTGCCCATTATGAGCGATGAAACCCTGATGGTGGAAGGTAATGGCTCAATATATCTAGCTGGCCCCTATTTAGTTAAAGCCGCCATTGGCGAAGACGTTGATAGCGAAACTTTAGGAGGTGCCGATACCCATAATTCAATTAGTGGAATTGCCGATTATAAATTCAAGACAGAAGAAGAATGCCTTGATCAGGTGAAAAAAATAATTAGCAAACTGGGGCATTCAGCAAAAGCGGGATTTGACAGAATAGAAGCTAAAGCTCCTAAAAACAATAAAGGCGAAGTGTACGGAATTTTCCCGGCAGGCAATAGCAAACCCTATGATATGGTTGAGCTTATTGATTGCATAGCAGACGAAGGAAGTTTTGATCAATATAAAGAAGACTATGGCAAAACCATTCTTTGTGGTTATGCCCGAGTTGATGGCTGGGCTGTAGGAATAGTTGCCAACCAACGATTAATTGTAAAAAGTAAAAAAGGCGAAATGCAATTAGGCGGTGTTATTTATAACGACAGTGCCGATAAAGCAGCAAGGTTCATTATGAACTGTAATCAAAAGAAAATACCTCTTGTTTTTTTACAGGATGTTACAGGATTTATGGTGGGTAGCCGAAGCGAACATAGTGGTATAATAAAAGATGGTGCCAAACTGGTAAATGCAGTAGCCAACTCGGTTGTGCCAAAAATCACTATCATTATTGGCAACTCATATGGTGCAGGAAATTATGCTATGTGTGGTAAAGCTTACGATCCAAGATTTATTTATGCCTGGCCTACGGCTAAGATTGCAGTAATGGGAGGAGAACAAGCCGCCAAAACCATGTTACAAATTCAGGTGGTTACATTAAAAAAGAAGGGCCAGGTAATTACAGAGGCGGATGAACAACAAATTTTGAATGACTTAATAGCCCGGTACGATGCTCAAACCACACCTTATTATGCAGGTGCAAGGCTGTGGGTGGATGCCATCATTGATCCAGACAGTACTCGTTCAGTAATTTCTGAAGGTATAGCTGCTGCCAATCACAATCCCAATATGGCTGAATTTAAAATCGGGGTTTTTCAAGTTTAAATTCAATGGAAATTACAATATACACAGATGGTTCTTCTCGTGGTAACCCGGGCCCCGGTGGTTTTGGTGTTTTACTCATTTGGAATAATCATCGAAAGGAAATATCAAAAGGTTTTAGGCATACCACCAATAACCGAATGGAATTGTTGGCTGTAATTACCGGATTAGAAGCCATCACTAAAAAAGATATGCCTGTAGTGGTTTATTCCGATAGCCAGTATGTGGTAAAAGCCATTGAGGAAGGCTGGTTAAAAAATTGGATGAAAACCGATTTTAAAGGCGGAAAGAAAAACAAAGACCTCTGGTCAAAATACTTTCATCTTACCCAAAATAGGAAAGTAAAAATGAAATGGGTTAAGGGCCATGCCGATAATCCCTACAACAACCGCTGCGATGAATTGGCTACTACAGCTGCACAAGGAAAAGACTTGGCTGTTGATGAAGGATATGAAGAAGCTCAATCTTCCCTATAAATAAAAACAGCCGCCATTGGCAGCTGTTCTCACAAAATATTTTTATTAAATTAAGCTACTGCCTTTTTGGTAAAAATCACTTGCTGCATTAAAAAGTATGTTCCAAAAAGAATGCTGCTGTAAACTAGGTCAGCAATAATTCCTGTCTTTAAAAATGGAATACCAGCTACAAGGCTTGCCATGTAACCTCCAAAAGTTTGAGGATATAAATGAAACACAGCATTATCAAAAACAAAAAATGAGCTATTAGATAAGAAGAAAAACAATAGAGATGAACCAATTGAAAATCCTGCAATGCTAATTACATTTATTTTTTTAAGGTTGAAAGCTAATACAGTAATTAAAGCAAGGATGCCATAACCTACCAATTGGCCCCAACCCCAAAACCCTGGAGCAATGCTGAATACTTCAAACATAATATCAGATAATAACATGGCAAATAATGGAAGGGCAAAAGCTAGTTTTTTATCTTTAATTACAGCACCGGCAAAAATGGCCATACCAATAATTGGGCTAAAATTATCGGGATACATAATTACCCTTGACATAGCAGCAATAAAAATCAGCAAAACAGCCATAATTAAAGTTGTAGTATTTTGTTTGTTCATTTTCTTAGTATTTGTACAAAAATAAGCAATAATAATTTTTATCGCTCATTTAAAAATCCTCTTAAGAATAGATATTACGATTAATAATAACTTTGGTTTATGGCAGGTCACAATCAAACAGGTAAATTAGGAGAAGCTATGGCAGCCCATTATCTATTACAAAAAGGGTATGTGATGCTCCATCAAAACTGGCGATACTCACATTGGGAAGTAGATATCATTGCCGTAAAAGAAGACATCCTGCATTTTATAGAAGTTAAAACCCGGCGTACAAAAATATTTGGCCTGCCCGAAACAAATGTCACTAAAAAGAAAATGACTTATCTAACCAAGGCTGCTGAAGAATATTTGTTTCAACATCCACAATGGAAAAGGATTCAATTTGATATTTTATCTATAACCATCTTAAAAGATGAACCGGTAGACTATTTTTTAATTGAAGATGTGTATTTGTAATGGATAATATCTGGTATGATAAATTGAGAGTTCAATTTTCGAAAAAATTATCCATTATCAATTAAAGTATTTTCCATTAATCAATTATCCATTTAAAGCTTCTTTCATTTTTTCTACCAATTTATAAGTAGCGGGGCAATACTCAATATTTTGCTTATGAACGTGCATATAATCAACCATCTTGCCTTTGGTTAAATGCGGAAAGCCAGAGCAATCTACTGGTCTTACTTCATAAATCGAACACTTATTATCCTGCAAATTTAAAAATTGACAAGGTTGTTTTTTGTTTTGCCAATCTTTGTCTTTCTTTTCAAACACTAACCATTTCTTACTAAATTCGTCAGGCGTTTCTTTAAAATGTGCAGCAATTCTTTTTATGTCGGCTTTTGTATAAGTTGGTGTCATCGACTTACAACAATTAGCACATGTTAAACAGTCCACTTCTTTCCAAACTTCTTTTTCGGTGGCAGCAGCCATTTTATCAAGCCCTCTTGGCGGTTTTTTTTCTAGCTTGGTTAAAAAACGTTTTAATCTTTTTTTATTAAACCTAACTTTTTGTTTGAACGAACGAAGATTAACTGGCAGCATATTGTATATTGATATCTATTACCGAAATTTAGGTTGCGAAAATAAGGCATAATTAACTCTGCTGAACATTCAGCCATAAATCAACATATACTAGAATGTGGGAACCCTATAAAAAAGGATTTAAAGCCTGGCTTCAATTAGAGAAATCATTAGCTGATAATTCGGTTGAGGCATACCTCAGTGACATTGAAAAACTTACTGACTATTTGCAAGTTATTGGTAATTTAAAAAACCCAGGAGAACAAACACTCTCCGATTTGGAAAAATTTGTGCAATGGATTGCTGAATTAGGAATGACAGTGGCTTCCCAATCTAGGATCATCTCTGGCTTAAAAAGTTTCTATGTTTATTGCTATATGGAACAAATAGCAACCATTAATCCTACTACCCTATTAGAAGCTCCTAAACAAAAAAGGAAGCTGCCCGATGTGTTAAGTTTTGAAGAAATAGAACGCATCATCTTACAAATTAATTTAAGCAAACCAGAGGGAGGAAGAAACAAAGCTATTTTGGAAACCTTGTACAGTTGTGGCTTAAGAGTTACTGAACTTGTTAATCTTAAAATCAGTTGCCTTTATTTGGATACTGGATTTATAAGAGTGATAGGTAAAGGCGATAAAGAAAGATTGGTGCCTATTGGCAGTGAAGCTATCAAATACATAAATATTTATAAAAATGAGATTAGGGTTCATTCAAAATTAAAACCAGGCCAAGAAGATATCTTGTTTTTAAACAACCGTGGTAGCAAATTATCTAGGGTGATGATATTTATTTTGCTGAAAGAATTGGTTAAAAAGGCAGGTATAATAAAATCAATTTCGCCTCATACTTTTCGCCATTCCTTTGCTACTCATTTAGTGGAAGGCGGTGCCGACTTGAGGGCTGTACAGGAAATGTTAGGGCACGAGAGTATAACTACCACCGAAATTTATACACATTTAGACAGGGAATTTTTAAGAGATACGCTACAGCAGTTTCATCCTGCATTTAAGTAAACCACTCTATTCTTGCTCAAGAAGTATTTTTGATTGACTATAATTGACTGAATTGCCATTATCGGCATTTGCCAGCTTTTTACGATAATTTTTAAACATACTTTGCCAACGGAGTTGAAGTACACCCAAAACACCTTCCTTTATGATGCCTTTATTCATCTTACTGGCGCCCAATTCCCTATCAATAAAAGTGATGGGTATTTCCTTTATGATGAATCCAAGTTTCCAGGCAGCAAATTTCATTTCTATTTGAAAGGCATAACCCACAAAGCTAATTTCATCGAGGTTGATGGATTCAAGAACTTCTTTTTTATAACACATAAATCCAGCCGTAGGATCTTTAATAGGCATCCAGGTAATCATTCGGGTGTATAAAGAAGCTCCTTTTGACAATAATATACGATCAGCAGGCCAATTAGCTACGGCTCCTCCTTCCACATATCTAGAACCTACTGCCACAGATGCACCGTTTTTACAAGCCTGATATAATCTTTCCAAATCATTAGGGTTATGAGAAAAATCGGCATCCATTTCAAATATATAGGCATACCCTTTGTCGATGGCCCATTTAAAACCGTAAATATATGCAGTACCTAAACCCAATTTTCCTGTTCGTTGTTCCAAAAACAACTGCCCCGGGTATTTTGGCATTATGGATTGAATGATTTTAGCAGTGCCATCTGGTGAATTATCATCTACAATAAGTACATGGTAATTTTGTTGTAATCCAATTACAGCATCGATAATTCTTTCGATGTTCTCTTTTTCATTAAAAGTTGGTATGATGACTAATTTTTCCAAATTACTTGAACGAATATTTACTTAAAATTACAATAATTTAAAGATATTAAATTTCACATATTCTCAACAACATCAATTTAGTTATCCTTTAACAGAGTCCTGTTAAAGATTTCTGTGAGTTTTTGTTTAGTATGAAGTGGAAAATCTCCTCTCATCATCCAATCGTAATATTGAGGTTCTGCTTTTAATACTTCGCCAACAGATTTCCCTTTATGTTTTCCAAAGTTAAATACTTCAATGTTTTTATCATTAAAGCTAAATCTACGGGCATAATCCACAATTTTATCTTCTCCAATAACACTTAAAATGGAATCTAAAGTATTACCCAAAGTATCATATCGTACAATTTGTGCTAAAAAAACATCAATAGTTGCTTCTACATCCACTTCAGCACTATGGGCATTTACCAGTTCTTTATTACAAAAGAATTTATAAGCAGCAGTTAGAGTACGTGGCTCCATAGTATAAAATATATGCTGTACGTCAATCATTTTTCTTTTGCTTAAATCAACATCCATTCCAGCACGTAAAAACTCTTCCATTAGTATAGGAACGTCAAATCGATTACTGTTGTATCCTCCCAAATCGCAACCCTCAATAAACATTTTAATTTCATTGCCCGCTTGTTTAAATGTAAGGGCATCTTTAACCATATCGTCAGTAATACCATGAATATCACTTGAGGCAACAGGTATTGGCATTTCTGGGTTTATCAGTTTTCGCTTAACTTGCCTACTCCCATCTACCAAAATTTTAATAATAGCTATTTCAACTATACGATCAGTTGAAAGGCTTACACCTGTTGTTTCAAGATCGAAAAAAGCAATAGGACGGTTTAATTGTAACATTTGGTTGGGATTAATTTTATTATTTTAACTTTAAAATAAAGATTTTATAGAAATTTTACTATTATTTGATACCGAAGGTAATATTTATTGTATTTCCTCGTTTACCATTAGTAATTTATATTTGCAATAATAAGTTTTTAACCTAAAAGAAAAATTATGAAAAATATTTTTTTAATTCTGGCAATGTTAGTTACAGTAACTGCAATTATCAGCAGTTGTAGCAGCAGTCGTAAAACCGGATGTCCAATGAACGTAAATATTGTACATTAAATTTTTTTTACTATTTATGAATTGGATTGAGTTAAAAGATGCAGATCAACTTATTGAAATATTGGAATTGTCTAAAACCAAAGCTCAAGTAATTTTTAAGCACAGTACTCGCTGTAGCATAAGTAGCATGGCCAAAAGCCGTTTAGAAAGAGTTTCCCCTCCCAATTCAATAGATTTTTATTACCTTGATTTAATTAAACACAGGTCTCTCTCCAATAAAATTGCGGAAGACTTTTCAGTTGATCACGAATCTCCACAGATTCTTTTAATAAAAAATAGCACATGTGTTTATGACGAAAGTCATAGCGGAATACAAATGGATGAGATTACAGAACAGCTCTTAATTATTTAATTATTCTTCTTTTAAAAAATTTTATTCCCTCATACCAAATAACTGACACAAACCCGGTTAGGACACTTATTAATAATTGCACCCTATCAAGTCTTTCAAAATTAAAAATATTATTAAACGGCTTAATAAATAAAAGCAAAGCCGTTAATCCTATTGTAATCAATATAATAATAGGAACAAGATTATTCTTATACCTGCCAGTTGTTATTATTGAATAATAGAACGACCGGTTAACCAGTGTAAGGAAAACATTGGAAGAGATAAGCGTTAAAAAAACCATTGTTCGGGTTATATTTTCATTACTCCCCTGTTCTACAGCATACTGATATATAAATAATGTACCTACCGTAATTACAAGTCCCTGTATAATACTTGTTGTTAACTCCTTCCAGTTAAAGAATGTATTACTAAACAGTCTGGGCTTTTGCAACATGCTATTTTTTTCAATAGGTTCATTTTCATAAATGATGGAGCAAGTAGGCCCCATGATGAGTTCCAGGAAAATGACATGCACTGGTGTAAATATATTTGGATAAACCCAACCCAACGCCAATGGAATAAAAACTATTAATATGATAGGTATATGTATGGATATGATATATTGAATTGCTTTTTTGAGATTACTGTAGATTCTTCGCCCCATAGCAACAGCGTCAACCATTTTTGCCAGGTCGTCATCAGTTAAAATTATAGAAGAGGCTTGCTTGGCTATTTCTGTCCCTTTTTTTCCCATGGCAATTCCTATATGTGCTGATTTCAATGCAGGCCCGTCATTTACACCATCACCTGTCATAGCAACAACTTCACCATTAGCTTTTAAAGCTTCAATCACTCGCAACTTTGCATCTGGGAACATCCTTGTAAAAATGTTTACCTGACTTACGCTTTTAGCCAGATCTTTATCAGACATAGCATTGATGGCTTCTCCATCTAAACTTTTTTCAGCTCCTTTAAAATTCACCTGTGAGGCAATGGTCCTGGTAGTAGCTTCATTATCGCCGGTAATTATTTTAACCTTAATGCCAGCCTTATCAAAAGCTTCAAAAACAGAACTTATATTTTTCTTAGGTGGGTCGTAAAAAGCAATCAATCCTTTAAACTTAAAATTGAATTGTTGTTGTTGTTTTGGAAAATCGTGGCTATCATACTTTGTATCAGCAACAGCCAAAACTCGGTACCCCATTCGTGTAAGTTCATTCATTGCGTCATTTACCAATACTTTTATATCCTCCGATAATACCGACACATTCAGAATTGCTTCGGGTGCACCTTTTGTAGCAATAATCCGAAGCCCAGTTTTGTTTTCAAAAATATGGGTCATCATCGGAGGCCTTCCACTAAGTGGATATTCATGGATCATTTTAAAACCTGGCCGTTCATCCTTTACATACAACTCTGCATATTTTTTATGCAACGCCAATTCCATGGGGTCAAAAGGGATGGGTTCGCTTGCCCACATTGCTGTGCGTATTAATTCTTTCTCTTCATTATTTAATTGCTCATCAGGGTCTATAATTTTATTGTTGTCTGGTACAAATATTTTTACCAACGACATTTTACTTTCCGTGATCGTACCTGTCTTATCTACACAAATAACGGTAGCACTTCCAAGCGACTCTACAGTTTTGGTTTGTTTTACTATAATCCCCATCTTCATTAAGCGCCATGCCCCCAAAGCCATAAATGTTGTAAAAGCTACAGGAATCTCTTCTGGCAAAATACTCATGGCTAATGTAAGGGCTTTCAACAAACTGTCGAAAACATCATGCGATTGAAAATAATTGATGGCCCAAACAATTAAAAAGATGACGACTCCTGCAATTGCCATCTTTTTCACAAAATTGTTTATCTGTACCTGTAGGGGAGTTTTTTCATCAGATATAGACTCTATGCTTTTCCCTATTTTCCCCAGTTTGGTTTCCCTGCCTATATGAGTTACTTTACAAATAGCCAATCCGCCAGCCACAGAAGTTCCCTGATAAACTAGATTATCATCATCAGTAGCAGATTTAAATACGCTTAATGATTCGCCAGTTAGAATTGATTCACTAACTGAAAAATCATTTGATTTAATAATGACACCGTCAGCAGGAATGGCAGTACCTTCTTCAACAACCATCAGGTCTCCCATTACAATTTCATCGCTGTTAATTTCAATAGTCTCGCCATTGCGGATAACTTTACTGTGTGCCTGTGCAAGCAATTTTAATGCAACCAGTGCTTTACGGCTTCTGGAATCCTGATAAACAGAAATGGCAGATACCAATACAATAGCTGAAGCCATAAAAATGCCATCGCTGATATTACCGGTTATAAAATAAATAGTACTAGCAACAGCAAGTAGAATAAACATAGGTTCCTTTACTACGTCTTTTACCACATTCAAAAATCCACCCTTGCTTTCTAATTCCAGTACATTAGATCCATATTGCTTTCGGGCAGCATCTACCTCCTGAACTGTTAAACCTTTGATTTCGCTATCAATTGGAGTCATAATTTGTAAATATTGTTTCTAAATATTGAATAGCATAAATATACTTTAAAATATGTTTTTAATATGCCGACTATCTATTCTCTTTGTCGTAATTTTAGTGACAATAATATTAATTTCAGCAACTGAATTATGGCAATTGAAAAACTGCAACAGGAGAAAGATAAATTTGAAGCCTTATTTCAGTATGCTTCAATGGGTATATTAGTTGCTAACAAAAAAGCTGAAATTCTGTTAGTTAATACTTTTTTGCTGAAGCAGTTTGGCTACAGTAAGGAGAATGAACTAGTTGGTAAAAAAATAGAAACACTCATACCCTCCCGCTATCATACAAAACATGTGCACCATAGGGATAATTACAGTCAAAGCCCGCAACCCAGACCCATGGGACTTGGTAAAGATTTATTTGCCGTAAAACAAGATGGTACAGAATTTCCGGTGGAAATTAGTTTAAGCAACTATACAATGAATGACGAAAGTTATACCATTGCATTTGTAAGTGATATATCCAAACGGAAAGAATATGAGCATGTATTTAATCAACAAAGAGATCAATTGTCAATTACCAATAAAAAAATTGAAGAACTGAATAATGAACTGGAAGATAAAGTAGAAACTCGTACCAAACAGTTACAGGATACACTGGCTGAGCTTGAAAAATCCAAAGATGAGTTGACTAAAGCTTTAAGCAAAGAAAAAGATTTAAGTGATTTAAAAAGCCGTTTCGTTTCAATGGCCTCTCATGAATTCAGGACACCACTGAGTACTATACTTTCCTCGGCATCGTTGGTTGCTAAATATGTAGAAACTGAAGAACAGGAAAAAAGAAATAAACATATACACCGAATTAAATCGTCAGTAAATAACCTTACCAATTTATTGAATGAGTTTTTATCAATTGGTAAAATTGAGGATGGAAAAATAATTTCGAACAATATTAATTTTAATATAAAGGAACTGATTACGGCACTTTGCAATGAAATGGAAAATCTTGCAAAAACCAATCAGTGTTTTAATTATGAACATACCGGTGACGAAATCGTTTTTTTAGACCCGTCTTTGTTGCGTAACGTAATCACCAATCTTTTATCTAATGCCATTAAATTTTCTCCAGAAGAATGTAAAATAGATATAATAAGTAATGTATTACAAGATAAGATTGTATTAACGGTTAAAGACAATGGCATAGGTATTTCTAGTGAAGACCAAGCACATTTGTTTGAACGCTTTTTCAGGGGCACCAATGTTACCAATATACAAGGCACAGGCTTAGGCCTGCATATTGTAGGTAAATACATTGAAATTATGGATGGAGAAATTCAATTTGAAAGCGAATTGGAAAAAGGAACTAAATTTATTATAACATTAAAAAGAGGAAAGCTTTTCTAAATTTACTAAGTACAAAAAGATATGAAGCACTTACTATTGATTGAGGACAATACTGAAATAAGGGAAAACACAGCAGAAATTTTAGAACTGGCCGGTTATAAAGTTAAAACTGCTGAAAATGGTAAAATTGGTGTTAAACTGGCTTTACAGAATAAACCAGACTTAATTATTTGTGATATCATGATGCCAGTGCTGGATGGATATGGTGTTTTACATCTGTTGAATAAAAATCCAGAACTAACAGCTATCCCTTTCATTTTTTTAACAGCTAAAGCAGAAAGAAGTGATTTTAGAAAAGGAATGGAAATGGGTGCCGATGATTATATAACCAAACCTTTCAGCGATATAGAATTATTGAATGCAGTGGAAAGCCGGATAAGGAAAACGGAATTACTTTCTAAAAATTATAATGCTGATGCCGATGGCATGAGTCAGATGCTGAATGAATTTAAAGGAATAGACCCCCTTGTAGATCTGGCAGCTGACAGAAATATTAATCACTATAAAAAGAAACAACCCATATACACAGAAGGTAATCATCCCAACCGGTTATATTATGTACAAAAAGGGAAAATAAAAACCTGCAAAACAAATGATGCCGGTAAAGAATTAACCGTTGGCCTTTTTAATGAAGGCGATTTTTTTGGATATAATGCGTTGCTGGAAGAAACCGTGTATAAAGAAACAGCCGAAGCTATTGAAGACAGCGACGTATCCATTATTCCAAAGGAAGATTTTGAAAATCTTTTGCACAACAATAAAGAAGTAACACATAAATTTATTAAAATGCTGGCCAAAAATGTTACTGAAAAAGAAAACCAGCTTTTAGGATTGGCATATAACTCACTCCGGAAAAGAGTGGCAGACGCACTACTTACTTTACAAAACAAATACCAAAAAGAAACACAGGATAAGTTTTCCATTCATATTAGTCGTGAAGACCTGGCTAATATTGCAGGTACTGCAACTGAATCACTTATTAGAACGCTTAGTGATTTTAAGAGCGAAAATTTAATTGAGATCAAGGACGGAAGCATCATTATCACAAATCAAAAGAAACTGGAAGATATGCTAAATTAAGAGTTGGGGCGCTAACCTTTGTGAATCAAACCAGCAACCTGAGCTATATTAATATATTTATGATTCATGCCGTTGCAGCTTCCAGACCATGTTATAAAACAGATGAAAGGATTTTATTAAACTCATTTTTAAGTTTATTAAAATCCTTTTCAAAATATTCCATTTCGTTTCTAAGTTTTTCCTGATGTTTACTCAATTTGTTATCATCAAATAAGTTTTTACCTTCTTTTAAATGCTCATCCTGAATATTAATATCATTCCGCAACTCATCTATGTATTCATCTTTGATGATAAATTTATTCTGAAAGGTTTCGGCCAGTACTAAAAACTCTTTGTCCATTCTTTGGTCAACCACTTCTGCCAACCGGTTTTTCAAAAAAGTATTTTCCTGTTTAAAGAATTCAAGCAAGCGGGTCCATGTTTTATTCTCATGGTGAAATTGATCTGGCTTTGATATTTTTACTTGTGCCATATAATACACTTATACTAAATTTATAATCAAACATAAAAAAAATCCCTGTCCTTTATAAGAACATATGTCATTCCAAAACCTGAGATTCGTCAGTTTTAATATAACAACCCTGTACATGTACTTTTTCTATATTCATTTTAGGGCTTATATAAGGTATTCCCAATCCCATCCCTCTCAAAATAAGTAGACATGCTATCAAACCCATCATCAAAGGATAAACTTTCCGTATTTTTTGCCTAAACGAAATACCGACGTAATTCCCAAAGAAAGCAATGCTCCACATGATGGGCAATGTACCTAAACCAAAAGCTGCCATAAACATGACGCTGTTTGCTACATCGCCAGTTGCAATGGCGCCGGCAACAGCCATGTACACCAAACCACAAGGCAATAATCCATTTAATAAACCAATTATAAAAAGCGAAGAATTTGTTTTTTTTGTGAAGAGAGTTCCAAGCCCTGACCTGATCTTTGTAAAAAAACCATTTGTATATTTTGAAACTGATGCTTGAATTTTATATTTTTTCGGCATCAAAACAAACAACAGGATTACCAACCCAGCCAAAATGGATAGCCCTTGTTGAAAACCAAATAAGGAAGCTGTTTGGCCTATCAGGCCGAAAATTAATCCAAATACAGAATAGGTAACAATACGACCAATATTGTAAATAAAAGCGCCCCCTAATTTTGCAGCAACACTATTATTTTTTAATGGCAACGATAATGCCAGCGGTCCACACATGCCAACGCAGTGAAAACTACCCACAATACCAATAGTAAAAGCCACTAAAAACAACTGTAACATTTATATAAATATTTTCTTTTCAAAATAATAAGTCACTCCCTCAACTTTCCAGCTTAGTTGTAACTGGTACAAACCAGAATTGGATGCCGGTATTTCTACCTGCAATTTTTCATCCAGCACCGAAAAAGTTTTTTTAATATCCTTATTCTCATCCGATGGACAATACAACACAGCTTCTCCTGTTAATTGCTTACCAGTGAAATCTTTAGGAAATTCTATTATCAACGTATTAACTTTTAACTCATAAGTTACCGGAGCCGATAAATCAGAAACCCTTTTCATTTCATCGATCTTATCTTGGTATTTTAGTTCTTTTTCATAATAATCAGTAGTTACCAGGTCGGTTTTTTGTGTAGATGATTTAAACACCATAAAAACTATACCAACGATAAATGCGATATAAACAAATAGTATTTTTGTACCCCAGTTCATAGTTTTATATTTTAATTGTAGATTTCAGGCCCAATAAATTTGGCTGTTATCGTTTTTATTTTTTTATCGTTTTCATACATACCTATCTTAACTTCCGTCTTCCAATTTGTTATATTTTCTTTTTTAAGTTTTACAAAAAATTGCAGGTTACTGTAATCTTCTTTTTTTACTTTTAATTCTCCGCTGCCTACTAAAATAATTTCGCCTGGCAGGTTTTCAAGCTTTAAAGTAAAATCTATATCCTTATGGGTTTTATTTGCCAGTTTTAAATTATACAGGTTGCTGTATCGGCCATCGGCTAGCTTTGTATATGTCATGCCTGAAGTACGCATCAATGTAACATCCAAATCAGTGCGGCTGATTAATAAAAAAGCCAGCAAGGAAAGCAAAAACGTTAATACAGCCGTGTATGCTTTTATCCTGCTGTTAAATGTTAGTTTTACATTATTAGCAATACTGTTTTCAGAAGCATAACGAATCAACCCCTTGGGCTTATCAACCTTTTCCATTATATCGTCACATGCATCAATACAGGCAGTACAGTTAACACATTCTAATTGAGTGCCATTCCTAATATCAATTGCCGTTGGGCAAACCCTTACACAGGCAAAGCAATCAATACAATCGCCTTGTTTGGTATACTCTGCAAATTTTTCAGTAATACTCTTACAGGCGCCTTCTTCTTTACAATCGGTACATTTACAATCATGATCATCGGCTTTCTTAAGTTTTCCTCTTGGTTCTCCTCTTTTGTGATCATACGCCACCACAATGGAATTCTTATCAAGTAAAACACCTTGCAATCTTCCATAAGGACAAACAACAATACAGGCCTGCTCTCGAAACCACCAGTACACAAAAAAGAAAACAGTAGTAAATATTAGCAATGAAACGAGCGTTCCAACATTGGCAGCTGGATCTTTCATATAATCAAGTAACTGATCCATGCTGATGAGGTAAGCCAGAAAGAAATTGGCAATTAGAAATGACATGCCAAAGAAAAGAACAAATTTTACCGTTCTCTTTCTAATCTTTTCTGCATTCCATGCCATGGCCTTTAAATGTTTTTGTTGGGTAGCATCGCCATCAATCCAATATTCAATTTTACGGAAAACCATTTCCATAAATATGGTTTGCGGACATGCCCAGCCACAAAATACCCGGCCAAACACCACGGTAAATAAAATGACAAATACAATAAATGTGAGCATACCAATACCGAAGATGAAAAAATCCTGTGGCCAGAAAACCATCCCAAATAAAATAAACTTGCGCTCTAGAATATTAAACATAAACAATGGAGCATCGTTTACTTTGATAAAAGGCAGCGTAAAAAAGATGATTAGATAAACAATGCTGAACCAGTTTCTAAGATTATATAATTTTCCCTTCGGTTTCTTTGGATGAATAAAATTCCGCTTGCCCTCACTGGAAATGGTGGCAACCGAATCTCTAAAAGATTCTTCATTATATATATCGGTAGTTTCTGTCATTGTTTACTTTACAACTGCTGTGGAGTCGGGCTTTGCTGTAGAAATAGAATCTACATAAAATTCGCCTTGTTGTTCTTTTCCAACAGCAGGTTTGGTACCAACAAGCGTTTTAATATAGCTGGATAAAAAACTAATTTCCTTTGGCGAAAACTGGCTGCTCCAGGATTGCATTCCTTTATCTGGATAACCAACTTTTATAGTTTTATAAATATCATTTAGTGAACCTTTGTGCAACCAATAATCATCGGTAAGGTTCGGACCAACACTTCCTCCACCATCTTTTAAGTGACAGGCAACACAATTGGCTTCGTACAATCGCAGCCCTGCTGCAATACCATCTTTATCTGCCATGGGTACATTATCCTCATCAATACGGTCTTTATTATTAGCATCGTAAATTTCTTTGGCTATTCTTGCTTGTTCCATTTCTGCTTTATATTCCTGATCCGGGTTTAATCCTATACCCAACACATGAAAATTAAGCATGTAAATAAATGCTACAACTACAGTAATATAGAACCCATATTTCCACCAAGGTGGTAATGAGTTATCCAACTCCTTGATTCCATCATAATTATGATCCAATAAAATATCTGCTTCCTTTTCTACAGCAACTGCCTTGGTAAATAATTTCTGATCTAATTTACTCCACCAAGTTGCAAAACTTGAAGTTTTTGAAATTGACTTTACTTTTTCAGGCAATAGTTCACTATACATCCTACGGATTGAAAAAGCAAGAAATAATATAACAACCAGCTCCATGCCTATCACCGTTAAAAAAGAATAATAGGCCGCTGCTGTAAGTCCACCATAATTTGGTAACGCCTTTACTAATTCAGGCACCACAGTATCCTGTGCAAAAGAAACCTGTGACAACAATGAAAATCCAAGAATAATAACAATGCTCAAAATCTTAGATGCTTTTTTATTTTTGTCAACCAGTTGTTTACCTAAAGCAGTTAGCACCTGCCCCATTCCCCATATTACAAAGGCCAATACAACCACTAAGATCATTAACAAAATTGCAAGCTGATTATAGCCTGTGGATGCTGGTGTAGCTGCAGCTGTTGTTGTTTGAGCAGTAGCCATCGATAGTGTAAATATTGCTGGCATTGTAAGTGCCAATTTATTTTTTATAGGTTTAAAGAATAGCATGCTATACATTTTTAAATAGTTGAGTTAGTTATTTCTTCATTTTCAAAAGGCAGGTTAGATAATTCCTCCACCCGTTCTTTTTTCATCTTCTTTACTAATACCATCAGCACAACAAAAAAGACAAAGAATATAAGCAGCGATATCATGGGATAGATATTGACATTGCTGATTGTTTCGGCGTATTGCTTAATAAATTTGAACATGATTATTTATTTTTTGTTGCTGTTGGATTATTACTGATATCTTTTCCTAACCGTTGCATATAAGCAATCAATGCTATCACTTCCCTATTGGCAGGCACTTCAATACCTTCTATTTTTAAATTGATTCGAATACCATTTGCTTGAGTCATCAGGTCTTTATTGGCATACTTTTCATATCCTTTCTCATAAGGAACTCCTAATGAACGCATCACATTAATTTTAGCTGCAGTACTGGCTGTATCAATTTCTTTTTCAATTAAAAATGGATAGGCTGGCATGATGGAACCTTCACTCATAGATGATGGTTCTCTGAAATGTCGGAAATGCCAGCCATCAGATTTTTTGAGATTACCTACACCTTCCCTGGCCAGATCGGGACCTGTACGTTTACTGCCCCATTGGAACGGTTTATCGTACACAAATTCACCTGCCTTGGAGTATTCGCCATATCGTTCCGTCTCACTACGGAAAGGACGAATCATTTGAGAGTGACAGGTATAACAACCTTCTTTCACATAAATATCACGCCCTTGTAACTCAAGCGGAGTATAAGGTTTAACACTGCTGATTGTAGGCACATTCGATTTGATCATAAAGGTTGGAACGATTTCAATTATGCCACCAATCAAAATCACTACTAAACTCAGTAACATTAACTGCACTGGTTTTCTTTCAATAACCCTATGCCAATGTTCGCCTGTATGCTTTTCATGTACTGTTGATAATGGAGCTGCTTCGGCTTCTTCATTAGCAACCAATTTTCCCTTCTTAACCGTTTTGTAAATGTTATAGAACATGATAAACACACCCGTCAGGTAAAGTGTTCCACCCAGTGAACGCATGGCGTAGAAGGGTTTCATATAGGTTACTGTTTCTAAAAAAGTATATTTTAGTTGACCAGCTTCAGTAAACTCTTTCCACATTAAACTTTGCTGAATACCTGCCCAATACATAGGAATGGCATAAAATAAAATACCCAATGTTGCTAACCAGAAATGATTACTTGCCAGTTTTTTAGAGTACAAATCTGTTTTAAATATTCTTGGAATTAACCAGTAGATCACACCAAATGTGAGCATACCATTCCAACCCAGTGCCCCCACATGAACGTGTGCTACAATCCAGTCGGTATAATGTGCTACCGCACTTACACTTTTAAGCGACAACATCGGCCCTTCAAAAGTGGCCATACCATAAGCAGTTACTGCCACCACCATAAATTTCAGAATAACATCGTCTCTAACTCTGTCCCAGGCGCCACGTAATGTCAATAATCCGTTAATCATTCCTCCCCAACTTGGGAAAATAAGCATGACAGAAAAAACGATTCCTAAAGATTGAGCCCAGTTTGGTAAAGAGGTATATAATAAATGGTGAGGACCAGCCCAGATGTATAAAAATATCAATGACCAGAAGTGAATTATTGAAAGCCTGTATGAATAAACAGGTCGATTAGCCGCCTTTGGCAGAAAATAATACATCAGCCCCAGGTAAGGAGTGGTTAAAAAGAATGCAACCGCATTGTGGCCATACCACCATTGCACCAATGCATCCTGTACTCCCGAATACCAGCTATAACTTTCAAGCCAGCTGTAAGGCAATTGCCCCGAACGTACAATATGCAAAACTGCAACTGTAACAAAAGTGGCTATATAAAACCAGATAGCAACATATAAATGTCTCTCTCTTCTTTTAATAATGGTACCAAACATGTTCCATCCAAAAACCACCCAGATGACTGTAATGGCTACATCGATTGGCCAAATTAGCTCGGCATACTCGGCTCCCTGTGTTAAACCAATGGGTAGTGTAATTGCTGCTGCCACAATAATCAATTGCCATCCCCAAAAATGAATGTTACTGAGTTTATCACTAAACATCCGGGCTTTACACAAACGTTGTAATGAATAGTAAACTCCCATAAAAATACCATTGCCCACAAAGGCAAAAATTACCGCATTGGTATGTAAAGGACGTAAACGGCCAAATGAGCCATACTCTGTAATGTTTAACTGAGGAAATACCAGTTGCAATGCCACCCATAAGCCGACCAGCATTCCAACGCCACCCCAGATGATGGTGGCATATGTAAAATTCTTTACTATCCGGTTGTCATAATAAAATTTCTCTACCTGCATGTGTTATTTGGTTTGGGTTATTTTTTTAGAAGATGTTGAAGTGGACGCTTTTTTTTCAGTACCATCAAAAAGAATGCGGATGGAAGGAGTATAATCATCATCATATTGGCCTTTACTTACGCTCCATAAAAAAGCTGTAAGAAAACCGCCTGCTACCAGAATACTGATACCAATTAAAATGAATAATGCACTCAAAAGAGATGATTTTAATGATTGTCAAAAGTAGCCGACTGATTAGTTCTAACGGATGATGACTATCAAATCAAAATATGATTTTAATCAGTATGAAATTAAAGTCCCTTATTACGGGCTATAAAAGAAGAATATAAACTTACAAACAATACAATGCTGATGCTACTAGCTGGCATAAGAATGGCAGCAATCATAGGTGACAGTATTCCTTGTACCGCAAATGACAAACCAACAATATTGTACAAAATGGAAAGAATAAAACTGGCAAGTACTATTTTTTTTCCAGCCTTAGCATAACTGATAAATTTATCTAGTAAAGAAACCTTATCCCCATCAAGGATTGCATCACTGGCTGGAGAAAACTGTGCCGAGTTTTCACTTACTGCAATACCAACCTGGCTTTGCATTAAAGCACCAGCGTCATTCAAACCGTCGCCGAGCATTAAAACTTTTTTACCTTCATATTGCAGATTTTTAATAAAATCCAACTTTTGTTGAGGCGATTGATTGAAGCAGAGTTGAGTATTCAACCCAAATATTTTTGATAGATTTTCTTTTTCTGAATCGTTATCGCCGGACAAGACAAACATTTGCACTGCCTGTTGATTTAATCCATGAACAATATCTGCAATTCCGTTTCTGTATTGATTTTGAACATTGAATTTACCAACTCGTATTCTATCTAATTCCACATGAACTGAAGTACCCGAATCATGTGTTACAAAATCTTTATCTGCACCAACAAAATTAGCCGAACCCATTTTAATACACACTCCGTTTACAACAGATTCTAATCCTTTGCCAGTATATTCCTTAAACTGATCGGGAGTTAATAAAGCTTCGGGAACATCTTTGATGGAATCCCTGATAATTTTACTCAAAGGATGAGAAGATTGATTTGTTACGGCTTTAACCATAGCCATATCTCTTTCAGAAAGTGGCAATCCCTCATAATGCACAATGGCAGCACTTGTTTTAGTAATAGTTCCGGTTTTATCAAAAACAACTGTATTTATTTTTGAAAGCGATTCAATTACACTTGCATTTTTAAGGAAGAGTTTATTGCGGCCAAAAATGCGAAGCATATTGCCGTACGTAAAAGTTGCGGAAAGCAATAATGAACAGGGGCAGGCAACAATTAAAACTGCAGTTACTGCAGGAAATACTTTTGACGGGTCAACAAATGACCAGAAAATGTACGTTGTAATAGCTATCGAAAACAAAGCAATAGTAAAATATTTACTCCAGGGATGAATGAATGATTTCTCTTCATTCTTTTTATTAATGAATATATCATTATTCCAAAGTTGGGTAATATAGCTTTGAGAAGCTTCTTTTATTACATCCAGCTCAATGGCGCTACCCAACTGTTTGCCCCCTGCATAAATCAAATCACCTTTTCGTTTTTCAACTAGGGCGTTTTCGCCACTTACAAAACTATAATCAATATTAGCTGCACCTTTCATCAGTATGGCATCAGCCGGAATCATTTCTTCGTTACGGATAACAATACGGTGAGTCTTTTGCAATTGTGTTACAGGAATGTTTTTTTCTATCCCTTTTTCAACAACAGTAACTCCCAATGGAAAATAAGAACAGTAATCTCTGTCGAAAGAAAAAGAATCGTAAGTTTTATTTTGAAACCAACGCCCAATAAGCATAAAGAACACGATACCCGTTCCCGAATCAAGATAGCCTGATCCGGTGCCGCCAATGATCTCGTAATAACTTCTGGCAAAAGTTACAATAATAGCCAAAGCAATCGGTGCATCAATATTTAAGAATTTTTGTCTCAAGCCCTTCCAGGCTGAAGTAAATATATCGGCGGAGCTGAAAAACAAAACAGGTAATGATAATCCAAAAATAATCCAACTGAAAGTTTCCTTTAACCCGGCTTCTTCAATATTGCCCGATGAAAAGTATTCTGGAAAACTTAACATCATAATATTAGAAAAGCAAAATCCGGCTACCCCTATTTTATATATCTGTTTACGGTTAAAATTTGATTGCTTTTTTATATCCGTATCTTTTAAACTAACATGTGGTTCATATCCAATAAAAGCCAACAACTCTACAACCTTACGAAGACTGGTTTCCTCGGGGTGATAAATAATGAATATTTCTTTTTGTTGAAAGTTAACCTGTGATTGTTTTACCCCCGGCTCAATTCTATGCAAATTTTCGAGTAAGTAAATACAGGAGGAGCAATGCATCTGTGGAATAGAAAAACTTACATTAATTTGCTCATCACTTTTAAACTGAATTAATTTTTGAATTGTCTCCTTATCATCCAGGTATGCAAAGCGTTCTGTAAGGAATTTACCACGGGCTTTTATACCGGGCGTTTTATCCAGATCATAATAATTGCAAAGGTTATTTTCATTCAGAAGTAAATACACCTGCTTACATCCCTGACAACAGAAATAATTTTCTTGAACAACTATAGATTCATCATCACAAACATCGCCGCAATGAAAACAATCAACTGATATGGATTTAGTATTTTTTATTGACTTAATTTTTTTAGAAAAAAAGCCGCCGCATAGGAATATGCAGCGGGAGAAATTAAACAGAAACTACTGAACACTTTTAGTAGAACATGTGTTCAATCCAAAAATTTTATAAATAGGACAAAACAAACTCAAACCAGTTGCCAATGGAATGATTGCTATCAAACCTAGCCAACTTTTAAAGTATGCCCCTAAAGCAGCTATTACTACTGCCAATATAATTCGTATAATTTTATCTGTATATCCAACATTGCATTTCATAATAATAAATTTTATTATTCAAAAATTGGAAATCTGGGGGAGTTATTCTATGAGGACTATCAAACTAAAACATGATATTCATCATGCAGTTTTTAAATTTAATTGTTGCAATTATTCTTTCTCAAACAACCACTTAAATGGTTTAACTTTTTCTTTAGGCTGGAGATTATATTTTTTGATAGTATTGTTTTGGATATATGCCACTGCTTCATCTACATCATCAGTAAATAAAAATAGTTCAGAATCTTCTGGAGAAATAGTACCCATCTCTTTCATTACTTCAATATGTGCTATAATATTTTTGTAAAATTCCTTATCCATAATAACCACTGGAAAATCGCTAATCATTTTTGTTTGCATCAGGGTAATGGATTCAAAATATTCATCCAAAGTTCCAAAACCTCCAGGCATTACCACAAAAGCATATGAATATTTAGTTAGTAAAGTTTTTCGTACAAAAAAATATTTAATATCAACCCATTTATCCATATACGGATTGGGTGTTTGCTCAAACGGGAGTTCAATATTACAACCTACACTTTTACCTCCTACTTCTCTGGCTCCACGGTTGGCAGCTTCCATAATACCAGGGCCGCCGCCTGTCATAATTGTAAATCCAAGCTGCGCTATTTTACCGGATAGTTTTCGGGTTAGTTCATAATCGGGGTGTCCTTCTTTAAACCTGGCAGAGCCGAATATAGTAACACAGGGCCCAACGAAATGAAGGGCACGTAATCCTTTAATAAACTCGAACAGGACACTTACCGTAAATTTAAATTCCTTCCAACGACTTTGCGGTCCTTCCAAAAATTTTATTTCGGGTTTTGTCATAACTTATTTTCTTATCAAACTTAACTTATTTTGGTAAGAAAATAAATCGAAAATATTGTCAGATTATTTAATATCAATTTTATCAAACAATATTTCACCATGATTAATCAACAAAGGTTTTAATGAATTGATAACTATACATTGTTTTATGGAATTAAATAAAAGTTCATTTGCCAATTCAATCTGCCGTTTATCATTAATATAAATTCTGGGATAAAGATTGACAGAAGTAAACTCTAGGTGATTATCAAAAAGATTAATTTGACCTATAGCAGAACAGGTTAATTTATTTACTTTTAAATTTCTTTTTTCTGCAATACCAAGATAGGCTGCCATAAAACCACTGCAAATAGAGCCTAAAAAAAGGTGTTCCGATGTCCAAATATCCGGTACACCTCCTTTAAACTCCGGTGCGGTTGAAATTTCTATCGATCCTTTTACATCTTTAGCTTCAAGCAGTCCTTTTCTCCCTTTTGTGCTGCTTACATCAACTTCAAAAAAATATTGATGTTTATCTGTTTTAGTGATCATTGCAATTTATTTATGTGAAATAAATAAAGGCATTTTTATATCGTGAATTACATCTGATGCAAAACTCTTCTTAAACAACTGCGAAAACAATGACCTGGAAAAAGCCCCCATCACTATAAAACTATTTTGTTTGGAAGTCATCCATAGGGTAAAATCCTTTTTGTGTTTAAGATGAAGCGTTTGTATTTTTAAATTTGAATAGTGTCTGGAAACCAATTCGGTAATTAAACTATATTCGGGTAAATCATCCTCATGATTGGAAATTGACAAAAGGATGGTTTCTTTTTTTGTGAGTTCAGGATAAACATAGGCAAACTGTTTAATGGCAAAGACAGATGACTCATTACCGTCGTATGTTAAAACGATTTGATTGGGTTCCTCATAATTTTCTGGTACAAGTAAAACTGGGCATTCCGATCTTTTTAAAATTTCCTCCAGATAAAAATTGGGTTGCTCATTTGAAACGTTTGCATAAAACAAATCACTGCTTATCAACAATGCATCTGCAAAACGGGTTTCCTCAATTAAAGAAGATATCGCCATTAAGTCGGTATCCTTATGAACCCTGAATTCAATCCCCTCTGCTGTACATCCTTCTATAAATAAACTGATATTTTTATTTACCAAAACATCATCTTCATTTCTCGTTAACCATTCAGGCATCATGGTAACGCCTTCCATCCCGGTATAGGCAAGCAATTTACTATAGTCAACCGGGCTAAGAAAAACACCCGCCAGTAAAACTTTTGTTTTTGTGTTGATACTTTTTACAAATTCAAATGCACCCTTTGGGAAATGTTGTCCATCAAGCGCTATAATTAATTTTTTCATAATGGTAAATTTTATAGTTTCTATATCAAAGTTAATTCTTATCTGACCAATTTTACTGACTATAAGGTAAACATTAGCTGATTGATATCATATTATTTCAATCTCTAAAATAGCTCCCGATTAAAAATGTTATGGCTATAATGATTGTGATCATGTTTTATCCTTTTGTGATTTTAATCATAAACTTTTGGTGATCTACTTACTAGATTTATGCTATATATATTTAACAGATAAAAATCTAAAAATGAGAAACTATTTAAAAATTATTGCTGCAGCATCGGTGCTGCTATTTGCTATTTCATGTAATAGCAGTGAACAACAAAGTACAGCAACCACAACAGGATCAGACAATTCAGCAACGGCTGGGCAGTCTGGTGTACAGGATGATGTATCTGCAAAAAATGTTGTACAGGTTGCAGTAAGCAGTAAAGATCATACTACATTAGTTACTGCTGTTAAAGCTGCGGATTTGGTAGATGCATTAAGTAATGCCGGCCCCTTCACTGTTTTTGCTCCTACCAATGCAGCTTTCGATAAATTACCCGCCGGCACAGTTGAAGGTTTACTAAAGGCTGAAAAGAAAGATGACCTAACTACTATATTACAATACCATGTTTCGATTGGTGTTTTTAAGCCTGAAATGTTTCAGGACGGACAGGTAATTGGACAGGTTGATGGTGGTAATATCACCATAAGCAAAAAAGCAGATGGTATTTATGTAAATGGTACCGCAAAGATTGTTGCTTCAATTCCTGCATCAAATGGTATCATTCATGTTATAGATGGAGTGTTGTTACCGCCAGCTAAATAAGATAATTGTAATAAAGACGAAGAAAAAGGCACGAACTATTAGTTTGTGTCTTTTTTTTATAAGATCAGAATATATTATCTGCGGAAGTTTGTTCGCCTGAAATTTTTATTCGCATTACAGCAGCTATACTTTTAGCTCTTTGCTTTGCAAGGTTGGCTGTGGAGCCCGCAAATAATTCATCTACTGTAGTTGTGAATAAAAAAAGCCATTGATTGAAATGTTCTTCTGTTAATGGAAACAACCGGTTAACATGTTTGTGCAGTTCCATAGGATTTCCTATATATGAGCCGGTATAAAAAAGCATGTTATCAAAAAACTCATACATGATGGGTATATGTTTTTCCCAATTTACTTTGGCAATATCAGTAAAAACGAAGCCGATAAGTTCATCCTTCTTTATTTTATTGTAGAATTCATCTACCAGTAGTTCTATATCTTTTCTTGATACAACATCTTTTTTCATACCCAATTTTTAATGTAACAACACATGAATCTCATGCAATAATTCTTCGCTGCAATATTCTTGTAATAATGGAAATAATATTCTTTCTTCTTTGCGGATATGATTCTCTAATTCAATGGCCAGTGTATCCATAGTATTCTCTAAATCTGATGTTGCGGATAATTTATTAAATAAATCAGTTAATACCCCATGCTCTGATCTAATTTCAGCTGAAAGTTTATCTATTTCTTTATGAATTCCCTTTGCTTTATCCAGCATTTTTTCTTCTTGCTCAAAATGCTTTTTTATATGCTCAGCAAATTGTTGTTGAGCATAAACAGCTTTATCTTTTGTATTATCTGGCAAATCTCGGTATATAGGTGCATTTTGCTTAAGCAACTGAGCCAATAGTAATGTTCCGTGATGATCTCTGGACAAAGGTGCTATGGCTTCATGTCGTTTCATGTGTTTATTTTTAATTATTTTTTACCACAAGCAATTCACCTACAAACATTTCTGGCGCTTTCGAATATTGCTTCGGCTCATTTCACACTTATAAATCTTTATGATTGAATCTTCTTAAAGATAACCAGGTTGGTATTGCTACCCAGGTGATCAACACACAAAAAGAAATAATCAATCCAATCTGTGTACCAAAAAAATCTTTAAAAATGGCACCCGTATAACCCATGAGGGCCGAAACATCCATTTTCAATAAAATCAGTATCCTGCTTAGATCAATAGGATTAAAAGCCACAACGCCAACCATCATTTTTTCCAAAGGATAATCAGCAAATTGAAACAGTACAAATAAAATCAGACCATCAAAAATGATAGAGAAATAAAGCCATAATAAAATAACCACACCAATCCCTTTTGCTTTATCTCTTGCCATAACCGCTGCCAGCATGGCTATGGCTACAAATATTACCGATAACAATAGCCCGGTGCCCAGCATCATGAAACCTGTTGCTGTAGGCTCATAAAGCATTATAGGAATACCGGCTCCTATTACAAAAGCAAATGCCATGGATGTAGCTAAGCCTGAAAAAAGGCTGAGCCATATTGTTTTTCTTTTAAGAGGCTGGCTTACTAATAATTCTAAAAACTCAGAACTATTATAAACATAGATAGCTGAAAATAACAAGCTAACCAATGGTACAATAATCAATATAATATTAAGCAAACTCAATAATCCTTTTGCAGAATTATCTTCTAAATTAAAAATGCTCAGTGATATCAATAATAAGAACACCGTGTAACCCAGCATAATTTTATTACGCAGTATATCAATGATCACATATTTGATTATTTTTTTCATGTTTTACTTATTTATCTATTCAACATCACATTGGCAATTGCTTTTGACAATTTCTCTTCCCCAGTATCTTCCCTCAAATCTTTAATACTCTTATGAAAACAAAGCTTTCCATCTTGCATGTAAATTACCTGTGAGATTAAATCGTCCAGTTCGCTTAATATATGTGATGTTATTAAAACCAGTTTCCCCTTATTTTTTTCAGCGATAATTTTTTCTTTTAATATTTCAGATGATACGGGATCTAATCCTGCAGTAGGTTCATCCAGTATCAATACTTCAGGATTAAAAAGAAATGCCAATGCTGCACTTACTTTTTGGCGGGTTCCTCCAGACAATGTCCGCATACGTTTCAACATCATTTCTTGTAGTCCGAACGAATTGATCAATTCCTCATCCAGTTGTGCATTTTTCTTACTCCTGATATCTTTCATCATATCTAATACCTGTCCTATCGTCATATTCTCAGGATAGCGGCCAATCTGCGGCATGTATCCAATATTTTCCCTGTATTGCCAGTGATGTTTAATATTTTTTCCATTGAATGTAATAAAACCGCTGTCGCTTACCACCATACCCAAAATACTTTTAATAAGCGTTGTTTTTCCACAACCGTTTGGACCTATCAAAGCAATACATTCACCTTTAACACATGTAACAGATACATTATCCAGTGCTTTTAGTTTACCAAATCGTTTAGATACATTGCTTGCTATAATCATAATGCTAATGGTTTCATTAAAGGATGCTCATCTTTTAAATTCTCGGGTGTTAAAGAAGGCAATAATTTTTCAGTTTTATCCAACAAAGAAGTCATCAAACTTCTGAACAAAATCATCGCAGGAGGATTTTGCTGAATGATCATAGAATACAAACTTACAGGCCGGTATGGAATGTCGCCCAGTTTATCTTTATCCAGATCATAGCCTTCGTATTTATCCCAGTAATTGTTATTGAACGTATTTAAAACCAGGCTACCATTGGTGCCCACGTCGAATGTGTTGCCTTTAAAATTGCTGTTAACAAGCGTTACATCCAAACAGCTTGCCTGTATCTGCATGGCCCAGCCATTACTTTCAAAAACATTTTTTTCCATGTGAATGCGGCTTGCCCCTTCCATAAAAATGCCAGCTGTATTTTTATAAAACTTATTATTTTCTATAACCCCATCACTAATCTCTTTCAATAACAAACCATAGGCCCCATCGCCCCAGTTTTCTTCAAAATAATTATTTACCATTATTAATTTCTGGGAAAACATCACTGCAACTCCTGCCCCATTATTCTTAAAAACATTACAGTAATAGGCATCATTATTTGAAAACATAAAATGTAATCCATAGCGAAGGTTTTTTTCTGAAATATTTCTCCATATAACTGAGTTCTTTACAAACTCAAAATAAATACCGTCTCTGTGCCCAATAATAGTATTGGCAATAATCCGCAGACTATCACTTTTCCAGCAATGAATACCATTGCCGTTCTCCTGTTCAATTTGGGTATAGGCTGTTATGGTATTATTCTCTATCAGGCAATTTATACCAACCTGTGTATAAATGCCAAAAAAGGTATCATCCAATATATTGTTACGCACAATAACATCCCTGCTATTGTATATTTTAATACCTGCATAATCTTCAATACTGGAAACACCGGAATGAATAACCTTGAATCCATCAACCACTACGCCATTTGCTTTAATGGAAATGATTTCGTATTTGTTATCTCCATCCAAAATCGGGTGATTTATGCCGATAAAGAAAATGGTTTTTTCGATAATAATATTTTTTTCATGATAATGCCCTGCATCAACTAAAACAGTATCACCGTTTGCAGCCAGCAACAATCCCTGCTGAATGGTTTTAACAGTCTGCTGTTTACCAATACGGATGGTTTTTGCAAATGTTTGATTTGCAAATAAAATAAGTATCGATATGTAAATTACATTTTTCAAGGTTTTATTAAATCATTCCAGATAGCAGTATTGCCCGCAAAACGTTTTTGGATAATAAGCAAACTGTCTTTATTATCAAATGCAGCAACATTACCTCCCATTGGGCTTCGTAACTCTTCTGCATTCCACAGTAAAGCAATGTTAACATCAATCAGCTGATGTGTACCTGTGTAATTGGTTAAAAAAATATTTTTGATATTGGTTGTGGTAACATCTTTTGTTTTCATAAAATCGATGACGCATCTGCTGTCATCAAATTTATAGACCTTTCCTTTTTTTGTTATCAACTCTGCTCCAAAGCGAACATCACTGATCGTCATTTTACAAAAATGGCAATTGTCAACACCCGTTTTAAGTGGCTCGGGGCCAACGTTACAGGATGTAACGGTAATCAAAATCATGAATGCCATTATTGTTGCCATAACCAATTTACTTTTCCCCTTTTTCACTCCACGCCATACAACTATTGTTGAAAAAAGTAGTAAGACACCAACAGAAATAAATATCCATCCGCCAATATCGGGCATAGAGTAAGCTCCAAAATTCAGCAATTGTTTAAATCCTATTAATGGTGGCTGGTAAGCCATCCCCGGCACAATAATAGCAGCATTAGGATCCAGATTATGTCCGTAATTATATTCCCATCTCCAGAAATCATACATGGCCAAAATGCCAAAACTTACAAACATTATAAATAATACATACAATAATTTTCTTCTGGCAATAAATCCGGTAACAACAAAAAACAGGGCAAAGAAACTAATGATATAGGGCAGAATCGTAAACTCAATAAAATCTTCGGTATGTAATGTTTTCATACCGATATAATGATTCAACCCATTGATGATATCTACATTCCCCGCCAATTTATCGGGATAGATCAATAGCCTAAGTCCTTCAGGATATTGAGGAGCATCCAAATCAATATACCATAAGGGAACAAATAAAACAACAACCAATACCAGTCCGCAAATGATCAGTAAAATTCGTATCCAAGGTTTTAATCTGTTGTTCTTCATGTTTCTTAATTTATTAATCAGATAAAAAAAAACAGGCCTTTTTATCAGCCTGTTCTTTTTTTAAAAACTTTATTTCTTTTTTGCAGAGTCGGCTGTTGGTATTATTTTACCAGTACCATAGTATAAAGGAACATTACTACCTGCAGGTGAAACCCTTACATAACCCGACATCTCCTGATGCAATGCACTACAGAAATCGGTACAGTACATTGGGAACATACCTACCCTGTCTGGCACCCACTTAAGGGTTTGTGTTTCGCCTGGCATAACTAATAACTCACCAGTTAAAGCTCCTTTTATGGCAAATCCATGTGGTACATCCCAATCCTGCTCTATATTGGTAACATGGAAATATACTTCATCACCCATTCTTACACCTTCAATATTATCCGGCGTTAAGTGAGAACGTACTGCAGTCATGTACACATGTACCTGGTTGCCTTGTCTTACCACTTTAGCTTCTTTTTCTCCATTAGAGAAATATGGATGTTTATTTTCCTCCATTTTAAAGAACTTAGTTGAATTGTTTTTGATCAATTCAGCAGGTATAATCTGTGCATAGTGAGGTTCACCAATAGTTGGAAAATCTAGTATCAGTTGCATCTTGTCGCCGCTGATATCATATAACTGTGCACTTTGAGATAATTCTGGACCTGTAGGCAAGAATCTGTCTTTGGTAATTTTGTTATAAGCAACTAAATATTTACCGTAAGGTTTTTTAGTGTCCCCACCTGCAACAGTTAAGTGGCCAACTGAGTAGTAGGTTGGCACCCTGTCCAGTACCTTCAGATCCTTTATATTCCATTTTACAACTTCGGAAGAAACAAACATCGAAGTATATGCATTTCCCTTATCATCAAATTCGGTGTGCAATGGACCAAGGCCGG
The DNA here is from genome assembly GCA_947085175.1 of uncultured Chitinophagaceae bacterium. Taxonomy (GTDB): domain Bacteria; phylum Bacteroidota; class Bacteroidia; order Chitinophagales; family Chitinophagaceae; genus Ferruginibacter. The sequence goes on from CAMTVJ010000005.1 coordinate 157,743, forward strand.
GTTTCTTCACTTCGCCATACAAAACTGACTCGTATTTTAAAATAGGAATACCATCAAAATTGCCTATAAAATCTTTGGCTGCAATCGCTTTTATCATCTTATCAAAACTGAATACCGGAATTAAAGCGGCCAATTTTCCACTTCCAACAATGTATTCGCCGGTTGGGCTTACATCACAACCATGTGGTGATTTAGGACAAGGGAAGAAATAACAGATATCCTTAAAATCTTTTACATCTAAAACAGTAACTTCTGTTTTTATGGTAGAAGTAGCAGTATGCGTTTTTTCATCATACACATTATTAGCATACCGTACTGATTGTTTTCTGCCTTTACCAGCTTTAATATATTCTTCTGCTTTTTTCCAATTTACTGCCATCACAAAATCCTTATCTTTTTGAGAAGAATTAACTTCCTGTAAAGTATAGGCCTGTTCAGTATTATAGCATGAGAAGAAGAACCATCCGTTTGAAACACCTTTACCAGCACGGCTGAGATCGAAGTTAACACCAGGGCATTGCAATTGAAAAGCAATCTCCATATCGCCATCATCTTTAGAAACACTGATAAAACTAATAGTTCCTTTAAAATTTTGTTTATAAGAGCTGATAGGTACATCTCCGTTCTTATCATCTGGTGGAATACTGAAACGTGTGCCTGCAACAAGGTACTCTGTATTTTCTGTGATGAAAGGAGACGAGTGATTACCACCACTATTTGGTAATTCTAAAATTTCGGCAGTACGAAATGTTTTTAGATCTATTCGGGCAACACGGGGTGTGTTATTGGCATTACCAAAAACCCATTTACCATCATATTCACCATTTGTTTTTGAAAGTTGTACGTGATGCAAATCATCCCAAGGCACAAAACCATGCGATGTATTTAACATTGGTTTTGTTTCTTCGCTATAACCCCATCCTTTTTCAGGATCAACGGAAAAAACCGGGATTACACGAAGCAAACGACCCGATGGTAAACCATAAGCACTTAACTGTCCGCTGAAACCACCCGAAACAAAATTGTAAAATTCATCATACTTACCGGGTGCAACATAAGTTTTGGCGGCTGCATCGGAACTTACTGCAGATCCTGCATTTTTTGGTTTACAGGCATTAAAGCCCAACAATAAACTGAATGCAAAAACAGCTATTGTGATTAGTTTATAATTTTTCATTTTGGTTGTTTTTATATTGAGGGTTAATTATTTTACACCATCGTTTTTACGCATGAATTCATATAAACTTCTTGCATCTTCATCAGCAATATTCTGATTGGGCATACGCACTAAACAAATTTCCAATTGAGCCTGTGCCTTTGGATCCTTATCTAGCATAGCATCTGTATTAGTCGTAAAATTCATGATCCATTCGGCTGTGTGACGATCAATAACACCTAACCAACCCGGGCCTACCAATCTTTCGCTAGTTAGTTTATGACAACTACCGCATTTTACATCGTAAACCTTTTGTCCAATTAATGCCATTGCTGCATCTAATGTTTCTCCTACTTCCACATTAGTAAACTTACCTTCGCCCCTATTGGGATCATATGAAGGATTACCACTTTCAGTTTTTGTATTTTCAGTGGAAGGATTTTCTGATGCAGATGTAGAACTTTCGCTGCTGCCACCACCGCAGGCTGCTATAAATGCACCCATAAACAATAGGATTGCCAGTTTTTTCATGTTTTTAATTTTTAGTTTTTAATTGATTATACAAGATTACAAACATGCTATTCATTATTTTATGCGTAAAATCATAACTAGTTGTAATAATGTTTTGAGTTTGTATTGCTTTTCTTTTTTCATCTAAACAAAAGTATTTTCAAAGCTTATTAAAGAGAAGTAAATTGGTATGATTGAAATCATATTTGTGAATGTTGTTCATCATATTGGCTACCATTCAAGCATTTTACTTTTGACCTATTCTACAAAACCTATCTATATGATGTTAGACATTGATACCTTATTAGCCTGGGGTGCAGTTTTTAAAAAAATAAACAATGGAGAATTAATATTTCAGGAAGGGGCTCAATCCTCGTTTTACTATCAACTGGTAGAAGGGAAAGTGAGATGGGTAAATATAAATGAGGATGGAAAAGAATTTATTCAGGTTATGATAGAACCTGGTGAATGTTTTGGCGAATTTGCTTTATTTGATGATGAACCTTTTGCAGCTACTGCCATTGCTGATGAAGATTCTGTAATAATAAGACTGCACAAATCAATATTTATGCAGTTGATTAAAGAAAACACAGATTTACATTTTGATTTCACGAGGTTACTAACACAAAGACTGCGATTTAAATTTCTTATTCTCAAAGAACTGGCCAATCATAATCCTGAAAACAGTATTTCTACCTTGCTTACCTATTTTAAACAAACACAAAAAAACATTTGTACCAAATGCCATAAACTAAAACTTACCCGTCAGCAAATTGCTGATATGACTGGGTTGCGTGTTGAAACTGTTATACGCACTATGAAAAGCATGCAACAAAAAGGTGAGTTGCAAATTACCAAAGGAAAGGTTTATTGTTGAATGTGATGAGAATCATACTATTTTTAACTTCTCAAAGTTAATTTACTCTAAACAGTATTTATGGTATTCCCACTGTTCCGTTGGCTAAAAATTGCATTGATAAATTTATTCATTGTTGCATCCTTGGGTGTTATATTAAGATGTAAAATTTTATTTTTTCTCCCGTTTATAAATCAGAAACATTTACAACACGGCCATTCGCACTTTGCCTTTGCAGGATGGATCACACAGGCTATTATGATCCTGCTGGTTGCATACTTAGTAAAAATAAATGGAGATAATATTTATAAGAGATACTGTTGGCTTTTATATGCCAATCTCCTTATAGCTTATGGCATGTTGATTTCTTTTCCCATTGAAGGTTATGGTTTATTTTCAATTATTTTCTCAACTGCTTCTATTTTTGTTTCTTATGTTTTTGCTTTTTATTTCTGGAGGGATATTACTAAACTTAAGTATAAGGAACCAGCTCAATTATGGTTTAAAGCTGCTGTAATATTTAATGCTATTTCATCAATTGGCGCATTTGCATTAACTATTATGATGATAGCTAAAGTAATTCATCAAAACTGGTACCTGGCTGCAGAATATTTTTATCTGCATTTTCAATATAACGGATGGTTCTTCTTTGGTTGCATGGGATTGTTCACATCATTCATCAGCAGGTATAATATTTCACAAAACGCACTCAAAAAAATATTTAGGCTTTTTGTATTTGCATCTGTACCCGCTTATTTTTTATCCACACTTTGGATGGATTTACCGGTTTGGGTTTATATATTAGTTGTGCTAGCAGCTTTTGCACAGGTTATTAGCTGGATTTGGATGGTGAACCTTTTAAAAATGAAATGGGTAACTATTAAAGTTGATTTTAATAAAACTACAAAATGGATACTAGGACTTTCGGGATTGGCATTATCCTTTAAATTATTTTTACAATTGGGCTCTACAATACCTTCTTTAAGTACGTTGGCTTTTGGTTTCCGCCCCATTGTTGTCGGTTATTTACATTTGGTATTTTTAGGAGTAATCACTTTATTTATTTTGGGATATCTGCTTGCCGAACAAATTTTTCAACTGAATAAAATTTCAATTGCAGGAATTTTAATTTTTGCAGCTGGGGTAATATTAAATGAATTTGTTTTAATGGTGCAGGGTGTTGCAGCAATCAGTTATAATGCATTGCCATTTGTAAATGAGATATTGTTATGTACTGCCATAATATTATTCACTGGTGCCCTGCTCATGTCTTTCGCAAAGCGGAAAAGTTCATAAAACTGATTTCAATCACAGTTTGACATTTTTTGCTACTCCATCTTTGTGAAAATTAAAATTATGACAACCATAGCAGAACAAACCCTCGCATCTATTGTAACCAATAATCATTCTACAGTTCCAGTATTGGAAAAATATCATCTTGACTTTTGCTGCAAGGGCAAAAGAACATTGGCAGAGGCCTGTAAAGAAAAGGAACTATCTGTAGATACTATTGCGGCAGAGTTGGAAAAATCAACTGAAATACAAAGCAACAAAATGCCTTTTTATGCAATGAGTGCAGAGCAACTTATTAGTTACATACTCATTCATCATCATTTTTATGTATCTCAATCCATGCCAACTATATTGGCACATTTGGAAAAGGTAGCATTTAAACATGGAGATCGTTTTCCGTACATGGTAGAAGTATTCAATATATTTAAAGAGATAAGAGATGAGATGACTTCACATATGCAAAAAGAAGAAATGGTCTTATTTCCCAGGATAAAAGAAGTGGAAGCACTAAGCAATATTAACCATACCAGGAAATTAACTGAAGATTTTATCAGTGCGCCTATACATGTTATGGAATTAGAGCATGAACATGCCGGGGATTTATTGTACCGGATTCGTGAATTAACGAATACCTACACTCCACCGGCTGATGCTTGTACAACTTTTCAAGTGAGCCTTGCAGAATTAAAGGAATTTGAAGAAGATCTGCACAGACACGTTCACCTAGAGAATAATTTACTGTTTCCTTTGGCAGAAAAAATGTTTAACAAACAAGCTCAACTAAATTAAAAACTATTTTCTAATAATCCCCGCTTTAAATATTCAATAACCCCAATTATTAAAATTAGGTTGAAGAACAAAGATGATTTGATCCGGAGAATTTATTCTCCGGTTTTTTCATTCAAAAAAAACTTTATCATTTTTTATTATGACAAATATCATACAATTTACAAATCAATAAATCTACATTTGCATTATGCAACTCTGGAAAAATATCATCAGCCGTCCTTCATAATTTCCTCTTAACCGCATATCGGCTACATTTTGTTTTATTTTTTCACACTAAATTTTCGTATGCAAACTATTATAGAACCATTCCGGATAAAATCTGTTGAGCCCATTTACTTCAACACAAAAGAAGAAAGGCAACTCATTTTAGAAAAAGCTTTTTATAACCCATTCCTTATAAACTCTACAGATGTATTGATTGATTTGCTCACTGACAGCGGCACTAGTGCCATGAGCAGTAATCAATGGGCTGGTATTATGCAAGGAGATGAATCTTATGCCGGAAGTCCCAGTTTTTTCCGGTTTGAAAAAACCATACAGGACATTACTGGTATGCCCTTGGTAATACCAACGCATCAGGGAAGAGCAGCAGAAAAAATACTGTTCAGCATTTTTGGTGGCAAAGGGAAATATATAGTAAGTAACACGTTGTTTGATACCACCAGAGCCAATATAGAATTTTCAGAAGCTGAAGGCATTGATCTGATATGTTCCGAAGGAAAACATCCTACTGTTCCTGCTGCATTTAAGGGAAATATGGATACGGATGCACTAAAGAAATTCATTACTGATAAAGGTTCTGCAAATATTCCTCTCTGCATAATCACCATAACAAACAACTCAGGTGGAGGGCAACCCGTGAGCATGCAAAACATAAAAGATGTAAAAAAGATTTGTTTAGAAAATAATATCCCTTTGTTTATTGATGCTTGTCGCTTTGCTGAAAATGCATGGTTTATTAAACAGCGTGAAAATGGATATGCGGATAAAACTATACCTGAAATAGTTAAGGAACTTTTTTCTTTTGCTGATGGCTGTACCATGAGTGCAAAAAAAGATGCATTTGCCAACATTGGAGGCTTTTTAGCCATGCGTAGTGAAACACTTGCTCAACAATGCCGCAACCTACTAATTATGACAGAAGGGTTTCCAACTTATGGAGGACTGGCAGGCAGAGACCTGGAAGCCATTGCCATTGGACTTGTTGAAGTGATGGACGAAAGCTATTTGCAATATCGCATCCGCAGTATTGAATACCTCACCAATAAGTTAATAGATGCCGGTATTCCTGTAATGCAGCCTGCAGGAGGTCATGCCGTGTATCTTGTTGCCAATGAATTTCTGCCCCATATTTCAGTTGAGCAATACCCTGGTCAGGCTTTGACCGCTGCCTTGTATCTCGAAGGTGGTATTCGTTCTGTAGAAATAGGTTCACTCATGTTTGGTAAATATAATGCAGATGAAAAACTTATTCCGGCACAGTCGGAACTAGTTCGGCTGGCCATCCCAAGGAGAGTGTACACACAAAGCCATATTGATTATGTTGCTCAAGTAATTTTAGAAGTTTTCAAAAACAAGAATCAAATAAAAGGCTTAACGATTATTGAAGAAGCACCCACCTTAAGGCATTTTACTGCAAAATTAAAACCTGCTATTTAATATATTAATTATGAAAAATTTAAAACGAAGTTGGGCCGAGCCTTACAAAATGAAAATGGTGGAGCTGTTAAAAATGACAACAGCAGCGCAAAGAAAAAAAGCATTAATTGAAGCCGGTTATAATACTTTCTTACTAAAATCGGACGATGTGTATATTGACCTGCTTACTGACAGTGGCACTTCAGCCATGAGCGATCGCCAATGGGCCGGTATGATGATGGGTGATGAAGCTTATGCCGGCAGCAGAAACTTTTATCATTTAGAAGAAGTGGTAAAAGATGTGTATGGATATAAATATCTTATCCCTACTCACCAGGGCCGTGGAGCTGAAAATATCTTGTCGAAAATATTGATCAAAAAAGGGGATATCATTCCGGGCAATATGTACTTCACCACTACCCGTTTACACCAGGAACTGGCAGGCGGAAAATTTGAAGACATTATTATTGATGAAGCACATGATCCCGAAAATGAATTTCCCTTTAAGGGTAATGTTGATCTAACTAAACTGGATAAACTGATAAAAAAATACGGTGCTGCAAAGATCCCTTACATCAGTATTGCCACAAGTGTAAATATGGCCGGCGGACAACCCATCAGCATGAAAAACTTGAAAGAACTAAGGGCCTTTACTAAAAAATACAATATCCGCATCATACATGATATGACGAGAGTTGCAGAGAATGCTTATTTCATTCAACAAAAAGAAAAAGGTTACGAAACAAAATCGGTAAAAGAAATAGTAAAAGAGATTAATTCTTATACTGATGGTTGTACCATGAGTGCTAAAAAAGATGCCTTGGTAAATATTGGAGGTTTTCTTGCCGTGAATGAATGGGATGTATTTGAAGAAGCCAGGAATATGGTGGTAGTGTACGAAGGTTTACATACCTATGGTGGGCTTGCAGGAAGAGATATGGAAGCCATGGCGATTGGTATTGGTGAAAGTGTGAGTGATGATCATATTAGGGCAAGAGTGGGGCAGGTAATATATCTTGGTAATAAGATGATCGATTACAATATTCCCATCGTAAAACCAATTGGAGGGCATGGAATTTTTGTGAATGCAAAAAAGTTTTTACCGCATCTGCCACAAAATCAGTTTCCGGCACAAACACTGGCAGCAGAACTTTATCTGGATGCTGGAGTAAGAACTATGGAAAGAGGCGTTGTGTCGGCAGGAAGAAAAGCAAACGGTGAAAATTATTATCCAAAACTGGAACTGGTACGTTTCACCATCCCACGCAGGGTGTACACACAGGCTCATATGGATGTGATTGCCGAATCGGCCGCACATGTTTATGACCGGAGAAATAAAATAAAAGGAATGAAAATGGTTTACGAGCCGAAATATTTGCGATTTTTTCAGGCGAGGTTTGAAAAATTGTAACATTTGCTCATGAAACTTAAAAAGCTGACTCCCCTTTTGAAGAGTCAGCTTTTTAATTTATTGACTTATGAAAGGATATTGAAAATTTAGTAATTCCAATTCAAGTTCCGCATCACTTAATTCATTGAAAAACTGTATTTCACTGTTATGGGATAAACAATGCAGACTGTAATAATAAGAAATACCGTTTCTGAGATTTAGGTAATAGGTTGTAAAATATTTTTTCATATTACTTAACTGGTCAGTATTAAACCCATCTTGCAGTTTTCCCTTAAGATGATTAATGTATAATCTTAATTCAGTAATAAACATATGCGGCCTGCGTGCACTATTAATGATATCCACTCTGCCATAAATATGATCAACCATTTTCTGCAAAGAAACCACGCTTGAAAAATTGACAATATTGGGCCCCGGACAAACATTTACAGCATTCAGATTTTTAATCATCGTTTGTGAATAATTAATAGCGGCTGCATTACTCAATCCAATACATAAACACTCTTTATCCAACACTTCAGTTAATTGTTTTTGATATGCCTGTTCAGGTAAATTGAGTGATTGTAATTGAGCTATTTTCAATTTCTGGTACTTATGGGATGCAGTACAGATAGGTTCTTTGGTAAACTCAGTATTAAAAGCCAAGTGCTTTTCGGTACAGGGGCTTCCGGGTTTACCACTGGCAATACGTGCTTTTTTTTCTTTATCTGCAGTGGTACCTTTAAGATAATAAAACCCAATTCCAAAAGGAGAGTTTTTACTCAGCACTATATCTTCCTGTTTAGCTGCACACAACAGTTGTAACGTTTCGTCATCAACCGTTGTAGCTTCTGGAACCAATAAAAAAGGCGTTCCCCAACCTGTGCTTTCAATATCATACTGGCCACGTAAAAATTCAGCTTCTTCATAAGTACCAATTCCGCCTTGTACCGTAATTATCAATTTAGGAGGGTAAACAAATTTTCTTTTACTTTTTTGCAACAAAGCTTTATTGTAAAGTTCAAAAAGCGTTTCGATAAGTTCCAGCCTTCTAGTTTTGAATTCCTCCAGTATTGGCCCTAACAAATAACCATCAGTTGCAAATGCATGGCCACCGCAATTCAAACCCGACTCTACCCTGAACTCACTTACCCAAATTCCTTTTTTAGCCAGATATTTTCCTTGGATCAACGCAGAGCGGTAATCACTCACTTTAATCACAACCTTTTTTGTAAATGCTCCATCATTATTAACATCAAATGCCTCCAGACTTTCAAGATAATTATACAGTCTTAAATTGGTACCTGCAGAAAAAATAACTGATGAATTCTCCAGGTTACTATTTGCATAGCCTCTTAGGGCTGCAACAGCATCTGAACCATCTTCAATTAATTCACCTGTTTTATTAAAATTATTACGGTCTGTTTTGGTCATGATGTTTACATCAATACTGCCAGAGCGAATCTGTGTCCGTAAATACTTTTCTAATTTATTCTTTTCCGGTTCATCTTCGGCCAGCATCATACGACAGTAGATATTTTTTAATGCACTGTCCACAGGCAGCATGTCGAAATATTTTATAATTTCGGAACCTTTTTCAAAAGCGGCATTTTTAATTTTCTCAATCTTCTTCTGAACAATATTATTTACCAGGTTGAGATAATCTGTAATTCGTTTGGCCCTGAAATCATCTTCATGAACAGAGATAGGCTGATATGCCAAGCCAATGGTTGGATAATAATGCTTACGCATCATTTCTATCAATCTGTTTTCTACAATGGATATAACAGATGAAATGCCAAACGGGGCTACTTTAATTGGAGTGTCGATGGTATAGGCTAATCCCATGACAGGAATATGGAATTTATGAAGCGGATTATTGTACATGTAATTATTTATGCGATGATGAAATTAAATGTAAAGAGTTTTGAACCCCTTTATATTTTGTTCAATTATTTTTAGTTTAAGTTGATATCTGCCAGTTGGTTTTTTACGGAATCCTCCTTTCCCGATTCCCTCTCCCAGTTAATTTTCTTTCCAAATCCCAATTTGCTGTCTGTCATTTTTATCTTATTGATCTGAAGTGTCCATACATCACCAGGTATGGCAAATGCTAGCGGATGTTTTTTAAGATAGATCCCCAGAGTGCGTTTAACCAGTGGCTGTTGGCCGTCTAAAACAATAGCTTCAAATTGTATACCTTTTATTAATATTTTGTTTAGTTTATCAGGTAATATGGTCCCGGCAACAAATGGATTTTTTTTCATCAGTACGGCATGGCGTGAATAGGCGGAAGATTTAAAATATAATAATCCGGCTTCAGCATTGAGTGCAAAGAAACAACTGAAACAATACGGCCTTCCGGTATCATCCACACAGCAAATGCTGGCGCAATTTTGTTCCAACATAAAATCAACAATGGTATTATTCATATTTTTTTGTTTTTTGCACTTTTAAGCCACACTACTCAGTTCATTCACTTTTTGCTGAATGTTTTTTAGAATCCTGTTTGCCTGTGTTAAATCAAAATCCTCATGATCCTTTTTCTTAACTCCCATTTCGGTCAATTCAAAATGTCCGTCGGCATTTATTGAATGATTGCTTAGGCATGCCCGGGAGCATGCCAAAGGGCAACCATCAATCGTAATGATTTTCCTGCCCGAAGATGCAGTTCGTACCAGCTTTTTTATATTCCCACCCACACCGGCAATACATGACATTTCTGCCACTCCCCTACGATCGAGCTGAACGGCAAGGTAGTTAGCCATTTGAGCAGCGCTCGAACATCCCGAGCAGGAATATACCAGTGGTTTTTCATGATTGGATTTATACTCATAAGCAAAATATTTTTTCTTTGATTTTTTAAACATGGTTTTATAAAGAAATTGCAACCGCCATCCTGTATGCATTTTAAAAAACAACTGCAAACTTTGCAGGCGGTTGAGAATAGAGTAGCTGTAAAACTCCTTCTTCATAACCATACGGTCATCTTCGGGATTTATTAAGATTAACTTTTTAAATCGGTGTTTCATTTCATAAATTTATTAGGCAAATATAATATTAAAAGATAACTTTGTCCTTATTTTAAAGTATTTATTTTTATGTCGGGAAACAGGTTAAAATCAACCGTATTATTTATCCTTTCAACAGCTTTCTTAAGCTATTCTTTCTTCCTGTACACCGACTTGCCTGTAAAACCAGCTTTGATTAATAAAGTAGCAGATAACGGCAAACTGATATGGCAAAAATACAATTGCAATGCCTGCCACCAGGTTTACGGGCTGGGTGGTTACCTTGGCCCCGACCTGACCAATATTTATTCACTTAAAGGAGAAGCTTACATAAAAGCATTTTTAAAAACCGGAATCAATTCCATGCCAGTATTTCATTTACAAAATGAGGAAACGAAGGCATTACTGGCGTTTTTAAAAGCCATGGATGCATCAGGGAAGGCAGATCCAAAAACCTTTACAATCAACTATGATGGAACCATTGAACAATAAACTTTCCGTATCAAAGGGCTTTATTATTGCCGGACTAATCCTGTTAGCAACCGGGATGCTGTTTGGTTTAACAGGCGCTTTTCAATATCTGGTACCAGCCTTTGTAAAAGAATATCTTTCCTTTGAAAAGATAAGGCCACTACATGTTTCATCGGTTGTATTCTGGATCATTTTTGCTGCCATGGGCTCGGTACTTACCTATTTACAGCAGTATACCGGTAAAAAGATCCGATACCCGGTTTTACTGAAAGTTCAACTGTTCATTTTTATCGCATCTTTTTTATCAATTCTTATTTCATATTGTTTTGGTGTTTTTGGTGGCCGTGAGTATTGGGAGTTTCATCCGTTACTGGCTTTACCTATTGCTACTGGCTGGGTTTTGTTCATCATCAATTTTGTAAAGTCGATTGGTAGTTTTAAAAAACAACCGGTATATGTATGGATGTGGTTAACCGGCCTGTTTTTTTTCCTCTTCACTTTTATGGAATCTTACTTATGGATTTTCCCTTACTTCAGAAATAATGTGGTGAATGATATGACCGTGCAGTGGAAATCCTATGGCTCCATGGTTGGTTCCTGGAATATGCTTATATATGGCAGCAGTATTTTTTTGATGGAAAAAATAAGCGGTTGTAAAAAATATAGTCATGCCCCCATTGCTTTTCTATTATATTTTACAGGCCTGTTTAACCTCATGTTTAACTGGGGACATCATATTTACACTTTACCCACCTATCCTTTTGTAAAACACATCTCTTATGCAGTAAGTATGACAGAATTGTTGATACTTGGCAGAATTATATTTCAATGGCGATCTTCTGTAAGTACAGTTCGCAAGCATTATCATCATATTGCCTATCGCTTTATAATGGCTGCTGATATTTGGATTTTTTTAACATTGATTCTTGCTATAGCCATGTCGGTTCCTGCTATCAATGTATATACACACGGCACCCATATTACAGTGGCACATACTATGGGTGCAACTATTGGTATCAATAGTTTTTTATTATTAGCCATAGCGTTTGATATATTAAAAGATACCTGTGTTCCCATTTCCAAAAGTTTAAAGTGGCTTAATAGGGGATTCTATATGGCCAATATTTCACTGTTTGTTTTTTGGATTAGCCTTATCATTGCGGGAATACTAAAAGCAAAATGGCAAATGAGTGAAGTAAAAATTCCTTTTAGCACTATGATGCACCAAATCAGACCTTACTTCATACTATTCTTCATTTCCGGAATAACCATGTTTACCGGATTCTATTTAATCTTATACCCACTACTAAAAAACCAGATTCTTTGTAATTATAAAAAACTGTTTCAAAAAAACAAAGTACTGGAGGATAATTTTTCAGGTATTTATGTAATAGATTAAAAATAATTATAGTAAAAACTAAAATGATTAAACTTACAAAAGTATTTCATTTCGAAATGGCTCATGCCATACATGGCTATTCAGGTTTATGCAAAAATATTCATGGACATTCATATGAACTGCATGTAACTGTATCATCAGTAAATTTTGAAACAGCTTATATTCCTGCTCCCGGCTTTTTGATAGACTTTAAAGAAATTAAATTATTGGTGAATGAATCAATTTTAAAATTATTTGATCATCATATTATTTTGTCGGAAGCTTTTTTGATGGCAAATCCCTCTTTTTCTTCACTTGAAAACTTAATTATTTTTGAAGAAGAACCAACTGCAGAAAATCTATTAATCAACATTAAGCTAATCCTAAACACTAAGTTTCCAAAAAACATAATCTTAAAACAATTAAAATTATTTGAAACCAATGACTCTTATGCTGAATGGACAAACAATTAATCAACTATTTATACCTATCTATTTAAAAATCAGTAGTTTTCCATCTTAAAACACAATATGTTTTCAAAAGCAACAGAATATGCATTAAGGGCAACCATTTATATTGCCCAAAAAAGTTCGGAAGAGACTAAACTTGGTATTGAAGAAATAGCAAAGGCTATTGATTCTCCTAAATCTTTTACTGCAAAAATTCTACAATCCCTTACCCGAGATAATAAAGTAATTTGCTCTGTACGTGGTCCAAATGGAGGTTTTTATATTACACCTAAAGCAAAAAAATTACCTGTACGGGCTATATTACTTGCTATGAATGAAAGTGAAGTATTGGATAACTGCGTATTAGGTTTAAATAAATGTTCTGAAGTTAAACCTTGCCCAATGCACTTTCAATATAAGGTTATAAAACTTCAATTGATAAACCTATTTGAATCTAAAAGTATACAACAATTGGCTGATGATATTGAGAAGGGTGATGTTTTTATTAATAATAAAAAATAACAAACTAATTAATTTTATGTTTCTTTTTATTTTTCATACTTATGTAAATAAATCTAGTTTATAAAATGAACAGTAGTTTTTTTATATATCTCGAGCAGCTTGAATTGATGATTTTTTTCTCTGGCTATCCCTTAATTTATTTACTATTTAATGTTATTGCCGAAACAGCGTTTGCAAAAAGAATTTTCAAAAAAGATATCTCTACATTGTTACCCTATGCTTATGGTTTTGTAGGCATTTTATATTTAGGGCTACAATTAAAAAATCTTTACCCAAACTATAGTATTGAGCATATTAAATCAGCAACTGAAATTCCTTTATTAAAATTATGGGGATTAATTTCTATACTATTTCTTTTACCTGTTTTTTCAAAAAAACCCTTTTATAGTCTATTGCACAGTCTGGTATTTTTCTTTTTTTTAGTGAGGGATCTATGGCTCCATGCCTATCAAACTTCAGATGGAACAGTTTTGAAAAACGACATGAATATTTATTCCTACAGCTTGCTTATAAATCTTGCAGCTTTTATTTTAATACTAATAGTTTATTTTCTTTTTAAACTATTTAAAAGAGAAAAAAGTTAATAGCCCTGGCTAATTACGTTACTCCTTTAATACAAACGCCTCTTACACTTTTCTAAATTTATTGTAATAATCCCTAAAGCTACAACAGCTATTTTCCAGATTTTATGATGTATCTCATATACATCGTTGATTACAGTCAGAGTTTTAATAGCAGTTCAAAAATACTTTTACATAACGATTTTAATTACTTACTAAACAATATTTTATTATGAAACATTTAAGAAATAAATTACAATTAACACTTGTAATCCTCATTAGCGGCCTTGGATATATTGTGAGTTGTACTCATGATAATTCCTTCCCTCCTCCTGCTGCATCAAACACTGTAGTAATAACCAGAGGTACAAACGTTCATCTTCCAGGAAATCAAACCTCAGGAAATATCAACGAATGGAAAATGGATAAATCACATTCCAGTGTACTATGGTCTACCAATTATGTAGCTGCTGCAGGTTTACTAACAGGGCGCTTTAACCAGTTTGGTATGCATGATATAACTGCTGCTAAAATGATTACTTATGCAACAACAGGCCAACCATTGATGGATAGCTCTTGGGCATTTTACGAAAATGAGCCATCAAAAACTTATTTTAATGGGTATGTCCAAATCAATACCTCAAATACTGGAGAGCCTGGCCGAGATGCTGGATGCAACATATCTGGCATGGGTACTACAGCAATTGTTACAGGCCAACAAAACCTTACGGTTACCAATCTTGCCAAGATTAAAACAACTGAAGTAAAATTTGATCCATTGAGTAATGAATATATAGTAACACTTACCATGACATGGCAGGGTAAACTGGCAGCGCCACTCACAAAAACTCTTGTTGGTAAATTAAAATATATTCCAAAAGCAAATGTAAATGCTACATACGATGTTTTTGGTCTGCAACTGAAGTTTCAGTTTAACTGCAGGGATTTTGGTATGACAAGTACCAGCATATCAGACAAAATTGATATTGAGTGTAACATGAACTTCAATAATAAGTAATCTAAAAAAAGCAGTACAATGAAAAAGATAACAATATATACAGGGTTGCTTTTAACCATGCTAATGGGTATAAGTATTACAGGATGTTATAAAGACGTAATTCTACCCGACGCTGCCGTTGATCCAGATGGTCCGCCACAAGCAGTGAGTTATAAAAATGACCTGGCTCCATTATTCAACAGTAAATGTGCTACTGCAGGTTGCCATGTTTCGGGTGCCCGAAAACCATTCCTGAATACTAATATATCTTATCAGGAAATTGTAAACGGCGGATTAGTGAATATCATAGTACCTAAGGAAAGTATACTGTATAAGGCTGTAAACGGGAGTATGAAAGAATATATCCCTTCTGCTACCGACAGACAAAAAGTGTATGACTGGATTAGAAATGGAGCACCTAATAATTAAGTGATCTTAAAACCAAATAAAATGAAACTAATAATAAATAAATCAAACCAACTGATAGCGTTATCGTTATTCATGGCCTTCTGTCTGGTCTTATCTCATTCAACAGTAAATGCACAGAACGACAATGATGCATCAACTGAAAAACCAGTTAAGCCAAAAGCGAAACCAGTAAAAAACACTTTTCAAAGTGTTTGGATTATTGATAATCAAACTGTAATGGTGCCAGTAAAGGGAACGTTGGAAATGGATATTATGCACCGTTTTGGAACTGTTAAAAAAGGTTATGAAGATTTTTGGGGATTCTTTGCTCCATCTAATATTAGGATGGGTGTGAGTTATTCCCCTATCAATAATTTGAATATTGGAATTGGCATAACAAAACGAAATATGCTTTGGGATGCCAGTGCCAAATATGCTATTATTACTCAAACACCAACTAAATACCCCGTAAGTGTTTCATACTATGGTAATATGGCTTATGATACCCGAAAAGACAAAGACAAAAGTATTTTTAAATACAGATCTCAGCGGATGTCATTTTTCAATCAACTCATCATTGCTAGAAAAGTAACAGAAAAGTTTTCGGTACAAGTAGCGCCAAGCCATTCTCACCAAAATTTTGTTAATGGCTACTATACAAAAAATGACAGTACAGGATCAGCAACATTTAAAGAAATGAAATTTGATCATTTCGCCCTTGCTTTTTCTGCCAGGTATAAGCTAACCACTGTTACATCAGTGATGATAAATTATGACCAGCCGTTAACGAAACATGCAACCAATAATCCAAATCCCAATTTATCTTTTGGAGTGGAGATGAATACAAGCAGCCACTCTTTTCAATTGTTTGTAGGAAATTATACGAGCTTGTTACCACAACAGAATAATCTGTATAATAAGAACAGTCCATTTGGCTATACAGATTTTGACGATACAAAAGTGAAGGGTGGAAATTTTGTAATTGGTTTTAATATTACGAGACTTTGGAATTATTAATGTGGTATATAGGTTAATTGCAGATGAAGCATTAAAATTAACAGACCTTGAATTTATTTCAGGGTTTGTTAATTAAATTTGGTTTCTGTTTTTGAAGTATTCAAAATTTATATAACGTAGATCACTTGAGCAGTATGTCCAAATATGGCGTTAATTGTTTACTTACCAGCTACCTGTTTATAGTTATTAGCTCATGTAATAACCCAACTAATAATCAATCTGATACAAACGAAGTTAAAATAAAGTCAGTATCTAAAACTTTTAACAAGCCCCCCAGCACTTTTAATGATACTTTAATTGTAAATAAACCTACGGCTTTATTTTATCATCCTGATTCACTTCAATTGGCTAGAATAAAAGCACTCTCTAATTCCGCAGTATTTGATGGGACGATGCATGATTTTTTTTACCAGATGCGCAATGCAAGGATGGTAATTAAAAAAAACTGGCCGGCGTTATCAATTATTGATTCCAAAAATTACCAGGTTATTCTTTTTATCAAAAAAGATAGTACAAAGGAGTTTATTAACCTGGATTCAAAAAATGATGCTTATGGCCTGTTTGTTTTTAACACTAAAAAATCTCCTCTTTTAGTTGATATGACGAATATAGAAACTGAGATATCATTTTATATGAAAAATTGATATTTACAACTATGTATGTTTTTGCCTACGGTAGGTATGATGAAAATCATAATTACTTATTACCTCAGTCAGTTTTTATTACTACTCTCCTAGTTACCTTGCTATTGAAATATTACAATAGTAATATCATTAAAAAACAGGATCATGAAAAAAATACTTTTTATACTTTTAGTTGCCATGGGGCTAATGAGTATCAGTTTTACAATTATTAATATCCAGGAAAGGAAGCCTTGGCCCGTTCCCGACAAAGATAAAAAAATGAAAAACCCGGTTGACTGTGATGCTGCATCATTAGCAACAGGTAAATCATTATGGAACACACACTGTAAGTCATGTCATGGTTCTAAAGGCCTTGGAGATGGAACAAAAGCAGCCACACTTAAAACTGATCCAGGAGATTTCTCAAAAGCAGATGTACAAAATGAAACAGATGGAACACTATATTACAGAACATCTGAAGGAAGGGATGATATGCCAAATTTCAAAAAGAAAATACCAGATAGTGATGATAGATGGAGTATTATCAATTATATGAGAACTTTTAAAAAATAGTTTTATTTCGAGCTAAAGAAAATATCCTAAAAAACCAAACTCCGGTAATACAGTGCCGGAGTTTTTATTTATGAACTGATAAATAAATTTGTCTTCAAAACAAAATACTCATTCATTGTGTGATAATATTCAGTTAAATAACTGATTTATGTCAGTATATTTTGAATTTTCAAAAAGTACCTTGCTCATGCTTCAAAAATCAATACCGAACTAAATAATAAAAATATGAATACTGATAATAAAAATCAAGGTCGCAGAAAATTTATCGCTTGGAGTGTAGCTTCTGCAGCATTATTTACAGCAGTAAAATATTTAATGCCAAGTAAACCAAAACCTGAAATCAAAACCGTAAAAATGCTAACGGAAGATGGAAAGCTGGTAGAAGTTGACATTGCTCTTCTTCCTGAAAAAAAGAAAAAAATAACCAATGGCGAATTACAAAACTGGATAAAAAAATAACCCTCAGGCAATCTCAAATCTAAAAAAATGGATCAGAAAAAATCACGTAGAGAATTTATTGCAGCCAGTTTGCTAACAACTGCAGCTGTTGCTTGTAACTCTCCTTTTTCTCCCGAAGACAATATAAAAGCATCTGGTGAAAAAGTTAGATTGCTTTCTATTGATGGTGAGATTATTGAAGTAGACAGGGCATTTTTAAAACCTGTTCCGCATATGCCACCGGTAACTAATACTGAAGCCAGGATGGGAATACCGGGCAAAAAATTTGTGATGGTAATTGATCTAGCACGCTGTAAAAATGTTAAAGCCTGCCAAACTGCCTGTAATCATGCACACCATTTGAAACACGATCAAAACTGGGTAAAAATTTACCCGATGAAAGATTCGGAAAAAACTGCAGATTTCTGGCAACCTTCTATATGTATGCATTGTGATGAACCGCCTTGTGTTAAAGTATGCCCAGTTGATGCTACATTCAAAAGACAAGATGGAATTGTATTAATTGATAGCGATCGTTGTATTGGCTGTCGTTTTTGTATGGCAGCTTGTCCTTATTCAACTCGTGTATTTAATTGGGAAGATCCCGAATTACCAGCTGAAATTGCTAATCAAAAATATGATGCAGAAACCAGTATACCTCAAAAAAAAGGAACTGTAGGTAAATGTGATTTCTGTGCAGATATGACACGTATGGGCATGTTACCACATTGTGTTACCGCATGTCCCAATGGGGTATTCATGTTTGGGGATATCAATGAAGACTCTGTAACTAATGGCCCTGAGACTTTTCGCTTCAGTGACTTAATAAAAGATAAAGCAGGTTATCGCTTGATGGAAGACCTTGGAACTAAACCAAGTGTATATTACTTGCCTCCTGTAAATCGGAATTTTAAATTTGAAGACGGGCTTCCAAAAGAGGAAACCGTTGAAATAAAATCATAAACTATAACCGTGGAAAAGTTGCAAAAATTCTCACCTGAAAAAATAACCGCTGATTTATTGCCACAAAAATTCGGCCGTAGAGGTATAATATGGACCGCCTCATTGGTGGTCATTTGTTTAATAGGTTTCATTGCCTATATCAAACAATTAAGAGAAGGGTTAGTTGTTACAAACATGGGCGATTATGTATCCTGGGGTATTTACATATCCAACTTTGTCTTTTTTGTTGCTATCAGTTTGGTTGGTTCGTTAATCACTGCTATTTTCCGACTCGCCGATGTTCCATGGCGTACTCCCCTTACTAGAATCTCCGAAATGATCGCAGTTTCTGCAATCACCTTTGCTGCACTCATCATCATCGTAGATATGGGACGACCCGAAAGATTATTTTACTTGTTTACACATGGCCGTATCCAGTCTCCCATTATGTGGGATGTTATTGTAATTACTACCTACTTTTTTATCAGCTTGTTTTTGCTATACATCACTTTAGTACCCGACATTAGGATCATGATAAATGCAAAAGAAAAACTGGGAAAACCTTTTGCAAAATTGTATCGATGGTTAGGAAGTTTTTGGAAAGGAACTGCAGATCAGGAAAAAATAAGAGACCGTGCCATAACTATTCTTTGTGTTTTAATTATTCCGGTTGCATTTTGTATTCATACTGTTACTTCTTGGTTATTTGCAACAACATACCGGCCCGGTTGGGATAGTACAAATTTTGGCGCCTATTTTGTTTCCGGAGCGTTCTTGGTTGGTGCAGGAGCTGTGGTTGTTGCCATGTATGTTTTTAGAAACATCTATAAGCTTGAACATTATATAACCAACAGACACTTTGATAAAATGGGAAAAATTCTGGTGATGCTATCCTTGTTGTATTTATATTTCAATGTTAATGAATATCTGGTACCGGCATTTAAAATGAAAAAAGAAGAACAGGAACATTTAGCAGGGTTGTTTACAGGTGAATTTGCTCCCATGTTTTGGTTCGCCATTTTAGTGGGGATGATTCTCCCAATCTTTATTTTGGTTTTTAAAAAAGGTAGAAAACCAAAGCCGATGTTTGTTGCCGGAGTGATGGTGGTGATTGGTGCATGGTTTAAGCGTTATTTGATTGTTACACCAACTATGCTCCATCCTTTTTTTCCTAAATACGATGCTCCGGAAAAATTCAATCATTATTTTCCAAGTTGGGAAGAGTGGGCAATAACCTTTGGATCATTAGCAGGTATGTTGCTTATTATAACCATTCTTGCAAGAATCTTTCCTGTTATTTCAATTTACAAAACAATAAACGATCATGAAAGCGAATTACCAGAATAAAATATTGATAATACTGCTATTCTTAGTAGGCATTACCGTAGACAAATTATATGCACAGGAAAAGGAAGAGTCGCCAACAATACTAGAGTTAAAATATTTTTTACCAGAAAATAAAGTACCCTACTTAAATGTAATAACAAAAAAGAAAGTTGGTAGAAAATTTGAAGCTGTAAAAGCAATCACAGTTAATGTCTATCTCACAGAAGTTTCAGACAGCACTTTGCTTGGTAAAGTAACTACAGATGGTAATGGAGTTGCCAGAGTTGGTTTTCCCGCTTTGGTGAAACCTATTTGGGATGCACTTGATGAATTTACAATTGTAGCAACATCTGTTCCTGTTGCAAAAGAAGAAATATTAGAATCTGAAATTATTATTAAAAAAGCAATTCTGGTTATTGATACAACAAATGAAGATGGGACAAGAACAGTTTCTGCTCAACTTAAAGAAAAGAAAGGTGATGAATGGGTTGCTATACCTGAAATAGAAATGAAATTAAAGATAAAACGCCTGTTGGGTAATTTAACTGTAGGAGAGGAAGAAATATACACATCAGACGAAGCTGGTATTGCAAGTGCTGCATTTGTAAAAGATTCAATGCCGGGGGATGAAAAAGGCAATATAGTGTTACTAGCCCGGGTTGAAGACAATGATACCTATGGCAATCTATCAGTTGAAAAAATAGTTCCTTGGGGTAAAGAGATACAGCCTTTAACTCATGTTTGGCAACGCACACTCTGGTCTACCGGAAACAAAGCACCTGTCTGGTTATTGGCCATTGCTTTTTTAATAATAATCGGCATTTGGGGTACAATACTTTACCTAGTAAGGCAAATGTTTAAAATTAAAAAATTGGGTAAAATTTTTGAAAACAACCTTACATCAGCAATACCAAAGAATATAACTTAGAATAATTTTCCTTTTTAGGATGTATTAATTAACAGGTTAACCTATCCCTTCTTTATTATAATTTTTCAGGTATTCTTTGTAATGTCTCCAATAAAAATGGCCAATATTTTTGTACCGAACTGATTTGTACTTTTTCATCTGGTGAATGTGCTCCCCTGATATTAGGGCCAAAAGAGATCATCTGCATGTTTGGATAATTGGCTCCAAGGATACCACATTCTAAACCGGCATGTATGGCGTTTACTTTTGCTTTTTCATTATAACGTTCTTGGTATAAATCACTCATCAGTTTAACAATGGGAGCATCAGGTTTTGGCGCCCAGCCAGGATACGAGCCACCATAAGTAGGCTTGGCACCTGTCATTTCAAAATTAAAACAGATGGTTTTGGCAAGGTCCATTTTTTCACTGTCTACCGAACTACGGGTTAAACACAGGATGGAAAATTCACCATCTTTAACAAGTACTCTTGCTAGGTTATTTGATGTCTGTACCAACCCATTTATCTCCGGGCTCATCCTATAAATCACATTCGGACAGGCAGCAATAGTTCTTAGTAAAGTATATTGATTGGCAGTATCCATAACCATGCCAGGGGCATCAATTTTATCTATGCTTATTTTTAAATTAGGATCGGTACTTTGATATTCATATTTTAATACCAGCTTCTCTCCATTAATAAAAGCATTGAAAGATTCAACTTCTCCTGCTGGAATTGTAACATCTGCAAATGATTCTCTTGGAATAGCATTTCTTAATCCACCGCCATCAATTGCACTAATTCGCAGATCAAATTTTTCTTTAGCATTTAACAGAACACGGTTTATTAATTTATTTGCATTGCCCCTTCCTTTATAAATATCCATACCAGAATGTCCGCCAATTAAACCATTTACAGTTATCCGAAACCCTATAACATCCGATGCTGTATTTTCTAATTTATATTTTCCGGCTGCACTAACATCAATTCCACCTGCACAGCCAATGGTCAATTCATCATCGTCCTCCGTATCCAAATTCAACAAAATTTCTGCATCAAGCAATCCGCCTTTTAGGCCAAGTGCACCGGTCATACCGGTTTCTTCATCAATGGTAAAAAGCGCTTCAATAGCAGGATGGGCAATGGTATCAGAAGCAAGAATAGTCATTATGGAAGCCACCCCTATCCCATTATCGGCACCAAGTGTTGTGCCTTTTGCTTTTACCCAATCATCTTCTACAAACATGTTAATGCCTTCTGTTGCAAAATCAAATTTAGTATCCCCATTTTTTTGATGTACCATATCCAAGTGACTTTGCAAACAAACTGTTTGCTTGTTTTCCATGCCCTTTGATGCAGGCTTTTTGATGATCACATTACCTACATCGTCTTTAAAGGTTTCAAGGCTGAGTTTTTTTCCAAAATCCATCATGAACTGAATTACGGCTTCTTCTTTTTTTGAGGCCCTAGGTATTGCATTCAATGCTACAAAGTTCTGCCACAGTTCTGTTGGGATTAATTCGTTAATGGTATTCATAATATGTATTTAAAGTATTGTACAGTTTAATCAAAAATAAGTGAATCTCCGAATTAGCTTTCAGATTTAATATCGAGTTCTTTGATTTCGGCCTTGTAATTCCCCGGAAGAATAATAGATTTAAACAACCCGTCTAGTTTTATGCTCCGGGAAAATTTATAACCTGGGATAAAAAACTTCAACCACTTAATACCAGTAAAACCCATCAATTTCTTAACCTGTTCAGGCACAACCATTTTTTGAGATTCAACCAAAAGAAGGTACCTGAAGCTTCCCAGATGTTTGTGATATTGTTTATACAGATCAATTGTGAAATCACTTTTTATCAAATCGGCTTCTAATTGTTCATTGTGTTTAATTATCCATGCTGCATAATTTACTGGCAGGTCTTTTAAATTCATCCTTGTACCCATCCTCAAAAACACATCATACAATTCATCTTTTTCCTTTTCATTCAATTTTCTTTCCAGTAATTCAAAAGAAGCGATTGAATAATGAATCAGCATATACAAAACATCTCTATACGCCCAATCTGGAATTTTTGAATTTCTGCTATTTTCAACAGCCGTGTGAATAGCGGTGATTTTATCAATGGCTTTGTTCGCTTCATTTAATTCAGAAAAAACAATTTGCCTGGCGTAGCTAACTGTTGAAAATAGTCTGCCTAAAGGATCGGCGGGAAGTTTACCAGTATAATACAACCAGTCTACCGCTTTATTTAAAGCAAACTCAGCAGCGGCGCCTGCAAAAATAAAAAGTATAGTATCCGATTTACCCCATATCTCTCTTACTACAGAGCCTTTGTCTACAAAATATTCTTTACCAGGATGCATTTATTAAAATTGTAAAAAAACTATTACAAGTTACTATTTTAAGAAAACTATTAAAAATATCCCTCACTGTTGCCAATGAGGGATATATGAAAACGCAAATGAAAAGAATTAATTTTTGCCTTTATGTTTAGATTTAGATTGTCCTTTATGTTTGCCACTATTACCAGATTGCTTTTTATACCAGCTTCCCTTTACCCATCTTTGTCCTTTACTGGTACGTACCCAGTAACCTTTCCGGTGGTAATAACCCGGCTTTGGTGGCGCCCAATGGCCTCCTGAATAGCGGTATGAACCACCATAGGGATCCCATTCTTCATTAACCCATATATATACTGGGCTTGGTTGCGGAGGCCGCACAATAACAGGAACTGGTGGCCTTATCTGTACATATACCTGTGCAGAAGATGAAACAGATATAGTAATGAATAGTGTTGCTAACAGCAATAATTTAAATGCCTTTTTTTTCATGATTGAATATTTTACTCAAAAAATAGTTTAATTCCTGATTCTATAACAAAGTTGGCTGCTACCCGATTTTAAATTGTTACAGTATTCCAGTTTTAATTTACAACATTCACATATTCCAAAATTATAGTCGTTTTTAAAATAACATGTGAAAACTGTAACACAATTCTGTAATTGTATAACTGCGGGCAGTAAGTAAGTGCCAACTTTGCATTGTTCATGTAAGCAACACAGCCGGTACATATAACTAGGTACCGGGCAGTAAAAAAAGCAGTGGAGCGATATTGATGAGTATCAAACGAAAAATATTTTTCAAAAAAAAATTAAAACAAAACATTATGAAATTATTATTAAGTGTATGTATCGCAGCAATTGTACTCACAGGTAATGCAAATGCACAACAAGTAAGCTTTGGAATTAAAGGTGGATTAAACATTTACAATATTCACAACAGCAATTCAATAGATTATAACCCAGTTGTGGGATTGCATGCAGGTGGACTGGCACACATTCACCTTACTAAAAGATTTGCATTACAACCCGAAGTATTTTATTCTACCGGCGGTGCTAATTACAAAAACGGCCCTTTTGATACCCGGTATAACCTAGGTTATATACAGGTACCTGTATTGCTTCAGTATATGTTCCTAAATGGAATAAGGGTACAGGCAGGACCTCAGCTTGGATTTTTAGTACATGCTAAATCCAAGACTGGAGATTTAAAGGAAGATTTTAAAAATGACCTGAATTCGGTTGATTTTAGCTTGGCTACAGGCGCTAGCTACCAAATTCCAAATACTGGTTTTGGTTTTGATGCCAGGTTTAATCTTGGATTGACTGATATTAATAAAGATGGAAATATTAAATCATCCAACAGAGGATTTCAGCTTGGTGTTTTTTATCTTTTCAATAAAAAATAATTTAGTTTCTTAATAAGAAGAGGGGCAGCCATGGCTGCCCCTCTTCTTATATCACCCTTTTTTCCTGTATAAAACGTAGCTTGAGTATCTATGGATAATTTTAAAATTGTATTGCTCATTATGGCTATGCTTATTGCCATAACAGCCATTGCTAAAAAGCCAAAGCTTCCATACCCCATTTTATTAGTAGCTGCCGGGCTGATTATTGGTTACGTTCCTGGATTACCCGAAATGGCGATGGACCCCCATGTCATCTTTGTACTAATAATCCCACCATTGTTATACGATGCTGCTTCCAAAACTTCCTGGCATGACTTCAGAACTTCCATAAGACCCATATCTGCATTAGCGATAACTCTGGTTTTTTTTACAACTATATCCGTGGCAGTTGCAGCTTATTATATGATTCCGGGATTTAGCTGGCCACTGGCATTTTTACTGGGTGCTGTTGTTTCACCACCAGATGCGATAGCAGCATCTGGTATGATAAAAAAATTAAGCTTAAATAAAAAAGTGATTACGATTTTGGAGGGCGAAAGCCTTCTCAATGACGCATCCGCTTTAATTGTTTACCGGTTTGCTGTCATAGCAGTATCAACAGGTACTTTTGTATTCTGGAAGGCAGGTCTTCAATTTTTATTGATAGCAGGAGTGGGTATAAGTATTGGCGTTGTGATGGGGTTGCTGTTTGTACTAATCCATAAAAAAATAGAAAATAACCCGGTTGTTGAAACCAGCCTTACCCTCCTTTCCCCTTTTGTGTCTTACCTCGCTGCAGAACAGTTTCACATGTCAGGTGAGCTGGCAGTGGTGAGCACTGGCTTAATCATAGCCTGGAAATCGCATGAGGTTTTTTCATATAAGGCTAGGATGAGAACAAAAATTGTGTGGGACACATTGATGTTTTTATTGTATGGATTTGTATTTATTTTAATTGGCCTGCAACTGCCTTCCATTATTGAAGACCTGGGCAACTATCCTTTCTCACAAATCCTTGGTTATGGCCTTGTCATTAGTTTGGTTACTATTGTTGTACGAATCATCTGGGTTTTTGCCGGGGCCTGGTGGCAAAACTATTTTCAAAAAAAGAGAAAATCTTCTGTTGAATTATCTGACAAAGATATGTCGGATGACACATGGAAAAATATATTGGTAGTAGCCTGGTCAGGAACAAGAGGTGTAATATCACTAGCTATGGCGTTAGCTATACCATTGGTACTGGCTGATGGAGGCAATTTTCCAAAAAGGTATTCCATTATATTTCTTTCTTTTGTTGTCATATTTGTTACGCTTATTGTCCAGGGACTTTCGTTGCCGCTGCTAATACGATGGTTAAAAATAAAACCACAGGACAATTCAAATACAGAGCAAAATGAACTGCACTTATATCTTGCCACCAGCACACTTCATTTTATTGAAAGAGAGTTGTCGGTGCAATTAAACAATAAATCAGAGACACAGCTAATAAAGAAATATGAAAGAATTATCCAAGAACTTACGATGGAAATGAACAGGTATAAAAAAGCAAAACAAAATGACGAAGTAATCGAAGAAACAGCTCAGGACGCTCTTGTAAATGCTAAATTAGAAATTGGCAAATTTCAGCGCTCCCTGTTATTAAAACTGCATGAAAACGGCAAATTCAGTGATGAAACCATTAGGCATATAGAAAGAGAGATGGATATTGATGCGTTAAAACTGGATCAAAAGTTGCCTAAAGAACTTTCAGATCCTGAGATTTGAAAATCAGTAGCTGTTAAACCTGATATATATAACTAGAGTGCATTACCTTCTGATATCTGGAATGTTGCTTTTAAAGTGCAGCCGTTGCCAGGCCGGGAAATAAAATCGGCTTTTCCATTGAAAAGCAATGCCCGGCTTTTGATATTCTCTATTCCAATCCCGTTACTTTTTTAGAGGTATCAAAGCCAACTCCGTTATCTGCTATAGTAAGTATAATGTTCTTTTTATTTTGTGTAAGTTTAATAAGTACTTTTTCTGCACTGGCGTATTTCAGAATATTAGTTAGTTGTTCCTGCACTATTCTGAAAACATTGTGCTTGAATTTACTGCTCACAGAGGCTTCTTCAAAACTTTTAAAAGAGTAGGATATATTTACCGGGTTTACTTCCATAATATCACGTACAGCATTTTCAATGGCATCACAGAGGCCTAGATCCCTGATTATATCACTCGTAAGCCCTTTAGTTAATCTCCTAATTTCATCAATGGCTTTTAGTGTGTATTCTGAACCCCGGTCTAAGAACATGGCACTGTTAAGGCCTCCTTTTTTTGCCATCCCTACATACATCCGAGAAGCCTCCAGCAACTGATTTCTATTATGGTAAACAGTTTTTTGAAGAAGTAGAAATTAAAAAAGCCAGCAACAATTGTTACTGGCTTTAAATTTGGGGTGGAGCTGCAGGGAATCGAACCCTGGTCCAAACATATTCGCCGTAAGCTTTCTACATGTTTATTAGTGCATTAGTTGTGGGGAAGCGGCAGGGGCAAAACAAACCAACCGAAACCTTAGATGAATGGTCTTAAGCCATGGTCACATCATTCCATGGCAGCATTCTGTTTTGTTTTTGAGTCGGCGGGAGAACATGGTAACAGAACAACCTGTTCAACGGCCCTAATGGATGCTAATCTATCGATTAAGCAGCCATGGCATACTGAGTATTGCCATTTGAAGTTTTCGTATTCTGATTAAACTGCTAATTACGCAACGCAGTACATGCTTACACTTACAAAGAGCTATGCTGTCAAAACCGGTCAGCCCCGAACGGAATTCAATTATGAATTATGAATTACGAATTTTGAATTTAAAACACAAAGGTCGTTTATTTAATATTGTTTTTATTATCTCCCTTTTCCCCAGCCGAACCAGTCGTTACCATTGGCATACAACATCAATGCCAGTAAAATAACCATACCAAATATTTGGGCATACTCTAAAAACTTTTCACTTGGCTTTCTGCCGGTGATCATTTCTCCTAAAGTAAACAAAACATGTCCTCCATCCAAAGCAGGAATAGGCAACAAGTTCATAAATGCCAGAATGATGGAAAAGAAAGCAGTAATGGTCCAAAAATGTTCCCAGTCCCAACCTGTTCCTGAAAATACTGAGCCCATTGCTTTAAAACCACCAACTCCTTTGTAAGCTCCAGTTTCGGGTGATAATATTTTTTTAAACTGATCGATGTAAAACTTTAATTCGCTTCCAGCTCTTTTGATACCGGCCGGAATGGCGGCAAAAAAACCGTATTTGATAACTTCAAATTTGTAAATCCCCAAGCTATCATATTCAGCATGGGTAGTGGGTGGTAAAAAACCTATGATACCTCCATTTACTAATGTGGTAGTTAAATTAATTACTTCTTCATTTCTTTTTATGGTAATATCAATAGTATCTCCTGTTTTTTGTTTTTTCATGACAGCTTTAAACTCATCAAAAAACTGGGTTTTCACAGTATCAATACTTAAAATAACGTCGCCAGCTCTCAACCCTGCTTTAAATGCCACGCTTGAATCCTCCAAATAAGATACCATTACTGGTACTCTAGGACTAATTAATGGCCCTTCGCTTAGTTTCTTTTTCTCTACTAACTTGCCAATCAAATCAACTGGCATTTCCATTATCATTTGTTTGCCATCTCTTTCGAGTGTTACATTTTTATTTACAACTAACACTTTCTTCAAGATTTCAGTATAGTCTGCAACAGGCTTACCATCCACAGCTAAAATTTTATCTCCATTTTTAAAGCCTAGGTCGTTAAAAATAGAATCGTTAAATGAAATACCATACTTTAAGGATGAAGAAGGTATCTTTTTTTCGCCCCATACCATTAATATCATGGCATAGATAATAAAGGCTAGTAAAATATTAACTGTAACTCCTCCCAACATGATAATCAAACGCTGCCAGGCTGGTTTGCTTCTAAACTCCCAATCTTGTGGTGGTAACTTCATGGCTTCTTTGTCCATGCTTTCATCTACCATTCCTGCAATTTTTACATAGCCACCTAATGGAAGCCAGCCAATACCATACTCAGTTTCTCCTACTTTCTTTTTAACAATAGAAAACCAAGGATCGAAAAACAGGTAGAATTTTTCTACTCTGCATTTGAACCATTTGGCGGTAATATAATGTCCGAATTCGTGAAGGATGACAAGAATAGACAGCGATAATAAAAGCTGTGCTACTTTTAAGCCCACACTCGACCAGTTAATTGCTAATAAGGTAATATCCATTTTTTTATTCTAATTTTTTTTTGCTGATGATTGCTTTGAAAGCCCGTTGTTATTGAATTTATAGGTTTATCAAAGAAGCGGCAAAATTACGGGCTTCGCCGTCGCTTTCAAAATATTCCTGTAAGGTTGGTTTTTCGATAAAGGGTATTTGTTGCATGGTTTTTTCTACCATGGCCGTCATATCTAAAAAGCCAATACGGTTACGCAGGAAGGCCCATACTGCAATTTCGTTAGCCGCATTTAATATGCATGGCATATTTCCTCCTTTATTAAGGGCCTCAATAGCCAATGATAAATTTCTGAAAGTTTTAACATCAGGTTCTTCAAAATTGAGGGCTGGATATTTTCTAAAATTCAATCTCGGAAAATCATTTTTTACCCTGCCAGGGAAAGCCATGGCATATTGAATTGGCAGTTTCATATCTGGCAAACCCATCTGGGCTTTAATACTACCATCTTCAAACTGTACCATACTGTGTATAACACTTTGTGCATGGATAACCACTTCTATTTGATCGGGCCGAAGATTAAACAACCACTTGGCTTCAATCATTTCAAGCCCTTTATTCATTAGTGTAGCTGAATCAACAGATATTTTTGCACCCATACTCCAATTAGGATGTTGCAGGGCATGGTCTCTTTTTACATTCACTAAAAAGTTGGGTTTCTTTCCCAAAAAAGGACCCCCACTTGCAGTAAGTATGATTTTTTCAATAGGATTTCTAGCTTCTCCAACCAAACATTGAAAAATGGCAGAATGTTCACTATCCACTGGAATAATGGGCACTCTGTTTTCAATGGCTTTCTGCATCACAATATCTCCGGCTACCACTAAGGTTTCTTTATTAGCCAAACCAATTGCTTTACCCTTTTCAACTGCTTTTAGGGTGGGTTTTAATCCGGCAAAACCAACAATACCTGCCAACATCATATCATAGGTATCAAAATCGGCGGCTTCTACTAATGCATTTTCACCAGCAAATACTTTGATATCGGTAGATGACAAAGCCTCTTTTACTTTCTCATATTTTGATTCATCTCCAATTACCACAACATTGGGCCTAAACTCCATGGCTTGAGAAATCAACAATGCATCATTGGTTTGCGCAGTAAGTATTTCGGCCTCAAATAAAGTGGGATTTGCTCGAATGACTTCCAGAGCTTGTGTTCCTATTGAACCTGTTGAACCAAATATTGCAATACGTTTTTTAACCACTTTGTAGTTTAATTGTTGAATGGCTGTAAAAATAAGTGTTTTTAATACTCAAAGGAGAACTTATAAAAAGAGTTGCAAGAATAATGGATCAAATAATAAACTCTTCTAGTTCGGCAGCAATTTTTCGATCATTACTTAACCGGGGCACTTTATTTTGGCCACCCAATTTGCCAATGCTTTTCATATAATCAATAAATCCATTTTTCTTAATGGGAGAAATTTTCAATTGCTGTAAAATATTACCGCCAACCAAGTCATTATAATAAACATTTTTTTTACGGAGGTTGTCATCCACTTTTTTAGAAAAAGTATGAATATCATTTGGCATGTTTTCAAACTCAATAAACCATTCGTGGTAAGATTTACCAGCATCATTTGAAATTTTTGGAGCCACAGTAAATTCGGTAATGGGTACATTTTCTTCATTAGCTGCCTGTAATAAAGCAGCTTCTACTTCTTCACTTATAACATGCTCTCCAAATGCTGAAATGAAATGCTTTGTTCGTCCGCTTACAATAATTCTATACGGATTGGTAGATACAAATTTGATGGTATCGCCAATATTATATCCCCATAGCCCAGCATTACTGTTGATGATGAGGGCATAGTTTTCTCCAACTCTAACATCCTTTAAAGTAAGCCTGCTGGGATTTTCATTAAATATTTCACCGGCTGGCACAAATTCATAAAATATACCACTGTTGGTATTTAGCAACATGCCTTCTTCGGTTTGTGTATCCTGAAAAGCAAAAAAACCTTCGCTGGCTGGATATAATTCTATCGTATCAATTTTTCTTCCAATACTTTCAAAAAGTTTGGCTTTGTAAGGTTCAAAATTTACACCACCTTGAACCATAACATTAAAATTGGGAAACAATTCTCCAACTTTTTTGCCACTTTTTTCAATCAGCCTGTCAAAATACATTTGCATCCAAGGTGGTATGCCGCTAATAAGTGTCATATTTTGATCGATCGTTTCTTCAACAATCTTATCCAACTTTTCTTCCCACTCATCAATACAATTGGTAGTAAAAGAAGGCAATTGATTAGAGCGTAAATATTTTGGAATATGGTGATTTACAATACCACTCAATCTTCCTGTTGGAACACCTCCTACCCTTTCTAAAACAGGTGAGCCGCTCAAGAAAATTAGTTTACCATTGGCAAATTTGGTATTACCCGTTTCGGCCATATAACATAACAAAGCATTACGAGCCGTATTAATATGGTTGGGAATAGAGTCCTTAGTGATGGGGATATATTTTACACCACTTGTAGTACCACTTGTTTTTGAAAAATAGATGGGCTGGCCTTTCCATAGCACATTATGAACTCCCTGCTTTATTTTTTCGATATAGGGCTTTAGGGCTTCATAATCTCTTAAAGGAACCTGTTGAACAAAATCTTCATAGGTTTTTATGGATGTAAATTCATGATCCTTACCAAATAAGGTTTTTGAGCCCACTTTAATCAGATGATTAAATATAGTTTGTTGATCTGCTTCTGCAGTTTCAATACCTTTCTTGATTTGTTTGTGTATATAACTGGCAAATGGTTTTGCCAAGATGGATTTTATCTTCATTAGTCTACCTTCAATCGATGTAGAACAAATCTACATTTTTTTTACCTTAACTAAAAGCCAATTGTAATTATTACAAACTATTTACAATCACATTTCCAATCTGTATCTAAATCTATTACAGTTACCACCATTAGTGCATCATTTTTAGGAGCAAATACAATACGTAACTTTTGATAATCATGTGTAAGTCCCTCTATTGGATAGGTAATTCCTCTTTTATCCCTTTGTATTTTTTTGTGATTCACAATGCCTGTTTTCAATATTTCCCTAACTTCTTCTTCATCAATATTACGGCAAGCCATTCGGCATTGTGCATGTTTACTAAACAGTAGTTTTTTAACTTTTCTGTTCAACCCCTCTGGATCATTGGGCTGTACTTTCGCAGGAACAACAGCCGGAATACTAATTCTTTCCGATGAAGTTTCAATTTGATTCGTTTGTGGCTTTGCACCACGTTGATTAGATTTTACAAACCAGAACAATCCAGCTGCCGCAATAAGTAAGATATAAGGAAGGTATTTTTTAAGCATCATGCAAGTTACACAATGATAGAACACTGATGACACGGATACAATAGATATTCTTAGTTTAATCAGTCCTTATCTGTTTAAACCCCATCATCCGTGTTTCTATCTATAATTCGTTAATTTTGCCCCAATGAATAAAACTGTTGCACTTCACACTTTAGGATGTAAGCTTAACTTTTCCGAAACCTCCTCCATTGGCAGATTATTGGAAAATGATGGCTTTGAAAAAAGGAATTTCGATGAAGTTGCCGACGTATATGTGATTAACACCTGCTCGGTTACCGAAAATGCCGATAAAGAATGCAGGATGCTGGTTAGGCGCATTCAACGTAAAGCACCTGATGCCTTAGTAGTTATTACAGGTTGCTATGCTCAATTGAAACCTGCCGAGATAGCAGCCATCCCAGGAGTAGATTTAGTATTAGGAGCGGCGGAGAAATTTAATATCAGTCAGCACCTAAAAGAAATAAGCAAGGGCGACAGTACCAAAATTTGCAGTTGCGATATTGCAGATGTAAATGAATTTACATCTTCCCATTCCATCAACGATCGTACCCGTATTTTTTTAAAAGTGCAGGATGGCTGCGATTATAATTGTTCCTTTTGTACTATCCCAATGGCTAGAGGGAAAAGTAGAAGCGATAGTATAAACAATGTATTAGCCAATGTAAAAGCTATTGCTGAACAAGGGGCAAAAGAAATTGTGTTAACGGGAATTAACCTGGGTGATTTTCGCCCCCCCACCCCCCAGAAGGGGGATTCAAAACAAGTTCCTATTAAAGAAAATTTCTTTACACTTATAAAGGAACTGGATAAGGTTGAAGGCATTGAGCGTTTCCGCATCTCATCCATTGAACCTAATTTATTGACGAATGAGATTATTGAGTTTGTAAGCAATAGTAAAAAGTTTATGCCCCATTTTCATATTCCATTACAAAGTGGAAGTGATAAGATACTAGGATTAATGCGCCGTAGATACAAAACCGATTTATATACCGAGAGAATTGGATTGATAAAAACCATGATGCCGCATTGCTGTATTGGAGTGGATGTGATTGTTGGTTTTCCGGGTGAAACAGATGAAGATTTTAAAGAAACATTTGACTTCTTACATCAAATGGATATTTCCTACCTCCACGTTTTTACTTATTCCGAAAGAACCAATACCTTGGCTGCTGATATGAAGCCCGTGGTGCCAATCAATATCAGACATGAAAGGAACAAAGCCCTTAGAAACCTCAGTTATCAAAAAATGCAATACTTCACTAACCAACATATTTGCGAAACCCGAAAAGTATTATTTGAAGCACAAAACAAAAACGGGATGATGGAAGGTTATACAGATAATTATATTAAGATTACCAGCCCTTTTAATGCAGAATGGGAGAACAAAATTGTAGAATGGAAAATTTAAGCGACGATCATATAAACAAATACCAGGTTACTGTTCATTTTAAAATGGATGACCATTTTATGGGTTTTGTACCATCACACAGGTTATATATTAATAGCCTGATAGAAAAAAACATTATTGATTATTATACCGTAAGCATGGAAGTGCAAAAAAGTTGGATGGTTTTTAATGCCATCAGTAAGGATGAAGTAGAGCACTACTTGAGCAAATCGCCTTTATTCAAATACTGGACTTTTGAAATCGATGAATTGTTTGTGTACGACGGCCAATCTTACCGCATGCCTGCTGTTCAATTAAATTGATTTTTGTAAAAAATTTTGTTGGAAACTTTTTACCCTTATCTTTGCCATCCGAAATTAAAAAAGGGAGTTTAGCTCAGTTGGTTTAGAGCATCTGCCTTACAAGCAGAGGGTCGGCGGTTCGACCCCGTCAACTCCCACAAAAAACCTCACAGCAATGTGAGGTTTTGTATTTTTATCAACTTTCAGAAATTTTGATCTAGTCTTTCCAATTGCTTTTTACTTTAAATAGTATCATATAATCATCATCAGTACTGCTGTGATTAAGTGACATTATTTTTAACTGATTTTTTTCTAGGTCTACAATAAAAGTGTATTTATTGCCCACATCGCTAATTACATCATAGCTATAGCAATCGCAATTACTTAAGTAGTTCTTTTTTGAAACATAATAGGTAGACTTGATATCATTGGTAGTATGATAAAACATAGTTGCATCAGAATTTATCTTAAATAAAGAGCTGTACTCCTTGTTATCACCACAGTCGGTAAATGCAGCACTGCTTTTACTCCAGTAACAGGTTTGTTTGTAGTTAGTGCTTATATTTTGTGCAGTTTGGGCTTGTATAGATACTGCAAAAAACATTACACAAATAAGCGTTAGTATCTTTTTCATATTTATAATTTTAATAAATTTAAAGAAAAGAAAATCTATATCCAAATAACTGTTATTATAACTAACAAAAAAAAGAAAACGAATTATTTTTTTTTAATATCAAATACTTTTCCCTTAAAGTTCATTAGTTTTTTTTTCAAATAAAAAAGGTAGTTTTGTTGCATTATGTCAGTAAAACCTAGAATAGATTTTTTAGAAGATCAGGATACCCTTACGGTAACTGATGCCTATTGCAGCCTCATTGTTTGGAATGATGAAGTGAATACTTTTGATTGGGTGATTGAATCATTAATAGACATTTGTGGTCATTCAGTTGAACAAGCCGAACAATGTGCTATGATCATAGATTCTAAAGGTAAATATGGAGTTAAGCAGGGAAGTTTTGAGATTCTTAAGCCCCAATGCGATGCCATTACCGAAAGAGGTATCAATGCAACGGTTGATATTATTGCCAATTAATTTTTGCCACATCGTTTCACAATCAGTTTCCATTATTTCACAAAGCTTATTTTGTGCCCTTGAACAGCTTTTGGCAAATCCCTTAATGTATGATCCTGCTCAATAACAGTATTGATTTTCCTTCCTTAGATTTGGCAGATGAAGACGGATTATTAGCAATTGGCGGCGATTTAAGTGCAGAGAGACTTTTATCAGCTTACCAAAAAGGCATTTTTCCCTGGTACAATGAGGATGAACCCATTTGTTGGTGGAGCCCCGATCCCAGATTTGTGCTTTTTCCTCAGGATTTAAAAGTGGCCAAAAGTATGAAGGCGGTGCTAAACAATCCAAATTTCAAATTTTTAATCAATCGTTCATTCCAAGGGGTCATTCAAAACTGTAAAGCAATTACCAGAAAAGGCCAGGCGGGCACCTGGATATCGCCGGAAGTACAAAAAGCATATATCAACCTGCATCAATTGGGATATGCACATAGTGCCGAAACCTGGCTGGATGGCAAATTAGTTGGTGGTTTATATGGCATAAGAATGAGTAATGTATTTTTTGGCGAAAGCATGTTTAGTTTGGTAAACAATGCCAGCAAATATGCTTTTATCAAATATGTACAGCTGCTACAAAAAGAAAACATTCAGCTTATCGATTGCCAATTACATACTTCCCACTTAGAAACGCTAGGTGCCAAAATGATCAGCAGGGAAAAGTTTTCGAAGTTACTTACTGAACTTACAGGGGTATAAAATCCTTATTTTTGCACCACAATTAAACCAAAAAATATGTTATTTCAATTTACAGAAGAACAATTAATGATAAGACAGGCTGCCCGTGATTTTGCTGTAAATGAATGTTTACCAGGTGTTATTGAAAGAGATGAATTACAGAAATTTCCAAAAGAACAAATAGAAAAACTGGCCGACCTTGGCTTTATGGGTATGATGGTTAAAACTGAATATGGTGGAAGTGGTTTGGATACCGTAAGCTATGTATTGGCTATGGAAGAAATAAGCAAAGTGGATGCCAGTGTGAGTGTTTGTGTAAGTGTTAACAACAGCTTGGTTTGTTATGGTTTACAGGAATATGCTACTGAAGAGCAAAAACAAAAATATTTAACTCCATTAGCTCAAGGTAAAAAAGATGGAGAATTGTATATAGGCGCCTTTTTATTGAGTGAACCTGAGGCTGGCAGCGATGCTACTTCTCAAAGCACTACAGCAGAAGATAAAGGCGATTATTATTTATTGAATGGCACCAAAAACTGGATTACTAATGGTAATAGCGCTAGTGTGTATTTGGTGATAGCCCAAACAGATGTTAGCAAGGGCAGCAGAGGTATCAATGCCTTTATAGTTGAAAAAAATTGGGCAGGTGTTCAAGTAGGTGCTAAAGAAAATAAACTGGGCATTAGGGGAAGTGATACCCATAGTATTTTGTTTACTGATGTTAAAGTACCCAAAGAAAATAGAATAGGTGCAGATGGCTTTGGTTTTAAATTTGCTATGAAAACTTTGGCTGGTGGTAGAATTGGTATTGCCTCTCAGGCATTAGGAATTGCCAGTGGGGCTTTTGAGTTGTCATTAGCATATAGTAAGCAAAGGAAAGCATTTGGTACCGAAATTATGAACCACCAAATCATTCAGTTTAAATTGGCTGATATGGCTACAAAAATTGAAGCAGCCCGTTTATTATGCCTAAAAGCAGCCTGGGAAAAAGACAATGGATTGGATTATACCTTAAGCAGCAGTATGGCTAAAGTATTTTCTAGTGAAACCGCCATGTGGACGGCTACCGAAGCAGTACAAATTCACGGAGGTTATGGCTTTGTTAAAGAATACCATGTAGAACGAATGATGAGAGATGCAAAAATTACACAGATTTATGAAGGAACAAGTGAAGTGCAAAGGATTGTGATTAGTAGAACTATTTTAAAATAAACCGCACTACTGCTGTCCTCTCCCCTGAGGAGGAGTCTATTAGAAAATAAATTGCGAAGTTGGGATTTTGCTTAACACTTTGATTACAGCTTTGGTGAAAAAGAATTAATGAAGACTTGGAAGCTTAAATGTTTGGATAAGTTAAATTCTTCACCTTCTCTCTTGGGTGAGAAGGTGGAGAACAGAGGCTATGAGTATTAATACAATCAAATATCAGGCAATTATTAATGAACTAGAAGGTAAAGCTACATTGGTAGCTGTATCTAAAACTAAACCTGTTGAAGACATTCAGGTTTTATACAATTTAGGTCATCGAGATTTTGGAGAAAACTATGTTCAGGAACTTACCCAAAAGCAGGACCTACTACCAAAAGACATCCACTGGCATTTTATTGGTCATCTGCAAAGCAATAAAGTAAAGTACATTACTCCCTTTGTTTATCTCATTCATGGAGTGGACAGTGAAAAACTGTTGAAGGAAATCAACAAACAGGCATTAAAAAGCAACCTTATTATCCAATGTCTTTTACAAGTTCATATTGCCAGCGAAGAAACCAAGTTTGGTTTTGATGAGAATGAACTGGAATTACTACTTTCATCAAACCTTAGTACTTTACAAAACATTAAAATTTGTGGGCTAATGGGTATGGCTTCTTATACAGATGATATAAATATGGTGACCAAAGAGTTTAAAACCCTGAAATCTATTTTTGATAAAAATGCTCAAACAAAAACCTTTAACCTTAATCTTACAACCCTTTCAATGGGTATGAGTTCTGATTATTCTCTTGCAGTTGAATCCGGAAGTAATATGGTAAGGATTGGATCTTTATTATTTGGAGAACGAAATTATACCCCATGAAAAAAGTAATTATCATCGGCGCTTCCTCTGGCATTGGTAAAGGACTTGCTACCATGTATGCTTTGGATGGATGTATAGTTGGCATTACTGGAAGACGAAAAGAACTTTTGGAAAGTTTTCAACAGGATTATCCCGAAAATATTATTATTGAGTGCTTTGATGTTACCGGACCCGATATCCTTGATGACTTTAAAAGTCTTTTACAACAAACCGGAGGTATGGATCTTTTGATTTATAGTTCTGGTTTCGGCGATGTATCTGAAACGCTTGATTGGGCCATTGACAAACAAACCATTCTCACCAATGTAAATGGATTTACAGAAATTGTCAATCATTCTTTTAATTATTTTGCAGCCCAAGGCAGCGGACAAATTGTTTCTATTTCTTCTATCGCATCAATAAGAGGCAATAGTTATGCTCCCGCTTACAGTGCAAGTAAAGCATTCATCAGTAACTATATGGAAGGTTTACACATGAAAGCTTACAAACAAAAACTAAATATTACCATCACAGATATTTTACCAGGGTTTGTAAAAACCAAAATGGCCAAGGGTAATAAACAATTTTGGGTAGCGCCTCTTGATAAAGCTTGCGAACAAATTTATGCATCCATCAACCAGAAAAAAAGAAGGGCCTATATTACAAGTAGATGGTGGTTGATAGCTAAAATAATGGCCAACATGCCCTATTTTATTTTTAAACGATTTAGTTAATGATAGGGTTTAAATTGTACTTATCATATTGTTAAAAAAGCCCCACCAGTAGCAAAAAAGCCACATCTACCCCTTCATTTGACAATTATTAGATAACTTTGGTTTGAATACATTTAAACTATGTCAGTAACATTCGAATCTCAGAAAAATAAAAAAGCATTTGCCTATACAGCAATGATATGTGTTGCTTTATTGTTGCTGGCATTACTTATTTCCTGGAAACATGCTCCTATCCCTCAACAAGTTTTACCTGAATACATTGAAATTAACCTTGGAAACGAAATAGAAGGATTTGGAGATGTGCAACCACTAATTAAAGGAGAAAAAGCTCCCACTAATGAATCAGCTGATCAGCAACAAACTGCTTCTATAAAAAATCCGATAACAGAAGATTTTAAAACGGATGACAATGTAGATAAGGAATCGGCTCCGGTTTCTACACCAGTTAAAACGACGACTAAAGTAAAAATGCCTCCTACAGCAATAGTAACCCCGGCCCCAAAACCTCAGGTACCTAAAATTGCTGGTTACAATGGCCCTAAAACAGGAACAGGCAATGGATCTACCGAAGATAATGGATACAAATACCAGGGCAATAATCCAACTGGCAAAGGCGATAATGGTAATCCCAATGGCAACCCAGATAGTTATGGAAATACGCCTGGTGGTAAAGTAGGTGGCCCAAAAGTTACCAGTGGTAATCGTAAAATCATTCGCTATTATTCTTTTACCGGCGATTTAGATAAGGCAACGATTTATGCTACCATTAAAGTAAGCCCCGAAGGCAAAGGTACATTTACCGGATTTGGGAAAAATTCTACCAGTCGTAACCCTGCATATGCTACTGCCATTGCTGAGTATTTAAAAAACATTCAATTCGACAAAGCCAATGAGGAGTCGATTGTTACTGTACAATTTAATTTTACCGTAAATTAATTTTCGATAAAAAATATTTTACACCGGCAATACAAACATGTTGCCGGTATTTTTATGCTTTATATTTGCTCCGATGAATTACGCACAAACCGTTGACTACCTTTTTGCACAATTACCCATGTACAGTCGTATTGGTGCAGCTGCATACAAAGCCGATTTAAATAATACTATTGATTTGTGTAATGCATTAGATAATCCACAAAACAAATTCAAAAGCATACATATTGCAGGTACCAATGGTAAAGGAAGTACAAGCCATATGCTAGCAGCCCTTTTGCAAAAAGCTGGGTATAAAACTGGCTTATACACATCTCCTCACTTAAAAGATTTTAGAGAACGTATTAAAATCAATGGCGAAATGATAAGTGAGGATTTTGTTATTGATTTTGTTGCACAGATAAAAACAGTATCAGAAAAAATTCAGCCTTCCTTTTTTGAATTAACAGTAGCCATGGCATTCGACTATTTTGAAAAAGAAAAAGTGGATATAGCTGTAATTGAAACAGGGCTGGGCGGAAGATTGGATAGTACCAATGTTATTACTCCCCTTCTTTCTATAATAACCAATATTGGTTACGACCATATGGATTTATTGGGCAATACACTTGAACTAATTGCATCGGAAAAAGCTGGAATAATAAAAAAAGGAGTACCCGTAATTATTGGAGAATATTTGCCTGAGACAAAACCCATCTTTCTTAACAAAGCTAAAGAACTAAATGCTCCCATTTTTTTTGCTAGTGAGGAATACAATGTTTCTAAAATCAATTATAGCGTGGATGCTCTTAGTTGTGATGTTACTCATCAAGCAAATAAGTTAACAGAAAATTTTCAACTCGACTTGAATGGTTTATACCAAACCAAAAACCTCTGCAACGTACTTTGTGCCAAAGGCATTTTAATGCAATTGGGTTTTAAGATTGATGCTGTAACTGAAAAAGAAGCTTTACGAAATGTAAAAAAGATCACAGGGCTTAAAGGCAGATGGGATGTTATTAGTAGAAACCCAACCATTGTTTTAGATGTAGCTCATAATATAGATGGCATTAAAACCATTTTAGAGCAATTGAAAATGGTGAGTCCAGAAGAGAACCAATTACATTTTATTATGGGGATGGTGAAGGACAAGGACATTTCAAAAGTACTTTCAATACTTCCAGACAAAGCAAAATATTATTTTACAAATGCACACTCTCCTAGAGCATTGCCACATACCGAATTAAAGGATAAAGCGGCCGATGCTGGAATTATAGCTGATAGCTATGATGATGTGAATTTGGCCATCAAAGCCGCTCAACAAAAGGCAGCAGCAACAGATATCATTATTGTTTGTGGAAGCATTTTTGTAATTGCCGAAGTGGATGCTGAATTATTTCAATCTATCTAACTCATTAAATGCATAAAACATACAAGTAGTATGTAAGGCTTGTTTGAATTGGTTTATTGGTTTAATAGTT
Source organism: uncultured Chitinophagaceae bacterium (assembly GCA_947085175.1). Lineage (GTDB taxonomy): Bacteria > Bacteroidota > Bacteroidia > Chitinophagales > Chitinophagaceae > Ferruginibacter. Next base: position 199,015 of record CAMTVJ010000005.1, read on the forward strand.
TATAGGTTTAATAGTTTATAGGTTTAGTAGTTTATACGTTTAATGGGGAAAACCATTTAACCATTAAACCATTTAACATTTAAACGTCTCCCCATTTCATTCTTTCTCTTAAAGAGGTAATATGCGCCACATGATGACGGCTATGCCAGGCATACATACTCAGTAAATCCCAAAGGGTAATTTTTTTTTTATGCTCTGGATGAAAAACTGTTTTGTTGAAATCTTCTATTTTCAAATTTTGCAAGAAATAAAACCATCTGTTGTGCAAAGCATGTAAAAGTGTTATTGAAATATTTACAGGCAATTTAATAGCATCCTCTAATTCTGCCCAAGCTACTTCATCATAAGGTCGGATGGAAGGATTGTTTTCTGTAAGACCAAGTTTAAAACGGGTGTATGCATTCATATGACTGTCGGCCAAATGGTGCACCACCTGGGTAACAGTCCAACCGCCATCCCTGTAAACAGTGTTCAATTGATACTCGTCTAAATTTAAAACAGCATTTTCCAAATGCTGCGGTAGGTTCTTAATATCAATCAGCCACTCTCCCAAAAGTTTTTCGGAGAATGGCTGATGAATAAATTTACCAATTGGATATTTTAAATCCTGGTTCATTAATAATTAGTTTTTAGGAGTAGTTTCGGGTACTTTAATTTCTTCTACTATTTTGGCAGGTATAATTCCTTCCAAAACAATTTCAAAAACTAAAACCGAATTAGGTGGAATTGTACCTGGGGCTCCACCAGCACCATAAGCCAAATCACTAGGAATATAAACTTTCCAATGATCACCAGCTTTCATCATCTGCAAAATTTGTGTCCATCCCTGAATCACTCCATTAACAGCAAAAGCAGCAGGCGCCCCTCTTTTAAATGAGTTGTCAAATTCAACGCCATCAATTAAAGTACCCACATAATTTACAATGGCTGTATCAATTGCTTTTGGACTATTCCCTTTGGCATCTCCTGTTTTTATCACTTCGTATTGCAACCCGTTGGGTAAAGTGATTACTTCCTTACGAAGTTTATTGGCTGCTAAATAATTAATTCCTTTGGCATTCAATTCGGCAGCTTGCTCGGCCGTAAAGATGGCTATTTGTTTTTGAATACAGGCATTAGAAGCTTCAACATTCATCAACGGTGTTTTATTATTAAACACATCATCTATAGCTTTTTGCAACATTTTGCTATTGAGTTTGTTAATCCCCTGTGCTTTCATATTGGTAGCTATATTTATTCCGGCTGCATAACTAAAACTATCCAGTAAGTTTTTAAAAATCGGAGCAGGTGCTATAACAGCTGTCTTTGTTTTAGTAACAACTGGCGTTTTTTCTATTTGAGCAGAAACGGTAACAAAAGCTGTTACCACAAAAAACGAACTAAGTAATACTCTTTTCATTAAGATATTTTTTTTATTTAAAATTGTTTTGCAAATAAACGTTTTTTTTAATCATCACGCATTTCCTTTCCTGTTAAATGTATGAAAACATCTTCCAGGCTGGCTGCCTTCACTATTTTTGGTCTTTCAAATCCAGTTTGAACCAGGTCATCAATCATTTTATCTGGAGAATCTAATGAAATGATTTCTCCTTCATTCATGATGGCAATTCTATCGCACAATTGCTCGGCTTCATCCATATAATGTGTGGTGATAATAACCGTAGTTCCTTGGCTGCGTATATTTTTTATTAGCTCCCATAAATTTCTTCTGGCTTGAGGATCCAGCCCAGTAGTAGGCTCATCTAAAAAAACAATTTTGGGTTTGTTAATTAAGGTAGTGGCGATAGAAAAACGTTGTTTTTGCCCACCGCTTAATTCTTTTACTTTAGCTTTTGCCTTATCGGTAAGATTAACCATTTGCAAAAGTTCCATTGGATTTACATCCTGATTGTATAATCCACCAAACAAATGAATTAATTCTACTAAAGTTAAATTGGGATAAAAACCGGAGGTTTGCAATTGTACCCCAATAATTTTTTTGATATTGTCGGGTTCCTTATCAAGATTTAACCCATCTACAATTACTTCGCCACTGGTTTTCAATCGAAGGGTTTCAATAATTTCCAGCGTAGTTGATTTTCCGGCACCATTGGGACCCAGTAAACCAAATATCTCACCTTCATACACTTCAAAAGAAATCCCTTTTACGGCTTTGAAAGTACCGTAGTTTTTCACTAAATCCTTAACTGTGATGATCGTCTTCATTAATTATTTTATAGTTAACTCTCCTTTATAATAAGCATCCATCTCTTCCATCATTAATTTGCTGCCTATAAAAAATGGTGTCCTTTCGTGCAATTCTTTGGGCTCAATATCCAGTATTCTAATTTTTCCATTTGTAGCAAGTCCGCCGGCTTTTTCAACAATAAAAGCAAAGGGATTACATTCATACAATAGTCTTAGTTTTCCATTGGGCTTATCGGTTGTACCTGGGTACATAAAAATGCCACCCTTTATTAAATTACGATGCACATCCGAGACCATAGATCCAATATACCGCTGGGTATAAGGTCCGCCATTGGTTTTGTCTTTTTTCTGACAGTTGGTGATATATTGTTTAACCCCTTCTTCGTAGCGGAAAAAATTACCATGATTTACAGAATACATTTTCCCTAACTCGGGACATTTAATATCGGGATGACTTAATGAATATTCTCCAATAGCAGGATCTAATGTAAACCCATTAACGCCTCTTTTTGTAGCATAAACAAACATTGTAGATGATCCATAAATGACATAACCTGCAGCCACTTGCTTATTACCCTGCTGCAAAAAATCTGCTTTAGTAGCAGGTTTACCCAGTTCACTCACTCGGCGAAATATACTAAAGATGGTACCTATTGAAACATTCACATCAATATTACTACTGCCATCCAAGGGATCAAATAGGCAAACATATTTACTCTTATTACTTACCGGATCATCAAAAACCACAATATCATCCATCTCTTCGCTACCAATTCCGGCACAACTAATTCCGTGTTGTAAAACACCCATAAACTGGTTATTGGCATACACATCTAGCTTTTTCACTTCTTCACCTTGTACATTAATAGTACCCTCATCACCCAAAATATCAACCAATCCGGCTTTATTTACCTCTACATTAACTCGCTTAGCTGCTAAACCCAAATCTCTTAAAAGACCTGCCAATTCTCCAGTGGCGTGTGGAAAGTCACGCATTTGTTGAATGGTAAACTCATCTAAAGTCTGTATCCTACGGTTGATGTTCATATTTATTTAATTGCATGTTCAATAATGAGTTTATTGGGCAAGATTAACGATTTTTGCACTCAAATAAACAGGGCTAAATTAACCCAATTTACTCAATCAACCCACAACGAATGAAGGTTTTTAAGTTTGGAGGTGCTAGTATCAATAGTTTGGAAAGAATAAAAAGTACCGGCAATATCATTGCATCTTATCAAGGAGAAAAATTACTCATCATTATTTCGGCCATGGGCAAAACCACCAATGCATTGGAAAAAGTAGTGGATGCTTTTTTTGAAGGCAGGAAAGAGGATGCACTGCAATTATTTGAACAAGTAAAGGCATCACATTTAAGCCTCTTAAAATTCTTGATAAGTTTAAACTGGCAAAAAGCCGAAAACCAATTGAAAGATTTTTTTACAGAAGTTGAATGGTTGCTGCATGATAAACCAGTTAGGGAATATGATTACTATTACGACCAGATTGTTTGTTGTGGGGAACTATTAAGCACATCATTAGTTAGCATTTATTTAAATGACATTGGCATACACAATCAATGGGTTGATGTGAGAGATATTGTAAGAACAGATGACAATTTTAGAGATGCTTTTATTGATTGGAACTTTACGAAACAAAAAGTAAAAGCAGATATTGAGCCCCTCTTTACAAATACCAACATCGTAATCACTCAAGGATTTATAGGTGCTACCGACGAAAATGAAAGTACAACCCTTGGCAGGGAAGGCAGTGATTTTAGTGCCGCCATTTTTGCTAATTTATTAAATGCCGAGAGCCAAACTATTTGGAAAGATGTAGAAGCTGTGATGAGTGCTGACCCCAAGGAGTTTCCTGATGCCGATATTTTATATGAGCTTAGTTATAAAGAAGTAGTAGAGATGGCGTATTATGGTGCTCAGGTTATTCATCCAAAAACTATAAAGCCACTGGAAAATAAAAATATCCCTTTACATGTAAGGAGTTTTTTAAACCCTGCTTTAAAAGGAACGGTCATCAGTCATAAGCCGGTTCATAACTTACCTCCCATCATTGTAGTAAAAAATAACCAGGTGTTGATGCAATTAAGTTCTAAAGATTTTTCATTTGTAGAAGAAAAGCCCATTCATCGATTACATGAATTATTTGCTGAAATAAAGATAAGGCCAAATCTTTCTCAAAATGGAGCCATTAGTTTAATCTGCTGTCTTGATGATAAACCTGAAAAAATTGAAAAACTGGCAATGGCAGCATCCGAAATTTTTGATGTACAGATTGAAAAGAATCTTACCCTTCTTACTATAAGGCATTACACTCCCGAAAAAATTGAGGAATTAACAAAAGGAAAAAACATTGTGTTGGAACAAAAAACAACTGAAACTATACAAGTACTGATGCGTTAATGAATCACGTATTCTCCGGATTTTTTAACCATGATAACAGGCAATTGTTTTTTCTCTTCAAAAAAATCAAAAGCCTCTTTAAGCTTGGCTGCAAATTTTTTAACTTCCAATTTCCCTGCTGTTGACTCATCCAAATAATCGACTGATTTTTTAAGATTATAACGAATTGGAAATACATGAACAGGAATAAAGTCCTGGCCATTTGCCCTTACATGCGATGCAATGATATAAAGTTCTTCCATAGGCAAATCACTAATAGCAATACAGCCAGTAGACACACAATTGCCATGAATATATATGGCACTGCCTGGCCTAAGTGAATCGCTTAATATTTTATCGGAAGCGTTGGGATAATTTAACCCAAGTGATAAATGGTATTTACTGTTGGGATTAAACTCATTGATATAATAAAAGCCCTCTGGTACCTGATAATCGCCTTCAAAACGTTTGGGGCCTGTAGTACCACTTTGCATACAAACTTTGTAAGTTTTAAAAAGCCTAAAATTTTCTTTATCATTACCTTTTACCCAAACTTCAAGTTGCCTGTCGTATTTAAATGAACGGATGTACAATGATTGAGGAGGCCAGGTCAGTTTCTTTTCGTCGAATTGTTTTTTAATAGAATCTTCAAGCTTTAAAAAAACTGCCAAAAGCTTACCTGATGATTTTTGATTATCGAATGCTGCGTTTTGAGAATAGGCATTTCCTTTTGCGAAAACTGCAATTAAAATAAATAGCAATGATTTGATAAGTAAGCCCTTCATTTCTGGTTTCAGTGATTTTATAGAAAATAAAAGTATATATTTTTTTTAAAAAATCCGTAAAATAGCTGTTAACACTACCCTTTTTTATTCCCAACCAATAAACAACCGTCATTCCATCTTACAAATTACCTCTGGCATCCTGCTCCCTTTCCAATGCCTCAAACAATGCTTTAAAGTTACCTTTGCCAAAACTTTGGGCTCCTTTGCGTTGTATAATTTCGAAAAATAAAGTTGGCCTATCTTCCAAAGGCTTACTAAAGATTTGTAACAAATAGCCTTCTTCATCCCTGTCAATTAAAACACCTAATTTTTGAAGCGGTTCCAAATCTTCATCAATTTTACCAACCCTGTCTAAAACTGTTTCGTAATAACTATCCGGAATATTTAAAAAATCAATCCCCCTCTTTTGTAATTCAGTTACTGTTTTTACAATATCGTTGGTAGCAATTGCAACATGCTGTATACCTTCCCCATTATAAAAATCAAGATATTCCTCTACCTGACTTTTTTTCTTTCCTTCGGCTGGTTCGTTGATCGGAAACTTTACATATCCGTTTCCATTGCTCATTACTTTACTCATTAAAGCCGAGTACTCAGTGGAAATATCATTATCATCAAAACTTAAAATATTTTTAAAGCCCATTACATCTTCGTAATATTTAACCCATGGATTCATTTGGTTCCAACCCACATTTCCTACACAATGATCAACATATAACAAGCCTGTTTCGGTTGGGTTATAGTTTGATTTCCATTCTCTAAAGCCTGGCATAAAAACACCATTGTAATTTTTACGCTCAATAAAAAGATGCACCGTTTCGCCATAAGTATGAATACCACTTACCACTACTTCGCCATCCTTATCTTTCATAACAACTGGCTCCATATACGACTTTCCACCTCTGTTTGTTGTTTCTTCATATGCACTTCTGGCATCATCTACTTTTAAAGCCAGCACTTTTACGCCGTCACCATGTTTATAGATATGATCGGCTATAGGATTATCGGTACGCAAGGGTGTTGTTAATACAAACGTTAATTTATTCTGACGTATTGCATAACTTACCTTGTCCATCATCCCCGTTTCGGGACCTGCATAGGCAAGTGATTGAAAACCAAAAGCCGTTTTATAAAAATGGGCAGCTTGTTTGGCATTACCAACATAAAATTCTACATAGTCGGTGCCATGCAATGGAAGAAAGTCGGTTGCACTGTTTTTGGTTGTTGCAGGGTTGATTGTTGTTGTTTCCATTGTTATTAATTTGAAGTGAAGAAAAGGTTGGCATCAAATCAATATTTCGAATCCATGGCAAGCGTCAACATTAACAAAGAATAGTTGTTGCGCTTATCAGTAAATAATTTATGTGGATAATCTGGAATCATATAAGCAAATTTAAGCTTTCCAACTGAGTATTGGTTTTAAGATTTTAGGCTATTTTTTAATTCGTACTTGCATAGCGTAATTATAGGTATCCAAAGGAGTAAAGCAAATTTTTGTGGGATCTACAAAATGTAAATAGTTGAATAATTTTTCTTTTGTAAAGCGTTGCGACCAAAAGCCTTCCTTGGTGGCAGTAAAAGAATCTTTAGCATCGGTAATGATGGTCATTCCCATTTTTTGGTATGCCGCTTCTTGTTTGAGCCTGGTACTTTCGTTATCGAAATAACAAGCGCCTATAACTATTTCTCCTCTCGGATGCAATAATTGATAAGCATTGTAAAAGATGTTTTCAAATTTTTCATTTTTAAAAAGATCTAGCTTTTTACCTTTCTCTTTATAAGTTTCAAATGAAAAATGATTGGGATAAAAATTGCCTGCAGTAAACCAGGTGGTAATGATTAAGTCGTAATGCTTAGTCAAAGTATTTAAATCTTTTGCATCCAAATGAAAAGCGGTTACTTTATTTCCAATTTTGTTTTTTACTATATTTTGATTGGATATCTCTACACAAGCTATGGCATTGTCTGTTCCATCGTAAGTAGCAACCAAGTCCCAAATTTCTTTAATCCCAGCTAAGTGCATGGCAACCCTTGCATTGCCAATACCTATATCCAACATACTAATGGGTGTTTTTTTGTTTGTAGCAATTTCGGTAATTACCTTTTTTATTTCAATCATCTCGGCCCATTGTGCTTGAATAAGGTATTCGGAAATATAGTTGAGGTTGAAAGATTTTTCAACTGTGTTCTTATTGTCATACATCACCATAAATCAAAATTAAAAAAATTATTAAAAAGAAAAAGGGCCGATTCTTAAAAAAGAATCAGCCCTTTTTTGTCTTTAAAATCTTAAATTAAAATTTAAATACTAAAGATCCCTGGAATAAAGTACCCAATTGACTGAACTGAGAACCATTATATCCTAATACTCGATAACGACCACTGAAAGATAAAAATCCTTCCAACAAATCCTTATCAGCTTGGTTAGCTAAAGTTGCTTTTGCATTAGCATAATCAGGATCGGTTGAGTTACCAGTTAACTCCAACTTCCATTTTGGTAATACATTAAAGATGTTATTGATTGAAACATTGAAAGATACTTTATCAGTAAAAGAATATCCAACATTCAAATCAGTAACTACAGCTGTTTTAAATACTTGCTTAATGTTGTTCATGATTGAACCGCCATTATCCAAATCCTGGAATTTTGTTGGTCCAAAAACGGTATTGTTTAAACTTATTCCAAACTTATTAATACTGTAATCAAATCCAATAACTGTTTTAAACAAAGGACGTCCTTCGGTTAATAACGATTTGATTTGAGTACTTAAGATGGTTGCTCCTGCAGATTTAATAGCTGCTGGATCGTTTGGTGTACCAATAATCTTATTAGTAAAAGTATAGTTACCAGCTACGTTAACATTTAGTTTTCCTTTACCTAAACCAATATTTTTGTAATTGATTACAAAATCAATACCCTGAGTTTGGGTTTTGATACCATTGATAAAGAACTGAACACTTTCTAAATCATAATTACCAGCTCCAACAGCACTTCCTTTAAGTATACGACCTAATTCAGTTGTTGGAACAGCTAAACTCTTATCAGGCGTAGTGATAGAAGAACTATAAACTACTCTGTCTTTAATTGTAATGCTGTAGAAATCTAAAGTAACACTTAGATTTTTGACTGGGTTTAAGCCCAAACCTAAAGTAACGTTTGTAGATTTTTCAGGCGTTAACCTTGGAATACCCAAAGCAAATGCCTGCTTACTTCTATTATTAAATAAACCAGAAAGTACAATTGTACCACCTGCAAAAGAATTTTGAGTGGATTGTGCGTAAATCTGGTGCAATGTAGGCGCTCTAAATCCAGTAGAAGCAGAGGCTCTTACAACAGCCATATTGTTAGCTATTTTGTAACGAGAAGAAAGTTTCCAAACAAAAGCTTCTCCAAAATCGCTATACTTTTCAGCACGAACGGCAGCATTCAAAAGGAAGTCTTTAGTAACATCTAAAGTACCATCTATATAAGCACCAAAGTTAAAGCGGCTATTGGTATTTGCATTCTCAGCTCTGATTCCAGGGAAAGAATTAGATCCTTCTCTTGTATAAGAAGCAGTATCTCCTGCAATGATTTTATATGCCTCTTTTCTAACCTCAGCACCAAAAGCTAATGTGAAATTATCTTTAATTGCTTTAGAGGCATCATAGTTACCAACCATGTGGGTAAATCCAAATCCACCTGGTTTAAAAGATGTAGGACTTGATGTACCTAATGAACGATTAACTGTGTTTTCCACAGTATACAATTGTTGGTTTCCACCAAAAGTAAAACTAACATCATGATTCCACCCATTCTTAACGTTCTTAAATCCAACAGTTCCATTATAATCCAAAAGATCACCTTCAAATGTTGGCATATATCCAATGTACCCTTCGTATAAAGGATCTGTTCCGCCAGTATAATTAGGAGCGCCAGGAATACGAGTATGTAATAAACCAGCATCGGTTCTCCAATAAGGAGTTCTAAAATTTGCATTACTGATAGCCTTTTTAGTTACCAAAGCTGCATTACCATAAAATTGACCATTATCACTGGTAGCTAAACCAAAATTTACATTAAATTTTGCTGCAGAAATTTCGCCTGTCCCATTCAAGTTATTACCTGTTGGGTACTTAGCTAAATATGCTGTAATTGCTGCATCTGAAGCTGGAGATCCGCCAAAAGTGGCAATTTCTGTAGCAAGATGAATTTTTCCAGAACGAATGGCGTTGTTTTGTTGGCTGAAATCAGCAGTATAGTTGATGTAACCTTTTGCGCCAAGGTTTGAACCACTATTAAAAGAAAGGCCATAATTTTCACCATCTCCTTTTCCTGTAAGCCCAGCATTAATAGTTAATGAACTATACTGATATCTGTCTTTTAAAACAACGTTCATAACACCAGCAATAGCATCAGACCCGTATTGAGCAGATGCACCATCTCTCAAAATCTCAACACGCTTTATAGCATCTAAAGGAATGGCAGAAAGATCGGCACCTGTTTCACCTCTACCTGGTGCAAACTGTACATATAATAAAGAGCTTAAGTTCTTTCTTTTACCGTTGATTAGTATTAAAGTACGGCTTGGGCCAAGATTTCTGATTTCATAAGGATCTAACAAAGTAGTAGCATCATTTACCGGCGTATTTACCGTGTTAAAAGATGGCACCCTGTATTGTAATTGCTTATCAAAAGACATTTGGCCTGTTGATTTTAAATCGGCATTAGAAATGATATCAACCGGGAGAGGTGTATTTGTAGATGTTCTTGGTAATGAACGAGAACCTACCATTACTACTGATTCCAAACCAACAGCATCTTCAACTAAATCTACATTAACAGTTTTTGTTTGACCATCAACAACCTGTACGTTCACAGCTTGAGATAAGAAACCAGCATTTGAGAATGCAATGCTGTAAGATCCTGCTTTTAAACTTAAAGAATATGATCCATCTTTACTTGATGATGTTCCTTTTCCAGATGGGGTAGCGGAAACACTTGCACCTAAAAGGGCTTCTCCTTTACCTTTTACAGTTCCAGAAACTGTGCCTTGTGCAAAAATTAAGTTTGGTAGTAAAATTCCTAGTAGGAATAACCACACGCCGAAGTGATTTTTTCTCATAAATGTTAAAGTTTTATTAAAATAATTTTTACCAAGGTCGAGATAATTAAATCAATTTGCAAAAATAAATTCTAAAAGTTAGTAAAGTGTGCTAAACTATAATGCCAATCAATTCTTATACGAATTAAATATTTACAGTTTTATATGCTCCCTTATCTTTGCCTCTATGAAAAAAACAGGCATATTAGGTGGTGGTCAACTAGGAAGAATGCTATTACAAGCTGCAGCCAATTATCCTGTTGAAACTTATGTTTTAGAAAGTGACCCCAATTGTCCTTCTGCGCATCTTTGTCATCATTTTATACAAGGAAATATCAAAAATTTTGATGATGTTTACCAGTTTGGTAAAGGATTGGATGCCATAACGATAGAAATTGAATCAGTTAATCTGGAAGCTTTAGAAAAACTGGAAGCCGAGGGAGTTAAGGTTTATCCCAATCCCGCTGCTTTAAAAATCATTAAAAACAAAATCCTTCAAAAGCAATTTTATAAAGACAATGAAATACCGAGTAGCGAATTTGTCATCACTCAAAATCAATCTGACTTACAAGAGCTAACTCATTTTTTACCAGCTGCTCATAAAATTGCGAAGGGTGGTTTTGATGGTAGGGGTGTTGAGATTTTAAAGACTAAAGAAGATATTGTAAAAGGATTTGATGAGCCAGCTGTTTTGGAAAAACTGGTAGCCATTAAAAAGGAAATTGCTGTAATCATAGCTGTAGCAGATAATGCTGAAAATGCCATGTATCCAACTGTTGATATGGTTTTTGACCATCGTTTTAATTTATTGGATTATCAAATAAGCCCAGCCAATCTTCCCGAAAAAACTTTATGGAAAGCCGAAGCCATTGCTTTAAAGTTGGTAAAAGATTTAAAAAGCCCTGGCATTTTTGCTGTGGAATTATTTGTTGACATGGATGATAATGTACTGGTAAATGAAACTGCCCCAAGGGTTCATAATAGTGGCCATCATACCATTGAAGCCAATTTTAGCTCTCAATTTGATATGCTTTGGAGAGTGATACTTGGATACCCATTAGGATCAACAGAACATATTTTACCTGCCGCCATTGTAAATTTATTAGGCGAAGAAGGTCATCATGGCAATGCTGTTTATGAAGGGTTAAATGAAATTTTGAAAATTGAAAATGTCTTTGTTCATATCTATGGAAAAAAAGAAACCAGACCCGGAAGAAAGATGGGACATATTACCATCCTGAGTAAAGAAAAGCAGGAATTGATACACCAGGCTAATAGAATTAAACAAACAGTAAAAGTCATTTCAGACCTAAATAATTAACTTGCAAACACAAATCTTAAATTTAATATAATGAGTAATCCCCTTGTTGGTATTGTAATGGGCAGCGAAAGCGACCTCGATATCATGAAAGGCGCAGCCGAAATGCTTCGTCAGTTTGAGGTAGAACCTGAGTTAACGATTGTTTCCGCACATCGCACTCCGGAACGACTTCGTGATTATGCTATGAAAGCAAAAGAAAGGGGTATAAAAGTGATTATTGCTGGTGCAGGTGGCGCCGCTCATTTACCTGGTATGATTGCCGCTCAAACCATTTTACCTGTAATTGGTGTACCCGTAAAATCATCCAATAGTATTGATGGGTGGGATTCTGTTCTTTCAATTTTACAAATGCCATATGGGGTACCAGTTGCTACTGTTGCACTAAACGGCTCAAAAAATGCAGGTATTTTAGCCGCCCAAATATTGGCCTTACATGATACATCCATTGCTGGAAAGTTGGAAGCCTTTAAGGAATACCAGGATGATATTGTAATGGAAAGTGTAAAAAATGTAAAAAGCCTTGGCTTTAGGAATGAATTTGATTAAAACGGAATATTATAAATTAAAAAACCCGACAAACTAAATTTGCCGGGTTTTTTAATAGCCTTTTTTTAAGTATGAGCTATATAATTCTCCATATGTTCAATAATGAATTTTTGTTCATCAATGATAAATTTTACAACATCACCAATTGAAATGATGCCTACTAATTTCCCTTCCTCCATCACAGGTAAATGCCGGATGAATTTACCTATCATTAACCTCATACATTCATCAATAGTATTACTAGGAGTAACTGTGATTACATCAGAAGTCATGATTTCACCTATGGTAGTATTTCTCGATGACCTTCCTTTCAACATAACTTTTCTGGCATAATCCTTTTCGGAAAAAATACCAACAAGTTTGTCATTTTCCATAACTACTAAAGCACTCACATTTTTTTCAACCATTGCTTCCAACGCACTATACACAGTTGCACTAGGAGCAACTGAGAATGTAACCCCAGATTTAATTTTTAAAATACTATTTACTGTTCCCATGCTACTTTAGTTTTAAGAGTTGATAATGAAGTGGTAGTTATTGAAAAACATAGTAATTATTAAAAATAGCCATTTTAATTGAAAATTAAAATTTAGACTGTTCGTTTTGGAATTACTAAATTACAGTATATTGGTGTAAAATTATAAGCGTACAATGTAGCCGTTAGCTACTTACTACAATTATTTTAGTTTCAGTTCTTTAGATTCTTATTGTTATTTCATTTCGGTAGAATAATTTTTTCTGCATGGCGAAGTATATAAAAATTAAAAGGGGTCTTAATATCAATCTTTCCGGCGAAGCCGTTAAGGAAGTCATTGAATTGCCCAATGCTGAAGTCTTCGCTATAAAGCCTACTGACTTTAACAGCCTTACTCCCAAGCTGCTTGTAAAAACTGGAGATGAAGTACAGGCCGGCACTCCCCTGTTTTACAATAAAAACAATGAAGCTATAAAGTTTTGTTCACCAGTAAGTGGTGAAGTGATTGACATAATAAGAGGGGATAAAAGAAAAATACTAGAAATAAAAATTCTGGCCGACAAAGAAATTAAGTACTTCTCATATACAAAGTCGGATCCCAATGCTTTAAATCGAGAAGAAATTAAAGAGGCTTTATTAAATGGTGGTGTATGGCCATTCATCCGCCAGCGGCCATTTGGCACCATTGCCAATCCGGTTGATCTTCCTAAATCAATTTTTATTTCTGCTTTCGAAAGTAGCCCTTTGGCTCCTGACAACATTTTTATACTTAAAGGAAACGAAGCACTTTTTCAAATCGGCCTAGATGCTTTAAAAAAACTAACTGAAGGTGAAATTCATTTAAATATCAATGCGGAAACTGAACCCAATAATGTGTTCACAAATGCCAAAGGGGTAGTGCTCAATAGAATATCGGGTCCACATCCGGCAGGAAATGTAGGTGTTCAAATTCACCATATAGACCCCATAAATAAGGGCGAAATAGTATGGTACATTAATCCACAAGATGTAGTAATAATTGGAAAGTTATTTGCTGAAGGAAAATTTGATGTATCTAGAATTATTGCAGTTACCGGATCTCAAATAACCCATCCCCAACACTATAAAACTATTCTTGGTTCATCCGTAAAAAATATTTTAGCGGATGCTGGGATGGCTGAAGGCGACAACAGAATTATCAGTGGAAATGTTTTTTCGGGCTATACTATACCTCTTGATGGTTTTATTGGCTTTTACGATTCACAAATAACAGTAATTCCTGAAGGGCATGAAGCAGAGTTTATGGGATGGATGGCACCTGGTTTTAATAAATACAGTATGTCTCGTGCTTTTTTCTCATGGCTTACTCCAAATAAAAAACATCAACTTAACAGTAATCTGCATGGGGAAGAACGCCCCTTTGTGGTAACTGGCGAATACGAAAAAGTGTTTCCTATGGATATTTATCCTGTACAGCTTTTAAAATCTATTTTAATAGAAGATATAGAAATGATGGAGAAATTAGGCATTTACGAAGTAGTTGAAGAAGACTTTGCCCTTTGTGAGTTTGTTTGTACATCAAAGATAAAATCACAGGAGATCATTCGTCATGGGCTGGAGATTATTCAAAAAGAATTTGGATAACAGATGAAGTCATAATTAAATGAAATACTTTTCACGGGTAGCTGTCAGATATTTCAACATTTAAATTTTTTGAATTGAAGCCAATTAAAAAAATACTGGACAAACTAAAACCCAACTTCGAAAAAGGGGGAAAGCTGGAGAAATTCTATCCTGCTTTTAATGCATTTGAAACCTTTCTTTTTGTACCAGGTGAAACAACTTCTCCCAAAGGAACACATATCAGAGATGCTATCGATTTAAAACGCACAATGATTTTGGTTGTTATTTCCCTAATCCCTTGCCTTTTATTTGGTATGTGGAATGTAGGTTACCAACACCATTTAGCATTGGGCCTTAGTGAGGCAACTTTAATTGACAATTTTGTTTATGGTGCCATTAAAGTGATGCCCCTGGTAATTGTTTCCTATGGTGCGGGCCTAACAGTTGAATTTATTTTTGCCATTATTAAAAAGCATACTATTAATGAAGGCTTTTTGGTTTCTGGTATGTTAATCCCGTTGGTAATGCCGGTTGATGTGCCACTTTGGATGGTGGCTGTTTCAACAATCTTTGCTGTCATTATCGGTAAAGAAGTTTTTGGTGGCACAGGAATGAATATTTTAAACCCTGCACTAACAGCAAGAGCTTTTTTATTCTTTGCCTATCCAACTAAAATTTCGGGTAACGAAGTTTGGATAAATACCAGTACCGAAAAAGGACAAGCAATTGTAGATGGATATAGCGGTGCTACGCCATTAGGAGATGCAGCAGCCGGCTTAGCTGATAGAATCCCAAGCTTAATGGAATCATTTATTGGAGCTATCCCCGGCTCAATTGGAGAAACATCCACTATAGCCTGTTTAATTGGGGCTGCTATTTTGTTATATACAGGCATTGGCAGTTGGCGAATAATGCTATCAGTTTTTATCGGCGGATTTTTAATGGCTATTATTTTCAATCTATTTGGATTGAATACTTTAATGCAAATCACTCCACTTCATCATCTTGTACTTGGAGGTTTTGCTTTTGGTGCCATTTTTATGGCCACCGATCCGGTGAGTGCCGCACAAACCAATACTGGAAAATACATTTATGGTTTTTTAATAGGCATGTTCGCTATCCTTTTCAGAGTTTTTAATCCGGCTTATCCCGAAGGGATGATGTTGGCTATATTATTTATGAATGTGATGGCGCCCTTAATTGATCATTATGTGGTGGCTGCCAATATTAATCGTAGACTAAAAAGAGCTAAATAAAATGCATAAAGACAGTACTAAAGCAACTTTACTTTTCTCCTCCAGTATGGTGGTTGTTATTGCTGTAATGCTATCTGTAGCCGCCATCAGCCTTGCCCCATATCAGGCGAAAAATATAAGGATAGAAAAAATGAAAAACATTTTAACGAGTGTAGCTATACATGCTGAAACAGCTGAAACCGAAAAATTATATGCACAATACATTACCAAACAAGTTGTATTGAATATTAATGGTGAAGAAGTAACCGGTGATGTTGCAGCTTTTGATATCGATCTAAAAAAAGAAATAGATAAAGCAAAAAAAGGTAACCAGGATAAACAATTGTTTCCATTATTTGTTTGTCATAAAGACGGAAAGTCTTTTTACATTATTCCTGTTAGAGGAAAAGGACTATGGGGGCCTATTTGGGGATACCTTTCTTTAGAAGGAGATATGAATAGCATTTATGGTGTAAGCTTTGGACATAAAGGTGAAACCCCTGGCCTGGGTGCCGAAATTGAAACTGAAAAATTTCAGCAACAATTCATCGGTAAAAAAATATTTGATGAGTCTGGAAATTTTGTTTCGATAAAAGTACAAAAAGGTGGGGCGGCTCCAACCAACCTGCATGCTGTGGATGCCGTATCAGGTGCCACAATAACCAGCGATGGCGTAACTGAAATGTTTAAAAGAACACTAGGCAATTATATCCCTTATTTTCAAAAGGCAAAACAGTAAATGTTTTTGAATTTTTAATTTACGATTATGAGCACAGAAACAATTGCAGCTCCTGCAAAACCAAAAGCAACAAAAGAAGGTTTGTTTTCTCCAAAAAATAAACGGCTTTTGTTTGACCCCTTAAACGACAATAACCCAATTACTGTACAAGTATTGGGTATCTGTTCTGCTTTGGCAGTAACGGTAAAAATGAAACCATCTATCGTAATGGCTATTGCTGTGGTAGTGGTATGTGCCTTTTCAAACGTTACCATTTCCATTATCAGAAATATTATTCCTAACCGCATACGAATCATTGTTCAATTAACGGTAGTTGCCGCAATGGTAATTTTAGTGGATCAGTTTTTAAAAGCATTTGTATTTGATGTAAGTAAACAGCTTTCGGTTTTTGTAGGTTTAATTATCACCAACTGTATCATCATGGGCCGGCTTGAAGCTTTTGCTATGGCAAATAAACCCTGGCCATCCTTTGTTGATGGGATTGGAAATGGATTGGGATACGGTGTAATTTTGGTTATTGTTTCCATGGTAAGGGAATTGTTTGGCTCGGGGGAATTGATGGGATATCGCATCATTCCACAATCAGTTTATGACATGGGGTATTTTAACAACAGTCTAATCATTATGCCACCCATGGCACTCATCATAGTAGGCATAATTATTTGGGTGCAGCGAAGCCGAAATAGAAAGTTAATTGAAACGAATTAAAATATTTTTATGGACCACGTAAATATTTTTATTAAAGCCATTTTTATTGAGAACATGATCTTTGCTTATTTTTTGGGCATGTGTTCTTACTTAGCTATTTCAAAAACTGTTAAAAATGCAGTGGGACTGGGTATAGCTGTAATTTTTGTTTTATTGGTTTCGGTTCCGGTTTGTTATATGCTGGAGAATTATGTATTAAAAGCTGGTGCCTTAACATGGCTTTCATCCGACTTTGCAACTGTTGATTTAAGTTTCTTAAGTTTCATCATGTATATCGCAACCATTGCTTCCATAGTTCAACTAGTGGAGATGATTGTTGAAAAATATACACCTGCTTTGTATGCCAGCTTAGGTATTTTTTTACCGCTTATTGCTGTAAACTGTTCCATTTTAGGTGGCGCTTTATTTATGCAGGAAAGAGAATATGCCACATTAGGTGAAGCTACTGTTTTTGGATTAGGATCAGGAGTAGGGTGGTTTTTAGCCATTGTTGCTTTATCGGCCATTCGTGAAAAACTACGCTATTCAAATATTCCTGCTCCCTTAAGAGGGTTGGGTATTACTTTTATTTTAACCGGCTTAATGGCCATTGCATTTATGAGTTTTATGGGAATAACATTATAAATTTTAACCCAAAAAAAGGAATGATAATTTTAGCATTTGAAATAACAACCATTATTAGCAGTGTAGTTGTCTTTTTAGGATTCAACCTGCTTTTGGTATATATTATCTTGATTGCAAAATCAAAACTCACTCCTTCTGGCCTTGTTAAAATCACCATCAATGGAGATGAAGTGATAGAAACTGAAGCTGGCTCTACCCTACTTACTACCTTATCTGGCAAAAAAATATTTTTACCGTCTGCTTGTGGAGGCGGCGGTACCTGTGCCATGTGTAAATGCCAGGTAATAGAAGGAGGAGGTGAAATATTAACGACCGAAGCCCCGTATTTTACCCGAAAAGAACAACAAGCTAACTGGCGCCTTGGCTGCCAGGTAAAAGTAAAACAGGATATGAAGATCATCATTCCTGAAGAAATCATGGGGATAAAGAAATGGGAATGCGAAGTGGTATCAAACAATAATGTGGCCACTTATATTAAAGAGTTGGTGGTAAAATTGCCAGAGGGCGAATTCCTGAATTTCGAATCGGGATGTTATATCCAAATAGATGTGCCATTTTGTGAAATTGATTTTAAAAACGATCTCTTTAAAATTGATAAAAAGTTTCATGAAGATTACGACAAGTTTAATATCTGGGATTTGAAAATGAAAAACCCCGAACCCATTTTCAGGGCATACTCCATGGCCAACCATCCTGCCGAAGGAAATATTATCATGCTTAATATCCGTTTGGCCACACCGCCATGGGACAGAAACGCCGGAAAGTTTATGGATGTCAATCCAGGCATTTGTTCTTCCTATGTATTTGCATTAAAGCCCGGTGATAAGATAAGTATTGCTGGCCCATTTGGAGACTTCCATATCAAACCCACCAAAAAAGAAATGATTTATATAGGTGGAGGAGCCGGCATGGCCCCACTTCGTTCGCATTTGTTTCATTTGTTTCATACTCAAAAAGAAAAAGAAAGAAAAGTATCTTATTGGTATGGAGGCCGGTCATCAAGAGAAGTTTTTTATACCGATGATTTTAGAAACATAGAAAAAGATTTTGAGAATTTTCAATACAATATTGCTTTATCCGAGCCATTGCCCGAAGACAATTGGACTGGCCATACCGGGTTTATTCACAATGTACTTTATGAAAATTATTTGAAGCATCATAATGAACCCGAAGATGTGGAATATTACCTTTGTGGGCCTCCCATGATGAATGCTGCTGTTTTTAAAATGCTTGATGAATTAGGTGTTCCTCCTGAAAATATTGCCTTTGATGATTTTGGAGGATAAATTAATTATGATGAAATTTCTATTCCCTATTCTTGTATTTATTTTTACATTGACAGGATGCGACTCCAACAATAAAGCATTAATTAAGGTTGAGGGAAATGCCCAAGGCACAACTTATCATATCTCCTATTTATCAGAAGACGGAATCAATTATAAAGAAGCCATTGATTCGCTTTTAAAAGAAATTGACAGTTCTATGTCAACCTATCTTCCAGCATCTCTCATTTCCAGGATAAACAACAATGACAGCACTGTTTTAGTTGACCAATATTTTATTAACGTCTTTAATAAATCCATGGAAGTATCCCAAAAAACTGAAGGGCTTTTTGATGTAACCGTAGGGCCCTTAGTTAATGCATGGGGATTTGGATTTAAAAAGAAAGACAAGGTTACCCGAGTAATAATTGACAGTTTACTTGAATTTGTTGGATACAATATGTTGAAACTGGATGGGAACAAACTCATTAAAGCCAAGTCTCAAATTTCGCTTGATTTTAATGCCATTGCTCAGGGATATTCTGTGGATGTTTTAGCCAATTATCTTGAAAGCAAAGGGATAAACAATTATTTAGTTGAACTGGGTGGAGAGTTGAAAGCAAAAGGCAAAAAAGAAAATGAAGATTGGAAAGTAGGTATCGATAAACCCACTGCTAATAGTACCTCTGAAAGAAAACTGGAAGCTATCATAAATTTAAATAACAAAGCCCTGGCTACTTCGGGCAATTATAGAAAATTTTATGAAGAAGCGGGACAAAGATTTTCCCATATCATTGACCCCCGTACTGGTTATCCAGCCAAACAAAATTTATTGAGTGCTACTGTGATTGCTGATGATGCCACAACTGCTGATGCCTATGCCACAGTTTTTATGATTATGGGATTGGAGAGATCTAAACAGTTTTTACAGAATAACAAAGATTTAAACCTGGATGTGTATTTTATTTATGATGAGAAAGGTAACTGGAAGACTTATGCTTCCGAAGCGCTAAAGAAATGGATAAATGAACTGAATTAAAATATGCTTCATAAAAGACTAAGATTTACATTTTTCTTCGGGCTTTGCCCCACAAATTCCACAAGAACCGCCCTCATTTTGTAACAAGGGATTATTACTGCTGCAAGTACCGGCAAATTTGCCATCTTTTTTTACTAATATTTTTATAGCGATGCCTGCAAAGGCTAATGCCAAAAGAACAATAGAAAGTAAGATGATTTTCACAATTAAATTTAAGAAATTTTAAACTATCACTGATTCAAAAGATAATGCTGAAATAAAAAAGTTGCAGCTCCAGCTAAATACCCCAATAAAGCAAGCCAGGCAATTTTTTTAAGATACCAGATAAAATCAATTTTTTCCATACCCATAGCTGCCACGCCTGCCGCAGACCCGATGATGAGACAACTGCCACCTGTTCCGGCACAATATGCCAGAAAACTCCAGAAATAATGATCCGTTGGAAATGTGCTCATATCATACATACCCATGCCTGCGGCAACCAATGGTACGTTATCTATAACTGCCGACAATAAGCCTATGGAAATAACTATAATATCCAAGTTACCTATATGCTGGTCCATAAAAACTGCCAGACTCTTTAACTGCTGAGTAGACTCCAAGGCAGAAATAGCAACCAGGATACCCAGAAAAAACAAAACACTGGGTACATCAGCCTTTCGCAATGCTTGTACAACTGAATAGGCATCTTTGTCGGTATCATTCTTTTTTTTGTGTACTATTTCTGTTACAACCCAAAGAATACTAAGCCCAAATAACATGCCCATAAAAGGTGGCAGGTGCGTAATTGTTTTAAAAACAGGAACAAAAACTAGTGCTCCAATTCCCAAACACAAAATTAAATTTCTTTCAAATAATGTTGTTTTATCATTCTGATCATTTTCAACTATCAGAGGGGATTCTATTTTCCCTTTCATCGAAAAAGAAAGAACAATAAGCGGAACTATCAAACACATTAAACTGGGTAAAATTAAATGTGCCATAATATTGCCAGTGGTAATTTGTCCGCCAATCCACAACATAGTGGTAGTAACATCACCAATAGGAGTCCAGGCTCCCCCGGCATTGGCAGCCAAAACCACCATACCTACAAAGAACATTCTTGACTTTTTATCGCCTATTAATTTCCTTAATAAAGAAACCATCACGATTGTAGTGGTCAGGTTATCCAGCACAGCAGAAAGGAAAAACGTAACAATGCTGATGATCCAAAGCAGTTTACGCAGATCTGTTGTTGTTATCTTACTTGTAATTACATCAAATCCATCATGTGCATCTATTAGTTCAACTATTGTCATGGCACCCAGGAGGAAAAACAATATCCCGGATATTTGTCCAAGATGCTCATAAAGTTGTTCGGAAATTAATCCTTTATCATCCCCACTCATTATATAAACCACCCAGCATAATACACCGGTGAATAAAGCGCTGGCTGTTTTATTTATCTTTAAAGGATGTTCAAACGCTATGGCAGCATAACCTAATACAAATATGGCAATGATAATTAAGTTCATAAAATGAATTTAAATAGATAATGCTTATTTATTTTTGGAAGACTTTCAAACGACAATGTACATAACAGATCTCATTAATCAAATAGAAATGAAAGGTATTAATTCCTATGTTGGCAAAGTATTACACTAATGATTAGCAAATACAGTTTACTTTTTTCACTCTTTAATTTTTACTCTTTAGAATGATTCCTCTCATCAATAGTTTTTCCGCAATGCGGACAACTTTGGTCTTTTTCCTTTTTTAGTTTCCGAGTTTCCTCTAAAAATCCGGCAGTGATAATTCCGGCAGGCAATGCAAATACAGCTAAACCCATAAATGTAATAATACTGGTAAATATTTTACCCCAAACAGTAATGGGTATCATATCTCCATAACCAACTGAAGTAACTGTAATAATAGCCCACCAAACAGTAGCAGGAATACTTGAAAATACCTGAGGTTGCACTCGATGTTCGGTAAAATAAACAAGGCATGATGCAATGATAATTAAAAACATAATTAGCACCATACTAAGCTTGAGATCGTTTGCCCTACTTTTAAAAACATTCTTTACCATCATGGCAGATTTCATATATGCTGTAAGGCGGAATAATCTTAAAAACCGCATGAGGCGCAGAATACGCAATACCCTTAAATCGAGTCCAACAATTACATGAATGTAAAAAGGTAAAAACGCCAGAAGATCAATTAGAGCTTCAAAGGAAAGCATGTATTTTAAACGACCTTTAATACTATGAGCATATTTGGGATCATGATTACTACTCCAAACCCTAATAACATATTCTACCGTAAAAATAATGACAGAAACCAAGTCAAAAATCCTAAAAAAATTTGAGTATGGCTCGTGTATGGATTTAACTGTTTCCAACATCACAGCCACAACATTCAGTATGATAAGTATTATGATAAAACCGTTGAGTATTTTATCCCATTTTGAAGAGCTCAATTCGGGATGCAGCAAAATATGAATCTTCTTTTTGGTTTTATGATACATGATAGAATTTAGTTTTGATAATTTTAAAGTTAATCAATTCAATCAGCTTAATGATCATTATTCCCCCATTTCAATCAGCACAAATTCCTGTTCCATTGCTAACGAATGTTTATAAAGTGTTTTAATAAGTTCATTCCCCCATTTTGCATAAAGAGGTATGATATTTTCAATTCGTTCTTGTAGATTACTGTGTGGGAATAGCTGTGCTTTTAATTTGCTCAGCTGCCGTTGCTGTGCATCAAATTTTTTCTTTTCGGCTCTAAGCATTTTCTTTTCCAAAGCCTCCATTTTTTTTAAAGCCTGTTTTTCCAGGGCCTCGGTATGTGCTAGCAGGGTTGTATCTACAAAACCAACGGTGCTTTTTAAATTCCTATAAAACTCACTCAAAGCCTTTTTTTCTTTTTCCAAACTCAATTGAACAGCAGATTCTCTTTTTACTAATTCAGTCAATAAATATTGTTCGGTTTTAAAAAAATCCATTATCGTAAAACCAAACTTCTTTGCATCATCCCTTTGTTTTTTATCTGTCAACAAAAAAGAATTTCGTAAAACTAAAACAGGGTAAGGCACTTTTACAGCTTCAAAAACAGCTTTAAGTTCTAACCAATAAGCCAGTTCTCCTCCCCCACCAATGAAAGCGATATTTGGCAAAATCATTTCCTGAAAAACGGGACGCAAAATAACATTGGGACTAAACCTTTCTGGGTGAAGTTTTAGTTCTTTAATAATACTTGCCTCATCAAACTCAATTGTTGAATTTTGAATTGTGAATTTTGAATTTTCATTTAATACCCTTTCTCTACTATCATCTTTCAAATAAAACATATTCAAATCCCTGCCTCCAGCCTGTACTTTATATTCTTTTGGAATTTGAGAAACTGTTTCCTGCACCAATGGATTTGAAAACCTTTCTGTCAATTCTTTTTCTATAACTGGTGTGAATGCTTTTTTATAGTCTGCATTATCTGGTAACAAAACCAATAATCCATATTCAGCAAATAAGTTATTTACTAATTTAAACGTAGCATCTTCAATAGTAATCCCTTCGGTATAAAAGGATTTCATTTTGGAAATAATTTCATTTCCATGAGGATAAACTTCAATCTCTCCTGCAATTTCATCCAACATTTTTATTAAAAACTTATCCACCTTCATACGACCTACTGCACCAGTTTGGTTAGTTTTCCATTCCTTTTTTTGTCCGTTGATATAAACATGCCCTAATTCTTCAAGGTCAGCATCCTCGCTACCCATAAAATAAACGGGCACAAAATCTTGTTCTGGTATTTCACCTTTAAGTTTTTCACAAAGCTTTATTGTATGCAGTATTTTGTAAACAAAATACAAGTGCCCCGTAAAAATATTGGGTTGATGTGCAGTGGTAATGGTAAAGCAATTTTCATTGATTAATTGCTTCAGGTTTATTTGTTGACTAGAAGAAAGGATTTCTTTGGAATAATGTTTCTCTAAAGTTTCAACCAGTAATGATCTGTTGGTTGGATAACTTTTTCTTTCCGCTATTGCGGCCTTCATTCCTTCAATAGAAACAGAATGTTGATAAAAAGGCTGAAGCTTTTTATCAGCATTAATATAATCCAAAACAATTTTTGAAAAACTGCCTGTGGAATGGTAAGAGATATACTCAGCTTTACTATTCATTATTCAATAATAATCATTTTTAAATAATGAAAAAACTAAAGACCAGAAATTATTAAATTCTTAGCAATTATCAAACAACTTCTCCTTCAATATCATAATCGTAGGCTTTGGTAATTTTTACATTTACAAAGTCTCCAATAGTCAGTTTCTTTTTAGATTGTATGATTACTTCATTGTCTACTTCAACACTGTCAAATTCGGTACGTCCCAAATAACGGCCAGCTTCTTTTTTATCAATTAACACTTTAAAAGTTTTACCCACTTTCTCCTGATTTTTCTCCAGGCTAATCTCTTGTTGCACTTCCATAATCTCCTGAGCCCTTTCTTCTTTTTCTTCTGCCGGAATATTATCTTCCAGATCGTGTGCACTAGTACCTTCTTCGTGGCTGTATGTAAAAATACCAACTCTATCAAAACGCATTTGCTGTAAAAACATCTTTAATTCTTCTACGTCATCTCTAGTTTCGCCTGGAAATCCGGCAATCAATGTAGTACGTAAACAAATATTTGGCATACGATATCTAATCTCCCCAATCAAGTCTTCCATTTCTTCACGGGTAATCTGCCGCTTCATCAACTTCAACACATTATTGGCAGCATGCTGTAAAGGCATATCCAAGTAGTTGCAGATATTATCTCGGTCTTTTATGGCATCAATAATTTCAATAGGAAATTTAGATGGATAAGCATAATGCAAACGAATCCATTCCAAACCCTTAACATCAGCAAGTGCATGTAACAACTTTGGTAGTTCTCTTTTCTTATAAATATCTAAACCGTAATAAGTTAGTTCTTGCGCTATTAACATTACTTCCTTAACGCCACGGTCTACCAAACGCTTGGCCTCATCTACCAGCGACTCAATAGGGCGACTAACATGCTGCCCTCGCATTAACGGAATAGCACAAAAAGCACAGGTGCGGTTGCAACCTTCACTAATTTTCATATAAGCATAATGTTGTGGTGTGTACAACAACCTTTCGCCCATCAAATCGTTTTTGTAATCGGCATCAAAGGTTTTTAGGATGTTGGGCAATTCCATGGTGCCAAAATAAGCATCCACTTCTGGTATTTCAGCCTCTAAATTATTCTTATATCGCTCACTCAAGCAACCTGTAACATAAACCTTATCAATTTTCCCTCTACGCTTTAATTCAACTTGTTGTAAAATGGTATTAATGCTTTCCTCTTTTGCTTTTTCAATAAACCCACAAGTATTTACCACCACAATGTTGTGATCCTTTTTGGCATTTTCATGCACCACATCTATTTCATTGGCCAATAATTGGCCGCTCAACACTTCGCTATCCACCATATTCTTACTACAGCCAAGGGTAATAATGTTTACTTTGTCTTTCTTTAATGTTTTTGTCTTCATAATATTAGCGGCAAAGGTAAGCCTTTACCAGTGCAGATATGGCATACGAGGGATAATTTACCAGTGGTAACCATTTATCAGTAAAATTCTACGTTTAGCAATTGATTAATTAAAAGAAGCAATGGCCTAACATAACTTTGCATTTAGTACAACAAAAGATAATGTACACGTATATGATACAGAAACTATTGCTTATTGTAACTGTCATTTTATTAACTACAGCAATCTTACAAGCACAAAACGGTTCGAAAATAATTGGTCAAATTAATGATAACAATGGAAATGGCATAGCTGCTGCAACCATAATGTTGCATTTAGCAAAGGATTCGTCATTGGTAAAAACAGCCGTATCTGATAGTAAAGGCAAATATGAATTATTGCAAATAAAGCCTGAAACTTACTTTATTCGTTCCAGCATTGTTAATATGCAAAAAACATCTTCTACAAGTTTTGATGTAACAGAAAATATAAATACGGTTGCTCCTATTATCAGTACTGAACCTATTGCGAAGAGTTTACAAGCTGTTACCATAACCAGTCAAAAGCCTATTGTAGAAGTTAAGGCAGACAGAACAATATTAAATGTAGAAGGAACCATTAATGCCGTAGGTAATGATGCCTTGGAATTATTACGTAAATCGCCAGGGGTAATGGTAGATAAAGATGATAACCTTAGCCTGGCAGGCAAAAATGGCGTTCAGGTTTATATTGATGGTAAGCCAAGCCCATTAACAGGTGCCGATCTTGCTAGCTATTTACGATCATTACAATCAGTACAAATTGAATCGATTGAATTAATCACCAACCCATCTGCCAAATATGAAGCAGCTGGAAATGCTGGTATCATTAACATTAAACTAAAGAAAAATAAAACCTTTGGTACCAATGGAAATGTGAATGCAGGATACAACATTGGTGTTTATGGAAAATATAATGGCGGCCTTTCTTTAAACCATCGAAATGCAAAAACAAATGTATTTGGTAGCTATAATTTTAATACGAGTTTAAATGAAATGAATTTCATTTTTTACAGAGAACAAGGTGACAGTATTTTTGATCAGACCAACAGAATGTTAACCCGTAATAAATACGGACATAATTTTAAAACGGGTGCCGACTATTTTATCAACAACAAAAGCACCATTGGAATTTTAATTAATGGAAATGTTTCTGAGAATGCCATGAGTACAGAAGGCCCCATGAACATCATTCATAAACCTACCAACGTTACCAGCAGAGTATTAAAGGCCACCAGCCAAAACGAAACCAAAAGAACCAATATTAATACTAACATCAACTATCGCTATGCAGTTACGGGTGGAAAGGAATTAAACATTGATGCCGACTATGGTTTCTTTAATTTACGTAATGATCAGTTTCAACCCAATGATTATTATGACCCCATAAGCAACGTTAAACTATACAGCAATGTGTATCATATGATATCTCCAGCAGATATTGATATTTTATCTTTTAAAACAGATTACGAACAAAATTTTAAAAAAGGCAGATTAGGTATTGGAGGAAAAATTGGATATGTGAAAACTGACAATGATTTTAGAAGGTATGATGTAATTGGTACTGCGGAAATTTATGATAAAGACAAAAGCAATCGCTTTAAATACACTGAGAATATCAATGCTGTGTATTTAAACTATAACAGAGCATTTAAAGGATTTATGTTTCAGGCGGGTGTACGAGTGGAGAATACAATTTCGGATGGTACTTCTACCGGATTAAAATATAATTCTTCTACTAGCTCTTATGTTTCCTACGATTCTTCCATTCATCGTAATTACACCGATTTGTTTCCAAGTGCAGCGCTTACGTTCAATAAAAACCCAATGAGTCAGTTTGGTTTAACATATAGTCGTAGGATTGACAGACCAGTGTATCAGGACTTGAATCCTTTTGAATTCAAGATTAATGATTACACTTTTATGAAGGGCAATACAAATTTAAAACCTCAGTATACTAATAGCTTTGGGTTTACACATACCTATAAGTATAAATTGAATACCCAGCTGAATTATAGTCATGTAAAGAATATTTTTACACAAATGCCTGATACTACAGAGGGTTCGAAAAGCTTTTTAACGAAAAGAAATCTAGCCACTCAGGATATCATTAGCTTAAACATCAGCTATCCTTTTCAATACAAATGGTATAGCTTTTTTGCCAACTTAAATTCTTTCTACTCAAAATATGAAGCCGATTTTGGTGGCGGCGACAGAAAAGTTGATTTAAATGTAGTGAATGTTAGCTTTTATATGCAACACAGTTTTAACCTTGGCAAAGGATACAAAGCAGAGTTAAGTGGATTTTATACCTCACCCACCATTTGGCAAGGTTCATTTAAAAGCATTGCTATGTATAGTGTAGATGGAGGTTTGCAGAAAAAAATATTAAAAGGTAAAGGCATGCTTAAAACGTCGGTAAGTGATATGTTTCGATTAATGAAATGGAAAGGAAGTACCAATTTTTCGGGTCAGTTTAGTGAAGCCAGTGGCCGTTGGGAAAGCCGCCAGTTTAAGTTGAATTTCACATACCGCTTTGGTAATAACCAGGTAAAAGCTGCCAGGCAACGTAAAACTTCTATTGAAGAAGAAAACAAAAGAACGCAACAAACTGGTGGTATGGGTGGTTCATAAAAAAGCATTATTAAAAAAGCCAGCTTTAAAAGCTGGCTTTTTTAATTGCCATGTTTATATAATCAAAAATGCAAATGGTTGGAGCTGTTTTAACGCTACTTTAACGGAGTTTTGACAAGACCTTAACAGTGAAAAAGCAAGAAAATTAGGACATTTGTACTGATAAAAAGAACAATTAAAATTTCTCATAAGCAGTTAGTTTTGGTAACCGGCCCCTGTTTCCACAGGGGCTTTTCTTTTTTAAAAAATATCATTGAATATCGATCTCCATCCACATAGGCCGATGATCCGACAAGTAATATTTTATATAACCCCTAAATGCAACTGGGGTTTTTGTTTTATAAATATCTTCAAAAGCTGCATTATCAAAAGGGAAAATTCCATGACTTTTTATACGAGATTTTGTACCAGGTAAAAAAGCAATTTGGTCGTAATTTTTATCATCGCTAATATTAGAATAAATAAGCGAAGTATGATCGGGAAGTTGTAATCCACGTTTAACTAGTGCCCTGTAAATAAGATCTTCTTTAACAGCTTTAGGAAGATTAAAATCACCCAGTGCAAAAACATCTTTAATTCCGTTGTAAGTGTATTTACTTTTAGATCTCAAATCTGCCCATCGGGCCACTGCATATGCTTCCAACCCTCTTCTGCCTAAACTTTTTTTATCCGCATCGGCACCATAATACAGATGTACAGTCATAAGTGTAAACTGGTATTTACCCGCTGCAAAGCTCACCAAATAAGGGCTTCTATCAAACCCATTAAAGCTGGCTTTCACGTCAGCAATTTTTACATCTTTATAATCACTGGGAGGTATTGCATACTCGGCGATTTCATCCAAAAGTTTTACCTTTTTGCTATTGTAAATAAATCCCATTCTCTCATTATTACCAGCAGTATCTGAAAAAACAAACTTGTAACTGCTTCCGGCAAGGCTCACTATTTTTACAAAATCTGCGTAATTCTCTTTTAATTCCTGCACAGCAATCACATCAAACCAAGAAATGACTTCAGCAATTATTTTTAAATGTACTTCTTCTCTTTTCTGTTCTCCCAGGTTGGCAATATTCCAAGTTGCAATACGCAATGTTTTTGCAGTTGCTTTAGGGATTTTTAAAGAGGGTTTAGAATCACGGTAATTGCGTAAAGCATTAATTTCTTTGTTGAGGTTTACCACATAGGCAAACTTTGGCTTTGGAAATGATGGCATGAGAATAATAGTTGAATACTGTTAAAAAGTTAAATACCATTCTTGAGGGAATTGAAGAAGTCTTTTCACAGATGCAGAATCAAAAACAAACCTAATAGGTAGATTTGAGAATTGCAAGTAAACAACAAAATTTCTCTTGAGAGGAGAAATGCTTATTCTGTAGAAGATGATGGATTAAAAAGGCTGTCAACAAAAAGTTGTTTGTCAAACACTAATAAATCTTCGGCATTTTCGCCAACACCTATAAACTTAACTGGGATTTTGAATTGATTGGCAATAGCTAATACCACTCCCCCTTTGGCTGTACCATCCAGCTTTGTAATGGCAAGAGCAGTTACATCTGTTGCAGCGGTAAAATGTTTTGCTTGTTCAAGGGCATTTTGACCTGTACTACCATCTAAAACCAACATCACTTCATGAGGGGCATCGGGGATCACTTTTTGAATGACTCTTTTGATCTTCGTTAATTCATCCATTAAATAAGCCTTATTATGTAATCTGCCTGCAGTATCAATGATAATGACATCTACATTTTTGGCCAACCCACTATTAACCGTATCAAAAGCAACCGCAGCAGGATCGCTACCCATTTCCTTTTTTACTATCTGTACGCCAGTACGTTCGCTCCAAATGGTTAATTGTTCAACAGCTGCAGCCCTAAAAGTGTCGGCGGCACCTAACAAAACCGTTTTACCTGCTTTAGAGAAGTTGTAGG
The DNA here is from genome assembly GCA_947085175.1 of uncultured Chitinophagaceae bacterium. GTDB lineage: Bacteria > Bacteroidota > Bacteroidia > Chitinophagales > Chitinophagaceae > Ferruginibacter. The sequence goes on from CAMTVJ010000005.1 coordinate 229,146, forward strand.
CCAGTTTACCTATGGTTGTAGTTTTACCAACGCCATTTACACCTACTACCAAAATAATATGTGGCTTATTCCCAGCTGGAAGTTCGTAGTTTTCGTAGCTCGTATCCTGGGGAGCAGAAATCAAAATATTTTGAACCTCCTCTTTAAGTATATTGTTTAGTTCCGACGTATTGAGGTATTTATCCTTGGCAACCCTGGCTTCAATTTGTTCAATAATTTTAACGGTAGTTTCAATTCCCACATCAGCACTAACCAAGGCCTCTTCCAGATTGTCCAACACTTCTTCATCAACAGTACTTTTTCCGGCAATGGCTTTAGTGATTTTTGCAAAAAAGCCTTCCCTGGTTTTTTCTAATCCCTGATCAAGGCTTTCTTGTTGTTGCTTTTTTCCAAAAAGTTTATCGAATAATCCCATAATTATGTTTGTAGGTAGTTAGGCTTGTTGTTGGATATTGAATAATTGATAACAAGCAAGATACTGCAAAGCAGTAAATCAAGTATCTAGTATCTCCTATTATAACCTGCTCAAACCTTCCCAAAATAAACAAAGCCTCCCGATAAATCGGGAAGCTTTATATAATATTATCTCATGCTTGAATTTTCTTAGCTAGCTAAGAAATCTTTTATTTTGTCTTTGTGTACGATAGCCTCTTTAAAAGTATATGCACCTGTCTTTGGGCTACGTAGAGTACGTATCACTTTAGTCCAGTTTTTAGCGTCTGCTGCTGCTTTCTGGTCTTTGGTTTTTATCGCTGTTTTAGCTGCTTTTGCCATGATATTTTAATTTGATAATTTGAAAATGAGTTGATTATGAAGATTTCTACAATTGACACATCATCAAATCTTCAAATCGATTTATTACTTGATTTCTTTATGAACAGTTACCTTTTTAAGGATAGGGTTAAGTTTTTTTAACTCTAAACGCTCTGGTGTGTTCTTTTTGTTTTTAGTGGTAATATAACGGCTTGTGCCGGGCATACCGCTTGTTTTGTGCTCGGTACACTCCATAATAACCTGTACCCTGTTACCTTTCTTTGCCATTTTAGTTATTGTTTATTGGTTTAAAGGTTAAGCTGTTTATCAGGTTTAACCAATGAACTTATTAATTATTAGATTTTAGTTCCTGCAGCACGTAATTGCTTTACTACAGAATATAAACCATTCTTGTTGATAGTTCTGATCGCTTCAGTAGAAACTTTAAGTGTAACCCACTTATCTTCTTCCGCAAGGAAATATCGTTTTGTTTGCAAATTTGGTAAAAATCTGCGTTTTGTTTTAATATTTGAGTGAGATACCTTATTTCCGGTAATCGGCCTCTTTCCTGTAACCTGACATACTCTAGCCATAGTGCTTATTTTTGGACGGCAAAGGTAAGGTTAAATATTAATAATTACGGATTGAAATAAAAGAATTTTTGATTTTTGATATAATTTATCTTTCAAAAACTATTATCATGTGAATAACCCTAATTTTAAAACCTAAAATATTTCAAATTGACAACACACAAAGTAAACACACAATTTAAAGGCGGCATGGCATTTCATGCCGATATTAATGGACATATAGTAAAAATGGACACCACTGAAGAAGATGGCGGACAAAACAGCGGCGCTAGTCCAAAACGTATGCTACTGGCTTCTTTGGCTGGCTGCAGTGGTATTGATATCGTATCTATCTTAAACAAAATGAAAGTAAATTTCAGTGATTTTAGTATACAAACCGATGCTCATTTAACCGAGGAACATCCCAAAATTTACGACAGCATTAAAATTACCTATAGTATTAAAGTAGATTCTGTTGACCAGTCTAAAATGGAAAAAGCAGTATCCCTTTCAATGGAAAAATATTGTGGCGTAAGTGCCATGTTTAAGCATTTTGCACAATTTGATGTAGAAATCAACTGGATAAATTAAATTCAATCTTAATTTAAAATACCTGTTTTTATCAATTTTAGTTTTCGTTGTTCTTTGTAAATTCTAACCATTTGTAACACCACAGCCAATAAAATGAGCAATACGCCAAAATAAAATTCCTTGTGAAGGTTTTCGTTTTCCTTAAAAAAGATAAAAGCCAGGATAATTCCATAAACCGGCTCTAAATTATAAGTAAGATTAGCAGTGAAAGCACTGATCTTTTTTAAAGCATTTAACTGTAAATCGAAACTTAAAACTGTACAAAGCCATGCTAAAACCAACAACCAAACCCAATCGGAGGCTGTGGGTATATAATACATAGCCGGAAACTGAGTTAAATAAATGGGAACTAAGAGGGTTAATGCCAGCAAACCTCCCCCCAACTCATAAAGTGTAAGTATTTTGGGAGAATATTTTTGCAATAGTTGTTTATTATAAATAGGAAAAAGTGAGCTTCCAACAGCCGAAATGATACCAAAAATTACCCCTAACTTATACTGAGGATGAAAATCAAAAATGATATAAATCCCCGAAATGGCTAGTAAACCCAAGGCTACCTCTACCGCCGATATCTTTCTTTTAAGTATTAGAGGTTCAAAAAAGGAAGTAAAAAAGCCAGTAGCGCTAAAACAAACCAAGGCTACCGAAACATTGGCATACTTTACACTGCCATAAAAAGTTACCCAATGAATGGCTACAATTACTCCTACTCCAAAAATCTTCATCAAATCTTTAAAGGGAACCTTTTTCAATTGTTTTTTAAGATATAAGATGATTGTAAGCGTAAGAACTGTAATTAATAAGCGGTACCAAACCAACATCCCTTCGTTAAGGGTAATAAGTTTTCCCAAAATAGCCGTAAAGCCTGCTAAAAAAACTGCAATATGAAGCTGAAATAGTGCTTTTTTCATTCTACAAATATAAGGTTGCGTTTTAGGCATTGAACGCTAATCCTTAGCAGAATGATGAAAGGTTAAAAAAATTCTAAATCTACCTTCATCAAAGCCCAAACTAATTTATATTTGCCAACCTATAACCTAAATTAATTATGAGCTTTAAACGCATTAACAACATTACCGGATGGATCGTCTGCATTATTGCCTGTACGGTTTACATCATGACAATGGAAGCAACGGGTAGTTTCTGGGATACCGGCGAGTTTGCCTCCAGCGCCTATAAACTTCAAATTCCTCACCCACCCGGAGCACCTCTTTTTGTATTACTTGGCAGGTTATTTATGATTCCTTTTGATGCCAACAATGCTTCTACAGGTATTAATATGATGAGTGCTTTGTCAAGTGGATTTACTATCCTCTTCTTGTTTTGGACTATCACTCATTTTGGTCGCAAGCTTATCACCAGAAATAGCGCAGAGTTAACTAACGAAGGCATCATAGGCATTATGGCTGCTGGCGTTGTAGGCGCCCTGGCTTATACATTCTCCGATTCATTTTGGTACAGTGCTGTTGAAGCCGAAGTATATGCTTTGTCATCTTTCTTTACCGCTATCGTTTTTTGGGCAATCCTTAAATGGGAGCAAGCTGTTGACGATGAAATGAAAGAAGGAATTAAAGGACATTTTACAAAAGCCGATCGCTGGATCATCCTTATATTTTATCTGATGGGCTTATCCATTGGGGTTCACTTGTTAAACTTATTAACCATTCCTGCTATAGTAATGATTTATTATTACAAACGCTTTACTGTTACAAAATGGGGCATGTTTTGGGCCTTCCTTATTGGTTGTGGTATTACAGGCCTGGTACAAAAAGCAGTAATTGTTTGGACCATTAAAGGTGCCGCCAATTTCGACATCTTTTTTGTAAACAGCCTTGGTTTACCTTTCTTCTCAGGCTTTGCTTTTTATTTTTTACTCATCGCTTTATTTTTATTTATAGGTCTTAGTTTCAAAGAAGAAAATCTTAGCAGGCCCAAAGTTGTTATTTGGTTATTCATGTTCTTAGCCATTCTTATTTACCCAACCGGTGTAGAAGGTATAGGCTTAAAAATTGTTATCAAGTTGGTGGTATTTATTGTGGGTATTTTACTCATCAATAAAAATGTATTGGCCCGAATGAAACTATTACTGTGGTGTTTTGCTTTTATGTTGGTAGGCTATTCCACTTATTTTACTACCATGGTACGCTCCGCTGCTGATCCATCTGTGGATATGTTTAATGTAGATAACCCTGTGAGTTTAGTAGGTTATTTAAGCAGGGAGCAATATGGCGACTGGCCCATTTTATATGGCCAGGATTTTACAGCTCAACCCATTGAAAATAAAGTAACTGAAACTTATATTAAGAGTAATGGCAAATACGAAAAGAACGGAAGAAAAGTAGAATATGTATTTGCGCCAGAGGATATGCATTTGTTTCCACGGATGTGGGACCAAAGTAATGATCAGGGGCACGCAGATTATTATGCTAATTGGATGGGCCTTACTAAAGATAAAGAAGGAAATTTGATTAGACCAGATGGAGGAGATCCGAAACCTACCATGCGTGAAAACATAGGTTTTGCTATGGCATATCAGGTTGGCTGGATGTACATGCGTTATTTTATGTGGAATTTTGCCGGAAAACAAAACGATGTACAAGGTGTAAGTATGGGTAATGTGAGAGACGGAAACTGGCAAACAGGTATTGGATTTTGGGACAATGCCAGATTGGGAGATCAGGCTTTGGCACCCGATAGTATGAAAAACAATAAAGCCAATAACAAGCTTTTTGCCTTACCACTGTTATTGGGTATTCTTGGTTTGTTTTATCAAATGAACAGAGATAAAAGAGACTTAATAATTGTTGGATTATTGTTCTTCTTTACAGGACTTGCAATTGTATTTTATTTAAACCAGGCAGGTAATCAACCCAGAGAACGTGACTATGCATTTGTAGGTTCATTCTATGCTTTTGCTATTTGGATTGGACTTGGCGTACTGTATGTAAAAGAATTATTCTCTAAGTTTATTGCTAATAAGATGGTAGCCAATTATGCAGCAGGTCTGCTTTGTTTATTAGCTGTACCCGTTTTAATGGCAAGCCAGGAGTGGGATGATCACGACCGTGGAAATAAAACTTTGGCTCGTGATTTAGCTATCAATTATTTGGAAAGCTGTGCCCCCAATGCTATCGTCATTTCCTTTGGTGATAATGATACCTATCCACTTTGGTATGCTCAGGAAGTGTTAGGTGTTCGTAAAGATATCCGTGTTATCAACTCCAGTTTATTGGGTACCGATTGGTATATCAATCAGCTTCGTTATAAAGTAAATAATAGCGACCCTATTGATCCCATTTGGTCGGCTGCACAAATTGAAGGAGCCAATAGAGATATAATTTACAATGCTCAAAAACCAGGTGTTGATCCAAATGAGTATATGGATCTATACTATATGATGAAAGAATTTGCAGGAAGCGAGGATCCTCTAAAAATGGAAGTAGGACGTGATGGTAGCTCTTTAAATGTTTTCCCAACTAAAAAAGTAACTATACCTGTAGACCAGAATTTTGTAAGAAAGAATGGAACCGTTAATGTCAGCGATAGCGTGGTTTCGGAATTAAGATTTGAGATACCCAAAAATTACATCTTTAAAAACGATGCCGCAGTATTAAATATCATAGCTGCTAATAAATGGAAACGTCCAATTTACTTTACATCACAAGATGCAGGTGGCTTAGGTTTCCAAAACTATATCCGCCAGGACGGATTAACTTATCGATTGGTGCCTGTGGAAAACAGCGAAGTGAATGAAGAGGGAGCGTATGATAAAATGATGAACAAATTTGTTTTTGGCAATGCTGATAAGCCAGGTGTTTATTATGATGAAGAAAACCGTCGTCACTTAAATACTATAAGAATGGCTTTTGCCACAACCGCTATAAGTTTGGCACAAAGCAACAAAATAAAAGAAGCCAAAGAATTGATCAACAAAGCAGATAAGATGATGCTGGAAGAAAACTTTCCTTATGGTATGATTTCCCGTAACCAAACTCATAATTGGATTTCAAGTATGATGTTACAGGCAGCTTATTTAGTTGAAGACCAAAAATTAATTACTAAAATTGGTGCCAGCTTAAAGAAAGATTTAAACCAACAAGTCGTTTTCTACAATTCATTAGATGACAACAAAGGCCAAAACTTTGATTACGGCGATCAGTCTGGAAGAAGAAGTGGCGATAAAAATACAGCCGAGCAATTGTTAATGAGAATTAGTTCGATGGAAGAACAGTTTAGTGCTTTATTAAAATCTAAAGTAGCTGTACCTACAGTTGTACCAGATTCTCCAAAGAGTAATTAACCTCTTTTAAATAAATAAAAAGGCCACAAAATATTTTGTGGCCTTTTTATTTATGATTTTAAAATTCTTCTCATTACATGATATTCACTTCTCTTTCCAACATCAAGCCAAATTTTTCATGCACACTAAGTAATATCTCTTCACTCAAACTATAAATTTCATTTCCTTTAGCATTGCCATAATTTACCAATACCAAAGCTTGCTTTTGATGACATCCGGCATCGCCTTTACGATAGCCTTTCCACCCACATTGTTCAATCAACCAACCTGCCGCCAACTTAGTATTCCCATTGGGTAAAGGATACCCAACAATGTCACTATATTTTTCTTTTAGTATTTTGAATGTTGAATGTTTAACCTCAGGATTCTTAAAAAAACTCCCGGCATTTCCTATCTCTGTAGGATTAGGCAATTTGCTACTACGAATATTAATTACAGCCTGAGAAACTACTTGTAGGCTTAATTCCTTTGTTCCCATTTTTTCCAACTCCTGTTCAATAGCTCCATAAGAAATATTGAAAGTAGGGATTCTATTGAGCTGATAAGTAACAGAAGTTATGATAAACTCATCTTTATATTTTCTTTTAAAAACACTTTCCCGATAGCCAAAGTCACAATCGTTCAAAGTAAAGTTTACTATTCTTCTTTCTGCTTTATGAAACCCCTCTAAGGAATAAAACACATCCTTAATTTCGGCACCATAGGCTCCTATATTTTGCATGGGTGATGCTCCCACATTTCCAGGAATTAAAGAGAGGTTCTCTACCCCAGCCATGCTATTGTTTATACAATGCATTACAAACTGATGCCAGTTTACCCCCGCTCCTACTTGTACATAAATATGATGCTCATCTTCCTTGATGGTTTTAATACCCAACATTTCATTCTTTAAAACCAAGGCTTCAACATCTTTGGTAAAAAGGATATTGCTGCCTCCTCCCAAAATAAAATTATTAAAAGTTGAATGTTGAGTTTTGGGTTTTTCAAATAACTCATCCAAATCCTCAACGCTACTAAAGCTGGCAAACTGTTTTGCCTTAACATCAATTCCAAAACTATTGTATGGTTTTAGTGATATATTTTCTTTTATTTCCATTTACATTTTATCTACATCAGCAACAACCGAAACTGATTTAAAATTCTTTTCGCTTGTTACTAAATTAATATGATTGCGGATGGCTGCTTTATACCGCAAACTCATGCCAGGTTCCTTGGGCAACTTAATTAAAATTTCCATTAAATATTGATTACGGATGCGTCCAACAATTGGTGCTGCTGGTCCCACAATAAAATCTTTTAAATCTTGTTTAAGCAAATTCGCTAATTTTTCAGCAGCAGCATTCACTGTATTTTTGTCTTTGTGTTTTAGGGTAAGCAAAACAATACGGCTGTAAGGTGGATAAAAAAACTCTTTGCGTTTTTCCATCTCCCAATTAAAAAACTGTTTATAATCATGTTGTTGTACCAACTGCAACACCGGGTGATTGGTATTTGAAGTTTGTATCAACACTTTACCTTGTTCCTTTTTTCTTCCAGCCCGGCCACTCACTTGCTCCATCAATTGAAAAGCTCTTTCATTCACTCTAAAATCGGCAAAGCCCAACAAACCATCTGCATCCAAAATGCCTACCAAACTTACTTTATCAAAATCTAATCCTTTAACTACCATTTGGGTTCCCACCAAAACATCCAACCGATGTTGTTCAAATTGCTGAATTAATTGATCGTGTGCTGTTTTTCCTCTTACACTATCCACATCCATTCTTGCAATCTTATGATTAGGAAATTCATCCTCCAGTTGCTCTTCTATTTTTTCGGTTCCAAAGTTTTTCTCCAGCCAGTCATTACTACCACATGCAGGACAAGTTATTAATTTGGGATAAGTACTTGCACAATAATGACAATGCAATTTATTACTGTATTTATGTAGCGTAAGTGATACATCGCAATGAGTACATTGTGGAATATAACCACAGGCGCCACAAATTAAATAAGGATTGTACCCTCTTCTATTTTGAAAAAGAATAACCTGCCTATCGGCATCCAAAGCATTTTGCATGGCTTCCTTTAGTTGTGGGCTAATCATTACTTTTCCTTTCTTTGAAACCTGCCTGGTATCCACCATTTCAATTTCGGGAAGTTTGATACCCCCATATCGTTCATTCAATTCTACCAATGCATATTTTCCATTCACTGCATTAAAATAACTTTCCACTGAAGGTGTAGCACTACCCAATAAAACTTTTGCATTAAAAAGCGATGAGTAATAAATTGCTGCATCCCTTGCATTGTACCTGGGAGCAGGATCCTGCTGTTTAAAAGACGGATCGTGTTCTTCATCCACGATAATCAGTCCAAGGTCTTTAAAAGGCAGGAAAAGGGCACTCCTTGCTCCTAAAACAATCTTTACTTCGCCCGTTCTAATTTTATTCCATAATTCAATACGCTCATTATTACTAAATCGAGAATGATAGATGGTGATATTACCTCCAAAGTTCTTTTGGAGTCTGCGGATGATTTGAGTGGTTAAAGCTATTTCTGGAAGCAAGTACAAAACCTGCTTACCTTCTTTAAAATATTTTTCTATTAGTTTAATATATACTTGTGTTTTACCGCTGCTGGTAACGCCATGCAAGAGGCAAACATTTTTACTTTCTAAAGCTTTTTCAACTGCTTCGGAACATTCCTGTTGAGCAGTACTATATTCAAATTCTATTTGTACATTTTTAGGCAGAGATTTAATTCTGTCGATAGCTCTCTTTTCTATAATAAGAATATTTTTTTCAACCAAGCCTTTTAGCTGTGCAAGAGAGGCCCCAGCTTTTTTAAGCAGTTCGGCTTGCACCACTTCCGATTCGGTTTTTTGGAGGTGCAAATACGCCAACAATAATTCCATTTGCTTGGGAGCCCTGCTCCAGTTATTTAAAAGTTCACTCAATTTTTCCTCGTTGCCATACTCGGGATTAAGTAAAACATAACTTTCTTTTTTTACTTTATACCGTTCGTCCATGGCTTCCCAAACCAAACAAATTTTCTTATCAATTAAACTTTTAATGATGGGATACACATGAGTAATATCCAATATCTGCTGCACTTCTGTAAGACGTAATTCTTTTTTTATCAGCAAGGCTTCTGCCACTAAAAATTCTTCGTCATTCAAACCAGTAAAGTCTTCTCCAGCATCATCATTATACAATAAGATGGTTTCGCTGCTCAATTTAAAATGTGCAGGCAAGGCTGCTGCCATTACTTCCCCCTCACTGCACATATAATATTCGCTGATCCACTGCCACAGTTTTAATTGCTGAGGATATAAAATGCAATCATCATCCAAAACATTTAATATATCCTTAGCAGGAAAAGAAGGTTTATTAATGCTTAGTGATTTAATGATGCCGGCATACTTTTTTTTAGCACCAAATATCACTTCGGCTCTACAACCAGGTTTTGCAGTTTCTTTTAAATGAAGCGGAATGGCATATGTATAAACAGTAGGCAGTGCAAGCGGAAGTAAAATTTCTGCCCATAATCCCGAAGATGGGTTGGTAAATGCTATTTCATTCTCTATGCTCATCTTGTGTTTCTAAAGTTACCAAAGTTTACTTTGCTTTAATAGCTAACCGTTTTTATCCAACTTGCTTTATGTTTAATCAAGCCATCTTCCATAATTTTGTACACTTTAGCTTTTAATGATTCTACATCTTCCAAAGTCAACCTATCCACTGAAACTTCTTCCAAATAAACGGCTCTTGACTTACCTGGCGAAAGTGAAAAAATGGAATTATAATGTAATCTATCAAAAGCATCGAGTAGGATAATTGGCTTTATTGGAATTTGAGTTTCTATGGCAATTTTAAAAGCCCCATCATAAAACTCCTTTAAAGGTTTATCAGTTAAATTAAACGTTCCCTCTGGTGCAATGATGATAGAAAACCCCTTTTTTAGTACCGAAATCATTTGATCCACGCTCTTAGCCCTTTTGTCTGATTTATTTCTTTCCACCATTACCACTACGTTTCGGTAAATAAAGCCAAAAAGGGGAATTTTAGCCATTTCGGCCTTACCCAACACCCTAAATCTCTGTTTTGGAATAGATTTTAAAAAAAGAGGAGCGTCTAAAAAAGAGATGTGGTTAAATACAAATACATATTGCCTGCTTGTGTCATGAGGAGATTCATATATATTACTATGTCTAATACCTATCATAAATAGGACAAAATCTGTCCAATACCCACAGAGTTTATATATAAAGTTCCCTCCCTTAATCTTACCAAAGAAGGAAGCGACAACGGTAAACGGGAAAATCAACAGTAAAAAAGCCATAAATACTATAAAAGCGTAAATAGTATAGACAACTTGTATAAATCTGGTTAAAAGGCGCATAATATAAAAGCGAATATAAATGGTTTAAGTTTGTTGCAAAGTTGATTTTAGCTGATTTTAAGTTGAATTGTTCTTAAAATCAACCATACCATGCCACAATGGCTTTAATTTATTTCAAAAACACTGCTAAATTTAAAAGCTAAACCCTTACCTTTGCCGTCCTAAATTTGGGATATTTATGTTAGCAGTAGTAAAAATAGCAGGTCAGCAATTTAAAGTTAAAGCAGGCGACAGCTTATACGTTCCTCACATCGAGGGCAAAACAGGTGACTCAATAGAGTTTGCCGAAGTTTTAATGACCGAAAACGACGGAAACGTTGCGATGGGCACAGATGTAAAAGCAGTAGTTAAAGCTGAAATTATCAGCGACCTTATTAAGGGCGAAAAAGTAATCGCTTTTAAAATGAAAAGAAGAAAAGGTTTCCGTAAAAAGCACGGTCATCGTACACAGTACACACACATTAAAGTAACAGCAATTGCTTAATTAATTTAGCAGGATTCGCCACTGATTTTTTTAAAGAAAAAGCAGTGCTTAAAATCCGCAATAATAATTAAACAGCTAAGTAATAAACTAATAAAAATAATTTACAATGGCACACAAAAAAGGTGAAGGCTCGGTAAAAAATGGTCGTGATTCACACAGTAAAAGATTGGGTGTAAAAATATTTGGTGGACAACCTGCACTATCCGGAAATATTATTATCCGTCAAAGAGGAACTACTTATCATCCTGGAAAAAATGTTGGTGTTGGAAGAGACTTTACCATCTTTGCATTAACAGATGGTTTGGTTGAATTCAAAAAAACCAAAGGAGATAAGACAGTTGTATCTGTTTCTGCAGTTGAAGCCACTGCTTAATTTTTTATATTTTTTTTGGTAGTTTAGAAAATATTTATATTTTTAAGTATTATTTACTAACCAATTAAATTTTAAAAAATGGCAACAAAGAAAAAAGCTGCAAAAAAAGCCGCTCCAAAAAAAGCCGCTCCTAAAAAAGCCGCTGCAAAAAAAGCCGCTCCTAAAAAAGCTGCTGCAAAGAAAGCTGCTCCTAAAAAAGCTGCTGCAAAAAAAGCCGCTCCTAAAAAAGCTGCTGCAAAAAAAGCCGCTCCTAAGAAAGCTGCAAAGAAGAAATAATCTTCTTTTTGTAAAAAGCAAAAATACTTTTAAAGTCCCGATAAATATCGGGACTTTTTTATTAAAAAGCTTTACCACACTGCTTTACACAAAATTATTCAAAACTTTATTTTCATTCACAGACTCCCTCCATATTTCTCCATTTGACTTTTTAAATAAAGTGAATACTTTAACCAACCTTTTCATATTACCTAGCCATAGTTTTACATCTCATTTTGAAAATATTATTCTATTTACAATTCACTTTATGAGTTCAAATAAAACTCACTCGAAGTAATAATTATTTTATTTTTCAAAATTGTTTTATTATTTCTTAACAGTTTTCATTCAGATTTCATTTTACATTTCTTAATTTTAAAAAATGGATAATTATCAAATTGCTGACTATTTTACCCTTTTGAGCAAATTAATGGACATCCAAGGTGAAAATAATTTTAAGGCAAAATCGTATGCCACCGTCGCATTTAATATCGAAAAATTATCATTTCAATTAAGTGAAATGCCAAAAGAAAATATTTTTAGCATTAAAGGAATAGGTGAATCAAGTGGTAAAAAAATAATTGAAATTTTAGAAACTGACTCTCTCCAAGTACTAAAAGAATTGATTGAAAATACTCCTGCAGGTGTAATAGAGATGCTTAAAATAAAAGGAATTGGTCCTAAAAAAATTTCCACCATTTGGAAAGAGATGGAAATAGAAAGTGTTGGTGAACTTTTATACGCTTGTAAAGAAAATCGTTTAAAACTTTACAAGGGTTTTGGAGAAAAAACACAACAAAATGTTATTGAAAGTATCGAATTTTATCTCAGCAATCAGGGAAGCTATTTATACCCTCAAGTTGAAGAAGTAGCGCCTCAAATAACTGCTTACTTAGAAAAGTTATTTACACCAGAAAAAGTAGCTATAACAGGTGCTTTTAAAAGGCAGTTGGAGATTATTGATGAGCTTGAATATGTGGTTAATTTGAATAAGGAGGAAGTAATACCAAAATTTCAATCTGCTAATCCACCAGAACTGTTAGAAGAGAATGCCAAAAACATCCTTTATAAGCTACATAATGGACTTAAACTCAGGATTTTTACTGGAAAGGAAGCTTTTACTCAACAACTTTTTGAAACAACAGGAAGTTCCGATTTTAATGAGGCATTTAAAAGTCAGTTCCCTAATATTGATTTTTCAACAAACGATAAAAGCATTTTTAAACAAGCTGGCATCCAATATATACCAGCCTGCTTGAGGGAAAAGGCTGCAATATTAGAATTTGCTAAAAACTCAACCATCCCCCAATTAATACAACCCGAAGATATTAAGGGCATCATTCACAGCCATAGTAACTGGAGTGATGGTAACAATACATTGGAAGAAATGGCAATTGCTGCCAAAGTACAGGGGTTTGAATACCTGGTTATTAGTGACCACAGTAAAAGTGCTTTTTATGCTCAGGGCCTACATGAAGAAAAACTAAATGCCCAACATCAGTTAATTGATGAATTGAATAGTAAGATGAAGGGGTTCAAAATTTTTAAGAGTATTGAAAGTGATATACTTTATGATGGCAGCCTCGATTATAGTAATAGTATTCTTTCTACTTTCGATCTTGTAATTGCATCGGTACACAGTATTTTAAAAATGACTGAAGAAAAAGCCATGCAACGATTAATTACTGCTATTGAAAATCCTTACACAACAATCTTAGGGCACATGACAGGCAGACTATTATTAAGCCGAAAAGGGTACCCAGTTGATCATAAAAAAATAGTTGATGCTTGTGCAGCTAACAATGTAGTTATTGAATTAAATGCTCATCCAAGTAGGCTAGATATGGATTGGCGGCATATTGATTATGCTTTAGAGAAAAATGTTATGATCTCCATTGATCCCGATGCTCATAGTATCGATGGATTTAAAGATACCCGATATGGTGTTTTATCTGCCCAAAAAGCAATGCTAACAAAAGAAAAGAATTTAAGCAGCTTTGATTTAAAAGAATTTGAATCATTCATTGAAACCAGAAAAAAATTAAAAGGCATTTTCTAACCATTTACAATAGGAAGTTCAATAAAAAAAGTAGTCCCACTACCGGCAAATGTTTCAAACCAAATATTTCCTTTTGCTTCTTCTACAATTCCTTTCGACATGGCTAACCCAAGCCCCGTTCCAGATGTTTTGGTTGTAAAGTTTGGAATAAAAATCTTCGATTGAAATTCTTCTGGGATACCCATACCATTATCACTCACTTTTAAAATTATGCTGCCTGCTTTTATTTCCTCCTCAATTTGAATATAAACCTGCATTTCTTCTGGGACAGATTGAATGGCATTTTGCAATAAATTATTAAACAACCTGTTGATATGGGTTTTATCAGCATTTATGATTACCGGGCTTTGGGAAGGTTGCCAATTAATATGTACTCGTTCATCGATGGCATGTAGATGAGTTACTATTTTAATTAAATTATGCAAGTCAAATTTCTCATTTTTAGGATTCCCAATATTTGCAAACTGACCAAAATCACTGGCTATTTGATTCAAGTGATTAATTTGCTCAACCAAGGTATGGGCAACATTTTGGGTTAGTTCTTTTACATTATCAGAATTACTACTTATGGCTTTTTGTAAATATTGTAAGCTCAACTTCATTGGAGTTAATGGGTTTTTAATTTCATGTGCCACTTGCCTAGCCATTTCCCTCCAAGCGCCTTCCCTTTCGCTTTTAGCCAATGCCAAAGCACTTTCATCAAGTTTACTCACCATTTTATTATACTCCTTAACCAGGTCTCCAATTTCATCATCTCTTTTCCAATCAATAGCCTCATTAAAATGCCCTAAATTTACTTCCTTCATTTTTTCACTGATGAAAGAAAACGATTTTGTTATACGATTTGTAATAAATAAAGCGATAATTCCGGCGATTAAAAATATAAAAGCATTTAGATTAATAATGGTAACCAAAAAATTAGCAATCTCTTCCTGCAATTTACTTTCAGACGTGAAATAAGGAATATTAAGATAAGCATACTCTCTGCCAGCCCCATCAATTACCGGTACATAATTACTTACAAAACTTAATTTCCCAATTTTCTCTTCCTGAAAAAATTGCACCTCTTTTTTTACATTTAAATGATAGTAAGCTACAGGGTTCATTTTTGAACTTATAATTCCTTTGGTATAAGGAAGCGGAAGAGATGAAATTTGTAAATTCCCATCTAAGTCATATAAGTTGACATCAACGGTATGTATTTCCGAAATCTTCTCAATAATTCCCTCCAGTTTTTCTCTATGTGCATCATCGTAAATTTTAGAAGCATCCACAAATATTGCCAATTCAGATAAAGAAACCCTTACTTCATTTTCCATTACCTGAATTACCTTACTGAGTTTTTCTCGGTTACTGTTTTGATATCTCCCAATAAAAAACAAAATGGTAGCCACCCCTATAATTATAAAAGAAAGTACACTTACAAAAATAACAGTGCCGTGAATTTGATTACGAATACTAAGTTGCCAATAGCTCTTAATCCCTACTTTACTTAACCTGGCTTTAATACCAATATTAAGAATCCAAAATATTCCAGTCAACAATAAGAAGGCACAAAATATGTAAGAAAACAAAGTAATGGACTCTATAATTAATTTATTTTCCTTTGCAATAACAACCACTTTCTGAGATCCAGCCTTATACCATAGCTCATCATAATTATTATTTTTACGAATAACAAACTCTGAATTAGGAATATTTTTTTCCATTAGTTTAGTGGAAAAAGCATAATCATTATGACTATTGACCAACTGAAGGTTATTATATACTGCAAAAGCATATTCCGCTGAGTTTTCAATTGCATTATTTTTCCCTTTTGAAAACAACTCAACATTTATTGCATCCGTTTTATACTTTTTAGGGTTAGCTAATAAAAATACAAACCCCAAAATATTACCATCAAAATCTTTAATAGTTTTTTTACTGATATAACTAAACCTATCATAAGCTTCATCATAATAATACAGATCTGGCGTACTGGTCCTTCTTGCTTGTGTATTTAACACTGCATTTAATTCATTAAAACTAGTTTCATCTTTATTATACAGTCCTTTACCTTCAGATGTGAAACTGTAAACTCTTGTATCATATTTATTAGTATATCCCGAAAAATTACCACTAACCAAACTATCCTTAAAAAACTGGCTAGTTGCTTCTTGTTCTAATCGATGAAAGTTGATGGCCAAAAACTCATTGCTAAAATCTGTAAGCAGGGTATTAAATAATGTTTCGCTTGTTGGGTCGGCTTTAGTAGACAAAACTTCGGCATAATGCTTTCTATTACGCAATTCTTTATTACTATTTTCCATAACAATTACTGCAGTAATTGTTATGGAAAATAAAAATATCCAAAATATTAAAGTGGATGAATTTATTTTTTGATAAGTTAAACTTAGCTTATTGCTGATGGCCAATAAAACATAGAACAATAACCAAATCAAAACAAATAACTCAAAGATGGTATTAGGATGTGCAAGATTAAATGACAGGTATATTAACCCTAAAATAAACATAACCAAATAAAGAAAGGTTGCGTTTTTTAAGACAATTGTATGTAAAAGGTTTAATAAAATACGGCTCACTAAAAAATAGCCGATTGATATACAGCATAAAACAATAAAGCCTATAACACTGTAAATATTTAGAGTAAAGAAATTGATTACATCAAATGAAATTTGAGAATCGGCTACAAGTGTTCTTATTAGATGACCTGAAACGAAGGTGCAGAAGATTAAAAGCACACATATCAAAACCAAAAGGCCCCATTTTTTTAAAGGTTTTGATTCAATATTTTTCCATTTGATTGATGGGAAATGACGATATATGAACAAAACAATCCAAATAAATAGTGTGGCGTTAATCAATAAATCGCCCAATGAACGTAACACAAAAGATGAACCATAAATAGAAGGATCAAACAAATCAAATTGTCTGAAATTTAATGGGAAAGCAAAATAATAACTAGCAATTCTTAATGAACCGATAGTCAATGTCAACATCAATACAGCCTTCCAAAACCCTCTTTGCATAACTAAATAGTTAGCTACAAATTGTACAAACAGTAACACAAATAACATTCCCAACAACCTTAACCAAACGGCAATGAAATTGTTTTTAAAATTCGCAATCCCGGGTTTCTCAATTATAAAAAAAAGCTCTTCTCCCGCAACTGAACGAACGGCCTCTTTGTTTGGATTTGTTGAAATATCATACTTATTTTCAATTCCGCTTCCTGTAACAAAACTATTTTGGAGGTAGTTATTTGTAATAAAATAATTCCATTTTACTGGTATTAATGCTATAGTAATTTCTTTTCCAGCTTTATTCCTTTTCCAAACATAATAACCGTTTTCCAAAAGAATAAACCCTGTATTTTGCTGAGACAAGATTATGCTATCATTAGGTAAAACAGATTGCGTATTCCAAAAAAGCAGTTGATGTAATCCAATATCATTAACAAAATATCGGTAGATGAAATATTTTTTTTTGGAAAGCTTTGCAATAATGTCATCATCATATTTAAAATCATTCAGTTTTTTGATTAAAGCTGAATCTGCATTAAATTGATTAAAATCTTTTTCCTGCTCTTGAATATAGCTTTCCATATTAATCTTTACTGCAGAAACTGAAGAATTGGCCGACCAGTAATTATCAATAATAAAAGAAAAGGTAACCAGCCAAGCAGCAATCACCAAAAGGTAATTATGCTTTTTAAAAAATTGGCCAAATGATTGATTGTTTTGCAAAGGTTATAATTAAACTATTTCATTTTTTTAATCATGTTCCAAATAGTATCCATTTCTTCCAAACTCATATCATGTAATTGCTTACCAGATTCCGAAGCTAGTATTTCCATTTTGGAAAACCGTTCAATAAATTTTTTATTGGTTCGTTCCAAAGCATTCTCAGCATCCAACTGCAAAAACCTTGCAAAGTTTATCAGCGAAAAGAAAACATCCCCCAATTCGTCCTCCATTTTGGAACTGTCTCCCGAAGCAATTGCTTCAAAAAGCTCATTTTGTTCCTCTACCACTTTATCCCAAACCTGGTCTTTATTTTCCCATTCAAATCCTACATGCTTAGCTTTTTCCTGCAACCTCATCGCTTTTACCATAGAAGGTAAAGCACGGGGAACACCTCCTAATACTGATGTCTTTCCTTCCTTTAATTTCAATTTTTCCCAATTTTTTTTAACATCTTCTTCATCATTTACATGTATGTCGCTATAAATATGGGGATGCCTGCTTACTAACTTATCACAAACTCCGTTGATGACTTCATCTAATGTAAAATGGTTTTGTTCGTTTCCAATTTTCGAATAAAAAACTATATGCAGCAAAAGATCCCCTAATTCTTCTTTGATACTTTTCCAGTTGCTTTCAGTGATAGCATCGGCCAATTCGTAGGTTTCCTCAATAGTTAACTGTCGTAAAGTATGAATAGTTTGTTTTTTATCCCATGGGCACTTTTCTCTCAACTCATCCATAATGGTAATTAACCTTTCAAAAGCCGTGATATTATCCAAAGACATAAAAACTATAGTTTATAAAATGAAAAAAGCAGAAAAAATGTAAATAAGAATAAAATAGTAACTAAAAACAATAGAAAAAGTATGAAGAATTTTAAAATCGTTTTTGCTCTTCTTTGTTTATAAAAACGCCGCATCGCTTTGTAGAGATAAAATAATATTCCAAATCCTAAAAATGTTTGTAAATATTTAATGAATTCCCAATTCGTCTCAATACTAAGCTTATTAAGTCCAAACATAAATAGCATAATAATAAAACTGAAAATGTAAAAGTGAACAGCAAAAATGCTATGACTAACATAATAAAACGCTCTTCTTCTTATATACAGCAAATGAAGTAAGAAGGCAAAAATGGGTAAGGAAACAAAGAACATCTGTGGTAAGCTATGCAATAAAATATTAAAAAAATCCCTAAAAGACTCTTTCCTATTGTTACGATACTTTTTATGAATCTCCAGTTCTTTAAAAATAATTTTCCTTTTTAACCAACTATGTTTTACTACCCCAATTTTTATTAGTGAATCATACTGATCTTTTGACTGATAAGTTGTAGAAAATAATTTGAAACCAGAACTATCAAATGATGATTCCATATAATTATTTAACTCAGAAATATTCATTGGCTTTTCCCCAAAGCCTCTTTCTTTATTTATTTTTTTAGTAAAGTCGTCTAAAGTAAGAGAATCCATTGTCTTTATATCAACCATTGTTTTTCCGTAAACATCCATAGTTAGAATGTTTGCCTGATTTAACTTAAAAAATGAAAAAAATATTAAAAAGAAAAAAAAAGAAGTAAAAATGTACATTCTAACAGGGTTCACATAATTAGCTCTTTTACCAATATAATATTCACTTGAAATAAAGCCTGGTTTTAAAAACAGGTATTTTAATGTATTAAAAAACTTACCATCAAAATGAGTGATGTCTTTAAAAAAATGACTACCCAATTGCCAAACAGTTTCTTTTGTTTCAATATTTTCTTGCCCACAATTTTGGCAAAACCTACCTTCAACTTCTGTATTACAGTTAAGACAGTTTTTTTCCAGCCTTTCTCTAAGACGGCTCATATTGGGTAATTTTGTTAAAAATAATAAAGTTTACTTGCCTTACCAGTAATGGTTTAAATTACGTTAATAAAATGATAGATTAAATTTGTTCTGTAAAATACAATAATGATAAAACACTTAATAATCGCAAGCATTGTCTTATTGTCATCAAAAGTCAGTAATGCACAGTTTTACTATAAAGATATCGTCAGTAATCTTCAGTTGAAGGCTGAAATGGCCAAATTAAAAGAAATGAAATACCGGTCTGTAAAGATCACTAGTTTTGAGGATGATGGTAAGCCTAGCGATGGTTTCTTGATAAATAAATCTATTAACAAGCATTATACTTCTGTTGAAACTTTTACCAGAACAAGTGGCAGTAGTGCTTCCGTGGTTACTTCTTCATTTACTAAAGAAGGATTGTTATTGAAAACTATTGATAGTTCCGCCATAGCGGTAAACAGTTCTGTTTATACTTACGATGAACAAGGAAGAATTAAAAACATACAATCGAAAGTGCACAGTAATGACGATGACTTTGTAAATGAGATAAAGGAAGACCATAATTATCAATATGATGAAAAGGGAGTTTTACAAAAAATGTATAGGATAAAAAATGGCTCTGACACAATTATCATTCTTTTCTCTGCAGATGAACAAAATAATATAACCATTGAAAAAGACACAAAAAGTGGATCTACTTATTACTATTATTACGACAGTAAAAAAAGACTAACAGATGTTGTTCATTTAAACCCTTTTAATCAACAACTTTTACCCGATTATATTTTTGAATACAACAATGTTGGTAATATTACACAAATGACATCTACAGAGGAAGGAGGCACTTATTATTATGTTTGGAAATACATGTATGCAGATGGGCTACGGATCAGAGAAAAATGTTTTTCAAAAGAAAGAAGGCTGCTAGGTACTATTGAATATGAATACAAATAGGGGTATCATTAAAATAAAAAAAGCGACAATTACTTGTCGCTTTTTTTGTACTCGGGAACGGAATTGAACCGTCACTCGCATTACTGCGAACAGGATTTTAAGTCCTGCGTGTCTACCAGTTCCACCACCCGAGTAAACACTCAAACATCAACTTAGTAAACTAAATTTCTATTCGAAAAAAAATCCCGTCCTGCTTTGGCTGAACGGGACCTTGGAGCGGAAGACCGGGCTCGAACCGGCCACCCCGACCTTGGCAAGGTCGTGCTCTACCAAATGAGCTACTTCCGCAGGAATGATAAGAACTAAACTTATTTTTAGGAGTGCAAAAATAAGTGTTAAGCAATTACAATAAAAATTTTATTTGTAAGTTGGGTTGTATTGTGTGTTTGTAGGTACTTCTACTTTTGGTTTTCCCTTGTAACGATGTGTATATAAATTATAACAACCACCTAATACAAAAGCCAAAACAACAAAAACCTGACAAAACCAGATAAAACGTGATGTGGATACCCAGTTATGAGTAAAATCTTTATGTTTATTATCTATAACTTCTTGATTCATTATATATAAGTTTGCAGTGCAAAAATAAGGGCTTAACCCCAAAAAAAATTATTTGACTCTAACAATTTCTAAAAAGGTTTTTTTCTTTTGAATAAAATAAGCCCAAACCACCGACCCATTGTACATTCCACTTAATTTGCCACTTTTCTTATTTGAGAAAACCTGCTTTTTTTTATTCCAAAACAGCCAACCCAAAAAGTAAAAATGTGCTTTACATATAGCTAAAAAATACCCAGCATCTCCACTAAATAGTCCTCTAAAAGCAGATAATACATCTAACTTAATACGAAAAGGAATTTTCCAAATGGCAGAACCAAAAGGCAAATTCTTAGCCATCATCACTAAATTATTCCTAAAATTCAGGTAGGTTTTAAAGCTATTGCCTTTGGGCAAAGTTCCTCCACCTACATGGTACACCACTGAAGCGGGTTGCACAAAAACTTTATAACCTGCTAATTGTAATCGCCAGCAAAAATCAATTTCTTCCTGGTGAGCAAAAAAGAATTCATCCAATCCTCCCAACTCATGATATACAGATGAACGCACAAAAAGAGAAGCCCCAGTTGCCCAAAAACATTGTTGTGCATCATCATATTGGCCTTCGTCTTTTTCACAATCATCAAATACACGCCCTCTCATAAATGGATAACCAAATTTATCTATCCAGCCACCACTGGCCCCGGCATATTCAAACATATTTTTATTATTGTATGCCAATAATTTTGGCTGGCAAGCAGCAATCTTCTTATCCAATTCCATCAAATCAATAATTGGAGCAATCCAGTTTGGCGTTACTTCCACATCGCTATTAAGTAAAACATAATAATCTGCCTCCACTTGTTTAAATGCCGAATTATATCCCTTGGCAAACCCTTCGTTGCTGTTATTAATGATAATTTCTATTTCGGGATAATGCTGTTGTACAAAGGGGATCGAATCATCAGTTGAAGCATTATCGGCAACAATTATTTTTCTATTGGAATATAAAGTACCAACCACCGATGGCAGAAATTTTTCTAAAAATTGTTTCCCATTCCAATTTAAAATTACAATGGCTACTAATGGATTTTGCATTTTAATACCAGCCTTTGTACTTCGATAAAGCATTGTTGCGTCGCAATCACTTCATCTTAAGTAATACTATTAGGCTTAAATAGTGTTTTGCACAAACTTACTATATTTCCAAATGTATAAACCATAGAGACGTATCTTATTCCATATTTCTTATTTTTACTTCATGTTTACACAGTTTTTCAATTGGCGAAGCATACTTGCCATTCTAGCCATTGCCATAGTTACGGGTACAATTTTTTATTCGAAGTACTTAGCCAAAAAGATTGCGGAAGAGGAAAAGATAAAAATTGAGCAGTGGGTAGAAGCATCCAAAGACATCGCCAACCCCAACACCACTCAAATAAATTTAGCCAGTAAGATATTAACCGAAAACAGCAAAGATATTCCCATGATCCAGGTTACTGAAATGGACAGTATCCTGGATTACCGCAATTTAGACTCATCAAAAATCATCACCGACAAATCTTACCTCCAAAACAAATTAAAGGAATTTAAAAAATTAAACAAACCCATCGTTTGGCAAAACCCTTACGACAGTTTACAAACCAACAGGGTTTTTTATGGCGAGTCGGCATTATTAAAAGAGGTACGCTACTATCCTATTGTACAATTATTCATTGTAGCCTTGTTTATCTTAATTACGTTAATTACCATTTCCATCAGGAATAAATCTACCCAAAATCAGGTATGGGCAGGCATGGCCAAAGAAACGGCCCATCAAATGGGAACTCCACTTACCTCTTTACAAGGCTGGGTTGAAATTCTTAACGAAACCCCCGGCATGGAAAAAATTGTGCCCGAAATGAGTAAGGATGTAGATAGACTTAAATTGGTTAGTGACCGATTTGGCAAAATAGGTAGCACCCCCCATTTAGAAGAAAATGATATCGTGGAGCAAGTGCAAAATATGGTTTCTTATATTAAAAGAAGATCACCCGATAAAGTAAGTTTTAACATCAATACATTTGGCGAAAAAGAAATAAATGTAATGACAAATGGCCCACTATTCGACTGGGTAATTGAAAACCTTTTGAAGAACGGACTGGATGCCATGGAAGGGAAAGGCAATCTTCAAGTAAATATTAAAAATGAATTAACCCAAGTAATTATTGATGTAATTGACTCAGGCAAAGGCATCAGCAAACAAAATATTTCCAATGTTTTTAAACCGGGCTTTACTACCAAAAAACGTGGCTGGGGCCTGGGCTTAACCCTTTGCAAGCGTATTGTTGAGCAATACCATAAAGGAGAATTATTTGTAAAAAGCTCTGAACTAGATAAGGGAACAACTTTTAGGATTGTATTAAAGAAATAGGTTTAAAACCTAGTTCAGGTTTATGTACAAATTACTTTTACACTTATTTTCTTTAATACTTTTTTTACATTTCACTTTTCAACTAAATTTGCTTTTAAATTGCGGCGATGGCGAAATTGGTAGACGCACTACCTTGAGGTGGTAGCGCCTATAACTGGGCGTGGGAGTTCGAATCTCCTTTGCCGCACAAAAGCTTCTCAAATACGAGAAGCTTTTTAATTTTAATTATCTTGTAAAAAAAATAATAATGGGAACCGAGATTAAATGCCCCAATTGCAATTATCAGTTTGAATTGAACGAAAGTTTGAAAAACGAAGTGGAAAAAGAACTACGTAGCAAAATGCAGGACTGGCAAAAGAAAAAAGAAGAAGAATTTGAAAAGCAAAATGCTTTACTACTGAGTGATGCACTTAAAAAAGCAGGTGAAAATACGGCTGCCCAATTAAAATCCTTGGAAGAAGAAACCAAATTAAAAACCCAGCAATTACAAGAATTGCAAAAGAAAGAATTGGATTTAATGAGGGATAAAAATAATCTTGAAGAAAAACAAAAGAATTTAGAAGTAGAAATTGAAAAGCGGTTTTTAGAAAAAAGAAAAGAGATAGAAGAAACCACCATCAAAAGGGAGCAGGAGTTGTTTGACCTAAAAACCAATGAATATAAACTGCAAATGGCACAGCAACAAAAGCTGATTGAAGAACTTAAACGTAAAAGCGAACAGGGCAGTATGCAGTTACAGGGGGAAAGTCAGGAATTTTTGTTGGAAAAAATATTAAAAGAATGTTTTCCATTTGATATTATTGAAGAAGTGGGTAAAGGTGTTGAAGGAGCCGATTGTATGCAAACCATCAGAAACAATGCTGGAACCATTTGTGGTAAAATTATTTATGAAAGTAAGCGAACAAAAGCCTGGAGTAATAACTGGGTAGATAAATTAAAGAATGATAAACGTAACCAGGCTGCCGATGCTGCCATTTTGGTAACTCAAGCATTTCCAAAGGACATGGATCGCTTTGGTGAAAAAGATGGCATTTGGCTTTGTAGTTTTGATGAAGTTAAAAGTGTTGCTCATTTGCTCCGTAATGGAATTATTAAAGTGAATGAAATTCAAAAAAGCCAGGAAGGTAAGGGCGATAAAATGCAAATGCTTTACGACTATCTTACCGGAATTGAATTCCGTGGACAAATGGAAGCCATTATGGAAGGTTTTATGGCTATGAAACAGGGCATTACAAAAGAAAGGGTTCAAATGGAAAAAATTTGGAAAGAAAGAGAAAAGCAATTGGAGAAGGTATTGATTAGCACCAGTGGCATGTATGGCTCGGTAAAAGGAATTGCAGGCGCCTCCATTGGCGATATTCCCTTATTGGATGGTACTCAGGAAGAGGAGGCCGATTAATGATCGGTTACCACCCAACTTAAAAAATGATCGCTGGAAAATAAATAAGTTACTGTAAGCTCCGTATCATTTTTAAACAGGCATTGTACAACACCTTTAAGGGCATCCCCGTTGATGGCTTTAATTATTATATCCTCTTTAAAATCTACATTACCCAATCCCCACCATTTAAATATGGACTCTTTTACACTCCATACCAAAGTAAGACATTCAACAGTTGATAAAGAATTTTGAGTTAGAAGGTTTTTCAATTCATCCTCATAAATAAATTTGTGTTGAATCCTTTCAATTTTAGGATTCAGCTTTTCAACGTCCACTCCCACCCTGTGGGTTATACTTACCATGGCAGCAGCATAATCTCCACAATGGGATATGGAAAAATGATAAGGCTCATTTTCTAAAAACGGTTTTTTGGTATTCGCAATTTTAATCAAGCTTACTGGAAAATCGGGATACAATTGCCTCAACAACAATCGTCCTGCAAGGTGCTGTAGTCTTTTATGCCAATGACTAATTTCCCTTTGTACAGGCACATCAGCTAAAAAAAAAGGTTCCTCCTCTGTAATAAGCCAAACAGCTATTTTAGTAGTCTCGTTAATATTTTGTTGATAAACCAAGGGCATTAAAAACAATTTTAGATTTTAGATTGCAGCTAAATAATTAATCCTACAAATTAACGAATTAACCAGCTAACACATTCATATGATATTAAGCGACAAAAGAATTTTAGAGGAAATAGAAAAAGAAACAATTAAAATAGTACCATACAGCAGGGACTGCTTGGGAAGCAATAGTTATGATGTGCACCTAGGAAAATACTTAGCCCGATATACCGATACGGAACTGGATGCCAAAAAACACAATACCATTATTGAGTTTGAAATCCCCGAAGAAGGCATCGTTTTACAACCACATGAATTTTATTTGGGCGTAACAGAAGAATATACCGAAACCCATGCTCATGTCCCTTTTTTAGAAGGCAAGTCAAGTACTGGTCGTTTAGGAATTGATATTCATGCCACTGCTGGAAAAGGAGACGTAGGTTTTTGTGGCAACTGGACACTGGAGATTTCGGTAAAACAACCGGTTAGGGTTTATGCTGGAATGCCCATAGGGCAATTAATTTATTTTCCGGTGGATGGAGAGATTGAAGTAAAATACAATGAAAAGAAAAATGCTAAATACAGTGGCCAACATAACAGGCCGGTGGAAAGCATGATGTGGAAGAATAAATTTTAGTATCAATGGCAATTAAATTTTCCCGAATTTTTTATAATACGCAATCATAAATCCAGTCACTTCGTCGTAGCTTAATACGCCATTTGGCTGTTGGTTTTGCTCTAAATAAACGCCGTAGATCCATCTAAAAAATGGTTCTATAGGATTACGGTATTTTAAATAATAACGATTCCATTCTTTCAAATCAACTTTAACAGGACTTATCAATTGTTCCCTGTAACTTTTTGCAATGGAAGAATCCATTTTCAGCAGGTTTCTATTACTGTACATAAATAAATCTAGGTAAACCGAGTATTGGATCAACACATCTTCAGATGCCGTACCTGCCAAATAGCCCACAAAATTGGCTTCCATTTCTTTGGCATATCCTAATTGATGCGCCACTTCGTGGCAACTGGTAAAGGGCAACAAAAACTTAGGCACCATCGTGTTTACTTGTGCCTCAGCTGTAAATGGATTGTAATACCCGGTAAAACCAATATAATTTCCTGCCCAACTCCATAAGGATGGTTTTAAGGATTGACTTTGATAATGTAAAAAGGGATAAATAGTTTCGGCTTTAGTATAAGCTTGTTCCACTTTTTCAAATAATTCCGTTTCATTGGGATATTGAGCTTTTTCCATGATCAATTGCCTTTTTGAAGCATTTACTTTTTCCACCAATAAATGGTTCAACTGCTTTAAATCTGCCAAATCATAGTTTTCCATTTTTAACCCCAACTGCTCAGCAACACCTATTCTGTTATAATTGATACCCCATAAAACATTAAAAAAGATATAGAGCAATAACAGAATATTCACAATTTTAATAGCTCCTTTAGTAAAGCGCTGTGTATTAACTTGCCTCTTAAGTAAATATTTAATGGCCTTAAGCCCTTTCAAAATCAACCATAGAATAGCTAACCCATATAATAAATCTCCAAAGCTAAAGGGCAACCAGCCAAAAAGCTGCCGCATAAAATGTGCTAATGCTGGATAAAATACAGTAGAATACTGATTTTCAACTCTAACCTCATCAGCCGAATACAAGTGAATACTTACAGCAATTGCTAATAAAACAAGGGTAATTAAAGAGGATTTATAGCGCTTCATATCTGCCCTAAAAGTAATAAAAGCTTAATCAAGTACTTTAAAGTACTAAAATCTCTTTATTTGAACCTCAAAATTGTAAATATTCCCTTACCTTTGCCGTCCTTTAAACCATACGTAATGACGGGTAAACGGGCATTTGAGATAGCATTTGTAGGGTTGAAGCCGGGGATTCATGAGTTTGAGTACGTGGTGGATGACAAGTTCTTTGTGGAAAAAGGGGAAACCGATTTTGCCAATTGCTATGCTAACATCAAGTTATCATTGGACAAAAAAAGCAGTTTTATGCTGCTTAAATTTGAAATTGGCGGAAAGGCAGATGTAACTTGCGACCGTTGTGGAAATAACCTTGGCATGGACATCTGGGATGAGTTTAACATGTTAGTTAAGCTTGTAGAAAATCCCGATGAGTTGAATGAGCAGGAAGAAAACCCTGATTTACATTATATCTCCAGAACAGAAAGCCATATTGATGTAGGCAACTGGATTTATGAATTTGTACTCTTAAGTTTTCCTATGCAAAAAATGTGTAGTGAAGAAAAAATGGGTGGTCCACAGTGCAATAATGACGTATTGGAAAAATTGAAAGACATGGAAGTAAAGGATCAGGAAGCCAATGCCAACCAACTTTGGAAAGACCTGGAACAATTTAAAAAAATTAAGAAAGAAAAGAGTAAAAAATAACCAATAATTTAAAAATTAAAAACGAAGCGATATGCCAAATCCAAAAAGGCGCCACTCACAACAACGCAGTGCAAAAAGAAGAACGCATTACAAAGCATCTGAAACTACGTTGAGTGTAGATTCAACAACTGGCGAAACTCATGTACGCCATCGTGCCCATGTTAGCGAAGGAAAATTATACTACAAAGGAAAATTAGTAGCTGAAAAAGCACCTAATAGAGCATAATATTTTTCAACGTCTCAATTCTAAGTCCGAAATTCGTTAACCTGGGTTTCCGATTTAGAATTTTGCATTTAAAGAATATCAGATGAATATTGGACTGGATATGATGGGAGGCGACTTTGCCCCACTGGAAGCAGTGAAGGGAGCCGCCGAATTTATTTCCTGCAGCACTAAAGCTATTCATCTTACTTTAATAGGTGATGAGGATCAGATAAAAATACATCTGGCCAATCATCCCATTCCTTCTGAAAAGTATACCATCGTTCACACTACTCAGGTGATTGAAATGAACGAGCATCCTACCAAAGCATTAAAAGAAAAGCAAGATTCATCCATAGCCATTGGCTTTAAACTACTGGCAACTGGTGAAACTGATGCCTTTATTAGCGCAGGTAATACCGGTGCCATGATGGTGGGTTCGCTATTTAGTATAAAAACCATTGAAGGGGTAATTCGTCCAACTATTGGTGCTTATATGCCTAGAGAAGATGGAAGCCTAGGTTTGTTGGTGGATGTTGGTTTAAATGCCGACTGCAAACCCGAAATACTAAATCAGTTTGCCATCCTTGGTTCTTTATTTGCCAAACACATTTTAAATTTCGACAACCCAAAAGTTGGTCTCATTAATTTAGGAGAAGAAGAAGGTAAAGGAAATATTGTTGCCCAGGCAACTCACCAGTTGTTAAAAGAAAACAACAAAATTAATTTTATTGGCAATGTAGAAGGCCGAGATATTTTAATAACTAAGGCCGATGTTTTTGTTTGCGATGGTTTTACCGGTAACGTAGTTTTAAAAATGGCCGAAAGCATTTACGACATTTGCCAGCGACGTAATATCAATGATGAGCATTTCAATCGTTTTAATTTCGAACAATATGGGGGCGTACCTGTATTAGGTGTAGCCAAACCTGTTATCATTGGCCATGGCATCTCTCACAGCCTGGCATTTAAAAACATGATCAATATTGCCCAACAAATGCTTGAAAAAGATTTAATGGGTAAAATGAAAGACAGTTTTATTTCCCAAGCCTAAGCAATTCTATTTAATTTTATTGGTACATTATACCCCTAAGTATTAAGGAACACTTTTGTAATTGTAAATCTTTTTTTAAATAAAATTTGCTCTAATTGTTTCCAACCAAAAAGTAGAATTTATTTGATGTTAATTAATCCTGCATAAATATTATTATTTATATAAAAAAAAATAATTAGATTTATTACCTAAACCCAATTATATGGCAGTAAAAAAAGCAGCAAAGAAAGCAGCTCCTAAAAAAGCAGCAGTAAAAAAAGCAGCTCCAAAGAAAGCAGCAGCAAAGAAAGTTGTAAAAAAAACAGCTAAGGCTCCTCTAAAAAAAGCCTTAACCAAACCATTACGTCCTACTTCTTAAGAAATTAAAAATCGATTAAAAATCGGTTTAGGTATTGAATGAAACAATGAATTTTGTTTGTAGGCTTGTGCCTACTTAATGATATTTATTGTTTCATTTTTATTTTAACAGTCTTTGGTTTAAATAATCTACCTACCCAATGAACTTTCCCTTTTGTTAAATTGGCAATCAACATTTGCTCCAGCTTATGATGCAAAGGAATTATTACAGATGCAAAACTTACAAATATTAATATTTCCAGTAAAGGAGTATGGTTAGTAATTTTGGCAACAAAAGGATGTAACAGCAAAGTGAGGTATTCAAATAACAAAAGCAAAGATATAATCCCCATAAACCTAATTACGTTGACATGAATTTTTATTCGACTAATGAAAAGAGTCAATAAGAAAAACAAGGGAATACATATAGCTATAACTAATAATTGAAGCTGCTGAGAACGGGTTTCTTTATCCTTTATCCTTTGCTCTGCCAACTCTGCCTGCCGCAACTCTTCATTGCTGGAGATAATAAAGGCCTCTTTAATTTTTTCTCTTCCTTTAATGGAATCTTTAAGTACAGTAGTTAATTCAATATAATTATAGGCGCTATCGAACCTATTCATTTTTTTAAAAACCTTACTCAAAAAATTTGAGGCGTCTAATTGTCTGGACAGAAATCCATCTCTGGTAGCTATTGAGAAACTTGTTCGGCCATAAAATACAGCCGAATCAATTTGATTTAAGTTTTGGTATACTTTAGCCATACCAAGCGTTACTTCACAAAGCATATCATTATTGAAACCATCATTTAAGTATGAAAATGCAGGATGATAAAATTCCAATGCGCTTTGATTATATTTTTGTGAAGCAAGTACATTGGCTTCGCCTAACATCGATTCTCCAATATAAATATCGTTGTTGGACTGTTTAGCCAGTATTAATGCTTTTTTAAAGTATAAGCTTGCAGAATCTAAATTATTCATACGGTAATAAGCTTCCCCCATATTAAGGATAATGCTATATTTCATCTCCTCTTTTGTCTTTATACCTGCAGATTCCACAGTAGAATCGGCCTTGTACAAGTAAGACAATGCATTGGAATAATCTCCCAATAAAATATACATTAAACCAATATTACTTAAAGCGCTGGCGTAATTTCTAGGGCTATTTCTTTTTTCCTCAATTTTTAATTTGAGCATGTAATTACTAAGTGCACTTGGATAATTCCCAAGTAAATATTGTGAGGTTGCCAGCACTGCTAACGATCTTGATTCCCCTTCCTTAAACTTTATTCTTTGAGCTAAAAACAATGCCTGTTGTGCTAATTGTAAAGAAGTATCTGGTTTAAAAGTCTGGTACTGCTCCGCCAAGCGCCATAGCAATGTCACCTTATTACTATCCACATTTTCAACAACCAATAATTTACGAAGGCTATCAATTTTTGAAACTTGGGAAAATCCGTAAACTGTAAAGTTTAGGCACAATACAATAACTAAAAAATAACGCATGCTTAAAGTTAAGATATCTAATTTAATGAAAATTACATTTCCTAAAATAGTGTACTTGTAATGCCTGTTATAGTTTATAGCCAAATTATGCAATTTTATTTTTAAAAATTTGTAGCTTTAGAAAAACAACATTATGGGAATCGATCTTACAGCTAGTTTTGAATCTCAATTTAAAAAGTTCTTAAATGAAATGGAGAAGGAAAAAGTGTCGGAAAAACCAAATCTATTCCTGATCATTGTAGCCAATACATTGGACCCCATAATAGGACATGGCTGTGAACTTGACATTAAATTAGTAAATGATACCATTTCCAAAATTGCAAATTTTGTATCCTTTAATATTATCGAACTAGTTATTAAGGGAAAAGACTATAACAATAAAAATGTTTCGACCACTCTTGACAAACTTAAGCCAACTGCTAATGACATTGTCATTTTCTATTACACCGGGCATGGTTTTGCTTATGATGAAGATAAAAAAGTAAGGTACCCCCAAATCGATCTTCAAAGTATTCCAGCAACAAATAACAAAACTGACATCCATAAAGCTACATTGAATCTAAAAGAAATTTTTAAGCAAGTAAAAAATAAAGGAGCAAGGTTAAATTTGGTAATAGGAGATTGTTGTAATGATGAAATAGATTTTACTAGAAATTTTGGTAACAGGGTTAAAAAAATTCGACGAATGAAAGAACCAAAACAAGAACTGAATAAAAAAGTATGTGAAGAACTCTTTTGCAATACAAGAACTTCTATACTAGTAGCATCTGCCAAAAAGGGTCAGTTATCAATAGTTGACCCAGGAATTGGCAGTATTTTTACAATGAAGTTTACCGAAAATCTCAAAAGAATAATTCATACTCCACTTGAACGAGATGAAACGTTACCCTGGGATACCATTTTAAAAAAAACCAGTATAAGTACTTATCGACTAAGTAAAAAATTTGATAAAGGAGATGGCACACCTGGCAACCAAAAAGCTTTTTTTGAAATAACTAGTAAAACATTTGATTACTAAATTTTCAAAAGGCTAATCACTATTTTATCGCCAACCTTATGTTATCATTTAGTACAACCATTTTAAAGTTTAACCAAAAAGGAGAAAAATCGGGATGGACATATATCAAAGTTCCAAGTACAATAGCCCAAAAATTAAACCCTGGTGTAAAAAAATCTTATAGAGTAAAAGGTAAAATTGATGAACACCCCATAGAAAAAGTAGCATTAGTTCCCATGGGAGAAGGTGATTTTATACTTGCCATCAATGCTGCTATTAGAAAAGCTACTGGTAAAAGATTGGGTGCTACTTTAAATATAAAGCTGGAATTGGACATTGCTCCCATTCTTCCGCCAGCTGAATTAATAGAATGCTTACAAGATGAGCCTAAAGCTTTAAAGCATTTCAATTCCCTTCCTCAGGGACATCGAAATTACTTTACAAAATGGATTGAATCTGCCAAAACCGAACCCACCAAAACCAAAAGAATTGCACTGGTAATAAAAACCATGGTTCGTAAAATGGATTTTGGTGCCATGTTAAGAGAGGAAAGAGAAGATCGCAAAAAACTTATGGGATAATTAAACAGCCTTATTTTACTTTCCCTTTTATTTCCTGCAATTTCAATAAAGCCTCAACAGGAGTAAGCCGGTTTATATCCACTGCCTCCAACAAAGTTCTTATCTCACCAAATGTTGCAGAGTGAGTGTCAAAAATACTGAGTTGCATTTTTTGAGTGCTGATGTTTTTAACATCCTCATCTAGATTAGTCTTTTGGCCCGAATCCCGACTATCTTCCAGCTGCTTTAGTATTTCGTTGGCTCTGTCAATCAAAGAAGGTGGCATTCCTGCCATTCTAGCCACATGAATACCAAAACTATGGATACTACCACCCTGTGCAAGCTTACGCAGGAAAATAATTTTATTTCCTATTTCTTTATTGGTGACAT
Organism: uncultured Chitinophagaceae bacterium; assembly: GCA_947085175.1. GTDB lineage: Bacteria > Bacteroidota > Bacteroidia > Chitinophagales > Chitinophagaceae > Ferruginibacter. The sequence continues at coordinate 261,852 of CAMTVJ010000005.1, forward strand.
GGAAGTTTTTAATCCCTGTGAATTTATTTTCTAATTCATTCAGCTCATGGTAATGTGTGGCAAATAATGTTTTGGGTTGATGTACCGAATTATGCAAAAACTCAGCAATGCTCCAGGCAATACTTATACCATCGTAGGTTGATGTACCTCTTCCTATTTCATCCAACAAAATCAAACTACGCTTGGTTAAGTTATTGATGATGCTGGCGGTTTCATTCATCTCTACCATAAAAGTACTTTCGCCACCACTTAAATTATCACTGGCTCCTACCCTTGTAAAAATCTTATCTGTTAATGGAATTTTTGCTTCGCTTGCTGGCACAAAACTTCCCATATGAGCCATCAATGTAATTAAAGCAGTTTGACGTAACACGGCACTCTTACCACTCATGTTTGGACCAGTAAGAATAATGATTTGCTGTTCGGTTGGATCTAAATAAATATCATTGGCAATATAAGGCTCCCCCGCAGGTAGATGACGCTCTATCACCGGATGGCGACCATCTTTTATATCCAAAATATCATTGTCCTGCAACAAGGGTTTTTTATAATTGAATTGCAGAGCATTGTTGGCAAAACAACATAGACAATCCAACACTGCCATCACATGGCCGTTCAGTTGCATAGGCGAAATATAATCCTGCAACTTGTTCAACAATTCTTCGAAGAGTTGCATTTCAATGGCCAGCATCTTATCCTCGGCACCTATAATTTTTTCTTCGTATTCTTTAAGTTCTGGCGTAATGTAACGCTCAGCATTTACCAGGGTTTGTTTGCGAATCCAACTCTCGGGCACTTTGGTTTTATGAGCATGGGTTACTTCCAGGTAGTAGCCAAACACATTATTGAAACTTATTTTTAGGGAACTGATGCCAGTAGCTAAAGCTTCTCTTTGTTGAATTTCAACCAGGTAATCTTTTCCACCAGTGGCAATTTTACGTAGCGCATCCAACTCTGCATGAATACCATTCGCTATAACTCCACCTTTAGAAGCGGCAACTGGCGGATTTTCATTTAACTCTTTTAAAATCTTTTCTAAAATATACGGACAGGGATTTAATGAATCTCCAAGTCTTTTTAAATATTCATTGGAGGAAGATGCACAAGCTTTTTTAATTTGCTCGGTTTGTTGCAACCCTTTGGCAATTTGTATAACCTCACGAGGGTTTACTTTTTTCAATGGCACTTTACTCACCAGCCTTTCTACATCACCCGCTTGTTTTATGTATAGTGCAATTTTATTGCGTAGCTCTACTTCTTTAATAAAATATTCAACAGTATTTAGTCGCTCATTTATTTTAGTTATATTATTAAGCGGCAACACCATCCATCGTTTCAACAATCTGGCCCCCATGGCCGAAACCGTATTGTCCAAAACTTTCAACAACGTGTTGCTACCCTCTGCTCCCCCAAATAATTCAAGATTCCGAATAGTGAACCTATCCATCCATAAATGTTCTTCTCTATCAATTCTTTGAATAGTTTGTATATGCCCAAGATTGGGATGCTCAGTATCTTTTAAATAATGAAGAATGGCACCTGCAGCAATGATACCCAATTTTTGTTTTTCAATGCCAAAGCCTTTCAAACTATGAGTGCCAAAATGTTTTATCAAACTTTCTGTGGCATAAGCTTCGGCAAAAATCCATTCTTCTAAACTGTAGGTAAAAAACTTTGTGCCAAAATTTTCCTTAAAATGCTTTTGTTGGCTGCGCTGAAAAATAACTTCAGCAGGTTTAAGGCTTTGTAATAATTTATCGGCATATTCCTTATCGCCTTCGGCTACAAAAAATTCACCTGTACTAATGTCTAAAAAAGCAATTCCCATTTTCTCATCTTGAAAATGTAAGGCAGCCAAAAAATTATTGCTGTTATGTTCCAGTAATTTGTCGCTGGTGGCCACACCCGGTGTTACCAATTCGGTAACGCCACGCTTTACAATTCCTTTGGCTTGCTTGGGATCTTCCAGCTGATCGCAAATGGCAACTCGGTAACCAGCTTTCACCAACTTATGTAAATAGGTATCCAGGGCATGATAAGGGAACCCTGCCAATTCAGAAGCATCGGGATTACCATTATTACGTTTGGTTAATGTAATACCCAAAACGGCAGCGGTAGTTATCGCATCCTGCCCAAATGTTTCATAAAAATCCCCCACCCTAAAAAGTAGGATAGCATCAGGGTATTTAGCCTTGATGGCATTGTGTTGTTGCATTAAGGGAGTATCAGCAGATCCTTTGGCCATGACGACAAAAATAACAAACCAATCGCAGATTTAAAGATTAATGGATTTTGCAAACAAAAATCAACGAAATCTTATCGATCATTGTTTATCTGCTTTTAGTTTTCCTGCTTTGTCAATATTTCTTTTTTCATCTTTTCCCAAAGCCCATCAAAGGTTTGGTGGTTTTCATCCTTCCACTTTTTACTAAATTGTTTCATTTTCTCAAACCGATCGTCTTTGGTAATTAAAAAAAATGCTTTGATAGCTTCTGTGTCATTATCAAAAGCCAATTGGTTATAGTCTTCTTTAAGTTGTTGCTCTTTACGGATATTACTGTTGCCAATTTCAATTTCCATTTCTTCTCTCAACATTACTTTTTCATCATAACTGCCCGAGGGCAACATGGTTTTAGCAATAACCGGCATCAATTCAATTAACATCAGAATAAAAACAATAAGATAATACCTAAACTGAAGTGCACTATTATTTTTAATCAAATTATTCAGTGCTTCAATTCGGGTTAAAAAACCATTGTTGAGGTAATTGGTAAATTGGGCTTCTTCTGTTTTTATTTTGTTTTCAATTTCTTTTAAGCCGGCATTGGCGCTATCCAGTTTTGGCTGTGTTTCTTTTTGCAAAGCTTGGTATTCAGCATCCAGTTTTTGGTATTCATTTTTTTTGGCAATGGCAATATCTTTTATACCCACTTTGCCCGATCCTCCACTGCCATCTGTTTCCGATAAAAAGTTTTCCCTTGCTTTTGCAACTGCCTGATATTTGTTTTCCAGTTCCGTTTTTAATGTATTGCTTTGTTTTTCTAAACCTAATTTCTGGCTGCTAAAAAGTGTAACCAATTGCTGTTGTTTCAACATTTTCTTTTTTTCATTATCAAGCGATGCCTGTAATTGAATTTCTTTATCAAACATATACAACACAGCAGGCTGAGCCATAAAGGTTCCAATTGTAACCGCTAGTAATCCTCTAAACAACAATGGCCCAAATTTTCTTTTATTAAACTTAGTGATGCCTTTTATTAATGCTCTATCAATAGTTAAAATGATAAAGCCCATAAAAAGGCCCAATGCCAATGCAAAAAACAATCCATCAACAATGGTAAAGAAAAAATAAGACCATGCAAATGTTGCAAAAACCCAGGTGGCTAAAACAGTCATGCCAATAATTCGATATCGGTTGCGGTCAACAACAGAATCAACTAAAATTTCTTTTTCAGCAGTAGACAGCCACCATAAAAATTCGGTAAATGACGAGGAAGTATAGGTTTCCCTTTGGGAAATAGCAATATTTTTTTCCATGATATAATTAAATTAAATGATGCTTAAAAAAGAATCAATAGCGGAGTTGAGTTGAAGAGTTGCAAAATAATCAATATCTGAAGTAAAAACGCAGATTAGGATTAGATATTTTCTTTATACCTACACATTAACAGTTCATTAATTTTAATGGTTAAACCTGCTTTGTATAAAACCATCTATTACTATATCTTTGCAGCCCCTTGCGAAGGGGTTTTTAATATATTAAAAATGTGAAATGAAGAAAATTTTAAGTTTAGTAATTTTTGTATCGTCTTTTACTTTTACACTAAGTGCACAAGCACCCAATGGAATGGGAAGCAATGATCCTGCAGCAAAAAAAATACTTGATGCGGTTAGTAATCGATTCAAAACTTTTAAAGCTGTTCAATCTAAGTTTATTTTAAAAATTGAGAATGCAAGCAATAAAGTGTTGGGAAGCAAAACGGGTAACGTATATATGAAAGGTACCAAATACCGTATTAATGTAACAGACCAGGAGATTTATTGCGATGGCAGTAATGTTTGGACAGTGGATAAACCTTCAAAGGAAATTACTTTAAGTAAGCTTGATATATCTAATAATACCATTACGCCACAAAAAATGTTTACCAACTTTTATGACAAAGATTTTCTTTACAAGTTAAATAGTGATTCAAAAGGCATTCAGGAAATTGAATTGACACCCATTGATAAATCAAAAATGTTTCATAAAGTAATCGTGTTAATTAATAAGGCTACACAAACCATTACTTCTACAAAAATTTACGAAAAAGCTGGAAACAGATATACCTACACTGTTAGTGGAATGAATGGCAAAGCAAATGTGGCAGATGCACTTTTTGTTTTTAATCAAAAAGCTTATCCTGGATTTGAATTAGTTGATTTAAGATAAAATTATTTTACAACTTAGGAGAATCTCCCCATCTATAAGCATCATTAGTTAACCCTGCAAGGTCTATAACTCTATCAACTACCGTTGCTGCAATTTCTTCGATTGTAGTTGGTTTGGAGTAAAAGGATGGAGTTGCTGGGCAAATAATCCCGCCCCCTAAAGTAATGGTTTCCATGTTCCGAATATGAATAAGACTGTAAGGCGTTTCTCTTACAACACAAATCAATTTCCTCCTTTCCTTTAAAATTACATCTGCCGCCCTGCTTATTAAATCATTGGATATTCCAGAAGCAATACGACCAATTGTGCCCATACTACATGGAATGATAATCATAGTATCATATTGCCCCGACCCAGAGGCAAAGGGTGCATTAAAATCCTGTTGACTAAAGAGGGGTAGTTTATTTTCTAAAAAGCTGTCGTTATTTAGCTCAATCTTCCAAACTTTTTTAGCATTTTCTGTCATAACGATAGACAATGCATCCCACTGTAAGCCAAGTCCCATCAACTTCTTTAACAAAATATCAGCATAAATAGACCCACTTGCTCCAGTTATTGCAACAACAATTTTCTTTTTCATATTACCGTTTAAAACATCTAAGCTACAAACAAACAATTTATGAAATCAGTTTTCCGATTTTTAATGGCTATCCTTTTGTTGTTATTTATTCTTTTGTACTAACAAGTATAGTTTATTGAATATTTAAAAAGCAGGGAATTCGATTAATTCCGATATATCCATACTGTTACATGAAAATGCCAAACAATTTATCCCATTTGTAATTACCAGAAATGGAACTTGCAAGCTGATATTATATCTGAGCACCTGATCCAATACTGATTTATCAAGCCGTACCTTCATTTCTTTACATTCAATAATCATCCATGGTTTTGTATTCATATCGTATACAACAATATCAAATCGCTTTTTCAATTCTCCCAACTGGATTTCTTTTTCAACAGCAATTAATGCAGCAGGATATTGTAAAATTTGAGTGAGGTATTGTAAGATATTTTGACGCACCCATTCTTCAGGCGTAAGTACAATCCATTTTTTTCTGAATTCATCAAAGATGTTTTCTTTCCCGTTTTTTAATTCAATTTTGGGATGATATGCCGGGTATTCAATCTGAATCATAAACAAAAATCTTGCTACGGTAAAGAATTTTGTATTTTTACCTAGAGAATTAATTAAGGAAAGATATGAAGACAAAATCAGAAATAGTAAAGAACTGGCTTCCCAGATACACTGGTGAAAAATTAGAAAATTTTGGTGAGTTTATTTTGCTTACCAATTTTGGAAATTATGTAGATATGTTTGCAAAGTGGAATAAAGTTAAAGTGGTGGGTACCGATAAAGCAATGCAATGTGCTACAGCCAATAATATTACTATAATAAATTTTGGAATGGGAAGCCCTGGCGCTGCTACTGTAATGGATTTACTAAGTGCCATTAAGCCAAAAGCAGTTTTATTTTTGGGTAAATGTGGTGGCTTAAAAAAACGAAACAAGTTAGGAGATTTAATACTTCCAATAGCCGCCATTCGTGGAGAGGGAACCTCTAATGACTATTTTCCTCCCGAAGTACCTGCACTCCCATCCTTTGCTTTACAAAAAGCGGTATCTACAACCATTAGAGACTATGGGGTTGATTATTGGACCGGTACAGTTTATAGTACAAACCGTCGTGTTTGGGAACATGATGAAAAATTTAAAGACTATTTGCAAGATGTTAGAGCTTATGCAGTAGATATGGAAACGGCAACAATTTTTACCGTTGGTTTTTACAATAAAATTCCCACAGGCGCTTTGTTACTTGTAAGCGATCAACCTATGACACCAGATGGGGTTAAAACAGCTGCCAGTGATAAAAAAATAACCTCCAAGTTTGTGGATGTTCATTTAAAAATTGGTATCGATTCTGTTAAGCAATTAATGAATAATGGCTTAACCGTAAGACACCTGAAGTTTTTATAATGTTAGATGTTGCCACTGCTCTCCATAAAGAATCTATCTATTCAATTTAAAAATGAAGGCATTGTAACCAATGCTGTTAAACAAATTTCTTTAACAGTTAATTCCGGAGAATTGGTAGCTATAGTTGGAGAAAGTGGTTCTGGTAAATCGGTAACCGCTTTATCAATATTACAACTCTTACCTAAACAGTCTTCCATCAATGGTTCTATTTTATTCCATCAGAAAGAAGCCGTTGATCTTTTACAAATTTCTGAAAGCAAAATAACTAAAATCAGGGGCAATGAAATTGCCATGATTTTTCAGGAGCCCATGACCTCACTTAACCCCGTTTTTACCTGTGGTTACCAGGTAATGGAAGTCATACTTACTCACCAAAATATCTCTAAAGCCAAGGCTAAGCAACAAACGATTGAATTATTTAAAAAAGTAAAATTGCCTGATCCCGAAAATTGTTTTTCCCTTTATCCACATCAATTAAGTGGAGGACAAAAACAAAGGGTGATGATAGCCATGGCTATTAGCTGCAGCCCATCTTTATTAATAGCCGACGAACCAACAACTGCTTTAGATGTAACCGTTCAAAAAACAATACTTGAACTTATAAAATCTTTACAGCATGAAAACAATATGGGTGTTTTATTTATTACCCATGACCTTGGCGTTGTTGCCGACATTGCTGATAAGATTGCGGTGATGTACAAAGGAGAGATTGTAGAACAGGGTGATAGCAAAACTGTTTTACAAAATCCACAGCATATATATACAAAAGCCTTGCTTGCTTGTAGACCAGCAGGAAAAGAAAAAGGGAAGCGGCTTCAGGTTGTTAGTGATTTTTTAGCCCCCAATTCTGAAAAGGATTTAAAACCTATTGTAAAAACGGAATCTACCCTTTTTGCAAACCAACCTGCTCTGCTTGATGTTAAAAATTTGCTGGTTCAATTTCCTACCAAGAAAAATTTCTTTGGAAAAACGATTGACTCTTTTAATGCTGTGGATGATGTAAGCTTTACGGTAAACAAAGGAGATATTGTAGGATTAGTGGGTGAAAGCGGTTGTGGCAAAACCACCCTTGGAAGAAGTATTTTGCAATTGATAAAGCCGAGTGCCGGTCAAATTTTATTGAATGGAAAAGATTTAGCCCAAATTAGTTCATCAAAACTTCGACAAGAACGAAAAGACCTTCAAATCGTTTTTCAGGATCCTTATGGTTCCTTAAATCCACGTATTTCCATTGGCAATGCCATTTTGGAACCTTTAAAAGTTCATTCCCTATTCAAAAATCATCGGGAAAGAAGAGATAAAGTGATGGAATTGATGGAAAAAGTGAGCTTAGATACCAATCAATTTGATAGATACCCCCATCAATTTAGCGGTGGCCAGCGCCAACGTATTTGTATTGCCCGTGCTTTGGCATTAAATCCTTCTTTTCTGATATTCGACGAAAGTGTATCAGCACTTGATGTAAGCATACAAGCACATGTACTTAATCTTTTGAACGACTTGAAAGCAGCATTAGGATTTACGTCAATTTTCATATCACACGACCTATCCGTTGTTCATTATCTATGCAACAGAATTTTAGTCATGCACAAAGGCAAAATTGTGGAAGATGGAGATGCTGAGTCTGTTTATCATTCTCCACAAAATAAATACACTCAGCAATTATTAAATGCCATCCCTGGAAAAAGCATGCCGCACTTGTAAGGAGAGATATTACTATAAAACAGCTAACAATAGATAATTAAATAATAAATGTGCTAATTACAGCATAATCAATACCTTTGCCCACTTAAAATCATGCCGTAACATGATAAATGCCCTGCTTGCAGGTGCTAAAATCTCTGTAAAACTACAGTACAAGGCATGTGACATTAATTAACTAAACATTGTTACATGAAATTATCTCAGTTTCGATTCGACCTTCCGCTAAATCTGATTGCACAAAACCCTACAAAGAACAGGGAAGACAGTCGCATGATGGTTATCCACCGTAAAACCGGACAAATTGAAAACAAACATTTTAAAGAAATCATCGATTATTTTGATGACAAGGATGTGTTTGTAGTAAATAATACCAAAGTTTTTCCTGCTCGTATGTACGGACGCAAGGAAAAAACAGGTGCTAAAATTGAGGTTTTTCTTTTAAGAGAACTAAACAAAGCCAACAAATTGTGGGATGTAATTGTTGATCCTGCTCGTAAAATACGTGTAGGTAACAAATTATACTTTGGCGAAAGTGACGAACTGGTTGCAGAGGTAATTGACAATACAACAAGTAGAGGTCGTACTATCCGTTTTTTATGGGATGGCACCGATGCTGAATTTAGAGGTATGTTGGAAATACTGGGAGAAACTCCTTTACCAAAATACATTAAACGCAAGCCCGATGCAGAAGATAAAGAGCGTTATCAAACAGTTTATGCAAAGCATGAAGGTGCTGTTGCTGCTCCAACTGCCGGCTTACACTTTAGTCAGGAGCTAATTAAGCGCCTTGAAATTAGAGGTATCCGTTTTGCTGAAGCCACTTTACATACCGGCTTAGGAACTTTCCGCCCTATTGAAGTAGAAGACCTTAGTAAACATAAAATGGATGCTGAGTATTACCAAATTGAAGAAACAGCCTGTGCTATAGTAAATAAAGCAAAAGAAAATAAGCATCGTATTTGTTCTATTGGTACCACTACCATGAGAGCAATGGAAAGCTCGTTCACTGCAGAAAAATTATTAAAACCATCTGAAGGTTGGACCAATCATTTTATACATCCACCTTATAATTTCAATATTGCCGATTCGTTGGTAACCAATTTTCACCTCCCAAAAACCAGCTTGCTAATTATGGCTTGTGCTTTTGCTGGTTACGATTTAATGATGGAAGCTTATGCTAAAGCAATTAAAGACAAATATCGTTTCTTTAGTTATGGCGATGCAATGCTAATTATCTAATTAAATAAAATAATAAAAAAGACTCCTCCATTTTGGGGGAGTTTTTTTTTACAAAAAGGCCCGAATAGACATCCAGGCCGTTTTATCCAATATCTAATGAAAAACCAGATATTAGACGATGGACCAACCTCATTTGTTGCAAATGATATGTTAACTGTTTTTGATTAACTTTAAAATCTAAAACTAATTTATCATGAAGACCATCCACCAGTGGCTTAACGAATATGGCGAAAGCCATCAAGATCATACCAACAAAACCATTCACTGGATTTGTGTACCAGCCATCTTTTTTTCTATCATCGGATTATTATACGGCATCAAAATACCGTTTACCGTTTTTGACGTGCAACTAAATGTGGCTATACTGGTGCTTGCTTTAGCAGTTGTTTATTATATGTCGCTTTCCAAAACACTTTGGGTAGGTTTATTACTATTTGCCTTGCTTTGTTTATGGCTTTGCCAGATAGTTGAACAATCTGGAATAATACCCCTCTGGTTATTTAGTGTGATTGTATTTGTTGTAGCTTGGATTGGGCAGTTTTACGGACATAAAATTGAAGGTAAAAAACCATCTTTTTTAAAAGACATTCAGTTTTTAATGATTGGCCCAGCCTGGTTGATGAGTTTTATTTATAAGAAATTAGGAATTGGAATTTAGGCTGGATACTGGATGCTATATCCTTCGTAAATAATTATAGTACTTTAAAAAATTAAAAAGGTTTTATAAAATTGATGTTCAATCAAGAATCCAGTATCCAGCATCCAGTATCTAGCATCTTCATTTTACATCCCAAACAAACCCTTATTCAACAACTGTAAAGTAATTTCCTTATCAGTTCTTGCAATTAATAAAGAGATATTGTGCCTGCTGCCACCATAACTTACCATTCGCACCGGAATAGGTTCCAAGGCATCAAATATCTTCTTCATTACATCTTTAGTTTCAGCAATTTCATTTCCCACAATAGAAACAATGGTATGGTTAGTATCAATTTCTACCGTACCAAAAGCTTCCAGTTCCTTTAGTATTTCTGGAAGATGAACATCATCATCAATGGTAACAGATACCGCCACTTCCGATGTAGTAATCATATCAATAGAAGTACGATGTTTTTCAAAAACCTCAAAAATCTTTCTTAAAAAACCATAAGCCAACAACATACGGCTGCTTTTTATTTTGATAGCAGTAATGCCATCTTTAGCAGCAACGGCTTTTACACCAACGCTTCCGGCTTTTTCTGATATCAAAGTGCCTTTTGCTTCGGGCTGTAATGTGTTCAGCAATTTAACTGGTACATTATAATAATGAGCAGGCCAAATACTGGCAGGATGTAAAATTTTGGCGCCAAAATAAGCTAGCTCTGCCGCTTCTTCAAAACTCAATTGTTCAATGGCTTTTGTATTTTCCACCACACGAGGATCGTTGTTATGCATGCCATCAATATCGGTCCAGATTTCACACACACTGGCATTAATGGCAGCTGCAATCAAAGAAGCACTATAATCACTTCCTCCCCTTTTCAAATTATCTACTTCACCTTTTGCATTACGGCTAATATATCCTTGGGTGATAAAAATGCTGGTATCCTTATTTCGGTTTAATAGTTGAGCCAACTTTACTTTAATAGTTCCAATTTGTGGTTCATCATACCCATCAATGGTCATAAATTCCAAAGCAGGAATTAAAACATGTGCTACTCCCTTTTCCGCTAAGTAAACAGAAAAAAGTTTTGTACTCAACAATTCACCCTGTGCAAGTATGTCTTTATTTAATGCTTCGCTGAAGGAAATTTTTAAGATGATCGTTAAAAATTCAAAATGTTCTCTAAGAATATTGTTTGCTTTTTCTCGGGTAGCTTCATTATTCAACAACTCAAGAGTAAAAGCAATATAATGTGTATGTAAAGCATCTATTTGTTGTTTTGCAGATGTTCTATCTCCTTGTGCAAGTGATTGGCTAATCTCAACTAATGCATTAGTAGTACCGCTCAAAGCAGAGAGTACAACTATTTTACTTTCATCATCTTTGGTGATCAAATTTGCTACTTCCTGCATACGTTGCGGCTTACCAACGCTGGTACCGCCAAACTTCATTACTTTCATTCTTAAAAAATTTTGGATGGCAAAGATAACTTCTAAAGGGCAACATTAAATTTTAATCCAAGCTCAGTTAAATCATTTATAACGGCATCCAGCAAAGGGATACCGTTTTGCATTCTTTCTATTTCCATTTCTCTTTCTGGGTCACCAGGGATAATCACTTTTTCTTGTCCTGCTATTGTTTTGGCAGATCTGAATCGTTCAATCCAATTGTCTATATGTTTTTTAAAATCATCGGCTGGTCTAAAAGCATCAATCCGCATCACGCCAAAAAAATGACCTATCCCTTCTCCCGGCATATTTTCGGGCATTGGGATATATGCTGGAAATGGTGGCACCCAAGGACCATAATTGGCGCCACTTAATACTGCCGAAAAAATATCAACAATGGCACCCAATGCATATCCTTTATGGCTGCCATGTTCTTTATCTCCTCCCAGAGGCAATAGCATTCCTCCATTTTTTAATTCGTTGGCATTTTTGCTTTCTTCGCCTTCTTTATTAATTACCCAACCCGTTGGTGCTTCTTCATTTTTGCGTTGTAGGATTTCTAATTTACCATTGGCAGCAGTAGTGGTAGCAAAATCGGCCACAAATGCAGGCTGCATACCAGCAGGGATGGCCACCGCAATGGGGTTGGTACCTAACATTCTTTCTTTACCATAAGTAGGAGCCACTAAAGCTGATGCATTGGTCATAGCTATTCCAATCATATCATGCTCCAAAGCCATCATGGCATGGTGACCAGCTATACCAAAATGATTGCTATTTTTTACACTTATCCAGCCAGTTCCTACTTCTCTTGCTTTTGCAATAGCCACTTTCATTGCAAAGGGTGCCGAAACCAAACCCAAAGCCTTATCGGCATCTATAACTGCTGTAGATGGGGTTTCATGTATGATTTTCATTTGGGGTTTTGCATTCACCCGTTTTGCTTCCCATAATCTAACATAACCACTTAGTCTGGCAACGCCATGACTGTCTACTCCTCGGATATCTGCAGATAATAAAGAAATAGTTGCTGTTTCTGCATCAACTTCACTGCAACCCATTTTACTAAAAATGTTTTTTGAGAATTGGAATAGCTTTTGGTAACTAAAGTTTTTACTCATTGGGCAAAAATAAGTTTAAAAAATCTCATTTATAAAAACTGAAATCCTTTGATAAAATCTTAAAGACCATATCTTAGTTGTGTAAAATTTACACAATTAAAAACTTGATTTAAAACCATTAAAATCAATAAACTTTCCTTTATTATTAAAAAATTACAAAGCGTATTACCTAATATCAATATTTATACAGCGCTTTACTTAAAAGAAATAGTAAGTATTTCAACATTAATAGTAAAACTTTTTTAAAAAATTTGATATTTTAACCCTTTTGGTCAATATATTCGCAATCTAAAATTAAATTAACATTATGAGAAAACTTTTAACCTTGATGCTTTGCAGTATTCTGTTTAGTCAGTTTGCAATAGCCCAAGCCAAAACGATTACCGGCAAGGTGGTTGATGAAAATGGAGACGCCATTTCCGGTGCCTCTGTAATGATTAAAGGAACCAAAACTGGTACTGCATCGGATGCATTAGGTTAATTATTCAATTAGTGTACCTACCGCTTCAAAAACACTTGTAATTTCTTTTGTAAATAAAAAACAACAGGAGATTACTATTGGCTCATCTAATTCCCTTAATGTTTCAATGGCACCAACGGATGCTTCTTTAGAAGAAGTGGTTGTAATTGCCTATGGTACAGCCAAAAAAGAAACCTTAACCGGCTCGGTTGGTACTATTAAGGCGGCTGATATTGCCAGAAGGCCTTTAACCAATGTAATGAATGCAATCGAAGGTGCAATTCCTGGTGTTGTTACCAGTTCATCCAACGGCCAGCCAGGATCTGCTCCTGCTATTCGTATTAGAGGCTTTGGTTCTATTAATGCTACTTCACAACCGCTTTTGGTGGTTGATGGTGTACCCTATGCTGGTGGTTCATCTAACATCAATCCAGATGATGTGGAGTCTACTACAATTTTAAAAGATGCTGCTGCTACTGCATTATTTGGTTCAAGAGGTGCCAATGGTGTAATTATGATTACCACTAAAAAGGGGCAAAAAGGAAAAAATAATATTTCTGTTAGAGTTTTACAAGGCTCATCTAAAAGAGGCCTGGAAGAATACAGCAGGCTAAATGCACATGAATACTATCCAATGATGTGGGAAGCGCAACGCAATCAAATGGTTTTCCCTACAACCGGTGTTGGCATTTCATATGATTCGGCAAATAGAGTGGCTTCAGGATTAACCACACGCCCGGGCATACAAAGTTTATTATCATACAATCCGTTTAATGTAGCCAACAATGCCATTGTTGGTGTTAATGGAAAAATTAATCCAGCCGCCAGTTTACTTTGGGCGGATGATTTAGATTGGACAAGAGATGTAATGCGTACTGGATCTAGAAAAGATTATTCCATCAACTTTAATGGTGGATCTGACAAATCGGATTACTTTATGTCAATGGGTTACCTTGATGATAAAGGTTTTACTATGCGTTCCGACTTAAAACGTTATTCTGGAAGATTGAATGTGAATGTTACTCCAAAAACATGGTTAAAAACCGGTTTGAATATTTCTGGAAACTTCACTACCTCTAACCAGGCAAGTGATGGAGGAAGTACCAGTTTTGTAAACCCGTTTTTCTATTCTCGTAACGTAGGTCCAATTTACCCAGTGTTTGCTCATAATATGACAACAGGTGATTACCTTTTGAATTTTTCTGGAAATAAATTTTGGGATCTAGGTAATATGGGTGGCACACTTGGTGTTCCAAATAGGCCTAGTGGTGGTTTTGCGGGCAGACATACTTTGGCAGAAACCAGCTTAAATGAACTCAATTTTAACAGAACTGTTTTAAGTGCCAGAAATTATGTTGATATCACTTTCTTAAAAGATTTTAAATTCACTAATAATGTGTCTGTAGACTATCAGGTACAACGAGATGCTTCTTATGAGAATACCATTGTAGGTGACGGTGCACCAGGTGGTCGTTCTTCACGTGAAGTGGGTTCAACAACCAATGTAGTATTAAGTCAAATTTTAAATTACAATAAAACAATTAGAGGTAACCATAAAGTAGGTGTATTAGTTGGTCATGAGTCATTGAATCAAATGGATGATGGACAACGTGGATTTAGACAAGGACAGACTGTTTTAGGTATCACTGAATTAAATAATTTTACAACTATTAATGCTGCAACTTCCTATTTGGATAGATACAGAATTGAAAGTTATTTATCAAGAGTAACCTATGATTACAAAGCAAAATATTTTGTTTCTGGTAGTTTACGTAGTGATGGGAATTCTCGTTTTGCCAAAGAATCAAGATGGGGTACTTTCTGGTCAGTAGGTGGTGGCTGGAATATCGATAAGGAAAACTTTATGAATAGAGTAAAAGTTTTAAGCCAGTTAAAATTAAGAAGTACTTATGGCGTTGTGGGTGTTGCAGATGGTATTGGTTTCTATGCCTATCAAGGATTGTACAACTTTGCTAATAATGCCAACGAACCAGGTATTGTTCAAAGTCAGTCAGCTTTTCTTAACCGTGAGCTTACTTGGGAAACTAACAAACAATTTGATATTGGACTTGAATTCGGATTGTTTAAGAACAGATTAACAGGAACTATAGAATATTATGACAGACGTTCTGCTGATTTATTGTTTGCTGTACCTCTACCATTATCAAGTGGTGCTTTAACAGCTAACAAGAATACCGCTACGATGTACAACAAAGGAATTGAATTACAGCTTACAGCTGATGTTGTTCGTTGGAGAGGGATTACCTGGAATACCAATATTAATTTATCAACAGTAAAAAATCGGATCACTAAAATGCCAGAATCGGTTCCGGAATTTATTACGGGAACTAAGAAATATGCAGTTGGTGCTTCTATTTTTGATTATTGGTTACGCAGTTTCTATGGTGTTGATCCTACTGATGGAGCTGCTTTATATGTTGCTCAAAATACTGCAGCAAGTAGTACCCGTAGATTAATAGATAATAAGACTGGCGGAAAAGATACGGTGACAACTTCTATTGCAAATGGAAAATTCGAATTCCAAGGTTCTTCAATACCTGATTTATACGGTAGCTTCACGCATACACTTTCTTACAAAGGTTTATCAATATCGGCTTTGTTCACTTTCCAGGTAGGTGGTAAAAGTTATGATAATAACTGGGCTGCTTTAATGTCGGCAGGTAATTATGGTGGTGCTCTTTCAACAGAAATCTTCCAACGCTGGCAAAAGCCGGGTGATATAACCAATATTCCAAGAATGGATGCTGGCAGATTAGTTGATCACAATGGTGCTTCTACAAGATGGTTAGTAGATGCTTCTTATTTGAACATTAGATCTTTGAACGTATCATATAACCTCCCTAAAAACTTGGTTTCTAAAGCAAAGATTAGTAATGCTCAATTCTTTATAAGCGCTGAAAACCTGGCCTTTTTCTCTAAAAGAACTGGTTTGGATAACCAACAAGCTTTCTCAGGTGTAACATCCAATGCTTATCCACCAGCAAGAATCATAACAACAGGTTTAACCTTTAACTTATAAAATTTAAGACAATGAAAAAATATATTTTATCATCGATTGTGTTAGCATCCCTGGTTTTTTCTTCTTGTAAGAAAACATTTTTGGATACTTTCCCAACTACATCTGTTGCAGCAACTGATGCGCTGGCCAATACATCAAATGCAATTGCAGCGTTAAATGGTATACACCGTGTAATGTATACCCAGTATGACGCACAAGGACAAGCAGGAGAAGGTTCTTGTAATTTGTTCAGGGATTATATGGGTGAAGACCTGGTATATCCTTTAGCAAATGGAAGTACCGGGCATATTACCTGGTACCAATGGCAAAATCATCGTAATGTAAATGCAGGTGATATGCGTTTCTTGTATCGTTTTTATTATCGTTTAATAGCTAATGCCAATGTACTTATCAACGGTATTGATGGAGTACCAGGACCCGATGCAGACAAGAAAATGGTTAAAGGCCAGGCTTTGGCTTATAGAGCATGGTGTCACTATCAACTTGTTCAGTTGTATGGAATACGCTATGACCAAACCACTAAACCAAATACTCAACTTGGTGTTCCTTTAATGCTTACCAACCTTGAATTGGGCCAGGGACAAGCCCGTGCAACTGTAGAAGATGTTTACACCCAGGTGAATAAAGACCTTGACGATGCATTGGTTTTGCTTACAGGATATAACCGCGTAGGTTCCGCTGCAAAATCAAATTTTAATGTAAACGTAGTACATGGTATAAAAGCCAGGGTTGCTTTAACCCAACAATTATGGGACCTTGCAGCTACTAGTGCCATTGCCGCAAGAGCAGGATTTCCATTAATGTCGAATACTGATTATGTTTCAGGATTTAACAATATCACCAACAACGAATGGATTTGGGGAAGCCGTCAGATTGACGATCACAACCCTTTCTTCTTTTCTTATTTTGCTTATATTTCTTGCAATTTCAATTCAACTGTCATTCGTACTCAGCCAAAAGCTATGAATCAGAATTTATGGATTGCCATTCCTACAACTGATATCCGTAAAAATGTATTTGATGGTAATATTGGAGCCGCTAATACAACACCTGTTCCTCCTGGAGGTGCCAAAGTACGTTATCAGAATAAAAAATTCCTTGCTAAGAGTGATGCACTAAGTGTTGGTGACGTGCCTTATATGCGTGCTGCTGAAATGCTATTGATTGAAGCAGAAGCAAGATCAAGACAGGTTGGACAAGAAGTTGCTGCAATAGCTGCTTTAAATACTTTACGTACTAACAGACATATCGTAACAACACCTGCTACCATTTTTGTTCCTTCAACTAGTACAGGCCAAGCTTTGATTGATGAAATTATGTTTAACAGAAGAATTGAGCTTTGGGGCGAAGGTTTCAGGTTTACTGATTTGAAGCGCCTTAACCTTCCAATGAGCCGTGCTGGTATTCCTAATCATTTACCTGCACTTACGTTGGTAACTACTGTTCCAGCTGGAGACAAACAATGGCAGTTTTTATTTCCACAAGACGAAATGAATGCTAATCCATTAATTGTACAAAACCCGCTTTAATTATATCAATCCTAATAAACAAAAAAGAGGCTGTCACTTTAATAAGTGACAGCCTCTTTTTTTTGCTCAACCTTATTGTACAGAAAAGTAATCAGTTACTCTTCTCCCAATAAATTCTTATGGATGATTTGGATTTACTTGTTTGAATTTCATTTGCTGCTCGGGAGTTAATATTGCCTGCATTTTTTTAGCTTGTTCTTTTTGTAAAACCCTAATTTGTTTTTTCTTTTCGCTATCTGTAATGATGGTATCGTTTTCGATAATCGCTTTTGCTTTTACTGTAGTTTCTCTTATTGCCTTTAGCAAGATGAGTTGCTCCTTTGTTAAGTCTAAGTCTTTTAATTGACCGCTTCTATTCGGCTGATTGGTTGGCTTAAAAGGAGCAACTAACTTAACAGAATCGGGTTTAATTACAGTTGGCTTTCTTTCAATTTGTGCAGAAACATTCAATACCATTATCATCATTAAAAAAATAAGCAGATTTTTTTTCATAGTTGTTAATTTCAATACAATAGATTGCTTTTTGATAAAAAAGTTTAATGGTATCAAAAAAAAATCCCACAAAGCAAATGCTTTGCAGGATTGGATAATTTATTGGAAAGAGTCTATCTTAAGAAAAGTAATTCTCTGTATTTAGGCAGCATCCAAGATGCATCATCTACCAATAGTTCTAATTTATCTACATGATAACGAATGATATCAAAATGTTTCCCTAAAACAACATCACAGTATTCAATTGCTTTCTTTCTATTATCCACTATTTCATTTGCTTTACGTCTGGCATCAATCATTTTTTCTACATTTTCACTAATTATACAAATGTGATTACTGATTTTTTCCAATACCTGCAATTGGCTACTATATGATTTTTCAGAAAGCCCTGCAGCCTTTAACCCATTAATATTTTCCAATAAAACATTCTGGTACTTGATCGCCGAAGGCAGAATATATGTTGTGGCCAAATCTCCCATCACCCTGGCTTCAATCTGAACTCTTTTAATGTACACTTCTAACATGATATCATGCCTGGCTTCCAACTCGGCATGGCTGTAAATTTCATTACTGGCAAACAGGTGCTTGGTTTTATCAGTTACGTAAGCATCCAATGCCAAAGGAGTTGTTTTGATATTGGCCAATCCTCTTTTAGCTGCTTCTTTTTCCCATTCTTCACTATAGCCATCTCCTTCAAATAAAATTTTCTTACTCTCCACTATATATTTCTGAATCACTTGCATAATGGCAACTTCTTTCTTCTCTCCCTTTTCAATCAATCCATCTACATCTAATTTAAATTGCTTTAAAGTCTCGGCCATGATGGCATTTAAAGTTGTCATTGAATTAGCACAGTTGGCCGAAGAACCTACTGCACGGAATTCAAATTTATTTCCCGTAAATGCAAAAGGCGATGTTCGGTTTCTATCGGTATTATCCAACATTAACTCTGGAATACTTTTATGAATGTCCAATTTTAAAATAGCTTCATCTTGCTCATCAAAATGGTCCGATACCCTGGTTTCCACCTGGTCTAAAACTTTTGACAAATACTTTCCTATAAAAATAGAGATGATGGCAGGAGGTGCTTCATTTGCTCCAAGGCGATGATCGTTTCCTGCACTTGCTATGGAGGCTCTTAACAAATCGGCATAATCATGCACCGCTTTAATAGAGTTAACAAAAAAGGCCAAGAACATTAAGTTGGTCTTTGGGGTTTTACCAGGAGCCAATAAGTTAACCCCAGTATCAGTAGCAAGGCTCCAGTTATTATGTTTACCACTTCCATTAATACCAGCAAATGGCTTTTCATGTAAAAGACACCTAAGACTATGGCGTTTGGCAACTCTTTCCATAATATCCATCAGCAAGGTATTATGATCAACCGCCAAATTGGTTTCTTCAAAAATGGGTGCACACTCAAACTGAGCAGGTGCTACTTCATTATGACGGGTACGAATAGGAATACCTAACTTATAACTCTCTTGTTCAAAATCCCTCATAAAAGCATAAACCCTTTCTGGTATTGCACCAAAATAATGGTCATCAAGCTGCTGCCCTTTGGCAGGGGCATGGCCAAAAACTGTACGTCCAGTTAATACCAAATCCGGACGGGCTTTTGCCAATCCGGCATCTATTACAAAATATTCCTGCTCCCAACCCAAGGTTGCAGTTACTTTGGTTACATTTTTATCGAAGTACTGACAAACATTAGTTGCAGCGTGATCCAAAGCAACCAATGTCTTTAATAAAGGAGTTTTAGTGTCCAACGATTCGCCAGTATATGAAACAAAGATGGTTGGGATACAAAGGGTTTTTCCTAAACCTATCTCCATAATAAAAGCAGGAGATGATGGATCCCAAGCGGTGTATCCACGAGCTTCAAAAGTGGCTCTTAGTCCTCCACTTGGAAAAGAAGAAGCATCAGGCTCTTGTTGAATTAAAGCAGCAGCTTCAAATTCTTCTATAGGAGTACCATCAGACTTAAGAGTAAAAAAGGAATCATGCTTTTCGGCAGACAAACCTGTAAGGGGTTGAAACCAATGGGTAAAATGGGTAACGCCTTTACTTTCGGCCCAAACCCTCATGCCATTGGCAATATGGGCTCCCATGTTACGGTCTATTTTTTTACCCCCTTTGGTAGAAGCCACCAAACTTTTATAAGCTTCGTCACTTAAAAATTTACGGGCTACATCAAGCGTAAAAACACTTTCATTAAATATATCAGTAATTTTTTGAGAGCCATCAATAGTAACTTTTGGGATACCATTATTTAAACTATCAAGGGCTTTAAAGCGTAATGATTCCATATTTTTTAGGATTTAATCCACAAAAAAACATTAAAATCAATTATAAACCAATAAATATTTGGCTTATTCTAAAAAATTATACAAAATACTGAAAAATATTTCACATATATTTTTTTATAATGCCAACTAGCCCTTTTAGCTTACTCCAATCCAAATAACATAAAAGAGGTGTTATTATTAAAGGAAGATACAGACTTCGATACCTGACCAAGGAACCGAGATTTGGTACGATATACCCAATGAGTAAAAAACCAGTAAGTGTAAAACAGATGGCAAAAAATAGAAAAGCTTTATTATTTGAATCAAAATCCTTTTTTCCAAAAAATAGCAATAACACAAATAATAGTTGATATATAAATAGCTCCAAACTTAAAGGCAATACTGATTTTACTTGCAGTTCCCACAAATACGGACGAAGCAAACTATGGTTTAATGCCTGAGGCAAATTGGATACAAAGCTTTTAAAATTAGGTTGCAAAGGGCTGATGTCAATTTGTGTTGAAGCAACCGGTAAGTTTAAATATTCGGCTTGCTTATTGATAATAATCTCAAGCGGGTTTACAGCACTTATAATTGAATTGATATTAAAAAACAACAACCCTGCTAAAATATACACAGAAGTAAAAGTCCACCTGGGAGGCCATTTGAACTTAACTGATACAACCCATGCAAATATAGCAGGCATCAAAGCCAGAAAAATATAACTTCTAATAAGCAACAAAAAGAGCAAACAAACCAATATTAAAAATCCCCTTTTAAAATCAATCTTGTTTTTTGAAAGTGACTGATAAACACTGTAGATTAAAATAGCTAACATTAAAAACACCACCCCATCTTTGTGAATACCTGAAGAAAAATATAAAGTTGAAGGCAATAAAAAACAACCGATGATAAGCAGTTTCTCTCTCCCTGGATACAACTTTTTAAATAATCTGAATAATGTAATATGCCCAAAGAAAATGAAGAAATTAAAAAACAAACTGTTGATATAATAATCTCCCCTGCTGAAAAAATTAAAGACAGAAATAATTTTGATAAGGATATTTCCCTTTAGGTCGTTCCAATAAGAGTTAAATGAGCTGAACAAACCTGTATAACCACCGGGATAATCAGAGGTAAAAATATTTGTGAAGTATTTGGCTGGCTCTGTAAACAAAAGCTGGTACTCTTTCCAGGCCTCCTTATTTATTTCCCAATAATCATTGCCTTCTCCATATATATTCAATGAAATCCACCCAATTACAATTCCAGCCAATATCTTTAACAGAAACAAGCCTATTAACAGCTTACTGTTGATTCTGGCATTTCTTACAAAGGAAATTTTACCCAAAATCAGGCAAAAAACTACTAGATAAACAACAAATAGCATGTAATTCAAATCAAAATAATTTACTGTGGGAAGATAGTTAAAATTAATGCTTTGCTAAACCAAATTAAAGCTTGGCAGATGTTACCTTTGCATTTTCTAACCTTCCTCTTCAACATTTATGGAAATAACAGTAAAAACAGCCGAGCAATTAAGACTAACAGCCGAAGAATTTGAATTAATAAAAGTAAAACTTGGCCGAACTCCCAATTTTAATGAGCTATGTTCTTTCAGTGCTATGTGGAGCGAACATTGCAGTTATAAAAACTCTATCAAGTGTTTGAAAACTTTACCCAGGGATGGAAAAAAAATGCTGGTGAAAGCTGGAGAAGAAAATGCCGGCTTGATGGATATTGGAGATGGCTATGGTGTTGTTTTTAAAATTGAATCACATAATCACCCCTCAGCAATTGAACCCTTCCAGGGTGCTGCTACAGGCGTTGGTGGCATAAACCGTGATATTTTTACCATGGGTGCAAGGCCCATTGCCTCTTTAAACTCTTTACGCTTTGGAAAATTAACGGAAGCAAAAACACAGCATTTATTAGCAGGTGTAGTTCATGGCATAGGCCATTATGGCAACTGCTTTGGTGTACCAACGGTTGGTGGCGAAGTGTATTTTGAAGCATGTTACCATACCAATCCATTGGTGAATGCCATGAGTGTGGGTATTTTAAAAAATGGCACTACCGTTTCCGCAACTTCTGGAAATGTAAAAGGTAATCCGGTATTTTTTGTTGGAAGTGCTACTGGTAAAGATGGAATTGGCGGTGCCAGTTTTGCATCGGCAGATATTACTGCAGATAGTGCCGAAGACTTACCAGCTGTTCAGGTGGGTGACCCTTTTCAGGAGAAAAAATTATTAGAAGCCTGCTTAGAAGTAATACAAACTGGCGCTGTTGTTGGTATGCAGGATATGGGTGCCGCCGGAATTATTTGTTCTACTTCCGAAATGAGCGCCAAAGGAGAAGCAGGTATGCGGATAGATTTAGACAAAGTGCCTACACGTCAAAAAGATATGAAGCCTTGGGAATTGTTGTTGAGCGAAAGCCAGGAACGAATGTTATTGGTAGCCGAAAAAGGTAAAGAGCAATTGATATTAGATGTCTTTAAAAAATGGGATTTACCCTGCAGCGAAATTGGAGAAGTAACTGATGATGGCATCTTACAATTTTTTGTAGATGGAAAACTGGAAGCCGAGTTACCAGCTTATGAGCTTGTACTGGGTGGAGGAGCCCCTGTTTATGACAGACCTTATACCGAACCTAAATACTTTGAAAAGATAAAAGCTTTTTCAATAGATAGTATTGCTGAACCAACTGATCTAAAAGCTGTTGCTGAACAACTTATTCAGATACCAAACATTGCCAGTAAGAAATGGATTTACACACAATATGATAGCATGGTGGGTACAGGTAACATAAGCACAAATGCGCCTAGTGATGCAGCCATTGTGTTGGCTAAACCTACAAATAAAGCTTTAGCATTAACAACAGATTGTAACAGTAGGTATGTTTATGCCGATCCCTACAAAGGTGCAATGATTGCGGTTGCCGAAGCAGCCCGTAATATTGTTTGCAGTGGTGGCCAACCCTTAGGCGTTACCAATTGCTTAAATTTTGGAAACCCTTTTGATCCTGAAGTGTATTATCAATTTGTACATGCCATTAAAGGCATGGGAGAAGCTTGTATAAAATTTGACACCCCAGTTACTGGAGGCAATGTAAGTTTCTATAATCAAGGACCCGAAGGAGCGGTTTACCCTACCCCAACCATTGGAATGGTAGGAGTTTTGGAAAATGTGAATGATAAAATGACGATGGATTTTAAACAGGAAGACGATGAAATATTTTTAGTAGGCCATCAACGCAACGACATCAACTCTTCTGAATATTTACATAAAATTCATGGCATAGAATTTTCGCCATGCCCTCATTTTGATTTGGAGGAAGAATTTGAAATTCAGTCTGAAGTAAAAAAGATGATTGAGAAAAAACTCATCAACTCGGCACATGATGTAAGTGAAGGTGGTTTATTTGTTACATTAATTGAATCTTGTTTTAATAGAGATTTGGGCTTCGAAGCCAATGCTTCTAATCCAAATATTAGAAATGATGCTTTTTGGTTTGGCGAAGCACAAAGCAGAATTGTTATTTCGGTTTCAAAAGAAAATCGTAGCGACTTTATGATGCTGCTGGAAAAGATGGAAATAACAGTGAAGTATTTGGGAAAAGTTACCAGCGGCAGCGTTTCAATTAATGGCGAAGATTGGGGTGCTGTAAATGAGTGGAAAGAAAAATACGAAAATGCCATAGCTAACTTATTAGCTGGGCACGAAAGTGAACATGCATTAGCAGCTTTATAAAAATAATATGGATAAGAAATCAACTATAATAGTTACAGGCGCTGCAGGCTTCATCGGATCTTGCATGGTGAGTTTTTTAAACCAACAGGGTTTTGAAAATTTAATTTTAGTGGATGAGTTTGAAAGAGAGGACAAGGAACTCAACCTCCTACATAAAAAATATTTGGTAAGGGTAGAAAGGGAAGAGTTTTTTGATTGGGTACAAAGAGAAAAGCCAACTGTAAGTTTTGTTTTTCATTTGGGTGCCAGAACCGATACTACTGAATTTGATTACAGCATTCATCAACACTTGAATGTGGAATACTCTCAAAAAATCTGGAATTACTGTACAATTAATAATATCCCTTTGGTTTATGCATCTTCCGCTGCTACTTATGGCGAAGGCGAATTGGGATATAACGACAGTCATGATATTATAGAACAGCTTCAGCCATTAAATCCATATGGCATTTCTAAAAATGAATTTGATAAATGGGTGCTTCATCAGGAAGACCACCCTCCTTTTTGGGCAGGATTGAAATTTTTTAATGTGTATGGCCCCAATGAATTTCATAAAGCCCGTATGGCCAGTGTCATCTTTCATTCTTTTAATCAGATTAAAGAAACGGGCAAGGTAAAATTATTCCGATCTCATAAAGATGGCTATAAAGATGGAGAACAATTACGTGATTTTATTTATGTAAAAGATGTGCTGGAAGTTTGTTTTTGGTTGATGGAAAATAAACCCCAATCGGCTATTTATAATTTAGGAACAGGTGAAGCTAAAAGTTTCAACGATTTGGTAAAATCTACCTTTGCCGGGCTGGATTTGGAACCCGATATCTATTTCATTGATATGCCTGAGGACCTCCGTGATAAATACCAATATTTTACTGAAGCCAACATGGACAAATTAAAAGCTGCAGGTTACTCCAAGGAGTTTTATTCGTTGCAAGTTGGAGTGGATGACTATGTAAGAAATTATCTGTCTAAGAACTTGTTTTATTAAACTTATCCATAATAAGCCAAGCCTATTGTACCCATCCCAGAAAATTCAATCCTATTAAAAATATAAGTTTGGGGTATTGTACAAAAAATTTTCTCCCCCCAATTAATCACCCTATCTTTACACGACCTCTAAGAAGTTTTTAACTTCATTTTTTCATTGGTCACTAGTTGGACTGGGTTTTACAAACAGATTTTTTTAAAATACTACATCGTTTAAATCGTAAGGTTGATTTGAGTAATTTATTTAAAAAAACCTAAATACATTTTAGGTGAATGATGTTGTTTTTGCTATTGGTCCTTGATATTAATAGATACATACTTTAAAACAAAATTGAATGAAAAAGGCCAAGTACATTTTTGTAACCGGTGGTGTTACCTCTTCTTTAGGTAAAGGAATTATTGCTGCTTCACTTGCTAAATTATTGCAAGCTAGAGGTCTCACAGTAACCATCCAAAAATTTGACCCCTACATAAATGTTGACCCCGGTACTTTAAACCCTTACGAACATGGCGAATGCTATGTAACCGACGATGGCGCCGAAACCGATTTGGATCTTGGCCACTACGAACGCTTTTTAAACATTCCTACATCACAAGCAAATAATGTAACTACTGGTCGCATTTATCAAACCGTAATTAATAAAGAAAGAGAAGGTGCATACCTTGGCAAAACAGTTCAGGTAATTCCTCATATCACCGATGAAATAAAACGCAGGATGTTGTTATTAGGCACCCACGGTAAGTATGATATTGTTATTACTGAAATTGGAGGAACAGTGGGTGATATTGAAAGCTTACCTTTTGTAGAAGCAGTGCGTCAAATACAATGGGAGCTTCCCGAAGAAGATTGTATGGTTGTACACCTTACCCTCATCCCTTATTTAAAAGCTGCCAAAGAATTAAAAACTAAACCCACCCAACACAGTGTTCGCATGCTAAGCCAGGAGGGAGTTCGCCCCAATATCATTGTTTGCCGTACCGAGCATCCACTTAATGATGAGTTAAAGAAAAAGATTGCCCTGTTTTGTAATGTAAAGCCTAATGCGGTGATAGAAGCCATGGATGCCAGCACCATTTATGAAGTACCCTTAAAAATGTTGCAAGAAGGACTGGATGTGATTGTACTAAAAAAATTACATATCAATGGTTATGCTGCACCAGAGCTTACAAAATGGAGAGCATTTTTAGAAAAATTGAAATACCCTCAAAGTAAAATTACTATTGGCTTAATTGGTAAATATATTGAGTTGCAGGATGCTTATAAATCCATCCTTGAATCCTTTATTCATGCAGGCGCCATCAATGAATGTAAAGTTCAGATTGTAAATGTACACAGCGAATTCATCACCGAAAATAATGTAAAAGAAAAACTAAAAGACCTTGATGGTTTATTGGTTGCCCCTGGTTTTGGAAACCGTGGTGTAGAAGGAAAAATTTCGGCTGTTAAATATGCCAGAGAAAATAATTTACCCTTTTTTGGTATTTGCTTAGGTATGCAGATGGCAGTTATTGAATATGCCAGAAACGTTTTGGGTTGGGCCGATGCCCATTCCACAGAAATGGATATGGCCACCACTCACCCCGTTATTGATTTAATGGAAGACCAAAAGAATATTGAAAACAAAGGTGGCACCATGCGCCTTGGTGCTTACCCTTGCGAAGTTAAAAAAGGCACGTTGGCACATAGCATTTACGAAAGCACATTAATAAGTGAAAGGCACCGCCATCGTTGGGAGTTTAACAGTAAATATATCAATGATTTTGAAAAGGCCGGATTAATTCCAAGCGGAAAAAATCCAGAAACTGGGCTTGTAGAAATTGTAGAACTAAAAGATCATCCATTTTTTATTGGGGTACAATATCACCCCGAATTAAAAAGCACTGTTGAAAACCCACAACCCATTTTTGTACATTTCATCAAAGCAGCAAAATTATTTTCCGAAAAAAAAAATGAACTAAAACCCGGATTGGTACAGAGTGAGACGGTTTAATTATTGAAAAAACACAAGGGATGGAGAATGATTAATATTCATGTCCAAACTTTAAATTTTCAATTTAACATCGTTGTGTCACTCTCTTAAACCGCATACTTTTATTCATCAAAAAAACAACCATTTCTTTGCTGTCGTTTCAAATAAATTTTTACTAAGTGACAAAAAATATTAAACTTTCAATGGACGACCTCAACCGTAAAACGGTTGAAGAATTTAAACAATCGGATAAAACGCCAGTGATTGCTGTTTTGGAAAATATACGCAGTGCATATAATGTAGGATCTGTTTTTCGTACGGCAGATGCTTTTTTATTGGAAGCCATTTACATCACCGGATACACTTGCATTCCACCACATAAAGAAATAAAAAAAACCGCCCTTGGTGCCGAAGAGTCGGTAGAGTGGAAACATTTTCCCAATGCCACCGAAGCCATCAAAGCATTAAAAGAAAAAGGATATATAGTATATGCTATTGAGCAGGCAGTAAATAGCCATATGCTTCAAAAGCTTAGTATTAACAGTGCTGAAAAGATTGCAGTCATTTTTGGAAATGAAGTAACTGGTGTGGAACAGGAAACCATTTTACAATGTGATGGCTGTATAGAAATACCCCAGCTGGGCATGAAACATTCTTTAAATATTGCAACTGCAGCCGGTGTAGTATTATGGGAAATTGTAAGAACAAGAATACAAACTGAAAATTGAATAAAGAAATGAAATCTATAAAAAACTATCTTTCTTTAATTAAGTTTTCGCATACCATTTTTGCAATGCCATTTGCATTGATTGGTTTTTTTTTGGGAACCGCAAGTCTTACAAGAATCCCGAACGTTAAGATCATGTCTGAAATGATCAGAACGCCTCTGCAAAAAACATCGGTTTTCTTACAACATAATTATCATGTATTAATTCTTGTAATTTTCTGCATGGTATTTGCCCGTTCTTCCGCCATGGCTTTTAACCGCTGGCTCGATAAAAATTTTGATGCTAAAAATACACGTACCGCTATTCGAGAAATACCTGCAGGCATCATAAAAGCCAACAGCGCTTTATGGTTTGTAATTATTAGTTGCCTGTTGTTTGTTGTTTGCTGTTATTTTATTAATTCCATTTGTTTTTACTTATCGCCTGTTGCATTGTTTGTGATTTTGTTTTATAGTTTTACTAAAAGGTTTACCGCATTATGTCACCTAGTATTAGGATTGGGATTAAGCCTGGCTCCTATTGGAGCCTATCTTGCTGTTACAGGTCAATTTGCCTTTTTACCCCTTCTATTTTCTTTCTCGGTTTTATTTTGGGTTAGCGGTTTCGATATTATTTATGCGCTGCAAGATGAAGAGTTTGACAAAACTAACCAGCTACGTTCCATACCAGCAGCTTTAGGTAAATCAAAAGCTTTACAGGTTTCAAATGTATTACATCTACTTTCAGCAATCTGTGTAATTGCCGCTGGTATTTATGGAGGTTTTGGTTTTTTGTATTGGATCGGCGTATTCATTTTTGCTGGTTTATTAATTTATCAGCACAGCTTAGTTAAACCAAACAACCTGAGTAAATTAAATATGGCTTTCTTTACTACCAATGGCATAGCCTCGGTACTTTTCGCCATCTTTGTTATATTAGATTTGCTCATAGATCATAGTTGATGATTAATGGCAAAACACTATCACCATCAACCATCAAACATCAAACATGCCCAGAATTCTATCCATAGACTACGGCGGCAAAAGAACTGGGTTGGCAGTTACCGATCCGCTTCAAATTATTGCTACTGGTTTGGAAACCATTGATTCCAAAGAGCTCATTCCTTATTTAAAAAAGTATTTAGCAAAGGAGGAAGTTGAACTCATTATTATCGGTTTACCTAAAAACTGGGATGATACCGATACCCATGGCACTCCTTTGGTAGAAGCAGCCATTAAAAAAATAGGAAAAGAATTTCCAACAATGCCTATAAAAACAGTGGATGAGCGCTATTCTTCAAAAATGGCAAAAGATGCTATGTTGGAAATGGGGATGAAAAAGAAAGACCGCCGTGACAAAAAAAACGTAGACCTAATTGCTGCAACTATTATTCTGCAGGAGTATTTGCAATCTATTTCCTAAAAATTGAGTTGATGAACGATTAAATTGTTGAATTGAGTTAATTTTGTGGCTATATTTCAACAATTTAATAAAATAATGATTCTTCCAATAGTAGCATATGGCGCCCAGGTTTTAAGAAAAGTATGTGATGATATTGAATCTGATCATCCAGGCTTAGAAAAGCTGATAGCAGATATGTGGGAAACATTATATAATAGTAATGGTGTTGGATTGGCAGCACCTCAAATAAATGAGCCCATCCGTTTGTTTATAGTAGATACTGAACAAATATTTGAAAATCAGGAGGAGGATGAAAAAGATGATTATCCAGATGCGCCAGGTTATAAAGGCGTTTTTATAAATGCCCATATTACCCAGTTAAACGGTAAAGAGTGGGCTTATAGCGAAGGCTGCCTGAGTATCCCTAAAATAAGAGAAGATGTATACCGAAATGAAGAAATAACAATAGAATTTGAAGATGAACACTTTGTTACACACAAAATGAAATTTATAGGCATTACTGCCCGTGTAATTTTACACGAATACGACCACACCGAGGGTAAACTCTTTATTGACCACCTTAAGCCACTTAAGCGTAAACTAATGAAACGCAAGCTGGATGATATTTCTAAAGGAAAAATTGATGTAGACTATCGCATGGTTTTTCCTAAATAATCTATGCCCTTATTTTATCTCTTATTTATTTTTTCAATTTTATAAAATATTGATAGTGTCTTATTTATTCACAAAAAGGTATTTTTTTAAAATACTCCTTAACTAATTTGCATTATCCAAAAATTGATTATATTTTAGTGTTATAAATCATTGCTAACAAATAAATAACGCTTATGAGAAAATTACGACACCTCTTTTTTATTGTTGGTGTTTTTCTCTCGTTTGGCTCTTTTGCACAAAGTGTTACCCCTTCTATTCTTAACGCTACAGGCGGAAATTATATTTTCCAGTCCTATATTGTTGAATGGAGTTTTGGTGAATCCATGGCTATTGAAACCATGAGTTCTCCAAATAAAGTGGTAGTCACTAATGGTGTGTTACAACCCGGTACGCACATTCCGGCTACTATTAACAACCATATTGCTTGGGACAAAACTGAGATTAGAATTACACCAAATCCAACCCCAGATCGACTGCAGATAGATTTCTTCAGTAAACAATCGGGTAAAGTCACGATGAATCTTTATGATGAATCAGGAAGATTCCTTGACAGAAGGCAATTTAATTATTTTGGAGTGGGAAGAATTGAATATTGGAATTTGAACCGTTATCAAAATGGTGCTTATTTCATAAATATCCAATTAGAACCATTTATTGGCTCAAAAGCTAAAACTGGTTCTTTCAAAGTAATGAAACTTAAATAAAATTTACCAAAACATAAATTATTCTACACATGAAAAAGATTTTATTAACGATAACATGTTTTATGGTTACGTTGCTAACCATGGCACAGTCGCCCAACTTGTTAAACTATCAAGGTGTTGCCCGTAATGCAGTGGGCAATGTATTACCAAGCCAACCCATTGGTTTACGACTAAGTATATTAAGTGGTAGCTCAACTGGAACAGTTGTTTATCAGGAAACCAGAAATGTAACAACAAATGCATTTGGCCTATTTAACGTTGTGGTAGGTAGCCCCGGCGCAATTACATCAATTGGCACAGTAGCCGGTGTTAACTGGACAGCATTTGGTGTTGGTAGTGGCACAAAATTTTTACAAGTTGAAATTGATGCTACAGGTGGTACTAACTACTTTAATGTAGGGTCTACTCAATTAGTAAGTGTTCCTTATTCATTATATGCAGGAGCAGCTGCTCCTGTAGGACCAGCTGGTGGCGATTTAACCGGCACTTATCCTAACCCAACTGTAGCAAGACTACAAGGAAGAGCAGTGGCTGCTACAGCTCCTGTTAACTTAAACCTTTTGATGTGGGATGCTACTGCTATATCTTGGATACCAGCTACAGCTGTACAAGCTGGTTTAGTTAGTGGTACAGGTACATTAAATACAGTTGCAAAATGGACACCTAATGGAACTACAATAGGTAACTCTCAAATTTTTGATAATGGAACCAACGTAGGTATTAATACTAGTACAGCCGTTGATAAATTTCAAGTAAATCCAGCTGGCACAGGTGGTATGAGCATTAGCACCAATCCTGCTGCAGGTGGTTTTACAGGTTTACATTTAGGAATTTCGCAACAAAGTGGTGGTTATGGTGTCATTCAAGGCATTCAATCATCAGGTTCTGTTTTTGGTGATGTGATTATGAACTTAAATGGTGGAAATGTTGGAATCGGAAATATTACTGCTCCTACTGCTCGTTTACATTCTGTAAATAACGCTTTAACTGGTGCAGGTTTATTTCAAACTACCAATACTGCTTCCAATGCAGATGCCTTAACTGGTACTACACTAACAACAGGTACTGCCGCATCTGGCGTACGTGGAACAGCAGGCTCAAGTGGTATATTGGTAGTAGCCAAAAAAGGAGTATGGGGTGAAAGTGACAATGGCATTGGAATTTTTGGTAGCAGTTCTACTGGAAAC
Organism: uncultured Chitinophagaceae bacterium; assembly: GCA_947085175.1. Lineage (GTDB taxonomy): Bacteria > Bacteroidota > Bacteroidia > Chitinophagales > Chitinophagaceae > Ferruginibacter. Next base: position 293,605 of record CAMTVJ010000005.1, read on the forward strand.
GGAATTATGGGTACAAGTAATAATGGATTTTCTGGTGTAACAGGTTTTACTTTTGGAACAGGTATTGGTGTAAGTGGTTCAAGTTTAAACGGCCGTGCAGCTGACTTCAATTTAGGTGCCGGTAATGCCAATACAGTAATGAATGTAACAACTGCAGGAACGGGTATCAGCTCAACCATTACCAATACAAATAGTGCCAATACAAACAATACTTTAAGGATTGACAATGCTAATACCAGCTTCGTAAGTTATAGCAATAACTCATTGTATGCCAGAAGAGGTACAACTAGTGGTCTAACTTTTTTATGGACTGGCTTACCAACTGCTATGACTGGTTCTTCCAGTTCAGGAATTGGTATACAAGGTACATCTGAAAGTGCATGGGGAACAACTGGTCTTACTAATACTGGCATTGGTGTTGTTGCTACTTCAGTGTCTACTGGAACAGGCTTAATAGCTCAATCATTGGGTACAGGATATGCTATGGTAACTTCAGGTAGAGTTCAAATTCAAGGCCAGGGAGCTGGCGTAAATCGTGTGTTAACTAGTAACAACGTAGGAGATGCAACTTGGGAAACCCTAGCTGCCTCTGGTGGAGTTTCTGGTACTGGTACTTTAAATTACATGAGTAAATGGACCCCTGATGGAACAACCATTGGAAACTCTCAGTTATTTGATAATGGAACAAATATTGGATTAGGGACTACTTCACCAAATGCAAGATTGGATATATCAAATGCAGGAGCTGCTAGCAGAGGTCTAATGGTAAACAATACTAATATAGGAAACTCAAGCTCATCAATATTTGCACAAGCCACAAATACTACTTATGGAAGTGCTATTGAATCTTCAGCAGTAACTGGGCTTTTTCCTATCACAGCCAGCGCTTCGATAATTTCAGGAATTACAGCTCTTAGAGGTATCGCTGCAACCAGTACAACAGTAAGTCAATTTAGCGGAATTGGTGTACAGGGTATAACTGATGCTGGATTGGGCGTAGTAGGTATTGCTAATTCTGGTACAGGTGTTTTAGCCTTTAATGTAGGAACTGGATACGGATTACAAACATTTGGAAGAGTTCAGATTCAGGGACAAGGCGCTGCAACTAACAGAATTTTACGTAGTGATGCTGCGGGTAATGCAACTTGGGAAACCCTTACTTCAATTAATGGCGTATCTGGTAATGGTACTTTAAATTATGTAGCTAAATGGACGCCTAATGGAACAACCATCAGTAACTCTATGATAGTGGATAATGGTACTAATGTGGGTGTGGGTACTACAGCTCCTATGCAACCTTTACAAGTTAGTAAAGCTACTGTTTTAGGAATGGGTGGACAGTTAATGTTAGAAAATAATGCTGCACCATGGGCTAACAACCAGGTAGCACTTGATTTTGTTCCTATTGGATATGCATTTAGCAGTAGTATTCCTGGCGCTCGAATAACAGCCAATGATGATGGTGCATTTAGTTCTTCATTAATTTTTTCTACTAAAATCCCAGGTGCATCTGCCAATGCTTTGGCCGAAAGAATGAGAATTCATTCTACTGGTAATGTTGGTATTAACCAGGCTACACCAATGGCATTATTAGATGTAAATGGTACGTTTAAATTAACAGATGGCACACAAGCTGCTGGTAGAGTTTTAACAAGCAATGCAGCGGGAAATGCCAGCTGGGTAGCACCTGTTGTTACTCCTAAGGTAAGTTTAAGAGTAGGTGGTTTATCAGCTACTACTGTTCTTAATTCAACAATGACTGACCTTGTTTGGAATTCTGTAGCATTTGAAGAAGGTGGATTTAATTATAATACAGGAACTGGCGTATATACAGTACCTGTGACTGGTTTGTATTCTATATCTGCTAAATATGTTTGGAATACATTTGCAGCCAACACAGGATCACAGAATACAGTTATTAGAGTTAATGGAGTACAAGTAGAATTAGGAGCAGATGGAACTAACACTACCAGTCAATATATTAAGGGTGAAGCTAGGGCTTTATTACAATTAACAGCTGGAGATCAAGTAAAAATTCAGGCTTTTCAAACTACAGGCTCTTCTGCTACTGTAGCTGGTTTTGGAACACCTGATAATAATTTTGTTATACATCTTGTTCACTAAAATTAAATCATTCAAAAAAATAAATAATATGAAACATACATTTTTATTATGCAGCTTAGTGGCAAGTTTTACAATTAGTAATTCTTCTCTTGCACAATCAGCTTCTGTTACCGAAAACAATGCAACTGCAAACAAGACAATTGTTGTTGAAGGTAAACAATTCCCAATGTCAGCTTCTGAGTATGCTACCAATCAAAAAGCTTATAATCAACAAAAAGCTTTAAATCAACAAAAACCAGTTGCCACACAAAATGCAACTGCTCAAAAACCAGTGGCTAATAACTATCCAGCTTATAAGCCAGAAAATACAACTCCGGTTGCTTTAAAACCAACAGTTGTGAATACTGAAGCAGCAGCACCTGTAGCACAAAACAAAATAGAGGTACAAATCATTACTACCGATGATGTAAAAGCATTAAATGCTTCTCAAAAGCAGGTGCCTACCACTAAAACGGAAATGGCAAAGCCTACAGCTACTCCATATGCCGATAAAACAATACCAGGCACAATGGTTCCATTACCGAATAGCAGTTTGATTGCAAATGAAGCGGCTGCTGTTCAAAGTACAGAAACACCTGTTAATACTTACAAAATGCCTGAAGTAAAACTTACTCAAGAGGCACAGAAAGTAGAAACAACAACACCGGTAACTAACAAGAAGGGTAGTAATTAATTTCGAAACTGTTTCTCTATTCATTCGTAGAGCAACTATATTATCTTGCAGGTATGATTAAAAAAATCATACCTGCTTTTTTTTGCCTACTTTTTAATATTTGCTGCTTTGCTCAAACTGGTAAAGACAGTTCTGTGCATGTAGGCAATAAAACAATCACCCTTAGTGAACTGGTGATCAACAATAAATTGAATGTACCCGTTTTCATCAACCGCATTAAGAACGACAGCTCTTTTTACAAAGCCTTCCGTAACCTACGTATACTTGGTTTTACCTCTATTAACGATATCAGAATGAATAATAGCGACGGTACCTCCAAAGCCAGTTTACAAAGTAAGACCAGGCAAATCCGTAGCAAGCATTGCCGTAGTATGATAACCCTTGAGGAAGAAGTTTTTGGAGACATGTATGATGAAAACCACGAGTTTAATTACCACACTGCCCAAATGTATGCTTCCCTATTTTTTACCAAAGATTCTATTTGTGGAGAAGATAATATTGTGGCTGGAAGAGAATTTAACACGATTGGAAAAAAGGGTATTCAAAAACAAAAGGAACAATTGAAAATGTTATTCTTCAATCCTGGTAAAAAAATAAACGGGCTACCCTTTATCAGCAATAAAACAGAAATATTTGAAGATGCCATGGCTGAATATTATGACATGGAAATTGATATGGTTATTTACAACAACCTCAATTGCTTTGTATTTAAACAAAAAGTAAAACCCGAAAGCAGAAACAAAGTAGTGATTGATGAAATGACTACCTGGTTTAATGATCAAACATATGAAGTAATGGCCCGTAATTATTCATTAAGCTACAGTGCTGCTGTTTACGATTTTAAAGTTCTGATGGAAGTGCAGATGACAAAATTTGGAGATCTTTTAGTTCCCTCACTAATTAAGTACCATGGCAACTGGAAAGCCATTTTTAAACCCCGTGAACGAGGAGTGTTTACCGCTACCCTTTTTGATTTTAAATAAAATGGTTTTCTTTTTATTAACTTTTAGATTCCTATTTTTATATCATGACAAAATTCATTAAACACGGATTGCTTTGTTTTTTTATCAGCTTACAGCTCAATCTTTTTTGTCAAACCGATGGTAGAGATTTTAAAGATGTAGATGCGTATGTAAAAAGCCTGGGTAGTTTGGATAGTATGACGATGGGCACTATCAGTAAAATTATTACTGGCCGCTTTGAAGACAAAACAGATAAAGTACGTGCCATTTATTATTGGATTACCACAAATATTGATTACGATTTAAAGACGGCACGAAATTTAAGTACAACTAAAAACAGCCCTACCGAAGTACTGTTGTACCGTAAAGCTGTGGGCATTGGCTTTGCCAGCCTTTTTCAGGACATGTGCAGTAGTGCAGGTGTTCGTTGTTTAACTGCTGATGGTTTTGTAAAAAATAGTAGTGAAGATATTGGCGAAAATACTGATGAACTTAATCATAGTTGGGCTGTGGTACAGTTGGGACAAAGCCCCGAAACCTGGTATTACGTAGACCCCGCCTGGGGCAGTGGATTTGCCGATAATGATCTTAAAGTTTTTACCAAATCATTTACAGATGCATATTTCTTTTCGGATAAAACCATTTTCAATTGGCAACATTATCCCGATAATGAAGCCTGGAAATTAGGTTCGGCTCCAAAAAACAAATCAGCTTTTTATAATTTACCCATCATCAAACAGGCAGCACATGATTTTCGTTTAAAGAAATTTACACCCAGTGATGGGAAGATTAGAGAGAAACTTGGTAATTCAATGGCGCTCATCTTCAATATTAATACAAGAGAAAAAATAACAAAGGTTTCCATCGCCACTGGCGAAAGAAAAAAATACCAGGTAAAAGAAGTGAGTTATGTTTTATTGGATGGGCAATTGAAAATAAACTACAAGTTAAATATAGAAGGGAGCTACCCATTAACCGTTTTCATAAATGGTAAAGAATTCATCAGTTATATGATGGAAGTGGAATAAAAAATGCCCCAACGATTGTTGGGGCATTTAAATTTTATGCTCTTTGTTTAGCTGGTGCTTTCTTTTTTACTTTCTTAAGTGCAGAATTAATATCCTTGCTCAAGTTTTCAAAAGTTGGCTTTCCGGTAAACATTTCGTCGTTTACAAAAAAAGCAGGAACTTCTCTAACTCCCAAATCAATCCCTTCATTCAAGTCGTTACGAACATGCCATCCGTAGGTAGAATTGATTAAATCATCTAGGAAATGTTTATTAATAACCCCGGCTTCTTTAGAATACAGCTTTAAACTTGTTGTACCTAACTGACGACGGTTTTCAAATAAAATATTATGCATTTCCCAAAACTTACCCGCTTGTGATGCTCCAACTGAAGCTTCGCCAGCTTTCATGGCACGTTGATGGATTTTTGTTAAAGGAAAATGACGGAACTGAAACCTTATCTTACCATCAAATTCTTCTAATAGTTTTTTTACTACTTCATTTACTTTTGCACAATCCTCACTTTCGTAATCACCAAATTCCATTAAGGTAACTGCCGCATCGGGATTACCAACATAAATATCTTTTGGTGGGATGATCTCTACCACCTCTTTAACTTTCATTGCCATAGTGTGTGTTTAATTTGTTGTTTTACAACAACGCTTTTTTATTATTATTCTAATTCTTGTTTAATTTTCTTTTCTTTTTTTGTTTCGGTATGTGCTGCTTCATTTCTAAAAACCACAGTATTATCAAAAACATCCACCAAAACAGGATTGCTTTTATCAAGATCGCCAGCCAAAATTCTTTTACTTAAGCGGTTTACAATTTCCTTTTGAATTAACCTTTTAAGTGGCCTGGCGCCAAACTGTGGATCGTAACCATTGGCAGCCAAGTATTCATATATATACTCACTAAATTGTAAGTTGATCCCCGATTTTTGCACTAATTCCTTTAAATCTGTTAGTTGCAACCTGATGATACCCTTAATTTCTTTCCTCATTAAAGGCTGAAACATGATAATTTCATCAATTCGGTTTAAAAACTCTGGACGGATGGTTTGCCTTAACAAGGCAGTTACTTCTGCTTTTGTTTGATCAACCAATTCGTTTTTATTGTCATCTGTTACCTTTTCAAAGTTCTCCTGGATGATGTGACTACCTAAATTACTAGTCATAATCACTATCGTATTTTTAAAATTAACTATACGACCCTTATTATCCGTCAACCTGCCATCGTCCAATAGTTGCAAAAGTACGTTAAAAACGTCAGGATGTGCCTTTTCAATTTCATCAAGCAGTATAACACTGTATGGTTTACGCCTTACAGCCTCTGTTAATTGCCCCCCTTCCTCGTAGCCAATATAGCCTGGAGGAGCACCAATTAAACGGCTAACTGCGTGTTTCTCTTGATATTCGCTCATATCTATTCTGGTCATCATACTATCATCGTCAAAAAGATAGTTGGCCAATGCTTTTGCTAATTCAGTTTTACCTACACCAGTAGTGCCAAGGAAAATAAAGGAACCAATTGGCTTTTTAGGGTCTTGTAAGCCCGCCCTGCTCCTTCTAATGGCGTCTGAAACGGCTTCAATGGCTTCTTCCTGTCCAATTACTCTATTATGTAATTCTTCTTCTAAATTAAGTAGCTTGTCTTTTTCACTCTGCAGCATTTTCATCACAGGAATACCAGTTGCCTTTGCTACATTTTCTGCAATATCTTCGGCATCAACCTCCTCCTTTAACAGTCTTTTTTCGGTACTAGCCAATAATTGTGCGGTAAATTTTTCAATAATTAATTCCTGTTCTTTTACTTTTCCGTATCTAATTTCTGCTACTTCCCCATAATGCCCTTCTCTTTCAGCTTTATCGGCGGCTAGTTTTAAATTCTCAATTTCGGCCTTAGCATTTTGCACTTTTTCAACTACTTCTTTTTCTTGTGTCCATTTGGCCTTAAAAGTATCTCTTTCAACAGCCAGGTTGGAGATATCCGTATTCAACTGCTTTAATTTTTGTGCATCATTTTCTCTTTTAATGGCCTCTCTTTCAATTTCCAATTGGCGGATCCTTCTTTCCAATTCATCCAATTCTTCTGGCATACTATTCATCTCCAGCCTCAACTTGGCAGCACTTTCATCAATTAAATCAATTGCTTTATCAGGCAAAAACCTATCGGTAATATATCGTTGAGATAATTCTACTGCTGCAATAATGGCTTCGTCCTTAATTCTAACATGATGATAGGTTTCGTACCTGTCTTTTAATCCACGTAAAATAGATATAGCATCCTCAATAGTGGGTTCATCTATCATCACTTTTTGAAAACGACGCTCTAAGGCTTTGTCTTTTTCAAAAAACTTTTGATACTCATTTAAAGTAGTTGCACCTACAGCTCTCAGCTCTCCCCTTGCTAATGCTGGTTTTAAAATATTGGCTGCATCCATGGCGCCATCACCTCCTCCTGCACCTACTAGTGTATGTATCTCATCTATAAATAAAACAATTTCCCCATCGCTGCCTGTCACTTCCTTAATGACCGATTTTAGCCTTTCTTCAAACTCCCCTTTATATTTTGCTCCGGCAATCAAAAGTCCCATGTCGAGGGCAAAAATAATTTTCGATTTTAAATTCTCAGGTACATCGCCATTGATGATCCTCATAGCCAAGCCTTCTACAATAGCCGTTTTACCTACACCTGGCTCTCCTACTAAAATAGGATTGTTCTTTGTGCGGCGTGAAAGGATATGTAGTGTTCTTCTTATTTCCTCATCTCTTCCAATAACAGGATCTAGTTTTCCTGCCCTGGCCATTTCATTTAAATTTTTTGCAAATTTATTAAGGGCATTAAACTGCGTTTCGGAGGTTTGAGAGGAAACAGTTGAACCCTTTTTTAAATCTTTAATAGCAGCAATCAAACCCTTTTCTGTAAGTCCTGCATCTTTTAATAATTTAGATGTATTGTCGGATCCTTGCAATAAAGCGATCAATAAATGCTCTACACTTACAAATTCATCATTAAAGGTTTTTAATGATGCAGATGATTTAAGTATTACATTGTTGGCATCTCTGCTTAAAGATTGTGCAGGCTCCCCACTTGAAATTTTTGGAAGTTTAAGTAAATAATTTTCCAGCTTCTCATCTAAATAATTAATGTTTACGTTATTTTTCTTCAACAAAAATTCAATGGCAGAGTCTTTATCATTCAACATAGCTTTTAAGATATGCTCTGTTTCAATATTGGCATGGCCAGCATTAAAGGCAAGCTGCTGGGCTTGCTGCAATATCTCCTGCGATTTTATGGTTAAATTTTGTACACTCATCTTTTGTAATTTGATATAGCTATCTCAAAATCTTATCCAATCTACTTTTCAAGGCAATTATGGCATAAAATAGCAAGTTGGACTGCCGCATGTGCAGCATAAGATTTATTTGTCTGCAATTCTAACAGATTAACCTAATAAACTAAATTTTAAGGAAGCCAGCTAAGATTAACCTATTTTTGATCATTCGCCATTAAGGTTACCAATGTTTAATTATCGTTATAAATAATTTTGTTCACTAGATGAAAAAAACTGCTTTTTTAGGTTTAATATTATTTTCTGTACTCAGTGTTTATTCTCAAAAGAAAACGAGACGCTTAACAGGTATGTACATTCAATGGGGTTACAATACAGAATGGTATAGCAAGAGTAATATTCATATTTCGATGCCTAATGGCACCGATTTTACATTGCATAAAGCAAAGGCGCATGACCGACCAGACTTGTCGGCAATTATTGAATCACCGCTTGATGTTTCCATCCCTCAATACAATTACAGAATTGGTTTTTATTTAAATAAAAACCAAACAAAGGCTATTGAATTAAATTTTGATCATGCCAAGTACATAGTAACTGATGGACAAAAAGTAAGAGTTACTGGTACCATTGAAGGCAAAATTGTTAATGGCGACAGTATTATTAATCCAAATACTTTTTTGCATCTTGAACATACCGATGGCGCCAATTGGTTACATTTCAATTATGTGCAACAACAAACCCTATTAATGAACAAGGCTAAAACAAGGCCTGTAATTAATTTCGTTTGGAAGGCAGGTGCAGGCATTAATATTCCCAGAACCGATTTTACCTGGAAGGGGGATAAATTAAATAATGCGTTCCATGTAGCTGGTTATAATATCAGTGCAGAGTCGGGATTAAGGTACTATCCTTTTAAAAAGTTTTTTATAGAAGGAACGGCTAAAACAGGTTTTGTAAAATATGTTAATGCCTTATCCAATAGCAATGCTATTAAAGGGATTAGGGCAAAACACAGTTTTGGGTATTTTGAGTTAATAGGTACCATTGGATACGACATTAGATTTTAATTTGTAATTCCATTGATTAATGTACAAACCAATACTGCACTTATAAAAAATACTGCCATCAACCTGGGGTTTGATCATTGTGGTATTGCCAAAGCCGAATTTTTAAATGAAGATGCTAAAAGACTGGAACTATGGCTTAACAAAGGAATGCATGGCAATATGCAATACATGGAAAACCATTTTGACCTAAGGGTTGACCCCACTAAGCTTGTTCCTGGTGCAAAGTCGGTGATTACGTTAATGTTAAATTATTTTCCAGAAAAAGAACAATCATTTGATTCCCCAAAAATTTCGAAATATGCTTTTGGTAATGATTACCATGAAGTGATAAGGTCAAAATTAAAATTGTTTCTTACTCAACTAAAGGAAAGTATTGGCGAAGTAAATGGTAGAGGTTTTGTAGATAGTGCTCCGGTTTTGGAAAGATCTTGGGCTCAAAAGTCTGGAATGGGATGGATTGGTAAAAATGGAAATCTTATCAACAAAAACAGTGGTTCATTTTTTTTTATTGCAACACTGATCGTGGATTTGGAATTGATACATGATAATGCATTTGTAAAAGATTATTGCGGCACTTGTACCAAATGCATCGATCATTGTCCTACAGATGCCATAATGGATAACAAAGTGGTGGATGGCAGCAAATGTATTTCCTACTTTACTATCGAACTGAAAGATGCATTAATTCCAGAATCAATGAAAGGCAAATTTGACAATTGGATGTTTGGTTGTGATGTTTGCCAGGATGTTTGTCCCTGGAATCGTTTTTCTTCTCCCACAAAAGAAATAAATTTTACCCCTATTCCACAAGTTTTAAATTTATCCATCAATGATTGGGAGGATATGACAGAAGAATCTTTTAAAACCATTTTCAAAAATTCTCCGCTTAAAAGGAGTAAGTTTGAAGGCATAAAACGCAATCTTCATTTTATTCAATCATAATATGCATTCTAGTATTCAAAGTCTTTATGATATTGCCCAAAAGCCTAAAAAGTTGATTATTGGTTTAATGAGTGGTACATCATTAGACGGGTTGGATGTTGCCCTTTGCAAAGTAACGGGCAACGGCATTAATACTAAAATGGAACTACTTGAGTTTGAAACAATCCCTTATACCGATGATTTTAAAACAGAAGTAAGAACTGTTTTTTCTAAACAGGAAATCAATCTGGAAAAACTTTGTTTGCTTAACCCCTGGATAGCTTTGCAGCAAGCCCAAATGATCAATACTTGTTTAGCAAAATGGAAAATGAAGAATGAAGAAGTAGATTTATTAGCCAGCCATGGTCAAACCATTTTTCATTCGCCTAAGAGTTTACACAAACAATTAAAGTTTGGCAATTCTACTTTACAAATTGGAGATGGGGATCATCTTGCTGTAGCAACAGGCATCATTACCATTAGCGATTTTAGGCAAAAGCAAATTGCTACGGGAGGCGAAGGAGCCCCCCTTGCTTTTTATGGCGATTATTTATTGTTCAACAAAAAAGGAGAAAATCGAGTTTTGTTAAATATAGGTGGCATTGCCAATTTCACTTACTTACCAGGCTCTGAGGAGGAAGGGAAAATTATTTGTTCGGATATTGGCCCTGGGAATACGATGATGGATGCTTTTGTTCAAGCAAATTTTCCAGGACATTTTTTTGATGAAGGGGCAGCTATTGCTAAAGCTGGTAAAGTAAATGACATTTTACTATCAGCTTTAAAAGCAAATGCATTCTTTCAATTGCCGTTTCCAAAAACAACAGGACCAGAATTATTCAATTTATCATTTTTAGAATCAGCCAAAATTAAAACTGGCATTTCCTCTATTTCGGTAGAAGATACAATGGCAACGCTCACTAAATTTTCTGCTGATATGATTGTTGAAGCCATCCTGTCTAATGTGAAAAACCCAAACAATTTACAAGTGATTTGCAGCGGAGGTGGTATCCACAATCCATTATTGATGCAGCATCTATATGATCAATTACCTGATTGCAATTTTAAAACCACTGAAGAGTTGGGAATTAATCCCGATGCAAAAGAAGCTGTGCTATTTGCTTTATTGGCCAATGAAACTGTAAGTGGTAATAACGTTACTTTTCAATTAAATGCAGTTGGCATTCCAGCTGTTTCAATGGGTAAGGTCAGTTTCCCTACTTAATTAGCTTCTACATGTTTCTTTAAACTATTCAAAGCTGCTTCGTAGCCATCGCCAGTTATTTTTTCAATAAAAATACCATAGAATTTTTCCCAGGGGTACCATTTTAATTTTATCAGTACATTCCAATCTACCTGCACTTGGTTGGTATCAGACAATGGCAAAACAGTAATCGTATTTAATACTTCATTCTCCCCTTCTCTATTTAAAGAAACATTTACACCTTCTTTTGATTGAGACTTGATGGTAATTTTATTCTTCTTCCCTTTGCTCTCCCATTCACAGGTTTTAAAAATACCATTTTCTTCATCTTTAAAAGTAAGATTTGAAGAATCGACCATAAAAACCGGCTGCCAGTGTTTCCAATTTTGCAGATTTTTAATTTCGGCTAATACTTTTTCTGCATCAGCATTAATTACAACCCCCTTTGTAACCATAATTTTTGATGGTATAAACAAAGACATGATAGTAACAACGACAAACAATCCCAACAACACAATAAAAAATCCTTTAAACAAACGCATATTCATATTATTCCCATTTAAAAACTTTAATTGCAATGATGTATAAAACAACAGCCCATGCCAACAGAATGGCAATATCACTACGCACATCCCATAAACTTTGTCCTTCAAAAGCAACAGCCCTTAATGCCGAATTTAAATAAGTAAGCGGCAAAGATTTTGAAATAGGCTGTAACCATTGAGGAAATACATCGATAGAGAAAAAAGTACCTCCCATTAAAAACTGAGGCATCGTAACTAAGTTAGCAAAAGGTGGAATGGAACTTTCATTTTTGGCAAGTCCGCTTATAATAAAACCAAACCCCATAAAAACCGCTAACCCAAAAAAGCTCAGCACCAGCATGTCTAAAACCGTTTGAAACCCATTAATTAATGTAAAGCCAAAGAGATAATAACCAACTAAAATAATAACGATGGCAGTAAGCATTTGAAACAAAACCCTACTTAATGCCTCTCCTAATACAATATAAGTACGTGAAATAGGTGTTGCAAAAAATCTTTTCAATATCATCTGGTTTCTCAAATTAAAAAACATAAAAGCCACGCCAAACACTCCGGTACTCAATAAAGAAAATCCCAATTGTCCTGGCAGGATAAAGTCAATGGTTTTATATTCCCTTACTTCAGCAATATCTCTTTGATAGTTAAAATCAGCATTGGCAAAACTTGGCCTGTCGGGATATCTATTATTGCTTATCTTATTGGCAATGCCTTCCAAAACGGGCATCAACTGTGGCCATTTATCATTGCTGGCATTTGAGCTTTTGATAGTATAAGTATACTGAGGATTTCCCAATTGCGATTTTTGAATAGACAAGATTCCAGCTATTTTACCTTTAACAATTTGGAGCTGTAATTCCTCTTCGCTATCAAAAGAAACAATTTTTATACGGCTGCTTAATTTAAGGGAATCAAAAAAGGCATTGGCAGTATCGCAGTCTTTTGCAATAACAATTTTATAAACAGGGGCAGTACCATTATTGCCAATAAAACCAAATACCAAAATAAATACAAAGGGAAACACAAAGCTGAAAACCACAGATGATGGGCTTCTGAAAATGGCTCTCAAACTTGCTTTCGTAATTGCCAACATGGCTTTAACCTGACTGTATTTTTGCATTACATTTTTTTGTTAAAGCTGTAAAGCTATTGTAATTGCAGATATAATTAACTTGCAGCAGCTATAAATCATCATTTTTTTAAACTATGAATATCATTTACATTTTACTTGGAAGTAATATGGGCGAAAGTAAAAAGCAATTATTAAAAGCCGCCAGTCTCATTAAGAAACAAATTGGCTCTATTAACCGTCAATCCAGTCTTTATTCTACTGCTGCCTGGGGCAATACTAATCAACCCGATTTTTTAAACCAGGTAGTTATTGTGAACAGCAAGTTATCTGCAGAACAAACCATGCAGGAAATTTTAAAGATTGAAAAAGAAATGGGACGGATACGCACCCGAAAAAATGCTCCACGTATTATTGACATCGATATTTTGTTTTTCAATAGAGAAATAATAGAAAGCTCTACCCTTTTTGTACCACATCCTCAATTACAAAACAGGCGGTTTGTATTGGTACCTTTAAATGAGCTTTCTCCCAATTTAAAACACCCTGTTCTTCAAACAACAATTCATCAATTATTTATTAACTGTGTAGATACACTAAATGTGAAAAAGTTTTAATGGTGCTCAGGCAGTTTCCTCTTATTTTGCAGTCCGTTTGAATTTAATGCATGAAATATAATTTTGTTACAATAGAAGGGAATATTGGGGCTGGAAAAACAACGCTTGCCAACTTGTTAAGCGAACATTATAATGCCCGTTTAATTCTGGAAGAATTTGCCGACAATCCCTTTCTGCCAAAATTTTACGAAAACCCGGGTCATTATGCTTTTCCATTGGAGCTATTTTTTATGGCCGAAAGGTATAAACAGTTGAAAGATTTGTTACAAACCAAGGATATGTTTCAAAACATTACCGTCTCCGATTATCTTTTTACAAAATGCCTTTTATTTGCCAAGGTTAACTTACCGGATGAGGAATTTAGATTATACCAAAAACTTTTCGATATCATTAATCCTCAAATTGTTCAACCTGACATACTCATCTATTTACATAAACCGGTAGATACTTTACAGGAGAATATTAAAAAGAGGAATAGGGATTACGAACAATCAATTCCTGATGAATACTTATTAACCCTGCAGGAAACCTATACACAATATATAAAGCAGCATAATATTAAAACCCTTTTTATTAATGCCGAAAATGCTGACTTTTTAGGAAATGAAGCACATTTTAAAATCATTATTGACGCATTAGATAAAGAATATGATGGGGGTCAACATTATATAACTTTGCCATAATCTTAAAAGATGATCAGCGAAAAACTTCCTAAAGAATTTTGGAATTTTATTTATGCCAGACTATTTTTTGTTCTGGGCTTTAGGATGATTACCACTATCGTAATCTATCAGGTTTTTCATTTGGCCAATACGTATATGGTTGGTTTAGCTGGATTAACCGAATTTATTCCTGCAGCCATAACTGCCCTTTATGCTGGTGACTACATTGATAAGCACAACAAAAAGAATATACTCATTTGGGCATTTGCCTTTTATTTACTTTGTGCGCTGGCTTTGGCATTCATCAGCTTTTCAAATTATAATTTGACAAATGCCACTAAACTCTCTGTAATTTTTATTGTAGTTTTTTGTACAGGAGTCATCCGTTCATTTGCAGGGCCTGCTGCCAATAGCATGATTGCTGCCATTGTTAAAAGAGAACAATTGCAAAAAGCTATTTCCTATAATTCTTCAACCTGGTTAATATCTTCAGTAGTTGGGCATGCTTTAGGAGGTTTATTAATTGCATTTGTGGGTATATCCAATGCCTATTTTGCCACTGCCGTTTTAATCATCGTTGCTATCTGTTTTGCTTTCAGGCTTTACCCTAAACCACCAATTCTAAGATCACAAAAAGAAACCATTTTAAGAGGGATTAAATCTGGTTTTACCTTTGTTTTCAACAATAAAAATCTGCTAGGTGTATTGTCCTTGGATTTATTTGCAGTACTCTTTGGAGGCGCCGTAGCTTTTATTCCAGAAGTGGCAGAAAACATCTTACACACAGGGCCTATTGGCTATGGGTTTTTAAATGCCGCCATGGATATTGGAAGCTTGCTATGTATTGCCATCTTGGTTAAATTTCCTATGAAACAAAAACAGGGTTTAAAAATGCTGCTATCAGTTGCAGCATTCGGTTTCTTTATCATACTCTTTGGTCTTTCGAAAGTTTATTGGCTCAGCTTTATGGCCTTATTAATAGCCGGTCTTTTTGATGCAGTAAGTATGGTTGTAAGAGGCACAATTGTTCAATTGTATACCCCCGATGAACTAAGAGGCAGGGTGGCTTCCATCAATTTAATTTTCATCAATTCTTCTAATGAGTTGGGGCAATTTGAAAGTGGTGTTACCTCACGAATCTTTGGCACTTTACCGGCCATTATGTTTGGTGGAGCCATGTCAATACTTGTAGTAGTAGGCACATGGTTCAAATTTCCGAATTTAAAAAAACTGGAGTATTAGTTTTCAGAATTTAAAGCAATTGCTACTTGTATATTGTTTTATAATTGTAACTTAATGTTCCATAAAATCAATATGTATGCAACGTAGATCTTTTCTCCGCAATACGGGATTAACCTTAGCCAGTTTAGCTGTATTTAATAAAAAATCATTAGCCGCTTTTCTAACCGATCCGGCCTGGAAAATAACCATGCTTACCAATGAAATTGGCATCTTTACTGAAAAGGGAGGTACCATTGGATTTATGTTATCGCCAAATGGGAATGTGGTGATAGACACCCAATTTCCTGAACAGGCACAACACCTGATTGATGAATTGAAAAAGAAAAACGAAAAGCCATTTCAACTTTTAATCAATACCCATCACCATGGGGATCACAGTTCTGGGAACATTGCTTTTAAAGGGAATGTTAAGCATGTGCTTGCTCATGCCAATTCTAAAGCCAATCAAGAAAGAGTTGCTATAGCTCAAAAGAAAGAGGACCAACAATTGTATCCCGATAAAATCTTTACAGATACCTGGTGTGAAAAATTTGATAAAGAAGAAATTTGCATGCATTATTTTGGGGCTGGCCATACCAATGGCGATAGTTTAATTCAGTTTAAAAATGCCAATATTGTACACATGGGTGATTTGGTTTTTAACCGCAGGCATCCATTTATTGATAAAACATCGGGGGCTGATATTACCAACTGGATAAAGGTTTTGGACAAAGCGGTTTCTACCTTCGACAAAAAAACTAAATTTATTTGTGGCCATGCTGCCGAAGGTTTTGATGTGATGGCTAAAGCAGATGACCTTAAATTATTTGGTGACTATTTAGGCAATGTTTTAAAATTTACTGAAGCAGAGATTAAGGCTGGAAAAACAAAAGAAGAAATTTTAAAAGCTACAGAAATTCCTGGTTCGCCAGAATGGAAAGGAAACGGAATAGAAAGACCCTTGAATGCCGCATTTTTAGAATTAACTACAAAATAATTACTTAGGTACAGTAGCTATCAATTTTTCTAACACAAAATAAACAGCCGGGCAAAAGCTGCTGTTTTTTAATGTAAGCTGTTGTTTTTTTAAAAGCACATCTTCATCAGTATATGGGAAACGATGGCAGTCGGATGGTCTTACTTCATAAATTCCACATTCATTATCGGCTCCCAAAAATGGGCAAGGATGGGTTTTTAAAACATAATCCCCATCACTGTCTACTAACAAATAGTTATTAATAAGATCACCATCCTTCATCTTTAAATATTTGGCAATACGTTTAATATCGGGCTTTTTAAACCTGGGCGAATAGGTTTTACAGCAATTACCACATTGTAAACAATCTATTTTTTCAAAAGCTTCTTCATGCAGGTTTGGCAATGCTCTAAGTACTTTATTCTTATCAGCACGATGGAGATACTGTTTATACAGTTTTTGATGATCCGCAGATTTTTTTTCCCAGTTTTCTAGTAATTCCTCTTCCATTTGATTGGTTTTAAATCCGTATATGTAGCTCAATTTTCCACAGGTCAAAAGTAGCGAACTTATTAGTATCAATTCTTACTGTGTTATCGTAAATTTGCGGCACACAAATTTTTCATTGAAAATTCAACTTAAGTCATGAATCTTTTTGATCAACAGCAACACGAATTTACTGCACGCCATATTGGCCCTAATGAAGAAGAAACCAATGAGATGCTTAAAACCATAGCTGTGGAGAGCATTGAAGTTTTGATTGATAAAACTTTACCTTCTGCTATAAGATTAAAAAAGGAATTAAAACTTCCAAAAGCTCAAACCGAGTTTGAATACCTCGACGAATTGAAAAAAGTGGCCGCCAAGAACAAAGTATTCAAAACTTACATTGGTCAGGGCTATTACAATACCATAACCCCAAGTGTAATTTTAAGAAATGTATTTGAAAATCCAGGATGGTACACTCAGTATACTCCCTATCAGGCCGAAATTTCTCAAGGGCGATTGGAAAGTTTACTTAATTTTCAAACCATGGTTTGCGATTTAACAGGATTGGAACTAGCTAATGCCAGCCTATTAGATGAAGCCACAGCTGCTGCAGAAGCCATGGCCATGTTGTTTCATCACAAAAACAAATCAGAAATAATTACAGCTCCTAAGTTTTTTGTTGACAACCACATTTTTGATCAAACCAAAGAAGTTCTGTTAACTAGAGCAACTCCAATAGGAATTGAATTGGTTTATGGCGATTATAAAACAACTACCATTGATGAAACTTATTTTGGTACCATAGTTCAATATCCCAACAGCATTGGCTCGGTTGAAGATTATAAAACATTCATTAACAAAGTGCATGCTGTAAATGGTTATGTGGTTATGGCTACCGATTTATTGGCGCTTACTTTATTAACTTCTCCAGGCGAATTAGGTGCTGATGTGGCAATTGGTTCTTCTCAACGCTTTGGAGTTCCTTTGGGATATGGCGGTCCGCATGCTGCATTCTTTGCAACCAAAGAAGAATTTAAAAGAGGCATCCCTGGTCGCATTATTGGAATTAGTATTGATGCACAAAATAACCGTGCCTTACGCATGGCTTTACAAACTCGTGAGCAACACATCAAAAGAGAAAAAGCAACTTCCAATATTTGTACGGCCCAAGCATTGTTAGCCAATATGGCTGCCATGTATGCTGTTTATCATGGACCCGAGGGTTTGAAGAAAATTGCTCAGCGTATCCATGTTTTAACGGCTTCCATAGCTAAGGCTTTGGAAAACATTGGAGTAAAAGTTTTAAACAGTCATTTTTTCGATACCATCAGTTTTGAAGTAGTAGATGTTGCTGCATTTAGAAAAGTAGCAGAAAAAAACAATGCAAATTTTCATTACCATAACAATGGTTCTATAAGTTTATCCATTGATGAAGTGTTAAGTAATCATATTGTAGAAACAGAAAAAAATCTAAAAATTATATTCAAAGCAGCTATGGGGCAAGACATTGAATTGTTTTTTGATGAAGCCGATGCCCTTTTTGGAAAACTAAACGGATTACAAAGAGGGTCCACTTATTTAACGCATTCAGTTTTTAATACCCATCGCAGCGAAAGCCAAATGATGCGATACATCAAATCATTAGAAAATAAAGATTTGAGTTTAAATACTTCTATGATTAGTTTAGGAAGCTGCACTATGAAGTTGAATGCTGCAACTGAATTAATTCCTGTAAGTTGGCCAGAATTTAGTTCAATTCATCCCTTTGCTCCTGCCTCGCAAACAAAAGGATACCAGCACATGATTACAAAGCTGGAAGAATACTTAAGTAAGATTACAGGATTTACTGCTTGTTCGTTACAGCCTAATAGTGGTGCCCAAGGTGAGTATGCTGGCTTACTTACAATACGAGCTTATCACGCTGCAAGAAATGAAAGCCATAGAAACATTGTATTAATTCCAATTTCAGCACATGGCACCAACCCTGCCAGTGCAATTATGGCGGGTATGAAAGTAGTAGTTATTAAAAGCGATGCTGAAGGACATATTGATGTTACCGATCTTGAATTAAAAGTAGCTGAACATAAAGACAATCTTGCTGCATTTATGGTGACTTATCCAAGTACTTATGGTGTTTTTGAGTTGGGCATTAAAAAGATTTGCAAAACAATTCATGACAATGGTGGTTTAGTTTATATGGACGGAGCCAATATGAATGCACAGGTTGGTTTAACAAGTCCTGGAATAATTGGGGCAGATGTTTGTCATTTGAATTTGCATAAAACTTTTGCAATACCTCATGGAGGTGGTGGTCCAGGTGTTGGGCCAATTTGTGTGAATGACAAATTGAAACCTTATCTACCAGGTCATTATGTAAAAGATACATTAAAATCATCAGGCAGTTCAATTCCAGCGGTAAGTGCTGCACCTTATGGAAGTGCCAGCATTTTATTAATTAGTTATGCCTATATAAAAATGTTAGGCGGACAAGGTGTAAAAAGAGCAACACAGTATGCGGTATTAAATGCCAATTACATGAAATCGAGATTAGAAAGTTATTACCCCATTTTGTATACAGGTCATAATGGCTATTGTGCACATGAATTTATAGTAGACTTAAGGCCCTTTAAAATATCTGCCGGAATAGAAGCGGAAGATGTTGCCAAACGTTTAATGGATTATGGCTTTCATGCTCCTACTATGAGTTTCCCTGTTGCTGGAACCATCATGATTGAACCAACAGAAAGTGAGGACAAAGCCGAGTTGGATCGTTTTTGTGATGCACTCTTAAGTATTTATCAAGAAATAAAAGCCATTGAAGAAGGAAAAGCGGATAAGTTAGATAATGCTCTAAAAAATGCTCCTCATACCCAAATGGTTGTTTGTGCCGATGAGTGGAATCATCCTTATAGCAGGCAGCAGGCAGCATTCCCATTAGCTTATGTGGTAAAAAATAAATTCTGGCCATCAATCGGCCGTATCAACAATACTTTTGGAGACAGAAACCTGATTTGCACTTGTGAGCCTATGGAAAGTTATATGGAAGAACAGAAATAAAATTAATTTCATTTATTTTGTTGAAAGTCTATCTGCCTAATGGTAGATGGACTTTTTTATTTTCAAGCAGTTAAAAAATTGTACATTCCAACATGCAAAATCAATTCTTATTATACGGAGCCAATGGTTACACTGGAAAACTCATTGCAAAACTGGCAGCTTCTTATCAATTACAACCCATCCTTGCTGGAAGAACCGAATCATTAATACAACAACTTGCCGAAGAATTAAACCTCCCCTATCGAATTATTGATTTGGATGATAGGGAAAGTTTAGAAAAAGCTTTATCAGAAGTGAAATTAGTTTTACATGCTGCAGGACCTTATGTATACACTGCTAAGCAGATGATTGAAGCTTGTTTAAAAACTGGCGTTCATTATACTGATATCAATGGCGACATTTCAGTTTTTGAAATGCTAAAAAAGTATGATGCAGTAGCAAAAGAAAAAAATATTATGGTAATGCCCGGTGTTGGTTTTGATGTAGTACCCACCGATTGTATAGCACTTCAGTTAAAAAATAAAATGCCCAACGCCACCCATCTAAAACTGGCTTTTGCATCTGTTGGTGGAGGCTTATCGCATGGCACAGCAATTACGATGGCAGGAAAAATTGGAGAAGGTGGTGCTGTAAGATTGAATGGAAAAATTGTAGGCAGTCCATTGGGACATAAAGGAATGTGGGTGAATTTTGGAGATAAAAGCTTATTTGTAATGAGCATTCCCTGGGGAGATGTTTCAACAGCCTATACAACAACCTGCATCCCCAATATTGAAGCCTATACTGGCATAGCACCAAAAGTATATAGGATGTTGAAATTTCAATGGGCTTTCAACTGGTTGTTGAGAACAAATTTTGTACGAAACTTCATAAAGAAAAAAATTAAGTCTAGGCCTCCAGGCCCATCAAATGAGCAAAGAAAAAAAAGTAGTAGCCTTGTTTGGGGAGAGGTTAGTAATGCTGAAGGAAAAATAATTACAACTGCAATCAGCTGTTTAGATGGATATACATTAACCGCACATAGTAGTTTACTAATTACCAAAAAAATATTAGAAGGAAATTTAAAGTTGGGTTATCAAACTCCTGCGGGTTGTTATGGTGAAAACCTAATTATGGAAGTGCAAGGAACGAAACTTATTTAACCAAAATAAAAAAGGACTCGTACTGAGTCCTTTTTTTTATAGAGATAATTTTTTATTTCTCTTTAGCTACAGAAAGTTTTGTAAACTCCGATCCACTAAAAATTCTGGCCAATTTAATATCATTGGTTTTTCTCCATTCTGGAATTTGATTTTCCGTTACTATACGCCAGAAGTTTTTGACTTTTAAATCTTCATAATCTGGTGAGCTTATAAAAACACCAATTATGGTATTTCTTTTTTTAAACTCAATTTTTAAATTCGTTTTTGCCACATGTGTTGGCTCTATAAATTTCGTAATCAAATCTGTTTGCATGCAGTGCTTTCTTTTAAATATACAGCTATTATACATTACTGCCGAATTTATTTAAATTCGGATATCATTTTTTAATTAAACTTTTCTTCCATTTAACTACATTCGGTAACAAAAAGCATTGATATTCATGCCTGCCCCTACGGATGCAAATAAAACAATATCACCTGTTTTTAATTCATGCTCAGGCATTTTACCCTTTATCACCAAATCATATAAAGTAGGCACCGTTGCCACTGAACTATTCCCTAAATGATGGATACTCATTGGCATAATGTTTTGAGGGATTTCTGTAATACCATACAACTTATACATTTCTTTTATTATTCCTTCGTCCATCTTTTCATTAGCCTGATGTATGAATATTTTTTTCAAATCGCTTATTTTCACACCGCTTTTATCCAAGCAAATCTTCATGGCTTCCGGTACATATTTCAATGCATATTCATATACTTTTCTGCCTTTCATTTTTATATATCTAATCCTTGGATCAGAATCCGGATAATTAGATTTCCCTAAATTCAAATAGTTCACTTCATCTTGACAATGAGATTGTACACAGCTCCCTAAAATGCCCGATAGATTCTCAGAAGATTCATTTGCCTCTAATAAACAAGCACCAGCCCCATCAGAAAAAATCATACTGTCCCGATCATGCATATCTAAAACTCTGGATAAAGTTTCTGTTCCTATTACTAAACATTTTTTGGCTATTCCTGCTTTAAAAAAAGCATCAGCTTGGATTACGCCTTGTACCCAACCGGGGCAGCCAAATAAAATATCATATGGAACACAGTTGGGATTTTTTATTTTAAGCGCATGCTTTACTCTTGATGCCAGAGCTGGCAAAACATCAGTTTGAATAGTATGCTTTATTACGTTCCCAAAATTATGGGCAACTATAATCTGATCGATAGTTTCGGGATCGCATCTTGCATCAGCAATGGCATCAGCCGCTGCTATGGCTGCCATATCAGAAGAATCCATATCTGAATTAGCATACCTACGTTCTACTATGCCAGTAATTTTTTTAAACTTTTCAACAATCAGGCGTGGTTCTATATCCAAAGGGGTATTATCCTCAGCATAAAAATTATGTGTTGTAAAATCAAGATTAGTTTTAATGAAGGTGGGTATATAGCTTCCAGAACCTGTTATAATGGACTTAATCATTGTTTGAAATAAATTGTATGTGTAAAATTAATGTCCATTAAAGTTAACGAATTCTGATGCCTGAAACAATAATTAGTTTCTAAAAATTCCTTATTAACTTGCCAATAAGTTAAACCAAACAACCAAAATAATGAAAATTAGATTCTTACTGATGATGGTTTTTGTTACCATTTCATTTATTCCATCTGCCATTGCACAAGTAACTGTTTCCATTCCTGCCTATACAGCTTATGTAGTTCCTGTTGATGATAACACAGAAAGCAAAATGTTCTCAAAAGACAATGGTATTAAAAACTGGACCAACCCTAAAACTCAAATTAAATTCTATTTTAAAATTAGAAAAACGGGAGATCTATCACTTTCACTCTTACTTAAAAATGCGACAACTGGTAATACATTATTAGCAAATTTTGCTGAGAAAGATTTTAATTTGACTGTACCACAATCAACAAAATTTATCCCAATTACAATTGGCAAAATTGAAATTACGGATACTGGATTTTATGAATTAACCCTTTCCTCAGTAGTTCAAAAAGGAAATTCGATTGCAGCAATAAAATCTCTTTTATTAACTGGTGAAGCTGCTGAACAGCTTCAATTTAATTCCAAGCAAAGAAAAAATGCCGCTTCGGTTCATCTTTTTTATCCGCTACCTGATAGTATAAAGGCCCTTTCTTTTTACAATGAGATAAACATACCTAAGGGCTCTGATGTTTTACACAGTTATTATATGGCTTGCGGTTTTGCTCGTGGTTATTTTGGCATCCAAGTAAATAGTCCAACAGAAAGAAGAGTTATTTTTTCTGTTTGGGATGCAGGAAATGAAGCTGTTGACAGAAATAAAGTTACTGAAGAAAATAAAGTAGAATTAATTGCGAAAGGAGCTGATGTTGTTGCAGATGGGTTTGGCAATGAAGGAACCGGTGGTCATAGTCATTGGGTATATCCTTGGAAGACAGAAGAAACTTATAAATTTTTAGTAACTGCTTTACCAGATAGTCCAACTAATAGCACCACATATACTGGTTACTTTTTTATGCCCGAAACTCAGAAATGGAAATTAATTGCAGCATTTAAGGCCCCAAAAGATGAAGGATCAATCCACAAATTATACTCTTTTGTCGAAAATTTTAATGGCAGTAATGGACAACTAGTACGAAAGGCAAATTTTAAGAATCAATGGATAAGAACTGATAAAGGAGCCTGGCAAGAATTAACAAATGCTACATTCAGTTTTGATGCCACAGGCAAAGCAGGAGACAGGATTGATTATGCTGCAGGGATTGAAAACAACAGTTTTTATATACTGAATGGCGGATTTAAGGAAACCAATATTAAATATGGAGATATTATAAGTCGTTCTGCCAATAATGAGAAGCCGATTATTGACTACTTTAAGAATATTGATAGTTTAACAAGTCTACAATCTGAGATTGAGGTTATTGAAAAAGAAATTAAAGAAGGGAATTTAAAAGTGAATGGTAGCTCAAATGGTATTTATTATTCCATGATTAATGAAGGGGGAGGTGATTTTGTAGCTATAACAGATACCGTTGTTGTATTTTACAAGGGGCAATTATTGAACGGGCTTTTATTTGATGAAACAAATGACAAACCTGCCGTTTTCCCCTTGAACCGATTAATAAAAGGATGGCAAATTGGCCTTCCCTTTTGCAAAGTGGGAGGCAAAATAAGGTTAATCATACCTTCGGCAAAGGCTTATTCCATAAGGAATCTAGGAAAAATCCCTCCAAATAGTACATTGGTTTTCGATATTGAGGTATTGGAAGTAAGGAAAAAACAGTAAGCAAAGCATTAAATAAATATTATTATTAATAAACCCCTATATTTGCACATTATTAATAACAATACAATTTAAAATGGACACTAAACAAACAGGCACCGTAAAGTTTTTCAATGCAGAAAAAGGATTCGGTTTTATTAAGCACAATGACTCAAACAAAGAAACTTTCGTTCACGTAAGTGGATTAATTAGCGATATTAAAGAAGGTGATAGCGTTGAGTTCGATTTGCAAGAAGGCAAAAAAGGAATGAACGCAGTTAACGTACAAGTTGTAGGTTAATTTCACATCATCAAAACCTTTTAGGGCTATTCATTTTTGAATAGCCCTTATTTTTTGTCCAAATGATAAGGTAAAATGTTTTACTAAATTTTTAAATACCTTATCTCATATCTACCTTTGTTAATACATTTACATCTCAAATCACTATTTTATATGAACAAATTATTGTTTTCTCTAATCGTTGTTTGCAGCAGCTCTATATTATTTGCTCAAAATTCAAAGATTCAGTTAATTCCTGGACAAGTAATTATTGTAGAAAACTCAGTTAATATAGAAGCCAGTTTAAGTATGGGAATGGAATTAAACAGCAGTTCTACAACCCAAAACACTCTAACAGTTAAAACTGTTACTGACAATAATTTTATCATAAGCAACAGTCTCACTAAACTTATAATAAATATGAGTATGATGGGACAGAATACTAATTATGATTCTGAAAATAAAAATGCAGGATCTACTGAAGTTACTCAGGCATTGGAAAAAAAAATGAATAAACCTGTTGACATTAATATTGACAGCAAAACTGGAAAACAAATATTGAATAAGGAAAAGATAAAAAACGTAACCTCTGATGATGAAAACCCTATGATGGGATTGATGAATATGTTTGCAGAATCAACAGATGAAGCCATTGTTACTGGAGCCATCGAATTAATTCCGATTGGAAAAACAATTGGAGACAAATGGGCAGATACTAGTAAGTCGAAGGATTTAAAAACCATTCGCACATTTACATTGCTATCCATTTCAGGTAATGAAGCCATTATTCAAATTGAGGCTCAAACAACTGCTTTAAATAAAATTGAAATGCAGGGCATGGAAATTGAATTCAAGAGTAATTCTAAAACCAAATCAGAGATTACTACCAATACAAGTACTGGTTTAGTACAAAAAAGAAATTCAACTACTGATGTAACTGGAAGTTTTCAATTAATGGGACAAGATGTTCCTATTAGTTCTAAATCAACTTCTAAAATCACTTACAAATAAAAAATATTATAAATTTTGTATGATGTCAATTACTGAAGCTCGTTTTTTGTAATTGGTATCAAAAAAAACATATTTCACTTTGCCGTCAATACCAATAATATAAGTGGCAGGTACAGGAAGATTAGAACCGTTTTTGCCATTGGCTTTGTCAAAATCAATTCCAAAACCTTTATACCGATTTACCGTTTTTTCATCCACTGCAAAACTCACTTTATAAGAAGTCATAATGCTCATATCCTCGTCAGCTAATACAGGAAATGTAGCCTTGGTTTTTTGTATTGTTTTTTGAATATTCTCTTTTGTTTCTGGAGATATGGCTAAAACTGTTGCACCTTTTGCTTTAATCAAATCTATTGAATCAGTAAGATGGCTTAATTGTTTGTTACAATAAGGACACCATTGACCTCTATAAAATAATACAACCACAGGCCCCTTCTTCAAAAGTTCTTTCAATTGTATCACATTACCATCTTGATCAATTGCATTAAAGTCGGGCGCCATATCACCAAGTTTCAATCCTTCAGGAAATACAGTTTCATTTTGCGCAAAACACATTAAACTACTAAAAACCAGAACAGAAATCAATATTGATATTTTTTTCATTGATGAGTATATTTTTGGTTGAATATTTGTTTACATTCAGATTGATAGTTAAAAAAAATTACAAACTATTAAAATGATCTGTCTTGGGCATCAAATCAAAACATGCCTTAACAAATTCAGGTGGAATGGCAAGCTTGCGTAAAGTAGTATTAATCCATGCCCCGTCAATAGTTATCACAGCTGCCAGATCGGCTCCATTTATCCATAACTCATGAATCATTGACCAACGACTCACATCTTCTTTACATTTACTTAATTTTAAATTAACCAGCAATTCGTCGCCAAAATTTATTTCTTTTTTAAACAAACACTCTTCTCTAAAAATGATGGGGCCTAAATGATTTATTTTCATCAATTCTGGTGTTATCCCATTTTCAGTCATAAAACTCATTCTAGAATAAGCTCCAATATCATAATACTTTGAATGAAGCATGTGGAAGTTAGGGTCAAGATCAGCCCAACGGATTTCAATCTTTTTTAAATACTCTTTCATATCGGTAATTATTCCTGCAAAATAAAACATCCCTTCTAAAGGGATGTTTTATTTTTATTTATAAAGGATTTCATAATACTCTTTCGCCATTCTGTTACTATCAAACTGCCAACGAACATCTCTCATGCCATTTTTTACAATCTGACGCCAGTTTTCATGATTATCATAATACATTGGTAATACTTGGTTTTCCAGAATATCGTACAGTTTGTTCATATCATATTCATCCTGTTCATGAACACTCACTTGATCATAATCAATAGGCTCTACTACAAAACCATTGTTACCATGATTGATAAACTCACAAATCCATCCATCATGCGTACTGCAATTAACAGCGCCATTCATGGCTGCTGTCATGCCACTTGTTCCACTTGCTTCTCTTGGTACCCTTGGGTTATTTAGCCACAAATCCGAAGCCTGTTTTAAACGTTTGCTTAATGCCAGCTCATATCCAACACATACAGCTACATTATTATATTTCTTACTTAAGTGAACTAATAAATTAAAATCACTGATGGCAGGATAATCAACTGGATATGGCTTTCCTGCCCAAATTATTTGTACAGGATATTTTGAATTCTTCAACAACGCTTCAAATCTTGCCTCATCTCTTGTCAACAATTCTGCTCTCTTATATCCGGCAAACCTTCGTGCCCATACTATAGTAAATACATCAGGCTTTAATAATTTACCGGTTTGGTCGGCAACAATATCTAATGCTCTTTTTTTCAAAAATCTTTTTCTATCATCAAATCTTTCATCATTATGTTCTTCCATAAAATGATAGAGTTGCTTATCGGCCCAGTAATGCCAATTTTGTGCATTAGTGATTGCTTTAATCTCACAAATCCCATCATACTTCTTCCACATTTGTCTACTTACTTCGCCATGCAACTGACTTACGCCATTTGCCAATTTTGCAAAACGTAAAGCAGCTAATGAGTGATTAAACAAATCCCCTTCCATACCTGTTAACTTTCTCACTTCATCTAATTTCATTCCGCAGAAATAACTCATCTTTTCGCATAGATGAATATCATGCTTTTCATTTCCGGCTTCTTCTGGTGTATGTGTTGTAAATACAAGTCGTTTTTTTACATCTGCTTTATTTCCAAACTTGCGATATAAATAAAAAGCGGCACTAATACCATGCGCCTCATTTAAATGATATAACTCCGGATTAAAATTTAATTCATCCATCAGTTTTGCACCGCCAACTCCCAACAAAATAAACTGAGCCACTTTTGTAGCCACATTAGCATCATACAAACGATGAGTGATTGTTTGAGAAACATAATCATTCTCTGGTAAATCGGTACTCAATAAAAATAATGGCGCCGATTTAAAAGTTTCCGGATTTAAATACAAAACCTTTACCCAAACTGGGTGTTCGTGAATTTCAATTTGAAATTTAATTCCGGTATCTTCTAAAAAATTATATTGTTTTTCGTTCCATTGAACCTGCAAAGTTTGATCTTGATTTCTTGCTTGGTCATAATATCCGAATTTCCAAAGTATTCCAACACCAACTAAATTTTGTCTTAATTCATAAGCACTACGCATATGAGACCCGCTTAAAAAGCCTAAACCACCACTATAAATTTTTAAAGGTTGATGAATGGCAAACTCCATTGAAAAATAAGCAACGGGTTTTTTGTATTGGTCGTCAATTGGATAAGGAACAGAATAAGAGTAAAAATTCATGATAACTTTGGATTGGTTTAAGTCGCAATATTACTTGAATTTTCATTAATACAAATAGTATAAATCCTACATTCTTATTATTAAAGAATGGCAGTAGCTTCAATTTCTATTAACAAATCTTCATGAATGAGTCTACTTACTTCTACCATAGTAGAAGCTGGTTTTATCTTTTTAAAAAATTCGCCATGGGCTTTTCCGGCCTCTTCCCATTTAGAAATATCAGTAATATACATTCTCGTTCGAACTACATTTTTTAAGCTAGCTCCTGCTTCAACTAATGCTTTTTCTATCTTTTTAATAATAAATACAGCCTGTTCATAAACATCTCCTTTACCAATAATTTCATCTCCATCCATTGCAGTAGTACCAGCTACTTCAATCACGTTTCCAATTCGTACTGCTCTTGAATAGCCAACTATATCTTCCCAGGGAGATCCTGAACTTATTTTCTTTACCATTTTCATTTTGTTTAAGTGTAAAATAACCAATAAGGATAAAATATTTTGAAGATATTATTTATGGTGTTAGATTTATCTAAGTTTTTAAGTTAGACACTGCACTTTTAACTCATTTAACTTCGGCTTTCTATAAATATGATAAAAAAAACGAACAACGATGCCTCTTTAAGCGAAGTACACCAATCTGTAGATACTACGATAAAAAAAACGGGTTGGAGACGAATGTTTTCTTTTTTAGGGCCTGCTTACCTTGTAAGTGTTGGCTATATGGATCCGGGGAATTGGGCTACAGACCTTGCTGGCGGAAGTAAATTTGGATATTCCCTTATTTGGGTTTTGCTAATGAGTAACCTAATGGCATTATTGCTACAAGGACTTTCGGCAAGATTAGGAATTGTTAGAGGTAGGGATCTAGCTCAAGCGAATAGAGAAACCTATCCTAAAGCTGTAAATTTTGTTTTATACATTCTTGCAGAAATTGCGATTGCAGCAACTGACCTTGCCGAGGTTTTAGGAATGGCAATAGGTATTCAATTATTAACCGGATTACCATTAGTTTGGGGGGTTTCTATTACAGTACTTGATACATTTTTATTGCTTTATTTACAGAGATTGGGTATTAGAAAAATGGAAGCTTTTATCATTACGCTTGTTGGAGTTATAGGCATTTCTTTTTTAATTCAGATCATATTAGCTAAGCCAGATATGGCCGAATTAGCGACAGGTTTTATGCCAACAGTATTAAATGATGAAGCCTTATACATTGCTATTGGTATAATTGGTGCTACAGTAATGCCCCATAATTTGTACCTCCACTCAGCCTTAGTACAAACCCGTAAAATTGATCGAACAGATGAGGGTATAAAACAAGCCATAAAATACAATAGAATTGATACTACTATCGCTTTAAATCTTGCCTTTTTTGTGAATGCTGCCATTTTGATTGTAGCAGCTTCCGTATTTTTCAAAACAGGTAATTCTGATGTTGCCGAAATAAAAGAAGCACACAGGCTTTTACCCACTTTTCTTGGTCAATTGGCTCCTATCCTTTTTGCAGTTGCACTAATTGCTGCCGGTCAAAGCAGCACCATAACTGGAACATTGGCTGGGCAAATTATTATGGAAGGTTATTTAAGTTTAAGGATCAATCCAATTTTACGAAGGCTAATAACTAGGCTTGTAGCCATTATACCAGCGTTGATTGTAATAATAATTTATGGAGAGGAAAATGTAGATTCTCTCTTGATTTTAAGTCAGGTAATTTTGAGTTTACAACTTGGGTTTGCTATTATACCGTTAATCCATTTTGTAAGCGATAAAAAAACCATGGGCAAATTTGCCATAAAACCGTTAACTAAAATTGCTGCCTGGTCTATTGCTTCAGTTTTGGTATTCCTTAATTTAAAAATGTTAGTGAACGAGATGGGCTCTACCTTTTCTGATGGGTCACTCTGGCAAAAGCTATTGTTTACCCTTGCAGGAATAATTTGTTTAGCTTTACTTATTTATATAATACTCAATCCATACTTTTCGAAAGTAGCCAAACCGGTATCTATTAAAATTCACCCTGAAAAGAGTAGCAGCTTGGAATTAAATATACCCAGTTTTCACAAAATAGCTATTGCACTAGATTTTAGTGAACACGATGAAAAATTGTTAGCTTATGCCATTGGGCAAGGCAAAAAAGATACACACTACATTTTAGTACATATTGTAGAAAGTGCATCTGCCAGGTTATTAGGAAAGGAGAGTGATGACTATGAATCGAGAAAAGATAAGGAGAGGATGGATTTATATGTTGCCGAACTGCAAAAAAGAGGTTTTACAGCCGAAGGTTTTTTAGGTTATAAGAACAGGGCTAAAGAGATTGTAAGAATTGTGCAGGCTGTAAATGCAGACATGCTAGTGATGGGTGCTCATGGACACACTGCAATAAAAGATTTTATTTATGGTGAAACTGTAAATACAGTTAGACATGAATTGAAAATACCAGTTTTAATTGTTAATCTGTAGAGGAAGCTGCCAATAAATCAATGATTTTTTTATCCCAAAATTCCTGAAGTGCTTTTATTCTGCCGTTTTTAGTTTCCCCATCATAATCATTTTGCATTTTCTCTAATGCCGCCATGGATTCATCATGTATCATTTCCAAAAGAGAAGCTACATTTTCTTTCGTAAAATTAGATTCCCGTATTTTTTTAAGGAATAAACAGGTATTAATATATGTAATGTCGAAATGATTTTGCTCATGATTCAAAGCATAGTCTAGTTTCATATCTGGCTTAACCCAGGATTTGCTTTTATTAAAATAACATTCAACAGTAACAATAATGTTAGTTTTACCATTTGTATTTCTCATAAAAAGCCGATAGCCAAATCCCGATTCAGTTACTGCTGCAGCAAAACTTTTCTTATCAGGAACTCCCTTAAAATCTGTCCATTTTAATTTTTTATCTTTTCTATAAAATATGGAATCGCCACTGAATGCATCAGCTGCTGATCGCCATTTTATAGTAATAGTCGTTTGACCAATTGAAGTATTACCTAAAATAATAAAACTTAAAATAAAGAGAACCTTAATCATATGGAATGCAAAATAACTACAATATGCGGTTAATATTATTTCTTCAATTGTTGATTAACCAGATTTACGATATCATTAACAGCAATATTTTCCATACATTTAAAATGCCCCTTAGGACATTTTTTAAATCCAATTTTACTACAAGGCCTGCACCAAAGGTTATTTACCTCTACAATTTCAAATTGTTGATTCGATTTTTTTCCAAAATAAGGATACATCCCAAAAGCAGGTGTTGTGTTGCCCCATAAAGAAATGATTGGCCGTTGAAAAGCAGCTGCAATATGCATTAAGCCAGTATCGTTTGTAATAATCAACCTAGCTCTTCTTACTAAATCAGCAGATTCATTTAAATTAAATTTGCCACAAGCATTGTAAATTTTTATTGAATCAATTGCTGCAATCTGTTGCCCATCTTCAAAATCTTCTTTCCCTCCCAATAAAATAATTGGATGTGCAATGGATTGGCAGATATCTTTTAGTTTATGAATGGGCATTTTTTTAGTAGCCAGTGCAGCACCAATTACAATACCTATGTATCCATATAAATGAGAGGTAGGTAAATCTTCATTCTTAACTTTATCCTTTTCAGGAATAAAATAATCCAAGCCCAACCCATCATCTTTAATACCAAAGGAAGAAAGTGTTTCAATATTTCTTTCAACGATATGCTTTTTAGGTAAAAAATTCAATTTTAAATTTGTTAAAACAAATTTTTCAATATTTAATTTATTAAATGAAAAGGTTTTTGCATTTTTTAAAGCCCTCTTTATTCTAAGGGTACGAAGGTTATGATGTAAGTCGATGATGTAATCATATTCCTCTGTTTGCAATTCATGCATCATCAATTCGAAACTATCTCCCAGAATATGAATTTTATCAATGTAAGGATTGTGGGCAAGGATACCTCTAAAAGATTGTTTAGTAAGAAAATGGATTTCAGCATCGGGAAATTGATTACGCAAACAACGAATGACTGGAGTGGTTAAAATAATATCTCCAATAGAGGAAAAACGTATGATGAGGAACTTAGCCATATAATAATTTACTGCAGTAAATCTGAGATTTACTCTTCCAAATAATTCAAATCTTTATCAAATGTTTCATCAATAAAATAAGCTGCAACTACGGTAATCAACATAATGATAATCGCTGTAATCCAACCTCCAGTATAATAGTCAGTAAAATTTCTTATTCCTTTAAATAAAGGTAAAATGAAAATAGCCAACATCCCTCTAACCATATTGGGAATGGTTGTAGCGGCAGTGGCTCGCAGGTTGGTACCAAATTGTTCAGCTGCCATTGTTACAAATATGGCCCAAAATCCTGTTCCAAAACCAAGACCTGCGCAAATCCAATACATTTTATTTGCTGAGCCATCCCATTGGATGGTAAAAAACAGAATCATAAAGAAGGCAGTGATGGCATAAAATAAATACAATGCCTTTTTTCGGCTTTTTAGCCACTGGCTGATAAACCCAATTAATATATCTCCAATAGAGATGGCTGCATAAGCATACATGATGGCTTTACCTGGATCAATTTTTTCTTTAATTCCCATCGCTTCTCCAAACTCCCCCGAAAAAGTGACGAGAATACCAATCACAAACCAGGTTGGCATACCAATTAAAATGCTAAGAAAATATTTTTTAAACCTATTGAGGTTTGTGAAGAACATGAAAAAATTTCCTCTTTGTACATTCAATTTCTTGGTTTCTGTAAACATTCCCGATTCAAAAACTGAGATGCGAAGCAACAACAACATTAATCCCAATCCTCCGCCAATAAAATAACAAGTACGCCAATGAAAATTTTCTTTGATAATAAAGGCAACCACAGCACCAGTTAATCCAATGCCAGCTACTAAGGAAGTGGCAATCCCTCTTTTTTCCTTCCTAACTAATTCAGATACTAATGTGATGCCAGCGCCAAGTTCACCAGCAAGACCAAGTCCTGCAATAAACCGAATGAGTTTATATTGCTCCACCGTTTCTACAAATCCATTTGCGATATTAGCCAATGAATACAAAACGATTGAACCAAACAATACACTTAATCTCCCCTTCTTATCTCCCATTACTCCCCAAATGATACCACCAATAAGTAACCCTGCCATTTGCCAAATGATAATACCTTCTCCATCAATAGTAATTTGCTCTTTAGTTAAACCCATCGATTGTAAACTGGGAACACGGATGATGCTGAACAACAATAAGTCGTAGATATCAACAAAGTAACCCAATGCAGCTACCAGCACAGCAATATTAAAAACAGATTGAGTTTGTTTTTGCATGTACAAATGCTTTAAAAATTGGAGTTAGTAGCTCTAGCTTTTTTTTTGTTGCTGAAATATTTATAGAACAATGGAAGGGTGGTAATAAAGACAATGCCAATTACAATTAATTCAAGATGATTTTTTAAATCAAAATCGAAATATTTTAAAACAAATGCTTGCAGGTAATAACCCGCAAACAGCATTGAAAAAACCCAGGCAATAGAGCCAATCAAATTAAAGAAGGCGAACTTTTTTTTATCCATACCCACAATTCCGGCAACAATGGGTGCAAAAGTTCTAACAATGGGTAAAAACCTTGCCATTACAATAGCGCCACCACCATGTTTATCATAAAATTCTTTGGCTTGTAAGAGGTATTTTTTCTTAAAGAAAAAAGTATCTTTTCTTTCAAAGAGAAAGGGACCACTTTTTCGGCCAAACCAATAACCCACTGTATTTCCAATTACACCTGCAATTGAAATGATCACCCCTAATATCATCAGGTTTAAAAAGGAATTGTTGGTTGTAAATCCTAATCCTCCCTCAACCAAGCTATTACAAAAAATACCTGTAACAAATAAAAGAGAATCACCTGGGAGAAAAAAGCCAGCGAACAAGCCTGTTTCGGCAAATACCACAAATGTTACAAACCAAAGCCCTCCGTTTTCAATATACCACTGTGGTTGTAACAACTGAGTCCAATAGAATTCCATTAAAATAGTCAAAAGCATTTTTCAATTTAATTTTAAGTTTTCAATTCCTAAGCTAATGCAGCAATTAATCCGCAACAAAATCAAGTGCTTTTTGATCATCAAATTCTCCTTCCCAACGTGCAATAACACAACTGGCCAAAGTGTTGCCAATTACATTCACAGAAGTACGGGCCATATCCATTAATTCATCAATCCCCAAAATGGCCATAATGGGCCACAAGGGTAAATTAAAGGTAGCAGCGGTACCTAATAAAATTACAAGCGAAGCCCTGGGTACACCCGCCACACCTTTACTAGTTAACATTAAAGTTAATCCCATAAAAATCTGTTCCCCTATAGTTAAATCCATCCCAGCAGCCTGTGCAACAAAAACAGAAGCAAGCGACAAATACAAAGTAGTACCATCTAAATTAAATGTGTAACCCGTAGGTAAAACAAATGAAACAATTTTACGAGGCACACCAAATTTTTCCATGTTCTCCATGGCTCTGGGCAATGCCGATTCGGAACTGGTTGTTGCAAATGCAATTGAAACCGGTTCAGAAATGGCTGATATAAATTTCTTGATAGGTATTTTTATTATTAATGCAACAGGTAATAACACCACTAACATAAAAACAAGTAAAGCCACATAAAGAGTAAGTAACAGTTTAACAAGGTTTATTAACACGTCTAATCCTAAGTGACCAACAGTTACCGCAATGGCTGCACCTACACCAAAAGGAGCAAAGTACATAATGATATTGGTGAACTTAAACATGGTTTCTGCAAGGCTTTCGGTAAAAGCAAGCATGGGCCTCTTCTTTTCTTCATTTAACATAGCCAGCGCTATCCCAAATATGATACTGAATACCACGATTGGTAATACATCTCCATGATAAATAGACTTAGCAAAATTCTCAGGGAAAATATGAAGGATTACTTCCTGCCATCCTTGTGCTTTTACTTCGGGTAAGGTTTCAACAAAACCTTCTGGTAAAACAATTCCTTTACCAGCTCCAGAAATATTAATAGCTAATAATCCAATAAATAAAGCAATGGTTGTAACAACTTCAAAATACAATATGGATTTCCATCCCATACGTCCCACTTGCTTAAGGCTTGAATGACCAGCAATACCCACTACCAAAGTGGCAAATAATATAGGAGCAATAATGGTTTTAACCAACCGCAAGAAAATCTGACTCAATACTTTTAAGTTTTGTGAAAAGGCAGGAAAATCCAACCCAATTTCCACACCTATCAACATACTCACCAAAATCCAGGTAGTTAATGATCTTTTATAAACAGCAAATAATATAGTTGTGGCAAGAAACACCCATCTTAACCCAAATAATATTGATTCAGGTATAGCCACTATTTTTTGTAAATGCAAAAAATAAAGAATGGCAATAATGGTAAACAATAACAAAGAAAGTAGTCCGGCTTTACGCTGATTCATTTTTTTTATTTAGAGTGAGGCATCAAAACTAAAAGAAACCCAGTATTCATAAAAATTATTCTTTGATGCAGTATGTATATTCAATTCTTTGCAATATAATATTAAATATCAGTTTGAAAGGGCAACTCTGTTTTAAAATAGATAGGCGGTTGCTATTTTCAACAATTTATCCTTACTTTTCCATTCTAATTTTAAAAACCCAAACAACATATATGAGTATTTTCGCAAGGAAACCAATGGATGCTTTAATGAACGAAGCATCTGAAACTGGGACACACACACTTAAAAGAACACTAGGAGCTGGTGGATTAGTAGCTTTAGGAATTGGTGCTATCATTGGCGCAGGATTATTTTCAATAACAGGTATGGCGGCTGCCAATCATGCTGGCCCTGCAATTACCATTTCATTTATTGTAGCAGCATTTGGTTGTTTATTTGCAGGTTTATGTTATGCCGAATTTGCATCAATGATTCCTGTTGCAGGAAGTGCTTATACCTATTCCTATGCCACTATGGGTGAGTTCATTGCATGGATTATTGGTTGGGACTTAGTGTTGGAATATGCTGTTGGTGCTGCAACCGTAGGCATAAGCTGGAGTCGTTATCTTGTAAAATTTTTAGAAGGATTTGATATTTATCTACCCCAATCTTTAACAGTAGGACCATGGGACGGAGGTATAATTAACTTACCTGCAGTAGCCATTATAGTTTTGATGAGTTTACTTCTGATTAGGGGAACCAAAGAAAGCGCTACAGTAAATGCAGTGATTGTTGCCATTAAAGTTTCAGTAGTATTAGTTTTCATTTTCTTAGGATGGAAATACATTAATGATACCAATTACAATCCATACATTCCAGACAACACAGGTAATTTTGGTGATTTTGGATTTAGTGGAATCATTAGAGCTGCAGCCATCGTTTTCTTTGCTTATATAGGTTTTGATGCGGTGAGTACAGCTGCGCAGGAAACTAAAAATCCAAAAAGGAATATGCCAATTGGTATACTTGGCTCCTTACTTATATGTACCATTTTATACTTGCTCTTTGCACATGTTATGACTGGGGTTACCAGTTATACTTCATTTGCAGGTAAAGATGGTATAGCACCAGTTGCTGTTGCCATTGATCATATGGGAACTGCCAATGCAGCAGGAATTATAACACCCGATTATCCCTGGTTAAACCGAGCCATTATAGTTGCCATTTTATTTGGTTACTCTTCTGTTATCTTGGTAATGTTAATGGGACAATCAAGGGTATTCTTTAGTATGAGTAAGGATGGTTTGATTCCAAAAATATTTTCGGTTGTTAACCCTAAATCTCAAACACCTTCCAAGAGTAATTTACTATTCATGCTGTTTGTAAGTTTGTTTGCAGCCTTTGTACCAGCAAGAGTAGTGGGTGAAATGACTAGTATTGGTACCCTCTTTGCTTTCATTTTGGTGTGTATTGGCATTTGGGTTATGCGTGTTAAAATGCCTGATTTACCTCGATCTTTTAAAACACCTTTGGTTCCATTGGTACCAATTTTAGGTATAGTAGTTTGCTTGTTTATGATGGTATTTTTACCTGCCGATACCTGGATACGTTTAATTGTATGGATGCTTATTGGTTTAGATATTTACCTTGTGTATGGCGCCAAACATAGTGCCATGGGTAATGGTACTGATAGTAGAAAAGGTATGAAAATTGCCCGAATCACTGGCTTAGCTATGAGTGTTTTGCTTGTTGCCATTGGATTTATGCACCAATATTCTGTTGGTTTTAATACAGACAGAACTTTACTTTATGTTTCTTTAATTTTTGCTGCTGTTCATTTGGTTTTATATAGTACCAAGTTGGGAAAAGCAGAACCAGAAGCTTAATACACAGAATAATTTATAAAAAAAAGCCCCGCTAATGCAGGGCTTTTTTTTTATAACCAGTTTAATTATCTGGCATTTATTTTACATAGCATCATCGTTGTGTCACTCACTTGTACCGCATACCTCCGTGGCTCATAAAAAATTATTACCAAATTCCGTAATGTTATATCTTTTAATATTACATTGTGATTAAATATATTGTTAACCACACCCCTTCACAAATAATTTAGTATAGGTTAATAAAAATAAAAATGCCTCCCAGTTAAAGTCGAGAGGCTTACTTAATGTTTACACAACGGAATAATCCTTATTGTGATATTCTTTAAAGAAAATACAAAAAATAAAAAAGCACCACATTGTATTGCGATGCTTAAGAAAATCTTCGGCTTATAGCCTTGTTGTGATTTGCAAGACAAAAGTAATTATAAATACTTAATAACAAAATATATGGCAAACATTTTAGGATTAGATTTAGGAACTAACTCGATTGGATGGGCAATCAGAGATATAGACAGTGAAACTGAAGACCAAATAGTTGATTATGGTGTAGTAATTTTCAAAAAGGGAGTTGGTGAAGGAAAATCTGGAGAATATTCCCTTGCTGCTGAAAGAAGAGTAAATAGAAGTAAAAGAAGATTATATAATGCAAAGCGTTACAGAAAATGGGCAACATTAAAAGTGTTATCGGAAAATGGAATGTGCCCGATAAGTATAGAAGAATTGAGGCTTTGGAGTGTTGGAAATTGGCAGGATGGCAAAAATAAAGGAAGACTTTATCCAACTTCACCAGATTTTATTGCATGGCTTGCAATGGATTTTAATAGAATTGGAAAAGATTTTGAAGGAGTAAAACTAAAACCTGCTTATATAAACACTTACTTTTTACGTTCAGATCTTATAGAAAATAACATTGAAACTGATGACCACAAATTATATAAAATTGGCAGAGCATTTTATCATTTAGCCCAAAGGCGTGGTTTCAAGAGCAGCAGGAAGGGCTCTCCTTCATCATTTGAAAAAAATAATGAAATAGATAAATTAAATGAAACCGATAAAAAGTATCATATAGCAACTCTTGCTAAAGAAAAAACTGAAAGAGGAGAACGATTTAGAGCTAGTGGAGTAATACTTAGAAAATATTATGAAGAGGAATTATTTGCTATATGCAAAAAACAAAATATTGCACACGACTTAGCAAATAAAATTCACAAAGCTATTTATTATGTTCGCCCATTAAGGACTCAAAAAGGGCTTGTTGGAAAATGTACTTTAGAAAAAGGTAAAACCCGTATTCCCATCAGCCATCCTGCCTTTGAAGAATTTAGGGCATTAGCTTACTTAAACAACATTCAATGGAGAGAAACAGATGGTAAAAATGCTTTTGAATCCATTCCAATAGAATTAAAAAAGAGAATATTCTGTGAACTATTTTTTAAACCAATTGAAAAAGGTGCTAAAAAAGGAAAAATTAATAAAAGGGACCATTTTGAGTTTAAAGAGATAGTAGATAAATTTTCAGAGAAAGGCAAATATGAATTCAACTATGCAAAATATATCAAAGGCACTTTAGAATTAAAATCAAATCCAAATATTACTACCTGCCCAGTTATTGCCGGCTTAATGAATGTTTTTGATGACGACTGGAAAAATAAATTTATTACGGATGAAGATAAATTTGGTATTAATTGGAAAGAATTGATATTGGTTTATAACTGTAAATACAATGGACAAATTGTAAAAGAGAAGAAATTAGGGTATGAAGAAATATGGCACTTGTTATTTGACTATTTACAAACTAAAGATGATGATGAAGGGCTTACAAATTTTTGTAAATCAGTTTTGGAATGGGATGAAGAGAAAACAACAGATTTTATCGAAATAAGTATAAGTCAAGGTTATGGTTCGCTAAGCAAAAGTGCTATTGACAAAATAATTCCTTTTTTACAACAAGGGTTTATTTATTCAGAAGCAGTTTCTTTTGCAAATCTTTCCAAAGTTCTTGGAAAAGAAAAATTTGAAAATGACAAGCAAAATATAACAACCTCCATTGCAGAAACAATAAAGGGCATAGACAGCGCCAAAGAAAAATTAAATATAGTTAATGGTTTAATCCAGGCATATTTTGCAGAAGCTACTACAAACAGGGCAAAAGGATTTAATGGAACTATTGAAGAAATAAATTTATATAAAAAAGAAGTTGAAAAGATTTTAATTAAATATTTTGGCGAGAGCAACTGGAATGAAAAACCTGATAAAGAAAAGAAAGACTATGCAGAATTTATATCTGACA
This sequence comes from uncultured Chitinophagaceae bacterium, assembly GCA_947085175.1. GTDB lineage: Bacteria > Bacteroidota > Bacteroidia > Chitinophagales > Chitinophagaceae > Ferruginibacter. The sequence continues at coordinate 333,618 of CAMTVJ010000005.1, forward strand.
AGTATTTAACTTTTTTATCCGGCAAACAAACAAAGGAAGAAAAAGCATCTGCAGGCATAAATAAAAATCCTGAAATTGATTATTATAAACTGCCACGTTTGGATGAAGCTATTAAACAAACTTTAAAAACAAAGTATAGTGCAAGCGATGAAGGATTAAAAAAATTATACCACCCATCGGATATTGACATTTATCCTAAAGCAAAAAATAATTGGCTTGAAGATCCTAACCCACCAAGCAAAGGGTGGAAAAACCCAATGGCAATGCGTACCATGTACGAGTTGAGAAAGCTTGTAAACTACCTTTTAGAAGTTGGAAAAATAAATACTGAAACTAAGGTTGTTATCGAGATGGCAAGAGAGTTAAACGATGCTAATAAGCGTTGGGCAATTCAAACTTATCAGCGATACAGAGAAGATGAAAACAAGGAGTTTGCAAAAGCAATCATTGGCGTTGCAAAAGAAAAGTATCCGAACCTTAATGAGAATGATGCAGATAATATTGACAAAGTAAGGTTGTGGTGGGAGCAAATGGAAAATGGAGAAGAAGTATACAAAACAATCAAGGCGTTAAAAGAAGATGTAGATAAGTACAGGCTTTGGAAAGAACAGGGCTGCCAATGTTTATATACAGGGAAAACAATAAAATTGACAGACTTATTTGACGGCACCTCTTTCGACTTTGAACATACCTTACAATTAAGTAAATCCTTCGATAATTCTTTAGCTAATATAACCATCGCTGACGCAGATTATAATAGAAGAATAAAGAAAAACCAAATGCCTACACAAATGCTTAATTATGACAAAGAAGCATACGGATACAAACCAATATTGCCCCGAATCCAATCGTGGTTAAATAAAGTTGAACATCTTAAAACAAGAATTGAAAAAAATAAAATAGATACGAAAAAGGCCATCCGTTCTGGCAAGATAGAATATAAAACAAAATTAGTCCGAGATCGACATCTTGATCAATTTGCCTTTGACTATTGGAACAAGAAAGTGCAAACTTTTACATTAACTGAAATGCCAAACTGGTGGAAAAATAGTCAGCTAGTTGATACACAAATAATTTCTAAATATGCAAGGGCATACATAAAAACTTTATTTACTAAAGTAGATGTACAAAAAGGAAGTATTAATGCAGTATTTAGAAATATTTATGGTATAATGGGAGATGAAAAGAAAGACCGAAGTAAACATAGCCATCATGCAAAAGATGCTGCAGTGCTTACACTTATTCCTGGTTCTGCAAAAAGAGAAGCTATTTTAGAAAAATATTACCAGGCAAAAGAAAATGGGAAAAAACATCAAGAAAAGCCTTACTCAGATTTCGAGATTTCCCATGTCTTAAAAATTGAAGAAACGGTATTGATAAACCATGTCACCAAAGACCAGACTTTATCTGAAACTAAAAAGAAGGTAAGAAAGCGTGGTAAAATTGAATTCCATAAAAATGAATCTGGCAATAAAATTCCTTTAATTATGCAAGGTGACAGTATACGGGGACAACTTCATTTAGAAAGCTACTTTGGAGCAATAAAAGTGAATGAAAGAAATGAGGATGGTTTTATAAAGAAAGAAAATGGCAAACTTATTTTGAAACAAAAAAATGGAGAAGATGAAATATGGATTGTAATTAAAAAGCTAATTGAAAATGTGAATTTCGAAAAAGATATAATCGTGGATGATGTCTTAAAAGTTCATTTAAAAAAACAATTGGAGAAAGGTATAAAAGCTATTGACCTAACAGATTTTAACGATAAAAAAATTAGACATATTAGATGTAGGGTAAAGGCTGGAGTTGGTTTTTTATCACAAGAAAAAGCTTTGCCTTTAAAGGAACACATTTTCAAATCAAAACACAAACATAAACAAGAATACTTAGTACAAAATGCAGAGAACTATTTGTATTTACTTTACGAAGGAAGAAACATAAAGGAAAAAACAGTCAGAGGATATAAAATTCTTAACCTTTTTGATATTGCCAAATTAGGCGTTACTAATATAGAAGATTTAAAAAAGGAATCCGAGTATCAAACTTTACAGAAAACTAAAGGAAAAGAAATTTTAGTTCTAAAACTTAAAGCCATTTTAAAAGTTGGAGATAGAATTATTTTCTACAGTGAACATAAAGAAGAAATAACAAATGAAAATTTAAAGCTGAGAATATATAAAATTTATAAGTTTAATGAGATGACGACTACAGGTTATTTATATTGCCAATTCCATTTAGAGGCCAGCCCTGATGGAGAATTAGGTGATGGAGATACTTTGTTTAACCCAGAAAAATACCAACCAAGGCTTAAATTATCAGCTGATAATTTCAACTGTATTATTGAAAATAAAGATTTTAAAATAAAAAGTGATGGAAGTATTGAATGGATAAATTAAAATTATCAACTAATGATCAAACGCACCATCTGCATCGAAAACGCCTGCTTCCTCAAATTCAGCAATGGGCAGATGGTGGTAAGTTATAGCCATATAAAAGGCATGGAAGACAAACCCGACAAAACTGTACCTATTGAAGACCTTGGTATGTTGGTGCTGGAACACCAGCAAATAAGCCTTACCCATTACCTGCTTGATAAATTAGTATCAGCTAATGTCGCAGTAGTAACCTGCAACGATACCCACCACCCCACCGGCCTGCTGATGCCTTTGGAAAGCAATACCCTGCAAAGCGAACGGTTCAGGGCGCAGATAGAAGCCAGCGAACCCCTTAAAAAACAATTGTGGCAGCAAACTGTAAAAGCTAAAATAAATAATCAGGCAGCCGTACTAAAAAAATGGGATGGTAAATACCTTTTATTAAACAACCTGGCAGCCAGTGTAAAAAGTGGCGATGAAGGCAATAACGAAGCCATTGCCGCCGTACATTACTGGCAAAACCTTTTTCCGCCGGCATGGCAGTTTTACCGCAAGCGAGATGGCCTGCCACCCAACAACCTGCTTAATTATGGCTATGCCATAGTAAGGGCAGGCATGGCAAGGGCCATAGTGGGTGCAGGGTTATTGCCCACGCTGGGCATTTTTCACCGCAACCGCTACAATGCCTACTGCCTGGCCGATGACCTGATGGAACCATACCGGCCTTATGTAGATATGATAGTAAGAAATATCATTGATAAAACTTCGGCAGTTGAAAACCTTACACCCGAACTGAAAGTAGAACTGTTGAAAATACCAACACTGGATGTACTGCTTGCAGGCGATAAAAGCCCGCTGATGGTAGCCATGCAGCGTACTGCAGTATCGGTAGCCAAATGTTATGCCGGTGAGCAGCGTAAACTGCTGCTGCCCGAAATGCCATGATGCTGCCAAAGACTGCTGTCATTCCGACGAAGGAGGAATCTGCTGAATGATTGTACAAAAGCCCAAACTATGGGTTATTAACATGAAATAAATGTAAATGAAAATACCCGGTAGCCATAATTATTACGTTTACATTGTTACCAATAAAAATAAAACGGTGCTGTACACAGGCATAACAAATGACTTATACAGGCGCACAAAGGAACACGAGGAAAACTCAAAACCCTTCAGGCACAAATCTTTTGCCGGGCAGTACAATGCTTATTTTCTAGTTTATTATGAACGGTTTCAACAGGTTGAATGTGCAATAGCAAGAGAAAAAGAAATAAAGGGCTGGCGCAGAAGCAAAAAGGAAGACCTGATAAATACGATTAACCCGGAATGGAAATTTTTAAATGATGAAATATAGCTGTCATTCCGAACCTGCCGGGCATTGCTGTCACCCTGAGGAACGAAGGGTCTGCCGGGCATTGGTACTAATGCTGAGCAGATCCCTCCTTCGTCGGGATGACAGCATTAATAAACAAAAATGAAAAGCGAACGCCTAAATGCATACCGTATAATGTGGGTACTTGTATTTTACGACCTGCCAACCGAAACTGCGAAGGAACGCAAGATTGCTGCAAGTTTTCGCAAAAAAATTATGAGCGATGGCTTTGCCATGTTCCAGTTTAGCCTGTACCTGCGCCACTGTGCCAGTATGGAAAATGCCCAGGTGCATGTGAACCGGGTAAAAAAGATACTGCCCGAAAAAGGTAAAGTGGGTATTATGACCATTACCGATAAGCAATTTGGGATGATGGAGGTATTTCATGGCCAAAAAATAGCCGAACATGGCGAAATTCCCCAGCAATTAGAACTGTTTTAGAAACACAAAAATGCCCCTCAGTTATAAGGCCGGGAGGCATTTGAATGAGTTTTTAATTCCTGTTTTTTGATAAAACCCTTGCTGGTATTCACTTTAACCCTAAGCTGTTGTTATCAAAAATACAAAGAACAAAAGTTGAAAGCAAATCACAACTCCGGCTGCATTATTTGCATTAACAAATGAGTTGTTATCAAAAATACAAAGAACAAAAGTTGAAAGCAAATCACAACAGCAGATACTGTTTTAGATGCTACTGTTGAGTTGTTATCAAAAATACAAAGAACAAAAGTTGAAAGCAAATCACAACAATAACTGGGTTATATCAAAATACAGGGGAGTTGTTATCAAAAATACAAAGAACAAAAGTTGAAAGCAAATCACAACTACAATGATGTTGTGACCAAGATCAATGCCGTTGTTAGCAAAAATACAAATAACAAAAGTTGAAAGCAAATCACAACAGTAAAGAGTTTGATTGAAGCATGTGCCGGGTTGTTATCAAAAATACAAAGAACAAAAGTTGAAAGCAAATCACAACATTAACTGAGGATTGGCAAAAAGCATTCTTGTTGTTATCAAAAATACAAAGAACAAAAGTTGAAAGCAAATCACAACATTTAAGGTATTCCTCCAACTGGTAATTATGTTGTTATCAAAAATACAAAGAACAAAAGTTGAAAGCAAATCACAACACCAATCATGAGCAAAAACATTGAACTGGGGTTGTTATCAAAAATACAAAGAACAAAAGTTGAAAGCAAATCACAACCGACGGTACTAAAAATATTTCCTTTGGTCGTTGTTATCAAAAATACAAAGAACAAAAGCTGAAAGCAAATCACAACATAAAACATTCGGTTGAGAACTTCCCAATAGTTGTTATCAAAAATACAAAGAACAAAAGTTGAAAGCAAATCACAACACTGCAGCTGATGCCGTTGAAGCCGGTGTAGTTGTTATCAAAAATACAAAGAACAAAAGTTGAAAGCAAATCACAACTGCACTATTAGGCGGATTGAAAATTGCTATGTTGTTATCAAAAATACAAAGAACAAAAGTTGAAAGCAAATCACAACTTCACACTATTATCAATACTGGCATAATGAGTTGTTATCAAAAATACAAAGAACAAAAGTTGAAAGCAAATCACAACTAAAACCCTGGACTTAGCAGAAAAACAAATGTTGTTATCAAAAATACAAAGAACAAAAGTTGAAAGCAAATCACAACAAAAGTTGCAATACAAATAAATCAATTAGCACTATTATCAAAACTACAAAGAATAAATATTTTCAAAATTGATTGTAAATCAACAATTTACAAATTTTTCATTTAAAGAAATCAAATCTAAGCCACTATTATTCATCAATCATTGTAAGGAAATGAGTATTTACTCAAAAGAAATCACTTCTTTACTTACAGAAATCAATAGTCATGCTGCATCATTGTCAATACATCTGACGTAAATAACATCGTTTCCCATCGAAATTTCAATTTCATCCAAAGAAATCAATCTCAAAGTCTCGGAAATTGATTTTTGAGGAAAAGAAATCTACTTTTAAGGCAAATAAATAAGCAATTATCATAAATTATTTAGTATCTAAATTTCATTCAAAATGAACTAAATATCAACTTTAAACCACAAGTTATTCCATAATAGCCTTTACTATAAAGTGTTTTTTATTCATATTAATATATATTTTTCTTTGATTTACGAAAACACATCAATATCTTTATTTATGTATTTTATTTATTAATTATTAATCAAAAACATACTACTATGAACGCAAATCAAGAAACAAAAATCAACATGTACAGGGCTACACAAAAACATTGTGCCGATAACGCCGCCATTGTTGCAACTGTTCCCGCTTTCCAAACAGCATTTACTGCCTATAATGTAAAAATTAGTGCAATCATTGCCGCAGCCCAACAAGAAGATTTGGCTACAAAAGGTATAACCATCGATAAAGCCGATTCGAAAAAATCCCTATGTCGCTTAGCTACTGATATTGCTTCGCTAATCTTCGCATTTGCATCTGCCAATACAAACAAAACCTTACAACAAGAAGTAAACTTTTCTTATTCCGATCTCCTAAAAACAAAAGATGATATACTGGGTCCCCGCTGTCAAAACATAAAAGATCTTGGTACAGTAAACTTAATTGCATTAGCCCCCTACGGTTTAACTGCAGCAAGTTTAACAGCTTTGCAAACAGAAATAAACGTTTACCAGCAAAAAGTACCAACACCCCGCAATTCAGCAGCACAAAAAAAAACCATAAGGGAAAATTTAAAAAATTTAATAAAAGAAACAGATAGCATATTAAAAAACCAAATGGACAAAACCGTTATTGGCTTCAAAGCCACAGATCCCTTCTTTGTTTCCACCTACAAATCAAACAGGATAATTATAGATGCTGGCAAATCAGTAACAACGCTTAGAGGTTCCATTATAAATGAAATGACCAATTCACCTATTTACAGTGCCGCAATCCTAATTGTAGAAACCTCAAACAAAACTAATACCGATGCTTCAGGTGCTTTCGAAATTAAATCAATACCTGCAGGCCTTTATACAGTAACTATTACAGCCTCATCATACAAAACCAAAACAATAACTGATGTTGTTGTAAAGCTTGGGCAAAATAATTTGCTCAATAGTAGTTTGCAACTAGATATAGCTTAACAAAATAATCTAAATAATTACCCCAATTAATAAAATGGGCTGTCAACAATCGACAGCCCATTTTAATTATTTACAAATCAAACTCAACCTTTACAAAAAAATAACGATTCTATTCCTGCCTTCACAAACAACATCAATATGTTTCTTATGCTTTCATTTACTTTATGTCAATCTCATCTACAAAAATATGAGTATCCCCTCCTGCACCCAAATGCCAGCTGGGTAATTTTCCATACTGCTTGGCCCTCACCCTTACATACCTTGCAGCTATGCTTGTAAAATTGGTTTCAACATTTTTTACCTGGGCTGTTTCATCCTCAATGTTTAAAAAGTTTTCTCCAGAATAAACTTTTACAAAATTGATATTATCGGTTGATACCTCAATAATGATTTGCCTCGGTAACACAATCCATGCCCTGCTATCCTGCAACAAACCAATAGTAACCTTCGAAATCAGTTTTGTTTCCTGTAAATCAATTACCACATCCATATCCGTTTTTTGATACCCCTGCCAGTTGCCTTTTCGCCAATCCACATCGCCACGTATATCATCAATCAAACCTTCATTGCCTCCACCATCATATTGAGGTTCAAAAGCGGTTTTTAATTGAATCGTCCAGTTATGTGGCGCCTTTTTATAAACAGCAGTAGTTATAAAACTGGTTTCGCCTTTTTCATTTACAGCAATGGCCTTTACAGTGCTACTGCTATCAACAACAAAAGGCTGCTCATATTTTTTAGACAATGTAGTTGGCAAAGTTCCATCAATTGTATAATGATAATTTACACCCGCTTGATTTGAATAAATTTTAATTGATTTCTTTTCCTTAAACGACATCTTGCCCCCTTCAATCACAGGATTCAAAACAATTGGATGATCGTTAATGGCAGTCATTGGAAAATCAGTTTTCCCAAAATCAGAAGGCCGATCTCCCATATTAAAATCCATGGCACCTCCATTTACAATATCAAAATGAGATAAGGAAGATGTTAATTGTATTTTATTATTCACTACTAATGATAGGATATAATAATTTTTATCGCTTACATGTTCTGCATTTATTAAAAATGTTTTTCCATTTTCCAGATGAATAGTTGCAGAAGAAAACAAAGGGGTACCAATAATATAATCCGTTGTTCCCGGAGTTACCGGATAAAAACCCAAAGCACTCAGCACATACCAGGCACTCATCTGTCCACAATCCTCATTCCCTTCCAGTCCATCAGCTGCATTACGGTACATCTCATTCATAATACGATGTACCATGGCCTGTGTTTTATAAGCAGCCCCGGCAAAATTGTAGAGGTAGGCTATATGATGGCTGGGTTCATTACCATGGGCATACTGTCCAATTAATCCCGTAATATCACTTTGTTCTCGTCCTGTAGTTTGTGTGCTTTCGGAAAATAACTGATCAAGCTTTTGCTCCAGTTTTTCTTTTCCGCCAATCATCTCCAGGTATCCATTAATATCCTGTGGCATATAAAAAGAATACTGCCAACTATTAGCTTCAGTAAAATTATTATTCACTTCCCTTGGATCAAAAGGAGATAACCAGTTTCCATTTTTGCGAGGCCTCATAAAACCCGTTTCGGTATCCAACATATTTTTATAGGCTTGCGCTCTTTTCGTAAATTGGATATAATCCAAGTCGTAACCCAATGCTTTGGCAAACTGTGCAATACACCAATCGTCATAAGCATATTCTAATGTTTTACTTACACTTTCACTTTCGTCATCCATTTCTAAAATACCATGATCCATCAATGCCGGTAAACCCAAATGGTTCCAGGTGGCACTTTTCTTCATGGCTTCCATCGCTAATTTCGTATCAAACTTATTCAATCCTTTCATATAAGCATCTACAATAACAGGCACACTATGGTAACCAATCATACAATCGGTTTCGCAACTGCTAAGCTCCCAAACAGGCAGCCGACCTCCTTCAGTATACTGTGCAAGAAAAGACTTAATATAATCTATCGTTCGCTTTTGATCGATGATTGTATACAAGGGATGAGCAGCACGATAAGTGTCCCAAAGTGAAAAAACAGAATAATTAACAAAGCCTTCAGCCACATGAATTTTATTATCCCTGCCCCGATATTGTCCATCTACATCCATATTTATATTTGGAACAATCATAGTATGGTACAAGGCAGTGTAAAAAGTGCTCAACTTATTTTTATCGCTACTTTTTATTTCAATTTTACTTAGCTCAGCATTCCATTTTTTTTGAGCAGCTTTTTTTACTTTATTAAAATCCCATTCAGGTAATTCCACTTTCAGGTTTTTTTGAGCCCCTTCTACGCTCACAGCCGATATGGCTACTTTAACCAGCACAGTTTTGCTTTGGAACTGAAAAAAAGCTTTTAAGTTTTTGCCATCCTCCCACTTACTGTTTTTAAATAAAATATCATTATTCCAAATACCAGACGTAATAAATGGTTCAGAGAATTCCATTACAAAATAAACGTACTGATTATTGGCCCATGCTTTACTACGCCTTAATCCAGTTACCGTTCGGCTATTAATTATTTTGATTGATGATTCTAACACTTCATCCCGATGCTTTAAGTCTAAAATAACATGGGCATTTTTTAATTTACTAAACTTGTACTGATGTAAACCCACCCTTTCAGTTGCTGTTAATTCCACTGCAATTTTATCATCCAATAAATCAACAGCATAGTAACCAGGAGAAGCTTTTTCCTTTTGGTGAGAAAATGCTGAACCATATATTTTATTATCAATTGATGGCACTCCATTCATAGGCATCAATAAAATATCCCCATAATCACTTACTCCAGTGCCACTTAAATGAGTGTGAGTAAATCCATAAATATAGGAATCGGAATAATGATATCCACTACAGCCATCCCAACCTTCCAGCCTCGTATCCGGACTTAATTGAACCATTCCATGCGGTAAAACTGCGCCAGGATAAGTATGTCCATGCCCTCCCGTACCAATAAATGGGTTTACATATTGAGCATTATTTTTTTGGGCTAAGAGATTGAAAGTAGAAAAAAAGAAAAAGAGTAAGCTTAATATATTTTTCACATTTAATGTTTCACACAAGTTAAAACATTCTGAAAATAGAGAAATAAAAAAAAGCTCCTTAAAGGAGCTTTACATTTTTATCAGCAATAAAGGTTAAAAAGGTAAATCATCAACAGGTGCAGATGAACTGGTTGATTCTGTTTTTGCAGTAGGGGCAGCACTTATCCCTGCATTAGTCACATTTCCCGAATTTGCTCCTTGATTATCTTTATTAGCACCTCCAAGTAATTGAATGTTTTGTACTCTCATTCTTAAAGTAGCTGCTGCTTGACCTTCTTTATTAGTATAAGCATCAGCTTCAGGAGAACCTTCGGCATAAACAGTGGTGCCTTTAACTAAATATGGAGCAATGGCAGTCCTGTCTGTCCAATAAGCACATTCCACCCAAGTAGTTCTTTCTTTTTGATTGCCTTGTGCGTCTTTAAAACGCTCTGTGTGTGCTACGCTAAAATTGATAACGTGTTTTCCATTGATTTCTTTTACGATGCAATCTTTTCCAAGATTGCCTACGATTTGAAGCTTAATCATAACTGTGTTTTTAATTATTAATCGATGTATCTGGTTGTGCGCTAAGTTATGTTTTTGTCCATTATCTTAATTCATTTTTTTCTTCAAAGTACTCACTTGAGTCTGCAAGTTATTCACCATACTGGCAAGTGAATTCATATCCCACCTTTGTTGAAGGCTCACTTTACTAATAACCATCTGTGCTTGCCACAATTCCATCACATCCTCTGAATTTACCTGATATGGCTGATATTGAGGATTATCACTTATTAAAGTAATCTTATTTTTAGTTCGGTTGTTTTTCTCTATTCTTTTGTAAACTATTCCTTCATTACGGCTTATAACTATATATGCCTGGCTATTTTTAATATCATTAGCGTCGTCAATTTTTTCACCAACAATGATACTGCCGCTTGGAGTTGGCAACATGCTATCCCCAATTATTTCAAAGGCCCTATAATTACCTCCAGTAAGCATTGGAAGGGTAAAAGTATTCAACTCATCAATAAATTCACTATCTGCGTAGCTGGCTAAATAGCCTGCAGCCGCCTTTACAGGGACAAAATGAATAAGATTACGATCAGCACTCATCATTTTTTGCTGTCGTCTCTTGGCCATGTAATTATCAGATGTAATACTAAGATCTTTTAATAATAGCTCGTCCAGACTAAGTTTAAACATATCGGCAAGTATCTCCAATACGTCTAATCTTGGATCTGCACGTTCTTCTTCATACGCACCAATTAATGAGCGCTTTATTCCTAGCTTGTTGGCAAATTCCTCCTGTGTCCAACCACGGAGTTTGCGAAGGTATTTTAGGTTTTGTCCGGCTACTGACATAAATGAACTAATTTGATTAGCACAAATATACTAATATATTTAGTTTAGCCAAATTTATTTTTTTACTTATGTAAAAAATAAAAGCCCCTGAATCACTTTTTGTTATGATTAGGCACTTATGGTTTTGAAAGAATTTGAACCAGTTAGTGTATTTTTGCTTCAAACTATTTTAGTATGAATTACACATTGATAGTGCATAGTATTTTACGTTGGGCAGTTTTAGTATTAGGTCTTTGGGCCGTAATATCTGCTTTATTAGCTTTGCGGAGTAAGAGAGCTTATAAAAGCAGTGACAATAAAGTCAGTTTGTTTTTTATGATTAGTTGCGACATACAATTATTAATGGGTCTTGTATTATTTTTCACAGGTATGTGGTTCGAAAAAGTAAAAAGTGGAATGGGAGAAGTGATGAAAGATCCTTCTGAACGTTTTTTTGCTATTGAACACGCTTTAATGATGACTATTGCTTGGTTTTTGGTTCATATTGGCAGAAGTATTGTTAAAAAAAGCGATACAGATACCCAAAAACACAAGAAAACACTTATCTTTTTTGGAATAGCCTTACTGCTTATTCTTGCAATGATTCCTTGGCCATTCCGTCAAGTGGGTATTGCCAGAAGCCTATTTCCTCAATTTTAAAATGATAATTTATTAATGGCAAAGAAGAAAGAACTACCAATTATCCTAATAACAAATGATGATGACATCACTTCTCCAGGTATAAAAAGCCTTGTTGAAGCAGCTAAAACTTTAGGCAAAGTTGTTGTAGTAGCACCAGATAAACCCCAAAGTGGAATGGGGCATGCTATTACAATTGGTAATCCATTAAGGATGAATAAAGTTGATTTGTTTGGAGATATTGAAGCTTGGCAAACATCTGGCACACCAGTAGATTGTGTAAAATTAGCAGTAGATAAAATTCTCCATCGCAAACCAGATTTGTGTATCAGTGGAATAAACCATGGGGCTAATCATTCCATCAATGTATTATACAGTGGTACTATGAGTGCTGCCATGGAAGCTGCTATTGAAGGTATCCCCAGTATAGGGTTTTCATTAATGGATTATTCGTATGATGCCGATTTTACTCCATCTATTTATTATGCCAATAAAATCATTAAAACTGTTTTGGAAAATAAATTTGAAAAGCATCTTTTACTAAATGTAAACATCCCATCTGTACCAAAGGATAAGATTAAGGGTATAAAGATTTGCAAACAGGCTTATGCAAAATACAAAGAAGAATTTGACGAACGCAATGACCCTCATGGCAAAAAATATTATTGGCTAACCGGTGAGTTTGTGAATTATGACAAAGACAAAGACACCGACGTTTGGGCTTTAAAAAACAATTATATAAGTGTTGTGCCAGTTCAATTTGACTTAACCAATTATACTTTGAAAAAGCATTTAGAAAAAAAGAACCTCTTCAAATGATACTAAAGAAAGATAAATTTTTGTTTGGCTTTATTATGGGCATGATTGCTCCATTTTTGGGGTTCATTGTTTTTAAATATACCAAACTTGGGCCCCTTAACTATTTTGAAGCATTGCAATATATCATTGTAGAACCAGGCCACCGCTTGCTTACAGTAGCAATCAGTTTGTGTTTAATGGCTAATGCCATCTTATTCACTATCTACATTAATGCCCGTATTGATAATACAGCCAAAGGTATATTTGTAGCTACACTTATTTACGCAGTTACGGCACTAAGCTTTAAAACTTTTGGGTAATAATCCACTACATTTGGGTATGCAGTACTATATCATAGCTGGCGAAGCCAGCGGCGATTTACATGGCAGTAATCTTATTAAAGAACTTATAAAAAAAGATGCTGCTGCTAATATCCATTGTTGGGGTGGCAATAAAATGCAAGAAGCGGGTGCTACTTTAGTAAAGCATTATAAAGAGCTTGCTTTTATGGGTTTTACCGAAGTGATTAAAAACTTGAGCACCATCCTTAAAAACTTAAAGTTTTGTAAAGAAGACATTCTACAATTTAAACCAGATGCCATCATTTTAATTGATTACCCAGGTTTTAATTTACGCATTGCTAAGTGGGCTAAAGAACAGGGTATCAAAGTCATTTATTATATCTCACCTCAAGTATGGGCATGGAAAGAAAACCGAGTTAAACTCATTAAAAATTGTGTTGACAAAATGCTTGTTATCCTCCCATTTGAAAAAGCATTTTATACTAAATGGAATTTTGAAGTGGAATATGTTGGTCATCCTTTAGTTGAAGTTGTAGATGACTTTTTAAAAGCAGAACCTAAAGAAAACCTACTTGAATTAGGAACTAACAACATCGTTGCTTTGTTACCTGGAAGCCGTCAACAAGAAATACTTAAAAAACTTCCTATTATGCTGGAAGTAGCAAAGTATTTTCCCGAATACCAATTTGTGGTTGCCAAAGCACCTGGGCTTGATGAAAGTTTTTACTCGACCCTTTTAGCGCCTTACAAAAATGTTTCTTCTGTTGTAAATAAAACTTACGAATTAATCTCCCTTGCAAAGGCTGCGCTTGTAACCAGCGGAACAGCTACTTTAGAAACCGCTTTGTTTGCAGTACCTCAAGTAATTTGTTATAAAGGGGGAGCCATCTCTTACCAAATTGCAAAGCGATTAATAAAAATAAAATTCATTGGCCTAGTAAACCTTATTATGGATAAAGAGGTAGTGAAAGAATTAATTCAGGATGAATTAAACGTTAACAATTTGCAACAAGAATTGAATGAATTATTGAACAACGAAAAGAAGCAGGCACAAATAAAAGAGGATTATTTTGCTTTAAAACAATTATTAAGTAAAGGTGGTCATGCATCGGCAAATGCCGCAGCTAGTATCCACTCCTATCTAACTAAACTACCATAGTAATTTGACTGCCAAAATTATCATAGCAAGAATAAAAAGTAAAATGGATAATCGGTTGATCCCATGCATATACTTCATCCATTTTGTGCGGGGTTGGTTGGGATCTTTTTTCTTTAAATATAAATACTCAGCTATTTGGCTTAAAACACTCATGATACTATAAGTTATAGGTTGTTGCCAATTCTTTAAGTTCCAGTAAATTGGTAACACTTAGCTTATCATACAAACGAGCTTTATGTGTACCTACTGTAGAAATTTGAATATTTAAACTGTGGGAGATATCACTTACTGTCTTTCCATTCAATAACAATTTTACAATTTCAAATTCCCTTGGAGATAATTCGTTAAATGGATTTCCAGATTTTCCGCTGAATGAATCTTCGGCCAATTTTTCAGCAAGTGATTCACTTATATATTTTCTATTATTAAGAATCACAGAAATAGCTTTTGTAATTTCTTCAAGAGGTGCATCTTTTGAGATAAAGCCAAAAGCTCCTGCTTTCATAAATCGCTGAGCATATATATTTTCGGCACTCATCGAAAATATTAACACTTTTGCAGTAGGATAAGATATATGAATATATTCCATTAATCCCAATGCATCAGTATTTGGCATTTGAATATCCATCATGATAAGATCGTAAGAACGTTCTTTAAGTTTCAATGTGGCAGAATCTCCATTCATGGCTTCATGTATTTCGGCTCCATTATAAATATCAGCCAAAAGCAATTTAATACCTGAGCGCACTACAACATGATCATCTATTAGTAGGAAATTTTTCATAATCAAATTAATAATGATTTCTCAATAGTTTGTAATTTAATATTTTTTAACTATAAATGATAAAATAAAAGTAGAAAGCAAATAATTGAGTAAATATTTTTGGCCTATTTCAAATTAAAACATTATTTGGACAGGCTGAGTAAATGTGATTTAATTAATTCAAAATGGGTCCAAGGTATAAAATGCCCTCCCTCTGGTATAATAACAATTTGTAGGTTTTCATTATTCCTCAGCTTAATTTTAGCATATGCCGTATTTCTTACCGAAACAAATTTATCCTTCTTCCCATGAAATAAATAAATGGGTATTTTCAATAAATGATAGTTACTATCAATTCCATATAAATCCTTTTTAAAATAAATAATTTCGGTATTTGAAGGTTTAAAAGCACCTGGTAAAATCCATTTAAAAGGAGGATAAAAAAAGATATACCTCCAATATTCTTTGGGCTCATCTGTTGGCGAAATGGAACCAGCCAATATGGTTAATGAGGCAAATAAATCAGGCGAATTTTGTGCCAGCTTAATTAGAATTGGGCCAGCTATACTATGACCAATTAAATTAATAGGTTTATGATTAGTTTCTTGTTGTATTAGCTTTTCTATCAAGTATGCTTGTTGATTCAAATGAAAAGCTTTTCCAAAATTACTATGTCCAAATCCTGAACGATCGATAGATATGATCCGGTACTTTTTCAACAAATCTTTATCTTTCAAATACTCACTAAAAGCATCCCAACTTCCGGGTGAGCCATGGATAAAAAATAAAGTGGGCAAAGTATCAGAACCGGTCGCTGCATAATGCAATTTAAAATCCCTGATCCTAAAGTCAGCAAACTTTAATGTCACCCCATCCTTTGCAAATGCAGTTATTGCTTTTGTATCCGATATTCTAAACTTCATACAAGATTGGGCAAAACCCACCCAACAAAGTATAATCAACAACAAAATCCAATTCCATTTTATATATTTAGTCAAGTTCATTATTCTAAAATGCTTTCAATTTTTTCATAACTTCTTTATTTTCCTTAAACATTTGCAATCCTTCTTTATTAGTTAAATACGGGTATCCTCTTTTATGATTTTTAATACTTATGTTGTATAGTATTTTAAAATGACGGGCTATTTCCTTCCATGCAAAAAACACAGAATGTTTAGGATCGTAAATATGAGTTGGCTCACTGCCAGCACCATTTAATTCAATCACTTTAAAGTTTTTTCCCTCTTTCAGCTCTTCCAATGTATTATACATTACATCCAGTCGGCCATAATAAAATTCGGGAACTTGTTTACAAAATAAATCAAAGGAGTTATTGAATTTTTCATCGGCCCAAAAACTAACATCAACAAATTTTGCTCCCCTTGCATGATTACCGTAAGGCACTAAGTTCTTTTGTTCGTCCTTTTCTAAAACTTTATTCAAATCATTTCCATAAATTTTTTCTAAAGCACCCAACTGCAAAAAATGCCTTGGGTTTTTCATTAACAAACTAGTTATACTAGAGACCCCATCTCCTTTTACTATCAAAAACTCTTTGGCTACAATACCAGTTATTTTTCCCTTTTGCTCGTCTGGTAATCGGCAATAGAAAATACCCACTTCATAAGGCAAATCAATAAATTCCTGAATTAAAAAATTCATACAAATTTTTGCTAGGTAAGCAACAATATCTGCAGGCTCTTCAATTTTTTGAACGGCTTGTCCTTTAGCACCAATATCGGGTTTTGCAATACAGGGAAAAGAAATATTTGAAGACTCAATAACTTTTAATACATCCTCAGCAGAAGTCCCATATTTAAACAAAATAGTTTTAGGTATGTACTCTTTTGGTAGGATATCATAAATTTCCTTTTTTGATTCCATCAAAAATCCAGCATTTTTTATACTTGGATTGGAAGCATTAAAAAAGAAAAAAGATCTTGCTTTTGCAGCATAATACATCCAAACCAAATACATAGGTATGTATACAATATCAAACGACCAATACTCCCAATGTGTAATTTTATGAAATTTTAGTTTTAATTTTTTCAAGCGGTTATTGAATTGATGATTTTTATTTTTTTAAAGTAGTTTTTGTTTTGCAGCAGGTCATTGTGTAGAAAAGTCAATTCCTTATTCTGTAAAACAATTTGTGTAATGCTAAATGTTTTCATCCCTGTATCCCTATTGATAATAAATCCATTTTCATCGTCATTATTATTGTTTGAATGGAATAGCATCATAGACGACTCATCTAAAATTGGAGTTTTATCTAAATAAATTTCAAACCATTTTTTACGGTGTTCTATTATTTCATTTGAATACAATGTACAAGAAGACCAAATATAATTTTGTTTGCTATTGCATGATTTTTCATGTATTTTTTCGCCATCCCATCTGTATTCATTTAACTCATCCTCATAATATATTATTATCGTAAAAGGCTCAATACCTCTAAGGTCAATGCTTTTAATAAATAAATTCGGGGACTCTTCTTTAATAACATCTATCAAAACCAATCCCCTACTTTTTTTATAAATAGGTTTGGGAACATGTTTTATAAATGCCCCATTTAGCAACACAACAATCTCCCCTTTATTTGAAGCTGCAATCCAACTACCTCCTGCTTTTTCATCTTTAGGAAAAAATATTTTTTTTTGCCCAAAATCTATACCTAAGGGTTCTGATGCATTTGTTCGTTCGCTATGCTCATCACGGTTTGAGGTAATAATAATCTTTCCATTTGTATTAATAAAACTTACTGTACACATATATTTTAATCCTAAATTTTAAATTTTAATAAATCTGGCAATTTATTTCTGTTTATGAAAATTAAAATAATACAACAAACAAAAGTAATGACAGCATAAGAGAACAAAATGATATCGCCCCCATAATGAATTCCCAATTTTGTAACATGAAAAAAGATTGCTCCGCTCATTAAACCAACCCCCATGATAGCACCTACTAAAGTTGTACGGGGGATTAATAATAGTATAGCCGTTAAAAGCTCAGCAAATCCCGTAACAATTCTCCCCCAAGGCTCCATCTCTAAAGCAGTAAATAATTGTACAGATTGAGGATGTGCTGTGAATTTAAAATACAAAGTTTGCAACAATATTATTGCAGCAATCACTCTAAAAAGCCAAATAACAACTTTTTGCATAAACTTAATTTTAAATAAAGCAATAATTCAGACTGAAGCAATTTATATTCCTTACAAGTTATTGAAAAATATTTATTTCGATATTCACAATAATATTGTTAATTACAACATAGTAAACTATGTAAACATCAGCATGTATTAAATGCAAGATGATTCATATGAAGATCAATTGATTTAAGCAAGGGAAGCTTTGTCACTTGATTATCTGTATATTTATTTGTTTTTTGCAATTATAGCTGTAATTTAATTGAAGCTATGTGCTTTTCAAAACGAAATATTCTCCTTTTATTATTACTAATTCATACCCTATATATTCCGGCTCAAAATCTTACAGGAACATGGGAAGGTGATTTAGGCGCCGATGAATTTTTGCAATTAAATATTATTCAAACAGGAGATAAACTTTGTGGCTATTCTTATGATTATTTAAAAAAAGACTCCAAAAGTTTTTGCAAGGTTTATTTTGAAGGAAAATACAATAACAAACTGAGAGAATGGGAATTGGATGGTGTTTCATTTTATGAAAAAACAGCCCTTCATTTTTTAATGCGCTTAAAACTTCAGCACAAGTATGTTGCTGGAGATGATGTATTGGAAGGCATTGCTAAAGTAAAAACTGAATTACTCAACTTGTTATTTGGATCTACACCCGACACGGTTTACCTGATTAAAGTTTCTGAAACCCCCACACAACTGATGCCCGACATGAAGGATTGTTTGACCGACTCAAAAAAAAGAGATTCTGTTAAACCTACAATTGTTATTCTTAAACCTGTTGAGGAAGACTCCATTATTCCAACAAGAGCAATTAATAAAATCGACTCTACTCATTTACTCTTAGAAGTTCAAAAAAGAAAAAATATTGAGCAAAGTCAATTTGAAGTACATACCAAAACAATCACTCTACATGTGTATGACAATGCCATCATCGATGATGATACTGTCAGTATTTTTTATAATGGTAAATTATTATTAAGTCATCAGCGACTTTCCAGCATTCCAATAGTCATTCCAATAACAGTGGATGAACAATTGAAGCGACATGAAATCATCTTGTTTGCCGAAAACCTTGGCAGCATACCTCCCAATACAGCATTGATAGTTGTTACGGCAGGTGAAAAGAGATACGAATTATTCTCTAGTGCTAGTCTTACCGAAAATGCAGTATTGGTTTTTGAATACAAACCAAAATAAAGGGCACAAAAAAACCTGCCATTGCTGACAGGTTATTGTGGAGAGTATCGGGGTCGAACCGACGACCTCTTGCATGCCATGCAAGCGCTCTAGCCAACTGAGCTAACCCCCCAAATGGATTGCAAATATACTGGCAACAGCCTTTGGTTCAAAAAGAAATTTATTGCTTAATTGCTGGCGAAGCAGGATTGGTATTGTTGTTCGTATTTACTTTATTGGCTTCATTGGCAATGGTATTCATCGCCTCTATATTTTGTTTTGCCAACACAAAATTACTATCCAAAGCCAACGCTTTCTCAAAATAAGATTTAGCTTCAACTTTCTTATCTAAATCATACAAAGCCAATGCTCTTATGTTATGAATGCCAGCTTGTAAGTAAGTGCGTCCTACTTCATCGCCTGCATTATAGTTAACTACATAGTCGGGTTTAAACTCAAGCTGATCAGTACTCATAGCGGTGCCTAAGCATTCGGCTAATCGTTTGATACTATATTGTAAATCCATTAATTTATATGCATGAAAAGGGCTTTTAGTTTTTGAATACAATTTTTCAAAAACCGCTATGGCTTCTTTTGGTTGCTGTAATTTACTCAGGCAAACTCCCTTAATCTCTAATAAGGTTAAGTCATTTGCATTGACTGCTAATCTTTTTTCGGCCCAGTAATACGCTTGTACAAATGAACTTGATTGCATATACATCATAGCCAGTGTATCTTCATACAAGGCATTAGCGCCTGGCTCTAATATATAATAATTAAGAGCTAAGATGCCAGTTGCCATATCACCAGTTTTGGCAGCCTGGTTAAATACTTTTAAATGTTGGCTAGCATTGGTTTTACTAACTGCGGTTTGAGCAATAGCTACAGAACAGAACATAGTTACAAAGGAAGCAAAGACAATTTTTTTCATACTAAAGTTTTAATAACCCAATTTATTAAATAATGTTTAAACTACATTTATTAGTCACCCCAAATTTCTTCTTTTCCATCTAACCATGCTTTAACCAATCTGGTACTTACTGATTTTGGACGCTCTAATGGGAATCCTAAAGCACGTGACCAGCATAAGCTTGATAATACACCTAATGCTCTAGACACGCCAAATAACACGGTGTAAAACTCATATTCCTTCATTCCATAATGAACCAATAAGGCGCCACTATGAGCATCAACATTTGGCCATGGGTTTTTAATTTTGGCTATTGAGCCCAATACAGGAGGCACTGCTTCATAAATATTCCAAACTGTATTTACCAATGGATCATCGGGCATGTGTTTTTTACCAAATTCCATTTGTGCTGTAAATCGAGGATCTGTTTGTCTTAATACGGCATGTCCATAACCTGGCACCACTTTACCTTCGCTTAAAGTTTGTTTTACATACTCTTCAATTTGAGTTTTAGTTGGTACATCCGAACCTATTTGCTCTCTCAATTCAAAAATCCACTTAATTACTTCTTGATTGGCTAAGCCATGTAATGGACCAGCTAATCCATTCATTCCTGCAGCTAAGCATAAATAGGGATCGCTTAATGCCGAGCCTACTAAATGCGTAGTATGGGCAGATACATTACCCCCTTCATGATCGGCATGAATGGTCATGTATAATCTCATCAGTTCATGAAACCCTTCATTTTCAAATCCCATCATATGGGCAAAATTACCCGACCAATCTAATAACCCATTAGGTTGAATGTGTTCGCCATTTTTATATTTTCTACGATAGATATAAGCTGCAATTCTAGGTAAACGAGCTATCAAATCCATCGAGTCATCAAAAACTGCATCCCAATAATCTTTCTTACTCATACCTTTTGCATATCTTCTTGCAAAATGACTTTCGGTTTGAAGGCTCATGATGGCTACTACAAATTGTGTCATTGGATGAGCACTAATTGGTAAAGCTTCAATAGTATCAAAAACATGATTTGGTACATGGCTCCTACGTTGCCAAACACTACTTACATGATTGGCTTCTTCTTCGGTTGGTAATTTACCTACCAACATTAAATAAAACAATCCTTCTGGCAATGGCTCGGTACCACCCTCCGCTTTGGGTAATTTTTCTCTTAACTCAGGAATAGAGTATCCTCTAAAACGGATTCCATCCTGTGCATCTAAAAGTGAGGTTTCTGAAACCAATCCAGTAATACCACGCATGCCTTGATAAATTTGACTAAGTGTTACTTCGCCAATTACTTTATCACCATGTTCTTTTAGTAACTCTTTAATGTCGATGGCAACCTCATCTGCCCTTTCCTTAAACCTTTCTTTAATGATACCCATAAAATTTATAATTAATTTTTTGAAAAATATATCTGTACATGATGTTCTGTCGCTTCGGGTGGGATTGCTTTTCAGCCTTCATATAACCAGTTTTGCTATGGAACTTCCAGTTGGCTTAAAATTACGATGCATATGCTTTTAAAACAAAAGTTTTAAACAAAAATTTGCATAAACTTTTAGAAAAGTCAAAATATTATTTGGGAGCTCTTTTGTATAGGTAAAAAGCTAAAAGGCCAAAAATGATATTTGGAGTCCAAGCTGCAAGGAATGGTGTAAAATTACCTTGGCTTGCAAATACAAGGGTAAATCGGCTACATAGGATGTAAAGTACACTTATAACCACTCCTATTGCAAGATGCAAACCACTGCCTCCTCTAACTTTACGAGAGGCCAACACTACGCCAATGATAGTTAAAATGATAACAGATACTGGAATTGCATCCCGATTGTAGCGTTCCACTAATAATGTGTTCAACATTTCGGAACCCCTAAATCTTTCCAACTTAATAAACTCATTCAATTCTGGGGTAGGAAGCTGATCCTTGAGATATTCATCTTTTCTAAGATCTCGGGGCTTAAAATTATAATCGACCAACAAATTAGTGGAATATTTTACTCTCTCAGACAAACTATCCAATGAACGTTCTACAGGACTTTCCAGCTTCCATTTTTTAGAAGTAGAATCCCAATTAAAATTTTCTGAACGCAAATTATAAACCAGTTTCCCATTCTTAAACTGCTGAATAAATAAACCACTACCTTTTCGTAAAATGGTATCATAACTTCGGATGCCAACATAGGAATTTGAATCCATTTTAAAATAAAGCCTTTGTTTAAAATAGGTGCTGTTATTTTCGATGGTAGGTGCAGCATCAATGTATTTAGATTCAAAATCTCCCCAAATTTTATTGGCATTTGGAACGATATATTGATACCCTGCCCATAACAATGCAGATAATAGAAAAGCCCCCACCAAGAATGGCCTTAAAAATCGATTAAAACTAACTCCACTACTCAAAATGGCAATTACTTCTGATCGACCAGCCATTTTAGAAGTGAAAAATATAACAGAAATAAAGACAAACAATGGAAAAAGCATGGCATCAATTCGTGGAATGAAGCCAAAATAGTAATCTGTAATGATAGTGGAAACCGATAGTTTAGACTTTACAAAATTGTCGGTTTTTTCGCTGATGTCGATCACTACAACAATGGCAGTAAACAACAACAAACAAAAGAAAAATGTAGTAAGATATTTAGAGAGAATATAGCGGTCTAATTTCTTCATACTTTAATGTAACAACAAAAGTAACTGAATTGAGGATGGCAATGAAATACCAATGTAAAGATTTTGTGAAGATTGCTTTGTGTAAACCCTATTGTTCACTTATTGCTTTTGCGGCTATCCAACCTGTTGTCCAGGCATTCTGAAAATTAAATCCTCCAGTAACACCGTCAATATTCAATATTTCACCGGCAAAATACAACCCATTATGTTTTTTACTTTGCATGGTATTAAAATCAACTTCAGTTAACTGAACCCCTCCTGCTGTTACAAACTCTTCTTTAAAAGTAGTTTTACCATGTACTTTAAATTCATGTGTACATAAAATTTTTACAAGCTTGTTCTGTTCTTTTGCAGGCAAATCGGCCCAGCGAATATCGCCATTAATATCAGATTGCAGCAAGAGATAGTCCCATAATCTATTAGGCAATGCAAATGGATTTCGATTGGCCATTTTTTGAGTAGCTACTTCAAACCGAATTTGCCTTAGTTTTTCAAGAGCTGAGTTTTCATTATAAGCAGGTATCCAATTTACCAAAATTGAAAATTGATAATGTAAAGCTGCCAGTTGTTTTGCACCCCATGCCGATAATTTAAGAATGGCAGGTCCACTCATTCCCCAATGAGTAATAAGTAAAGGCCCTTGTTCTTGTAATTTTGAACCTACAATTTTGACGGCTGCATTTTCAACCGACACTCCCATTAATGCTGTTACTGCATTCCCGGGCATATTAAACGTAAAAAGTGAAGGCACTGGTTCTTCAATATCATGGCCAGGGTTTTTTAACCAATTGTATTGGGATAATTTAGGAAAACCCCCAGAAGCTATACATACAAAATTTGTCTGAATAATTGATTCGTCTTTTAAATACAAATT
Organism: uncultured Chitinophagaceae bacterium; assembly: GCA_947085175.1. Lineage (GTDB taxonomy): Bacteria > Bacteroidota > Bacteroidia > Chitinophagales > Chitinophagaceae > Ferruginibacter. The sequence goes on from CAMTVJ010000005.1 coordinate 357,354, forward strand.
CCAGTTGCTATTTACTTGCTCTAGTTGAACTATTTCCTTACTCAATTGAATATCAACTGCAAATTTGTTTGCTTCTTTTATTAGACAGTCAATAATAGTTTCAGAATTATTTGTAACCGGGAACATCCTTCCATCAGCTTCTATTTTTAATGGAACGCCTCTTTCCAAAAACCAGGCAATGGTATCTTTTGTAAAAAAATGGTGAAAGGCTTTTTTTAGAAATAATTCGCCCCTGGGGTATTTTTTCACCATTTCGGCAATACTGAAACAAGCATGAGTTACATTACAACGGCCACCACCGCTAACCCTAACTTTACTTAATAACTTACTTGATTTTTCAAGTATGATAACTTCCAAAGAGGGATTTAATCTTGCTGCATTTACCGCACAAAAAAAACCTGCTGCACCACCACCAATAACAACAAGGCGTTTTTTTATCATACTTAATGAGTGTTAAATTAATTAAGAATTAAACTGAATACTAGATGCTGAATTCAGTTTCACTTTATCCTTTAGTAATCCGAGCAAAGATTTGCATTTGCTTTTTCAGCTGCTTCAATTTGCACAAAAGATGATAAAATATCTGCCTTCCCTCTTTGAATACAAATGTCATGTTCATAATGAGCTGATGGCTTTTTATCAGCTGTACGTATCGTCCATCCATCCTCATCATGAAAAACATCTTTGGTACCCAAATTTATCATAGGCTCAATAGCTATTACCATTCCCTCCTTTAATTTGGCTCCTGTACCTCTTTTTCCAAAATTGGGGACCTGTGGATCTTCATGCAGGTTTCTTCCCAATCCGTGCCCTACTAAATCCCTTACTACACCATAACCATTTTGTTTTTCAGTATAATCCTGTATGGCATAGGCAATATCGCCAACCCTATTACCATGTACCGCCTTTTCAATTCCTTTATATAGAGATTCCTTAGTAACCCTTAGTAACTTTTTTACTTCATCAGGTATTTCACCAATGGCAAATGTGTAAGCACTATCTCCATGAAATCCGTTTTTAAAAACACCCACATCTACAGAAACAATGTCACCATCTTTCATCTCATTTTTTGTAGGGAAACCATGTACCACAGCGTCATTTACCGAAATGCAACATGTAAAAGGAAATCCATGATAACCTTTAAAAGAAGCAGTTGCTTTGTTATCTTTAATAAACTCTTCTGCAATTTTATCCAAGTGTAAAGTAGATACCCCCGGTTTGATTGCTGCCGCTACTAAAGCAAGTGTATCACTTACTAATAAACTACTTATTCGCATTAGTTCAATTTCCGCCTTGCTTTTATAATGTATCATAAACTTTTTTTTCTAAAATCCTTAAGAATGATAAATCCTTAAGGTTAAAACAAACCCCGACTTTTTGAGTCGGGGCTTAATTAAATATTATTTAAGTCCCCTATTGGGGCGATAAATTACATACCTGTTGAAATTCCTTGTTGTCTTCCTTGTATTCTTCCGCTGCTCATTAATCCATCATACTGACGCATTAATAACTGAGTTTCTACTTGTTGCAAAGTATCCAAAATTACAGCTACCATAATCAATAATGAAGTACCACCAAAGAATGTAGCGAAGCCCATTTGCATTCCAAAGATTAATTGAATGATCCCTGGTAAAATTCCTACAAAGGCTAATAAAATTGCACCTGGAAAAGTAATTCTATCCATAATAGTTCCAATATAATCAGCCGTTGGCTGACCTGGCTTAACACCAGGTATAAAACCATTGTTACGCTTTAACTCGTCAGCCATTTGCTTAGGGTTAAAGATTAAAGCAGTATAAAGGAAAGTAAAAGCAATTACCGCAATAGAATACACAAGCATATAACCTAAGTTAGTATGATCTGTAAAATATTTAGTCCAAGTTGCAGTACCACCTAATGAAAACAAAGTAGGTAAAAACAATATTGCTTGCGCAAAAATGATAGGCATTACACCAGAAGCATTTACTTTAAGCGGCAAGAAATTTCTTGCACCACCAACCTGACGGTTTCCTACAATTTGCTTTGCATAATTAACTGGCACTTTTCTAGTACCCTGTACCAACATAATTACTCCAAGAATAACAGCAATTAAGAATACGATTTCAATTAATATCATTAAAATACCACCAGCCCCTCTTGTTAATCTTGCTTCCCACTCTTGTCCAAAAGACTGTGGTAAACGAGCCAAAATACCAATCATAATAATGATAGACGTACCATTACCTAATCCTTTGTCGGTGATTTTTTCACCCAACCACATTACAAATAATGTACCTACAGTTAAAATGATTACCGTAGATAGCCAGAAGTATGCACTGAAAGCAGGAATGATTGCTTCTACATTACCTGGGCTCTTTAAATAACCAATATATGCAGCCGCTTGGAAAGCAGTTACAATTACGGTAAGATAGCGAGTCCACTGGTTGATTTTCTTTCTGCCACTTTCACCTTCTTTTTGAATTTTAGCCATTTGAGGAACCAGGATGGTCATCAATTGCATAAAAATAGAAGCCGAAATGTAGGGCATGATACCCAATGCAAAAATAGATGCTTTTGAAAAAGCACCTCCTACAAAAGCATCTAGTAAACCTAGCATACCAGTAGAAGTACTAGCCGTTAAGTTGGCTAATTTATTAGGATCAATACCGGGTAAAACGATGAATGAACCAATACGGTAAATAAAAATCAACAATAAGGTAAAAGTGATTTTATTGCGTAGTTCCTCTATGCTCCAGATATTCTTTAAGGTTTGAACGAATTTCTTCACAGAATTTAATCGATTTAAATGTTTTGTGTAAATGAAAAATGACGCATTTAAAAAATGCGTCGGACAAATATCGGGAAATTATTTAACTATCTCAACAGTTCCTCCAGCAGCTTCAATAGCTAGCTTTGCTTTTTCACTTATCGCATTCACTTTGAAAGTATATTTTCCAGTTATTTCGCCATTTCCTAAAATCTTTACATTATCAAACTGCCCAATAATACCATTGATGTATAGGTTTTCAAGACTGAATTCTGTAATGCTGTATTTGGTAGATAAGGTATCGATTTGCCCAAGGTTTAACACTTTAAATTCAACACGGTGAATATTGGTAAACCCACGTTTTGGAACACGACGTTGAATAGGCATCTGACCACCTTCATGACCTTTTTTACTTTTGTAACCAGCACGGCTTTGACCACCTTTGTTACCTTTTGTAGAAGTGCCACCTTTACCACTTGCTTCACCACGTCCAATTCTTTTTTCTTTGTGCGTTGCGCCTTTTGCAGGCTTTAGAGTATGTAATTTCATTTTTTATTGATTTTGTACTTACGGGGAATCACCCCTCGCTTGTTAATTTGATAATATGATGATGAGTTGATTAGATGATTTCTTTGATTTAGTAAATGTGTATTTCAATTCCCACATCAACAAATCATTCAATCAATTAATCAGCTAATTCTTCTACTTTAATTAAGTGATTAACCTTATTAACCATACCTAATATTTGTGGAGTAGCTTCTACTTCAACAGAAGCATTCATTTTTCTTAAACCTAAAGCTACCATTGTTCTTTTCTGGCGCTCCGAACGGTCGATTACACTTTTAACCTGTGTTACTTTTATCTTTTTCATTTTACTATCTTTTTTGCCATCAACTGACTGGCGAATGATTATCCGTTAAATACTTTCTTTAAAGAGATACCACGTGTTTTTGCAACAGCAATTGGTTCACGTAAAGTTGCTAAAGCTTGAAAAGTAGCTTTTACCACGTTATGAGGATTAGCCGAACCCAAGTTCTTTGCTAATACGTCGGTAATTCCAGCTGCTTCTAAAACTGCTCTCATACTACCTCCGGCAATTACACCAGTACCATGGGCAGCAGGCTTAATATAAACCTTAGCAGCTCCAACTTTCATAAATTGATCATGAGGTATGGTGCCATGTCTTAAAGGAATTTTTATTAAATTCTTTTTAGCATCTTCAATACCTTTTGTAATGGCTTCTTGTACTTCTTTAGCCTTGCCCATACCATGACCAACTATTCCAGCTTCGTTACCTACTACAACTAGTGCAGAAAAACTAAAAGCACGACCACCTTTTGTAGTTTTAACTACACGATTAATGGCAACAACTTTGTCCTTTAGTTCAAGGTCACCTGCTTTTATTTTGTTTGTAATTAAATTTGACATTTATTTTTCTTATTAGAAATTTTATAATTAAAAAACCAATCCACCTTCTCTTGCTCCTTCAGCTACTGCTTTAACACGACCATGATAAATATAACCACCACGATCAAAAACAACTGTTGAAATTCCAAGTTCTTTAGCTTTAACAGCTATAGCAGCGCCAACCATTTTGCTTTTATCGGTTTTAGGAGCTTTTTGCGCCTGGATATCTTTTTGCTTAGATGAAGCTGAGGCTAATGTTACGCCATTGTTATCATCAATCAATTGAGCATAGATATCTGTGTTACTTCTAAAAACACTTAATCTTGGTTTGCTAGCAACACCACTCACCTTTTTACGGATGCGGTATTTAATTTTTAAACGAGCACTTGACTTGTTGTTCATATTCTTTTATTTATTCTCTCCGATTCTGCCGGAATGATTTTAATTTTTTTGTTTCTCTGTCAATCCTTTTAAAGGAATTAACTAATCAACCTTTATTATTTACCAGCTGCTTTACCTGCTTTTCTTCTCAACACTTCGCCAGCAAATTTAACACCCTTACCCTTGTATGGTTCTGGCTTACGTAAGCTTCTGATCTTTGCACAAACCTGGCCAATTAATTGCTTATCGATACTCTCAAAAGTAATCATTGGATTTTGACCCTTTTCTTGAGAAGTAACAACACTTAATTCCTTTGGAATTTCAATAACGATATTATGAGAATATCCTAAAGCAAGATCTAATAAATTTCCTTGGTTAGCTGCTTTAAAACCTACACCTACCAATTCCATCTTCTTAGTAAATCCTTCTGTAACACCCATAACCATATTGCTGATTAAAGAACGATACAAGCCATGCATAGCACGATGACGGATTTGATCAGTTGGACGTGTTACAGTTACAATACCATCCTTTATTTCTACGGTAATATCCCTGTCGATGTTTTCTTTCAATTCACCTTTTGGTCCTTTTACTGTAACTACATTGTTTGCACCTAAGGTGATTGTAACACCTGCTGGTACTTCAATTAGTTTTTTACCTATACGAGACATAATTTTTTATTTTAGTTATTTCTATTTTCCAAGTCGGTCAGCCTGCTATAGGTTCGGCTTAATGTACTAGGAAAAATATTTTAGTTATTAATAAATGTTACACAAAACCTCACCACCAACATTCTGTGCTTTAGCTTCTTTATCAGTCATTACTCCTTTAGAAGTAGAAATGATAGCAACACCTAAACCATTTTTTACACGCTTAATTTCATCAGGCTTTGCATATGTACGCAAACCCGGGCGACTTACTCTTTCTAAACTCTGTATAACAGGTAATTTAGAAGTGTTATCGTATTTCAAGGCAATCTTAATTAAACCTTGTTTGCTATCATCTTCAAACTTATATTTTAAGATGTATCCTTTATCGTATAAGATTTCGGTAATACGCTTTTTTAAATTGCTAGCGGGTATTTCTACAATACGGTGATTCGCCATTTGAGCATTACGAATTCTTGTTAAATAATCTGCGATTGGATCAGTAACCATTGTTATTTTAGTTAATTGATTAATAAATTTTTTACAATGCGATATCCTAGTTCCCCATTAGGGGTTAGGGGTTGCTTTACCAGCTAGCTTTTGTGATACCTGGTATTTTACCTTGAAGGGCCATGTCACGAAACATGTTTCTGGATAAACCAAAATGTCTCATATAACCTCTTCCACGGCCAGTAATCTGACAACGGTTTTTTAAACGAACCGGTGAAGCATTTTTAGGTAATAGATCTAAAGCTGCGTAATCTCCAGCTGCTTTTAAAGCTGCTCTTTTTTCTGCAAACTTTGCCACCATTACTTCACGCTTTCTCTGCCTGGCTACAATTGATTTTTTTGCCATAATCTTTTATAATTATTTCTTTACGTTTTTAAAAGGCATCCCCATTTCTTTAAGCAATTCAAATGCTTCTTCATTGGTATTTGCTGTCGTTACAAAAGTGATATCCAAACCAGTAATTTTATTTACTTTATCAATATCAATCTCTGGAAAAATGATTTGCTCAGTAACACCCAATGTATAGTTTCCACGGCCATCAAACGACTTATCGTTGATACCTTTGAAGTCACGTACACGTGGTAAAGACACAGAAACAAGTCTGTCTAAAAATTCATACATCTTTACACCACGTAATGTAACTCTTGCACCAATGGGCATGTCCTTACGTAACTTAAAGTTTGAAATGTCTTTCTTAGACATGGTTGCTACTGCTTTTTGACCAGTTATGTTTGATAACTCATCAATAGCAACATCAATCAGCTTCTTGTCTGTTACAGCTCCATTAACACCCCGATTCAAACAAATCTTGGTTAATTTTGGTGCTTGCATTACAGTTTTGTAACTGAATTTCTTCATCAAAGCAGGTACAACCTCTTGTTTGTACTTATCTGCTAATCTTGGGTTGTTTGTTTTTGTACTCATTATTTGATTACCTCCCCTGATTTTTTAGCGATCCTGATTAATTTTCCGTTTTCTCTTGTGCGCTTAATTTTAGTTGCAGCACCGGCTTTTGCATCCCAAAGCATTACATTGCTGATAGCAATAGGAGCTTCTATCTTTACAATACCACCTTTGGTGTTTTGTGAAGTTGGTTTGGTATGCTTGGTTACGATGTTAACACCTTCAACCAATACCTTTCCTTTTTCTAAAATAATTTCTAACACTTTACGAGGCTTCTTCACGTCCTTATCCTCACCGGTAATAACCACTACCGAGTCGCCTTTTTTAATGTTATACTTTGGTTTAAATCTTGTACTCATTTTTCTTTTGCTTTTAGCCTTAGTTTTTACCCTTTAGCTTGTTTATTTTATTTTTTGGCTAACAGCTAAAAGCTATCAGCTTATGACTTCTTATAATACTTCAGGCGCCAATGAAATGATTTTCATATATCCTTTATCTCTTAATTCACGAGCCACTGGCCCAAAAATACGAGTGCCTCTTGGTTCGTCAGACGCATTTAATAATACTACAGCGTTATCATCAAAACGGATATAAGAACCATCTTTACGACGTAGCTTATTCTTTGTTCTTACAATAACTGCTTTGCTTACAGTTCCTTTTTTTACACCACCAGCTGGGGTAGCGTGTTTAACTGTAACAACTATTTTATCACCGATCCTTGCATAGTCCTGGCCACTATTGCCCAGTACACGAATACATAGTACCTCTTTTGCACCACTGTTGTCCGCTACATTTAATCTGCTCTCTTGTTGTATCATGTTTATTGTTTTAGTGGCCTCTCCCTCGTTCCCTCTCCGAAGGCGAGGGAGGCCTAACATTATTTTTTATTTCTACTTTTGTACTAACGTATCAACTAAAAATCACTATCATCTTTTCCACATTCGCTCCGTTCAGTCCTCCCCCTTGGGGGGAGCTAGAGGGGGCTTTATTTAACCTTCTCTACTACTTCAACCAGTCTCCAACGCTTTGTTTTGCTCAAAGGGCGAGATTCCATGATTTTAACAGTGTCTCCAATGCTACACTCATTCTTTTCATCATGAGCATGAAACTTGGTAGATTTTTTTACGAACTTACCATAAAGCGGATGCTTTACTTTACGTTCTACACTTACAGTAATGGTTTTATCCATTTTGTTGCTGGATACCACCCCTAATTTTGTTTTTCTTAAATTTCTTTCCACTTTCGTTGCGTTTTTATGGTTTACTTAAAAACCTAATTGAACTTTTTTTAATGCCGTTTTTAACCTGGCGATATCTCTTCTTAATGAGCGAATGCTTTGCGGATTCTCTAGTGGAGAAATTGCATGAGCAAATGAAAGTTTTTTCATACGCAATTCATCTTCAGCAATCTTAGCTTTCAAGTCTGCCTCATTTAATCCTTTCAGGCTATTTAAAAAATCTACTTTCTTTAACATCTTTATTCAGTTTGATTAATTCTTAATCTATTTTACTTATTTAAAGTCGTGACGTACTACAAACTTTGTAAGTATCGGTAATTTTTGTGCGGCTAATGCAAAAGCTTCTTTTGCAACTTGCTCAGGTACACCATCGCACTCAAATAAGATACGACCTGGTTGTACAATAGCAGCCCATCCTTCTGGATTACCTTTACCTTTACCCATCCTTACCTCTGCAGGTTTTGCAGTAATTGGTTTGTCAGGGAAAATTCTGATCCACACATTTCCTTCACGCTTCATGTGACGAGTCATTGCCTGACGAGCACTTTCAATCTGACGACTGGTCATCCAAACACTATCAAGTGCTTTTAAACCAAAGGATCCAAAAGCTAAGGTTGCACCACGTTTGGTATCTCCCTTCATTCTTCCTTTCTGTGTCTTTCTGTGTTTACTTCTTTTTGGTGATAACATCTTTTTAAACTTTTAGCTATAAGTTTTTGGCTTTTAGCTGATTAATTTTTTATTTTGTTTTGTGAGCTAATAGCTAACAGCTATTAACTAATGGCTTTAATTATCTTCTGCCACCGCCGCCACCGCCACGATTTCCACCGCCGCCACCGCCTCTTCTATCTCCTCCGCCACCACCGCGTCTGTCATCTCTTCTATCAAATCCACCAACTGGTCTGTGATCAGCACCTTCTTTTGCACCAGCAATAACATTTGGATTTAAATCTCTCTTTCCTAAAACCTCACCTTTACAAATCCAAACCTTAATACCTATTTTACCATAAACTGTTAAGGCAAATACATTAGCATAATCAATGTCCATACGTAAAGTATGTAATGGTGTACGACCTTGCTTAATTTCTTCGCTACGAGCAATCTCTGCACCACCCAAACGACCACCAACTTTTACTTTAATTCCTTCGGCACCCATACGTAATGCTGAAGCAATAGACATTTTAATAGCTCTTTTGTAGTTGATACGATTTTCCAATTGACGGGCAATTGTATCTGCTACTATATTGGCATCCAATTCTGGACGACGAATTTCCAAAATGTTGATCTGCACATCTTCTTTACCACATAATTTCTTCAACTCTTCTTTAATTCTGTCAACCTCTCCACCGCCTTTACCAATGATGATACCAGGCTTAGAAGTATGGATAGTTACAATCAATTTATTTAGCGTGCGCTCAATAACGATTTTAGAAATTCCACCCTTGTTAATACGGGCATTCAGGTAATTTCTGATTTTATTATCTTCGATCAGCTTTTTTGGATATTCTGTTTTGCTTGCAAACCAGTTACTATCCCATCCTCGGATGATGCCTAACCTTGCGCCTATCGGATTTGTTTTTTGACCCATGTTATTGGTTACTTCTTTTGATGATTAATTTTTAATTACTTTGGTGTCTACTATTACAGTAACGTGGTTACTACGTTTACGAACTCTGTATCCACGACCCTGTGGTGCCGGACGCATACGCTTAATAACTCTTGCGCCATCCACCATAATTGTTTTTACAACTAGTCCAGTTTCATCGCCACCTTCGTTTTTTTGTTTCCAGTTGTTGATTGCACTCATTACTAATTTGCGCAAAGGAACAGCCGGATGTTTAGGATTGTGTTCCAAAACGGCTAATGCCTTTTCAACCTCCATACCACGAATCAAATCCACAAGCAAACGCATTTTGCGGGGAGATGTGGGGTAATTGTTCAATTTTGCTACTGCTTCCATTGTTTTTTTAATATTTTAGATTGAATATCTTTAATTATTCAATTAAGAAATCTTCTTACTTGAGTGACCTCTGAAATTACGTGTTGGTGCAAATTCACCTAACTTATGTCCTACCATAAACTCAGTTACATAAACCGGAATGAATTTGTTTCCGTTATGTACTGCAAAAGTTTGTCCTACAAAATCAGGAGATATTGTACTTCTACGACTCCAGGTTTTTATTACACCCTTTTTGCTTTTTCCTTCAATCATTGCAAAAACCTTTTGCTCAAGATTTGCTTCTATATAAGGACCTTTTTTTAACGACCGTGCCATGTTTTATTTTTTTTTGTTGATTTTCCCGGTTTTAACCAGGGATATTTTAACAATGATTAATGATTATTTGTTTGGTAATTTTTTACCGTTTCTTCTTGTAATGATCATCTTATCTGATCCCTTACCTCTTGTACGAGTAATCTCACCTTTAGCGTATTTACCTTTACGGCTACGAGGGTGACCTCCAGAAGCTCTACCTTCACCACCACCCATCGGGTGATCTACCGGGTTCATCGCTACTGCTCTAGTTCTTGGACGAATACCTTTCCAACGGTTACGACCTGCTTTACCCATGCTCTCCAAACTGTGATCGCTGTTACTTACAACACCTACGGTGGCATAACACTTGATCAACACTTTTCTTAACTCACCACTTGGCATTTTTAATATAGCGTACTTTTCTTCTTTATTGCTTAATTGAGCAGATGTACCGGCACTACGTACCAAGATACCACCCTGACCAGGTTGCATTTCGATGTTGTGAACATTAGTACCTAAAGGCATGTTCTTAAACATCAAGGCATTTCCTAATTCCGGAGCTACTGCATCACCACTAATTACTGTTTGCCCAACTTGCAATCCCTGCGGTGCAATGATGTAACGCTTTTCACCATCTGCATAATTTAATAATGCGATGAAAGCGGTACGGTTTGGATCATACTCGATAGTTTTTACAGTAGCAGGAATATCTTTTTTACTTCTTTTAAAATCGATGATACGATACATGGTTTTGTTTCCACCACCCATATAGCGCATAGATCTTCTACCTGAAGAATTACGACCGGCAGTATTCTTTTGCTTTTCAAGCAAAGATTTTTCCGGAACATTAGTTGTAATTTCCTCGTAAGCATTACCAATTCTCCATCTGGTACCTGCTGTTGTTGGTTTGTATTTTCTTAATGCCATTTTTAATTTCTTTTATTTGTCAAAACTTTGCGGTGCTGACCACCATTCATTAGTAATTATTAGATTCCGCTGCCGTATAAATCAATTGATTCACCCTGAGCAATGGTAACAATAGCTTTCTTTTTAGAAGGCTTGCGACCAACTATATATCCAGCTTTAGTGTACTTCGATTTTGCTTTTGAAGGCACAACAATGGTATTTACATTGTCTACGGTTACACCATAAAAACTTTCAATAGCTTTTTTTATCTCCAGCTTATTCGCTTTTCTATCCACTACAAAAGAGTAACGGTTCATTTTTTCTGATTGCTGATTGGCTTTCTCAGATAAAATCGGCTTTATTAATATGTCAGACTGTTTCATTCGTCTTTTAATTTATTAGGTTCTTAATTATGCTTCTACTGTTTCAACAGTTTCGTCGGTGAATATCTTTGCAGCGCTTTCAGTTAAAACCAAAACATTTGCATTTAAGATATCATAAGTATTTAAATCGCTTAATAAAGTACCGCTTACAGATGGTACGTTACGTAAACTCAAATACAGGTTATCATTATATTCAGGAATAACAAACAATGTTCTTTTTCCGGTAATGTTCAGGTTCTTTAAAATAGTTGTAAAAGCAGAAGTTTTTGGTGCATCCATTTTCACATCTTCTAAAACCATGATTGCGTTTTCTTTAGCTTTATAAGCCAAAGCACCCATCTTAGCCAAATCCTTAACTTTACGGTTTAATTTGATATCGTACTTGTGTGGTTTTGGTCCAAAAATGGTACCGCCACCTTTATACAAAGGGTTACGTAAGTTACCCTTACGAGAACCACCGGTTCCTTTTTGCTTATGTAATTTCTTAGAAGAACCTTTTACTTCTGCACGAGTTTTTACCTTGTGAGATCCTTGACGCTGAGCGCCTTGGTACTGCTTTACAGCCAGGTAAATTACGTGGTCATTAGGCTCAATCCCGAAAATTTCTTCCGGTAATTCAACCGTTCTGCCGGTTTTCTTTCCTTCTATATTTAAAACGTCTACTTGCATTGTGCTTATTTTTTTAAACCTATAAGGTTTTGTTTTTTATTTTAAGCCTTTCAAGGTTTTTACACCTTATAGGTTTCATTTATTTTTGAATTAAAACAATTGAACCGTTATGGCCCGGAACCGAACCACTTACTAGTATGTAATTCTTTTCAGCGAAAATCTTAACAACTTTCAATCCTTTCATTGTTACTCTATCTTGTCCCATACGACCGCCCATGCGCATTCCTTTAAATACACGACTAGCATCGGATGAATTACCAATAGAACCTGGCGCTCTTGATCTATCATGCTGACCATGAGATTGACCACCAACACCACTAAAACCATGGCGTTTTACAACACCCTGAAAACCCTTACCCTTTGATGTACCAACTACTTCAACATCATCACCTTCGGCAAATATGTCTACAGTAAATGTTTCACCAACATTCTTATCTATTTCGCTATCGCGGATTTCTTGAACGAATTTTTTAGGAGAGGTTTGCGCTTTGGCAAAGTGGCCAATTTCAGCCTTAACAGAGTGCTTTTCTTTTTTATCACCAAATGCTATCTGGAGAGCATTGTAGCCGTCTGTTTCAACGGTTTTCTTTTGAGTAACCATGCATGGACCTGCCTCAATAATAGTAACAGCAGTTTGCTTGCCACTTGCATCGAAGACACTTGTCATGCCGATTTTTTTTCCAATAATACTTTTCATTGTATTTTGTTTATACCCAGCGCTCCTTACTTAAAAGGAGATGGATGTTCATTATTTTTTTTGTTTTAAGAACTTACCTTTTGCTTTTCTCTGCTATTCCAATTTTCATCGGGAGAGAAAGTTCATTAGGCTTTGATCTCAACATCAACACCACTAGGTAAGTCTAACTTACTTAAAGCATCTACCGTACGGCTGCTGCTGGTGTAAATGTCTAATAAACGCTTGTGCGTACAAAGTTGAAACTGCTCACGAGCTTTTTTATTTACGTGTGGCGAACGCAACACGGTAAATATTTTCTTGTGTGTAGGTAAAGGAATTGGTCCTGTAACTACAGCGCCCGTACTACGTACAGTTTTTACAATCTTTTCAGCTGATTTATCAACCAAGTTATGGTCGTAAGACTGTAATTTTATTCTGATTCTCTGTGACATATAAAAAGAACTTTTTTATTCCGTTTTTTAATTTGGAGTGCAAAGGTAAGGGGTTGAATGTAAATGACAATAGAAAGGGGAATCTTTTTTTTCTTTATTTTAAACAAGCTGGTTAAACCCTCCTATTTTCTTTAATCCTGTTCAATGATGGGATTTAGCAGTTAAGCATAATCTGCTTTTCCAACTCATTTAGCTCATATATTTGGCTTTTGTAGTCAAATGACTACAGTTTTTTCAGGCTACTATTACAATTTTAGTTTTCAAAATCAATACTTTCGTAAATGTATTCAATCCCCAATTTAAAGAAGGCTCCATCAAGTACTATTTTATTTATACTATATGGCCTTTAAACAAAAAATGCTGGATAATAAAAGTTTAACAGCAATATTTTCAATCCTGGCTGCTGCTATAATCAGCCTTACTGCAATTTTCGGTTGGATATTTAATATAAAAACCCTCACTCAATTTAGTAGCAATTGGTCAAGCATGAATATCAATGTGGCTATTGGAATTCTCTTATCCTGTATCTCAGTGTTTTTTTTTAATGTAGAAAAAAGCAAACCCATTGTAAGAGTACTTGCTATTTTTGTCTTTTTACTAGGAGGAATAACATTATTGGAGCATATTTTTAATTGGAACGCTGGGATTGATGAATTCTTTATTATTGATCACACAGAATTTAGTTTTGAGAAAGCAGGAAGAATGTCACCCTTATTAGCAGTTGCATTAATGCTTATTAGCATTTCTTTATTTACACACAATTTTACAAAAAAGCTGTATTGGCATATTTCAAAAATCACTACTACACTTAGTTTTTTTATTGCTTTTATAGCTCTCATTGGCTATAGTTTTAGTTCAGAGGAATTATATGGCATAAAAGGCTATGTGTCAATCTCTTTCCCGTCAGCGCTTTCCTTAGCTTTAATATGTATTGGTATTTTCTTTTCAAGGAGAGATTTTGGCTTTATAAAGGTATTTTATGAACCTACTTTTGCTGCAAAAGAAGGCACCAAAGCAGCAATATTAAGTACAATCACTTTTTTTATAATTTGTTGGTTTGCATACCGTGGTGTAAAGCTTGGTTTTTTTGATTATCAATTTTCTCTTTCCCTTATAGTTATAGCTTTTGTAGTTATTATTTCACTCATTCTAAGAAGAAGTACTAAAAAACTCAATATAGCTGAAGTTCAAAGCCGTGAATTGACCATTCTTCAATCGGAAAGGGAACACTTTAGTAGAGGCATTTTATCATCTTTAGTTTCAAATATTGCTGTTATAGACAAAGAAGGTTTTATTGTTGAAGTGAATAATGCCTGGATCAATTTTGCTCTTGAAAACAATGCAGGATCTATTACAACAATGATAAAAGGTGGAAATTATTATGAAATTTGTAATAAGGCAATCGATCAAGGCGATGAATATGCATTAAACGCATTAAACGGCATTAAAGCATTGTTTAAAAAGGAAATAAACATTTTTGAATTACAGTACCCTTGTCATTCTCCTAATACAAAAAGATGGTTTTTATTGAGGGTAACATTATTTGAAGGCGTTAAAAACCTCGCTGTAGTAACACATATTGATATTACAGATATGGTTATTTTCCAACACAAACTAGAATTAAGTGAACATAGCTTACAGCAAGTTTTAGAACATTCTGAAGAAATGATATGGTCGTTGGATACCAAGCATCAATTAGTGATTTTTAATAACGCATTTTCTAAAGAATATGCAAGTGTTATAGGCAGCTTACCAATAAAAGGTATTATACCTTATACATCTTTAGAGTTACCAATAGCTACTTTTTTGAAACAAAAAATTGAAACCTGTTTAGCTGGCAAATCCTTATCATTTGAAGTTTCTTATAACACCAACAACGAACTTAAAATTTTGGATTTATTTTTATACCCTATTTATAAAAATGATATTGTTGAGGGTATTAGTTGTTTTGCTTTAAATGTTACAACTCGTAAAAAAGTAGAAAGAGCTTTAAAAAACAGTGAGGCTACTTTAAAAGAAGCACAATCTATAGCTAAAATTGGAAGTTGGGAATATAACCACGTTAAAAATAAACTTTTATGCTCCGATGAAATATTCAAACTTTTTGAAGTTGATAAATCTAAAGAAAATTCAGAACTAAATAATTTTCTGGATACCATTCATCCGGATGACAAAGAAAAAGTGTATTGCATATTTAATGATGCCGCTAATTCAAAAATTGGCTATACAATTGAACATCGCATCTTACTTCCCTCAGGTAAAATTAAACATATACTCTCAAAAGGTAAATCCTATTTCGATGAATCCGGGAAAATTTTAAAAACGATTGGTGCTATTCAAGATATTACAGAACGAAAAGAAATTGAAGAAAAGTTTATTCTAAGTGAAGCGAAGTACCGATCCTTTTTTAATCAATCGGCTAATGCCATTTTTATTTTTGATAAAAATGGACAACTTTTAGATGTTAATGATATTGCTGTGGAAATGCTAGGATACTCAAAATCCGATATGCTTTTATTGACTGTCTTCGATTTAGAAAATGATATTCAAAATCACCCTATCGATTTAAGTTTATTAATTAAGGGTGAAACGGTTATTAATGAAAGACAATTCAAGAAAAAAGACGGCTCTATTATTATTGTAGAAGTGCATTCAAGAAAATTACCCGATGGCAATTCGCTAGGCATTGTTAGAGATATTACAGATAAGAAACAAGCGGAAGAATTATTAAAAATAAGTGAAGAGAAGCACCGGTCGATGATTGAAAAGAATTTAGCTGGTATTTATCAAACCTCTATTGACGGAAAAATTATCAGTTGCAATTTAGCCTTTGCAAATATTTTTGGTTATCATCCTGACGAATTATTTAATGTAAATGCCGAATGTTTATACTTTTCCAATACCGATAGAGCAGCATTTTTAACAACCATTAGAAATCAAAAAGAAGTTACTCATTTAGAAATGGAAATGAAACACAAAGATGGTCATCCCATCTTCATAATTGAAAACTGTGTTTTAAAAGAAGACCTTATTTCTGGCGAAGAAATAATTGAAGGGATAATGATTGATATTTCTGGAATTAAAAAAGCAGAACAGCTATTAATTACCAATGAAAAGAAATACCGAAACATGATGGAAAAAGCAGGAGACTCAATTTTACTAATAAATAAAAAAGGAGAAATACTTGAAATAAATGATGCTGGTAGTCAATTATTAGGATACAGTAGGGAAGAGTATCTAAATTTAACCATACTAAATTTTGTACCTAAAGAGGATTTAATGAAAAACCCTTTTCAATTTGAAAATTTAGATAAGGGAAAATCTGTTCAAAACTTTAGAAATTTAAAACGAAATGATGGATCCTTTATTATTGCAGAAATAAATGCAAATAAAATTTTTGATAATTTATACATGATATTAATAAGGGATCAAACAGAACGAATCAAAGCTGAAAAAGATTTAGAACAATCCTATCAATCTGTTAGAGCCCTTTCGGAACATTTACAATTTATTAGGGAGGAGGAAAGAACCCATATAGCCAGAGAAATACATGATGAACTGGGTCAGCAACTTACTGTAATGATGATGGATATTGCCTGGCTTGATAAAAAAATTAATTCCACCGAAATTGCCTTAAAACAAAAAGTTAATGAAATGAGGGAAATGCTATCAGAGACCGTAAAATCAGTAAGAACTATTTCAACTGAACTGCGCCCTAGTGTTCTTGACGACTTAGGGTTAATTTCTGCAATTGAAATTCATTTAAAAGAATTTCAAAAACGCTCTGGCATTATTGTTCTTAAACAATTACCCGAAAATGAGTTTAACCTAAAAGACAATATCACAATTGCGATATTTAGGATTTTACAAGAATCATTAACAAATGTTTCCCGTCATTCAAAGGCAAAAAAAGTTTCTGTTTCTCTTAATCAAATTGATCAAAAAATTATTTTAACAATAATTGATGATGGAAAAGGATTTAGTGATTCAGTACTTAATGATAAAAAAACCCTCGGTGTATTAGGTATGAAGGAAAGAGCTTCAGCCATTGGAGGCGATTATAATATTAAAGGCTTGCCAGGTGTTGGTACAACTATTATTGTAAATATCCCTATCTTAAATTAACATTTCACTACTATTCATGAAAGAGTTCTATCAATCTTTTTTATTGAGACTTGCACCACTACTTAATTCTTGAGTTATAGAAGCATTACCATAGTACCTAACATTGGCACCACTGCTTGCATTAACTTTTAAATTCACACTTGCATAAACGGCCACTTCTCCACCACTACTTGCCTGAACAGTAGTATTTTCACTTAAAAGATTTGAAGCTATAATATTGGCACCACTTGACGCTTCGGTTTTACAGTTTTTTGTCTTACCCTCCAGCTTTACTGTTGAGGCGCTACTTGCATCTATATCAACCTCAGGAGCATCCACTGTTGCTTTTATAGTTCCTGAGCTTGATGCTTTAAAAACCAATTTTTCACTTGATTTTAAAACCCCAATTACTTCAACATTAGCAGAGGCAGAGGCTTTAATATTTGTAATTACCGGTGCTGTGATATATACTTTCATATGTGTATTAACAAAATTATTCATTCGCTTAGTCTTGATTTTTAAAACCCCTCCACTTTCTTTTATTTCTATATATTTCATAATATTATCATCTGCCTCCACTTTTACTGTTGTAACAGGGCCAATTTTTACTTCCACCTCAAAATCATTACTTACAGTTAAACCAGTAAAATTGTCAACTGTCCGGTTTTCAGAAATGATATCCCCACTACCTTTTGAAAATCGGCAAGAGCTAAAAGCAATTAAAAGCAATAGAAAAGTAATTGTGTGTTTCATAACCTATTATTTTAAGTAAATATAAAAAAAATAGGGTTAATGTATTATTATACTATTTACAAGCCCTCTTAATTATTTAACTTCGCCATCTATATGACAGAAAAAATTCTTATTCTCGACTTTGGTTCACAATACACACAATTGATTGCACGTACGGTAAGAGAAGCTAATGTTTATTGCGAAATCGTTCCTTTTAATAAGGAAATAGTATTTGAACCTGGATTAAAAGGTATCATTTTAGGCGGATCGCCCTCATCGGTAAATGAGCCAAATGCTCCTTTAGTGGACGTAAAAGCAATGCTCTCAAAAGTTCCTGTACTTGGTATTTGTTATGGTGCCCAGCTTACAGCAAAAATATTTGGAGGCAGGGTTGATAAAAGTGATAAAAGAGAATATGGCAGAGCAAATTTTAAAACTGTTGTCGAAGATATTCTGCTTCAAAACATATCTACTTCATCTCAGGTTTGGATGAGCCATAGTGATACTATAAAAGAATTACCTTTTGGTTTTGAATTATTAGGAACTACTGAAAGTATTCCTATTGCAGCTTTTAAACAAAGCCAAAATGAAGGCAATGCTTTGTATGGCCTACAGTTTCATCCAGAAGTTTATCATTCTACCGAAGGTAAAACCATAATCAAAAATTTTTTAGTAAACATTTGTAATTGCAGCCAAAGTTGGACTTCGGCACATTTTATAACTGAAACAGTTGAAAATTTAAAAAAACAGATTGGCAATAGAAAAGTAATCATGGCTTTAAGCGGTGGTGTAGACAGTACAGTTGCTGCTACTTTAATTCATAGAGCTATTGGTGAAAATCTTTATGGTGTTTTTGTAGATAATGGTGTTTTACGCAAAAATGAGTTTGAAGAAGTTCAGGAAATTTATAAAAAGCTAGGGTTAAATGTAAAAGCAATTGATGCCAAAGATCATTTTTATAAAAAATTAGAAGGTTTATCAGATCCAGAGGAGAAAAGAAAAGCAATTGGTGGTGGGTTTATTGAGATTTTTGATGAGGAAGCCCAAAAAATTGAAGGAGTTGAACTATTAGGACAAGGGACCATTTATCCAGATGTAATTGAATCTCTATCAGTTCATGGCCCCTCAGCCACCATCAAATCACATCATAATGTTGGTGGACTACCCGATACAATGAAACTGGAACTGGTAGAACCATTACGCTCTTTATTTAAAGATGAAGTTAGAAGAGTTGGTTTGGAACTAGGAATACCACACGAACAGATTTTTAGACACCCATTCCCTGGCCCGGGCTTGGGAATTAGAATTTTAGGAGAAGTTACAGAAGAAAAGGTACGGTTATTGCAAGCTGCTGATGCGATATACATAAGTGAAATGAAAAAACACAATCTTTATGGATCCATTTGGCAGGCTGGAACCATTTTACTGCCTGTAAAAAGTGTTGGAGTAATGGGAGATGAAAGAACATATGAGTTTACAGTGGCATTAAGAGCTGTTACATCGGTAGATGGTATGACTGCCGATTGGGCGCATTTGCCATATGAGTTTTTGGCAACTGTTTCAAATGAGATTATTAATAATGTACCCGGTATCAACAGAGTAGTTTATGATATCAGCAGTAAACCCCCAGCAACAATAGAGTGGGAATAATTGAATTTTAAATGATAATAATGAAGCAAAAGCTATTTTATTCAGTATCCCTTTTTTTAATTGGCCTTTTTAGCAATGCCGAGCTATTGGCGCAATCCGAAAGTATAAAAAAATCACCCAGTTTAAAAATTGGCATTTTTGCTCAGCTTTATCTCGACTCTATATTCACTTCAAATAACAACTTTAAATACAAACAAGGTATACCAAGGTTTGTTTTACCAGCAATAGAATTTATACAGGGGGCCGAAATTGCTTTGGATTCTTTACGCTCAGGAAATGTAAATATTGATGCCGTTATTTACGATACAAAATCATATACCGAATCTGTTGCTGATCTTATTCGAAAGAAAAAACTAGATGAGCTACAATTGATAATTGGGAATGTAAAAGATGCAGAATATGTAGACTTGGCTGCATTTGCTTTACTAAAAAACATCCCTTTTATTTCTGCTACTTATCCTAACAATGCAGGGATAACCAACAATCCTTTTTTAGTAATTGTAAACTCAACACTCAAGTCCCATTGCGAAGCCATCTACAGTTACATTTTACAAAATCATGGAACAGATAAGATTTATCTCTTTCGTCAAAAAGGCACTCAAGAAGATATGGTTGCAGGATATTTTAAACAATTAAACGAACGAGAAGGTAAACCATTATTAAAAATTCAAACTGTAAATTTTGATAATGATGCCACAGTTGAATTTTTAATAAGCAAATTAGATAGTAATAGAAAAAATATCATCATAGGTGGAAGTTTAGATGAAAACTTTGCCAGCAATATTGCTCATGCCGGCAATCAGCTTTATCCAAACTACCCCATTACATTAATAGGAATGCCCAATTGGGATGGCTTCTCTTCTTTACAGAAAAAAGATAATTTTGAAAAATTTCCCATTTATTTTACTTCGCCTTACTTTAATGACAAAGAAGACGGCTTTAGTAAAATGCTGATAGATACTTATTTTAAAAAGTTTAAAATAAAACCAAGCGATATGGCTTTTAAAGGATTCGAATCAGTTTATCAGTATGCAAAACTACTTGCCTTAAGCCCCGAAAACTTTATGAATAATATCAATGATAAAAGTGTAAAAGTATTCTGCGATTATAATTTTAAACCTGTTGTTTTAAAAAAAGATAAAGTCATTCCAGATTATTTCGAAAACAAACATTTGTACTTTATTAAAATACTTAATGGTAGTTTTTCAAAAGCCTGGTAACAAAAAACGTCCAGATGTTTAATCCGGACGTTTTACTTATTGCTTTTTTAATTTTTTAATTTATTAGATATTTTCGTTGTGTAAAATAAAGAAATACGAAAAGTAAAGGGATCCCTACTCCCATAACCACACTCATCACTCCTGTAAATTGAGCGGTTCCCAATAATAAAAAGTTGGCTGCTACAGGCACTAATTCGCCAGCTGTATACATCCAAAAACCATCTTTTTTAAGTTTACGCATCCATAATGCGCCAATAAAACATAAAGCAACCGAAGCCAATCCTATCACCATTAATGGAATCATATTTTGCCCGGCTAATTCTAATGCGGCTCTACCCTTTTCCATATCTTCTAATTGTGAGGCTGTAAACTCTTTTCCCGAACTGGCAGCTTTATCTATAAACCCAAGAAAAAATTTATTGAGTTGGGGATAGAAAATCAAAAATAGAGCCGATATAGCACTGCCTATAAAAGTTAAAATGGTAAGAATTTTAAGCCCCTGTGGTAATTTCGGTTTTCCGCTTTCATCAAATTGGAAACCTTCATTTGTGTTGTCTTGGTTCATAAGTTAAATTTTATGCCAAGATAATATGTTTAGGATGGAAATCAAAAGACAATTAAAAAATTAAAGGTCTTTAATCTTTATTCTTTCTTTTCAAAGTTAAATAATCGAGGAAATAAACGATTTTAACTGTTAACTCATTACTATGTGGATTATCAATTACCTGACCCAGGTTTTTAATATAATTAGGATTGGTATATGGATCAATTGTTACATTACCACCCAAAGCATTTTTCCAGGCAACTGTAATTCGGCTACCCAACAAAAAATCCCAGGTATAGAACATATCAATATTAAAGCTGTTGAAGTTTACATTCTTATTAGGAATAAAAGCCCTCTCTGTCCAATAACCATCTGACTTTAAATTATAGAAATTGGTATTGTTTAAAATGGACCAATAATGACGAACCCTTACATTTAAATTCATTCTGGAAGTAAAATTATATTGACCGCTTAGGATAGTAGTATTTTGTTTTTTATTTCGACGAGCAATGATAGGAGAACCATCCGGATTATTCATGAATGCCCATCCCCAATTACCTTTATCCTGTTCTATATTTAAATTGGAACTCAATTGAAATTTGTCGCTAAATCTATATCTCAACCCAATAGTAGTATTCCAGTATGGGTCATTAGGTAAAGGGGATTCGGCTGCGCCAATGTTTAAATTGGCAAACAGCTTTTTACGACTGTCTGTACTGCTTCTAATTCCAAAATAATAGTATGGCGTTTTTTTAAGAAAGTATCCTGTGTAAGAATTAGAATGAACAAAATAATCATTACTCCAAATTGGGCTACTATTAAAAATAAAAGAAACATCCCAAAAGTTTTTAAACAAGAAGAAGGCACTGGCATTTACCTGAGTACTTGTCCAAACAAAAGGTTTAAATAAATACTTATTATCTACACTTAATTTATAATTATAAACCAAAAAATGCTTGGTAGGTTTTATTACATTATAACTAATGTTGCCACTATATTCAAAAACATTGGGGTTTCGTAAAAAGCCCAGATCGTTAGGATCGTATTTATCGCTTTCAATATTAACAGCAGCTCTGTATTGAATAATACCACTCACTTTCCCAAATCCCGAATTGATTTTAAATCCATTTTTATTAATCAACTTTCCCCAAACTGTACTGTACTTGCCATTAAAGTTAAAGCCGTAAATATTTTTCTTATCAAACAACGAAAGATCTATGCTGCTCACGTTGGCATTTCTGCTATTCCCTTTACGCAACACATTGGTATTGGTAAAACTGATAGAAGATCGGTTTTTTAAAGCCTGATCTAAAACGATGATATTGTAATTGGTAACTGGCTCAGTTAAAATGCTGGAATCAATATTTGTTTTTACGTTTCTAATTTTTGCATACATGGGAGCGGTTACAGAATTAAAAACTCCAATCCCTAAATTCCCTTTTGTACGACCCGAAAATTTTGTAGCATTATATAACCTCGTAATTCCTGGGTTTTTAATAATCTTATAGTTGGTGTCGGCTCCATATTTATTGAGTACTTCGGCAGTTAAACCTGGTGTTGCTCCAATTCGTCGAGAATAAAACAAACCTGCTTTATTAAACAATTCAGTGCCTTCAGTAAAAAAGGGACGGTAATCATCAAACTTTATTTCGAATGGAGATAAGTTTAAAAATACATTATCACTTTGTACTTGGGCAAAATCTGGTATCAATGTCATATCCAATGTAAAGCTTTCATTTACGCCATATTTAACATCCATACCGCCGCTTCTTAAAAATTCATTCACATTACCTTTTGATGTGGGAGACACTCTAAAACCACCTGATAAATAAGGTAAAAATGATAACCGGATTGGTGGTACAAGTTTCGAAATCCCAGTCCAGGTTCCCCATTGATTTAATTCACCACTAATATTTGGATTAACCGGGCTCCAAATGCTGTTTTCATTTTCTTGTCTAACAAATCTACTAAAATTAATACCCCAATCTTGAACCTTATTTTTTGAGTATCTAATGGCACTTAAAGGAATTTTCAATTCGGCCACCCATCCATCTTCTTTTATACTGGTTTTACTTTCCCATACTGCATCCCAAGTTAAATCATTACCTACGTTTTGCGAAAGCCTTGAATCTCCCTGAACGTTTGCAGCCGTAACTCTAAATATAAAAGCATTCTGTTTATCGTTATACGTATCAAATCCAACAACAAAAATGTCTACAAACTGCCTGTCAATCACATCTCTGGCTGTTAGCTGTTTTTTTATGTTTTCTGGTTTATCGTATAAATAGGCTCCTACATAAATAGCATTATTATCATACAATATCCTAACTTCTGTTTTACGGGAAGATGGTTTTCCAAATACAGGGTGAGATACAATAAAGTCGCCTACTGGCTGTGCTTTTTTCCAAGCTTCGTCATCCAAATTCCCATCTATTTTAATGTTTTCGGTAATTTTTATTGCAGGTAAACTACGTACCTGTGCTTGAATAACAAAGGTGAATTGACAAAAGAGTATTAGAAATAAGAGGCGGATAAGCTTAATTTTATGAACCAAAGATAAATTAAGGTTATATATAAAAGTCGGATTCTGGTTTTTTTATTAAAGAAATAAAACAAGCTATGCTTTACGACGTTGCAATTCTTTTTTTATTAAGCCAAGTTCTCTACCTGTTTGCCCCGAAACAGAACTATTTTCCTGTGCCCTTCTCATTAAATAAGGGATAACATCCTTAATTGGCCCAAATGGAAGGTATTTACTAACAGAACAGCCCGACTTAGCCAAATTAAAAGTAATATTATCACTCATTCCATATAATTGAGAGAAATGAATATGAGGATGATTATAAGGAATCTCTTTTTTATCAAGCAATTGTGTTGTATACAAATTGCTATATTCATTATGTGAGGCTACAATAAGGGCAATTTTATCAAAATGAGAGATACAAAATTCAATAGCCAGATTATAATCTATATCACAGCTTTCTTTATCGGTCTGGATTGGTGATAAATATAATTTTTCATCAGCACGTTTTCTTTCTTTCTCCATATAAGCACCTCTAACCAATTTGACTCCAGCGATAAAATTTCTTTCAACGGCGGCCTCATAAGTATCTTTCAGAAATTTCAATCTGTCGTGCCTATAAAGTTGGATGGTATTATAAACTACTGCTTTTTCATTATTAAACATATCCATCATTAAAAAAGTAAGTGCATCCACCGGATCCTGAATCCATGATTCTTCCGCATCAATTAATACGCCTACATTTTTATTAAACGCTTCTTCACAAACTTGCTGCGTTCTATATCTCACTTTATGCCATTCGTCTTTTTCATCTACTGATAAATCATCTACTGCATCAATATACCTCTTCATTAGAGAACCATTTTTCCAGTTCATGCTTACTTGAAGTTTTTCTAACAAAGTAATTCGCCCAAACCCAGTAACCTTTATACTCATAAAAGGTATATTAGTTTGGGTAGATGCATAATCAATTACATTAATAAACTCATTCTTAGCATTTTCAAAAGCATCCTCCCCTTCTTTTCCTTCAACACCATAGTCTAAAATTACCTGCACGTTATATTTTTCTAACTTATTTACAACTTTTTCAGTTTCTTCTAAAGTCTCACCACCAACAAATTGTTTAAAAATGCTATTTCTTATAAGCCAATTTGTTAAGGGAATTCGCCATTTAATGGCCACAGGTGTAACTACAAGTGCTGATTTAACCAACCAATTAATTCCCATCAACGAAAAAAGAAAATTTGCTTTTCTTAATTCTGTACTTGATTTAGCTTCAAATGCACACTCGGTATTGTCAAAGGATATTTTTTGCTGTTGACTCATAATTTGAAAATCTGTACCCGAAATTCCATCATTGAAAACGAACTTCCAAATATTTCGGAAATTGAGTCTAACATTGCTGATTATCTTTGCAAAAAAAACTATGGATAAAAAGGCTAAGGAATCTCTGGTAATAATGACAGAATTGGTTTTACCCAATGACACCAATACATTTGGAAACCTAATGGGAGGACGTTTAATGTATTGGATGGATATTGCTGCTGCACTGGCAGCTATGAAACATTGCAGTGCACCGGTGGTAACAGCTTCGGTAGATAATATTTCTTTCGAAAACCCCATTAAATTAGGCAATGTGGTACATATTGAAGCTACCTTAACTCGTGCTTTTAATAGCAGTATGGAAGTTCATTTAAATGTTTGGGGCGAAGATGCCTTACAACAGTATAAATATAAAAGCAATGAAGCTTATTACACTTTTGTAGCATTAGACCCAAATGGGAAACCTAGAAAAGTGAATCAAATGATACCAGAAACAGAAGAAGAAATTAAATTATTTGATGGTGCTTTAAGAAGAAGGCAACTTAGGTTAATACTTGGCGGAAAGATGAAACCTCAAGACGCCGCTGAGCTAAAAGCCTTGTTTATAACAGATTAAGTCTCCAATGCTGTTTCATCTAATTTAGTAAAATTAGGACTATACTTTTTACTTTGTTCAATGGCTTCCATAATTTGGGCCAGAATATTTTCATTGGTATCATCATAATCAATTAGCAAAGGATCTTTAAAAGTGACAGAAAGTTTTGTGCCTTTTTTAACTAGTTTTAAGCCTTTTTTATCGAAAGCTGTTCGGAATCCATCAATTACTACTGGTACAACAATTGGTTTGTAATTTTTTATGATAAAAGCTGTGCCTTTTCTACCAGCTGCAAAAGGAGTTGTAGTACCCTGCGGAAAAGTTATGACCCAGTTTTGGTCCAATGCCCTCGCAATTTTCCTGGTATCACTCGGATCAAGTCCTTTCCTTACTTCTTTTCCTTCATCAACCCAAACCCTTTTTACCATAATTGAGCCCGCTAAAGCAAATAATTTACTAAGCCAACTTTTTTTCATCGTTTCCTCAGCCGATACAAACTGAACTTTTGTATAGGGCCATAACAAATAATAGGGAATCCCCAATTTGTTCTTTTTTCGCCAGCTTACCGCACAAAAGATGTGTAAAAAAGTAATTACTTCGGCAAAATAAGTTTGATGATTACTTACAAAAAGCACATTTTTTTTAGGGAGATGATTGAGTTTTTCCATCCCATTTATTTTCAACTTATTGATGATAGCAATACCTGGAAATGACACGGCTCCCACTACTGTATAAACTAATCCTTTAATCAATCTTGATTGTTTAATCTTTGTAACCCAATTACTCATTTGCCATTCATTATTAGTTGAAAATCTATATTGCAATTTAATTAATCTCTTCATTAATATTAAATCATTTCAAAAGAAATGCCTAAGAGATATATTTGCAGTTATGAAATTAAATACAGTCATTTTTGATATGGATGGTTTATTAATTGATTCGGAACCCTTGTGGAAAATTGCCGCAGACGAATTATTTGAAGAATACCAAATACAGTTAAGTGCACAACAGTACGCTATTACAACCGGTTTACGTACAAAAGAGTTTTTAGATTATTGGTTTACATTTTTTCATTTACCCAAAGAAAATTTTACATCTGCGGTTAGTAAAATTGAAGCAAAGGTTATCGAATTAGTAAAAGAAAAAGGGAAACCTATGGCAGGCGTTGAGTATATTTTTAATTTTTTTATTGACCGCAATTTTAAAATTGGATTAGCAACATCATCAAACCTCCAATTAATAAATACAGTTATTGACCAGTTAGACATTAGAAAACACATTCAAACCATTTCTTCGGCAACTGAACTGGCATTTGGCAAGCCTCACCCCGAAGTCTATTTAAATTGTGCAACAGCCTTATCTATTCATCCATCACAATGTTTATGTTTTGAAGATTCATTTAACGGATTAATAGCAGCAAAAGCTGCCAGAATGAAATGTGTCATTATCCCTTATTCTGATACATTTGAAAACCCAAAATGGGGTGCTGCTGATTTAAAAGTCCCTACTTTATCAGATTTTACCGATTTATCATTACATAGCCTTTGATAAAAAAACATGATAAATATTGCCCCTTTTATATTTTTAAAATAAAAAAAAGTATATTTGGCATATGTTTTAATTAGGTCTTAAAGGATTGACTCATTTAAAGCCAAGAAAATTAATTAATTACTAATAAATCAAAACTAAAAAACAATGAAAAAGTTATTACTATCAACCCTAATCATGTTTGGAGTTTCCAGCTTTATTTTTGCACAAACTGCAGACAGAACTGGCAATGTAAGAAATGTAACTTCTAAAACTGCTGAAACTAATACACTTACAACTTCAGCTACTCCAGTAGATGTAGTTATAGATGCTGAAGGTAACGCTGCTAAACCTAAAGCAACAAAAGAGACTGAAAAAGCAAAGAAAATTAAGTCTGATATTGAAAAGAAACAAGAAATGAAGTTGACTGAAGACATGAAACCTGCAGTAACAAAAGAAAATTAGTATTCTCTTTTACAATAATTTATACAATAATCCTCTACAATTTGTAGGGGATTATTGTTTTCCACCCAATCATTCGCTCATAATTAATTAAAACTCCTAATCCATTACCAGCCATATAATTTTGCCTCTATTTTGGGGAATATTTTCAATTTTTTCTACTTTTTTTAATAATATATCAAGCACAGCTTCAATTATAGGCTATTTGAAGCTCAAAATCAGGCATATTTTACTACCTTTGCTCTCCCGTTTAAAAAACCACGGGTTATATTATGTCTTTCAATATTAATAAACAATTAAACGCAGATGCACAGGAAGGTTCTGCCGGCGAGACCGGAGAAACTGCTGCGAAAACAAATGTGCCTGTTGAGGGTTCTGAATCAATTACAGTTGAAACTACTCCAGTAGTTGACATTGAAGTAAAAGCAGTTGTTGAAGAAACTGTTGCTACTGCTCATGACGATTTTGATTGGAGCGTTGATAAACGTAACGTAACAAGTTATACCGAAGCTGAAAAAGTAAAGTATGACAGCGTTTACGACAACACTTTTAAGCAAATCAATGATGGTGAAATGATTATGGCAACCATTGAATCATTAACTAAAACGGATGCTGTTGTAAACATTGGCTTTAAAAGCGATGGTCTGATTTCATTAAACGAATTCAGAGATATGCCAGGCGGAGTAAAAGTTGGTGATATTGTTGAAGTAATGGTTGTAGAAAAAGAAGACAGATCTGGAAACTTAAACTTAAGCCGTAAGAGTGCCCGTACTACTCGTGCTTGGGAAAGAATTATGGAAATACACAAAACCGGCGAAATTGTTACTGGTTTGGTTACAAGCAAAACTAAAGGTGGTTTAATCGTTGATGTATTTGGTATGGAGACTTTCTTACCAGGTTCACAAATTGACGTTAAGCCGGTTACCGATTACGATCAATTTGTTGGTAAAACAATGGAATTTAAAGTGGTTAAGATTAACGAAACCATAAAGAATGCCGTTGTATCTCATAAAGCACTTATTGAAAGTGATATTGAAGCTCAAAGAGCCGAGATTATGGGTAAGCTGGAGAAAGGCCAGGTATTGGAAGGAACAATCAAAAACATCACTGATTTTGGAGCATTCCTTGACCTTGGTGGTTTAGACGGTTTATTATACATCACTGATATTTCATGGGGACGTATTAACCATCCAACAGAAGTGTTGAAGATGGACCAGAAATTAAATGTGGTTGTTTTGGATTTTGATGATGATAAGAAGCGTATCAGTCTTGGTTTAAAACAATTAACGCCTCACCCTTGGGATACTTTAACTGAAAGTTTAAAGGAAGGTGAAATTGTAAAAGGTAAAGTAGTTAACATCGAAGATTACGGTGCTTTCCTTGAAATCATGCCTGGTGTAGAAGGTTTGGTTCACGTAAGTGAAATTACTTGGGCAAACACGCCTATCAATGCTAAAGAATTCTTCAAATTAAATGATGAGTACGAAGCTAAAGTGGTAACACTTGATAAAGAAACACGCAAGATGAGTCTTTCTATCAAACAAATGACGGAAGACCCATGGACAAATATCGAAACTGCTTTCCCAGAAAACAGTAAGCATGCTGGAGTTGTTAAAAACATTACTCCTTATGGCGTGTTTGTTGAATTAACTACTGGCATAGGCGGCATGATTCACATCAGCGATTTAAGCTGGTTAAAGCGTTTCAACAATCCTAATGAGTATACAAAAGTGGGTAACGATATCGAAGTGGTTATTATGAACATCGATAAAGAAACTCGCAAACTACAATTAGGTCATAAGCAAATTGAAGAAGATCCTTGGAATTCTTTAGAGTCTACTTTCCCTGTGGGAAGTGAGCATGAAGGAACAGTGGTAAAGAAAGATGATAAAGGTGCTATTGTTCAATTGCCTTATGGATTGGAAGGATTTGCTCCTGCCCGTCACTTGGCTAAAGAAGATGGTAAGACTGTTGGTATTGATGAAGTATCCAAATTCATGGTTATTGAATTTGATCGTAACGACAAACGTATCGTTGTAAGTCATGCACGCCTTTGGGAGCAAGTGATTGAAGAAGAGAAGCAAGCTGTTATTAAAGAAAAGAAAGCTGATTTTGAAGTAACGAAAAAAGCTGTAAAATCTTTACAAAGCAAGGTTGAAAAATCTACTTTAGGTGACTTAGGAATTTTGGCTGACTTAAAAGCAAAAATGGATAGCAATGATGCAAACAATGCAGCATCTGCTGAAGAACCAACTGCTGAATAAGCATAGGTACTAATATTACTAAACCGTCTCGAATTATAACGAGACGGTTTTTTTATGCTTATTGATGAACAGTTTAATACAATTAGTTTTATCCCTGGATTCTGTTTCGCATTTCAAAAAGATATAAATTTGAAATGTGATCTTTAAAAAGCATACTATTATTCTTACTGGTTAATCACTCTTAATGGGCAAAAAACAAAAAATAGAAAGGCAGGTAATTTCAGAATTAAAAATTAACAGAATCCCGTTAACTCAAACAATAAAGACCTCTTGGATAAAAATTATTTTAATAGTAGTTGTATTAGTAATGTATGGAAACTCCATTAATTACGAATTCACCATTGATGATAATCTGTTTTATGTAAAGCACAATTCAGTTCAAAAAGGTATTGAAGGTATTCCAGAGACTTTTACCCATGGTAGTCTTGAAAAATACAATGGCATGACAGGCTTGCAACCTTATAGGCCAATTACCTTAAGCTCATTTGCCATTCAAAAACAACTTTTCAATACCGATCCTGCCAAAGCACATTTAGTTAATGTATTGCTATACATTTTTCTAATAGTGGTAATGTTTAATCTTTTATTAAAAATATTTCCAGCAGTAAATCCGATCTTTTGTGGACTAATCGCTTTGCTTTTTGCAGTACATCCAGTTCATACCGAAGTTGTAGTTAGTGTTAAAAGTCAGGATGAACTATTATCAGTACTATTCACTTTATTGGCACTTTCATTTGCCACATCATTAATAAAGGCAGATAAATTTTCAATAAAATTTAGCATCCTAAGTGTGCTATGTTATAGTTTTGCCTTGTTTTCTAAGGAGGGGGCATTTGCAATGATTCTTATTTTTCCACTTGCTTTTTGGATATTATTATCCCAGTCAGTAAAAAGATCAATATTATATTCCATTCCTTTTTTAATGGCTGCTTTAGTTTTTCTTTTAGCCAGACATGCAGTTCTAGATGGTCAAATCCAAAATTATCAAAACGGTATACTTGAAAATATTTTGATAGGAGCAAATGGATTTGCTGAGTTGTCTGCTACTAAAATGGAAATACTCTTTCATTATTTAAGACTGTTTTTTATTCCATGGCCGCTTTCTTGGGATTACTCGTATAACCAGATACCAATCGTTAATTGGTATTCATTAACCGTTTGGCTATCTCTTTTGTTTTATGCAGTCTTGTTTATTTTTGCTGTACTAAAAATTAAAAAATTACCGGAAATAGCATTCGGCATTCTATTCTATCTTATCATGCTAGTACCCTATTCCAATCTAGTTTTCATTAGCGGCTCAACTTTTGCAGAAAGGTTTTTATTTTTTCCTTCCCTTGGTTTAATTATTGCTGTTGTATACGGACTCGCTCATATTCTTAAATTTAACCCTGCAACTTTTTCTGGATCTACTCAATTCAAATGGATTACAGGAATTGTAATTGTACTTTTTATAGGCATCAGTATAAACAGAAGTAATGATTGGAAATCAAACCTATCTATATATAGTGCAGGTGTAAGTAGTGCTCCAAATAGTAGCAGGACGAATGGTAATTTAGGAAACGAATATTATAAGCTTGGTCAAAAAGAAATGAAACCCCAAATCAAAAAAGAGCATTTTCTAAATGCACTTAAGTATTCAAAAGCCAGCATTGCAATCCTCCCTACAAATAAAGATGCATTATTTACTATTGGTTTAGCTTATACTGGATTGGGTGACAGAGCAAAAGCTTATGAGAGTTTTCAAAAAACAATAGACCTTTATCCCAATCATAGAAGTTCGCTTACCAATATTGGAACCATGTTTTTTGAAGAAAAGAAATATGATTCAGCATTTGTTTATTTTAAACGCAGCTATGATAGCGATACTTCATTTTCCAAATCATCTCAAAATATTGCCATCTATTATTTTACAATAGGAAATTATAATCAAGCCATTCATTTTGCAAAAAATGCAATCCGTCTTTTTAAATATCAACTGATTAGTTACGACGTATTATCCAAAACTTTTAAAGCACTAGGGAATGAAAAAGAAGCATTAAATTACCAAAATCTTTACAACCAAATATCTTTTGAAGCCTCAGAATTAAATTTAGTAATTGAATAAATGTAAAACCACATCCGCTTTGAGTGGATGTGGTTTATTATAGTTTATAAAATAATTAGTCTAAAATCTTAACCTCAGTTCTTCTGTTTAAGGCTCTTCCTTCTGCAGTTTTATTCGTTTCAATAGGCATTGTTAAGCCATATCCTTTAGCAAAAACTCTTTCTGGGTTAATACCTTTACTAATCAAATACTCTCTCACTGAATTTGCTCTAGCTTCGGATAATATCAAATTACTTTTTGCCGATCCTACATTGTCTGTATGCCCTCCTAATTCAATTCTTTCATCTTCTTTTCTAACTAAGTAAGCCACCAACACATCTAATACAGCAAATGATTCCTCTTTTAATTCAGCTTTACCTGTTTCAAAATTACAATCATCCAAAACAAAACTTTTAGATGGCATAAACTGAATATCTACCTTAAATGGGTCTTTGTAATAGGCTTTACCTGTTGTTGCTGGTATTTCTAAAACGATATAGCTGGTTGAATCCTTAAATCCTAATATGAATATTTCGTAAGAATCTCCTGCTGGTAATCTTGTAGAAAATTTTCCAGTTGAATCTGTTAAACCTTGGTATTCTCTACCATTAAGTTGGCTTCTAAAAATAACAATTTCATGTTCTAACAATTTCCCTTTAAAGTCAGTCATTGTAACATCAATAGGTGCGTCTTTAGGAATATTGGCATTTTGCACCCCTTCGGATTGAGCAATGGAAAAAATTGGAATTAAAAATCCTAAGATAACATGCATTAATTTTTGCTTCATTGTAAATTATTAAGAATGCTTTAAAGATAAATAACAAAACCAATAGCTTAATTTTCAATTATTATGCCAACTTAAAACCATTACAATTTTTGTTGTAATTGTATTACCATCTCTTCTTTCCAGGATTTGAAGTCTCCTGCTAAAATATGCTTTCTCGCCTCAGTAACTAACCATAAATAAAAGGCCAAATTGTGTACACTGGCAATGGTTAAACCCAAAAACTCTTTAGCCTTCATTAAATGCCGTAAATAGGCTTTACTGTAAAAGTTACTCATAGCACAAGGAATACCGTCATCAATTACAGAAAAGTCTTTTTCCCATTTTTTGTTGTCAATATTGATAACCCCTTTTGATGTAAACAGCATGGCATTACGGCCATTACGGGTGGGCATCACACAGTCAAACATATCAACCCCCAAAGCAATGCTCTCTAAAATATTCCAGGGTGTTCCCACCCCCATTAAGTACCTTGGTTTTTGTACAGGCAAAATATCACAGCATAGTTCAGTAAACGCATACATTATTTCCATTGGCTCCCCCACACTTAATCCACCAATAGCATTACCAGTTGCATTTTTAGAAGCGATAAACTCTGCAGATGCAGTTCTTAAATCTTTATATGTACTACCCTGCACAATTGGAAATAGATTTTGAGTATACCCATACTTATCGGGGGTACTATCAAATCTATTGACACATCTATCTAACCATCTATGGGTAAGCTCCATACTTTTTTTAGCATAGGTAAAATCGCTTGGATAAGGTGGACACTCATCAAAAGCCATAATGATATCTCCCCCAATAATCCGTTGAATGTCCATAACTTTCTCGGGTGTAAATAAATGTTTACTCCCATCGATATGACTTTGAAATAAAGCCCCCTCTTCAGATAGTTTCCGATTATTAGCTAATGAAAATACCTGATAGCCACCGCTGTCGGTTAAAATGGGCTTATCCCAACCATTAAATTGATGAAGCCCACCTGCCTGCTCCAAAACCTCTAAACCCGGCCTTAGGTATAAATGATAGGTATTTCCCAAAATAATTTGGGCATCAACTTCAGTTTTTAATTGCTGTTGAGTAACAGCCTTTACACTACCAACAGTACCTACTGGCATAAAAATGGGTGTTAAAATCTCTCCATGATCGGTGGTTATTTTACCAGCCCTAGCTTTAGTTTTAGTATCTGTAGATTGTAAATCAAATTGTAATGCTGCCATAAAAATTTCTAAAATATGAATACCTTTTAACTGTTATTTTTGCCAAATGAATTTTACCGAATACTGGCAAATATTATTTTACTTTTTTTGCCTGATAACCCTCATTCAATTGTTTTATTACCTGTTTTTATTTTTAAAACTGGCAGTATATAAACCAAAACAAAAGGCTGTATCTCAAACACATCCTGTTTCTGTTGTCATTTGTGCACGTGATGAGGCTGCAAATTTAGCGAAAAATCTTCCGGGTTCATTAATTCAACATTATAGAACAACACATGAAGTAATTGTAGTTGATGACAATTCATTTGATGATACCAAGTATTTGTTGGAAGAGTTTCAAAAGACTTATAAGCAATTACAAGTAGTTCAATTAAAGCAGGAAGCAAAATTAATACCTGGAAAGAAATTCCCTTTGAGTGTCGGCATTAAAACTGCTAAACACGAAATTGTATTATTAACAGATGCCGATTGCGTTCCTGCCAGTGAAAATTGGATTAATAAAATGCAAGAAACTTTTGATGAAGACACAGAAATTGTATTAGGCTATGGAGCGTATCATAAAAAAGCTGGTCTTTTAAATAAGCTGGTACGTTGGGAAACTTTTCATACTGCCATGCAATACTTTTCTTATGCACTAGCAGGTAAACCTTATATGGGTGTTGGAAGAAATTTGAGTTATAAAAAAACTATTTTTTACAGGCACAAAGGGTTTACAGCACATAATAATATTCCAAGTGGAGATGATGATTTATTTATTAATATGGCTGCCACAAAAACAAATACCCGTATTAATGTAGATAAAGAAGCTTTTACTTTAAGCGATTCGCCCAAAACCTGGTCAAAATGGATATCCCAAAAGAAGCGGCATTATAGTACAGGTAAGCTTTACAAACCTCTCCATAAATTTTTATTGGGTTTATACTCTTTTTCACATTTCTTATTTTATCCATTATTTATTACCTCCTTATTATACTTCAATTGGCAATTGGTATTAATAGTTTTTGGCGTAAGGTTCATCACACAGGCATTGATACTGTATCCTTGTTTAAAAAAATTAAATGAAAAAGATTTATACCCTTTCTTTTTATTTATAGACATTTGGATGTTCTTTTACTACCTAAGGTTTTCAATTACCATTTTTACTAAACCAAAAAGAGAATGGAAATAGTTACTAAATATTTTTCTAATTTTACAGATAAGCAATTATCCCAATTGGGAGCGCTTAAAGAATTGTATGCTGAATGGAATACAAAGATTAATGTAATATCCAGAAAGGATATGGACAATTTTTATGAACATCATGTATTACATTCTTTAGCCATTGCTACTCAATTTGAATTCACTAAAAATATGCAAGTAATGGATTTAGGATGTGGTGGAGGATTCCCCGGAATACCACTTGCAATAATTTATCCAGATACAAATTTTCTTTTGGTTGATAGTATCAATAAGAAATTAAAAGTGGTTGCAGAAATTGCTAATAGTATAGGACTTAAAAATATTACAATAAAACACTCAAGAGCCGAGGATATAAAAAATCAAAAATTTGATGTAGTCATCTCTAGGGCAGTAGCTCCCTTAAATGATCTTTGGCGATGGAGTAAACCGCTATTGGCCAAAAGAAAAACAGATTTTAAAGACAGTAAAATACCAAATGGCCTAATTTGCCTTAAAGGAGGCGATTTGGCTCAGGAGATTTTTGACAGTGGTTGTAAACCCATGGTTTGGGAAATTGAAAAAGTATTTAGAGAACCTTTCTTTAGAGAAAAATACATGTTGTATGTTCTAAACAGATAACACTAATTTAAAACCTACCTATTTGAGGTATAGTTTATTCGCCAATAATTTCTAATATTTGCTAGTTATGAATATCCCAGTTGCGATTATAGAAGATGTTAAAGATATCAGGCTTGCACTTGAACAAATCATTGAATCTGCCGATGGATATACTCTGGTTGGGTCATGCTCTACTGGTGAAGAAGCTATCGTTAAAATTCCCATATTAAACCCAAAAGTAGTTTTAACAGATATAGGTTTAGGAGAAGGAATAAATGGTATTGAAGTAGTAAGGGAATTAAAAGTACAGCATCCCGATATTTTGTTTATGATGTGTACTATCTATGATGAAGATGAAAAAATATTTGAAGCTTTAAGAGCAGGGGCCAATGGTTATATTTTAAAGAAAACGTCTCCTGCAAAATTGTTAGAAGGTATACAGGAATTAATTGAAGGTGGCGCCCCTATGAGTAGCCAGATTGCCAGAAAAGTAGTTTCTGCATTTCAGAATACACAAAATATTGCTCCTGTAAAATCAAAACTTGAGGAATTGTCAAAAAGAGAGAATGAAATTCTTGAGATGCTTTCTACAGGATTATTGTATAAAGAAATTGCTGATCAATTATTTATAAGTACAGAAACAGTACGTAAACATGTTTACCATATTTACGAAAAATTACACGTCTCCAATCGAGTAGAAGCTGTGAACAGGTTTTTTGGTAGATAATTTTATACCTAAGTTTTTATAAGAATTTCCAAAACCATTTATCTGTTTGTGGGGTATTTCCAATTGGGAAATCATGGGTATGGCCTGTATCAACAAATCCATATTTTTTATAAAATTTATGTGCCCTGCTATTATGCTCCCATACTCCTAACCAAACCACTTCATATGCATTTACAACTGCATAGTTTAAAAAGTAATCCATTAATTTTTGAGCCACTCCTACACCATGGTACTCTTTTAACACATAAATTCTTTTTAACTCAAGAGATTTCCATTTTTTCATTTTTGGAAAATTATGATAATCTTCTTTAAAATTTAAATAGGCCACGGGGTAGCCATTCATCTCAGCAAAATAAAATTCATTCTCTTCATCTTTCAACTCCATACCCAATTGCTCAGCATTATAATACTGTTTTAAAAATGCTTGCATATCTTCTTCTGTGCAAGTACCAGTAAAAGTATCATAAAATGTTATTGAAGATATCCTTCCCAATTGTTCAACATCTGCAATAGTTAATTTTCGAATAGATATTTCCATTTCAATGATATCGGTATTTCATTTAAGCATTACCAATTTAATTCAAGTAAATTATTTTTCCGTTCTATATCTGCCATTCTTTTAGAAGGGTCAATTTCAACAAGTGTTAAATTGGTTAGCTTTTGTGATAGTTCTACTGTGTAAGTTGGATGGGTCCATTTCCAAGGTTCCATTACATATCTTTTTTGCGTACTATTTTCGTTTGGCTTTTCCCCCATCATTAAGTTTAATGGGATATACAACATTTGGGTACTACCATCTTTTAATGTTAATTGAAGGTCAATGGGCATTGGCATTAAGCCTGACCTTTTTAATCTAATTTTAGAAACTCCATTTTCTTCCCATAAACTGTCAATTCCATAATCAATTGTCTTTGTAGAATTGATCCAGTACTCTTTATACCAATCCAATTGTAATCCGCTTACTTTTTCTGCAACTCTCATTAAATCAGAAGCATTAGGAAGTTTAAAACGCCATTGTTTATAATACTCTAACAATATTTCATTTCTAACTTTTGCACCAACAATGTATCCCAGTTGTTCCATAAACACTTCACCCTTTGAATAGGCAGCAACACTATAACCATAATTAGTATTATAATGATCGCTATGAGTAGTCATTGGTTCTTCGAAACCACTTTTGGCCAATGCGTAATAACCAGCATAAGCACTACTATGATCTTCGGGAGCAAAATCAATAATATTTTTTAAGTTTTTGCTTGTAGGATTTTTTTCAAGTGATTCCTTTAAGCCATCCAAAGAAGATTTTTTATTATAAAATTTTGATACCAGGTCTTCGGCATAGCTTGTAAACCCTTCATCCATCCAGGCATAAAGGCTTTCATTTGTTCCCAATATCATTTGATACCAGCTGTGCATCCATTCATGAAAAACAGTTCCCAAACCTGGGCCTGCTAATAAAGTGGCCATTGGATATTCCATCCCCCCATCTCCACCATGAATAAAAGAGTATTGAGGATAAGGGTATTTCCCAAAATTTGATTCTATAAATGGCAACACAGTTGATGCTGCTGTTAATACTAAGTTCCATGCAGAGTCATTTTTACTATCATTTTCTTTATAATTATAAATGGCATGTAAAGTGGGGCCACCGTTTGGCATTTTATAAACCAAGTGTTTATAATCAGGATCAGCAGCCCAAACAAAATCAATAACATTGTTTCCTACAAAATGCCAGCTACGTTTTTCTTTATTTATAGGCTTTAAATCTGTTCCTGGTTTATCGTATCCCCAACCAATTTCATTAGCATTAACTAATACACCGGTACCTCCTATTTTGTATGATTTTTCAATATTAATTGTTACATCAAAGTCGCCCCAATTTCCATAAAACTCCCTGGCTATGTATTGAGTAGGATGCCAACCATCATTATCATAAGCACACAATTTAGGATACCACTGGGCCATGCTATACCGAACACCAGTTGTTGGATTATCTCTTCCACTTCTACGTATTTGAATTGGAACCTGTGCTTCAAACTCCATATCAATAATCACTTTAGTTTTAGCTAAGATTGGCTTAATAAGAATAACTTCTAAAATAGTTTCATGATACTTAAATGGTTGAGCTACTCCATTTATTTTTAAGGATATAATTTTCTGGTAGCCTATTTCATCTTCCTTAAGTTTTGAAATACGATCCTTTACTCTTGCATCCCAATCTTGTCTATTATTGACCATTTTCTTTCCCTGCTCTTGGCTTCTTATATCCATACTACTGTTGGGTTGAAAAGCATTAAAGTACAGATGGTAAAATAATTTGTTCAATACATCAGGCGAATTGTTTGTGTATTCCAATTTTTGCTTGCCAGTAAACTTATTGGTTTTTACATCCATATCTATATTCATAGTATATTTTACAGCTTGTTGCCAGCGGTTAGGCTGAGCAAAAGAAAACTGGCTACAAAAAAGCAATATCAAAAACAGGAAAAGATTATTTTTCATTTAGTATAATTTATATGAAGTAAATTTCGGTAAAATAAGTTTATGAAAAACATAAAACTGATAAATGGTTACCCTTTTGTTCAATACAACAGAGATAGCTACTCTGGTGAAGAAATGATAAACCGGTCTACTACTTTTTTAAACTGGATGGATAGCAGAAGAACCTGCCGTGATTTCAGCAACCAACCTATTCCCAAAGAGGTAATTGAAAATATTATCCTTTCAGCTTCCACAGCACCCAGCGGAGCTCATAAACAACCCTGGACTTTTTGTGTAGTTAGTAATCCAGAAATTAAAAAACAAATACGCATTGAAGCTGAAAAGGAGGAATTCGAAAGTTATAATGGAAGGATGCCAGAAGATTGGAAAAAAGACCTTTTGCCTTTACAAACCGATTGGAAGAAAGAATTTTTAGAGATAGCTCCTTACCTAATCATTGTTTTTAAAAAAAATTACGAGTTTGATGTGGAAGGCAAAAAAACGAATACCTATTATGCTACCGAAAGCTGTGGCTTGGCTTGTGGCTTTTTATTGGCTTCCATTCATCATGCCGGATTAGTTGCCCTTACTCATACTCCCAGCCCCATGAATTTTTTAAGCAAAATTTTAGAAAGGCCAGTTAATGAAAAACCATTTCTTTTAGTGCCAGTAGGATATGCTGCAG
This sequence comes from uncultured Chitinophagaceae bacterium, assembly GCA_947085175.1. GTDB lineage: Bacteria > Bacteroidota > Bacteroidia > Chitinophagales > Chitinophagaceae > Ferruginibacter. Next base: position 397,227 of record CAMTVJ010000005.1, read on the forward strand.
ATGAGTGTTTAGTGCCAGATATTGAGAGAAAGGATTTGAAAGAAGTAGCGGAATTTTATTAAGCCATTGACAATCCTTCGTGTGCAAGTTCCATACTTTCCACAGCGGGTTCATTAGTGTCAGACTTCATATCGGTAACCGTAATTTTAGTGGGAAACGCATTTACCAGCGTCCACAACATGGCCACTTCACCACTTTCATCTAAAAGTGAAATGCTGATCGTTTCCCGCTCGAATGTATTCATTATTACCAGGTTGTATAAGTCCCAAAAAGCTTTATCATCCTTAAAAATTCCTTTTTTAAGGGTTATGTTTCCAATTTTTTTTAGGCCGGGCATTTTAACTGTCGAAAATTCAGTACTATTTCCAGCACGATATTCAATTTGTTGTACTTCAGCAGATAACCCTGTTACCTCCTGAAACATGGCTTCCTTATCACCTATTTTTACCGAGAATTGAAATTTGACCAATGGCCATGTGGTTTTCGCTTGTTCTTCACCTGCTTCTCCCATAAAAAATGATTAGGTATTCTAATATATATCGTCGCTAAATTCTATTTTATCAATTTGTTTATTGATGTAATAATTAAATATAGCATTAGAACAAATGCCTTTTAGTTTTTACCCCCCACAACAATCACAATCTCACCTTTAACAGTTTTAGCTGCAAAATGATCGTGTACTTCTTGTAAACTGCCTCTGGCATTTTCTTCAAATTTTTTGGTTAGCTCCCGGCTTACACAGCATTGGCGTTCGGCACCAAAATATTGAATAAAATCATTTAAAGTACGGAGCAGCCGCATTGGACTTTCATAAAATACCATGGTCCTTTCTTCTTCAGCCAATTTTTTCATCATGGTTTGTCTGCCCTTTTTTAGTGGAAGAAACCCTTCGAAACAAAAACTATTTATAGGTAAGCCACTATTAACCAAAGCAGGAACAAAGGCTGTAGCACCCGGCAAACATTCTACTCTAATATTATATTTAATACATTCTCTCACCAATAAAAATGCAGGGTCACTTATACCAGGCGTACCAGCATCAGTAATTAAAGCCATTGTTTTACCGGCAGTTAATTGCTCCGTTAAATGAGTTACTATTTTATGTTCGTTATGTTGATGATAAGATGAAACAGCTTTTTTAATTTGATAATGATTCAATAGAACAGAAGATGTACGGGTATCTTCAGCCAAAATTAAATCAACCGATTTTAAAATCTCTATTGCTCTGAAGCTGATATCAGCAAGGTTACCAATGGGAGATGGAATGAGATAAAGCATATTGATTTAATGATTTGGTGATTTGATGATTGTCCAATTTCCAAGTCATCAAATCCATGTATTAACCAACTTTAATTTCAAAAACTTCCATTACTTGATTAGCCAATAGTTTTTTTGAAGCTTCTTCAGCAGCAGTATATGCCTCTTCCTTAGTAGCTGCCTCAATTTGTAATTCGATATGTTTTCCAATACGCACATCAGACACATTATCTAGTCCCAAATTTTGCAAGCCACCTAACACCGCTTTCCCTTGAGGATCTAATAAATCTTTTAATGGCATTACTTTTATTTGAACAGTAAATAGCATAACTAGGTTTGTTTATAAAGCAAAGATAAAATAATGTAGACTACAAAAACGATTGGTACTGCCAGCCAATGTAAAAATAGGGCTGCAATGATGGCTACAACTGCTAAAATTATTTTAGGGATATTATTCTTTAAATGAAAGTCTTTAAATTTTAAAGCCATAATAGGCAGGTTGCTAACCATTAACCAACTTAATACAAAAATTAAAGTATACAAAAACCATTTATTAAGTAACAAGTCTATTACAAACTGGTTTTGGTTGTTCCAATAAATAAGCGGCAATGATGCAATTAACAACCCAATTGCTGGCGTAGGCACACCTTTAAAACCAAACGACTGAGATTCATCTAAATTAAATTTAGCCAACCGCCAGGCTCCAGCAGCTGCTAATATGAAAGCAGGAACCAACCAAATAACTGAGGTATTAATACCATCTTCGGTTTGTGCAAAACTCATACGCAAAAACTGATAAATAATCATTGAAGGTGCAACAGCAAAACTAACCACATCGGCAAGCGAATCTAATTGTTTGCCCATTTCGCTGCTGGCATTAAACAGCCTAGCAACAAATCCATCCAAAAAATCAACTACTGCTGCCAATGCAATAAACAAAGAAGCCATCCATATTTTTTCGGGGATATCAATTAATTGAGACCCTTCTGCCGTATATACAATCTCTACTCCGTTTTGCAATATCACAACTATGGCTAGGCAGCCAAAAATTAGATTAAGGAGTGTAAATAAATTGGGAATATGTCGGGTCATTAAGTGGTTTTATTTTTTCATTAAAGCTTCAATCTCTTCTACTGTAATAGGAATGTTTTTCATCAAATCTTTATTCCCATTTTTTGTAATCCAGAAATTGTTTTCTATTCTTACCCCCATTTGTTCTTCTTCTATATAAATTCCCGGCTCAATGGTAAATACCATACCTGCTTTAATGGGTTCTGTACGGGTTCCTAAATCGTGTACATCAATTCCTAAATGGTGACTAATTCCATGATACAGATATTTGCGATAGGCTCTATTCTCAGGATCTTCATTTTTGATATCCGATTTCTTAAGCAACCCAATTTTTTGAAACACAATTGTAGCCTCATCTCCTACTTTTTCGGTGTAATCAATAATACTGATACCAGGTTTTAATATACTGGCTGCATATTGATGTAAATGTAAACAAGCATTGTAAACAGTTTTTTGACGGCGACCAAACTTGCCAGAAACAGGAATTGTACGAGACAGATCGGCACAATAATTTCCATACTCGGCACCAAAGTCCATCAATATCAATTCTCCATCTTTACATTCCTGATTATTTTCAACATAATGTAAAGTTCTTGCTCTATCGCCACTTGCAATAATGGAACCATAACCAGGGCCTGTTGCTCTTTGAGACAAAAATGAATGATAAATCTCTGCTTCAATCTCGTATTCCATAACCCCTGGTTTAATAAACTGCAATAATCTCCTAAAAGTATTGTCGGTTATATCAATTGCTTTTTGCATTACTTCTATTTCCAAAACTGTTTTTATTGACCGTAAGTCTTTCATCAACCTTGCACTTCTTTTAAACTGATGCAAAGGGTATCGTTGCTTCATCATTTCGGCATAGCGATAATCTCTTACCGGAACAAGGTTTGCTTTTCTATCATTTTCATTCGAATTCAAGTAAATAGTATCTGCCAAATGAATCCATGGTTGTAACATCCCGTCAAGTACATCCAACCAAACAATTGTTTTTATACCAGATATGGCCGTTCCTTCTTTGTCTCTTAATCTATGGCCATCCCATTTTTCTTTAAGTTCATTAGGTCTTACTAAAACCAATACTTCTCTGTATTTAGGATCAGGATTATCGGGAAATAAAATCAACATTGTATCTTCCTGCTCAATACCGGTAAGCCAATACAAATCAGAGTTTTGTTTAAATTTAAACAATTGGTCTGCATTGGTAGGTAATTCATCATTACTATTGAATATTGCAATAGCATTTTTTCCAATTTTCTCACAAAACCGCTTCCTGTTTTGTACAAATATTTCAGCATTGAGGGGTAAATATTTCATAAAAGTTAATTTATGTTGCAATATACATTTTTAATGTGTTTTTTTTGAATAGAAAACTATGATTTATACTATTAAAAAGGGCAACTTGTATACAATTTATACAGGCAACTAGATATTTAAATATTATTATAATTCGCTGACCTTTATGATAAGATTAAGGCTTAAAATTGTATTTCAATATCCTTTTTAAGGGTTTATTTTTCAATAATTGTTAATATGCAAACTGTTTTTTAGCGGAGTTCTCATAACTTTGCGGCAACGTTTGCATTAACCAAAAATCATTCATCATTATGTCTATTCCTACAATGCCTTCTTTACAAAAAAATGCTTTAAAGAATCTTGGATTATCGAATGAAGAAAATGTTCATTATCAACTTAGCCCAGAAACATTATCAAACCAAACTGTAGAGCGTGGTGAAGGAGTTTTAAATGACACAGGTGCTCTATTAATTAATACTGGAAAATTTACTGGCCGAAGCCCAAAAGATAAATTTACTGTTAAGGATGAAGTTTCGGAAAATACTGTTCATTGGAACGATTTTAATATTCCTTTTGAAGAAAAGAACTTTTTTAAGCTAAAAGATAAAATGCTTGCTTACTTAGCAGATAAAGAATTGTGGGTACGTGATTGCTTTGCATGTGCCGATGAAAATTACAGACTTAAATTACGTGTTATAAATGAAAACCCTTGGAGCAATTTATTTTGCTACAATATGTTTATCCGCCCCGAAGAAAGTGATTTAGAAGACTTCACTCCTAATTGGCATATCATTCAGGCACCTGGCTTTAAAGCCAATCCTGCCGAAGACGGAACAAGGGCAGAAAATTTTGCTGTACTAAGCTTTGCTCAAAAAACAATATTAATTGGAGGTACTGGTTATACAGGTGAAATGAAAAAAGGCATATTTACGATGCTGAATTTTGTATTGCCTACCCGTGCAAATGTCTTAAGCATGCATTGCAGTGCCAATATGGGTGATGCAGGTGATACTGCCGTATTTTTTGGGCTAAGTGGAACTGGTAAGACAACTTTAAGTGCCGATCCTAATCGTAAATTGATTGGTGATGATGAGCATGGCTGGACACCTGACAGTGTATTTAATTTTGAAGGTGGCTGTTATGCTAAATGCATTGATTTGAGTAAAGAAAAAGAACCAGAAATATTTAATGCCATAAAACCTGGAGCGCTTGTTGAAAATGTAACTTTTTTTGAAGGAACAAATACCATTGATTTCAGCAGCAAGGCAATTACAGAGAATACAAGGGTAAGTTATCCTTTAACTTTTATCAGTAATGCACTGGATCCTTCCATTGGTAAAACACCTAAAAACTTGTTCTTTTTAACTTGTGATGCTTATGGCGTATTACCTCCCATCAGTAAATTAACTACAGGACAAGCTATGTATCAATTCATCAGTGGGTACACCGCAAAAGTGGCTGGTACCGAAGCAGGAGTAACAGAACCAAAATCTACTTTTAGTGCTTGTTTTGGTGCTCCTTTCTTACCACTACACCCAGCACAATATGCTGAAATGTTAGGTAAAAAAATGAACGACCATAATGTAAATGTTTGGATGATTAACACTGGCTGGAGCGGGGGTGCCTATGGTACTGGAAGCCGTATGAAATTGGGCTATACTAGAGCCATGATTACAGCAGCTTTGGAAGGTAAACTTAATAATGTTGAATACACTACTCATAAAGTATTTGGCATGTTGATGCCAACCGAATGCCCTGGAGTTCCTTCTGAAATATTAAGCCCTCGGAACACATGGGCCGATAAAGATGCTTATGATGCTATGGCAAAAAACTTAGCTGAACAGTTTATCAAAAATTTTGAAAAATATGCCAGTGGTGCCAATGAAGAAACTTTAGCGGCTGCACCAAAGGTTTAAAAAAAATAATCTCCTTGAAAAAAATCCCTTGTTTTTAACAAGGGATTTTTTATAAAACTCATTTATTAGAATTGCATTTCTGGGATTTCTCCTTCTACAATTAATTTGCCGGCAGTTTTAGAAACAATTTCTTCTACCGATACTCCAGGAGCTCTTTCTAATAATTTGAAACCATCATTGGTTACATCCAAAACGGCTAATTCAGTCACTATTTTTTTTATACACTTTATACCAGTTAATGGCAATGTACATGCTGGTAATAATTTACTTTCCCCTTTAGGATTTGTATGCATCATGGCCACAATGATATTTTTTGCACTAGCCACCAAATCCATTGCTCCTCCCATACCTTTCACCATCTTACCCGGGATTTTCCAATTAGCTATATCACCTTTCTCACTCACTTCCATTGCACCTAAAACTGTAAGATCAACCTTACCGCTTCTTATCATACCAAAACTCATAGCACTATCAAAAAAAGATGAACCAGTCACCGTGGTGATAGTTTGTTTACCTGCATTAATTAAATCAGCATCTTCTTTTCCTTCTTCTGGAAAAGGTCCCATACCCAACAATCCATTTTCGCTTTGCAAAACCACATTAATACCTTCCGGAATATAATTGGCAACAAGGGTTGGGATGCCAATTCCCAAATTAACATAGTAACCGTCTTTTAGTTCCTTTGCAATACGTTGTGCTATTTGTTCTTTTGTTAAAGCCATGATGGATTTGATGATTTGCTAATTAGCTGATTGGCTAATTACCGATTTTTTAATATTTCTACTGACTTAATTTTCTCGTTGTTCGTTGTTCAATTCTTTTTTCATAATCGGATCCTTGAAAAATCCGATGTACATAAATTCCAGGGGTATGAATTTGATTAGGATCTAATTCTCCAGCGGGCACTAGTTCTTCTACCTCAGCTATTGTTATTTTACCAGCCATCGCCATCATAGGATTAAAATTCCTGGCGGTATCTTTAAAAATAAGATTACCATCTGTATCCCCCTTCCATGCCTTTACAATGGCAAAGTCTGCATCAAAAGCATATTCCAATAAATATTCTTTACCATTGAAAATCCTGGTCTCTTTGCCTTCTGCAACTTCTGTTCCAACACCTGCAGGAGTAAAAATGGCTGGCATACCATATCCCGAAGCCATACACCTTGTAGCAAGGGTACCCTGAGGTATTAATTCCACTTCCAATTCCCCGCTTAGCAATTGTCTTTCGAACTCTGCATTTTCTCCTACATAAGAAGATATCATTTTTTTAACCTGCTTTTGTTGCAACATCAGTCCAATTCCAAAGTCATCCACACCGGCATTGTTTGAAATACAAGTAAGGTTTTTAGGCCCTTTAGCCACCAATGCTGCAATACTATTTTCAGGAATACCACATAAGCCAAAACCCCCAAGCATGATTACTGCTCCATCAAAAATATCACTCACTGCTTCCTTTGCATTTTTATAAACTTTGTTCATACTATTGAGCCTCCAAATTTGTTACTTTAAAATTTCGTGTTTTCTCTGCTTTACTAATTATAGAATCTATTATCGGTTTCATTAAACCATTATTCTTTTTATAATAGTCAAGGCTACTATAAAATTCGTCCTTAGTTATTTTATGTATTGCAAATATTTCAATTTGCATTTTAACATTTTCCTCATTTACATTTTTAGTAGAATCCTTCTTAATAAAATCTATTGTAAAATTATCTGCACGAATAATATCCCATAGGACGGCTTGCATTTTTTCTGGCTTCAATATTTCTTCCTTCTTTTTATTTTGGCAAGAAAACAAAGAAATCAATATCACAAAAACAAATAGTCCTACCCTCATTTTAATTCTGATTTATACAAAGCGGCATTGGTGATATCCATTTTTTGTAAAAGTTCCGATGCTCTTGCTTTATCCTGTTGTGGTGCTTTCGAAAATATTTTAATTAACTCTGATGATTTGCCCTGAAAAAAAAACTGGTTAATCATCTTATTCGGATTATCTGTATTGAAATTATTAAGCAGATTTAATACATTTAGCATTTCAGATCTTGCAGCATTTTCATCTTCATACAATTTATCCATAGCCGAACGATAATAATTGTAATACACATCATGCATAATAGTGTATCTGCTGTTAAGCATATTTTCTACTAACCAATACCTGTTACGTACTCCATCAAAAGCCCTCCAGCCCGATATCCCTCTTCCATCTGGTGCATTATTGACAACGTTTTGTGCTTTTTGAAAAAATAATTCTCCTCCTTTGGGAGAATAGGAATCATAATCAAAACCTAAAATCATATAAGCATAGTAAGAAACGATGGCTGTTAAATTAGAAACCATCGCATCTGTGCCAGTAACCCTATTGTCATTAAATTCCAACATTTGAAATTCAACATATTTAAAAGCTACATTTTCATCCTGAAAATTAATAATTGGTGATAAGTAGGAAGAATTGAAAACTGGTCTTGCTGCCTGTATAGTTAATGAAGCATTATACACATTTAATTCTCCCGAAGGTTGCAGGTTGATTAAAAAACTACACTGAATTTTTTCATTTTGAGCATAAGTATCTGAGCCCCACTTACGATTATTTACAAAATTATTAAGGGAGGTTTGTAGCGTACGAAAAACATTTTGATTTACATTATTTCCTACCTGGCTACTTACAATGGTTACATTGGCGTTTAACTCCTGTGCAAATGTAAATTTGCACAGCAAAATTAGGATGACAATTAAATTAATTTTTCGCATGTAAAAGTTTAATTATTGTATTAACAATATCTATTGCTACTTCTTTCTTCAACTTTGTTTCAAATAGATGAACGTTTCCGCTATTATCAAAAATAGTGATTTTGTTAGTATCATGTCCAAAACCTGCCCCCTTGTCATTTAAAGAATTCAAAACAATCATATTGGCATTTTTCGACTGTAATTTTTTTATTGCATTTTCATTTTCACTATTGGTTTCAAGAGCAAACCCTACAAGAAACTGTTTACTTGTTTTCTTAGTCCCCAATGTTTTTAATATATCTTTAGTCTTTGTAAGTGTAATAGAGAATGTTTCTTCTAATTTTTTAATTTTTTCGCTAGCAAAGTTAACAGGAGTATAATCTGCAACTGCGGCACTCATTACTGCTATATCTGTTGTGCTAAAAATTTCATCACAAGCATTAAACATTTGTTCGGCAGAATTTACATTTATAACTTTTATCCCGCCACCTACTTTTTCACTTGAAGGCCCTAATATTAATGTCACATCTGCTCCTCTTTTTTTCATTTCCGAAGCTATCGCAATACCCATTTTACCTGATGAATGATTGCCAATAAAACGTACAGGATCAATGGCCTCAAACGTAGGCCCTGCAGTAATCAGTACTTTTTTATCCTTTAATTCATTTTCAGTTACAAAAAATTGTTCCACCCATTTCAAGATATCTTCAGGTTCAGCCATTCTTCCTTCACCTATTAGTCCACTGGCCAATTCTCCGTTTACTACTGGAATTATATAATTACCAAAACTGTTAATAGTTTCTAGGTTTTTTTTAGTTGAATCATGATGCCACATATCTTCATCCATTGCTGGTGCAACAACAACAGGGCAAGTTGCTGAGAGATAAACTGCCATCAATAAATTATCGCACTGACCATAAGCCATTTTAGACAATGTATTACAACTTAAAGGTGCCATAACCATGATATCAGCCCATCTTCCAAGCATAACATGATTGGCCCATGAATCATTTTCAGTTAAATCACTTAAAACCTCATTTTTTGAAAGTGTTGAAAGAGAAAGTGGAGTTACAAAGTCTTTGGATGCAGTAGTCATAATTATTTTCACAACTGCACCAGCTTTAATGAGCAATCTGGTTAGAATTGTTATTTTGTAAGCGGCTATACTGCCAGTAACCCCCAATAATATTTTTTTTTGCATTAACATAAAAACCCGTTCCTCTTTTAGGTGAACGGGTTAAAATTATGACTTCTTAAGTAAATAAGAAGCTAAAATATTGAAGATTAACTAAACAAGTCTTCATCATTTTTACGGAAGTACACTTTATCCTCCATAAATTCAGCTGTAGCTAATAACGCAGGGTTAGGCATACGCTCATAAGCTTTTGAAATTTCAATTTGCTCTTTATTCTCATGAATTTCTTCTAAGCTATCGGTATGGCTAGCAAATTCTTCTAGCTTATTATGCAATTCTTCTTTTAGAGTAATATTTATCTGATTGGCACGCTTTGCAATAATTGCAATAGATTCATAAAGATTACCTGTTTTAGCTTTAATATCAGATAATTTTTTAGGTTCAACAACACTTGATGTGTTAGCGCTTAACTGACGTCTGAGTTTGCTCATTTTTTATTACTTTAATTTGATTTTGACTAAGGTTACTATAATATTCTGCTTCTTTTAAAAGTTTGCTTTCTGGAAATCGATCCATGAAATCTTCATATTCATTTACCACTACTTCATACCTTTCTATTTGCTTATCCAGTATACTTAATTTTGCGAATTTGAAATAAGATTTTACTGCATTCAATTTATACTCTTCTCCTTTGGTAGACTCAGGATAGTTATTCATTAAATTAGTAAAAGCTAATGCGGCGGCTCTAAACTGTCCTAAATTGTAATATAGGTCTGCCGATCTAAATTCTTTTTGCTCGAGTTTTAATCTGCATTTATCTATAATCTCAGTAGCGTCTTTAATCCTTTCAGATCCAGGATGAATATTAATAAACGTTTGCATCATCCCCATTGCTCTAATTGTATTCACTTGTTCCAATTCTAATTTAGGGGACTCCTTAAACAAGCAATAAGCTCTCATATAATCTACCTCTTCTGCTTTACTACTATTTGGGAATACTTCTAAGAATCCCTTGAAAAGATTTTCAGCTGCATCATACATCTTCATATGGTAATAACAATAAGCATCTTTATAATAGAGATCTTCAAATTTAGCCGTACCCTTTAAAACAGGGAATAACTCTTCGTACAATTGCTGAGCAACTTTATACTTCTTTTTGGCATAATACTCATCAGCCATTTTTAGCTTATAATCGTAATCTTTGCTTTTAAATACCTTATTGTATTTATTACAAGATGATAACAACATCATTACAAAGAAAGCGCCCAAAAAGATTTTAACTATTCTCATAGAGGAATGCAAAATTAACGTAAATAAGTCAAAAATGGCGGTAAATATGGAATTTGCCAAAAATGCGTAGTTAAGGATATGATAAAGAAGATTTTAAATTTGATATATAATAATTAACCCTCCAAATTGGAGGGTTAATTATTATTCAAAACTTTTATTTTAATCGCATTTAACGTCAACTGTGTTCTTATCTCCTCCACCAATTTCACAATTAGTTGAAATTCTGTCTGCACTAATACCTTCTTTTTCAATTAAGTACATTTTTATTAAATCTAATCTCTTAATACAATTTGCTTGAGAAGCTTTAGAAGCTTCTGGGTAACCCTGTATATTAACTTTACAATCTGGGTTAGCTTTTAATTTTGCAGCAACAGTTGATAATAAAGCTTTATTATCTGAATTAAGCGACATTGCTGTACCAAAGTTTAAACTAGGATAATCACAAGGACAAACTTTTGCAACAACTACTGGATTTTTACAACACTCTGGATCAGGGCATTTTCCTACACCATCAGCATCAACTGGTTGGCATTCTGTTGGAGTTATTAATTGCTTATCCTTACAATCAGGAACACCATCACCATCAGTATCTCTAGTTACACCATGTGTATCAACGGGACATCCTGCTGGTGTATTAGGCTCTCTGTCTAAATGATCACAAACTCCATCACCATCAGCGTCTTTACAGTCGTTATTAGGAATTTTTACATTGCGATGGTTTCTCAACTCATCATATGCATAATCCAAAGGATTTAACCACCACAATGGTTGAACAGATTTCGCTCCAAGATTAACATTAATTCCAATTGAAGCATAATTATATGAATCAAAATCACGAGTTAAAGCAGCATCACCCCAAGCATGCTCTTGCCAACGTTGGCCATCAAGTAAATCTGTTTTTACAAATGTCCATCTGTCTTCAATTGCCAAATTAATTCTATTGCTTAATTTAATAGCGATTCCAGCAAGTACAGTACCAGAAGGCTTTAATGTATTTTGACCTAATTTTGGACGACGATCATTTTCATTTTCAGCTGCTGTTTCATAAGTTTTATCCATTCCAGCTTTTAAAGCATCTAAAGTATTTTTTCGGTTAGAATATCCAGGATTACTAGTTAATGAATTAAATAATGCGCTGTAATTATTACCATTAGGATCTAAAGCATTAACCATAGTTTTATACCATGACATACCAACACCACCACCACCATATATTATGAAACCAGTTTTTTGTTTGTGGAATCTTACATTATTTAAGGTAACAATACCTTGAATACTTAAGTCCTGCATTTTCACTTTATAATTATAAAAAACCTGATCCACTCTATTTGAAGTATTACCCATACGGTCTGTATAAGCAATTACACCGTTTGATCCTCTTTCTGGTGAAAAGTAACGCTTACCTGCTGGAAGATTCCTGTTCCAAGCTGGATTTTTACCGAAATTCTGACTTGACAACCAATTCATACCTTTTCCAGTAGCATTTAAATATTGTAATCTCATTGAGAAAATATATCCAAATGCCTTTCTAACATGAGCAGAAAAACCCAGAGTTGGTATTTTAGCAGATACATCGCCACTTACAGAAAACATACCTCCCGATACGCCAACTTCCCACATATTACGTGGTTTAGCAGGGAAATTATAAGAGCCGTTCCAAAATTCATTTTGCTGAGGCATTTTTTTTGCCGAGATAACTGAAGAATCATAAACACTTCCAGATCCTCCAATCTGTGCAAATATCCCAGAAGTGAGAAACAATAATCCAAATATTAGTAAGTACTTTTTGCTTTCCATAAGTTAATAGTTAAAGATTAATTCAAATGCGTGTTAGTAATATACAGCAAAAGTATTCATTGCTACTCAATTATCAAACTTTTTTACAGATTAATTTAGTTGTTAATGTATGGGATGAAATTTTTCATTGTAAGATTGAAATTGATTGTTTAAGTATATTTTTTTCAATGCTAGAATCTCCTAAATAGGAAATTTCATCTTAAGATATTAAAATCTCTTCAAAAATTAATTTGAGAGTCATTAGTACTGCCTTATATTGCTCCATATAATATGAATATGGATTTTGTAAAACCGATTATTGGAGAAGAACTAAACATATTTGAAAGTAAATTTTCAGAAGCTGTTAAGAGTAAAACTTTATTACTTGACAGAATTATGAAATATATAATTAAGCGAAAAGGCAAACAAATTAGGCCAATGTTTGTTTTTTTAAGTGCCAAATTACACGGAGAAGTAAATGAAAGTACCTATAGAGCTGCTGCATTGGTTGAATTATTACATACCGCTACTTTAGTTCATGATGATGTAGTTGATGAATCATTGGAAAGAAGAGGTTTTTTTTCCATTAATGCTATCTGGAAAAATAAAATTGCTGTATTGGTTGGTGATTATCTTCTTTCAAAAGGCCTTTTACTTTCAACTACAAATAATGATTTCGAACACCTACATATTCTTTCTGAAGCTGTAAAACAAATGAGTGAAGGAGAATTGTTGCAGATTGAGAAATCGAGAAATTTAAATTTGGATGAATCTATTTATTTCGAAATCATTAGAAACAAAACTGCCTCACTTCTTTCTTCAGCCTGTGCAGTTGGTGCTTATAGTACTTGTAAAGATAAAACAGTTAGTGATAAAATGAAACTATTTGGTGAAAAAGTAGGCATTGCTTTTCAAATTAAAGACGACCTTTTTGATTATGGCAAAGCAGATATTGGCAAACCAACAGGTAATGATATCAAAGAAAAAAAGCTTACACTTCCCTTAATTTTTACACTTAACAAAGTTGACTCAGCAACAAAACGAAAATTGATTAATACCCTTAAAAACGAAAATAAAAATCCGGAAAAGGTAAAAATAGTTATCGATAAAGTTGTAGAAGCTGGAGGTATCAAATATGCAATTGAAAAGATGAATATTTATAGGGATGAGGCACTCCAAATTTTATATTCCTTTCCAGAAAGCCCAGTGAGAGAAGCTTTAGAAAAATTAGTAAGGTTTACGACCGACAGAAAATATTAACATGGAAAAAAGGTGGAAATTACTAGAAGCTGATCTTTCCAAAATTGATGATTTAAAAACATCATTAAAAATCAATGTTGCCATTTGCCAAATTTTGGTAGAAAGAGAAATAGATAGTTTTGATAAAGCAAAAAATTATTTTCGTCCTCAACTTTCACAACTGCACGACCCCTGGTTGATGAAAGATATGGACCTAGCTGTAAAACGAATCGAATCTGCCCTATCCAACAAAGAAAAAATACTTGTTTTTGGAGATTATGATGTTGATGGCACCACTTCAGTGGCTACTATGTATCAGTTTCTTTGTAAGATTTACGACGCAGCTTATCTAGATTATTACATCCCTCATCGATATAGAGAAGGTTATGGTATTAGTAAAATGGGAATAGATTTTGCCAAAGAAAACAATTTCTCACTCATCATATCTCTTGATTGTGGTATAAAATCCGTTGATCTTATAGAATATGCTAAAAACATTGGTATTGATTTTATTGTTTGCGATCACCATTTACCAGATGATGAAATACCTGATGCGGTCGCCATCCTAAATCCAAAACAAAAAGATTGCAATTACCCCTATAAAGAACTCTGTGGATGCGGTGTAGGTTTTAAATTCATTTCAGCGCTTGCACAACAGTTTAGCATTGATGAAGAATTCTATCATTGTTATCTCGATTTGCTTGCCGTTGCCATTGCAGCAGATATCGTTCCCATGACAGGTGAAAACAGAATAATGGCTTATTTTGGATTAGAAAAAATTAACAGCCAACCAAATCCAGGAATTAAAGCCCTAATTAAATTAGGTGGTATTCAAAATAAACTCTCTATCAACAATGTCGTTTTTGTAATTGCCCCCAGAGTAAATGCTGCTGGTAGAATGGATGATGCAAAAAAAGCAGTGCAATTATTTATTGAAGAAGACGAAAACAAGGCAATGGAATTTGCCGAAATTTTACAATCGGATAATATTGACAGAAAAGAAGCTGACAGTAACATTACTACAGAAGCTTTGGAGATTATTAACAACGACGAAAATTTCCTAACTAAAAAAACGACTGTTGTTTTTAGAGATTATTGGCATAAAGGTGTGGTTGGTATTGTAGCAAGCAGATTAATAGAAACGCATTATCGACCTACTGTTGTTTTAACGCAAAGTGCCGATATTGCCACTGGCAGTGCCAGAAGTGTTCCGGGATTTAATTTGTATGAAGCTATTCATTCTTGCAGAGAATACTTGCTAGGCTATGGAGGTCATTTTGCTGCAGCCGGACTTTCTTTATTACCCGAAAACATTGAACCCTTTACTAAAAAGTTTGAAGAAGTGGTTGCCGCAACCATCCCAGACCATTTACTTATTCCCGAAATAATTATTGATGCTGAGATAAACTTTATTAATCTTACAAATTCATTTTACAACATCCTTTGTCAGATGGAACCATTTGGACCAGAAAATATGCGGCCTGTATTTATTGCCAGAAATGTAACCGATACAGGTTACTCCAAAATCGTAAAAGAAAAACATTTGAGGTTTGTGGTAAAACAAGGAAACATTTCAATTACAGGTATTGGCTTTAATTTGGCTGATAAATCCCCTTTGCTAAAAGAACCATTCGATATTGTTTTTACACTCGACGAAAACGAATGGAATGGAAACACCAGTTTACAATTAAAAGTAATAGACCTCCGCAGCAGCGAAATATGAAAATTATTACTTACATAAAATATTTTTATTTCCTGCTTGATAATTGGGATTTTAAAATTGCCTGGCATATGATCAAGCAAGAAGTGAGCGGTGAAAATAAATACGGAATCAATACTACAGGAGAAGACAATTTAGACAAGCTTGATGAACTGGGTATTGATCTTACACATGCCACCATTTATATGCCAGTGAGTTTTAAATTGATGGAAGACATTCTTCTTGAATTGCAACATTATAAGCTCAATCATTTTTTAGATTTGGGATGTGGAAAAGGGAGGGCTTTGTGTATGGCTGCACACTTTGGCTTTAAAAAAGTGACCGGATTGGATATTGCAAAAGATTTGTGCTATATCGCAACTGAAAATCTTTTGAAAACAAAACTAAAAGTTCCTGAACTTCAATTTAAAGTTATTAATAACGATGCGTTTTATTTTGATATACCTGATGATGTTGATTGTATATTTTTATTCAACCCTTTTGATGAAATTATTATGAGTGCTGTTGTTGACAATATTTTTAAAAGTCTGCAAAACAATCCTCGCAAAATTAAAATCATTTATGTTAACCCTTTACATAAAGAACAGTTTTTAAAAGCTGGCTATAAACAAATTTGGTACAGTAAAAAGCTGAAATACATTGAAGCGATTATCCTGGATAATTAATAATTGTCAGGCCACTAAGAATACTTTCCAATTTAAAAGTTCCATGCTTACAGAAGGCTTCAAAATTTAAAGGGACCTAAAGTGGCCAGACATTAACAATTGTCAGGCCACTAAGAATAAAGCTCAATTTTAAAATCTCAAAATTTATAGAAGACTTTTAAATTAAAGGGCATCCAAAGTGGCCAGACAACTTTTTTAACTCATTAACTCAACACTCCTATTGATAAAACTTGTTAAACTATTTCCTTTTAATAATCCTTGAGAAAGTAAGGCAAGATCAGCTAAATTATGAATCAACTTCTCTTGCTTTTCTTTTGTAGCTTCTGCCAAAACGTTTTTATAAATGGCATGGTTCCCATTTACAGTAAGCGTAACTTCATCTGGCATACTTGCATAAAAAGCACCCATACCGCCTTGCATGGCAGCCATATCTTTCATTCTACGCATAAATTCTGGCCTGGTAGCTACCACTGGTGGAGCTTCGGCACTCAATCCTTTTATTTCCACCGAAACATTTAACTCAGGAATCTGCACCGCAAATAATCCTTTCAATTTTTCTTCATCTTCTTTGCTTAATACGCTGTCTCCGGCTTCTTGTTTGTCTATTAAATTATCGGCAATATCACTATCCACCCTTACAAATTGAACATTCTCCCATTTCATTTCAATTTGGTTTAAGAAACCATTGTCAATGATGGTTTCCATCTTAACAACAACATATCCTTTTGCAACAGCTTGTTGTATATATGCATCTTGTTGAACTGGATTGGTTGTATACAAAATCACCAACTTCCCATCTTTATTCTTTTGCAGAGTTTCTGTTGCTAATCTATATTCTTCCAGTGTATAAAATTTTGCTTCGGGAGTTTTACCTTCTTCAGCTGGGCTAGAAATAGCATCTTCTAAAATGTGAAACTTATTTGCTTTTTCTAAAAACTTATCGTCCGTCATCATACCATACTTCACAAACAATCCCAAACTCTCCCATTTTTCTTCAAACTGCTTTCTGTCTGCTTTAAAAATCTCATCTAATTTATCAGCTACTTTTTTGGTGATATGAGAATTTATTTTTCTTACATTAGGATCTCCTTGTAAATAACTACGGCTCACATTTAAAGGAATATCCGGACTGTCAATTACGCCATGCATCAACATCAAAAACTCAGGAACAATATCCTTAACCTCATCGGTTACAAAAACCTGGTTGCAATACAATTGGATTTTATCTTTCTGAATTTCGTAGCTCTGCTTAATTTTTGGGAAATATAAAATACCAGTAAGGTTAAATGGATAATCCACATTCAAATGAATCCAAAACAAAGGTGGCTCGCCAAATGGATACAACTCTTTGTAAAAATTCTTATAATCTTCATCTGTTAATTCAGATGGCTTTTTTGTCCAGGCTGGTGCTGGATTATTAATTTGCTTGTCTTCAAAGAAAATAGGAATAGGTAAAAAACGACAGAATTTTTCCAAAACTGATTCAATTCTTGATGGCTCTAAAAACTCCATACTCTCTTCATTTAAATGCAAAATGATATCAGTACCTCTACTTTCCTTTTCAACCTCTTCTAAAGTAAATTCTGGGCTACCATCACATTCCCAACGAACTGCTTTGCTATCTTCCTTAAAACTCTTTGAAAAAACTTCAACCTTATCACTTACCATAAATGAGCTGTAAAAACCCAATCCAAAATGACCAATAATACTTGCTTCATTCTGACCCTTGTATTTTTCCAAAAACTCTTCGGCGCCACTAAATGCTACCTGGTTCAAATATTTGTCAATCTCCTCTTCTGTCATCCCAAGTCCGGTGTCAGAAATGGTTAAAGTCTTTTTTTCTTTATCAATTTTGATATCAATCTTTAAATCGCCTAATTCACCTTTTGCTTCACCAATGGAAGAAAGTGTTTTTAATTTTTGGTTTGCATCCACTGCATTACTCACCAACTCCCTTATAAAAATGTCATGTTCACTGTATAAAAATTTCTTGATAATTGGGAAAATGTTCTCTGTTTGTACCCGTATACTTCCTTTTTGCATGGTTTGATATTTTTTGGAAGGGGTGCAAACATAGTACCAAGCCCTTTTCGCTGTCAGCTTGGCACTAGTATTAATCTGTATTGATTCAATATGACACGATAGCTTACAAAAAAACAGGGTTCCCATTGGGAGCCCTATCAAAATATTTAAAAAGATATTACCTAATCATAAAGCTTTTCTTATCTCTAAAGAAAGGATTAACGATATGTAGACTATAAACTCCAGGGCTTAATTGACAAGGCAATATAAAATTGTCATCAATAAAATTAACAGGAGTAATATGCTCTCTTTGGAAAACTAGCTGACCATTACTATTGAAAATTTGGATTTCGTAATGCCCAGGCTTAATTCCTTTGTAGGTATAATGTAGATTAGAACAACGCTGAATTGGGTTGTCGTAAATAACAAAGCCGTTGTTGATTCCTAAAGTTGTAAATGACAACTCGGGGCCATAGGCAATTCCTCCATTATTAATGGCAAAAGCTCTATAGTAATATTTAGCCCCTTGCACTAAACCATTTGTAAAGGCAGAGAAAACACCTGCATTTAAATTAGTAGAAAATACCTGTTTCCCTAATCCATTAGCTAAACCACTAATACCGCTATATTCAAATCCATAAGAAGTAATTGGGCTACAACCAATGCTACTAATACTGCCATTCATCAAAACGGCATTTAACTGAAGTGTAGAAGCAAAACCCGTTACCATAGTAGCAGGGGTATTAATTCCACTACCACTTGCAGCAACATTTACTACCAAAGGAGCTCCACCACCACTCACCACAATATTGCCATTATACAATAGCACTGCAGTTGGTGTAAACCTTACAAATATAGTTTGAGCAAATGCTCCAGCAGGATGAACCAGACTTAAAGTAGTGGTATAAGGCCCAGCTGTTGAAGTAGCAAAACTGTAACCAGTTAAAGCAGCTACATTAATATTAGCTACAGTTACCGCATTACTATTAATGGTAAAAGTATTTGGACCAGCATTCGTATTGATACAAACTGCTCCAAAAGCTGTTAGTGGTGTAACAGTAAGCACTGGTGCCAAGGTTGTAAATGATCCTTGATTACCATAAGCTGTTCCTCCATTATTAGTAGCAAAGGCTTTAAAATAATAAGTAGTACTTGGTAACAAACCAGTTAGAGCTGATGAAAAGATTACACCACTTAAATTAGTAGAAGTTACCTGAGTACCTGTGCCATTAACGAACCCATTTATTGTGCTAAACTCTATACCATAACCAGTAACAGCCGAACAACCTATAGTTGGAATTGTTCCTGCTACAGTTGCTGTAATTTGAGTAATGGCACTTGCTGTTCCACTTGTAACAGTTGCCATAGTATTTACACCTGCTCCGGTAGCTGCCACATTAATAGATGTAGCTCCTGCGCCTGAAACTGGAATATTACCATTATAAGATTGAACTAAAGTTGGAGTAAAACGAACAAAAACTTGCTGGCTATAAGTTCCACTTCCCTGTGTTAAACTTAAAGAAGGAGTATAAGTTCCGGCTGCACTTGTAGAGAAACTAAATGCTGCTAAAGGACCAACATTTACATTGGTAGTTGTAAGATTAGTACCAGTGATTGTAAAGGAATTTGGACCTGCCACAACATTCAAACAAACATTACCAAATCCAGTTAAAGTGCCAGCACTTAAAACCGGAGTAGCGGTAGTAAACTGCATCTGTGACCCATAAGCAGTTCCGCCAGCATTGGTTGCATAGGCCTTATAATAGTAAGTAGTAGTTGGTAACAATCCTGTTACACTACTGGTAAAATTGATACCACTTAAGTTAGAAGAAGCAACTTGTGTTCCAGTTCCATTTACAAATCCATTGGTAGTACTGTATTCAATACCATATCCAGAAATTGCAGAACATCCTATTGCAGGAATTGTTCCAGCAAGAGTTGCTGAGATAGAAGTTATCGCACTTGAAGCACCTGTTGTAACAGTGGCCATTGTATTTACACCAGCACCAGTTGCTGCTACATTTATTGAAGAAGCTCCTGCGCCTGAAACTGGAATATTCCCATTATAAGATTGCACTAAAGTTGGTGTGAAACGAACAAATATTTGCTGACTATAAGCACCACTTCCTTGGGTTAAACTTAAAGAAGGAGTATAAGTTCCGGCTGCACTTGTAGAGAAACTAAATGCTGCTAAAGGACCAACATTTACATTGGCAGTTGTAAGATTAGTACCAGTGATTGTAAAGGAATTTGGACCTGCCACAATATTCAAACAAACATTACCAAATCCAGTTAAAGTGCCAGCACTTAAAACCGGAGTAGCAGTAGTAAACTGCATCTGTGATCCATAAGCAGTTCCGCCAGCATTGGTTGCATAGGCCTTATAATAGTAAGTAGTAGTTGGTAACAACCCTGTTACACTACTGGTAAAATTGATACCACTTAAGTTAGAAGAAGCAACTTGTGTTCCTGTACCATTTACAAATCCATTGGTAGTACTGTATTCAATACCATATACAGAAATTGCAGAACATCCATTTGCAGGAATTGTTCCAGCAAGAGTTGCTGAGATAGAAGTTATCGCACTTGAAGCACCTGTTGTAACAGTGGCCATACTGTTTTCACCTGCTCCGGTAGCTGCCACATTAATAGATGAAGCCCCTGCTCCACCAACAACAATATTACCATTGTAAGATTGTACCAACAAAGGATTAAATCTTACATAAATAATTTGGTTAAAAGTGCCCCCCGGTTGAGATAAAGTTAAACTGGGAGTATAAGTTCCTCCTGCAATAGTAGAATAACTAAAACCAGATAAAGCTCCTACTGTTACATCTGCAGCTGATAAAGCTGACCCAGTAATTGTAAAGGAATTTGGACCAGCAATTGTATTTACACAAACATTTCCAAATCCTGCTAAAGTAGTTGCATTTAATGTTGGAGTTAATGCCTGTGTGATAAATGACATTTGAACGCCATAAGCTGTACCAGCCAAATTAGTAGCATAAGCTTTGTAATAATAAGTAGTATTAGAAGCTAACCCTGTTACATTGGATGAAAATACCCCCGCACTCAAATTAGTAGAAGGTTCCTGAGTACCAGTGCCATTTACAAAACCATTAATAAGGCTATACTCAATACCATAATTTGTAATAGCCGAACATCCATTAGCACTAATGCCACCAGCTAAAGTAGCCGAACTAGTTGTAATGGCTGAAGCAGAACCAGTAGTTACTGAAGCCAAAGAATTAATACCTGCTCCAGTTGCAGCCACATTAATTGAAGGGGCTCCACCACCAGCAACATTAATATTACCATTATATGATTGAACTAAAGTTGGCGTAAATCGAACAAATATTTGTTGAGAATAAGCTCCACCTGGTTGAGTTAAACTCAATGATGTAGTATAAGGTCCTCCAGAAGAAGTAGCATATTCAAAGCCGGTTAATGCTGCTACATTTATGTTGGCAGCTGTTAAAGCAGTACCAGTGATTGTAAATGAATTAGGACCTGTTGTTGTGTTGATACAAACATTTCCAAAAGCAGATAAGGCTGAAGCAGACAAAGAAGCTGATGGACCAGCTGTAGTAAAACTCATTTGAGTGCCATAGGTTATCCCTCCCGCATTAGTAGCATAAGCCTTATAATAATAAGTTGTTGATACAGCTAATCCAGTTACATTGGAAGAAAAATTGGCTCCACTTAAATTAGTTGATACTACTTGTGTTCCAGTTCCATTTACAAAACCATTGGTAGTACTGTATTCAATACCATATGCTGCTGTAATGGCAGAGCATCCAATAGAAGGAATGCTTCCAGCTAAAGTAGCCGAAGAAGATGTGATAGCACTAGCAGATCCAGTTGTTACAGATGCTGCTGTGTTAACTCCTGCACCAGAAGCAGCCACATTAACATTAGTAGCTCCACCGCCGCCAACTACAATATTACCATTGTAAGATTGTACTAAAGTTGGCGTAAATCGAACAAATATTTGTTGAGAATAAGCTCCTCCAGGTTGAGTTAAACTCAATGAAGCCGTATAAGGTCCTCCTGAAGTTATAGCATACTCAAAACCAGTTAATGCTGCTACAGTTACATTGGCTGTTGTTAATCCAGTACCTGTAATTGTAAAAGAATTAGGACCGGCTGTTGTGTTGATACAAACATTTCCGAATGCACTTATGGCCGAAGCTGATAAAGAAGAAGATGGGGCACTTGTAGTAAAACTCAATTGAGTGCCGTAGGTTATACCTCCTGCATTGGTAGCATAAGCCTTATAATAATAAACTGTTGAAGCTGCTAATCCAGTTACATTGGAAGAAAAATTGGCTCCACTTAAATTGGTTGAAACCACTTGTGTTCCAGTTCCGTTTACAAAACCATTGATAATACTGTATTCAATACCATAGGCTGCCGTAATGGCCGAGCATCCAATAGAAGGAATGCTTCCGGCCAATGTTGCTGAAGATATAGTAATGGCACTAGCCGCCCCAGTAGTAACTGATGGTGCTGTGTTAACACCGGCACCTGCCGCTGCCACATTTATACTAGGTGCTCCACCGCCAGCAACTACAATATTTCCATTGTAAGATTGTACTAATGTAGGAGTAAAACGAACAAATATTTGTTGTGAATAAGCTCCACCTGGTTGAGTTAAACTTAATGAAGCGGTATAAGGGCCACCTACTGATGTTGCATAATTATAACCGGCTAATGCGGCAACTGTTACATCTGAAGCATTTAAAGTTGTACCAGTGATGGTAAAAGAATTTGGGCCTGCGGTAGTATTTAAACAAACATTACCAAAAGCGGTTAAAGTAGTTGAGGTTAATATAGGTGATGGGGGTCCACAAAGATTTACAGTACTTCCTGCATTTCTTGGAATTGGCACAGTAATTACATCAAAGTCTAAATTATTATTATCAGTATCAGTACATCCTAAAGTTTTACGTACTGAACCTTGAGTATTATTTAAAGCGATTCCATTATTAACAGATACACCGCCTTCTGCATTATTAGAGGCACCAAAGGAAACCAAATCAATTATTGCCGCATGTGGTAAAGTGCAAGAAGTTGCAGTTGCTCCACACCCTAGGCCTGTTGCTTGATTAGCTAATGCCACTTTTCCAGAAGCAGCAGACATTGCTAAATTAGCTGTAATTAAATCTGGCGTTACAGGGAAAGCAGTACCTGCAGCACCAGCTGATCCACATTGTATTAACAAATATCCTCCTGCTGGAATACTTGTACCAGCTGGGAATGCATAAATCTGAGAAGCCGTATTCCCAAAATTACCAGTTGAAGATCCATATTGTATTGAAAAGCCTGTAAGTAATTGATTTACTCCGCTAACATTATGTAGTTCTACATAATCGAAATTATAAGTAGCACCTGTGGTTGCTCCGCCACCTCCATAAACCTGACTGATTACAACAGTAGTTGATTGAGAAAAAGAATGTATTGAAATCAACAGTAATAAAAACGTTATAATTTTTTTCATATCTAAATTTTGTTCTTTTAAAAAGCTATAAGAGCCATACCAAAGTTTCGATATGGCTCTTATAAAATGTTTAGTGCGTTAAAAAATTACTGTCTGGTAATTCTTATATCATCAACCTGGAAATTAGTAGTTCTATTACCAGAAACACTACCTGTATATTTAAATGCAATTCGAATGTTTTGTCCGGCATATGCAGCTAAACTGATTGGAGATAAGTTAATTGTAGAACTCCAAGTACTTGAATTATTAACTGCTGTATTTCCTGGGATATTTGTACCCGAATTTGTTAATTGCGTCCAGGTAGCTGTATTAGGATCGTTTCCGCCATTATAATTGGTAGACACAAATGCATGTAAAGTAGTTGGTCCGGTTGCAAACTGAAATGCTGTACTAAAAGCAAACTGAGGTGTAGTAGCAGCAGGTAACGCAATAGTTGGCGTAATTAACCAGGCAGTATCTGCATTTAAACCAGTACCAAAAGCTGTTACTTTAACCGCCTTACCAGTAGTTCCAAAAACTGTATTCTTATACAATGCTGTAGAATTAGGAGCAATGTTTTTCCAGCCAGTAAAACTAAAATCAGCATTATTATCCGCAGTAGTTAATGAACTAAAATACTCTTCAAATAAGTTACAACGGCCACTTGTAAATTTAACATCTTCCTTTTCTCTTAAAATTAATTGTCGAGTTGAACCAAAGACAGTATAAATAGCTACAATACTTCCGCTTCCGCCTGGTACTTTAGCTCCGGCAAAATTGGAATAACCGCTTGAACGAATGGTAATGGTTTGACCTGCACAACTTTTAATATCTCTGTTAACAGTATTCTTATACACTGATGTATCGGCATAAGTAACAGTTGTATCACCAAACTCATAACCATCTAATTGAATCAATGAACCTAAATATTTATCCTGCATGTTCGTTCCCAACTGACTTTGAGTAACAACAATTGGAACAACAGGGTTATTGATTGAACCACCAACAACATACCTGCTGATTAAGTTTCCAGGAATTCCTTCAAATGATGGTAAACCTGCAACGGTTGCTTTTACACCTAGTTGCATAGTACCATTGTAATCACTAATACAAAGGTTTTTGCAATAGATATAAATTCTACGACCTACCGGATATGAACCATATAAATTGGTGGCATCTAATTGAATTTGTAACCCGCCAGTTGCATCCATGATATACAATTGCTTGTACATGTTTCCGCTTTTATCGTTTGCTACTACAATTCCAGAAATGATAACATCTGTTGTTACAATATCATATGCCGAAGGGGTGGTATGCATAGCCTTTAAAGCCTGAATGGTTGTATTGGCTACAATGTTTGGATCAGAGGCTCCCGGAGGATTATCGAATGATTTTTTACATGCATTGAAACTAATAGCTGAAACAACAAGTAATACAAGTGATAGTAATTTAAAAATCTTGTTCATAATTTATAGTTTAAAAAGTTTTTTACGTTTTTGGTTCAATTAAAATCTAACTCCCATACTGGCAAAGAAATTTATACCGTAGGCAAAGAATCTTCTTTCAGGAAATTTATTAATATTTTTTTCAGCAAAGTCAAACCTCAATTGTTCAAATCCTCCCGACACAATTGACGTGTTGTTTAGAATATTATTAACCCCTAAGTTAAAAACAAGAAATGTTCTTTTCTTTAGGCTAGGAAATTTACGATTCATCATCCATGAATAGCCTGCAAATGCATCCAAAGTATACTGCGATGGTAATTGTGTTTGATTGATAATGTCATTCCATAAAGGTGTAGTTGGATCAACGCCATTTACAGCAGCTGCAGTTCTACGGATAGGATTAAAATCAAGGAACATCTTATCAAAATAATTGAAGTTAACATTCAAGAACCAGAATTTTGGAGAACGATAATCTAATCCAATGGTATAAGCTTCCTGAGGAGTGGGTACATTAAAATTCTGAGAATAAACAGTAGAATTTCTTGAAACTACCTCCGCACTATTATCAGCAGTTACGGTAGCTTTTTGCCTTGTATTATAATAATGATTTGCAATAGCAGCTGCACCAGTAATACTTAATCCTTTATATAATTTGGCTTCTGCGCCAAACTCTACTCCCATGTGTATTTTTCCAATATTGCTTACTGCATAGTTCACAAAATTCCTTAAATCATCATGGTAAAATGTAAGAACGTTAAGCTGGTTTTTAAATTGGGTAAAATAACCATTGGCTCTAATTTTTACTTTAGGCGCATTCATTGCGTAGCCCACTTCTGTTGATAGGATTTCTTCTGATTTAATATTTTCCTGAACAAAATCTCTAGTACGTGGTGCGATATAAGCATTTTCAAAGAATGGCGCTCTAGACATATAAGAACCATTTAAGTAAAAATAATTACGGCCATTGATTTTATAAGTAACTCCGCCTTTAATAGATGAGTTATAAAAGTTCTGAACGTCAGATTTTCCAAAAGAGTTGTTTGGGAATAACCCCGACTTAACTTTACCCTCACGGAAATAACTGGTATAAGAATGTTCAGATGCTACAAAGATGTCAACCTTACGGAATTTAAAAACACCCTGTAACCAAATGGCTCCTTTCTTAATATTTATATCATAATTATAACCAAACTTGTCGCCAGAATATAATAACCTGTTTGGATTATTAAGGTCATTTTGGACAGCATTTGTATTAGTGGGAAATTCTCTTTCTGCAAATTGATTTATATCTACATAAAAATCGCCACCCAACAAATCATCCATTCTCTTATAATAATTATTTATTTGTGCCTGATAAGAAAGTCCAGCTGTAAAAATGATATTCTCGGTAATAGTGCTGTTTAAAGTACTGTTGAAATTATACTTCAAAGTGTTGATCACTCTTTCTTCAATAATATATTTTGACCTTTTACCAGATACATTATTACCAGCAATGCCATTTACATCTTTTATTACATCAAATGCATTGTAATTGGTATTGTATAAAACATCCCAGTTAATCTGACGCTTATTAATATCATTCGTCATTTCCTCTTTTAACTGTGCAGCAAAAGTAGGATCTAGCTGCCAGCTTGGTAAGTAACGATAATAATCGGGTCTTGGGTCTGCAGCATTGTACCAATCTAATCCGGTCACACTTCTGTTTCCATAAGTAACAGAACCTGCAGTCATTAAAGTGGTTTTATCAGAAATTTTCCAATCATGAGTTAAAATACCAACAGGTTGAAAAGATTTTGCAATACTTACATTTCTCTTTTTACCATTTTGATATCCCCAATAAGGGTTATAGTAATTATCGTTGGCTAAATCTAGCATCTCCCTCACAGAAGCACCTTGGCGGCCACTTTCTGTTGGAGCCCCAAAAACTGCTAATGAAAGTAAATGTCTATCATTAAAACGTTTGTCTACGGCTGTAAAAAAAGACCATCCATCATAATAAGTTCCTAAGCTATAACCTTCCTCAGCCCATCTGCGAGAACCTGAAAAAGAAAATGCCCATCCTTTATCATTTAATCCGGTAG
Source organism: uncultured Chitinophagaceae bacterium (assembly GCA_947085175.1). GTDB lineage: Bacteria > Bacteroidota > Bacteroidia > Chitinophagales > Chitinophagaceae > Ferruginibacter. The sequence continues at coordinate 424,355 of CAMTVJ010000005.1, forward strand.
AATGAGTGAACATTAATCTGTTTGAATAATTACGATTTGATAAAGCATAGTTAATACTGGTTTGCTTGCGCTGATGAGAAGCTCTGGTATCAAAAGCTGTTGACCCACCAATATCACCAAAGGCAAAAGTGGTTGGTTTTAAACCCATAGTTGATTCTCTGTTACGCATCACATCATTTAATCCACCCCACTGTCCAAATGGAGTAAACCCATTATCAAGGTTTTCCATTGGCACCCCATTAATATAAGTATTGAATTGATCAGAATCATATCCCCTAATACGAAACCTTACTGCACTAAACTTAAAGGTTGCAGCATTTAAAAATGGATCCCTACCTGCTCCTAATTGAGAGGAGATATTTTGTGCACTACCATCCTGTCCATCATTTTCATCAAGTGAAATCACTGGAATATTATCCAGCATGTTCGATTTCAACATTTCAATGAGTGTATCCCTTACAGGTAATGAATCTTGAATGCTGATAGTTTGTGAAAATACTTTCGGTAAAAAAATACCTGAAAACATTAGCACAAGCATACAATGTTTAATTTTTGGCATCATATATGTTTAATTGAAAAAGACAGCAAATGTATTAATTATATTGGGTTTTGGACAAATTTAATAATATCATATGTCTGTTTTTTAAATATCTGAAATTTGCTACAGATGAATACCTTTGCCCCTTATTAAAATTACGATATGAATAGATATTTGGTATTGAGCTGTGTTATGGTGTTTATTTTTTCTTGTAGCTATTCGCAAAAAGTAAATTACAAGGCTTCTCTAATTGGTTTTTATAATCTCGAGAATTTATATGATACTGTTAATAACCCAATGGTAGATGATGAAGAATTTTTACCAAAAAGTGAAAGACATTATAATACAAGGATATATTTAGATAAATTAAACAGGCTTTCAACTGTGATTGCTCAAATAGGTACTGATTTAAATCCTGATGGTTTGGCTTTGTTAGGTGTTTCGGAAATTGAGAATGATACAGTACTTAATGATCTTGTTCGTCATAAAAATTTAAAAAGTAGGGATTTAAAAATTGTACATTATGACTCTCCAGATAAAAGAGGAATAGATGTTGGCCTTCTCTATAATCCTAAATATTTTAACCCGCTATATAGTGTTCCTTTATTTGTAACACTTCCTGGTGGCTCAAAAGAATCTTTTTTAACTCGTGATATTTTATATGTAAAAGGTTTAATGGATGGTGATACAATTCATGTAATGGTAGGACACTGGCCTTCTCGTTCTGGTGGCGAGGAAAGATCGATTCCAGCAAGAGCTGCAGCAGCCGGCGTATGCAAAAGGGTTGTAGATTCCTTAATGGCTATCAATCCAAAAAGCAAAGTAGTAATTATGGGTGATTTAAATGACGACCCAACTAGCCCTAGCCTTACTAAAGTTTTAAAAGCAAAAGGTAAATTATCTGATGTAAAAGAATCAGGATTATACAACCCCTGGTTTGATTTTTATCAAAGTGGTATTGGCACTATTGCCTACCAGGATTCATGGGGTTTGTTTGATCAGGTTGTTTTATCGGAAGCATGGTTGAATAAAACACAAACAGGCTATCATTTTTACAAAGCGCATATTTTTAATAAAGAATTTCTTGTACAACAAACCGGCAGATATAAAGGTTATCCTAAAAGAACCTGGGATGGAACTACTTATAACTATGGATACAGTGATCATTTTCCAGTTTTTGTAACCATGTTAAAAAAAGTAGATTAATACAATTTGCCTACAAATTAATTTTGATTATCATATCAATGCGATTATTACATTTTTGTAAGATGTATACTGTGCCTGTTTTAAACCTACTATAATAATCGCAATTTTATTTATAAAACAGAGTTTATACTACATTGTTGGTTTCAAAAAATAAAATAAATTGCAGGTCAATATCCATGAAAGAAACAAATGATTGATGAATAGAGTTATCCATTTTATTGCTTTACTTCTGAGTTTTCAATTTGCAGTTGCCCAGACTCCTGTGCCAATGATTGCACAACCTGGGCTTACTTATACTGAAAATTTTTCTGATATTGCGAATTGGGCAAGTAATTTTGCAGCTGGTATTGGTGCAAATAGATTTGGTGCTGTTGCAACTGGTGGAATACTTTCAATTCCAGATGCAACTAGAATTACTGTAAGTAATGTTTTTCAAACTACAATTACATCTGGCGGCGTACAAAAAGGCACAGATCAAACATCTCCTTCTAATTCTATTGTTCTATTAACAACTGGAACTACAAATAATTCAAGTTCAACTGCCTTTGATTTGTTTTTAGATTTTACTGGAGTTAATGCAGGTACTATAAGTTTCGATTACCAAACTATAAGTAATTCTTTAGTAAGCGGAGCAAATGATCGGGCTGGTTCATTGAGAGTTTATACTAGTATTGATGGTGTAGCATTTAATGAAATAACGAATGTTTTAAACTTTATAAATCATACCCCTGTCAATGGTTCAATTTCAACAATTAATTTACCTACTTCGTTCAATAACTCCCCTACTGCTAGAGTTAGATTTTATTACCACAATGGTTTTGGAGGATCAGCTGGCTCCCGTCCAAAAATCAGTATAGATAATTTAAGCATCACTGCTGTTCCCAATGTAGCATGTGTTACACCAACAGCACAACCAACTGGTTTAAATTTTGGTACCATTACCAGCTCAAGTATTGCTGGAAGTTTTACTGCAGCAAGTCCGGCTCCCAATGATTATATGGTTGTCATTAGTAATAGTAGTAGTTTAACTTCTCTACCTGCGGATGGCACTATTTATAATGTAGGCGATAATGTTGGAGATGGTTATGTAGTGTCAAATGGTAGTTCTACCAGTTTTAATGCAACAGCTTTATCAGCTTCTACCAATTACTATTTTTTTATTTTCTCGGTAAACAGTATTTGTACAGGAGGTATTAAATATTTAACAACAGCCCCATTAATTGGAAATACAGTCACCATTGCAGCTTTACCTCCTTGTATTGCTCCTACGGCTCAACCCACTGCTTTAACTTTTGGTACGGTAACACCCAGTACAATTCAAGGTTCTTTTACAGCTGCCTCTGCAGATGGCTATTTAATTTTAAGAAGTTTATCTGCTACTTTAGTAGCTGCAAATCCAGTAAATGGCTTTTTATATAATGTAGGTGATGCTTTAGGTAATGCGGTAGTTGTGCAACAAAGTAACCTTACTACTTTTACAGCAACTGGTTTAGCAACTAATACTCTTTATTATTTTTTTGTTTTTAGTTATAATAATTTAAACTGCAGTAATGGGCCTGCCTATTTTACAACTGCCCCTTTAAACAATTCAAGATCAACTGCCGACTTATCTCCATGCACAACTCCCACTACTCAACCTAATAATTTAACACTTACCGTTTCTAATAATATCATTTCAGGAAATTTTAGAACAGGCACCGGAGCCGACTCCTATCTGGTTATTAGCAGTACTACTCCTACACCTACGCCAACCCCCTCAGATAATACAACTTACTCATTAGGTAATTCCATTGGCGCTGGAACTGTTATCTCTATTAATGCCAATAGAAGTTTTGTAAATACCGGTTTAACAGCAAACAGTTCTTATTACTATTTTGTTTATGCATATAATAAAAATTGTAGTGGTGGTTCAAAATATCTTTTAGCAAGTCCATTAACGGGTAATGCAACTACTACCAATGACCCGATAAATAATTACTATTTTGGAAACCTGCATGCCCATTCCGAATATTCAGATGGCAACAAGGACAACCTTGGTCCTACCCCTTATGATAATTACCAATTTGCCATGGTTTCGCAATGCATGGACTTTTTAGGTATATCTGATCACAACCATTACGGTGCAGGCACCAGGCTTTCAAACTTTCAATTAGGAGTTACACAGGCTAATACTTTTAATACTAATTACCCAGGATTTGTGGCTTTGTATGGCATGGAATGGGGCGTAATTAGTAATGGCGGCCATGTATTAATTTATGGCGATGGGATGAATAACTTATGGGGATGGGAATCAGGATCAGGAAGTTGGGGAACAGGCAACAACTACAATGTATTTGTTGACAAGCCTGATTATCTTGGTGCTAATGGATTGTTTAGTACGGTAAATAATAATGTTGCTACCAATACATTTGCTTCATTGGCTCATCCCAACTCTAGTGATTACACTAACCTTTCCAATATTAGTTATAATGCAATGGCCGATGCTGCCATTACGCTCACTGCTGTTGAAAGTGGCCCGTCTACTTCTACCAATACAACTTACAGCAATCCCGGATCTTCCATGAACTACTTATGGTATTATCAAAAAATGTTGGGTAGAGGTTATCATTTGGCACCTAGTATTGATCATGATAATCATAATACTACTTTTGGAAGAACTACCTATTCCAGATCAGCCGTTGTTGCGCCTTTCAAAACTAAAACCGAAATTATTAAGGCTTTCCGAAATAGGAATGCTTATGCTACACAAGATTGTGATATTAAAGTTGACTTTACGTTGAATACCAAAATCATGGGAAATATTATTACAGGCAATGGCGCTCCTGTAATTTCTGTTTTATTAACGGATGCAACCACCAATTTAAGTTCTGCCATCATTAGGGTTATGTATGGTGTACCAGGTAGCGGTATCAATGCGGTAAAAATTGACTCAGCTATTGGTAGCTCATTAATTTTTGTAGATAATAACTTAGCCAATGCAGGCACAGGATATTATTATATTGATATTACAAATGGCACTGGCAGAGTTGTTACAGCACCTGTTTGGTATACTAGATTGGATAATGTAGTGTTACCTGTAACTTTTAGCGCTTTCACTTTACAAAAAGTGGATAAAGTTGCTAAACTTAGTTGGACTACTGCCCAAGAATCAAACAGTAGTCATTTTATTATTGAAAGATCCACAGATGGAAGAAATTGGCAAAGCGTTGCTACCATTGCTGCAGCAGGGTATAGTACCAGCAGCAGAAATTACGTTGCCTTTGATAATCTGCCCCTCGATGGCACAAATTATTACCGTATAAAACAAGTGGATAGAGATAGTAGATTTGAAGTATCGACTGTAAAAAGCATTTTCTTTAAAGTTGATTTTAATGTTAGCATTGCTCCAAACCCTGCTACTGATTTTGTAGAGTTAAGCTTGAGGAATGCTTATAGTAAAGGAGTAAACATCCAATTATTCAATGCCTCGGGAAAAATGATTTATTCAACCACAAGTATTCAAAATAAAATAAGGATTAACACATCTCATTTAACAAGAGGATTGTATTTTGTAAAACTAATACAGGATGAAAATACAGTTACTCAGAAAATTTTACTTCAATAAAACTTAAGGGACTATTATTATATCAGCATCATTCAACAACGGCATATTTTTAAATCGTAAGATGATGTTTCCTGTAGTTATCACATCTTTTTGACAATAATTTACAATTCGTTTTAAGTCTTTTTCTTTCCAATACACATCTCCTACCATGCTCCCATCAATATCATCTTTTGGGGATGGCACATTTAAAACTGCAGCCAATAACTTTAAAGATGTGAAATGTTTATAGTCGCCAAATCGCCAGTATTGAAATGTATCTACCAAATTGGTTTCCCAAGGTTTCATATTTTGAAAATCAAGAAAGGCAGGAATTGGTAATCCATTAATCAATAAGCGGCGGCAAATAAAAGGGATGTCAAATTCTTTAATATTGTGTCCCGTAAAACTCCACCGGTTGTTAACCGATTCTTGCTTACTCAATGATATTACAAATTCTTCCAACAATAATTTTTCATCATCACCATAAAACGACTTTACCCTTAACTCCAGATTACTCCCTTCTTTTTTAAAATAACCAATAGAAATACAAATCACTTTTGCAAACTCTGCTAAAACACCAGCACGTTGAGGATAAAATTCGGCTTCCGAAACGCCATCCGGTAATGACCGTAGTACTTTGTCTCTCCAAAGTACTTTTCTTTCTTCATTCAAATTTTCAAAAGAGGGGGATTCCGATGCGGTTTCAATATCAATTAATAACAGATTATCTAATCGTATGTTTTGCATAATGGTAGATTAAGAGTTCCAAAATACAAATCAGCTATTAGAAAAGCAATGGGTAAAAAAATGAGAGGCTAAAATGTTAGCCCAATAAAAACCTGGATGGCTTGATTTTTCCAGGATTGACGATTATCAATAGCATTGATATCGGTAATCCCCATTTTATACCTGGCACCCATATTTACCAGCGGAAGCTGAATCCATAATCCACCAATGGCAGACCATTCTGCCGATTTATAAATATCCCCGTTTACTTTCAAACTGTCGATCGTTTGTTTTAATAACCCACCATAAGCTGGGCCAATTTGAAGTTTCACTCTCCTACTTACACCAACATTAATATTGAGTAATAATGGTACTTCCAGGTAATTAAGTTTTGCTGATTTTTGACTACCATCTCTAAAAAGGTCATCATAAATGGAGGTGGGATCATCAGAAAACTCAAAAGAAGTTTGAACAAAATTTATTTCTGGCTGTAATCCAAAACGCCGGCTAAAATTAATTTGTACAAAAGCCCCTCCCTGAAAATTATAGTTAAACCCTTGTTTGTAAGACTTGCCTTCAATTTTATTTACATTCACTCCAGCTTTAGCGCCAAGTCTAAAAAACTTTTCATCTTAGCCTCCAACAGCATTTCTTTGAGCAAAAGAATTAGCAGAAATAAAAAGTACAATAAGGCTTAAAGATAATTTTTGCATAGAGATAATATTAAATTCAGAATTAAATATAAACCAAAATACCTGCAGAGGTGTACAGGTATTTTATTTAATCATTAATCAAACAAGCTATTATCTCCAATGCCCTGGCACCCATGTCCAACCACGTCGGGTATTTTTCCAACGACCATCAACCCAGTGGTGCTTTTTATGAGGTGGTTTAACCCAATACCCATCCACATGAACATATTGGCCATTACGCCAGATATAATTACTACCTACCCAAACATGTGCAGGTGAAGGAGCTGCCATTCTAATAGCTACTTTTGGAGCTCCTGGACGCACTTTTACAACAAACTGTGCATTGGCAGCAAAAGAAAATGATAATAACATCACAAGTATCATCAAAGATTTTAAATAATATTTTTTCATAGTTGATTATTTTATAGTTATATGACTTGTGATCTGTTTGCAAGTTTAAATCAATAGCATAAAAAAAACCCCATCCTTTTCAGAATGAGGTCTTATCATTTTTTCGCTTCAAGCTTCTCCTTGAATTCCCCCTAGGGAGATTGAGGGGGCCTACTCTTCTATCTTCACTTTACCTTTTTGCTTTGCAATCACTTCCTCAGAAATGTTGTTTGGAGCAGGAGCATAATGACTAAACTCCATGGTTGAAGTAGCACGACCTGATGACAATGAACGCAATTGCGTTACATAACCAAACATTTCACTTAATGGCACTTTGGCTTTAATAACCTGTACACCATGTTTGCTATCCATTCCTTCCAACATTCCACGACGACGGTTTAAGTCACCAGTAACATCACCCATGTATTGGTCTGGTGTTAATACTTCTACCTTCATGATTGGCTCTAATAAAACTGGTTTTGCTTTACGGCCAGCTTCACGGTATCCTTGCTTAGCACATAATTCAAAAGAGATCGCATCAGAATCCACATCATGGTAACTACCATCAAATACTCTTACTTTCATATCTACTATTGGATAACCAGCTAGTACACCATTATTCATACTAGTCGTAAATCCTTTAATGATAGGAGCGATAAATTCTTTTGGTATACTACCTCCAAAGATGTCGTTGATAAACTGTAAACCTCCTAATGGGTTTTCTTTCATCCACTCTTCATCAGCAGGTCCGATTTCAAATACGATATCACCAAACTTACCTCTACCACCCGTTTGCTTCTTATAAGTTTCTCTGTGTTGAACCATTATTTTGAATGCCTCTTTATAAGCCACCTGAGGAGCACCCTGATTAATTTCTACTTTAAATTCACGCTTCATCCTGTCGATAATGATCTCAAGATGCAATTCACCCATACCACTAAGAATGGTTTGACCAGTTTCCTCATCAGTTTTAACACGTAATGTAGGATCCTCTTCAACCAATTTAGCAATGGCCATACCCATTTTATCAACGTCGGCCTGAGTTTTTGGCTCAATAGCGATTGAAATTACAGGCTCTGGGAAAGTCATAGACTCCAAAACAATTGGATGATCTTCGTTACACAAAGTATCTCCTGTTTTGATGTCCTTAAATCCAACACCAGCTCCAATATCTCCAGCTTCAATAAAATCAATCGGATTTTGCTTGTTGGCATGCATCTGCATGATACGGCTAATACGCTCTTTTTTACCTGTACGAGTATTTAAAACATAAGACCCCGCATCCAAACGACCACTATAGGCCCGGAAGAAAGCTAAACGACCCACAAATGGATCAGTCATAATTTTAAATGCCAAGGCACTGAATGGTTCTTTAACATCGCAATGACGGAAAATTTCTTCTCCGTTATCCGGATTAGTTCCTTTTACAGCCTCAATATCCAATGGACCAGGCAAGTAACGAACGATAGCATCTAAAGCTGTTTGTACACCTTTATTCTTAAAAGACGAACCACACATCATTGGAATGATAGAAATATCGATAGTTGCTTTACGGATAGCTTCATGAATTTCATCTTCGGTAATCGTATTAGGATCATCAAAAAATTTCTCCAATAAATTTTCATCGTAATCGGCAACAGCCTCAATAAGGTGTTGTCTCCACTCATTTACTTCTTCCACCATATCCTCAGGAATAGGAATTTCATTAAAAGTCATTCCCAAAGTAGCGTCATCCCAAACCATGGCTTTCATGGTAATCAAATCCACCACACCTTTAAAATGATCTTCGGCACCAATTGGTAATTGCAAAGGCACAGCCTTAGCACCCAACATTTCTTTAATTTGTTTTACCACATTTAAGAAATCGGCACCACTACGGTCCATTTTGTTTACAAAACCTACACGAGGCACTTTGTATTTGTTAGCCTGGCGCCAAACGGTTTCAGACTGTGGTTCAACACCACTTACCGCACAAAACAATGCTAATAAACCATCTAATACACGTAAAGAACGCTCTACCTCTACGGTAAAATCCACGTGACCTGGAGTATCAATAATGTTGAACTTATATTGGTTGGTAGCAGCAATTTTTTTGCCTTGCTCCATTGGAAAATTCCAAAAGCAAGTAGTTGCAGCCGAAGTAATTGTAATACCTCTTTCCTGCTCTTGTGCCATCCAATCCATAGTAGCGGCACCTTCGTGTACCTCACCAATTTTATGATTAACACCGGTGTAATATAAAATACGCTCGGTGGTGGTTGTTTTACCAGCATCAATATGAGCGGCAATACCAAAATTTCGTTGATAACGTAAATCTCCCATTTTTGTCTATTTAATTTTTAAGAATTTTGTTTTTTATTTGTTAACAGGCACTTTTTCAAAACCTATCATTGTTGTGTCACTCACTTGTACTCTTTAATCTTTATGCTACTTTTTTTGCAGCGTAAATGCCGCAACTTTCCCGTAAGTGCTGGGAACTGGTTTGATATGATGATTAAACTCTCATAGTATGCTAAATAAATACGGCTCCATCCAATTATTACTGCATCTTTTAGCGCCGCAAAGGTACGTTCATTTTATCAAAAAATCAAAAGATAAGATATATACAAAGCCATCTGCTTTTGCAAATGGCTTTGTATATAATAAAATTTTAAAATTAGATTCTAAAGTGAGCAAACGCTTTGTTAGCCTCAGCCATACGATGAGTATCTTCTTTCTTTTTGAATGAAGCACCTTCGCCTTTGCTTGCAGCAACAATCTCATTAGCTAATTTATCAGCCATGCTACGACCGTTTCTATCACGGCTGTATTTAATCATCCATTTGATACTTAAAGAAACCTTTCTGTCGGTACGAACCTCAGCAGGAATCTGGAAAGTAGCACCACCAATACGACGGCTACGAACCTCAACTCCTGGTGTAATATTAGCTAAAGCTTTTTTCCAAACCTCATATCCTTCTTCACCTGTTTGCTTAGCTACTTTGTCCAATGCATCATAAAATATAATGTATGCACCACTTTTTTTACCAGCCCACATTAGGTTGTTAACAAAACGGGTTACCAAGATGTCGTTAAACTTTGGATCTGGTGCTAAAGGGATTTTTTTCGGTTGTGTCTTCCTCATTGTTGTTTATTTTATCTGACTTCATCGGAGTAAGTTTATTACTCTGAGTTTGTCTAAGAGTTATTTTTTAGCTTTTTCTTTTTTAGTACCGTATTTAGAACGGCTTTGTTTACGATCTTTTACACCAGCAGTATCCAAACTACCACGTACGATATGATAACGTACACCTGGTAAATCTTTTACCCTTCCACCACGAATCAACACGATAGAGTGCTCTTGTAAATTGTGACCTTCACCTGGTATATAGGCAATTACCTCAATTTTATTGGTCAAACGAACTTTAGCTACTTTACGCAAAGCCGAGTTTGGCTTTTTAGGGGTAGTTGTGTACACTCTGGTACAAACACCTCTACGCTGAGGACAACTGTCCAAAGCTCTTGATTTGCTTTTCGCTTTAATAACTTCTCTTCCTTTTCTTACTAATTGTTGTATCGTAGGCATTTTGTACCGTTTATTTTTCGGACGGCAAAGGTAGGATTTATGATTTGATTTTAGAAACTTAAAAGCAAAAAAAATCAAAGTTTATTCACATTCATTAAAAAAACCGCCATTTCAGGCGGTTTAACTTAGCTTTTTATCCTTTATTCAGTTAAATTTTAAGCATCCAACCATGAGTATCAGGAATCTGGCCGTACCTGATAGCATTCAATTGAGTTTTTAGCTGAGGGGCAATTTTCCAGTTATCAATGTCAAATTCCATCACATAATCTTGATACCTTAACTCTTTTATCAGTGAAATAGTTGCTGCTGTACCAGTTCCAAAAACCTCATGTAATTCTCCTGCCTTATGTGCTTCAATGATTTCATCAATATTTAAGCGCCTTTCTACTACTTCTAATCCCATATCTTTTAAAACAGCAATGGCACTATCACGGGTTACGCCAGCTAAAATAGTTCCAGTTTCAAGTCCTGGAGTAATGGCTTTATTTCCAATGATAAAAAAAACGTTCATTGTACCGCATTCTTGCACATATTTATGTTCAAAGGCATCCGTCCATAAAACCTGATCGTACCCTTTCTTTTTAGCCTGAGCTGTTGCATACATTGCGGCTCCGTAATTTCCTGCGGCTTTAGCATACCCAACTCCACCTGGCACTGCCCTTACAAAATGCTCTTCAACGTAAATTCTCATTGGAACATTATAATAGGGGCCTGTAGGGCTTAACATTATGATAAACTTATAGCTTTCGCTGGGCTTTACTCCAATCATTTCATCACTACTAAACATAAATGGACGTATGTATAAGGAATGGTCTTCTAGTTCTGGAATCCAGTTCTTATCCATCTCAACCAGCTTTTTCATCCCTTCCATAAAAATATCTTCAGGCACTTGAGGCATTTGCATCCTTTCGGCAGAAATATTAAACCTCTTGAAATTATCATAAGGGCGAAATATCAATGCTTCTCCTTCAGCATTTTTATAAGCTTTTATGCCTTCAAAAATGGCTTGCCCATAATGTAAGGCTGCACAAGATGGATCTAATAACAAGGGTTGATAAGGCTTAATTTCTGCATTTTTCCACTCCCCATCCTCATAATCCACTTCCAACATATGGTCGGTAAAATATTTTCCAAAAGGAATATTTTCGAGATTAATATCTTTTAATTTACTGTGTTCTGCTTTTGTAATAATAATATTTTCAGCTGCAATCATATTCATTAATTTTACGACAAAGAAACGAAAAAAACAAGACTATAAATTAACCCATAATGAGTTTAGATAATATACAGCTTCCCCATTTTGTTCTTCAAAGTCTTTTTAAAAATAACTTAATTGATATAAAAAACAATGAACCAGTTACTAATGAACCTTCATCGGCACCCATTGCCCATTTGGGAAATAACAAAAAAAATATTGTCATCATTATAACCAATCCTCAAAGTATTTATTTGCCAGATGAAGATTTGAATTTTTTGTTAGGCATATTATCGGCATGCAAATTAAGTATGGTAGACATAGCACTGGTGAACCTTTCTAAAAATGAATTTATCAATTACAAACTCATAACGCAAGAGTTTGAAGCTCAAAAAATACTATTATTTGGAGTAGCACCAAACGAAATTGAATTGCCTTTACAATTTCCGCATTATCAAATTCAGCAGTATAATAACCAAACTTATTTAACATCAGTTCCTTTATCTGATTTACAAAAAGACAAAGAGGAGAAATTAAAATTGTGGAATAGTTTGAAGAAGATATTTTTAATAGGATAATTTTTAAAGAATGAATACCATCATATTTGCAACAAACAATCAAAACAAAGTAGAAGAAGTTAGAGCGGTACTTGGAAGCCGTTTTAACATTATCACCCTTAAAGATGCTGGGATAGATATAGACATTCCCGAGCCGCATAATACGTTGGAAGCAAATGCTACCGAAAAATCAAAAACCATACATCAGTTAACCAACCAAAATTGTTTTAGTGAAGATACTGGACTGGAAACAGAAGCCCTACATGGAGAACCGGGTGTAAAAAGTGCAATGTATGCAGGGGATAGTAGAAATTTTGATGCTAATATTGAAAAGCTTTTGGTTAATCTGGCACCCCATAATAATAAAACTGCCCGTTTTAGAACGGTGATTTCTTTGATACTTGATAATAAAGAATTTTATTTTGAAGGGATTTGTACAGGTAGGATTATCGCTGAAAAAAGAGGTGAACATGGCTTTGGATACGACCCTGTTTTTATACCGGATGGAAGCGAAAAAACTTTTGCTGAAATGGATATGGCCGAAAAAAATAAATTTAGCCACCGCAAAAAAGCAATGGAAAAACTCATTGAATTTATGAACAACAAATAATTTATCATGGCACGAGTTAAACTTAATATTTCAGAATCCTTTATTGCCAGCTTTACTATCCCCATTCGAATTGCTGATATCAATTATGGCAACCATGTGGGTAATGATGCTTTTGTAAGTATCATTCACGAAGCCAGAATGCAATGGTTACAACTTCATGGATATACCGAGTTAAAAATAGAAACTGTTGGGTTAATCATGAGCGACCTGGCTTTTGAATTTAAAGCAGAATCATTTTATGGGGATATGATTGAGGTAAAAATGGCAGTTAAAGATATTACTCGTGTAAGTTTTGATCTTTATTATCAGCTATCTACTAAAAGAAATGATACGCTTGTTTTATTAGCCATTGCAAAAACCGGAATGGTTTGTTATGATTATACTGCCAAAAAAGTGGCTGCAATCCCAGTACAGTTGTTAGAATTATTACAACCCTAATCTTCATTCCATATTTTCCAATTGGCTTCTGCTTGAATTATTAACATTTCATAGCCATTTGTTATTAGGCAACCTCTCTCTTCTCCTTTTTGTAGAAATAAAGTTTTAGCAGGTTTATATACCAAGTCAAACAAATAATGTTTTTCAGTTAATAAATTATAAGGTATATCTGGGCAGGTATTTTCACTAGGTGTCATTCCAAGTGGAGTTGTATTGATGATGATGAGGTGTTCTTCCAAAATAGAATTAGTAACATCAGCATATTGCATAAACTCTTTTTGATTTTTTATGTTCCTTGAAACCACAAAAAAACCGATACCTAGTTTTCGCAAAACAAACTGCACTGCTTTTGATGCACCCCCTGAACCTAATACCAATGCTTTAGTATGGGTTGGTTTTAAATTTTTGATAAAGGACTTTTCAAAACCCAAGATATCTGTATTGTATGCAGTCAACTCACTACCTCTGATTTTAATACAATTTGTGGCCCCTATTTGTTTTACTTCATTTGATTGATGCGTTATAAATTGCAGCACTTGTTCCTTGTAAGGAATGGTTACACTTAATCCCCTTAAATCAGAATCTGATTTTAATAATCCCGGAAATTCATTAATAGTTGAAAGTGGGTAAGAATGATAAACAGCATCTGGTATTCCTTCCTTTTCAATTTTTTCTGTAAAGAATTGTTTTGAAAAAGAAGCGGTTAAAGGGAATCCAATAATGCCATAAGTTTTCATTAAACGGTTTCTTTATTCAGGTATAAATGAAAAGTATCGCCACGCAAACCAATTCGCATCGCTTCCAAAGGAATCACTTCATTTGGGGCAATGTTACCCAGGTTTACATTGCAGCCTATCAACTCCAAAAAGTAAAGTTGCTGTGCTTTTTGTGGTGCTTCCCAAATAATTTTCTCTTCTGGTATTTGAGTTAATATTTCTTGAACTAAACCTTCTCTTACTTCACCCGACCCTCTGTAAATTCCAACGTTACCAGCTTCTCTCGCTTCGGCAATTACATAAGTAGATCCAGATTCTAATTCAGCTTTCATCAGTTCAATCCACTTATAAGGAGGGATGATATGTGCTGCATCTTTACTACCCACTTCACTTAAAACCACACCAATTTTTGCTAATTTTTCAATATAGCCACATTTTTCAGCATGTGGTATTTCAATTGACCCATCACTAACTTCCATATAACTCACACCAAATTCTTTACATACGTTTATATAGTCATCAAATTGGTTTCTTATTAGAAATGCTTCAAACAAAGTACCTCCAAAATATATTGGCATGTTGTGTGATCGATATACTTCTAATTTTTCTTTAAGGTTGGGTGTTACAAACGAAGTGCCGAAGCCTAATTTCACCATATCAGTAAATGGGCTGGCTGCACTCATAAAATTTTTTGCCTCCTCTACACTTAGTCCTTTATCCATTACCATAGTTAAGCCATGTACACGGGGCTGACTGGTTCTTTCTGGTATTTGCGAAAGTTGAAAATTCATATTTCTCATTTTTTAATGACAGCAAAGATAATTGCTAAGTAGCAATTGTGGTAATAAAGACTATTTTGAAAGTCAATTGGGTAGAGGCTAATTCCTTTTTAAATAGAATTACGCTTTTTAAATCGAGCTACGATATCAACAACCTGTTGAATTTGTAATAGAGAAGGGTTGATTTCAATAAACTTTTTAACAAGTTTAGGATTCCGGCTCATCGCAAATTCCAATTGCAAAACGGCTTCTTTTGATTTGCCCAGGGCAAACAAAACTGCAGCTTTGTGAAAAAGAAAAATGGGTTTACCATCTGTTTGTTCATAGGCAAAAGCAGCATACTCCAGTACTTCTTCAAACATTTCTGACTTATAAAGGCATTTCAACAATTCTAACCAACCATTAATATTTTTTGGTCTTACTCTAACTACATTTCCAAAATAGGTGATGGCGTCATCCAATTTATTAAGCTCCATATAGCACTGCCCCATTGCAAGGTTAAAATCCCACTGCATTTTGTGGATGCGCATGGCTATTTCTAAATTTTTAATGGCACTTGTCCAATTCGCCTCATTCATATAAGTACAAGCAATTTTATAATTCAATTGCGTATCCTCATTATTTAAATGACTTGCTTTTTTATAGTTAAATCTTGCCTGAGCATAATTGCCCATTTTATCATAACAATGTCCTAATGCTTCGTAAATAACATCTTCAGGTCTTGTCAATTCTAACACTTTTTCAAGTACTTCAATAGCTTCACGGTATTTCCTTAATCTAATATAGGCATCCCCCATATTGCGTAAAGCAAAATCAAATTTTTCATCTATTGCAACAGCATATTGATAAGCATCAATTGCTTTTTCATACAATTTGAGTCCCTGATATGCCGCAGCAAGATTAAACCAGGCTAATTCATTAAAAGGAAAATCTTCGATGATATTTTGATGCAGCCTTATACCTTCTTCATTTCTTCCTGTATAATCTGTCCAAAAACAAATTTTATATAATGCTTCTTCATTATTTGGTTCTTGCTCCAAAATAAGTTTCAAGCAATCAAACACTTTTTCAAAGTTTTCATAATCATCATATACATCAGCTAATTCAAATAAAAGGTCAATTTTTTCATCCCCATTAAAATCATCAATTGCTGCTTCTAAAATTTCTGCTGCTTTTTGTTGCTGATCCAATGCTAAATAGGCATCTGTCTTTAATATGTACAGATTTGTATCCTTGCTATCAAGCAATTCTGCTTTATCCAATACATATAAAGCTTCTTTATATTTTTTTAAAGCAATAAGTAAATCAGCCTTTTTTAATAATAATGCAGCCGAATAAGGATATTGTTCAACTCCATATTGAGCAGCTTCTAAAGCCTCATTTAACTTTTCGCTCTCATCATAATAGTCTATAATGCGTTCAAATGAGTCTTCTTCAATAAAAGAGTTAGGTTTACCGTTTTTAAGATTATCATATAGCTTAAGTAGCTCTTTTAGCTCTTCTCTGTCCTGCCGGTAAGGAAATTTACTCATAGGCTTAAGGTTATTGTAAATTAGGTTTTTTTAAAGGATTCCACAAGTTTTTATAATTTACATTATATATATACGTTAAATGAATGTGAAATTCTTTTATGAATGGTAGTTCAATACTTGAATAATTTCAATATATTTGTTTTGTTAAATAAACACCAATGATGAATAAAGTCAAAATAATGCTGGTAATTGTTATGTTCTCGGGCATAGCTTTTAGTGCGTTGGCAGACAGAGGCATTGGCAAAAAAAGCAAGTCTAAAGTATCATTAAACATTTCCACCAAAAATTCGTTAAGGAGTTCTATTCCTTTTAATTTAAAGTCTGGTTTGAAATATACTGGCAGTTTGCTTTCAACTCAGCAAAATGCTGGTAATTCAATTTCAACTAAATCATTGCTTACATACCAAAAGGGTAATACAGTTTACATTATTCCCCATAAACAAATTATTGCTGTTCCCGAAATGTCTCAGGGTTATACAGGGATGAAAATCATTATAAAATCTAATTAAGTTTCGATATCATTTTATTAAAAGGGTAATTATTGATTTAATTACCCTTTTTCATTTTTTGATTTTCTGAATATGTCATTACTCTATACCCAGAAGAAGGGAAATCGAAATGAGAGATTAAGACAGGATCTAAACTTATTTTAGATATGGTATATGTAAACTTCATTTTACCAGATTCTATTTCATAATGAATGGGTAAACCAGGCAAATTTGCAAATGTTGCATCATAGTCTTTATTGGCAGCTTTCAAGTCTGTTGAATAATATACAACAAAAGATTTTCCATCTTCCATTGTAGCCACTGCCTTCTTAGTATTATAACCAGCTATTAATTTCGATTCGTTTAGCAATTCAAATTTCACATCATGATATTGGCTATTTCTTGAAACCCAGTTTTCCTTTGTAAGTGATATCAATAACTTTTGACCACTAAACTCTTTCAATATTACCGCATTTTCAGATTTAGAATTGTAAATGATAATTTCTTTTCCCAAAGATGTAGACATTTCAATTCTGGTATTATTACCCTTTAAATAAACAGTAGAGCTGCCATTAGCTAATGGATCTCCTTTTGGGGGTTCTACCGGCCCCATTTGTATAACTACATCATAAACCAAAGTGCCTTCCGAAATTATCTTTTGTGCAATCACAGATAAAGTACTTGTTAATAATAACAATACAATTCCCAAAGGCTTAATAATTTTCATTTTACTAATCATAAACTAAAGATAATAAAATCCCGTGCCACGAATCTTAGATTTAAGAATTAAAATGCCCACAAACCCATTATAGCTTGTAGGCATTTTTTATTTAACTTCTTCTTTTACTTCTTCTTGCTCTTATTTTTCATGTCCTGCAATTTTTTTTGACTTTCCTGCATGGCTGCAATACGATCTTGCAGTTTACTTTGCTTAACAGGCTTTTTCTTGTTGATTTCAATTTGAGCCAATATTTTATCTTGATCAATGATGTACTTCTGTATAACAATCTGTAGAATCAAAGTAATGGTATTTGAAACTGTATAATACCAAGTTAAGGCAGCAGGAAGGTTATTAAACACACCTAATAACAAAACCGGGAATATGTAAGGCATGTACTTCATTACAGGATTGCTATTATCCTGCATAGTGCTCATGCTATAAATAGAAATCACAAGACTGGTTAAGGTTGCTGTAATGGTAAACAAACTTACGTGATCGCCATAAAATGGAATAGAGAATGGTAGCGATGCAATAGAATCATAAGCTGCTAAATCCTTTGCCCACAAAAAGTTTTCTCCTCTAAGTGAAATGTTGGATTGGAAGAAATAATATAAAGACATGAAAATAGGTATCTGCAAAAGAGCTGGCAAACAACCTCCAAGGGGACTTACCCCTGCCGATTTCCAGAGTTTCATTTGATCCATTCCAAAAGCCTGCTTATCATCTCCATGTTTTTCTTTAAGCTTATCTATCTCGGGCTTTAATGCTTTCATTTTTGCACCACTTAAATAACTCTTATATAATATCGGAGAAGTAATCAAGCGAATAAGTAAGGTTAATAACAAAATAACCATACCCATACTAGCAATATGCTTTCGTATAAAATCAAATACAGGCAATAAAAAATGTCTGTTGATGTATTTTACAAAAGCAAAAACACCACTACCATATGGCACAATATTTTGCATTTCATTGTTACTCTTACTTAAAATATTATAATCACTTGGCCCATAATAAAGTTGCAAAGGAACTGTAGCAAAAGAACCAGATGCCAATGCCAAACTTACATTTGCTGTAGATTGACCAATAATTTTTGTTGAGTCAGCCGGAACCTCCCATTTGATTAGAGCATTTTGAAACTTGTTTTTAGCTACAAGAGCTGTAATAAAAAATTGCTGTTTTATTGCAAGCCAATCTACTGTTTTCTCAAATTTTTTATCGTCGCCAGTACCTAAGTATTCAAAATCATAATTACCATTCTCGTAATAACTAATATGAGTTTGTTGTCTTTCGTAAGCAATATCCTTTTCCACTTGTGGTGTCTCTGTCTTCCACAAAAGATTAATTTTATTTTGAGATATTAGTTTATCTGCTTCTTTTAAGGAAATAGTAAAATCAACAAAATAGCTGCCGGGATACATAGTGTAGATATGATTAACTTCCTTGCCAGAAGAATCTTTCAATGAAAATGTGATACTCTGACTTTTGTCTGCAGCAATAGATATTGTTCCTGCGCTAAACAACAAATCAGCGGTTTCGGCAGTTTGTTTATCTCCTGTGTTAATACTATAGGAAATTTCATTAAAACCATCACTTTCAAACAAGATGGGTTTGCCATCAAATTTTTTGAATTTTTTTAAGGCTACAATTTTAGGTTGTGCTCCTTTATTGGAAAAACTGATTTTCAATACCTCATTTTCTAAAACAACTAATTGCTCTGTATTGTTTGAATCTGAAACAAAGGTTGAGTTCTTTTGAATGTTATTGATTCTAATAGAATCCGTCTTTACTGAATCTATTTTAGCTGCAACTATATCCACTTTTGGCTTTGTGGCTGCAATTGAATCTTCAACTCTTGCTTTCTCTATTAAATAAGCCTGATTACTCCTGCTATTAATAACAAACATACCTATTAACAATGCGCCTATCAATACAAACCCGATAACCGTATTTCTATCCATTCCCATGTTTAATTGTTTTAAGTGGGCAAAGGTAATTAAAGTTTAATGGCTTTATCTTACCGGTTAAAAAAATGCCTTTCCGGTTGGAAAGGCATTTTTTTTTATACTTTTTAATTGATTATTTTTTTGCAGCTGGTGCAGCAGCTACAGGCGTAGCAACTGTTTTAGTTGCTGTAGCTTCATCTTGCTTTAACTGTCTTGTCATAGTTACAGATGCAATTGGGATACGTGGGGAGTTTAATACTTCCATATTCTCTGTAATTACATCCTGTACCCTGATATTTTCGTTTAAAGCAAGAGCAGAAATATCTACATCAAGATGTGATTTTAGATATTTAGGCAATGTTTTAACTTTAATAGATTTCATCTTGGTAACTAATTTACCACCTGCTTTTACACCTGCTGGAACGCCAACAAAGTTTAAAGGCAAATTGGCAATTACTTTTTTACTTTCTACTAACTCTAAAAAGTCGGCATGAATTAGTGCATCAGTTACTTTATTGAATTGCAGATCTTTTAAAATACAACGGTACGAATTACCGTCTACTATTATGTCTGCAAACATAAAATCTGGTGTATAAACGATGTCTTTAAAAGCTGTTGCTGGAGCAGAAAAGTTAATTTCTTGAGAACCACCATAAATTACAGCTGGCACCTGGTTCTGAGAGCGAAGTTGGCGGGTGGCTTTTTTTCCGCTTTCGGTCCTCAGTTGTCCTTGAATTGTAATTGATTTCATTTTGGTTAAATTTTTTATGAGGCGCAAAGGTAGGTAAATAATGGATCATTATAGAATGAAATAATGGATAATTTGCGGCCTATGGACAGACAACATTATCAATTATCAAATAGCTAATTATCTTATTTCTTATTGGCCATCCTACTTCTCATAAACAAACTATTTATACTCTTATTTTCATATGCATTACGTATGGTAACGGCAAATAATTCATCAGTTGACAAAACTTTTATCTTACTACAATCTCCTCTTAAAGGAATAGTATCGCAAACGACTATCTCTTCCAATACGCTGTTTTCGATGTTTTCATAGGCCTTTCCACTAAAAACCGGGTGTGTACATAAAGCCCTTACACTTCTGGCACCATTTTCCTTCATTAATGCTGCACTTTTTACCAAGGTTCCCCCTGTGTCACATATATCATCAATTAAAACAACATCCCGGTCTGTAACGTCTCCAATAACTACCATACTGGCAATTTCGTTGGCCCGCTTTCTATGCTTATCACAAATAACCATTTCGCACTCAAAATAAGTAGCAATTTCCCTAATTCGATTTGCACTCCCGACATCTGGTGCTGCAAAAATGAGATTCTCCAGGTTTAGGTTTTCGATATAAGGGATAAAAATGGCAGATGAGTCGAGGTGATCAACGGGTATATCAAAGTAT
This sequence comes from uncultured Chitinophagaceae bacterium, assembly GCA_947085175.1. Taxonomy (GTDB): domain Bacteria; phylum Bacteroidota; class Bacteroidia; order Chitinophagales; family Chitinophagaceae; genus Ferruginibacter. Next base: position 445,457 of record CAMTVJ010000005.1, read on the forward strand.
CCCTGAATTTGTGGTGCATGTAAATCCATTGTGATAACCCTATCGGCTCCTGCTGCTGTTAACATATTGGCTACCAGTTTTGACCCAATAGCTACTCTAGGTCTATCTTTTCTATCTTGCCTGGCTAAGCCATAATAGGGAATTACTGCAATTACTTTATATGCTGATGCTCTTTTTGCAGCATCAATCATTAATAATAATTCCATCAGGTTATCTGAAGGGGCATAAGTACTTTGTACTAAAAACACAAAGCGCCCACGAATGCTTTCCTTAAATTCCACATAAATCTCTCCATCACTAAAACGTTGGATATTTACTTTTCCAAGAGGTTCTCCAAATTTTTTGGCAATCTTTTCGGCCAAGTATTGAGATCCTGTTCCGGAAAAGATTTTTGCATTTGATTCCATATTATTTTATATTGAGATACGTGAGAGATTCTATCCTGCGAAATTATCATTTTATTTAGATGAAATAATCTTGAAACAATGGAAAATGTCAACAAGCCTTCCACATCTATAAAAAACTGGGCTGCAGATGATAGGCCTCGAGAAAAATTGATAAGTAAGGGGGCATCTGCTCTCAGTAATTCAGAACTACTTGCAATATTACTGAATAATGGCAGCAAAAATAAAACTGCTGTGGAATTGGCCCGAGAAATTTTGAACCTTGGCCATAATAATTTAAATGAATTAGGTAAACTCTCTTTAAAAGATTTTAAAAGCATTCATGGAATTGGAGAGGCTAAATCCATTATAATAGCAGCAGCTCTTGAGCTTGGCAGACGAAGGCATGCAGCTGCCAGCCTGGATAAACCCGTGATTACATCCAGCAATGATATAGCACAATTCCTGCGTGCAAACATTAAAGACTTTGCCTATGAAGTTTTTGCCGTTGTTTTTTTAAATAGGGCTAATAAAATAAATCACTTCGAAATAATTAGCCGTGGAGGAATTACTGGTACAGTTGCTGATCCCAGGATTATTTTAAAAAAAGCATTAGAAGTAGATGCCACTACAATTGTTCTTTGCCATAATCATCCATCGGGTAATTTAAAACCCAGCAGAGCCGATGAAGATTTAACTAAAAAAATTACTGAGGCCGCAGCTTATATGGATATAAAAGTAATGGACCATATCATTGTAAGTGAAGATGGGTATTTTAGTTTTGCGGATGAAGGGTTGCTTTAGTTCTTAGTTTGTAGTTTTTAGTTTAAACCTACAAAAGCTTTAAACCTACACCCAACTAAAAACTAACAACTAAAAAACTTTTTTACGCCTGTGCTGTTGGTCCTCCAAAACTAAAAGGTACTTCTACCGCATCTATATCCTGGATTGTTCCATTGGCAGTTTCAAACTTCTTTACATTATCAACCATGGCTTTCATAAAACGTTTAGCATGAAAAGGAGTAAGGATAATACGGCTCTTTACTTTACTTTTTGGAGTACCTGGCATAACATTCACAAAATCTATTACAAACTCTGCATGGCTATGGGTTATAATAGCCAGATTAGCATATTCGCCTTCTGACACTTCTTCAGATATCTCAATATTGATTTGGTTGGGTTGTTCGGGTAGGTTGCTCATTTTATATCATTTATTTAAACAAAGATAAAAACAAAGAGCCTCATTAAGAGGCTCTTTGTAAAATTGTATTGTTTTTAATCTAATTATCTAGATCCTACATACTTCCACTTCTCATCAAAAGTAATACGAACGTGAGGAGGAGCAGCAATTACTGTACGCTGTAGCATAAAGTACTTTAATAGAATATCTCTATTCCCTTGTACCTGGTTTACACCACTTGGATCTATAGCAACCCTTCTTGAATTTGAAGCTTCAAATAATGGAGCACCAGAACCAGAAGCAGGATTACCTAAATTGGTAGCTGCATTGGTAGGATTGCCATAATAATTATGCATATTAGCAATTGTGCCATTTGATGGATTAAAATCTATCACAACACCATAACTACCAAATCCAGAGTTTGCTCCAGCATTTAACATTGGATGACCGCAGCTTCCCCAAATAGTTTGATCTACAAGTATACATTGTGCGCCGCCTGTAGTTACTAAATGACCTTCCCATGCACCGCCATTAGCAGCAGGAAAACCAGGACTTGCTGGGTTATTCCATTGAGTCCAAGGTTGACCTGTTAACTCAATCATTGGACCTGTTACAGCATAAATACCATCCCATTGATTTTTAGCACCAATTTCAATAACAACAGATCTTTGAGTTGAAATTTTGCCAGCAGCATCAGCAGTCATAATAGTAAAACCTAAGCCATATAATGCACTTGGGTTAAACAATGTTGCGTTAGGAATAGTAATACTAATCTCCTGTGAATAAACACCTGGAGCCAATGTAAAAGTATAAGTACCTGCTTGTCCACCGGTTTTAACACCCTGCGTTTGGATTGTATACCAAGCAGTAGGTAAATGCAAATAATTTGGATTTGCAGCTCTAACTGCAGCTGTATCATCTTTTACAGTAATGATCATTGTTTTTTGTAATTCAGACTCATTGGCTATATCTCTACGAACAGATATAGCATCTCTTAAAACTGTAGGAGTTGGTACAAAATCAACTGGGTTTTTAATTACGTTAGCAGGAGTTCCTCCTCCCAAAATTTTTACCAAAGTTTGGCCAGCATCCCCCATTGGAGTAGATACTTTAGGCTTTTTACAAGCCAAAAATACCAAAGAAAGCATTGCTATAAAAGCGATGTTCTTAGTAAGGTTAATGTATTTCATAATAATTTATTTTTAGTGTTTGTTGTTTACCAATTTTTAAGAAATACCATCCCGCTTTAGCGGGATGGTATTTAAATTAGTTATGGCCTATCCCACCAAACTCTTCCGTCCTGTGTATCACCACCGGTGATTAAAGCAGCAGCGGCTTGAGTTTGAGCATTATTAAAGTTATAATCATTTACACCGTAAACATAACGACGTACAATTTGTTTGCTGGTATTAGTAGCAAACCTGGTTCCTTTTAAATTAGGCATTGCAGTTCTTCTCCACTCAGCCCATCCTTCGTTTCCATTAGGGAAAGCAGCCAACCAGCGTTGTAAATGTATACGTTGTAATGGAGTAGTTGTAGCAGCGTCTTGTACATTGCTACTAGCTGCTCTAAAGTTATCGTAAGGAGCAGATCCTGCACCAATATTACTAGGAACACCAATACCTGTATTATAATCTGCCGCACTCGACAAATAAGTACCAGGCATAGCAACACCCCATTGAGCAAAAGAAAGAGCAACAGCAGCATCGTAATCTGCTTTTGCAGCAGCAGTACCACCAGCAATCCAACCTCTTTCAGCAGCTTCAGCTCTTGCTAATAAAACAATTGATGAAGGAACCACATAAATTGGTGAAGTTTCTAATCTTTTGTTAGCAGCCAAAACTCTTGATTGTCCACTACCCACACTGTTCGAAAAATCAACAGCTAAGCCACGGGTTAAACCATATGGAAAAGTAACACTATTAGTTCCAAACACTGACTGACGAGTATCGCCTAAACCAGCTAACACATCACCCATTGTTTTGCTTTGTGCATAATCATCACGTGCTTCGTAAACTAAATACCAAGTGTTTTTAAAGTTTCCACCAGGGAAGCTTAAAGTAAAGTTATCAGCATTGGTTGTCATAATACCACCATTTCCAGCAACAGCAGAAGCAAATTCTAAAGCTGCTTTACCACCTACTGCAGGGTAAACCTTAGTCAAACGCATTGCCATAAGCATACGTAAACTATTGGCAAATTTTTTCCAACTACTAATATTACCATTATACATAATGTCGCCCTTTATTGGACCTCCATTATCAAAACCAGCAACAGCATCTTTTAATTCCTGGAACATTCCATCATAGATCGCTTCTTGTCTGTCGAACTTTGGAGCTGTATTTCCAGCACCTTGCAAAGCTTGGCTGTATGGAACATCTCCCCATCTGTCAGTAGTCATCCAATAGATATATGCTTTAAGGATCTTTGCAATCGCAATTTGATTAGCATTTGAACCATTGGCAGAAGCTAAAGTAGCTGTTTTAGGATCGGAATTATAAGCAATAATTGTTTGTAAATCTTGTAATGGACCTGAGTAAGTACCACCCATTTCTAACTGTGGTAAATTATACAAAGAAACTTCTGTATACTGATTCTCAGATACATATTGTGCGTAAGTATTGGTACGGTTATTTGTACCAAAACCACCTAACTGCGATTGAACGTTGGTTAGTAAGGCTGCAGTTACCGGAGTGGTAATACCATTTGGATTATCATTGGTATCACCAAAATCTGCAATCTTAGCACAGCCGGCAGCCAATATCGCCAAGGCGAAGAGGGAAGCGGATGTTAACTTTTTAATTGAATTATTTTTCATTTTATATATTATTTAAGGTGATTTAAATTAGAAGCCAATTTTTAAATTAACACCAAGAGACCTGGTGCCTGGAAGCTGGCCATCTTCACCATATACATTACTGATTTGAGATGGATCGAACCCTTTGGTTTTTGAATATATTAACCAAGGATTTTGAGACATAATAGAGAATACGGCAGTTTTAATGTGCTTACTGATTCCCATTTTCTCTACTGGTAATCTATATCCAATACTCAACTCTCTTAATTTAACAAAAGTTAAATCATATACACTGTTTTCAGAAATATTCTTACTTCTAAACTGGTGGAAATAAGTTTGAGCATCAACATAGTAATCAACTGGTTTTCCGGTTGCATCTACTCCAAATACGTGAACACCACCGCCATCAGCAACTGGATCACGAGAAGGAAGACCACGATCGTTTAGTTCAGCAGTACGTGCTGTTAAACCAGAGTAAGTACCCCAGAAATCAGATAAAGAGAAGAATTTACCACCGTAAGAATAATCGATATTGATGTTGATAGTAAAGTTCTTAAATAAGTCGATTGAGTTTTGAACACCACCTGTGTAAGTAGGTAATACGCTACCAAACTTAGCATCGGCCTGGCGAATAAATAATCCATCAGCACCTAATTGTGGTTGGCCATTGATTTTTGTAATTCCACCACCAAACATTTGACCCCATGGTTGTCCTACTTCATTTACTGTATAAGCAGAAGAAGAACCAGAGAATGCACCAGTTGCAACGTTTAACCTGTTAATACCAGGGAAAATACTAACTACTTCGTTCTTTGTTATATACCCCCAAGTAGCATTGATCATCCACTCTACATTTTTTGTAACAATAGGCTTAACAAAAGCAGTTACTTCCCAACCTTTTTTAGCAATTTCTCCAGCGTTTCTAGATACAACAGAGAAACCTGTTTGAGCTGGTACAGATACGTTTACAGGGAAATTCTTGTTGGTTCTGTCCCAATAAGTAACTGTAAAACCAAGTCTGTTTTTTAAGAAACGAGCTTCAAAACCTAATTCTTTCTCTAAGTTAGTTGCACCTTGTAATCCTGGATCAACCAAGTTATTTGGTACAGTAGTTAAGATATTACCATTCCATTGGTTTGTATTAATGCCATATACTGCATTCAATTGATAAACACCTAAAGTATTTAAACTCTGTCCAATTGAACCTCTTATTTTACCAAAGCTCAACCATGGTAAAGCTGTTCTGGTTAAATCACTGAATACAAATGAAACACCACCAGACTTAGAATCGATAAAGTTATTTAACGGCTCACTTGATGTATAATCTCTACGATAAGTACCATCTACACTTAAATAATTACGGAAACCAAATTCTGCACGTATATATAAACCTCTACGAGTAAACTGGCTTCTTGAGTTATTATAGTTAATAGGATCTTTAGAGTTTGTTAAAGCATATAAACCCGGAGCACTTAAGCCACCCATTGTATTTGCACTAACTGATCTGAATTTAGTTCTTAACACGTCAAAACCTGCAAAAGCGTCAATTGAGAAATCTTTGATTTTTTTACTGTAAGTAAATAAACCCTCATAGTTCTGGCGATCGCTGTTTGTATTTCCAGCACCATAACCCGCTTTTGAATTACCCTGCCATGGATTAAATGACATTTGGTTTGAACTTGCTTCTAATTCGCTTCTATAAGTTGTTTCATCTACAGTAGTTAATTGTTGCTTACGATAAGTAGCTCTAAACTTTAAATCATTAGTGATTTTATAAGTTAAAGAGATATCACCAAATAATCTGTCTCTTCTTAGGTCATTACGAATATTATCTAAGTATTGATCAGGATTAAACCAGTAGTTACCACCATAAAATTTAACTGGATTTAAAGGATCATAAGAAGTTGGGTTACCGTGGTTCCAGCTAGATAAAATTCCTTCTGGACTTTTTAAGTATCTCAATTCTTTCATTATACCCATGTCTAAATTACGGTGAAACCACTGACCGAATGCACCAGTTGTTTGGTTTGAATAGCCATCATCACTTTCTGTATTCTTATTTTCAGCAATGTAGTTAATATTTAAACCAAGAGATAAACGACTGCTCATCTCAATATTCATGTTAGCATTTAAAGTATGACGCTTTAAAAACTCTGTTGGTGTAATACCTTTAATATCTAAATTGGTATAAGAAACCCTAAAAGAAAGGTTATCAGTTGCTTTTGAAATATTTATGTTGTTAGTTTTGGTAACACCTGTATTCCAGAAATCACGGATATTAGTTGGTTGAGCAGTAAGTTTTGCTGTTTTAAAAGCATACTCACTACCAGCATACCAAGCATACCAAGGAATATACTCCTGACCAGCAATACGTGGACCCCAGCTAGCATCATCGGTATAATCATGATAGTATTTACCATCTAAAGCTTTCCAACCAGCAGGTTGACCAGCTTGATAGTTATACTTGATGAAATCGCCAGAGGCACCACCAGAATATGAATTTTGATAGTCAGGCGTGATATAAACGTTATCAAACTGAACACCAGTATTTAATTCGATACCTAAACCTTTTTGATTTTTCTTAGCTTTCTTTAAAGAAACTACAATGGCACCATTTGATCCATCAGGACCAAACAAAGCTGCAGCAGCTGGACCTTGTAAGATGGTAATATCTTCAATGTCATCAGGATTGATATCAGCAGAACTTGGCATGATAGTACCGTCTACAACGTAAAGAGCACCGCCTCCAGAAAGAAGACCGTTTTCACCACGAAGACGTACCGTAGTTTCAGCACCCAATTTAGCAGCCGATTGGCTACGTACTTGAGCACCAGCTACTTTACCAGCAAGGGCATTGTTAACGTTTGTTTGACGTACAGTGTTTACTTGATCACCACCAATTAGCTGTACTGCAGAAGTAGTACTTCTAGCTGTACGCTTAATGCCATAAGCACTAGTAATTACAACTTCTTTCATTTCAGAAGTAGTACCCGTTTCCATAACTGTATTTAAAACAGATTGAGTTCCTACTGGAACTTCCGCTGCTTTAAAACTAGCTCCAGAAATGACTAAAACGTCTCCAGAATTTACGTTGATTGAATAAGCACCGTTTGCGTCAGCAGAAAGTCCCTTATTAGAGCCTTTAATTTTGATACTTGCAAAGGGAACTGGGTTACCGTCACTATCGACAACCTTACCGGACACCAATCGGTTTTGAGCAAATGCAAATACTCCAATAAGCATTAGCATTGTAAACAGTGTAATAATTCTTCTCATTTGCGTTAAATTAAGTTTAATGATGTGTAAAAATAAGGATAATTTATTAACGTCAAAATAATGTTAAATTATTTTTTGAACTATTATCCCACATTACAAAGACAATAGCTGATGACAAACTGCTGCATAGAAAATTAAATTTGTTAAAATCTAAGTAGCAATTGCATCCTTAATTCACTTTTTTTACTTCCTTTTATCTCGTCTAATCCAGTACCTATAATGTTTTTACCCTTATAAAGCGTTTGAGCATATTTTATCCAAAAACTGAGTTTTTTCGACAAGTCATAATTAATATTTATGTAATATCTAAGGCCTTTATCGTAGAAAACCGGTATCGAAAAATAGTATAAAACATCATTTTCATAGGCATAAATTCGACTATTATACCCATCGGTTTCAAAATATTGCACCCGAATTCCTCCAGAATACGGTTTTAAAAGAGGGCGGTATAAAGCATCAAAGAACAATAAAAAGCCATTTTCGGCAGTTGTGCCTCTTTTATCAAACCAAATCACCTCAGTTCTTGATCGTAGGGTTATAGCTTGGTCAATTTTATAACTAATTTGCGTTCGCCAGTTTTTACGAGGCTGCTCAACTAATTCAGAAAACGGCAAATTTTCAACATTTCTGTTTATTGATTTTTTTTCAGCGTGATATCGGGTATATATTTCAAACTCCTTATTAGGCTTAAAGGTTGCCTGTACAAAATAATCTGAGCCATTAGATGGCGCATCTACCCTGTATTTTAACCAGGGAAATTTATAAAAATCTGTGTAAGCATCAATTTTCCATGCTTGGTTTGGTCTTATTGAAATGCCGGTATACAAACCATTTTCATTTGAAGGGTTTGTATTTTCGGTAAATGCATTGCTGTACAATGATTGATATGCTTTGGAAATATTCCGATACAAAATACTCACATCTGCAAAAGAAGAAACACTTACTAACAATCCATTTACCAATGCCAATTTATTGGTTGATGAGATGGCAAGTTCTCCAAATAAATGCAGGTTTTTAAAACTTAAATTGTAATCAATACTATAATCACCAAATGATTTTCCGGATAGCGCATATTTATTATAAGGCTGGGTAGATTTAATTAAAGGAAGTTTAAAAAAATAATGAATACCGTTGATTCCAATTTTTAATTTTTGAAATTGATAACTCATATTTCCGCCAAAAGAAAATTGTTTTTGAATTCCTTTATCTTCTATTTCAGATTTGGTACGGTGATATCCTGAAGTTTGTAAAGAAGAAACATAATCCATTTGATTTTGCGATGTATCAGCCACAAAATTGGCATCTATTTTTTTATAAGATACAAAGCTCGTTAGCATCAATTTATTTCTTTTCAATGTAAGCCCTAAACCTCTATGGAAATTTATTTCGCCAGCAGAATTATATGGCCTAATGACTGTTGATTCCCTTTTAATATTCATCACATCGGCACTTTTTTTAAATGCAAGATTTTGCCACTGTATTAAGCCCTGGCCCAGGTTTACAGTATAATCACCAATTACCAAACTATGTATGACTCCAAGATTTTTTAAAGCAAAGTGTCCTGAATAAAAATCAAAGCCTTGTTTTTGTTTTCCTTTAAAGAATTGTTCTCCTGCATCTTTGTCTGCAACAATACCATATTGTAAAATATTTTTGTAATTATATCTATACCTAAAGAAATATTTTTGTGGAGAGCCTGGATAAAAATTAGTTGCTGATGCGCCATTAATTAAATGCCCTTTTGATTTTTCAAGAACTTGAGAAGCCCTTAACAAAATAGTATGCTCCCCATTATTTAGCCTTTCCTTTAATGAATTTTTCACTTCAATCTTTTCTCCAATAAAAATGAATGGTTTAATTTTTTGTATGGTAATAACATCCCAGGAAGGGATGGCTTGCAGTTCATAAATGTCAATAAACTTTCCAATTAGTTTTCTGTAAATAAAGAATTGTTGAATTTGAATTGATGATAAAATTCTTAATTGAAATAACTCTTCCAATTGAGCCGTATTTAAGTTGATAGGATGCTTTAGCAGATCCTGCATTTGTTGTAAATATGAATCATCTTCTGTTGATGCATCTTCATTAATTGCTGTGTTATTTTCTAATTGCTGCTCTGCATTATTGCTAATAGGTTCGTTCACTTGAGCATTTGTATTTAAAAACAAAAGGCTACTAAAAATAAAGGCTACGAATTTCATTCTTCCTGATTTTTGAAATTCATGAGAAATAAAATTCCAGGACTAAATCCTAATTGGGGGTGATAGGAAGATGAAATATCAATTCGAATTTTTTTCAACTGTAAACCTGCTCCCCCATAAAAGGAACCTGTTTCACTCATAAATCCTGCCCTGGCAAAAAACTGTTGGGCAAACCTATATTGCATCCCTACTATCACATTAATTGGTTTATCCTCTTCTTTAATAAGCTCAGTGGCAATGTAAAAATTTTCTGAAGCATCATATCCTATTCCGGCTTTAAAAGCCGAAGCAAGTTTTTCCTCGCTGTTTTTTCCAAACTTTCCTCCCACAGGATTATACATATGTATTCCTGCATGCAGTTGATCTGTAACATGCATCATTAAACCTACTTCAACATTGATAGCTGCTGCATTGGCATAATTGGGAACTCTATAACTATTGTAATTGAACTGTATGCCAATGTCTGCTTTCTTCCCTAATGACCGGGCATAAGCCAACCCCATTTTTTGTTCATTAAAGTTTTTAAATCCAGCATATTGCACTTGTAAACCAAAATTGCCAAATGCTGTTGGCATAGCACCTGCTATATGATAAACACTGGTTTCGGCTAACAAAAATCTTCTTTCAGCAAACACGGCAGCCCCTGCATTTTTAATTTGTGCCAAGGCTGCCTGGTTCCCATAAAAAGAAAATGGATCATTGTGTTGAATGCTATAGGCAGATAAACTGATATAAGGTTGTGCAATAGTATAACGGAGAGACTGTGATAACACTGCATTACAAAGAATAATAAAAACAAAAACAAATAAGAAAAAAGTTTTCATATTGTTGCATTTTGTAAACGGAGTTTCCCAAGGTATAAAACATATATTAAATATCAAAGCAATGTTTAAATGGGTTTACACAAATAGTTCTTTACTTTTGCAACATGCAAATTTTAGATGGCAAAATTGTTTCACAAGCGGTAAAAGATGAGGTAAAACAAAAGACATTAGCCTTACACTCAGCAGGGAAAAGAACACCTCATTTGGCTGCTATTTTGGTTGGTAACGATGGCGCAAGTGAAACTTATGTGGCCAGTAAAGTGCGTAATTGTGAAGAAGTAGGATTTAAAAGTACCCTCATTAGACTGGCAGAAAATATACGGGAAGAGGAGCTCATTTCTGCCATTCAAAAATTGAATACCGATATTGATGTAGATGGCATTTTGGTACAATTACCTTTACCAAAACATATCAATGAAGAAAACATCATTAACCTAATTAGTCCTACTAAAGATGTGGATGGATTTCATCCGGTTAATGTAGGTAAAATGGTCCAGGGAGCTCCTTCTTTTATTCCTGCCACTCCTTTTGGAATTATGTTGATGCTGGAACATTACAAAATTGAAACAAGCGGCAAACATGCTGTAGTAATTGGCCGAAGTAATATTGTTGGCCGCCCCATAAGTATTTTATTAAGCCGCAATACTAATCCGGGAAATTGTACAGTTACTATTTGTCATAGCCGTACAAAAAACCTTAAAGAAATCTGTTTACAGGCCGATATTATTGTTGCTGCTTTGGGTATACCTGAATTTTTAAAAGCCAATATGGTTAAAGAAAATGCTGTGGTTATTGATGTGGGTATTACCAGGGTTGCGGATACTTCAAAAAAATCGGGATATGCTTTAAAAGGCGATGTTGACTTTGCAAACGTAGCTTCCAAATGCAGTTATATTACTCCGGTTCCTGGTGGTGTTGGCTTGATGACAATTGCGGCCTTGTTAATGAATACTTTAACCGCCTGTGAAAATAATAATAGGGTGTAAATTAATTACACAATTACAATTGACTTAAATGACTCAAATCATCAATACAAATACTGTTGAACTTCCGGTAATGGAAGATTTTTATACGATTCAGGGTGAAGGATTTCATCAGGGCAGGGCTGCTTATTTTATTCGCCTTGGCGGATGTGATGTGGGTTGTGTTTGGTGTGATGTTAAAGACAGCTGGGATGCCGATAAACACCCCAAATGTAAACTGGAAGATTTAGTAATGAAAGTTGAAAAAACAGCAGCCAAGCTTGTAGTAATTACCGGAGGCGAACCCTTAATGCATAATTTAGACGAACTCACTTCTATACTTCAATCAAAAGGGTTTGAAACCAATATTGAAACATCAGGCGCTCATCCATTAAGTGGTAGTTGGGATTGGATTTGTTTCTCTCCTAAAAAATTTAAAGCCCCACTGCCCGAAATTTTACCAGTAGCCAATGAATTGAAAGTGGTCATCTTTAATAAATCGGATTTTGATTGGGCCGAAAAATTTGCAGCCCTGGTTTCTTCCCATTGTAAATTATACCTGCAGCCCGAGTGGGATAAGGCAGCAGTTGTTACGCCAATGATTATCGATTACATTAAGGAAAATCCCCAATGGGAATTATCATTGCAATTACATAAGTACATCAATGTGCCTTAAAAGAAACTGTTATAATTCTGTTTAAAAAATAAAATGGCATTCTTTTCGTTCTACCTTCACTATTAATTTAAACATGCCGATTTACAAATTTTCTTTCTTTAAGCTTTTGCTATTGTTCATAATCATTCTTTATTCGAACATATGTAATGCCCAGTGGTACGACCCGGATAAGGTGAATAAAAAAGCAGGCGAATTGTATGGCCAGGCTTATGAAGAGGCAACAGATGGAAAATATGATGCTGCCATTCAACATATCAAGGAAGCGCTTGTAATAGATCCAAAATTTGTTGATGCTTATTTATCCCGTGCAGGCATTTATGCCAATTTAAAAAACTATACCGCTTCGGTTGCCGATTTTGAAACCGGCTTAGCCATGGACTCTGTGTATTCAAAAACTTATTTACTCCCCTACTCTATTTCACTGGCAGGCGTTGGAAAGTTTCAACAAGCATTAAACATTGTCAATGAATTTTTAGCAGCTCCCGGATTAAATAAGCAAAGTATTAAAGCTGGTAATTACCGTAAATCATCTTACGAATTTGCTGTACACAATGAAACTACCTACGCTACAAAAAACTATGTTTTTGCTCCGCATAATTTGGGTGCAAACATTAACTCAATCAACTTAGAATACTTTCCTTCTTTAACAATTGATGGTAAAAAAATGATTTTCACCCGTCGAATAAATAGCGATGAAGATTTTTATGAATCTGAATTAATTGATGGAAAATGGACTGAAGCAATACCATTGGGTGGGATGGTAAATACCAATCTTAATGAAGGTGCACAAAATATTTCACAGGATGGAGAGCTATTAATTTTTACAGGTTGTAATTATCCAGAGGGTGCAGGCAGTTGTGATTTATATTTTTCTGTAAAAACAAAAAATGGCTGGAGCGAACCACAAAACCTAGGACCAAGAGTGAATACCGAATTCTGGGAATCTTCGCCATCCTTATCCCCGGATAAAAAGGCATTGTATTTTGCCAGCAGTATGCCTGGTGGTTTTGGTGGCAAAGACATTTGGGTAACAAGAAGATTAATAACTGGACAATGGAGCCGCCCCGAAAATTTGGGAGAAGCCGTTAACACAAGTGGTGATGAAAGTTGTCCTTTTATGCATGCCGATAATGAAACGCTTTATTTCAACAGCAATGGCCATATGGGTTATGGAATGACCGATTTATTTTTGAGTAAAAAAGTGAATGATAGCAGTTGGACCGTTGCTCAAAACCTTGGCTACCCCATCAATACCATCGACGATGAAGGATCACTCATTGTAGCCTCTGATGCCAAAACGGCTTATTATGCCAGCGACAAATCCGACACTAAAGGGGGACTTGATATTTACAGTTTTCAATTAAGAGAAGATATCCGACCGCTAAAAACACTGTGGGTAAAAGGTAAAGTATTTGATACAAAAACTTTGGCTGGTTTACCTTCAACTGTTGAACTTACCGACATCAAAAAACAACAACAAGTTAGCAATATTCAAACTGATGAAGAAGGAAATTATTTGATCACTTTACCTGTTGGAAAAGAGTATGCTTTTAATGTAAATCGTCGTGGTTATTTATTTTATTCTGATCATTTTTCATTATTAAAAAATGAAACCGATTCTGTATTTACAATAAACATTCCACTACAACCCATTGAAAAAGGTGCTAGTATTACTCTTAAAAATATTTTCTTCGAATCCAATCAATTTGAACTTCAGCCCCAATCAAAATCAGAGTTAGACAAACTGGTTTTGTTGTTGCAAGAAAATCCTAAACTAATTATTCAAATTGATGGCCATACGGATAATATTGGGCAACCAAAAGACAATCTTCTGCTTTCCAATAACAGGGCAAAGTCGCTGGTTGACTATTTGTTAAGTAAGGGCATTACTCCTCAAAGACTTAGTTACAAAGGTTTTGGCGCTGGCAAGCCCATTGCCGATAATACTACAGATGAAGGACGGGCATTAAACCGCCGTACCCAACTTTCTGTTATAAGTAATTAATAATTTTTTCTATTATTGTTGTTCAACGGATTCATTACCTGATGAACAATGATCTATTTTACCAAATTGCATTAACCCTGGTGCCCAACATTGGAGATGTTCATGCCAAAGCTTTAATTGCAGTATATGGTAATGCCGAAGCTGTTTTTAAGGCCAGAAAAAAGGATTTGGAAAACATGGAAGGTATAGGTACTATAAGGGCAAAATCCATAAAAGGCTTTTCTGATTTCAGCAGCTCAGAAGCCGAAATAAAATTCATTGAACAGTTTAAAATAACACCTCTTTTTATTACAGATGAAAATTATCCTAAACGTTTATTGAACGGATATGACAGCCCGAGTTTATTATATTACCGGGGCAATGCTAATTTAAATTCTTCCAGAATAATTTCTGTTGTTGGTACTCGTACAAACTCCGACTATGGTAAAAATGTTTGTGAAAAATTGATTAAAGATCTCCAGTCAGAAAAAATATTAATTGTGAGCGGCCTTGCTTTTGGCATTGATACCATTGCACATAAAGCTGCACTTAAAAATAATCTAGAAACTGTTGCTGTACTGGCTCATAGCTTGGATAGAATTTATCCTCAACAAAATAAAAACCTGGCTAAACTAATAACACAGCAAGGTGGTTTGCTCACCGAATTCATAAGCAATACAAGTCCCGATAAACAAAATTTTCCCAAACGAAATCGAATTGTTGCCGGTATGTGTGATGCAGTAATTGTTATAGAAAGTGGTAAAAAAGGAGGCTCATTAATTACAGCAGAATTAGGCAATGGATACAATAAAGATGTATTTGCTATTCCTGGCAGAACCAATGATTTAAAAAGTGAAGGCTGTAATTATCTTATTAAAAACAACAAAGCAGTATTAATAAATTCTGCAGATGATTTTTTAGATCAGATGAACTGGAAGCCATCACCCAAACCCTCTGTCAAAAAACAAAGAGAATTATTTATAGAGCTTTTACCAGATGAAAAGATAGTTATAGATATTTTGCAAAAGCAAGATGGCATTCAGATTGATGAACTGTATTTTAAAAGTGGGTTGAGCAGTAGCGCCGTTGCTACAGCATTATTAATGCTGGAAATGCAAAATGTGATTATAAGCTTGCCTGGCAAGGTTTATAAACTCACTTAAACTCATTTCTTAACTATTCTGCTCAATTTTTTAATTTTTAAATTTTAATTTCTATCCTACCTTTGCCTATGGCAACAATAAATAACTCCACAGCTAAAGGCGGTTCCAAAAGATTTTATGGTGAAGGTTTAACATTTGATGATGTGCTGCTTATGCCAGCCTATTCTCAAATACTTCCCCGTGATGTAAGCATCAGTACGCAACTTACTAAAACCATCACTTTACAAGTACCCTTGTTGAGTGCTGCCATGGATACAGTAACTGAAGCCGCATTAGCTATTGCTTTGGCTAGAGAAGGTGGTTTAGGCATTTTGCACAAGAATATGAGCATCGACCAGCAGGCCGATCAGGTACGAAAAGTTAAAAGAAGCGATAGTGGGCTAATCCTTGACCCAGTAACCTTAACACCCGATGCTACAATTGGCGAGGCTTTACGCATCATGAAGGAAAATAAAATTGGTGGTATCCCCATTGTGGATCATGCACATAAACTGGTAGGTATCCTTACCAACAGAGATCTTCGTTTTGAAACTAATTTCAAAGACAAAGTAAGTACAGTAATGACCAGTGAAAACCTCATTACTGCTCCAAGTGGCACCGACCTTAAAAAAGCAGAACTCATTTTTAAGAAAACCAAGATTGAAAAATTACCTGTAGTGAATAAAGCCGGTAAATTGATTGGCCTAATCACTTTTAGTGATATTTTAAAATTAAAATCGCATCCATTGGCAGTAAAAGATGCTTTTGGTAGATTACTGGTTGGAGCAGGTGTTGGTATCACCGGCGACATTATGCAAAGAGTTGAAGCACTTGATAAAGTGGCAGTAGATGTTATTTGTTTGGATAGTGCACATGGACATACCAAAGGAGTGATTTCTGCTTTGAAAATGATAAAAAAGAATTACAAACATATTCAAGTGATTGCTGGTAATGTAGGAACAGCAGCTGGAGCAAAAGCTTTGGCCGAGGCAGGAGCCGATGCGGTAAAAGTGGGTATTGGACCAGGATCAATTTGCACAACAAGAATTGTTGCCGGAACAGGTGTTCCTCAAATTACCGCAGTCATGGAAGCCGCAGCGGCTCTTAAAAATAAAAACGTTGGTATCATTAGCGATGGTGGCATAAGATACACTGGCGATATGGTAAAAGCCCTGGCCGCAGGTGCAAGCTGTGTGATGATGGGAAATGTTTTTGCCGGCACAGATGAAAGCCCGGGTGATACCATTATTTACGAAGGAAGAAAATTCAAACAATACCGGGGCATGGGTTCATTAGGCGCCATGGCTCAGGGCAGTAGCGACCGATATTTTCAGGATGTGGAAGATGATATTAAAAAGTTTGTACCCGAAGGAATTGAAGGCCGTGTGGCTTATAAAGGCAATTTAAGAGAAGTGGTTCACCAGTTTACTGGAGGCTTAAAAGCTGGAATGGGTTATTGCGGAGCAAAAAATATTGCAGAATTACAAAAAGCAACCTTTATCAAAATATCCAATGCCGGCATGAAAGAAAGCCATGCACATGATATTGATATTACCAGAGAGGCCCCTAATTACAGTAGGTAAGAAAATGACAACAAGGAATGATGAATAGGTAATAATAGATTCGCTTGTTCGAAGACTTGCTTTTGTTTTGTTGATTAATTATTCCCTTAATTTAGTATCCAATACAAAAATATGAAGCATTTAATTTTCAGGTTACTATTACTCTGCTCTATACTATTAGCTCAATTCAACAGTTTTGCACAAGACAGTTCCCGTCTGAGAATTTCACTACTCACCTGCACACCTGGTGATGAATTGTATTCCATTTTTGGGCATAGCGCTTTTAGAGTAGTTGATAGCAATGCGGTTACCGATATTGTATACAACTATGGCACATTTAATTTTGATGATGATGGATTTTATTTAAAATTTGTAACGGGCAAATTGCTTTATTATGTATCGCCAGAATACTTTTCCGATTTTAAAGATTTATACCAATCCACCAACAGGGGTATAACAGAACAGGTTTTAAATTTATCTGCTGCCGAAAAAATTACAACCAGACAATTTTTAAATGAAAATTTAAAAGAAGAAAATAAATATTACAAATACGATTTCTTTTTTGATAACTGCACCACCCGGTTGAGAGATATCTTAAAAAAACAACACGACTCTTCTTTTACCCAAATCCCTTCAATGCCTGAAGGAAGTAGTTTTAGATTTGCCATTCATCAATACTTGGATAAAGGATATAAAGCCTGGAGTAAATTAGGCATCGATCTATTATTGGGTGCCCGTTGTGATGGAAAAATGACAGCCGAAAACATGCAGTTTTTACCTGACAACCTAATGAAGAGTTTAGACAGCAGTAAAGTTCCAATGCTGATCAGTTCTCAAAATTTGTACCCTATTGATGAAACAGCAAACCAAAAATATTTATTTACTCCATTGGTTGTTTTTTCTTTGTTATTGGCTTTTATATTCTTAATTAGTTTGAGCAAAAATAAACTTGCAGTCATTTTCTTACAAGGCTTTGATGGATTGTTTTTCTTTCTTATTGGTACAATGGGTATTATTCTTCTATTCATGTGGACATCTACCGAACATAACATGGTGAAAAATAATTTTAACCTGATATGGGCATGGCCTACTCATATATTCATTTCGTTTTTTGTAAACAGTAGAAAGAATTGGGTGAAAAAATATTTCAAGTTTACAGCAATGGCTTTAATGGCTGTTTTAATCAGCTGGTTCTTTTTGCCACAACAAATGAATAATAGCTTATTGCCTTTGGTTTTATTGATGATTTACAGAAGCGTTAAAAAATCTTTAGCCACAGAATAACACAAACTTAATTGCATTAAATTTGTGTGCTTAGTTTAAACTGGTGCAATTAAAAACGATACAATATCAATCCTCCATTATTTTCTATCGTATAGTAGGTAAAGGCAAGCCAGTACTCTTAATACATGGTTTTGGCGAAGATGGTGACATCTGGAAAAACCAAATTGATTTTTTACAGCAGCATTGTTTACTTCTCATTCCCGATTTGCCCGGTAGCGGAAAATCTGAATTGATTAATGACATGAGTATAGAAGGAATGGCAGAATCAATAAAAGCTTTAATAGATTTTGAACTCAAGTTCCCCCTTCAGGGGGCGGAGGGGATTGGAGTTTGCCTTATTGGTCATAGTATGGGTGGTTACATCAGCTTAGCCCTCGCAGAAAAATATCCTCAAAGCTTTTCTTCGTTAGCCCTAACTCATTCCTCTGCTTTTGAAGATTCTGAAGAAAAAAAACTGAGCAGACTTAAAACCATTGGCTTTATTAAAAAACATGGAGCTGCTGAATATTTAAAAGCTGCCATCCCTACCTTGTTTAAAGAATCCACTCCTCCAGACTTGTATAAAGAATTAGTTGAAAAAGGGAATCGCTTTACAACTGAATCGCTGGTTCACTATTACCAGGCCATGATTAACCGACCCGACAGAACCAATATTTTAAAAACATTCAACAAGCCCATTTATTTTATTATTGGCGAACATGACATTGCGATTCCATTTGAACAAAGTTTGCAACAATGTTATTTGCCTTCAATATCACATATCCATATTTTAAGAAACAGTGGGCATATGGGTATGCTGGAAGAAGCTGAAAAAGTAAATCATATCCTTTTACAGATGGTTTAATGCATTTAACAATCTCAGTACGTAAAAGGCAGCGTTTTTCCTTATTTTTAGGTCATATATTGGCTTTAATTAACAACATGAAGAAACTTTTATTTGTTACTCTATTTTCATTAGTCACATCATTTTCATTTGCCAACCACACCAAAGGTGGGTGGATGTATTATGAATACTTGGGAGTAGGTTCTGCAGCAAATACTTTAAAATATAGGATTACTTTAAAGCTATACACCATCTGTAACTTAAATCCTGGTCAATTTAATGGCTCCATCAATTTCACAATCTTCAATAGTACCACCAATCAAAATCTTTATAATATCCCAGTTAACTATGATAATTTATTAGACATTCAAAATTGTACAACTAATGAATGTCATCCCTGTATAAATCTTATTCCAACCATTTGCTATAAAATAATCACTTATCAAACGGTAGTTGATCTTCCTACAATTGCGGCAGGATATACAATAGCATATCAAAGATGTTGTAGGATATCGGGAATTAATAATATTCAATCGCCTTCCAATAGTGTGGGTGAAACATGGACGGTAAAAATTCCTGGCACTGCAATACCCGGAGCCGAAACCAATTCCAGTGCAAAATTTTCTCAAAACGATACAGCCATTATTTGTCAGGGTTCTAATTTTTTGTTTGACTTTAGCGCTACAGATGTAGATGGCGATTCCCTTGTGTATAGTTTTGTTTCAGCCTTTGCTGGAGGTTCACAATCATCACCAGCACCAGATATCGCTACAAATCCACCTTATTCATCCGTCCCCTATTCAGGAGGTTTTTCTGGAACACAACCCTTGGGCAGCGGAGTAAATATTAACCCAAATACTGGTATAGTAACAGGCATTGCGCCTGGCTCGGGCATTTATGTTATAACCGCATTGGTGAGTGAATACCGAAAAGGTACCAATATAAAAATAGGAGAAGTTAGAAAGTCGTTGCATATAGAAGTGACCAATTGTACATTAACGCAAGCCACTTTAAATCCAGAGTATATTAGTTGCGATGGATTTACTTTAACTTTTATAAACAATGCTTCCAGTGCAAATATCTTAACCTACGATTGGGAATTTGGAGATGGCAATGTTTCTACTCAAATGTCGCCAACACATACTTATTTAGTAGCTGGCGATTACACTTTAAAACTAGTGGTAAACAGGGGGCTGCCCTGCTCCGACTCTGCCACTTCCATTGTAAAAGTGTACCCGGGCTTTCGTCCCGATTTTGATTTTGTAGGCTACTGTCAAAACACACCCATTCAATTTAGAGATATCACCACAGCCGACTATGGCATCATTAATAGTTGGAACTGGAATTTTGGAGATCCGGCAAGTGGCGTAAACAATACATCTACTTTACCAATGCCCACACATAGTTATGCCAATATAGGCCCTTATGATGTGGTGTTTATTGTAAAAACAACCAAGGGTTGTACAGATACGATTAGAAAGACAATTAATATTTTAGACAAACCCCCCTTATCTGTTTTCCCTAAAGACACATTGATTTGTGTGATTGATACCCTTCAATTAAATGCAGTAGGAACGGGTACTTATAACTGGACACCCAATTACAATATCAGCAATGTAAACATTGGCAATCCATTGGTAAGCCCCGATGTGCCTACCACCTATTATGTTACCCTTACCGATGCCTTTGGTTGTTTTGGTTCCGATTCGATACGTGTAGATGTACGCTCTTTTGTTACGCTTTTTACCGCTAATGATACTACCATTTGCCAAACCGATTCCATAAGACTCAATACCATTAGTGATGGACTACGATTTGTTTGGACACCCACTACCGGAATAAATAACCCAAACATTAAAAACCCAACAGTTGCACCACTAGTAACCACCACTTATAAAGTGGAAGCCTATATTGGAAAATGTGTTGCCGAAGATTTTGTAACTGTAATACCTATACCTTACCCAGCAGCAAATGCTGGCCCCGACCAACTGATTTGTGTAGGAGGCTCGGCTCAATTACAAGCTTCTGGTGGAAGCTCATATGTATGGAGCCCAACAGCTTTTTTAACTGCCGGCAATATTCCCAATCCAATATCAGTAAGGCCAACAGACAATGTGCGGTATATAGTTACAGTAAGAGATGTGTTGGGTTGTCCTAAACCTGTTAAAGACACCATGTTTGTAAACGTGGCCAAAATAATTGCCAATGCCGGACCAAGAGATACAGTAGTGGTCTTAGGTCAACCATTGCAATTGAATGCT
Source organism: uncultured Chitinophagaceae bacterium (assembly GCA_947085175.1). Lineage (GTDB taxonomy): Bacteria > Bacteroidota > Bacteroidia > Chitinophagales > Chitinophagaceae > Ferruginibacter. The sequence goes on from CAMTVJ010000005.1 coordinate 466,812, forward strand.
GGAGGCAGTACCAATTATTCCTGGACGCCAAGTACCTGGTTGAATAACCCGTTCATCAGCAATCCCATTTCCAATCCTCAAAACAATATAGAATATGTGGTGAGGGTAAGTAATAGTATTGGTTGCTTTGCAACAGATACCATTTTGGTAAAAGTATATTTTGTACAACCCGACTTGTTTGTTCCAAATGCCTTTTCTCCAAATGGTGATGGCGACAATGATATTTTTAGGCCAATAGCCTTGGGTATGAAATCGATGGATTTGTTTAGAGTGTATAATAGATGGGGGCAAATGTTATTTTCGGGAACTGGGATAGGTGTTGGATGGGATGGAAGATTTGCTGGAAGGCCACAGGAATCTGCCACTTATGTTTGGTATGCCGAAGGGGTAGATTATTTAAACCAAAAAATTAAAAGAAAGGGAACGGTTATTTTACTAAGGTAAAGTAGCATTCTAATGTCATTAAGTTTAACCGCCGTCTTTTTTGTAAAGACGGCGGTTTTTCGTTAGTTTTAGGCTCTTTCAACTTTATTTTTTTAAATGAAAAAACACCTACTTTTTATCTGTATTTTATTTCTGTCGGTGCAAGAATTGTATGCAACTCATATTATAGGCGGTGTTATGCGCTATGAATATATGGGACCTGGGTTAGCGCCTAATTCAAAAAGATATACCATCAGGCTTTTATTATTGAGAGGAGGAACTGGTGCCCCCTTTATCAACCAGTATATTGTTGGTGTTTTTAATGATGATAATGGTCAAAAAATAATCGGGCCAGCAATTAATAATAATTGGGCTGCAGTTGAGGATTTTACCACTCCATTACCAGTACCAATCATTATTTCTCCCTGTATTCAAAACCCACCTAATTTAGATTACACTTATAAAACTTATTCATTTGTAATAGAATTGCTTAATAATGCTAATGGATATACAGTTGCATTTCAAACTTATAGCAGACAGACATCAGATAATATTTTTGCTAATCAAGGAGCTACCTATAGTTGTAATATCCCAGGAACAAATGTACTACCAAATCCACAATTCGATAATTCACCCATATATAGTTTACCAATATCTGTCATTTGCGAAAACTCATCCTTTACCTTAGACTTTAGTGCCACTGATCCTGATGGAGATTCATTAGTATACAATTTTTGCGATGCATTTAATGGCGGTGCAGCTACGCTTGCCAATTTTCAGGACCCTGCCCCTCCACCCTATGGCTCAGTTTCCTATAGCGGAATTTATACTTCTTCACAACCTATGGGTAATGGGGTAACTATTAATCCTTCAACTGGCATTATTTCTGGTATAGCTCCTTCTGCAGGCAGATACGTTGTTTGTGTTTGCGCCTCAGTTTATAGAAATGGAGTTTTAATTTCGGTACACCGAAAAGATTTAATTATTGAAGTTTCGGGTTGTATTCCCCTTGCTGCAAATCCAAATTTTGTCCCCATCACTTGTGATGGATTTACAGTCACATTTAATCAAAGCAGTACAGGAAATCCTACTAGTTTCTTTTGGGATTTTGGTGACCCTGCTAGTGGTGTTAATAATACTTCTATCTTACCCAATCCGGTTCACACATTCACTGACACAGGGGTATTTAATATCAAATTTATTGTATCCATTGCAGGGCTATGTATTGACTCCGTAATTAGGACTATCAGTGTATATCCAGGGTTTTTACCCGGCTTTACACAATCGCCAACTTGTATTAATATACCTGTACAATTCAATGATACCACTTATAGCCGCTATGGTGTGATAGATTCATGGCGTTGGGATTTTGGAGACCTTTCCACATTGGCAGATACCAGCCATCTACCCAATCCAATTTATAGTTACCCCGCAGCTGGCAATTATACTGTTGAGCTAAGGGTTACCAATAGTAAGGGTTGTAATAAAATTTACAGCAAACTCATTACCATCAATGCTAATCCTATAGTTTCTATTTTACCAAGAGATACTCTTTATTGTGGTTTAGATAGTTTAATGCTCAATGCATCGGGAGCCGGAACCCACAATTGGTTACCTGCAACCAATATTATTAATGCCAATACAGCAAGCCCCTCTGTTTTTCCTACCCTACCCACCCGGTATGTAGTTACATTAACTGATGTAGCAGGATGCAAGGCTAAGGATTCAATACTAGTTACTCCTAAATTTGATTTAACGAATTCTATCATTGCTAACCCCACAACAATTTGCGAAGAAGACACTTTGCTTTTAAGTGGTAATAGTAATTACAGTGCTAATGCAAGTTGGCAATGGACCCCTGCTATTTCGGTTCAAAATCCATCCCAGCAAAATAGTAATGCCTTTCCCATAGTCACTACCAATTATACTTTAGTTACCCGATGGGGCAATAATTGTGTGGCAACATCTACCCAAAATATTATTGTTCGTCCGCTGGCCATCCCTAATGCTGGCCCCGATGTGGTGATTTGTAATAACATTATTTCGGCACAGTTAAATGCAACAGGGGGTAATACGTATTCCTGGATGCCTACAACAGGTTTAAGCAATCCAAATATTGCCAACCCAATTGCAACACCATTAATCACCACCACCTATATTGTTGCTGTGGGAGTTACTGGCTGTACCAAAACCAGGGTTGACAGTATGCAAGTAATTAAAAGTGTTTTACCTCCATTAAACTCAACAAACGATACTTTAATTTGTACGATTGATACCTTACAAATTAACAGCAGCGGAGTTGGCAATTTTACCTGGAGCCCGAATTATAATATCAGTAATGTAAATATTATTAATCCATTGGTAAGTCCCGATGTGCCTACCATGTATTATGTAAGAATGACGGATGCTTTTGGTTGCTATCGTGATGATTCGGTTTTTGTAGATGTAAAAGCATTTGTAACCTTAAATGCCGGCCCAGATACTACCATTTGCCAAACCGATGGTTTCTTTTTAAACATCAATAGTGATGCATTGTCTTATAGATGGATACCCTCTGCCGGGCTAAGTAATGATGCCATTAAAAATCCTTTAGCCACGCCTTTGTCTACTACTACTTACACAGTCATTGGCAATATAGGTAAATGCCAAACAGTTGATGACATAACAATAAATGTAGTGCCATATCCCATTGCAAATGCAGGGCCCGATGCAGCAATTTGTTTTGGCTTTTCTACTCAATTAAATGCTACTGGCGGAAGCAATTATGCCTGGAGCCCAGCTACTTTTTTAAATAACCGATTAATTCAATCTCCAATTTCTGTAAGGCCTACAGCCAATATAAGATACATTGTTACAGTAAGAGATACCTTGGGCTGCCCTAAACCTGTTAAAGATACCGTTTGGGTAATGGTTTATCCAAAAGTTGTACCAGATGCTGGCCCTGCGGATACTATTGTAGTTTTAGGTGAACCACTGTTTTTAAGGGCTTCTGGTGCCTTAACTTATGTTTGGACTCCTGATACTTGGTTGAATAATGCCAATATTGAAAACCCTGTTTCCAAACCTCAGGATAATATAAAATATGTACTTACTGGCACAACTGCCCAAGGTTGTATTGGACAAGATTCCATTTTTGTGACATTATATAAGATGGATCCCGACTTATATGTACCCACTGCTTTTTCACCCAATGGCGATGGCAACAATGATGTACTTAGGCCCATTCTTTTGGGAATGAAAAAACTCAATTATTTCAGGGTTTACAATCGATGGGGTCGTTTAATGTACTCTACAACTGAGCAATACAGAGGATGGGATGGACGATTTAATGGCAAAGCACAGGACCCTGCCACTTTTGTATGGATGGCAGAGGGATTGAATTATAAAGGTGAGGTTCGTCGTAAAAAAGGGTACGCTGTTTTAATAAGATAATATCAGTTTACATAAATAATGTAAAAGGCACAAGGTTTAATTACTTTGTGCCTTTTGTGTAAAACCTTTATGCCACTTTTAATTATTATTTGTCTTCTTCCACTATTTTGCAGTTATGAAAAAGATTGTTGTCATCACCGGAGCAACCGCCGGAATTGGAAAAGCTTGTGCCGAAAAATTTGCTTCCCATCAGTTTGATCTCATCATCACTGGAAGAAGAAAAGAAAGATTAGAGACAATAAAACTAAGTCTTGAAAAAGAATATGGTATTGCTGTACTCCCTCTTTGTTTTGATGTACAGAATAAAGTGGCAGTGATGGAAGCATTTAGTCAATTACCAGAACAATGGCAAAAAATAGACATCCTCATTAATAATGCAGGTCTTGCTTTAGGACGTGATAGTTTTGAAGACGCCGACATTACGGATTGGGAAACCATGATGCAAACCAATGTGAATGGATTGCTTTATGTAAGTAAAGCAGTTTTACCTTTTATGCTTCCTCAAAAAAAAGGGCATATCATCAACCTGGGTTCTGTGGCAGGAAAAGAAGTGTATGAAAAAGGCAACGCCTATTGTGCCAGTAAATTTGCTGTGGATGCTATTACTAAATCGCAACGTATTGATTTGCTGAAACACAATATTAAAGTAACAGCAGTGAATCCAGGAGCTGTGGAAACTGAATTTTCAATAGTACGCTTTAAAGGAGATGATGAAAAGGCTTCATCGGCTTATAATGGGCTGGTACCTCTAACTGCTCAGGACATTGCCGACACAATTTTTTATTGTGCTTCTCTGCCCGCTCATGTTTGTATCAATGACCTGGTGATTACCTGTACACAGCAGGCGGGTACGTATTATTTCCATAAAAGCTAAGTAGTTTTCCTGTGGATTTTACGCATTATTTATCTTGGCACAATATTGGTATAATTAAAACGTTACGATAGGGATAATTCGTACCAAATAAATTTGTTGATATCTTATTTTAGTTGTAGAATTGTTTAGTAATCCTCTATCAACACACAAAGAAAATGAAAACCCGCCTACTTCTAAGCACAATCATCATACTAGTCCTATATGGGTTCAGTAGCCAAGCACAATCAGTTATCAAACAAAATCCCTGTTCTTCTTTACCTATCATGCAGCAAGCCGATAGCTTAAAAAAACTGTTTGCCCAAAAAGGATTTATTGTTGTGAAAGAAGCATCTATGCAAATGGAAAGTGCTTACGAAATGCCGGTAATTGTTCCTTTAACAGAAGGCAGCTGGTACCAGTTTATTTTTATTGGCGACATGAGTTCTAAATTATATGAGGTAAGAATGTTTGACTGGAATGAAAAACAAGTGGTGTATCAGAAAAAGATGTGGGGCGATGTAGATGGCAATATTATTAGCTACTCTTATATACCTAAATTTTCGGAATACCATATGATTAAACCTGTACAGGTTAACAAAAAACAAAAACAACTTTGCGGTTATGTAATGCTGCTTAAAAAAATAAATTAATCTAATTTATTTGGATTTGATTAGATAGCCTCGGTTTTTACCGGGGCATTTTTTTTGCAACAGAAACAAGGAAATATTTTTGATAAGACTCTCTTTAACAAATAATGGTCAGACCATTGTTTGTTTTTGTTGTGACCTCCGAGTCTGACCAATTATAATTTCAGGAACTCTGTGGCATATGAGCTTACCCAATATTAATCTATTGTGTTAATGATATTCTAACCTGCAAACCTGCTCTGGTATTTACAATTGGAGCACTGGAAGATATATAAGGATTTACTCTTCGCTGGTCGAAGAATAGTTTTACATTAATCCGGTTATTGATAAAATAATCGATAGATGGAGAGATGGTAATATCCTTGCTTCCACCTGTTGCAAAATTATTATCCTGGTCAAGTCGGCTATTGGCGGTTACATTATCTCTGATTCTAAAATCAATTCTAAAATTAATTTCATTTTCTAATTTCTTTCCATCACCATCTTTTGGTCTCATGAATTTAGGCCACTTAATGCCAATAAAGCTTAGTGGATTTTTCATGCCACGTTTACGGTATCCTGCTCCAACTGAAAACTCTGTACTACGTACTTCACTCAACTGAAAATCTACCAAGCTCAAACTTAGCTGCCTGGTTTTAGCATATTCAAATTTGGCTTGAAGCTGATTGGTAAACATCATATCTATTCCTATCAATGGAGAAAACTGTTCGCCAATGCTGATATTGGGTACAAGGAAATAAGGAATATAATTTCTTGATACGGTATCATAAAATGATGGATATCCAAACCTGGATACATCCTGATACAATAAAGCAGATGTAAATCCATTCATACTTAAATTACCAGTATAGCCATGAGAAAGGGAGAAATTGGTAAATACTTTATCCAGTCCTTTAATTCGGCTTAATCCATTATAATCGATTTTCCAGTTTGGCTTTGGCAGTATGGCCCTAAATGGATTTGATTTGATGTTTGGATTACTTTGTTTAATTAATGCTACTGAGTTAGGATCCTCATCGGTATAGGCAGCAAGAAATGCAGGTATCAATACATCAATAGCGTATTTACCATAACCATAATAATAGCCATCGCTACCAATTGGTTGTCCAGCCGAATAAGGATTGGCTTCTCCCAAACGTTTTGACAGGATTACCCTGTTGGCCTGAAAGGTTTTAAAAGTAGCTGAAACCCGGTTAGGATCAAATTTGCCAAACAAAGTTTTAAAAGCAATATAAGAAACATCAAATCCTCCGCCTGTATAAGGAGTAAGGTGATTAAATGATCTATTGGTTCCTCCACTGGTATCTACAAAACGGAAGGTTTCGCTATAATTTTTATTAAACGTTTTGCTGAGGTTTACTGTAATATTTAAATCCCGGATAGGTTCTAGTTGAGCAGAAAAAGTTAATCGCTGATCAAAGGATTGAGAAAATAAACTATTGAATGTGCTATCCCTGGTAATCAATCCTTTTTTAGATGCGTTGTTCAGCCAGGCCGTATCTGGTTGTCTTCCCAAAATAAAGTCTATACCCGGTGCCATGCTTTTCCAGTTCTGCCCTACAATCATTGTACTATCTATATAACCAGGTAAACGAGTATTGGCATTTTCCGATATTGACATATTAACTTGCTTGATGCTGGTTAATAATTTGCCAAATATTTTTTGCCCACTGCTTACATAAGGCAAAGCACCTTGATCCACTTTTCTATTGGTTCTTACTACTTTAGTCCCGTTCTTTTTAATTACAGTATCTCTGGTTTTAGTAATTCTTGCACGCCATCTTTCTCTGTCTTCTAAAGTTGAGGTTTGGTCTAATTGTCTTAACCATTTAGATTTTTGATACAACCGATTAAAATCCATTTGAAGGGTGGCTTCTTTTTGCTGACCATTTTCTATTATGTTACCCAATTCAACTGCTAACCTTGAAGCTCCAATCCACTTATAAGAAGCCTGGTAACGAATGTTTACAGTTGTCCAGTCTATTAAAGGAAACTTAGCCGTAGGTAAAGCATAAGTAAAGTTTGCAGCGTGGGTATACAAAGTGTTTCTGCCGCCTTTCATTAAATTTCTCCAAACTGTATCTTTTTTTGCATCTGTATCTAATCTTCCTGCAGGTTCATCAATTCGGGAATTGTTCATTGCGGTTAAATCAAAATTTAATGAACGGGTAAAATTCCATCTTAAAATATAATCTCTTTGGAAAGTATAATACTTATCATAAGTTTCCGGAATGGCGTATTTGGATGTACCAATACTTCTTGGCCTGATGGCGCCAAACTGACGATTAACATCGGCTCTAAAACTCAATTGAGAGGGTACATAGTTAAAGTTGAAATCCTTTATTAAATCAAACCAGTGATGTTTCGTTTTTTTGAAGATTTTTTTAAATGGCTCGATATATTTTGGCTGTGGTGCAAAATTATATCCAAGGCCATACCGGTGTTTTGTAATTTCATTGTTCTCAATTAATGGAGTATGGCTTTTCACTTGTAAGTACGAATAGCTTACGTCAAAGTTTGAAATATCATAAATCTTTGGCTTTTTGGTACTGGTTCTGTTTTTACGAACATTGGTAAAATTAACCGTGGTGGTAGAAGTAAAGTCTATTGCATTATTTCTGATTGAATCTTTTGTAGCGCCAGAAGCATCTTTAAATTTATCTTTTAGTTTAATGTCCATATCATATGGATCATACTCTGGTGTACTATTGGATTGAGAATAGCTGGCAAATAATGGAATTGACAATGCCGCTTTTTTGGGTAACAATTTCCCAAGTTCCAAATTGGCAGAGATATCAAACTGAACTAGGTCATCTCTATATCTGTCATTCGCTCTTTGCTCCAATGTTCCAAAACCATTGCTATGGGTATTTGCAGAAATTGAAATGGTACCCAGGTCGGCAAGGTTTACATCAACCCTACCCAAAGCTGCCCATCCACCCGATTCATCCAAAGCAGATAATCGCAATTCATTTACCCACATTTCACCGCAGGCGGTGGAAGCATTTGTATTTTCTACTCCAATTAATATTCCTCTTATTTCTGCTAAGTTTGGATTACCCATTACAGAATAGGAATGTCCATTTTTTTGTAAGCTTCGGTAAATAGCAGTTGGTGATGCGCTAACATCAACATTTCGCTTTTGCTTTAATTTGATAAGGGCTTGTAAGTCTACATCCAAAGAGTTACGAGGATTCCATAAAGTATCATTGTACAAATTGGAATTAGGGTCCATACTTGATGCCGCCAATGGTGTTAAAATTAATGGAATCCTTATTTCATAATAGTTATTTACAAAATCGGTTCCCATTCTTATCACGGCAGTTAAATCCTTATCGTTAAGTGGTAAACTTTCTAGTTTATATTCGGCATGAATAAACATGGCCAATTTTCTAAACTGACGTAAATCTCTGTTGGCAAAAGTTTGTTGTACAGCCCGAGCATCACCTTTAGCAAGATTACAAAACTGCAAACTCAAACTTTGCTCGTTCAACAATAAATTAACGCCATTATTACTTAAAGTTTGTACCCTTTGAATTTCTGTTGGTGTACGGTAAGGTAAAGGCAAACGTTTGTCATTTTCTTCAATATTTACTGCTCCCTGGTTAAAAGTAGTTGTACCAGCATTAATCTGTGTATAATTTCCTGTTGTATCTACCTTATAAGCAAACTTGCGCCAGATATTTCTGGTTAATTGTAAGGTTCCAAAACGCATCACCACACTGTCGGAAAAGTCAGTCAAAAACATCCGCATAAATCGGATGGATTTAAAATCGGGAATATTACCCACTTTGGCATTGTATTGTGAAATAGGAATTCGGAACTGGTACCAGGTTTCAATTCTTGAAGTACCATCAGCCAGGTTTACCGTAACTGGTTTTTTATCAACAATAAAATTGCTCCCTTTATTCATCTCGGGTGATGTAGGAGGTTTTATGTCTACGATATACTGAAAATATTCTTCAGTTTGATTTAAGGTATTATCTCTATTTAAATCTTCCACATCGGGATATAATGTTGCAGCAGAAGTAAAAGTAGAACTGTTACTTGCTACTGGTGAATTCCCTTCGGGATTATTGAATTTTTTATATCTACCTAAAATTCCCAATCCCTGTTGGTCATAATCATCGCCACGATAGTGGTGATAATTATCATTGGAGGCATCTAATAAGGCATCTTGATATGCTTTTGAACCTGCTCCAAAATTAGCCAACAATTGAGCCATGTAAACAGCTCTTTTTGATACCTCGGCTGTATCATCCAATCCATCAAATCCAACATCCTGGTATTTACGATCGTTGGGATCGTTGCTGAAAGCATTAGTTACCTGAATTGGATTTGTAGGCACCCTGCCCCAATTTGAATTTTCAACAGGTGCTGGTGCATTAGGAGTTGGTAAGCCATTTTCATAAAAACGTTTACCATCTTTTAAAATATCTTCCGAAACATTACCGATGTTAAAATATAATTTACCACCTGTAGATGTTGGATTTTTTACAAAAGGATCCTGTACCCAAAATTCGATGAACTCAATATTGGCTGTTTCAAAATCGGGTTGATCAATGCTACGCATTAAACCTCCCCAGCGTTTTTTTGGATTAAGCAGTTTGCCACTTGCAGTAACACTTCCTAAAGCAGCATCATAATTATAAGGTCCTTTTTCTTCGGGATAATAAGAAAGATCAAAAGTAACTAACTGGCTTTCTCCAAAGCCTGTAGTACGTTGTGGAAATATTTCTGTTTGATAAACCTGGCGTACTCTTGGATCGCTTAACTCTACCCTGTTATTTGAAAAGGGATTATTAGGGCCCTTATATTGTTGCAAAGTGGGTTCAATTTGATACCAATTTATTTTTGCTCTATTTCTGCCAGAAGCAATATCATCATTGAGTGTTGTTTCGGGAAACAACTCATTACCGAATCTGTCGGTTGCTTTTACCGGCACCGATGCTAAGGCCCAACTGATGGGTGGAAAACGAAGATCGAGACCAGATTGTGTACCATCAAAATCATCTATATTAATTATCCCATCGGATCCTTTACCAATTTGAGGAGCATGGCCTGGTTTTAGAATGGCTGCTTCGGCAAAAACATTGATAGATGAAGCTGCCGTTGTTTTGTAAAACGGAAGCTTGTCTAAAATTTTAGTCAACCTTGGCATATCCTTGCGGTAATTCACATCCAAGCCATACATTGCATTTCTAATGGGTTCATTGGTACCACCAGCGCTATTATCGTAACTCACTTTTGTAAAGAATGGCCTTTCGCTCAGCCGAACCATAGTACCACCAAATGAAAGCTGTTCTTTTAAAGTATTTTTAGCCATATAATCAAACCGCAAAGCCATATAACTTCTTTGCTGTAAACCAAAGCTTGCGTTGTTTTCATAATTGACTTGTACCGGAATACCCGAATTGATAATAGCAGAATTGGTGACCTTAATAGTTCCCAAATCGTAATTAATGTCGTAGTCTACGCCTTCAATTAATAGCCTACCACCCGCCGAAACTGTTACTGATCCTCTTGGAATATTATAGCCAATACTGATATCGGAAGAACCGGAAATTCTGGCTGAGCCTTTTAATACAAATCGATTAAGATTGGGATATTGCTGAGCTACTGCTTTTATTGAATCATACAAGGCATAATATAAACTGTCTTTAATATTGGGTAAGGTTGGATTGGTATAAATCCCTTTGGCAAGGTCTCGCCCAAAAGGTTCCAATACAGGAAACATCACCCTACTAAATTGAGAATAAACGGTAAAGCCTTCTACAAAATCGAAAACACCATCGGGCTGTGGATCGAGTTGGTTATTCAACCTATCAAGATTGATTAAGGAAATAATTGGATGTCCTTGATTCTTATCCCCAAATGGTACATAACGTTTCCAACCCAAGCCTGGCTCTTGATACAACACATCCAATTTAAAATCGGTGGGGGTTAAAGTACCGTAGCCAATAGCATACACATTCTTCAACATCAATTGCCAAATAGGTAATGTTGGTCTTTGCGATGTGGCTTTTAATAATTTTAGAAATAATATTTTTTGATTGGCAGATGCACTGTCTGGAGGAAGATCTTGAGAAAATTCTCCTACCTGGTAAATTTTTCCATTATGAGAATATTGATAAGCAACAGCCAATACCTCATCTGTTAAAAGAGGTTGACTTAATGAAATAAAACCAGCTTGTTTGTTCCAAATGTATTGAGTGGAATCTAATTTACGGGCAAAGGTTTTTTCAAAATCCTGAATAGGCTGCAAGCCCATTGTAACTAAATTATTAAAAACTGCTGATGGACTTCTGTTGCCCGGATTTGAAATGATACTGGCATAAAGCGGGTTGGAACCATTGGTTGGAATTGATGGATTAACACCTCCACTCTCTGCTAAATCTGCTAAACCTACAATATCTCTTGCCTCGGTGGTTGTTCCATTTCTGTTGGTTACCCAAACTTCTAAGCGTAAAATTTGAATTGGCGCAATCATAGCAGGCAATTTTTCCATTACCTTATTATAGTTGGCTTTAAAATATTGACCTAACAAAAAGTGCCGGTTCTCTTCATATTCATCGGCCTTAATTTCAAATAATTGAGAAGCGGACCCTCCTTGTAAATTTGCCGATTGGCGTTGCGATTTTTGATTGGCAATTACTCCCGTAATAAACAATTTTCCAAACTGAAGCTGGGTTTTAATACCAAACAATTGCTGGGCACCCGGTATTAAAGTACTACGGGATGGAAAGGCAACATTACCCAATTCAAAACGCTTAATGATTTCATCATCAAGTCCGGTATAATCTAGTTTGAGCTGATTATCCTGTCCAAAATTTGCAAGAGTATTATAATTAATCGGGAATTTAAGTTTGCCTCCAATATCAGCATTTACATTCACCTGGGCATTCATGTCAAAATCAAAACCTCCATTTTTACGAGCCCGCTCTGGTAAAGTGGGATTTTTAATATTTTGGCCAAGATAACCTGCGGTTAAATCTACATTTCCTTGCGGGGTGATGGTTATTTTACCATTACCAAAAAGCCGGTTAAACAAGTTGTCGTAAAGGTTCAACTTTGGTTTTATCCTTCCTCTATTTAATATACTTAAAGTATTGGACCGCTTTTGAAAATATTCCATTTCAGTCTGACGGGCCCTTATTTGCCAATATTCATCAAAGCCATAAGAAGTTGTACTACGGTAAAACTTATTCCCTATTTTTTCATAAACGATATATCTACGAGTTTTTGGATCGTACACTACTGAATCCCTGATATTGGAAGGTTTATTAAAATCCAATGTCGACCTCTTGTAATTGGAAATATAATCTCCTCGTCGATCGTAAATGGTATAAGGTAAAGGGCCTTGGCTACCGGGCACTATAGTATCATTTATAGTCGTGTGTAGATTATAATAATAGGGATTGGCCAATACTGCATCAGTACATAGTACAGTAAGTATAAAAACTACTATAGTACAGACAATCGGTCCTGCAATTTTTGTTCTAATAAGCAACATCCAGTAAATCAATTAACGTAGAGTTCTTTTCAAATGGCTTTTAAGGCTTTTTTAATTAAATCTTCTAGTTGCATAGTTGTTGGTTCGGCACGGATAATTTTTTGGATAGTTTGTTCTGCTTGAACCCTTGAAATACCCAAGGATGTTAAAGCATTTAACGCATCAAGCTCCAAACTATTGCCCAAATATAAGGGATGATTAGTATCCAATACCTGTTTACCCACTTTATCTTTCAGCTCCAAAACCAGCCTTTCGGCAGTTTTTTTGCCTATTCCTTTAACGCTTTCCATCAGTTTTACGTTGCCTTGTAATATAGCCCGGCTTACTTCATCGGGTTTTAAAGTAGACAACATCATTCTGGCGGTTGCTGCTCCCACTCCGGAAACAGAGATCAAAAGTACAAACATATCTTTTTCCAGCCTATCAAAAAAACCATATAAAATATGGCCATCTTCTTTAACCTGAAGGTGCGTAAACAATTTACCCTGCTCCAGATTTTGAATTTGTGAATAAGTGTTAAGACTGATATTTACTTCAAACCCAATTCCATTTACATCTACATAAACTTGGGCTGGGCTTTTATAAGTAAATTCTCCTTTTAAATATGCATACATAATTAATAATCCGTCAATAGCGAAAATAAGGATATTTTACTTGCTATAAGCCTTAAATTGAACATAAGCTTTTTTATGTAAATTTGCCCCTCATAAAATCAATAGAAAAATTAGTAAAACAAAGAGATTTATGCAAAAGATAAATGCAGCTATTACTGCCGTTGGAGGTTACTTACCCGAATATAAACTTACCAATGCTGAACTGGAGAAAATGGTTGACACTAATGACGAATGGATTAAAACAAGGACTGGAATATCGGAGAGAAGAATATTAAAAGAAGAAGGATTGGGAAGTAGTGACATGGCTGCGCCTGCTGTGGTAGAATTATGCAAAAAGCGTGGAATTGACCCAATGGAAATTGATTGCTTAATTTGTGCTACTGTAACCCCTGATATGGTTTTTCCAGCTACCGGAAATATCATTTGTGATAAGATAGGTGCTAAAAACGCTTTTAGTTTTGATATTATGGCGGCTTGTTCCGGTTTTCTGTATGCGTTAACAACTGGTACTGCATTTATTGAAAGCGGTAGATATAAAAAAGTAGTAGTAGTAGGTGTTGATAAAATGAGCAGTATTGTTGATTATAGCGACAGAACCACTTGCATTATTTTTGGTGATGGTGCTGGAGCTGTTTTATTAGAACCCTCTGAAGAAGAAAATGGCATTAAAGACAGCCTTTTAAAATCGGATGGCAATGGAAGACAATTCCTACACATGAAAGCGGGTGGCTCAGTAAAACCAGCAACGGTTGAATCGGTTTTAGCTAAAGAACACTATGTATATCAGGAGGGACAGGCAGTATTTAAATTTGCTGTAAAAGGAATGGCCGATGTGAGTTACGAATTAATGCAAAGAAATAATTTAACAGCCGATGATATTGCCTGGCTTGTACCACATCAGGCCAACCTGCGCATTATAGATGCCACTGCCAACAGAATGGGCTTACCCAAGGAAAAGGTAATGGTAAATATTCAGAAATTTGGAAACACTACTGCCGGAACTTTGCCTTTGTGTTTATGGGAATGGGAAAAGCAATTGAAAAAAGGCGACAATATTATACTGGCTGCTTTTGGTGGAGGATTTACATGGGGCGCTACCTGGTTGAAATGGGCATATAATTGTTAATTTTGGTATAGACTAAAGCTTTCAGCTGATCAATTGCTTAGTTAAAAAATTAAACTCACTCAATGAAAAAGTGTTTTCTTCTAGTACTAATAGCGTTTTTTATAGCAGAATCTGATTGCTATGCCCAGTTTACTAGGTATATCATTCGTTTAAAAGATAAGGGCTCTAACCCTTTTTCTTTAAGTAATCCTATTCAATACCTTACTCAGCGATCGATAGATAGAAGAACCAGGTATGCAATAGCCATTGACTCAACCGATCTGCCCATTACACCAAGATATATTGACAGCATTCGTTTGGCAGGTGCGGTTACCATTCTCAATTCTTCCAAATGGTTAAACCAGGTGGCCATTCAAACTACCGATGCGGCAGCTTTAGCCAAAATAAATAGTTTCCCATTTGTTATTAGCAGCGGCCCAATTGGTGCTAGACCTGGTGAAATTATTGCAGTAAATAAACAATTAGAAACGCCGGATGAATCTATTATAATGCCCCCCTTACCTCAATTAATTACTGCCGATTTTTATAATTATGGACAGAGTGCAGGGCAGGTAAAATTGAATAAAGGAGACTTTTTACATAACCGGGGGTTCCGTGGCCAGGGGATGCATATGGCTGTTTTAGATGCAGGGTTTTTTAATTACTTAACACTGCCCACTTTTGACAGTGTAAGAAACAACGGACAAATATTAGGTACCTGGGATTTTGTTTCCCGACATGCTAATGTGAATGATGATCATCCACATGGAATGAACTGTTTAAGCACCATGGCAGCTAATATGCCCGGCCTTTTTATGGGTACAGCGCCAAAGCTTTCTTATTATTTATACCGTACCGAAGACGTAGCCACTGAATATCCTATTGAAGAACAAAACTGGATAGCAGGCATGGAAAGAGCTGATAGTTTGGGTGTAGAAGTAACCTCTACATCATTAGGATATTATTCGTTTGACAATCCCATTTTCAATTATACCTATGCCAATATGGATGGTAATACCACCATGAGTGCAAAGGCAGCAGACCTTGCTGCAAAAAAAGGAATCCTTATGTTTTTAGCAGCAGGTAATGAAGGTAATGGAGCCTGGAAGTATATTATTACCCCATCTGATGCAGATAGTGTTGTAGCGGTGGGTGCAGTAAATACAGCAGGGCAAGTAGCCAGTTTTAGTAGTTTTGGCCCCAGTAGTGATGGCCAAATTAAACCTTCTATTGCAGCAGTTGGTTGGAATGCAGTAGTGGCTAGCCAATCTACCGGCAATCCGGTTTTTAGTAGCGGTACTTCTTTTGCCTGTCCCAATATTGCAGGCTTAGCTTCTTGTTTATGGCAGGCCTTTCCCGAAATAAATAATATGGGTATCATCAATGTCATGCAACAAGCTGCTACTAGGGCTAACAACCCCGATGATAGAATGGGCTACGGTATCCCTGATTTAAAAAAGGCATTTGTGATGTTAGAAAAACAATTGTTTACAAAATCTAGTTCTGTTTCAAACTGTGCTGCTAATTTACAATGGACGGCAAAAACGGATTCGGCAATTAGTATTATTGTTGAAAGAAAATTGACGCCAACATCAAACTATACAACGGTAAGTACGCATACTTCAACCGGTGCATTTATATCCCGTAACTTTTCTTTTAGTGATGACCTAAGCAATTTTACTAGTAGTGGTATTGTGTATCGTTTAAGAATGGACATAGCAACCGACACCAGTTTTTATTTAGATTCAATGACCATAAACTTTACCCCTAAACCAAATTTAGGTACCGATAAATCCTCTTCCATTTGTACTGGTGGATCTTTTAATCTTACCACACAATTCATCACAACAGGACTCATCTCTAATTGGACGATAGGAGGAATTGCTGTAACCAATCCTGCAGTAGTAATAACAGCAGGTATATATCAATTAGTGGCTGGTAATAATTCTGGCTGCGCCGATACGGCTTTATTTACATTGAATGTAAACCCTAAACCAAATTTAGGACCCGATAAATTCATTTCGAAATGTACCGATAGCAGTATTAATTTAACTACACAATTTTCTACAACAGGTTTTACAAGAGCCTGGACGATTGCAGGCGTTGCGGTAGCTAATCCAACTTCAATAACTGCTGCAGGTAGTTACCAGTTGATTGAGACAAATACTTTTAATTGTACCGATACAGCACTCTTAAATGTCATTAACGACCCTTTGTTTTGCTCTGTTCCAATGCCCGATCAAATTGTGATTAGTCCCAATCCTGTAAGAGATAATCTAAACATATTGGTGATAAGGACGGCAGCTGTTAAAACAGACATTATTATTAGAAATGCTGCAGGACAAAGAATGTATGCAAAGAGTTTTATGCAGGCTGCAGGCGGTCAAACCTATACCATACCAATGAAAAACATGACTGCGGGAATTTATTATGTTACTGTACTATTAAGCGATAATACTAAGCAAGTAAAAAAGATTGTAGTACAATAAAGTCAATAATTGTTTTACTAAAAGCCCACAAATAAAAGTGTCGGCTTTTATTTTTTGAAGACTGCTGTAAACATAGTATCTGCTTTTTTATTGTACCCAATTAAAGTATTCATTTCTACAAGTTGTAGTTTGAATTTATCTTGGATGAATGACACTATTTCTTCATTCTCTTTTTTAAACACTGAACAAGTGATATAAATAAGCAGACCATCTTTTTGTAATTGAGGAATTATATTACTTACTATTTTTTTTTGCAAATCGCTGTAATGAAGCAGGGCCTTGGGTTTAAAATAATGTAGTTGCTCTGGCGTTCGCCCCCATGTCCCACTTCCACTACAAGGAGCATCACAAATAATGAGTTGGTAGTTTTCATTTTTGGGTGGCTTGTCATTTGGCGTAGCAAGATTGGCCACAGAAGATTTAAAGTTTTTGATACCAGCAGCAGCAAATCTTTTTTCGAGGTTGACTAAAATATTTTCCCTAATATCCGAAACTTGCAAATGAAATGGCTGATCCAAAATGTCAGAAAGTAAAATAGATTTCCCTCCACTGGCCGCACAACAATCCCAAGCTGATATAATAGATTGTTTAATGGATGCTGGTTGTTTAAGATAATTGAGTACTTGTTGAGAATTGTAATCCTGAATAACAACCTCTTTGTCAATAGCTAATACCGTATCAATTTTTGAGGCGTTGGGTAATGCAATACAATCATCAGCAATTAAATTAAAATCCAAGCCTGCTTCTTTTATTTTGTTGATGACTGTTTCGTTTTTACCAGGCCTAATTCTTACAAATAAATCGGGTTGAATAAAAATAGAGTTAGAAAAAGCTTGATGGTCGATCCCTTCGCTTAGCTCCTCTTTCCAAGGGAAAATAGTATTTGCATCGAATTGTAATAAAGCCAGCTTATCAGCAATAGGAATGCCAATTTGATTATTCCATTCAGGTTTATGAAAAGCTAGAAAATCGCTGGAATTGTGGGTGCATAAAAAAACAGCCATTACTATTTTTTCTTCTACAGCCGTATTAGGCAAGGTTTTTCCCAGCCGGTAAAAATGATATACAAGCGCCCCAATTTGTTTTCTATCTTTTGAACCATACTTTTTATTGGCAGCAAAATGCCGTTTCAAATAACCAGACAAAGGTTCATCGCAAGTAAATGTATTGATAATGGATACAGCAGAGTTTAAATAAGAATGAAATCGCATAAAAGCAAAAATAAAGCCTGCAGGATTAATGCAGGCTTTTTAATATTTTTAAGTGAAAACTAAAGTTCTAATAAACTTTTAACCGGGTCTTTTCCAAAAAGTAACAAATCGGGGTTCTCCAACAATTCTTTTAACCTTACCAAAAAACCTACCGACTCTCTTCCGTCAATGATACGGTGATCATAACTCAAAGCTAAATACATCATGGGCTTAATCACTACCTGTCCATTAACAGCCATGGGCCTATCCAAGATATTATGCATTCCCAAAATGGCCGACTGGGGAATATTGATAATGGGCGTACTCATCATTGAACCAAAAATTCCGCCATTAGTGATGGTAAAAGTTCCGCCAGTCATTTCCTCAATGGTCAGTTTATTTTCTTTTGCCTTAGTAGCTAATTCCACTACTTTCGATTCGATGCCAGCCATACTTAGGCTTTCAGCATTACGTATTACAGGCACAACCAAACCTTTTGGAGCACTTACCGCTATTGAAATATCGCAATAGTTGTGGTAAATAATATTCTCGCCATCTAAGTAAGCATTTACAGCTGGCCATTCCAACAATGCATAGCTACAAGCCTTGGTAAAGAAACTCATAAAGCCAAGATTAACGCCATGCAATTCTTTAAACTTATCCTTGTACTTTTTCCTCACTTCCATGATGGCACTCATATCCACTTCATTAAAAGTGGTGAGCATGGCGGTGGTATTTTTTGCTTCCACCAATCGGCGACTGATGGTTTTACGCAGGTTGCTCATTTTTTCTACCTTATCATTCCGCTCAAATAAAACAGTACCAGGCATTCTTCCCGGATTATTTAAAGCATCCATTACATCCTGCTTAATAATTTTACCATTACTACCCGAAGCTTTCACTTCTTTTACATCCACATTTTTATCAGCGATAATGGCTGCTGCAACAGGTGTAGCTTTTAAATCAGTTTGTGTTTTTGTAGCTGTTCCTTGAGTTTGACTAACTGTTTTTACTGCTTCCACTTCAACAGCTTCTATCCCTTCTGGTTTTGGAGCATCGGTATCTATGTGGCAAACAAGGTCTCCAATATTTAAGGTATCTCCTTCTTTGGCAATAATTTTTAAAGCCCCGGCTTGTTCAGCATTAATTTCAAAAGTGGCTTTTTCACTTTCCAGCTCAGCAATCACTTCATCCCTGTTTACATAATCCCCATCCTGCTTATGCCATTTCACCAAGGTTACCTCACTAATGCTTTCGCCAACCGTAGGAACTTTTATTTCAATTGCCATTTATTGTAATTTATAGTTTTGCAAATTTCGGGGAATTTTAAGGATTATTAAAATAGAATTCAATAATCTCATGTAAGCTAAGCTCATTAAGCTTTTACCAATCACTTGGTATAAAAAAACAGGATAATTTCCTGTTTTACTAATTTAATGGCGAATTAAATTACTATGTACCCAAATAGCTTTTTAAAAGTTTACAGCGTGAAGTTGAACGTAGTTTAGTGATGGCTTTGTCTTTTATTTGCCTTACTCTTTCCCGGGTTAAATTAAAATGTGCCCCAATATCCTCCAAGCTAAGGGCATGATCAACGCCAATGCCAAAGAAAAACCGAATAACTTCTTTTTGCCGTTCAGTTAAAGTGCTTAATGAACGGTCTATTTCAGTTTTAAGAGATGCAGTAAAAGCTAAGGCCTCATCTGTATTTTCGGCATTTTTATTAATCAATACATCAATTAAAGTACTTTCTTCTCCATCAGATAAAGGTTGGTCCATGCTTAAATGCCTTGCTGATGAACCCAAAGTAGCTGTAACTTCTTCCACATCTAAATCTAATAAATACGCTAACTCTTCAGGTGTAGGCTCTCGTTCAAATTCTTGTTCAAGTTGTGAAAATGCTTTGCCAATTCGGTTGGTTAAACCCACCTTATTTAAGGGCAATCTTACAATTCTTGATTGCTCGGCCAATGCTTGTAAAATACTTTGCCTAATCCACCAAACTGCGTAGGAAATGAATTTAAAACCCCGGGTTTCATCAAAACGCTGGGCTGCTTTAATTAAACCAAGATTACCCTCATTGATTAAATCGGGCAATGTAAGTCCTTGATTTTGATATTGTTTGGCTACAGATACAACAAAGCGGAGATTTGCTTTGGTCAATTTTTCAAGTGATACCTGACAACCTTGTTTTATTTTGATGGCTAATTTTACTTCTTCTTCCGGAGTTATTAATTCTACTTTTCCTATCTCTTGCAGGTATTTCTCTAAACTTTGACTTTCACGATTGGTTATGGACTTAGTGATTTTAAGCTGACGCATGCTCATAAGTCGGATTGTTTAAAGGTTAATTAATAAAAAATTTAGGGGTTAAGAAATTGTTAAAAAGCCGTTGTTTTATTAACGTAATTTATACTATTTCCAATTGGATACCAAAATAATAACTTAATAAAACTACATTTCAGTAGGTTTTAAGCACTTTTCACTTAAATAATAATGTTAATAACTTAAATATAAAATAATTAAACAAAAAAAATTATAGCGTAGTTTAATTTGCTATTATTGCAGCATTACAAAGAATTTAATAATAAAGGATGAGTAAGAAAGTATTATATACATTGGAATTTCCAGTTAGATGTTCGCCAGGGATTTTATATGAATTTTTAATAACCCCTGCAGGTTTACAAGAGTGGTTTGCTGATGTGGTAGATGAGCGTGATGGCGTTTATAGTTTTGCTTGGGATGGCACTATTGAAAAAGCAGAATTAATAGATAGTGAGGAAGCAAAGTTTGTTCGGTTTCGTTGGGACTATATGACTAAAGATGAATATTTTGAATGGAGAATTGAAAAATCGGAAGTAACTAATCAAACTATTTTAGTGATTACTGATTTTGCTGAGAAGAAAGAAATAAAAGACCAAAGCCAATTATGGGAATACCAGGTGAAAGATTTATTTCACCGTTTGGGAAGTTAAGTTTTCAATAAACCTAGTAGCACATTAAATGACTGATCAAGTAATTCAGGTAAATCATTCCATTGATGTAATGGGAAATGAATAGCCAGTTTTACAAATTCCTTTTGTTTAACCACATTTTCAAATTCTATTTTTGTTAGCTGATGAATGGCTATATAGTTATCCTCAGTAAAGTTATGTTGCCACTGGTTTTCATTAACACAAATAAAATATCCATCGCCTAGTTTTTGCCCATTCTTTATCAGCCTATTTTCATACATTTTTTTATACTTACCCGATAATTGCAAACTGATACTGAAAAAATTCCCCCACCAAAACATCGTTCTTATTGCAAAAATATTTTGATCTTCAAATTTTCTTGGATAATCAAGTATCACATAAGGCAATTGCAAATAATTTTCTCCCTTTGTAATCTTGGGTTCTGAAGATTTGATTTCTGGAGGAAGCCAATCCATTTCATTTTCAAAAGTCAACTTCATGGATTGATAAAGTTTACCAAACAAAAAATATACTTTATCAATAATGATATGTTTAGTTAAAATCCAGGCACTGTTATTCGCCAGTTGCAGTTCCTCATCAGAAATAGTTAATTTTGATTCATTATTCATAAGTAACATCAAATTACAGCATTTAAACTTCACAACATCTTAAGGAGGTCATGATAAAAAAACTCGATAAACTTATACTCAAATCATTCATCGGGCCGTTTATCGCAACGTTCTTTATTGCTTTTTTTGTTTTGATGATGCAGGGCTTGTGGAAATATTTAGATGATTTAGTAGGAAAAGGGCTGGATTTAATTACCATTGGCCAGTTTTTATGGTATGTAAGTGCTTCCATGCTCACTTTGGCAATGCCCATTGCCATCCTTATCTCATCCATAATGACTTTTGGCAACCTGGGTGAAAGTTTTGAACTGGTTGCTATAAAATCTGCGGGCATATCCTTATTACGTTTCATGAGGCCCCTAATGTGGGTGGCTGTTTTCTTTAGCGGCATCACTTTTCTTTTTGCAAACTATGTAATCCCTTATGCCAATTTAAAATTTGTAACCCTTTATAATGATATCTATTTTAAAAAACCTGCTTTCGATTTAAAAGAAGGAGTATTCTTTACTCATATCCCCAATTATGCTATTAAAGCAGGTAAAAAAGATGCAGATGGAAAAACCATTCATAATGTATTAATTTATGAACAAACCAATTACTTACAAAACAATACCATCATTGCAGAAAAGGGTGTTATGAAAATTTCAGATGACAAAAAATTTCTAGAATTTAATCTAACCAATGGATTTCGTTATCAGGAAAATGGAACACATGGTGATTCAGCAACTGAATTTATTAGGCTGGGGTTTTCCTCTTTTAAAAAACTATTCGACATCAGCTCGCTTCAAAAACAAAGCACCAACGACAGTATTTATAGAAGTAATTTCAAGATGTTAAGCTCAAGCCAAATTAGTAGCTCCCTTGATTCTATTACCAAACTTAATGACAGTTTATATAACAGATTGAACAGATCGTTTTATACTTACCTTCCTTATACTGATATTAATGATAGTGTTTGGAAAAAAGTAAAAGCCCCTAAACTAATTCATAAAAACTTTGATGAATTAATTCCAGACTCAGCCAAGTTTATTGTACATGATGCTTCTATAAATGTTGCCAACAATATTAATAGCAGCATCATGGGTCCAGGTGCTCAAATGAGTGGCCTCCATTATGAAATTAAACATCATAAAATTGAATGGCACCGGAAATATTCATTGTCTCTTGCTTGCTTTGTGCTATTTTTTATTGGAGCTCCCTTAGGTTCCATTATTCGTAAAGGCGGATTGGGAATGCCCCTGGTAGTTGCCATCATTTTCTTTTTACAGTTTCACCTGTTAAATATGTTTGGTGAAAAATTTGTAAAAGAAGATATTGTTTCTCCATTTATAGGAATGTGGTTGGCAGTTATTGTACTTACGCCAGTTGGTATTTTTCTTACTTATAAAGCCATGCATGACTCTCAGCTATTTAATAAAGAGTTTTATATCCGAATATTCAAAAATTTTCAACATTTATTTAGTACATTTAAGAAGAAGTGATATATTACTTGAAAACTTCTTTATGGCAAATCAATCAAAAACAAACCGAAGAAAATTTATAAGTACCTCTCTAAAAGGTAGTATAGCCTTAGGAATTGGATTTAGTGCTGCATCTCCTTTATTGCAGTCATTTTCAACAAAACAAAATGCTATTACTGGAGGTTTTACAACTGGCTTTAATCAAGAACCACTACCGTATAGCTACGATGCTTTTGCGAATATTATAGATACCACCACCATGGAATTACATTATAGTAAGCATGCTGCTGGGTATTCAAAAAATGTAAAGGAGGCAGCTGCTTCAGAAAATGTTGACATATCAAAACCTCTTGAAGATGTATTGTTAAAAATTTCTTCCTACTCTTCCAAAATGCGAAACAATGGAGGCGGACATTATAACCACGAAATGTTTTGGCAATGTATGCGTCCCAAAACCGAAGACAACAAACCTTCGGGAAAATTTCTAAAAACAATTGAAAAGCATTTTACAT
The DNA here is from genome assembly GCA_947085175.1 of uncultured Chitinophagaceae bacterium. Lineage (GTDB taxonomy): Bacteria > Bacteroidota > Bacteroidia > Chitinophagales > Chitinophagaceae > Ferruginibacter. Next base: position 490,633 of record CAMTVJ010000005.1, read on the forward strand.
CCTTCGATAATTTTAAGAACCAATTTGCCAACGCAGGCAAAACCCGATTTGGTAGTGGCTGGGCTTGGCTTTACATTAATAAAGATAAAAAGCTAATGATTGGCTCCACAGCTAACCAAGACAATCCATTAATGGATATTAGCGATATAAAAGGCTACCCCATACTTTGTTTGGATGTTTGGGAGCATGCTTATTATTTAAAATACCAAAATAAAAGAGCCGATTATATTGAAAATTGGTGGCAAGTTGTAAACTGGGATTATGTTGAACAAAGATTAGAATCAATAAAATAATTAATCTCTCCTCAATAAAATGAAATTATATAGTCAGTTTATTTTGATGACCATTTCCATTGTAGGATCATTAACAATGATTTTAGTAATGAGCGAATCTGGAAAAGCCTTAAAAACTGAAAAGACAGCTTGTGCAATTATTAATTTAGAGTTTGCCTATAGCCCAGATAAAGTTAACCAAGTCATTGCAGCATGGTCTCCTACTTCAGATTCTAATAGAATAAAGTCTGCCGTAGTAAATACACAGTTCGATTTTATTTTTCTTATTTTCTATTCTTTGTTTTTTTATTTCTCCTGCATCTTACTTTCTCAAAAATTAATAGGCAAATTCACTAAAGTTGGTCAATGGATTGCCATTGGTGCCTTAACGGCCGGATGTTTTGACATTGTTGAAAACATTGGGATGCTATTTTCACTACATGGTCATGTTAATTGGTTCATCAGCCTCTTTACTTTCATTTTTTCAATAATGAAATGGCTGCTAGTTCTTTTTGCAGTGGTTTATATATTGGCTGGATTGCCGCTTTTGGCTTATCGAAAATTTCGCCATAAAATTCTTTAGAAACTTCGAACCCCTTGAGAATTGCCCTCTACAGCTAAAACAGACCTTCCTAAAATCGTCTCAGCCTTTGTACTAGACAGAACCAAGTGCGATCCAACTAAAACAAAGGCTGATAAATTGACAAACAATCTGTCGCAAATATAACATCTCATCAAAAAAATCAAAGCACAATTTATCCAGTTTTGCAAATTTTTGCTGTTTTTTAACATACTCTTATTTCAAACTAAAAAAACCTAATTTAGCCCCTCTTAATTTATATTTAAATCACATTTATGCAAGTTTGGAAAGATTATCAAGAAAAAAATAAAGATCGTTTTTTAGAAGAGTTGTTAGCACTCCTTCGTATACCAAGTGTGAGTGCAAAAGCAGAGCACAAGCCAGATATGATTACCTGTGCCGAGGCTGTAAAACAACGCCTAATTGAAGCAGGAGTTGATAAAGCAGAAATTTATCCAACGCTAGGGCATCCCATTGTTTATGCCGAAAAAATAATTGACCCTTCACTTCCAACTGTTTTAGTATACGGTCATTATGATGTACAACCTGCCGAACCTTTGGAGCTTTGGAAAAGCGGCCCATTTGATCCGGTAATTATTGACGGTAAAATTTTTGCTCGTGGCAGTTGCGATGATAAAGGACAAATGTATATGCATGTAAAAGCATTGGAAACTTTAATCCATACCAATACGCTCGAAAATAATATTAAGTTTTGTATTGAAGGCGAAGAAGAGGTAGGTTCTCCAAACCTAGCAACCTTTGTTAAAAGCCACACAGATCTTTTGAAAGCAGATTGTGTGCTTATTAGCGACAGCGCTATGATAAGCCTCGACACTCCTAGCTTAGATATTGGCTTAAGAGGTTTAAGTTATATTGAAGTAGAGGTAACCGGGCCAAACCGTGACTTACATAGTGGAGTATATGGTGGCGCTGTGGCCAACCCAATTACCATATTGGCAAAAATGATTGCCTCATTGCATGATGAAAACAACCATGTATCTATACCAGGTTTTTATGATGCTGTATTGGAATCCTCTACAGAAGAAAGAGCACTGATGGCAGAAGCCCCCTTTAACGAAGCCGAATATAAAGACGACCTAGGCGTGATTGAACTATGGGGAGAAACAGGATACAGCACCAACGAACGCACCGGCATACGCCCAACCCTAGAGCTGAATGGCATTTGGGGTGGTTATACCGGCGAAGGTGCCAAGACCGTTTTACCCAGCAAAGCCTTTGCAAAAATATCTGCAAGGTTGGTACCCAACCAAAGCAGCGATAAAATAACCAAGCTCTTAATTAACCACTTGCACACAATTGCGCCACCCTATGTACAGGTAAAAGCAACTCTTCATCATGGTGGAGAGCCCTATTTAACCCCAATAAGCAGTAGTGCCTACCAAGCAGCTTCTAAAGCTATGGAAACCACTTTTGGCAAAACTCCCATTCCAGTACGTGGTGGTGGAAGCATCCCTATCTGTTCACTATTTGAAAAAGAATTAGGCTGTAAAGTAGTGCTAATGGGTTTTGGATTAGACAGTGATAACTTGCATAGCCCTAACGAAAAATTTGATCTGGCAAATTTTTATAAAGGCATTGAAACCATTCCATATTTTCATAAATTCTTTAAAGGATAATTTTATTTTGCCAGAACTTAAATAAGTGAAATCTATTTTTTAAAATCCCTGCAATTTTATTGTAGGGATTTTTTTAATTGCTATGGGAAATGCTTTCAATCTATAAAGCGATAAAGTGCTAAGTTAAAAATCAATCCCACAAATCGTCTTATCTTTAAAGCATGAAATCAACGATGCTCAATTTCTCTATTTTTTTATACTCTTTAACCTTAATCACGAGTTGTTCCAATAGAGCTGATGCTACTTTTTCAGTAACAGATTCAGTAACATCAATAACAATTGAAAAAGGCTCGTCAGCTAAGTCAGTTGAAATTACCGATTCCTTAAAATCTAATTTTTATTTATTACAGGGCAAATGGCAAAGCACCGATGATAAAACCAATTTCATAATTTTTGAAAACAACCAACGTAAGGAAATTGCTACTGTGATGAATGATTTGGTTGTAGAAACGTTTTCACTATCAGACAAATGCACAAACCAATCTGACACATATAATCATCTGCCAAGTGAAAAGGATAAATACTTATCACTAATTAAAAGTGATCTCTGTTATTACATTATCGAATTAAATGCCACAAACTTATCCTTGTCTTTTATGGGAAGAGGCAATACATTAAATTACACAAGGGTAAAATAAACCTTAAATAAAATTAGTTCAGCCATAATTTGATTTAGAATTCCGGATTAGCCAAAGTACCTAGTCAACTAATTTTCAAGTATTCTGTCTTTTATTTTAATGTTAGCCATTAAAATGTATATATTTATTCTTTGATACAAAATCAATGTGGAGTCCGGCAACCACAATAAAAACGGGGCGGTTTCGAAAAGCCAAATGAGTAGATATTAAAACTAAAACAACTAAAAATGGAAGCGCAAAAAGTAGACATGTTCTTAATGGCCAATAGCAAATTTTTTGAAGCACATCATCTTAATCAAATTAGGGAAAGATTGATTGCAATTGATGACTCAAAATGGAGTTCCATTATTACTGCTCAGTTTAAAGACCCAACCACTAGTTTAATTGTTTCTCTTTTGGCCGGCAGCCTGGGTATCGACCGTTTTATTATTGGTGACACAGGCATGGGCGTTGGTAAATTATTAACCTGTGGCGGACTGGGTATTTGGGCCATTATCGATTGGTTTTTAATTCAGGGTGCTACTAGGGAAAAAAATATGGAAAAACTACAACAACTATTGTATTAAAATTGAAAAAAAACAAACTTTACTTACTCTTACTTTTAGCCTGCTTGGTTGGGTATACATATACGGCCATTTCTTACCGTGCAATTACCCAACCAAACAGTAAAGAGCTTGTTGTTTGTTTCATCAAACATACAACAAGTATTCCCTGCCCTTCTTGCGGTTCTACCAGGTCGATGATATCTCTTTTACAAGCTGATATTTCTTCTGCCTTATACTGGAACCCCATTGGTTTGGTTTTATTTACCATTCTGATAATTGCCCCTTTTTGGATTTTATATGATGTTTTAAAACGTAAATCATCTTTATTTATTTTTTATACCCGGATGGAAGTTTTTCTCAGGCGAAAATGGGTGTTCATCCCTGCATTATTGCTTGTTACAGGAAACTGGATCTGGAATATATACAAAGACTTATGATAACAACTCAAAACTTTCCCTACATACCCGGAGAACATGAAGCTGAAAAAGCCAGTAGCAGTTATTTAATGTCGTTGATTGCTTTTATTGCCGGACTTCCTCTACCAATCATCAACTTGTTTGCTACAATAATATTTTATTTCGGCAACCGAAAGGGTACTTATTTTGTTCGATGGCATTGCACCCAGGCATTGTTATCTCAATTATCAGTCTTATTCATGAACAGTGCTGCTTTTTGGTGGACGATTTCCATAATTTTTAGAGACGAGACAATTACAAGCAATTACTTAGCCTATATGATGACTGTAATTGTTTTCAACCTGGCTGAATTTATTGCCACTATTTATACCGCTATTAAAACAAGAAAAGGTATTCATGTAGAATGGTTTTTTTATGGTGGATTAACACATCTTTTATGCAAACCTTAATATGAAAAAAATTCCTATTCAGTTATTAGCTTTAGTCGTTTTATTTTTTGGATCCTGGTTTGTTTTAAAACAAGTGGATTGGGTTACCGTTTTAAAAGTTAAACAGAAAACTAAAAAAACGGAGGAGAAGCTTGGCGATTTTTTTTGGGACATGATCAAAAAATCTGAAAAAGAATCAACCTCATCTTTTACTATTACTGCAGTTAATAAATTAAAAATTAGTATTTGCAAAAGCAACAATATCGATAGTAGTAAAATCAAAATCCACATTATTGAAAAGGATGAAATAAATGCCTTTGCCTTACCCAACAACCACCTTGTAATTTTTACCGGGCTCATAGAAGCCTGCGAAGAAGAAGCAGAACTTAGCGGCATCATTGGCCATGAAATTGCCCATATGGAGAAAAACCATTTAATGAAGAAGCTGGTTAACGAAGTAGGTTTAACGGCCTTAATTTCTATAACTACTGGCAACACAAATTCCGAGTTGATTAAAAGTATACTCAAAATTTTAACTTCAAGCAGTTACAGCAGAAAACTGGAAACCGAAGCCGACTTAACAGCTGTTGATTATTTAATAAAAGCTAAAATTTCTCCCGAGCCATTGGCCAATTTTATGTTTAGACTGGCTCAATCAACAAATACTATACCTACACAGTTTTATTGGATAAGTACTCACCCCGATTCAGAAGAAAGAGCAAAAACCATTATTGATGCTTTAAAAAACAAAAGCATCATCAATGTTCCAGTTTTAAAAAAAGAGAATTGGGATTTGATGAAAAAAGATTTAAAAAAAGATTAATCATATTTTATACTTTATAAAATGACTGAACAAGAATATTTAGACCAGCGAGTTCAAGACCAAATTGAATGGTATGAAAAAAAGGGCGCCTGGCACAAGAAATGGTTTATGAGAATGAAAATAACAGAAACTGTGTTAGCCTTATCCATTCCATTGATGGCTGGTTTTCTTACTACTTAAAAAGTGACATTAAAAATTACAATTGGCTTAGCTGGTTAATAGTTGCTTTAACTACAAACATGGTTACTTTATACAAACTTCAAGAAAATTGGATTGAATACAGAGCAATAGCAGAATTATTAAAACACGAAAAATTTCTCTATATCACTAAAGCCGGCCCTTATAGAAATAACGATTCCTTTGCTGTTTTTGTTGAGCAAATTGAAGGATACCTATCAAAGGAAAATACACATTGGTCTTCCTATAGTAAAACAAAAGAAATTGAAATTTAAACTGTCAATAAAGTTGAATAGGGTTTCATTCTTTTTAAAACCCCATAATTTTCGATGCATCAAATATTTTGATTTCATAGTCCTTTGGTAAAACAAAATTACTTTTATCTGGCACCGATTTATTCATTAATGTAGCAGTCATAATAATGTTCATTGGACCGGCTGAGGTTATCAGCTTTAAAGGCAAGCCATCTACTCCTTCAATTTTAAGGTTACTATTTCTAGTAGCTTTATTTTTTACCATGCCAGGGAATTTAAATGCATTAGTGGTCCAAATATATTGAACTGTTTCCACTCCCCCTGATTTAGTAATCACTTTATACTTTTGGCAATCGTAACCCAAAATTTTTAATATTTCATCTACTTTGATAACCGTAGGTTTTACATTTTTATCAGTAGTTACTTCCTGTTCAATCTTATAAGCGATCTTTTCTCCTTTCCTAATCATATAAGATAACTTAGACTTGTTCAAATACAAAATATCTCCAATCATCGCAGTCATCATTCCCCCTTCCATTTTAAAAAGAACATCTTTGTTTCTCACCAAATAATAAGATGCCGAAGGCATCATAGCATCAATCATATCTGACCCTTCACCCACAATCTTCCAGGAAAATTTAATTGTTCCTTCAAATTCTTTTTGAGCCGACACAGATAGTGACACAATTGTTCCTATCAATAATATAATAACAAATTTTTTCATCATAATTATTTTAAATTGTAATAACTATTGTTGTTAAACCCAAACTAACAAGAAAAACACAAAGTAAAAACCAAATACTTCAGTGATTTAAATTAGTACATTTATAGCGAAAACTATTTTCAAAACATACAAATATGAAATCACTATTTACTTTTTGCCTGATTTTTATCATTAGCAATTCAATAAAAGGCCAAACTTTTAGTTCATCAGAACTTGTGGAAGCACAGTTAAAAGCCTATAATATCCAAAACCTAGACGCTTTCTTAGATTGCTATAGTGAGGATGTAGAAGTGTACAATTTCCCTGGCACCCTTATATATAAAGGGAAAATCAAAATGAGGGAACATTATACTACTGCCTGGAAAACCAATCCAAATCAAAAGGCAACCATAAACAATCGTATTGTTATGGGCAACACTGTTTTTGATCACGAATTTATTACTGGCCGTTCATCAGGCATTGATGTAAAAGTTGTAGCCATTTTTAAAATAGAGGATAACAAAATAAAACAGGTCTTCTTTGTAAGGGAATAATATATTTGCTGCTTCAACAAGTAATACCACACAATTTTATGGCTTTGATAAAAAAGAATCAACAATTGCTTTCATTTTTATTAGGTGCTGCATTAGCATCCTTATCTTATTTTTTTAATCCATTTAGTTTAGAGCCTGTGGCTGCTCGTGCAGTAGCAGTTGCTGTGCTTATGATTACCTGGTGGATTACGGAAGCACTCCCCATGCCAGCAGTAGCTTTGGTGCCCTTGGTTTTATTTCCATTGTTAAACACTTCAACAATGGAAGAAGTAGCAAAGGCATATAGCAACCCTGTGATCTTTTTATTTATGGGTGGATTTATGATAGGCCTCGCCATTGAAAAATGGAATCTCCACAAACGCATAGCTCTCCACATTGTAAAATATACTGGCACTAGCGGTAATCGCATCATTCTTGGATTTATTATTGCCACCGCTTTTTTAAGCATGTGGCTAAGTAATACTGCTACAGCCATGATGATGTTTCCTATTGCATTAAGTGTAATTGCGGTAATGAAAGACCATGAGCAACCTGGTACCAATATGATTAATTTTTCGATGGTGCTGATGCTAGTGATTGCTTATGCCAGTAATTTTGGAGGAATGGCAACGCTCATTGGCACACCTCCCAATGTAGCTTTTGCTGCTATTATCGAAAAAAAATATGGTTATACCATTCAGTTTATTGATTGGCTATTACTTTGTTTGCCCCTAGTTATTTGTTTACTAGCAGCCTTGTATTTTGTACTAACCAAATGGATGTATCCAAGCCATATTAAAAATAGCGATGCCATAAATAATTTTATTGATGAAGAAATAAAAGATTTGGGCAAATTATCCATTGCAGAAAAAAGAGTGCTAATTATTTTTTGTACAACTGCCCTTTTATGGATAACAAAAGATGTTATCAACCAGCTTCAGTTTTTTAAATTGGATGACAACATGATAGCCATAATGGGTGCCTTGGCATTATTTGCAACATCAAGTGGTTTTAAAAAAGAAGATGCTTCACACATGATTTTAGAGTGGAAGGATACGACTAAAATGGCCTGGGGCATTTTATTATTGTTTGGAGGGGGTATTGCCCTTGCCAATACATTGGAAAAAGCAGGAGTGATTGGCCAGATTGGAAATTGGTTGGCAAGCTTTAGCAATATTGGGATGTTTACCTTGGTGCTGATGATTGTTGTGATTTCAATTTTTCTTAGTGAACTAATGAGTAATGTGGCACAAGTAATAGTTTTTGCACCTGTATTGGCTGCTTTGGCCGATGCATTGGGTGCCGACCCCCTTTTATTAGGCATTCCTATGACTCTTGCTGCCAGTGCTGCAGCTATGATGCCCATGGGCACTCCACCCAATGCAATTGTTTTCAGTAGTGGGCATATCAAGTTAAAGGAAATGTTAAAAGCTGGCTTGGTTATGAACATCATCAGTATAATTCTCATTACCCTGTTTTGTTGGTTTGTTTTACCAATGCTGATGAATGTTATTATAAAATAATTATTTAAAGGAACAGCCTCTAATGGATTAGTTGTTCTATTTCACTTCCGAGAACTTTCAATAAATTCATTTTATTGTGTATATTTATTATACAATTTTATTGTATGCAACTGAATTTTCATTTTATTACAAACATTGGCATTTTATTTATATTAATTGGACTGATTATGTTAGTTTTTCCTCCAAAGTATAAAAATTATTGGTACGGAATAAACACTAAATGGACTGTCTTCAATGAGGAGAGTTGGGCTGTAGGACAGAAACTTTTTGCTTATTGCCATATAGGTATGGGCTTGATTTTTATTATTGCAGGACTTTTTATTTCAGTTGCTAATGTTCATGGTTTTTCATTTGTACTTCTATTAATTGCTTTGTGGAAGATGTCGACTTATTTTGTAAATAAAAAGCTTTCTAATCTTATTAACGATAAAATCAATTAAGCTTATCGGCCATAAGACTTAAGTACTACAAAGTATTTTTTTTAATATTGTATGCCAAATTCAAAAGAAATAAAAGAAAAAGTAAAGCTTAATTTTTTTGAATTTTTTATTGAAACAATAGGCTGGATACAAATTATGGCTTCTCCATTTTTAGCAGGTCTAATCATTGGATTCATCTTCTTCCTTACTATTCCTGGAGCCTTGGGATTATCCATTGGTATTATCATCGCTTTTATCGGGCTCATTATAGGTATCTTATTTGCCACAAAGGTTTGGAAAAAATCAGGTACAATGCATTTCATGTCTAGAACAATGGCTAATCCAGAATTGGAGAAACTGGAAGGAGAAAAATAAATTCATAATTATATAAATTACTGGTCCTGGTTGAAAAGGGAAGAGAATATTTGTATATTGATAAAACAGGAAAAACTTTATAGCGTTTCATTAAATAATACCAAATATGAAATACACTTCACAAATTGAAATGACTGAAACGATAATAGTCCGAAATTTACCAGAAGAGTTTACTGGCAGTTACGAAGCCAAAGGTGTATTTAATATCGAAAAAATCAGTTTCCAAAAAAAATTGATGACAATAAAACACTCTATATCTCACAACAGGAGTTTCAATTTAAAGGATTTATGAAATGCTTTGCTTTATTAATGCCTAGTGTTTTTAAAAAACAATCAATGAAATACCTTACTGCTTTTAAAAACTCTGCTGAATTGGCAGTGTAATATTAAAATCTATCAACTTAAAAATATAAAAATGAAAGTTTTAAAAAAAATCTTAATCGGTATAGCCCTTATCATTGCCACGCTTTTAATTGTAGCCTTATTTGTAAAGAAAGACTATGCTATAGAAAGAGAAATCAACATCAATAAATCGAAGCAAGATGTATTTAATTATATCTAGTTTATAAAGAACCAGGAGAATTATAGTAAGTGGGCCATGATGGACCCTAACATGAAAAAAACTTTTACAGGTACCGATGGCACTGTTGGATTTATTTCGGCTTGGGACAGTGACAATAATGAGGTAGGAAAGGGTGAACAGGAAATTACAAAAATTATTGAAGGTGAAAGAGTAGATATGCAGCTCAGATTTAAAGTGCCATTTGAAGCCGAAGACTATGCTTATATGTCTACTGAAGCAAATGCAGATTCAACAACCAAAGTAAAATGGGGCTTTAAGGGTGCCTTCCCATACCCAATGAACCTGATGGGGCTTTTTATGGATATGGAAAAGGAAGTTGGCGGTGATCTGGCTACTGGCCTGTCTAACTTGAAAACCCTTTTAGAAAAACAATAAGTAATACACTATAAAAAATAATATTAAAGGCTGCAACATTTAATGTTGCAGCCTTTAATATGTCCACTATCAAAAGAACACATTGATCCAAAAAATATATAGCTCAGCTATTGCAAATACAAATATGCTTTTATACTTTGTTGATCTAAATAATTTTATTTAAACCAAAACAAACTGTTATGAACATGAAAAAAGTATCGATTGCAGCCATCGTAGGAGCAGTAGTTTCCTTTTTCTTAGGATGGTTATTATATGGCTTTCTATTAAAAGACTTTATGGAGGCACACATGAACAACTCCACAATGCGCCCTGAAGAAGATATGATTTGGTGGGCTATGATTTTATCAAATTTAGCATGGGCATTTTTATTAGCCTATATTTTTAATCGCTGGGCTAATATTTCAACTTTGGGGGCAGGACTTTCTGCTGGCGCCTTAATTTCACTCCTGTTTAGTGTTTCTTTGAGTTTGGGCTGGTATGCTTTTTCAACTTTATATGTTGATATGACAGGTATGCTGGTTGATATTGCAATGAGTACCATTATGGGAGCAATTGTTGGTGCAGTAATTGGTTTGGTTTTAGGAAAAATTAAAGATTAATAATTAGAGACCAATAAAAAACCGGTGTTCATTAACACCGGTTTTTATATGTACTATCACTAACTTATTTCTCTACTCACAACTTGCAATGTTTAACTCCTCTCCTCCCAAATCATGGCAGTATGCACAATCGTTTCTGCGGCTTTAGCCATGTCCTTGGTACCAATCCACTCTAGTTTACTATGTATATTTTGCATACCTGTAAAAATATTAGGACAAGGCATTCCAATATAACTAAAGCGGCTTCCATCAGTTCCACCTCTAATACTTTCTTTTTTAACTGCTAATCCGGCTCTTTGTATAGCTTCCTCGGCATAAGCCGCTACTTGGGGGCAACCATCCAACACTTCTTTCATATTACGATACTGCTCTTGCTCAATATACTCCATAGTAGCCCCTGGAAACTTAGCCACTGTTTCTTCTGAAATTATTTTAAGTCTTGTATGGTGATTTTTTAATCCTTCAATAGTAAAATCTCTTACAATAAATTGAATGGTTGCTTTTTCGGCAATGCCATTTATGGATACTGGATGTACAAACCCCTCTCTCTTTTCTGTCGTTTCTGGGCTCCATTCAGTTTTTGGCAATGCATCCAAAACTGCAGCGGCAACTTTTAAAGCATTCACTAATTTGTCTTTTGCATATCCCGGATGAACGATTACTCCATGGATGGTAATCATAGCCCCATCGGCACTAAAAGTTTCATCTTCCAAACTTCCAGCTTCACCACCATCCAATGTATAACCAAATGCTGCACCTAACTTGTTCATATCTACTTTTGCCGTTCCTTTACCTACTTCTTCATCTGGCGTAAATAATATTTTAATATCACCATGTTTAATGGCAGGGTTTTGTATAAAAAATAATGCCGCCTCCATAATAGCTGCTACGCCACTTTTATCATCGGCACCCAACAAAGTTGTGCCACTTGTAGTTATGATGCTGCTATTGATATGGTTTTTTAAATAAGGTGAGTCAACCATTCTTAAAACTTGAGAAGGATCATCAGGTAAAACAATATCATCTCCATTATAATTTTTGTGAAGTATCGGTTTTACATGAGTACCACTGCAATCGGGAGCAGTATCCACATGGGCGCAAAAACAAATGACAGGTATATTTTTTTTATTGCTATTGGATGCAATGGTAGCATAAACATACCCAAATTCATCGGTAGAAGAATTTGTTATTCCCATTGCCTGTAATTCTCTTAACAATAATTGGCTTAAATCTTTTTGCTTTTCTGTGGTGGGATGGGCATTACTTGTAGGATCGCTTTGTGTGTCTATTTGCACATACCGCATAAAACGTTCGGCAATACTTTCTTGGCTTATTTGAATCATAGGATAAAAATAAGAAATAATAGTCTCTCCCCAACCCTTCTCCAAAGGAGAGGAAGTTGGAAGAAGTAAACAATTTTTTGAGAACAGTATTGAAATAAAAAAGCAGCTTACTTTCGCAGGCTGCAATTTTATACATTTATAAATTATCCATTACTCAGCTATCTCCACTAACTCAATATCAAAAACCAATTCTTGTCCTGCTAAGAAATGATTGGCATCCAAAACAACTATATCTTCCTTCACTTCAACCACAACAACTGGCACTGGCTGCCCAGCCTGATTGCTTAAGGTTAAAGGCATTCCTGGCTCTAGTACCATATCAGCAGGTATATTTTCTTTAGGAAAAGGAATAATGGCTTCTTCACTTCTTTCACCATATCCATCTTCAGGAGCAATATTGATGGTTTTCTTTTCGCCCAAACTCATTCCTGGCATGGCTGCATCAAAACCCTTTATCATTTGTCCGGCACCTACAGTAAATTCCAATGGTTCTTTGCCTACCGATGAATCAAACTGTTCGCCATTTACTAATTTTCCTGTATAATGTACTTTTACTACATCACCCTCTTTTACCTGTTGCATAATTTTTGTTTTATATTAATAATTGATGTTTTACTAGTTCAAGGTTTTTAAACCATTACAAATTAATTCCACAAACTAAAAGGGAAGAATAAAAGCTGATTTCGTTAAAACGCCTGCAAATTACCACATAATTGTCTCCAAATGAAAAGTTTTTGTGAAATTAGTGGAATGAAGAAAATTATTTACTGTTGTATTGCTGTACTGTTTTACTATTCTACAGTTAATGCTCAGTTTGCCAATCAGCCAAAAAATCATGCTGAAATTAAACCGGCTGCCGAGCGGATGGAGGTTTACGTTCCTATGCTTCTCGGGAAAAAAGTTGCTGTATTTGCCAATCAAACCAGTTTGGTAAAAAACAAACATTTGGTTGACACTTTACTTAGCAGCGGTATTAATGTCGTTAAAATATTTGGACCCGAACATGGATTTAGAGGCGATGCCGATGCTGGCGAAAAAGTTAACAATGCAATTGATGTTAAAACCGGACTTCCTGTTATCAGTTTATACGGTACCCACAAAAAACCTACTGCCGATGATTTGAAAGATGTAGATATTTTAATTTTCGACATTCAGGATGTGGGCGTACGATTTTATACTTTTATTTCTTCACTACAATATTATTTGGAAGCAGCCCTTGAAAACCATAAACCATTATTGATTTTAGACAGACCAAATCCGAATGGGTTTTATGTTGATGGACCCGTACTTGACATGAAATTCAAAAGCTTTGTTGGCATGCAACCCATACCCATTGTTTATGGTATGACAATGGGAGAATATGCTTTAATGCTCACTGGCGAAAATTGGTTATCGCCTGAAGCCAATGCAATCAATGCTTACAATATAACAACTAAGCCAACAGCCGATACTCCCTTTCATGTGTTGGTATTAAAATGCCAAAATTATACGCACAACAGTAAATACATTTTACCCGTAATGCCTTCTCCTAATTTAAAAGAGATGCAAAGTATTTATCTTTACCCTTCCACTTGTTTTTTTGAAGGAACTTTAATGAGTGAAGGCAGAGGCACAGATAAGCCCTTTCAAATTTTTGGGCATCCCAATCTTCCAAAACATTTGTACCCTTTTAGTCCCAAACCAAATGCAGGTGCTAAAAACAGTAAATGTTTTGGTTTGAAATGTTTTGGTTGGAATTTATCTGGATCAAACGAAGAAGTTTTAATGAACGTAGATAATAAGGTACAATTGAAGTATTTGATGGAAGCCTATCAACTTTTTCCTGGTAAGGATAGTTTCTTCTTAAAAAATAATTTCATCAACAAATTGGCAGGTAATGATTTGTTACAACAACAAATTAAAGACGGAGTAATTGAGGAAGATATCAGGAAAAGCTGGCAACCAGGATTAATGGAGTTTAAAAGAATAAGGAAAAAATATTTATTGTATGATGATTTTGAATAAACCAAAATGATAAATAATACTGCTAAAGATTTTACAGATTTACGAATTGTATTTATGGGTACACCCGAATTTGCCGTTGCATCGCTAGATGCATTGGTAAATGCAGGATGTAATATTGTTGGTGTAATTACTGCGCCAGACAAACCCGGAGGACGTGGAATGCAATTGCAACAAAGTGCTGTTAAGCAATATGCTATTGAAAACAATCTTCATGTTTTGCAACCCGAAAAATTAAAGAACCCCGAATTTTTAGAAGAATTAAATGCGTTAAATGCCGACTTACAAATTGTAGTTGCCTTTAGAATGTTACCAGAAGCAGTTTGGAATATGCCGCTTATGGGATCCGTAAACCTTCATGGAAGCCTGTTGCCCCAGTACCGTGGAGCAGCTCCCATAAACTGGGCAGTTATAAATGGCGAAAAGGAAACCGGTGTTACAACCTTTAAACTAAAACATGAAATTGATACTGGTGACATTTTAATGCAGGAAAGCTTTCCGATTGCAAAAGCCGATAACGCCAGTGATGTGCATGATACCATGAAGGAGATTGGAGCAAAACTTTTAATAAAAACGGTTAAAGGTTTAGCAGAAGGCAGTTTATTGGAAACACCACAGCATACAGCCCTGAACTTTCAACATTCAACTTTAAAACACGCTCCCAAAATTTTCAACGAAACCTGTAAAATAGACTGGAACAAATCAGTGGATGAAGTATATAATTTAATCAGAGGATTATCACCCTATCCGGCGGCATTTACTTTTCTAAAAGGGAAGAAATTAAAAATATATTCTGGATCGAAATTAATAGAAATACCCATTGTAAAAACCGGTGAGTTTGAAACGGACCATAAAACCTTCCTACGATTTGCTTGCAACAATGGGTACTTAATAGTAACTGAACTACAGTTAGAAGGAAAAAAGAAAATGAAAATTGAGGACTTTTTAAGAGGCTTTAGATTTAATGACTGATAAATTCTTTTATTTTGAAAAGATAAGTGTACAATTGAAGTTGTTTTCTATACCTAAAACGGCAGAAGCTGCATTACTCAAACGGATGATCAAATCATTGTTTTGAACCATCTCTGGCATAAGATCCAACACTTTGGCAAATACAAATTTCCCATTCTCTGGATTGGTTATTTTAATAATAGTACCCACGGACGCATTATTATGTAAGCAATAATATTTCCCATCTTCCCAGCCGCTAGTGCTTTTAAATATTCCAGCCACACCTTCTTGCTCTATTAGTTCGGCATTTTTAATTTGTGCCTCAAACATTGATTTAAAAAATCCACCCACATCATTTTTAGTACCCACAAATGCTGGTTTAATTTCTACTTTTATTGGTTCCTTCACTACCTGAACAACTGCAGGTTTTTCCTTTTCTACAGCTTTAACAATGGGAGTTGTTGTAACAACACTTGCTTTTGATACCGGCTTTTCAACAACAATTTCTTTCGTTTCTGTTTTAACTGATGCTACTGCAGCATTATTTATACTCGTTAAAGTTCCGCCTTTTGCAAGTTCTGATAATTCCTTTTTCACTTTTAAATATCCCACAATCAATTTGGTGCCTTTACTTACCGCATCTCCTTTAATATTATTCCATTTTTTTAGGGTTTCCAATGACAGGTCATTATGATTAAGCGCTACCCTAAACAATCCTTCCTTATCTTTTAAGGTATAAAATACAGGTACAAATATTTCATCACTTTCAGCTATGCCGCTTTGGAAAAAGTTTGAAACGATTAATGGAATTTTTAAACTTTGTCCCAAACTCAATCCACTTTCCAACTCTAGCTTATTAAAAGGAGCTATTTCCCTTGGACTGATATTGTAGATTCTTCCGATACTGTAATAGTTTTCTTTAGGTGCTACTTTATGGCTCACAAATAAATTAGGAGAAACCCCTTCCACCATTAAGGATTTGTTTTGAGCTGATGCCAAAACAGGAAAGAGTAAAACAATGAAGAATAAATATTTCATAATGAAAGAATTTCGATGCAAAGAAACGATTTTTTGTTGGTTGCTTTTCCAATTCATTTGTTAAGAATGCGCCACTCTTTAGGATAATAATTATTAATACGATTGCTCATAGCTTTTATCCAGCCAACTGGCAATTGTTGATAGGTAAGCAATACCCATCCCCTTAACTCCGAATCTATTTTGATATCCGCTTTTCGTAAATACTGTAAAGCGGTTTCCAAATCAACTTCCAGTCTGGGTACTGTAGGATGAAGTATTATACTAATAGCTAAGTCATGTGCAGGAATTAATTCATTGCGAATAATGGACCCTAATTTTACACCTGCCTTTTTAATGTACATAGTAGATTTAATCATTTTGAAATCTTCTTCCATCGTTGTAGGAATTGCCAATACATCTTCCAATTGTTTAAAAAACAATAACTCCTGATTGTTATTTAACCATGGCTTTACAATTTCCAATTCTTTATTTCCAAGTTTTTCAGATCCCTTTTTTTCTTTTGGTTTTTGATTTCTTGAAATAGTATTTTCAGCATCCCCTTTTTTAAATGCCGCAATAAAAAAACCTTCGCCCTTTACTTTATCTGGATAAAACCGATACCCAAAAGCTGCAGAATCCGTTGTTCTCGTTTCAACAATCCCCCAATCGGAATGGAGATTTAACTTTAAACTTTGGCAACCCATTTCCGTAACCATCCAGTCTGCAATGGCTTCGTCTTCACTAAAAGAATAAGAACAGGTGGAGTAAATTACTATACCCCCTTCCTTTAAAGAAGGTAATATATCAGCCAATATTCTTTGTTGCCGTTGTGCACAGAGTGCTACATTATGGTCGCTCCACTCATTAATGGCATTGGGGTCTTTTCTAAAAAGTCCGCTACCACTACAAGGAGCATCCACTACTATCACATCAAAAAATTGCTCCAACCGCTGAAAATCTTTAGGATCATTATTCGTTACCACCACATTGGCGGCTCCCCATTTACTAATATTTTCTGCAAGAATATTTACCCTTGCTTTAATTACTTCATTACTCACCAATAAACTTTCAGTAGAAATAAGGGATTGTATTAAAGTTGATTTCCCTCCAGGTGCAGCACAAAGATCCAATACTTTTAATGGGGCTGATAGATCAACTGTTTGTTTTAAAGCTTCTTCTAAAAACATAGAACTGGCTTCTTGTACATAATAAGCTCCGGCATGAAATAAAGGATCCAATGTAAAAGAAGGTCGTTCTTTTAAATACAGCCCTTGTGAACTCCATGCCACCCTTTCAGCAGTTTCCCATAATGAATAATAATTGGTTGATTTATTTGGATTCAATCTAACAGAAGTTAACTGTGCTCCCGACTGATGTACTTCGATAAATGATTTTTCATCAAACCCTTTGATTTGTTGCAATGATGTTATTAATGAAAGAGGGAGGTTAATCAACAATTTTAATTTTAATCTGGATGAAGTTAGCAGATAATTTTTATTTTCGCTATTCAGCTTTTATAATCAACTACAACTATGTCATTGTTATTAAATCGAACCGTTTTTGGAAATCCAGCTAACACTGGAAATGTATTAAGCAAAGAAGAAGCAAATACTTTATTTCTAGATTGGGTAAAAAACGAAAGGCTTCAATTGCACATGCGTCAGGTGGCTCATTTAATGACATGTTGGGCAAGAGAAAAGGAAGGGTTGGATGAAGCTGACCAATGGCGTTGGGAGTTGGCAGGTTTACTGCATGATGCCGACTGGGACCAATGGCCCCAAATGCATTGTAAAAAGATTATTGAAGAATTGGAGGCTAGAAATATTGATCACGAAATTATTAGGGCAATTGCCAGCCATGGGCCCAATCATTTTGGAGTAGAGCCTGAAACTAGAATGGACAAAATGCTTTATGCTTTTGATGAGTTGAGCGGCTTAACACATGCTTATAGTTTAATGCGTCCCGAAGGATATGTTGGTATGGAACTGAAAGGAATTAAAAAACGTTTTAAAGAAAAATCATTTGCTGCTAATGTAAACAGAGATGAAATTATAGATGCTATGGCCAGGGCTGGGGTAGAACTGGAAACAATCATGCAGTTCATTATTGAAAAGCAGTCGGCAGTAAAATAAAAAGTTGTTTCCCTTTATGAAATATTCTTTACTTCTGCACATAAATCTTGTAAAACTTTTTTGGCATCTCCAAAAAGCATAGAAGTTTTAGGTTGAAAGAAAAGCTCATTTTCTATACCTGCATACCCGGGTTTCATGCTTCTCTTATTTACTATTACTGTTTTAGCCAGTTCTACTTCTAAAATTGGCATGCCGTAAATTGGAGAAGCAGGATCGGTTTTAGCAGCAGGATTCACTACGTCATTGGCACCTAGGATAAGAACCACATCACAGTTTTTAAATTCCTCATTGGCATTTTCCATCTCCAAAAGTTTTTCGTAACTCACATCTGCTTCTGCCAACAATACATTCATATGACCAGGCATTCGGCCTGCCACCGGATGAATGGCATATTTAAATTCAACTCCTTTTTCACCTAATATTTTTTCCAGCTCATGACAAACATGTTGTGCTTGTGCAACAGCCAAACCATATCCTGGTACTACCATCACTTTATTTGCATAGCTCATTACCATGGCTGCATCAGCTAAACTTATTTCTTTGTGATGACCTTGCTCCGAACTACCAGCAATTACCCCAGATTTATTTCCACCAAATGAACCAATCAATACATTTTGCAAAGACCTGTTCATGGCCTTGCACATTAAAATGGTTAACAAGGTTCCAGCAGCGCCAACTAAAATCCCTCCAGTAAGCATTACTTTATTATCGTACAAAAATCCTCCGCAAGCAGCAGCTACACCAGTGAAAGAATTTAGCAAGGAAATAACAACTGGCATATCGGCACCACCAATTGGCATTACAAACAATACCCCATAAACCAAAGACAATGCTAAAATGCTATATAATAAAATAGTTTGAGTGGGGTCAATTACCAAATAGGCACCTGCGGCTAATGCAACTCCTAGAATGACAAGATTGAGAATATTTTGTCCAGTGAAACTAAAATCTTTTACGGTTCCATTTAATTTCCCCCAGGCTATCATGCTTCCGGCAAAAGAAACAGAACCAATGATTAAACCCAAAACTATAATTAGCACAGTAGGCTGTATCGCACTTGCCTGAACAACACCTGTTGCTAATTCTTTTGATAAATGATTAAACTCTACAATTGAAATTAATGCAGCACAAGCCCCTCCCATCCCATTAAACATACTTACCATTTCGGGCATGGCTGTCATTTTCACTTTTTTGGCAGCCATCGTGCCTATAATTCCTCCCACCAATAAACCGCCAAATATCCAAAGGTAATTACCAAGGTGCTCCCCAGTTTCATGATTAGTATATAAAAAAATGGTGCCCAAAATAGCAAGCCCCATTCCAAATGCTGCCAACAAATTTCCCTTTCGGGCAGTAGCCGGATTGGATAACATTTTAAGACCGACGATGAATGTTACGGATGCTATCAGGTAACAAAGTGTGAGTATGTTAAATCCCATATAATAAGGCCCCCTCTATCTCCCCAAAAGGGGATTGTATAGAGAAGATTGTGTAAAAGGTTAAAAAATATTTGTAAAATTTAAATGCATTTTTTATTATTTTTTCGATACTAGTTTTATGCTTCGCTTCCATCTATATGGTTTCCTCCCCCATGGGGGAGATAGAGGGGGCTACTTTTTCTTTTTAAACATTTCTAACATTCTATCTGTAACTACAAAACCTCCCACAACATTTACCGTACCTAACACCACTGCTAAAAAACCAAGAATGAGGGCTAGGTAATTATCCATTTCTGCTTGTCCCATTATTATAATAGCGCCAATAACAACAACACCATGAATGGCGTTGGCACCACTCATAAGTGGCGTATGTAAAACGCTTGGCACTCTACCTATCACTTCAATCCCTACAAAAATCATTAAGATGACGATGTAAATGATTTGCTGATTGGCAGAAATAAAATTTAAAATATTTTCCATAATCAAAGTTTGAAACCGTGTTAATTAATTAAGCTACTTACCCTTTCATTGATAACAGCACCAGCATGAACCATGCATGTCCCTTTCACCAGATCATCCTCAAAATTTATATTGAATACCCCTTCCTTACTTATCATCAACTGTAAAAAATTGAGAATATTTTTGCCATACATTTTACTGGCATCGCTGGGCATGGTTGCTGCCAGGTTTGAATTTCCTATAATACTTACACCATCACAAATAACAGTCTCATCATTTTTAGTGAAATCAGTATTACCCCCTGTTGCTGCAGCCAAATCAATGATAATGGACCCGTTTTTCATAGGTGCTATCATTTCGGCAGTAATCAATATCGGTGCTTTTTTACCTGGTATTTGTGCAGTGGTAATAATGATATCTGCTTTAGCAACACTTTCTGCAATTTTAGCTTTTTGCCTTTGCATAAAGTCTTCTGTTTGTTCTACAGCATATCCACCTGCTTTACTGGCATCAGCAGCTCCTTCCACTTCAATAAATTTAGCGCCCAAGCTCATTACTTCTTCTTTAACTGCAGGACGGGTGTCAAAAACTTCTACTACTGCGCCTAATCTTCTACCAGTTGCTATGGCTTGTAAACCTGCAACTCCAGCACCCAATATCAATAACTTGGCCGGTGGTATAGAGCCAGCAGCTGTCATAAACATGGGGAAATATTTCGGAAATTTATTGGCGGCCAATAACACCGCTTTGTAACCAGCAATATTGGCCTGACTACTTAATATATCCATGCTTTGAGCCCTGGTGGTACGAGGCAGCATATCCATACTAAAAAGGGTTAACCCTTTTTCTGCAAAGGTTTTCATCATTCCTGCATTAAACAAAGGTTGATAAACACCCAGTATACTTTTTGATTTCAGTATTTCAATTTCTGTAGTACTGGGAATATTGATCGATAAAATAAAATCAGAGGTTTGTAAAACTTCGGCTCTCGATTTTATGGTTCCTCCAGCTTCTGTGTATTTTTCATCACTAGCAAATGCGGTAACACCTGCATTTGTTTCAACACAAACTTCTACATTCCATTTTTTCAGGATTAATATATGTTCAGGAAGTAGGGATACTCTGGTTTCGGGAGATGGTTCTTTTAAAACGCCAATTATCATAGTAGCAATTATAGCATCTAAGATAAGGAAAATTAAAATCGAATGCTGAAGTGCTGTGGAATTTTAAAATTGGGGTTGATGAAAACGATGCCGATAAAAAACAAATCTATAGTTAGTGTAACAGAAGAGTGCGCCTTTATAGCAGCCCAAGCTTCTTCCATTCCAGCACTCCAATGAATATCATCAAAAATCAATATAGAAGATGATTTAGAGTGATCCAAAAGCAAATTAAAATAATCAAGTGTAGATTTCTTTTGATGATGTCCATCCACAAATGCTAGATCTACTTCTTTTAATTTTTTCAACAATGGAGATAGAGTAGAGGCAAAATCTCCTTTAATTAAATGGATGTTTTGTAATCCAAATTTAGTGAAATTATTTTGAGCAATTGCTGCAATGGATGATGAGCCTTCGCAGGTATAGACTTGTCCTTTTACATTTCCAGATGCCAGATACGAGCTGGTGATTCCAAAAGAAGTGCCCAACTCAACTATGGTTGCTGGTTGATAATAATTAACTATCCTAAATAATAGCTGGGCATATTTTTTTGATTTAAGAGAGGTTGAAGCAATGGCAGAAACCATCCTTTTGTTTGATTTGATAATGGATGAACCTGCACCGAAATCTTCTACCTCAATTAAATTTGAGTTTTTTAGTAACGCTTTACGCTGTAGCTCAATAAGTGAATAAGCAGAATACTTTTTTTTATCATTCAATACCTTAATAATAAAATTAAAAACAAAAGGAGAATGTATACCATGGCCTTTTCCATTGGAAGCAGAGAGATAGTATTGAACATACTTTTTTGCTAATTGAAAACGGCTGTACAATGATGAGTTATGATTTAAGAATTATTTTTTTATCCAGGTTTGAAATGAATAAGCATAAGCATGTTTTTCATTGGCTTCAAAATCCTTGTTGGTTTCTTGACTCCATATATTTTCATTAATGGCTGGAAAAAAAGTATCTCCATCTATTGTTGCATGTACCCGTGTTAAATAAATTTTATCCGCTATTTCTATAGCCTGTTTGTAAATTTCTCCGCCGCCAATAATAAATATTTCCAGGCAATGGGTAGCACTTGCTTTTTCAATGGCTTCATCTACATCCTTAGCAACAATTACACCTTCGGCTTTCCAATCTACTTGTTTAGTGATAACGATATTAAATCTGCCAGGAAGTGGTTTATTCACCGATTCAAAAGTTTTACGCCCCATAATCACTGGCATACCCCAAGTGGTGTTTTTAAAAAACTTAAGATCGTTGGGTAAATGCCAGAGAAGTTGGTTGTTTTTACCAATGGAATTATTTGAGGCCGCAGCTACTATTAAAGATATTATCATAGCCCCCCCACCCCCCAAGGGGGGATAAGACGACCCTGATATTGAAAACTTGTTTTCCATTTCTCTAAAGACTTATTTTTCCCTAATCTACATTATATTCTCTACTAAATAGTGAGCTCTTTATCCTGCTTTAATCAACTTCCCCCTTGGGGGATTGAGGGGGCTAAACAGCCACCGGTGCTTTAATAGCTGGATGCGATTCATAATTCAATAATTCAAAATCTTCAAACTTAAATTCAAAAATATCTTTTACTTCCGTATTGATTTTCATTTGTGGTAAAGGAAATGGTGTTCTACTCAATTGCAAATTAGCCTGCTCAAAATGATTGCTATATAAATGCACATCACCAAATGAATGAACAAAATCTCCAAGTTCTAAATCACAAACCTGGGCAATCATCATGGTTAATAAGGCATATGAAGCAATATTAAATGGTACACCCAAAAACACATCAGCACTTCTTTGATACAATTGACAACTTAATTTTCGTCGTCCTCCCCCATTGGGGGAGTTAGAGGGGGCCGTATAAAACTGAAACAAACAATGGCAAGGCATCAGTTTCATTTTGGGAAGATCAGCCACATTCCATGCACTGATGATCATTCGTCTGCTGTCGGGATTATTTTTAATAGTATGAATGAGTTCCTTTACTTGATCCACTACCATTCCATCGGCACCTTCCCAACTACGCCATTGCTTTCCATAAACAGGGCCAAGGTCTCCATTTTCATCGGCCCACTCATCCCATATTTTTACATTGTGCTCTTTTAAATACCCAATATTAGTATCGCCCTGTAAAAACCAAAGTAATTCGTAAATAATACTTTTAAGATGACACTTTTTTGTAGTCACCATCGGAAAGCCATCAGCCAGATTAAACCGCATCTGATATCCAAATACACTTCTGGTTCCTGTGCCAGTACGGTCTTCTTTATCTGTACCTGTGTCAATAATATGTTTTACTAAATCGAGATATTGCTGCATAGCTGCAAATTAATGCAATTTGGTTGATGGTTCAAAGTTGATAGTTCATAGTTTCTAACATCGGCTTTACACAGAAATTCCCAATTTCAAAAACCATGCTACCAGCCGTCATCCATCAACTATCAACTAAGCCGTATCTTTGCGACCAAGGAGATAATATGAGTAAAAAAGGAAAAGTTTTAATGGCAATGAGTGGTGGTATCGATAGTACCGTTGCTGCTTTAATGCTTCATAAAGAAGGTTATGACGTAGTGGGGATTACTATGAAAACATGGGATTATGCCGCAAGTGTGGGTACCACCGGAAAAAAAGAAACCGGTTGTTGTAACATCGATAGTTTTAATGATGCCCGATTGGCTGCTGTACAACATGGCTTCCCACATTTTATTTTAGACATTAGGGAAGAGTTTGGCGATTTTGTAATAGAGAATTTTGTAGAGGAATATATTGCTGGCCGTACGCCCAATCCCTGTGTTATGTGTAACACCCACATCAAGTGGCGTGCACTTATGAAAAGAGCCGATGCCCTTAATTGCGATTTTATATCTACTGGGCATTATGCACAGGTACACCAACATACAAACGGCAGGTATTTTATACGTAAAGGAATTGATGACACCAAAGACCAAAGCTATGCCCTATGGGGGTTACAGCAAGATTTACTAAGCCGTACCATTTTACCTTTAGGTACTTATCATAAAAAAGATATCCGCCAAATGGCGCATGATTTTGGATATCCTGAACTGGCTAAAAAGAATGAGAGCTACGAAATTTGTTTTGTACCCGATAATGACTACCGTGGCTTTTTAAAACGTAAGGTTGAAGGATTGGAAGAAAGGGTAAATGGGGGCAACTTTATTGATAAAAGCGGGAAAGTGCTTGGCCAACATAAGGGTTATCCTTTTTATACCGTTGGACAAAGAAAAGGGCTGGATATAGCCCTTGGCAAACCAGCTTTTGTTACAGAAATTTTACCCGAAACCAATACAGTAGTATTAGGTGATGAAGAAGATTTGAACCGCAATGAAATGAAAGTAACCCAACTCAACTGGATAAAATATGAAGGCATAACAGATGGTATGGAAGCGGTAACAAAGATTAGATATAAAGATAAAGGGGCATTAAGTAACCTCTACACATACGAAAATGGTATAAATGTGCGTTTTTATGAAGATGTAAAAGGCGTAGCGCCGGGGCAAAGTGCAGTTTTTTACGAAGGAGATGACGTAATTGGGGGTGGAATTATTATTAGAAGAGAACCACAATAACTACTTCTAAGCTGCTTTTTAGCTTATCATTGTATCTATATTTGTAACTTACAACCATATGAAGAAAATATTATTTGTTGCGATTATTTTTTCTGTTTTCTGCTTAAATGCATGTAAAAAAAGTACAGATGACTTTAAATTAGCTTCTGTAAACGACTATTTTCCTCAGCTAATTGGCAAGTATATTACCTATAATTTAGATTCTACCGTTTTCATCAATTTTGGAACCCAACAAGTCATCAACAGTTATCAGGTAAAACATGTAGTAGATGCTTTGATTACCGATAATTTGGGAAGACCAGCTTATCGTATCATCCGATTTATTCGTAAAACAGCTGCAAACCCATGGAATCCTGATAATACATTTATGGTAGTCCCTTCTGAATTTGCAGTAGAATTTATTGAAAACAACCAACGTTTCTTAAAATTAAAAGCACCACTTCGTAATGGATTTGACTGGAAAGGAAACAGCTATATAGATACCTATTCTTTAAACTCTACTGTAAAATATTTAGATGATTGGGATTATACTTATGACAATTTAAACACTAAAATAACGGTGGGCACTTTTACCTTAGATAGTACCTTAACTGTTAAACAAAGAGATGAAGTTATTGGTAGCCCAACCAATGTAAACTCTTACCACGAAATTAATTTTGGCGAAGAAAAATATGCCAAAGGAATTGGATTAGTTTACCGCAATTTTTTACATGTAGAATACCAACCGCCAACTCCCGGACGTGGTGGATACAAACAAGGTTATGGTGTTAAAATGACAATGATAGACAAGAATTAATACCCAAACTACAAGTTACTTTTTTCTCCTAAATACTACAAAGTCTGTTTGAGGAATTTTATCAACTCCTAATTGCCTGAGCATTGTAACTAATTGCCCCCGGTGATAAGTTCCATGATTGAAAAGATGAAACAACATTTCATACACAGGCTGTTTAAATTCTTCTCTTTTGGTATTGCGAAAGGCAAAAACATGATCCAATTGAGTTTCAGTAGCATTATCCACCCATTCCTTCCACCATAATGATTGTTGATTAACCTGCTTCAGTAATACTGCAAAATTTCCTAAAAATCCTTCACTTGGAATCGTTAATCTTTCCACCAGTTTTAATCGTTGCCACCATATTGCTTCTGCATCCCACATATGAAGGATGGTTTTTTGAATAGAAGGAAAGCTACTGACAATGTTTTGATTTATCTTTTCTGATTCAAGTTTTGCAATACAATCAAAAATTTGTTGATTGGCCCAAATAGTATAGGCAGCACATTGTTGCAGAACTTGCTTCATCTTTTTCTTATTTTTACTTAGTAATTTAAAAAAATCTATCCGCAATTTCTATTAATAATTTTCAATTATGACAGATAAAAAAATTTCCTTTAGTGGTTTTAGCTCATTATCCATTCATGCGGGGCACAAAACCGACTCCAATTACGCTCACCTTACTCCAATTTATGCCAGTAGCACTTATGTTTTTGATGAAGCCGAGCAAGGCATGCGTAGGTTTAGTGGCGAAGAACAGGGATATATTTATAGCCGATGGGGAAACCCCAATTTGACGGAAGCTGAAGAGAAAATTGCTGCCATGGAAAGTTTTGGATTGTTGGATGAAAGTGGACACCCTTTGCAATTAAAAGCCATTTTACATGCAAGCGGCATGGCGGCCATCAGTACCTTGATGATTGCTGGACTAAAATCGGGAGATAAGGTTTTAAGCCATTTTTCTTTGTATGGCGGTACACAAGAACTCTTAGAAAAAGTGTTACCTCCTTTAGGCATTGAAGCCATTATTGCAGATTTAAGGGACCTAGATAAAACAGCTGAAATACTAAAAGCCGATAGCAAAATAAAAATGCTATACTTGGAAACCCCTGCCAATCCTACCATACAGTGTGTAGATTTAGAAGAGCTGACCCTACTGGCAAAAAAGCATTCTTTAATTACTGCGGTTGACAATACTTTTGCCACCCCATATTTACAACAGCCATTTAAATATGGTGTAGATTTTGTTTTACACAGTACCACCAAATTTTTAAATGGCCATGGAACTGCCATTGGCGGCATATTATTGGGCAAGGATATAGAGTTAATGAGCACCCATTTTACTAAAGTACATCGTTTGCTTGGTAGCAACAGTAATCCTTTTGATGCTTTTTTATTAACTCAGGGAATGAAAACCTTGGAGATAAGAATGGAACGTCATTGCCATAATGCTATGGAAGTGGCCGCTTTTTTAGAGAATCATTCAGCAATCAGTAAAGTCAACTACTTGGGTCTGCCATCCCATCCCGACTTTTATACTGCATCAAAACAAATGAGGCACCCCGGTGCCATGCTAAGTTTTGAGATGAAAGACGGATTAGAAGCTGCCAAAAAATTTATTAATAAACTGCAGATGTGTGTTCGTACCGTTTCATTAGGCACTTGCGATACGCTTCTTTGTCACCCTGCAAGCATGACGCACCATGGCGTTAGCAAAAAGAAAAAAGAAGAATATGGCATTACTGATGGTTTAATACGTATGAGTGTGGGGATTGAAAATGTACAGGATATCATTACGGACCTAGCAAACAGCCTCCCAAAACCCCTCCAAGGAAGGGCTTAAAACAGAATAATAATTTAAAGCACTTTTATTTATGCATAAGAACAATTCAACAAATTCGGGAAACAACATTAATTCGTCAGAGTCCTCTAATCCCCCCTTGGGGAGTGGGGGGGCTGTAATTAGAAGAGCTGTAAAAGAAGATTGCAAAAGAATGATGGAACTCATCCAAGAACTGGCGGTTTATGAAAAAGAACCCAAAGCTGTTACTGTTTCTTTTGATCATTTTGTGGAAAGTGGTTTTGGCAAAAATCCAGTTTGGTGGGCATTTGTTGCTGAAGTAGATGAAAAAGTGGAAGGCTTTGCATTATGGTATATTCGTTATTCCACCTGGAAAGGGACCCGCCTTTATTTGGAAGACCTGCTGGTGACAGAAAAACTACGGGGACAGGGTGTTGGCAAATTGTTGTTTGATAAACTGATAGAAGAAGCTAATGAAAAAAAATACAGCGGCATGATGTGGCAGGTATTGGACTGGAATGAACCTGCAATCAATTTTTATAAGAAATACCCTGAAGTGAATTTTGATGCAGGCTGGCTCAACTGTAATATAAATACAGTTTAGAAAAACTAAACTTCCCTTTAAACTCCGCTTCAATTTTCGTAAATTTGCGGCTCTTAAAGCCCAATAAGGGTTTATAGTATAAGAGTGCGACGCCAATGAAGCTGAATAGCTAATCAAAAGCCCGGCTCCCAAAAAAGATATTATGGCAGAAAAAATAACCATGGGTGATGAAGGAATATTAAACGTTCCCAACAACCCCATCATTCCATTTATTGAAGGCGACGGCATAGGACCGGAAATTTGGAAAGTAGCGCAAAAAGTATTTGATACGGCTGTAGAAAAAACCTACAACGGCAGCCGTAAAATTGAATGGAAGGAAATGCTAGCCGGTGAAAAGGCTTTTAAGCAAACTGGTGAATGGATGCCCGCTGAAACTTTGCAAATTGCCAAAGATTACCTTATCTCTATTAAAGGCCCTTTAACGACGCCAACTGGTGGAGGTATCCGTTCATTGAACGTTGCCATTAGGCAGGATCTTGATCTGTATGCCTGTGTACGTCCGGTTAAATGGTTTAAAGGTGTCCCCTCGCCGGTAACTCATCCCGAAAACGTGGATATGATCATCTTTAGGGAGAACACCGAAGATATTTATGCAGGTATTGAATGGAAAGCGGGGACACCGGAAGCTCAAAAATTTGAAAAATTCCTTCTTGAAGAAATGGGCGTTACGAAAGTACGTTTCCCTGGCGATTCAAGTTATGGGGTGAAACCTGTTTCTTCTCAGGGTACAAAACGATTGGTAAGGGCTGCCATCAAACATGCATTGGAACATGACCTTTCCTCGGTAACATTGGTACACAAAGGAAACATAATGAAATTTACCGAAGGTGGTTTTAAAACCTGGGGTTATGAAGTTGCTCGTCAGGAATTTGGTGATAAAACTTTTACCTGGGACGAATGGGATGAACTTAAAAAAGAGCATGGCGAAGCACATGCCAATGAGGTACAACATAAAGCCTTGCATGAAGGCAAACTGCTTATAAAAGATGTGATTGCAGATAATTTTTTACAGCAAATACTGATTGCTCCTAAAGACTATTCGG
This sequence comes from uncultured Chitinophagaceae bacterium, assembly GCA_947085175.1. Classification (GTDB taxonomy): domain Bacteria; phylum Bacteroidota; class Bacteroidia; order Chitinophagales; family Chitinophagaceae; genus Ferruginibacter. The sequence continues at coordinate 519,837 of CAMTVJ010000005.1, forward strand.
TGGTAGCTACGCTTAACCTCAATGGCGATTATATTTCAGATGCCTTAGCGGCTGAAGTAGGGGGTATTGGTATTGCACCAGGAGCTAACATAAATTACAACACTGGTTATGCAGTTTTTGAAGCCACACATGGTACAGCCCCAAAATTTGCTGGCACCAATAGTATGAACCCATCATCGGTTATATTAAGCGGCTGTATGATGTTGGAATATATGGGATGGAAGGAAGCGGCTGATTTGATTGAAACTGCATTACAGGCTACCATCATGCGTAAGCAGGTAACCATCGATTTTTATAATTTAATGACAGGAGCAACCCTGTTAAAAACCACAGAATTTGGTGATGCTATTATTGAGAACATGGGTTTGGTAATAGATAACTTTCAATTGAAAAAATCGACTGGACTATAATAAAAACTGTGGACACCAAAAACTGTTTTCAGGTTCCGCTCTTTATGTACATTTGCAACTATTAAAATAAAATCATGAGTAAAATAAAAGTAACAAACCCCGTAGTAGAATTGGATGGAGATGAGATGACAAGAATCATCTGGAAATTTATTAAAGACAAATTGATCCTTCCATATATGGATGTTGATATCCAATATTTTGATCTGGGCATGGAACACAGAGACGCCACCAACGACCAGGTAACCATTGATGCAGCCAATGCTATCAAAGCTTGTGGAGTAGGTATTAAGTGTGCTACTATCACGCCCGATGAAGACAGGGTTAAAGAATTTGACTTGAAGCAGATGTGGAAGAGCCCCAACGGAACTATACGTAATATTTTAGATGGCACTGTTTTTAGAGAGCCAATTGTAATGCAAAACGTTCCAAGATTGGTGACCAACTGGACCGCACCTATCATTGTTGGCCGTCATGCTTTTGGCGACCAATACCGTGCTACTGACACAGTGATTAAAGGCAAGGGAAAATTAACCATGACTTTTACTCCTGAAGCTGGTGGTGAACCTCAGGTTTTTGAAGTCTATAATTTTAAAGGTGATGGCGTTGCCATGAGCATGTATAATACCGATGAAAGCATTTATGGTTTTGCACGCAGCTGTATGAATATGGCTTTAACCAAAGGATGGCCTTTGTACCTTTCAACCAAAAACACTATTCTTAAAAAATATGATGGTCGTTTTAAAGATATTTTTGAAGAAGTATATCAAAATGAATTTAAATCCGCTTTTGTTGAAGCTGGTATTACCTATGAACATCGATTGATTGATGATATGGTAGCCGCTGCTTTAAAATGGCATGGTAATTTTGTTTGGGCTTGTAAAAATTACGATGGTGATGTGCAAAGCGATACTGTTGCCCAGGGATTTGGCTCACTTGGTTTAATGACTTCTGTCTTGATTACACCCGATGGTAGCACTATGGAAGCAGAAGCGGCACACGGCACTGTAACTCGTCACTACAGAGAGCATCAGGCTGGCAGACCAACTTCTACCAACCCTATTGCTTCAATTTTTGCTTGGACAAGAGGCCTTGCTTTTAGAGGTAAACTAGACAATAACCAAGAACTGATTGATTTTTGCAATGGCCTTGAAGCTGTTTGTATTGAAACTGTAGAGAGTGGCAAAATGACTAAGGACCTTGCGGTTTGCATCCATGGTAATAAAGTAAACCATGCAGAGCATTATTTATACACCGAGGAATTTTTAGATGCCATTGATGAGAATATGAAAAAGAAAATGGGTATTTAATCCCGACAAACTAAATATTAATCAAAACGCTTTGCAATAATGCAAAGCGTTTTTCTATATCTTTATCATATGACCGCTGCAATTATAATGGTTATTTGTTCGCTGCTATTGATAGCTTATTTTTTCGATCTCACTTCTTCGAAAACAAGGATTCCGTCTGTAATTTTGTTATTGTTTTTAGGATGGTTAGTTAGACAAATTACAGAAGCCATTAAAGTACCAATACCTGATTTGTCGTCAATACTTCCGGTGATTGGAACCATTGGCTTAATCCTTATTGTATTGGAAGGTTCTTTGGAGTTGGAATTAAACCAATCAAAGAAATCGATTATTAAAAAATCAATTCTTACCGCTTTGTTACCCATGATTGCTATGTCTTTTTTATTAGCTATTGTTTTTCAGTATTTCATGCCTTCTTTATCGTTAAGAGATGCATTAACCAATGCCATTCCACTTTGTGTTATCAGCAGCTCTATTGCTATCCCAAGTGTTAAACATTTAAGTAAAGTAAACAAAGAGTTTATCACCTACGAGAGTAGCCTCTCAGATATATTTGGTATCATCTTTTTTAATTTTGTTGCATTAAATAGCCTTAATCAATCCAATAGCATTGGGGAATCCTTATTTAACTTAATGCTGATGATAGCTGTTTCTTTTATTGCTACAGCTTTACTTTCTTTTGTGCTTAGCAGGATTGACCATCACATTAAATTTGTTCCTATCATCCTTTTAATATTATTGATTTACAGTATCGCCAAATTCTTTCATTTACCTGCGCTGATATTTATTTTAATTTTTGGATTGTTTTTGGGAAATCTTGATGAATTGAAAAATTTTAAATGGATGAAAATCCTTAAACCCGAGGAGCTGGATAAGGAAGTAGCAAAATTTAAAGATCTTAATATTGAGGCCACATTTGTAATAAGAGCTTTATTCTTTATTATGTTTGGATTTGAAATGGAGAATACTGAAATATTAAATTCAGCAACCTTTATTTGGGCTGTTGGTATAGTTGCTGCTGTTTTACTCATCAGAGCTATTCAGTTTAAATTATTGAAAATTGAAATACTCCCCATGCTTTTCATTGTGCCTAGGGGCTTAATTAATATTTTACTTTTCATTTCTATTGTTCCACTGCAAAGTATCCCTTTGGTTAATAGATCACTTATTCTTCAAATTATTTTACTTACAGCTTTTATTATGATGGCAGGTTTAATAGTTTCAAAGAAAAAAGAAGAACCAATTTCAGCATCAGAAAATAAAAGAGATGAATGAACAAACATCTAACGATCCGCTGCATTGCAAAACACTTGAAATGATTGTTAAGCATTTAGTGGATATGTACGGCTGGGAAGAACTGGGAAATAGGATCCGAATCAACTGCTTCAAGGATAATCCAAGTATAAAATCAAGTTTAACTTTTTTACGTAAAACGCCATGGGCACGTAAAAAGGTAGAAGATTTGTATATTAATGGCTATTAGTAGGCTAATTAAATTGAGTGCCAGTTTTATCACTGCAATTTTTATTAGTTATATTGTGTTACAAAATATTTTATGGACTTTAAGAAAGATATCCGCCTGGCCGTTTTAATAGATGCTGATAATGTTCCCTATAGCAATGTAAAAGGAATGATGGAAGAAATTGCTAAATATGGCACACCTACTTTTAGGAGAATTTATGCCGACTGGACCAAACCAACTGTTTCGGGTTGGAAGAATGTATTACTTGAAAATGCCATCACCCCCATTCAACAATACAGTTATACAAGTGGTAAAAACTCAAGCGATAGCGCTTTAATTATTGACGCCATGGATATTTTGTATTCGGGTAAAGTGGATGGGTTTTGTATTGTGAGCAGTGATAGTGATTTTACCCGGCTTGCCACCCGATTGAAGGAAGCTGGTATGAAAGTATATGGTATTGGGCAAAAGAAAACACCCAATCCTTTTATTGTTGCCTGCGATAAGTTTATCTACCTGGAGATTATTCCTATTATTGAAAATGAAAGCCGCACTGCTACTAAAACCAAAGCAGTAAAACTTACAAATAAAACGTCAGTAGATAAACTTAACAAGGAAACTCTAAAACTTATTGCTGCCTCAATTGATGACTTAGCCGATGAAAATGGGTGGGCATTTTTAGGAGATGTAGGTAATTTGATTTTGAAAAAGCAACCCAATTTTGATCCAAGAAATTATGGCTATCAAAAATTAACTCCGTTAATTAAATCAAACAGTCAATTTGAAATTGACAAAAGAGAAACAGATAAGGCAGGGATAAAACTGGTATATATCAGAAATAAAGAATAAGAATAAATTTTTAACTTTTAAAAAATTGGGATCATGTATAATTGTGTTTGGACAATCGACATTGTCTTTGGCAAACAAAAAGAAGCTTTAGAAATCATTAAAGCATGAGGTGCAGAAAAATTCAAGTCTTTCTATTTTAAAACTTCTGTTAACAGATTAAGTGTTGGCCATATAGGCGAATCTCCTGCTCATATTGTAGATGAATACTTTTTTGAATCACTTGCTGATTTTGAAAAAGCGTTGAATGAAATGTGACAACCCCAATTCGAACAATATTGCGAAGCCATTGCTGTATTTATAGTACCAGCATCGCAAAATGGATAGTATATAGAGTGATTGATTAAGCTAATTTATCTATTCTCTTTGTTCCGCTGTACAATTCATACTCCAACAGTCTGCAATCAATCTTACTAGTATAAAATTCAATCCTACGATTTGGTTTTAGCCCAATTTTTTTAGCCAATTCAAGATTGCCAGTAAAAATATATCCAAAATACCCCTTGCATTTTTTCTTTAAAAAATCCCCCATCCTGGCATAAGTTATTTCCAACTCAGCTTCAACGCCAAGGCGGTCACCATACTCTGGATTAAAAAATACAACGCCAGATTCGCCTTCCGGAATTGGGGTATCTTCAAAATCGCAAACTGCATAGTCAATATATTCTTCTACCCCTGCAATACCAGCATTTACTTTAGTAATATTGATGGCGTCATCATAAATATCTGTAGCCAATACTTTTAATCCTTCTACTTCAATCACTTGTTCTTCCAACTTTTTAAACTCAGCATTGTAAACATTTTCATCATATCCTACTACATGCATAAAGGCATAATTAAACCGCAACAAACCGGGCTTACGCTTGGTAGCCAACAAAACGGCTTCAATAGCTAAAGTGCCTGAACCACACATAGGGTTAATGAAATTTGATTTCCTATCCCATTTGCTTGCTAACAAAGTGGCTGCTGCAAGTGATTCCAACATGGGTGCTTTACCAGGTATTTTACGGTATCCATGTTTAGATAAAGTTTCTCCAGAAGTATCAATAAATATTTCTGCCAGTGATTCCTGCCAGTATAAATGAATCACTGTTTTATCCAGTTCGGGGCCCGAGTTAGGACGTTCGCCAGTCTTATTTCTAAATCGATCAACAATAGCATCTTTCACTTTTACATTAGCAAAAAGCGAATTATTGATGGTTGGATTATTTACATTGCTGCTGATGGAAAAGTAGCCATCAACAGTGAGTATATCCTCCCAAGGAAAATCAATCAAAATATTGTACAACTCATCTGCATTATTAGCATCAAATTCTTTTAATGAAAATAAAACCTGGCTGGCACATCTTAAGTTCAAATTCAGGCAAATACAATCAGCTAGATTACCCAATAGTTCCACACCGGTTTTAAAAACTCTTTCGGGAGTATACCCTAATTCGGCAATTTCCAATTGCAAATAAGGAGAAAGACGGTTGCTACAGGTAATAATAATGCGGCTGTTGTTTGTAAATAGATCCATATATGTTGGCAAAATTAGTCAATTATGATTTGCTGAATTTTTTAAATCTCCTTTTTGTCTTTATCCTCGAATACTTTTTAAGCTCGATAGAATTCAAAAGGCTGCTTTATATTTGCAGCATGTTAACAGTAAGCATGCGTGGCAATCAAATGCCCCCTTCTCCAATTAGAAAATTAGTTCCTTTTGCTGAAGCAGCTAAAAAACGTGGTATAAAAGTACATCACCTCAATATTGGACAGCCCGATATTGAAACCCCTCCACAAATTTTAGATGCAGTACGCCATAGCGATTTTAAGGTTTTGGAATATAGCCATAGTGCAGGAAACGAGAGTTATCGCAATAAGTTGGTAGAGTATTATCAAAAAGTGGGGATTGATGTTAACGCTGATCAAATCATTGTCACTACCGGTGGAAGCGAAGCCATCCTTTTTGGTTTTATGGCTTGCCTGGACCCCGGTGACGAAGTGATTATCCCAGAACCTTTTTATGCTAACTATAATGGATTTGCTGTACAAAGTGGAGTGATTGTAAATCCCATCACTTCTTCTATAGATAGCGGTTTTGCTTTACCTCCAATTGATGATTTTGAACAGGTTATTACAGAAAAAACCAAAGCCATTGTTATTTGTAATCCCAATAATCCAACCGGTTATTTATACAGTTTTGAAGAAATGCAAGTGCTTAAAAAACTCATCATCAAGCACAATTTGTATTTGTTTGCCGATGAAGCCTATCGTGAATTTTGTTATGGGGGAAAGTTTACCAGTGCTATGCATTTAAAAGATGTGGATGACAATGTTGTATTGATGGATACCATCAGCAAAAGATACAGCGCTTGTGGCGGACGTATTGGTGCATTTGTATCACGAAACAAAGCACTAATTGATGCAACCATGAAATTTGCTCAAGCAAGACTAAGCCCTCCGGGTTTTGCCCAAATTTTAGGAGAAGCGGCGGTTGATTTACCCGATGATTATTTTGTAGCCACCAAAGATCGCTACCAAAAAAGAAGAGATACAATTGTGAGCAGGTTAAATGCTATCCCAGGCGTTTTTTGTCCTAATCCGGGTGGTGCATTTTATGCCATGGCTAAATTACCCATTGACGATTCGGATAAATTTTGTCAGTGGTTGTTGGAGTCTTTCTCTTATAAAAATCAAACCTTAATGCTGGCACCAGCTACTGGTTTTTACAGTACCCCCGGGTTGGGAAAAGATGAAGTTCGACTGGCTTATGTCATCAATAAGATTGCCATTAACGAAGCTATGGATTGTTTGGAAAAAGCTTTAGAAGAATACCCAGGCAGAACAATATAATTTTTAAACTTATTAAAAAAAGCCCTCTTTTGTAGAAGGCTTTTTTAAGTGGGATTTCTATTTATTTCGCTCCTGGCGGACAATGATCTTTTAAATAATTGGTATACAAAGTTGATAAATGTTCCCAAGTTCCTTCACCTTCAGATATGCTATGTGTTCTGTTTGGATAAGGCATATACTGAAACTGTTTATTGTATTTTATCAATTCATTTACCAATACTTCGGCATTACTGAAATGTACATTATCATCTCCTGTACCATGGATGTACAAAAGATTTCCTTTTAAGTTTTTAGCATAAGTTAATGGCGAACCTTTTACAAAATCTTGCAAATTCTCCTGAGGCAAACCCATATATCTCTCTTGGTAGATATTGTCATAAAACAATTGATTGGCTACTGCTGCAATGGAAATACCAGTTTTAAATAAATCGGGGTAGCGGAACAAAAGATTTAAAGTAGATGATCCTCCTCCACTCCATCCCCAAACTGCAGTGCGGTCTTTATCAAAGTAAGTGTTTTGTTCCATCAGCTTTTTAAATCCAGAAGAAAGATCCACTATATTAACCACCCCAATATTTCTATAAATAGATTTTCGCCATACCACTCCTTTTAAAGATGGAGTACCTCTATTGTCAATAGAAACCTGTACATAGCCATCAGCACTCATATCTCCTTTATATAAAAAATTATTGTGGCTGCCATATTTATCACCAACTGTAGAACCCGCTGGCTCTCCATACACATACAATACCACTGGGTATTTTTTTGCAGGATTAAAATTGGCTGGCTTTCGTATCCATGCATCCAATGTAACATTTTCAGCTGTTGTAATCTTTACATATTCTACATTAATAGACTGATCAGTTTCTTTAGATGAAGCAATATTATTTGTAAGGCTAAACGGTTTATTAACAGGAAAATTTACCCACTCAGTGGCCCTCTTTGTTTGATAATTAGAAAACGTATGCATTGCATATTTGCCATTTGGTGATAGTACATAATCATGTGTCCCTTTTAAATTGGCATCTGTTAAAAGCTCCGGATCTGCAACCGGCTTCGACACCAATTTCTTTACTTTTTGCATGATGGTAGTTTTCTCCAGCATAGTACGGTATAAATACAATTGAGTGGCATTTGCTGGAGAGGCAGAAAAATATAAATAATTATTCACCTCATCAATCCCTTCAATTTCCTTTATATCAAATTCTCCTTTTGTTAATAAGGTTTCAGTTTTCCCATCTCTACTAATTTTATATACATGGCGCCACCCGTCTTTATCACTTATCCATAAAAAATCTTTTCCGCCATTAATCCAATTCCAACCACTTGGATCATCTGCATTCAAGTCAATCCAGGTATCTGTATTTTCTGCCCAAAAAGTACGAGAGCTCCCATCATTGGTATTGCAATACTTTAATTTACTTTCCTGTTGTTTTCTATCAAGCTGTTGTACTATCAATTCATTGTAACTCGACCATTCCATCCTGGGTAAATAGTTTTGTTGAGGATCACCTTCAATATCCATCCAACGTATGTATCCATTATCCAAATTTATCACGCCTATTTTTACAGGCGAAGGCGTTTCGCCTACTTTTGGATATTCAACAGGTATCACTTGAGAATAATTACTGTCGGTGGTATTAAGCATATAATAATCCCTAATCTTTGATGCATCTACTTGCCAAAAAGCAATTTTCGATCCATCGGGACTCCATCTAAATCCATCCCTGCATCCAAACTCTTCTTCATACACCCAGTCGAAAGTGCCATTGATGAGTTTACGGTTTCCATCTCTTGTTAATTTTGAGATAACCCCTGTTTTAATATCTTCCAAAAAAATATTGTGTTCACTTACATAAGCACATCTGTTTCCATCGGGTGAAAGCTTGGCAAACATTAAGGATTGTGATGGCAACCCTTTACCCAATTGTTTTAATTTATTGGCATAAATATCCAACACCCAATAATCACCCCTTGTATTATAGCGCCAAACTTTAGCAGTATTAGTAAACAACAACAACTTGGATTTATTACTACTGAAACTAAATGAACTAGGATGTAGGAATTTAGAAGTGCCGGGAATTGCCAGTTGTTCTTTTCTTACAAGCATTGTTTCAGTTTCCGAAGCGGTATTAATTTTTACAATACTCCCTTCTTTAACTTTTGCATAAGATTCCCCCCCATCCAGCCAATGCATTTTTTTACTGTCTTGAGCTACTGTAACTATACTGATACAAACGAAAAGGAGAATGAATTTAATTTTACTGAAATGCATATATATCATTTTTATTTTAAAAATTATCTAATTACTACAACCTTTATCCAACATTATTACAAAAGCAATTACTTTTGAAGAATGGAAAAAGAAAAGCTTAGGCTTGATAAATATCTATGGGCCATACGCCTTTTTAAAACCCGAAGTCAGGCTGCAGATGCTTGTGACAAGGGAAAGATAAAAAATAACGGGGACAGTGCCAAAGCTTCTAGAGGGGTTAAAGTGGATGATGAGTATGAAGTAAAAACAGAAAACAAACGATGGTTGATAAAAGTAACGGGGTTATTGGCAAAAAGGGTACAATACATTGATGCTATTAATTATTATACAGATATTACGCCAACAGAAGAATTAGACAGGATAAAATTTCAGGCTGCCGTTTTTAATACTGGAAAAAGAATGAGCAAAGTGGGGCGACCAACTAAAAAAGATAAAAGGGATTTAAATGAGTTTATGGATATTTGATGAAATGTTTTAATAATGAGATTTTTACTTCTGCTGCTTTTTACTGTTTTGTTTGGAAATGCAATAACTTTTGCTCAATTGACTTCTGACTATGAAAAGGTAGATGTAAATACTTTTACAAAAGTTGAAGTAGAGGCAGAATTTCCTGGAGGAGAATTAGGATGGAGAAAGTTTTTAATGAAAAATCTCAAATATAAAAATATAGGCAGAAAAATTAAATTTGCAGAAGGCGAAACTGAGATTAAACAGTCTATTATAGTAAAGTTTATTATAGATAAAGATGGAAGCTTAAGTGAGATTATGGTGGAAAATAAAGATGCAAATCCTTTATGTATTGCTGAAGCCATTAGGGTGATTAATTTATCGCCAAAATGGACCGCAGCAAAACAAAACAATCGTCCTGTAAGGGCATACCGTCGGCAAACTATTAGTTTTTTATTCCAACGTTAATTGAATTAATGAAAATAGATATCATCTCGGTAGTTCCTAATTTGCTCGATAGCCCCTTTGCTCATTCCATTATGAAACGAGCAAGAGATAAAGGGTTGTTGGAAGTGAACGTAATTAATTTACGTAACCATACCACTTATGCACGTGCACAGGTGGATGATTATGCATTTGGTGGTGGAGCAGGAATGGTGATGATGATTGAACCCTTAGTGAATGCCATTGAAAGTTTACAAAAGAAAACCACTTACGACGAAGTTATTTTTTTAACCCCTGATGGAGAAACCTTTAGCCAATCCATGGCTAACCAGCTTTCTTTAAAAAATAATTTGTTACTTATTTGTGGGCACTATAAAGGGATTGATCAAAGAGTAAGAGATCATTTTATTACTAAAGAAATATCGATTGGTGATTATGTTTTGAGTGGAGGAGAACTGGGGGCAGCAGTTTTAGTAGATGCCATTGGCAGATTAATACCTGGTGTATTAAATGATGAAACCTCAGCATTAACCGACTCTTTTCAGGATAATTTATTGGCCCCACCTGTTTATACTCGGCCCGAAGAATTTAGAGGATGGAAAGTGCCTGAAATTTTAAAAAGTGGTAATCACAAATTGATTGAAGAGTGGCGCCATGACCAAGCCGTTAAACGTACAGAAGAAAGAAGACCTGATCTTTTGTAATGGATAATGGATAAAATAATTCAAGTAGCTTGCGTATCCAAAAATAGTTTTTTCAAAATTCAAAATTCAAAATTCAAAATTCAAAATTCAAAATTCAAAATTCAAAATTCAAAATTCAAAATTACCCTTTCCTTGCCCAAACAAATTCAGCAAATCCCAAAAAATCCCAGAAAATATTCCCTTGCAATTTTTTTCCGCTTATCCACGATTTCAATATCCTAAATGGCATAGCGGCAATAAACCAACCATTCCTTCTAATGCCTCCTTTCAAAACGGAACAATCATTTGCTTTTAATAATTGAGTAATTTCTTTTACCGAATAAAGCCTTACATGCGTAGTATCATCTTTAAAATTTAAAGTGCCATGCATACTTGGCAGCTTTGTGCTTTTCACTCCGGGATATTCCAAATAAATATACCCCCCCGATTTTAATTTAGGTAACAGCCCTTTTATTACTTCATCGCCATTATAAAGATGCTCAATTACATGTACCATTAAAATGGCATCAAAATAATTATTGGGGATGGTTGAAAAATCAAGACGGGTTAAATCCATTTCATAAAATGCCGCCATCTTATTAAAATCTTCTTCACTGTTATTATAATCCCTTTCCATATCCACACCATGATATTCGCAATTAGGAAAAACAGATTTTGCTTTTGTGGCAGAATGATTTCCGGCACCAATATCCAGCAAGCGAAATGGCTTTTTACCAAAAGCCTGTTTCAAATAAATAAACTTGGTTATAAAAGAAGAAGAAAATGCTTTAAAATTCATGCGCAAATATAATATGTAAGAATTTACTGGATACTAAATGCTAGATTCTACCATCTAGCATCTAGCACTATTCACCAGTTATTCAAAATTAATCCGTTTTCTTTAATCCAATTAAGGGTAAAGCTTTTTCTCTTATCATTTCATTAAACTTCACTACATCCACTTCCAAAATATTTTTTAGTTTATTTAAATGTCCATCGGCCTGTGCTGATAATTCTGCAAAAGCATCTATAACCTGTTTTGCTGGGGCGCTATTTCCACTAGAAGCAAAATCATATAACCCAGATATTTTATCATCCAAACGAATTGGGAAGTTCAACACATCCTGACCGCTTTTGGCTTTAGTTTGATGAAGGGCTTCTTCAATTACCGTCATTTGTTTATTGATGGTATCTGCTAGCTGTTTAATGTCTTTAGGACAATCCTTTCCCTGTTTTTCAATAAAATCATTGAGCTGTTTTCTGATGTCTCTAATATTTTTTCCTGCTTTTTGAATGGCATCAAACTTATCTCTTACACTAATTAAAAAATCAAATTGTTTTTCATAATCCACTTGCGAAACATTGTATACAGGGTTTGCTTTTATTATAAAGCTACCTTCCACTGAATCTTTTTCAGCCTTAATTTTATAAAAATAAGTTCCGGGAGCTGCTTTAGGACCCGGTACAGTGCCATGCCAAATAATCAACCCTTCAATTTTTTCTGCTGGCGGATACAACATATTCCAAACAAACTGGTTCATCCCTTTACTTACTTCAATCTTATCCTCTATTTCTTTAGACTTGGTGGAAAACGTTTTGATCAATTTTTTATTTTTATCCATGATCTCAATCTTAACTTTTGCCGAATCAGAAACCTCTTTCAAATAAAAATTAATGACTGAACCATTAACCGGGTTCATTCCGGCATTTTTAGGATTAGGATTTTGAAACCCCTCAAAACGATATGCATCATTTACTGCAAAAGCAAATATATTTTTATCCAAAACAGATACTTCCTTTTGCTGAACAACTGATAAATCATCTAATACCCAAAAAGAACGGCCCTGAGTTGCTACTATCAAATCATTTTCCTTAATGGTTAAGTCCGTAATGGGCACTAGGGGTAAATTCAATTGAAAAGTATTCCAATTGGCCCCATCATCATAACTAATGTACATACCATACTCCGTACCACAGTATAGTAAGCCAGGAATTTTTCTGTCAGCTCTTAAGGCTCGGGTAAAATGAGTTGCACCAATGCCGTTGTTGATTTTTGTCCAGGTTTTACCATAATCTTCTGTCTTAAAAAGATAGGGAGCAAAATCATCCGATTTATATTTAGTGCCAACAAAATAGGCTTTACCTTTTTTAAACGGATCTGTTTCTACACAGTTCCACATCATCCATTGGCCTGCATCTTTTGGCGTAACATTCTCCCAGTTTTTACCGCCATCTTTACTCACATGAATTAATCCATCATCACTGCCTGTCCACAATAAATCTTTTTCCAATGCCGATTCGGTGGCTGTAAAAATAGTACAGTACACTTCTACTCCTGTATTATCTTTTGTAATTACACCGCCGCTAGCCGCTTGCCTTTTTTTATCATTCGTAGTTAAATCACCACCCAAAGCCGTCCAAGAAGCGCCTTCATTTTCTGTTACAAATAACATATTACCACCGGCATATAATTTTTTAGGATTGTGGGGAGAGAAGAAGATAGGGAAATTCCATTGAAAGCGATATTTAGCTACATCGGCACCGCCGCCCAAAGGATCATCAGGCCACACACTTACTGCCCGATTTTCTCCCGTCTTATGATCCAATCTAGATAAATAGCCACTGTAATTACCACCGTAAACAATATCCGGATTTGTAGGATCGGCAATGACATAGCCACTCTCATTTCCGGCAGTTGACATCCAATCTTCACTAGTAATTTGGCCCCCGCTGCTTCTTGAAAGTATGCGAACGGTAGAATTATCTTGTTGTGCTCCAAGTATCCTATATGGAAAATGGTTGTCGGTACTTACTCTGTAAAACTGAGCTGTTGCCTGGTTTTGATACGTACTCCAATTATCGCCGCCATCAAAACTTATCTGCCCTCCTCCATCATCTCCAATAATCATACGGTTACCATTTTCTGGATCTATCCAAAGATCATGATGATCGCCATGAGGGGTGCGTATGGTTTTAAATGTTTTGCCTCCATCGGTGCTTTTTAAAAAATTCACATTTAGCACATAAACTACATTTTCATTTTTGGGGTCAACAAATAACTTGCTGTAATACCAAGCTCTTTGACGGATACTATTATCACTGTTTTGTAAAGTCCAGCTTTCGCCGGCATCATTACTTACAAACAATCCTCCTTTTTCATTTTCAATGATGGCATATAATCTTTCGGGATTAGAAGCACTTACTGTAACACCCACAATTCCCCAAAGGCCTTTTGGTAGTCCTTTAGTTGCAGAAATATTTTTCCAGTTATCTCCTCCATCAATCGACTTCCAGATACCACCACCATCACCACCACTTTCCATGCCGTAAGGGGTACGCAACATACGCCAGGTACCTGCATATAAAACTGCCGGATTTCCTGGTTCCATTATTAAATCGCTGCAGCCTGTTAAGTTGTTAACGTATAAAACTTTTTTCCAGGTTTTGCCACCGTCGATGGTTTTAAAAACCCCACGCTCTTCATTAGGACCAAATAAATGACCTCCGGCAGCTACTAAAACAATGTCGGGATTTTTAGGGTGAATAATGATACGGATGATATGTCGGGTATCTTTTAATCCAAGATGTTTCCAACTACGGCCTCCATCATCGCTACGCCAAATACCAAAACCTTCACTTACATTTCCTCTTAACGAGTTTTCGCCCTCACCTACATATAATATTGTGGGGTCGCTGGGGGCAATGGCCACACTACCTATGCTGCCGCCAAAATATTTGTCGCTGATATTTTTCCAGTTACTCCCACCATCAATGGTTTTCCAAACACCACCACCGGTTGCGCCAAAGTAAAAAGTATTTTGCTGTTTTAAATCACCGGCAACTGCAGCACTCCTTCCTCCCCGAAAGGGACCAATAGACCGGTACTTTACTTTGCTAAATAAAATACTATCGCTGTTAATAGAAGCAATAACAGGTTGTTTTTTTTGGGCAAATACCAATGTTGAAAAGAAAACAATGGTAATTAGTAGTATTAGTTTTTTCATGTTAAATGATTAGAAAGGGAAGTTACTAAATGAATTGATTACATTAAAGAAAAGCCCCAAATTGATGAGGCTTTTCTGATTACAAGTTTTTTTATTCCTACTTTATAAGTAGCATTTCAGCCATCAATTTATCATCATACTTACTTTTTAAAGCACCAAATTTAGCTTCCGCCTCTTTTAATTGTTGCGACAATACAGGCACTCTTCCTTTTTGCAAATTAGATGGTTTTGTTTCCTGGCTACATACATTGGCATATACAGCAGTAATTTCTTCCCTTAGTTTTTTCTCATCAGCAAAAAGTGATTTATGTTTAGATGCCAATAAGGTATATCGTAATTCTTCCAAAGCATTTTGGTATTCAGCTGCCAATTTTTTTGTTTTGGCATTTTTAATTTTGTCGTTTTTTGATGCTAACAATTTTGTTTTAGCCGATACACTATCAACCAGTTTAGCCAATTGTTCATGCATGGTAAACAATTGCATAGCAGTATTAAATTGGTCTTCTAAATCAGACTGGCTCATGCCATTGGTTTCGTCTCTTTTTAATTGTACTTTATTTTGATAATATTTGTCACCCACTTTTAGTTTTACTATATACTCACCGGGTAAAACCATTGGCGCTACAAATCCACCAAAGTCAATTTTTGTACCACCTGTTGCTACTTTTGGAGGTGTCATTCTCATATTCCAGTACACAATATTGATTCCCTTTCTTTTTGATGCAGGAATAATTTGAACCAATTTATCATCCTTGTCATAAATCTCCACTTTCACATCGCCAGTATTCACTCTGTCTTTAAAATAATATTGAATGGGCATTGTTTGTGCCGAATTATACCCAACAAATCCATCTCCAATACCAGATCCTACATAATTTCTTCCCATAGTAAGGGTCATTGGTTTGGTTTCAAAAAGTACAGCAGCTGTTTCTGCCACTTCTTTAGTCATGTTTCGCATGGCGGTAATATTATCTACAATTAACACGCCACGGCCATGGGTTGCCAAAATCAAATCATGCGTAGATGGATGAATTTGTATATCTCTTACCAATGCCATCCAGGGCACATTATTTTTCATTCTAAACCAGCTGTTGCCGGCATCAAGGGAGGCAAATAATCCCATTTCGGTACCGGCAAATAATAATGAAGGGTTAACTAGGTCTTCGGTAATTTTATGAGCAAAGCCTGTAAAGTCTTCGCTTTTAAATTGAATCCATGTTTTTCCTAAATCGGTTGATTTGGCCAAATAAGTTTTATGATCGCCGTACATGTGATTGTCGAATGAAACATACAAAGTGTTTTTATCAAACTTCGAAGGTTCAATACTGCTTACCCATGTTTGTGCAGGAATACCAGCTGCAATATAATTATTGGCTACATTGGTCCAGGTTTTTCCGCCATCAGTTGTGTATTGTAAATTCCCATCATCGGTACCTACCCATATTAATTTTTCATCCAAAGGCGATTCGGCAATGGTAAAAATGGTACAATGATTTTCGGCAGACGTATTATCGGCACTTAAGCCACCAGAATTTTCCTGCTTTTGTTTTTCTTTATTATTGGTAGATAAATCCGGAGATATTTTTGTCCAGTTATTTCCCTCATCCACCGATTTGTATAAATACTGTGATGCTACATAAAGGTTGCGCTTATTATTTTTTCCAATCACAATAGGCGTATTCCAATTAAAGCGAAGCTTTTCTTCGTTAATGGTTTGCTGTGGCTTTATATTATAGGAATTCCCCAATTTTAAATTAACGTGTACTATTTCTCCACCCTGCGATTCTACATACACCACATCTGGATTAACTCCATCAACCTGTACCCAAAAGCCATCACCTCCACCAATATTTTTCCAATCGGAGTTTTCAATTCCGCCTGCACTTTGAGATGGGGCATACCAGCTTTGGTTGTCTTGTAATCCACCATATACATTATAAGGTTCTTTAAGATCGTAGGTAACATGATAAAACTGGGATACTGGTAAACTGGCCAACATAATCCAATTAACGCCACGGTCGTTGCTTACATAAACACCACCATCTGTACCTAAAAACATTTGATTGGTATAATTTGGATTGATCCACAAGGCATGATGATCGGCATGAACATTACTGGTGGCATCTGCAAAAGAATAACCACCATCTTCACTATAACTAAAATTATAGCCAGGGCGGTAAACCCTTTTAGGATCTTTAGGATCGATAACCAATGTAGAAAAATAAAATGGCCTTGAGACTACATTCATTGTGGCACTTTGTAATTTCCAGCTTTCGCCTGCATCCGAAGAAATATAAAGACCAGTAGTTTCTGCTTCAATAATGGCTATCAAATTATCTGGAGCACTTGGAGCAAGGGTAATTACAGATCGGCCCATTGGTTTAGTAGGCAAGCCCTTCGATAATTCTTTCCAGGTTTTTCCGCCGTCTATACTTTTAAAAATACCGCTTCCCATTCCTCCCGAATTAAAAGAATAAGGTTGACGCCTGAACTCCCAGGTACTGGCATAAATAATTTGTGGATTATCCGGATTTACTGCTACATCAGCAACACCTGTTTTTTCATTGATGTAAAAAATATTTTCAAAGGTTTTTCCGCCATCTGCCGATTTGTATAAGCCTCTGTGTTTGCTATCATGCCATAAAGGGCCCGGTGCTGCAACAAAAATATTATCCGAATTTTTTGGATCGATAATTATTTTGCTGATATGCTCAGTGCTATCCAACCCTTTTATTTTAGTCCAGTTTTCACCTGCGTCGGTGGTTTTATATAAACCATCGCCAATGGAAACGGTATTACGCATATTACTTTCGCCGGTACCTACATAAACAGTACTGGGGCTTTTTTGGTCCACTGCCAATGCACCAATGCTCTGGCAGTATTTATCAAATATTGATTTAAAACTTACGCCTGCATTACTGGTTTTCCAAACGCCACCACCAGCGGTACCTACAAATAAAGTCCTTGGCTCATTGTTTACACCTTCAATGGCCGTAATACGTCCACCCATTGTTGCCGGACCAATATGCCTGGCTTCCATCATTCCAAATGTGGATGAATTAATTTGGCTATACCCAAACTGAACAATGAGTAAACCAATAAGTAGGGATAATATTTTCATAATATTTTTTTTGAATGATTTGCAGAAATTATATAAAGAGTAAACTACAAATAATTGGAGATGTTTTATAAAAAAAGCCCGGCATTTTACTACTCGGGCTTACATTTTTATTGAATTAAAACTATTCTGGCTTATACAATTTATCACTGATTACCTGGTTAACCTTTATACTCGAAATATAAACAGTACCAAAAGGTTGGGTAATACTATGTGGCATTTTAACGCCTTCAACCACTTTAAAATCGCTGTAATCTGATGACATTTCAGATTCCTGCCCGTTTACTTTTCTCATTTCTTTTGAGCGAATGATCATGTTAGAACTTGGGTCGATATAATAGGTTTGTGTTTTACCAGAAGCCAATGATACTTTTAATTTAAAGCACTCGGTACCTTCTACATCTTCTTTACCTTGCAAATCTACTTTATGCCCCTTGGCTACATAATTGCAAAGTGGCCCTTCAATGTCAAGGTCTGATAAACTTGATTTTATATCATCGGCAGTTTTAGGCTCTGCTTTTTGCATACCATTAAATGGCATAAAGCTCCAACCGTCTTTGTCAGTTGTAAAATCAAAACCATTCATACCCATAGCACTAATATCCTGGCGGATAAGTTTGTTATGAACCTGGGTAATTGTTACAGAAATGTCTGCTCCCTGTATTGTAAGATTTCCCTCCATTGTAATGTTCTTAAGTTTTGAAAGGCTTTCTTTACCTCCTAAGGCTGCAATATGCTTGTCAATAACTTCATCAACTGTTTGGGCTTGTGCAAACTGCACCATCACCAAAGCAATTATAAATACTCCAAAAATGATTAAATTTTTCATCGTTATATTTTTTTATGAATGGAAAGATAATGCAAAAATAGTATGAATATTATTTTTTTGCCTTCCGCTTATCCTGTAACTTTTGCCCTTTAAAAAATAACTAATTTACTTTTTTAGGATGAACTCATTTACGCTCAAAGGCAATATTGTTGACATACCAAACCGCAACATTTTTCATGGAGAACTGGTTATAGAAAATAACAATATAAAATCCATTAAAACACTAAATCCTCTCCCTTTATCAGAAAAAGGTACAGGTTTTATATTACCAGGTTTTATAGATAGCCATGTTCATATAGAGAGTTCTATGCTAGTCCCCTCTGAATTTGCCAAGCTGGCTGTTGTACATGGCACTGTTGGCACCATTAGCGACCCTCATGAAATAGCAAATGTTTGTGGCATGGAAGGAGTTGAATTTATGATAGCCAATGGAAAAACGGTTCCTTTTAAATTTCATTTTGGAGCACCAAGTTGTGTACCCGCCACCATTTTTGAAACGGCAGGTGCTGCTTTAACTTCGGATGATGTGGATGCATTACTTCAAAAAGAGGAGATCTTTTATTTGAGTGAGATGATGAATTTCCCTGGTGTTTTATTTGGAGATGAAGAAGTATACAAAAAAATAGCTTCTGCCAAAAAATATGGCAAGCCAGTTGATGGACATGCACCGGGATTAAGAGGTGCTGATGCTAAAAAATATATTGATGCAGGCATATCTACAGATCATGAATGCTTTACTGCCGAAGAAGCATTAGACAAATTAAATTTTGGAATGAAAATATTAATTAGGGAAGGTAGTGCAGCTAAAAATTTTGATGCACTGATTGACCTGATGCATGAGCATTACCTCATGATGATGTTTTGTAGTGATGACAAACACCCCGACAGTCTTGCCATAGGACACATTGACCAACTCTGTAGCAGAGCCATTGCTAAAGGCATTGATATTTATAAAGTTTTACAGGCAGCTTGTATTAATCCTGTAGAACATTATAAAATGAATATTGGATTATTGAAAAAAGGGGATGCTGCAGATTTTATTGTAGTGGAAGATCTTACAAATTTTAAAGTGTCTCAAACTTACATTAATGGAGAATTGGTAGCAGAAAAAGGCAAGTCTAATGTGTTATCCAATGCGTCTTCAATTCTTAACAATTTTAATTGCAGTGAAAAGAAATTGGAAGAGTTTGAATTCCCAGTAACTGAATTTGGAGAAACCATTTACGCCATTGAAGCTTTGGATGGGCAACTGATTACCAACAAAGTTGCTTGCAGGCCAATTGAAAAAGACGGGGTTTACCTTACTGATATTGCCAATGATATTTTAAAGATTGTTGTAGTGAACAGGTATTCCAATGCTCCTATTGCAAAAGCTTTTATTAAAAATTTTGGATTAAAAAAAGGAGCTCTTGCTTCTTCTGTAGCACACGATAGCCATAATATTGTTGCTGTAGGAGTTGATGATGAAAGCATTTGTAATGCAGTAAACCTTGTTATTAAAGAACAAGGAGGTGTTAGTGCTGTTTCAAAATCTAATAGTATGGTTTTAGGTTTACCTGTTGCTGGACTAATGAGCAATAAAGATGGCTATGAAGTTGCAGCAGCTTATACCCAAATTGACAAAATGACTAAAGAAGAATTGGGCTCAACGCTCGGCTCACCTTTTATGACTTTATCTTTTATGGCATTGTTGGTTATCCCTCATCTAAAACTAAGCGACCTTGGCTTGTTTGATGGCAACGCCTTTAAATTCCTATAAATTAGGATGGAATTATTTGTTGACTTTGGCTTTGTATATTTTCATGGCCACACTATCAGTGCCTTTGGGTGCAAAATATTTGGTCTTAAAATTTTTGCTATCTCCAGGGTTAATAGTTTCATAAATCACTTCGTGGTCTTTTTCTAAGAGGGCTCCCGTCTTACTATAAAATGAAAGCTCTACATCCACATCTTTATAAATAGCCACAGTAGCATTATTGGAAATAGTTCCTTTAATTACAGTTTGGCCCAAAAGGTTTTTCTTACTTTTCCCTTCCACAGATAAAAACCGTACTGGGTTTTTGGCTTCAGTTTGTTCAAGTGTTTCTTTGGTTTGTTCATACTTATCTTTTTGCTCAGCTTGATTATCTCCATTATTACATGCGGCAAAAAATAGGGAACCTATCATTACAATTAAAACAGTTTTTTTCATTTCTTATAATTTGAATACAATAAAAATACATTTTTGTGAAACAGTATGTTAAAAAATAATGGAATGCTGTTCATTTTAATTTAGATTTGCATGATTTGTCAAGCCTGCACAGTATTGTTTAAAGGCTGCCATTTAAAAAAAAGATAAAATATGGTTATTAATCTCAGCGATGAACATTCATTAATTAGTAATTGGGTAGGTGAATTAAGGGATATAGAAGTACAAAACGACCGTATGCGTTTTAGACGAAATCTTGAACGTATTGCAGAAGTTATAGGTTATGAGATTAGTAAAAAAATGCCATGGGAAGAAAAAGAAATCACCACGCCACTTGGCATAAGTAATACAAAGGTTTTAGCAGAACAACCAGTTTTGGCAACCATATTAAGAGCAGGGTTGGGTATGCATAATGGCTTGCTTAATTATTTTGATAAGGGCGATAATGCATTTGTAAGTGCTTATCGTAAGCACAATCCCGATGGAAGTTTTGATATTAGACTGGAATATATGAGTTGCCCCGATATTGAAAACCGGATCTTAATCATCAGTGATCCAATGATAGCCACTGGATCTTCACTGGTAAAATCTATTGAATATTTAAAAGCAGAAGGGAATATTAAGGAGCTTCATATTGTTTGTGCCATTGCTTGTACGGTGGGTATTGAATATGTATCGAGGGCATACCCAAGTGCAACCATCTGGTGTGCTGACATTGATGATGAGATTACAGCTAAAGGATACATAGTACCCGGACTGGGAGATGCTGGCGATTTAGCATATGGCAATAAGATGCAAAACTAAATGGGTTTTTATTGTAATTCCTTAAATCATAATTATCAATCAACTGTTAAACTACCATACCATTCAAACTAAAACAATACTATTAGATGCAGCGTTATAGACCAAATCCTTATCTTTAATGTTCGAATAGATATAGAAAATGAGAAAATTAATAGTAATTATAAGTGCCCTTTTCTTTACGCAAACAGCTAAAGCACAGGATCCGCATTTTTCGCAATTTTTTGCTTCACCACTAACATTAAACCCCGCTTTTACGGGAAAATTTAATGGCCTTTGGAGATTAGCTGCCAACCATAGAGACCAATGGCCTTCAATTCCTAAAGCTTATGTAACAACAAGTGCATCTCTTGATTTTCCCATTTTAAAAAACAGAGTGCCTGATAATGACGTTTTTGGAGTGGGTATTTCTGGATTATCAGATGCCAGTGCAAATAGTATATTAAAGTTGAATTACGGCTCCGTATCTATGTCATACCACAAAGCTTTAGATGAAAATGGCTATAGTACCATTGGTGCAGGATTTCAGGGAACATATTCTAGTTTGAATGTAGACCAAAGTAAATTGACCTTTGAAACCATGCTCACTCAAAATGGATTTACCAATGAATCCGGAAGAGAGTTTTTACAAAATGGCAATAATCAAAGCTATTTAGACATCAATGCTGGTATACTCTATTCAGGTTCTACTAATGGGCAAAATAATTTTTACTTAGGTGCTTCTATGTATCATATTAATAGGCCCAAAGTGGGGTATTTAGATAAGAACTGGTATTTAAGTGGCAGGATATCTATTCATGGAGGCGGTTCATTTCCAATTTCCGATTTATTAACAGTACACACTTCTGTTATTCATCAAATCCAAAATAAGGCCAGTGAAACAATTGTGGGAGCAGCTATAGGGGCTAATTTAAACCAGGATGCAGATAAACCCAGCAGCATTTATTTAGGCAGTTGGGTAAGGTTTAATGATGCTATTGTTCCTTATGTTGGATTGGAGTTTGGTGGATTAAGAATTGGTGCCAGTTACGATTTAAATATTTCAACTTTAAAAGCGGCTACTGCCTCTAGAGGCGGATCAGAGTTTTCAATTATTTATATAAAACAACCTGCCGAACAAAAAGGTATTCCTTGTCCCAAATTTTAATACAAAACCTTATTTTATTAAAAAAGCCTGTTAATATTAACAGGCTTTTTTAATAAATATTTTTCCCTATTTATAAAAATAAACTAGGCAGAGTATGCTCAATAAATTTTAATCTAACCCACTTTATACTACTTTGTTTTTTTATTTGATTTTTTATATATACTAATTTTCGATTACCCGATACATTTATTTGTCCATAAAAGTTTCATTCGATATTTTAGTGCTTTAAAAAAATAATTATTAATTAATTTATGAAAAAAATCTACCTGATTTTATTAGCTATTGTTTTCATCAATGCTAGTTCCCTTTTTGCACAAAATGCATTCTTTTCAGATGCAGGCGAAAATGCAAAACGCTCAACAACGGGCACCCAAAAAATCTTTCCTCAAAAATATAGAGGGTTTTCAATGAATGTGGTAGCCGCTAAAAACTTTATGTGGTCATTACCATCTGAAAGTACAGTGAAAAACAGAAATGCAGCCCCTATTATGGAAATTCCAATGCCTGATGGACATATGGAAAAATTCAGAGTTTGGGAAAGTAGTATTATGGAGCCGGGATTGGCTGCAAAGTTTCCAGAAATGAGGACATTTAGTGGTCAAGGTATTGATGATCCATTTGCAACTATCAGATTTGATTATAATCCATATACAGGTTTCCATGCTCAGATTTTATCTGCAGTAACAGGCCGTGTATATATTGACCCCTATGCTAATGGTGATTTAACTTATTACATGAGTTATTATACCAAAGATTATACTAGAGATGTAAAGTTTATTTGCGAAGTAGTTGATGTAGACATCAAAAAAGGAAATTCTAGTAACATTATCAATGCAGTTTGCTTAGGTACTTCACTTAGAACTTACAGACTTGCACTAGCATGTACTGGAGAGTATTCGGTAGCCGTTGCTTCGCCTCAACCTCCTTCTATTCCATTATCTGCAGCAGCTATGTTGGTTTCTGTAAACCGAGTAACAGGTGTGTATGAAAAAGAAGTATCGCTTAAAATGACTTTGATTGCCAATAACGATTTACTCATTTATTTAAATGGTGCTACAGACCCTTATTCTAATACCAACGGTTCTGCAATGCTTGGCGAAAACCAGGCAAATATAGATGCAGTTATAGGTACTGCCAACTATGATATTGGCCATGTATTTAGTACGGGCGGAGGGGGAGTTGCAGGTTTAGGAGTTGTCTGTGTCACTGGCAACAAAGCCCGGGGTGTAACGGGATCTCCGAACCCTGTTGGAGATGGATTTGATATTGACTATGTTGCTCATGAAATTGGCCATCAATTCGCTGCCAACCACCCAATGGCCGCCGGATGTGGTTCTTCTCCCATTTCTACCAAGTTTGAGGTGGGGAGCGGTACAACAATTATGGCTTATGCAGGCATATGCGGAGGTGAAAATATTCAACCTAATAGTGATCCAACCTTTCATGCTATTAGTTTTGATGAAATAAGCAACTTTATCAGTTCAGGTAGCGGTTCCACTTGTGGTGTTCCTACTCCCACGGGAAATACTTTACCAGTTATAGACCCATTACCTAATAATAATTTGAGTATCCCTCCAGGCACTCCCTTTACATTAACAGGAACTGCCACGGATGCAAATAACGATCCTTTAACTTATTGTTGGGAACAGTGGGATCTACAAGGCACGCAAACCTGGAATGCTGGTGCTACGGCTCCAATTAATAATACTGTCCCCTTGTTCAAATCAAGAGTACCTAAAACAACGGGTGAAAGAACTTTTCCAGATATGGCAGTAATTTTAGCTGGTTTTCCAGCTAACCCTCCTTCGGCAATGGGTGGATTAAAAGGTGAAACCTTATCACCCGTAGCTAGAGCTATGAAATTTAGATTAACTGTACGTGATAATCGTGCTGGTGGCGGTGGTGTTGTTTCATTAGGATCTGGAGGATGTATTAGTGCAACCAATTTCCAAATAAACGTTGTAGGAACAACTCCATTTACGGTTACATCGCCAAACGGTGGAGAATCTTATTCTGGAGGTAGTACTCAAACCATTACCTGGAACCCTGCAGGTACTGCCGCAGCTCCTTATAATGTTACTAATGTACGTATTTCACTTTCTACAGATGGTGGTTTAACTTATCCAACTGTAATTACTGCAAGTACGCCCAATGATGGTACTGAAGCATTAACCATACCAAGTATGACCACTACCACTGCAAGAATTAAAATAGAAGCAGTTGGAAATATTTTCTTTGATATTTCGAATGCCAATTTCATTATTACTGCAGCAAGTAACCCTACTTTTACTTTTGTTACTCCTACTAATGCAACAGTTACTTGTGGTACTTCTGCAGCAAACATTACTTTAAATACAACAAGTGTTTTAAGTTTTGCAACACCTATTATCCTTACATCAAGTGGTAATCCTGGGGGAACTTCCATCAGTTATTCTGTTAATCCTGTTATCCCAGGAAACAGTACGGTGGTTACTTTAAACAATATGGGATCATTAGCACCCGGTTCTTATCCTGTTACTATTACTGGTACTGCTGGCGCAGAAGTAAAAACAATTATTCTTACTTATGTTGTTTCTGCGGGTTCAGGTCCAACTATCACAGCACAACCGTCTATACAAACATTATGTGCTGGAGGAAATACATCGTTTTCGATTACTTCTCCAACTGCAACTGCATACCAATGGCAACTTAGTACCAATGGTGGTGCCGTTTGGAACAATATTACCAATGGAGGTGTTTATTCAAATGCTACAACAAGTACTTTAAATTTAACTGGGGTAACTGCTGTAATGAATACTTATCAGTACCGTTGCATAGCATCAATTGTATGTGGTTCAACCAATTCAAATGCAGCTGTTTTAAATGTTAATTCGGCTCCGGCTGTAACTGGTCAACCAGCTAATATGTTGGCATGTGTTGGAAATTCAATTTCATTTACAGTTACCGCTACAGGCGCAGGATTAACATATCAATGGCAAGAAAGTATTGATGGCGGAACCATCTATAATAATGTGTTGAATGCTGCTCCTTATTCAAATGTAACGGCAGCAACATTAACCATCAATCCTACAACTATTGGAATGAGCAATTACAGATACCGTTGTATTGTTACCGGGTCATGTACTCCTGCAATTACTTCTAATGCTGGAACTTTAACAGTGGGAACTCCAATTAGTATTTCAGCTCAACCTTTAAGTTCTACGATTTGTGCTGGAATGAATACTAGTTTTTCAGTAACTGCATCAGGTACTATTACTAGCTACCAATGGCAGATAAGTATCAATGGTGGAAGTACCTGGAATAATATTAGTAATGGCGGTGTGTACACTGGTGCTACTACAACTACTTTAAATTTAACCGGAGTAACTGTTGGAATGGATACTTATCAATACCGTTGTGTTGTTAACGGAAACTGTCCTTCTGTAAATAGTAATACAGCAATATTGACTGTAAATTCTTTACCTGCTATTAGTGCTCAACCTTCTAATAGTACCATTTGTGCTGCTCAAAACACAACATTTAACATTACTGCCTCTGGTACTGGAGTTACTTATCAATGGCAAGTAAGTACTGCTGGTTGCGCAGGTCCTTGGACTAACCTAGTTAATGGAGCTCCATATGCTGGTGTAACCACTGCTTCATTATCGCTTACTGGTACCAATCCTGCATTAAATGGATATGGATACCGTTGTGTTGTTAGTGGCACTTGTACACCAGCTGTTAATTCAAACTGTGTTTTGTTAACGGTGAATACTCCGATTTCTATCATTTCACAACCATCAATGTCAACAGTTTGTGCAGGAGCTCAAACTACATTTACGATTGGCGTAACTGGTACTTCACCTACTTACCTATGGCAAGAAAGTACCAATGGCGGTGGAAGTTGGAGTAATGTTATTAATGGTGGAGTTTATTCTGGTGCAACAACATCTATATTAACTTTAACTGGTGTTACTGCCGGAATGAGTACATATCAATACCGTGTTAATGTTACAGGTGCAGCTCCTTGTGCTGTAGCCAGTAGCAATAGTGGAACTTTAACTTTAAATACAGCCCCAGCTATTACAGCTCAACCTGTAGCTGCAACTACAATTTGTAGTGGTTCAAATACTTCATTCTCTGTTACTGCTAATGGTACTGCATTAACCTACCAATGGCAGATAAGTACTACTGGATGTACAGGAACATGGACCAACCTCACAAATACAGCTACATACTCAGGAGTAACATCTGCTACCTTATCTATTACAGCAGGCTTATCTGCTTTAAATGGTTCAGGATATAGATGTGTAATTAGTGGTACTTGTACACCTGCTGTTAATTCAACATGTGCATTTTTAACAGTAAATACACCTATCAATATTAGCACTCAACCTGCAGCTATTACTAATATTTGTGCAACCGGATCTACAAGCTTTACTACTGTAGCAACTGGTACATTGCCAACTTATCAGTGGCAATTAAGCACAACAGGTGCAGCAGGTCCTTGGACTAATATTACCAATACAGGCGTTTATACAGGTGCAACAACCAATATGTTAACCTTGTCAAATATCATAGCTGGTATGAATGGTTATATGTATAGAAATGTTGTAACTGGTACCGCACCTTGTGGAGTTGTAAACACAAACAATG
The DNA here is from genome assembly GCA_947085175.1 of uncultured Chitinophagaceae bacterium. Lineage (GTDB taxonomy): Bacteria > Bacteroidota > Bacteroidia > Chitinophagales > Chitinophagaceae > Ferruginibacter. Next base: position 547,268 of record CAMTVJ010000005.1, read on the forward strand.
CTTTGTTGAATGTAACTCCTCAACCAGTAATTACTGCATCTGCCACTTCATTATTAGCTGGCCATCAGGCTACGTTAACAGTGAATGTAACACCTGCTCCAGGTTTAAGTTTTGCATGGTATTTAAACGGAACTTTACTTCCTGGTTTAACAAGCAATTCTATTATTGCTACTGTTAATTCTTTGGGTAATTATAGAGTAGTTGTTACTAGTGCCACTGGAAGTTGTCAGTCAGAATTAGTTGCTATTTCTGCTACTCCAAGTGCTAATTTGTTTGTTTACCCAAGTCCAAATGATGGAAGGTTTACAGTTTCTTATTATACTGCTGGGGCATCATCTACTAATATGACTAAACAAAATATTACCATTTATAGTACTGAAGGAAAAACAGTATTCAACAGAGAATTCCAAGTTTCTCAACCTTATCAATTACATGCCATTGATTTACGTAAGTATAGTGCTGGTTTGTATTATATCATTCTTAGAGAAGCAAATGGTAATACTATAAAAACTGGCGAAGTGTTTGTTAGATAAGTATTTAAATTTTAAAAAGCTAATTCCCCTCCAATAATGGAGGGGAATTTTTTTAGAAATCAATAACCAACTATCATTCTTTTTTGAAAACCTAAGAAATGATTTATATTTTTAATTTTTAAAAAATCATTAGATCTAAATAATAATACTGAAATGTCGTTTTAACAATAAAATAAAACTAACAATATGAAACAATTCTTCCACTCCTCTATTATTTTCTTCTTGGTTTTAACAGCCTGTTCTAGCAGTTTTATAAGTTGCCAACAAGAAAATAGTTATGAAGAAAATGATAAGTATGATGGTGCTGATATGGCATTGCAATTTGAAATAGAAAGAACCCGTGATTTATCTACAGGAAAAGTACCGTGGGAGAAATTAAGACTTGCCATGGATCAAACTGAACAATCAAAAAATCAATCCTCAAACCTGATCTCTGCTTTATCATGGATTGAAAGAGGACCTAATGGAGATTTTAGTATTGGAGGTAATCCAAGGCCTAATATGGATCAAACAGCAGGTAGAATAAGAGCTGTAATGGTTGATTCACTTGACCCTACCAAGAAAACAGTTTGGGCAGGTGGGGTTGCTGGTGGATTATGGAAAACAACAGATATTACTGTAGCTCCTTCCAATTGGGTGTTGGTTAACGATTTTTTAGCTAACCTTGCTGTAGCAGCAATTTGCCAGGATCCAAGGCCAGGCTTCCAAAATATAATGTATTTCTGTACCGGCGAATCATTTGGTAATGCTGATGCAGTTAGAGGAATTGGTGTTTACAAAAGTGTGGATGCTGGTGCTACCTGGACCTTTCTTCCTAGTACAAATACTTACTTAAACGGAACACGTATTCTTTGCGATTTCCTGGGTAATGTATATTTAGGAACCAGAAATACCGGTTTATTAAGATCAACAAACGGAGGTTCATCATGGACTACTATTACACCAAGTGGCATAGGAACTAACATTTGTGATTTGGAAATAAGTTCTACCTCTGCTTCAGGAAGATTACACGTTACTACTGGCATATTCAGTACTTCTGGTTATAGTTATACTGATATCCCTTCAACAGTTTTAAGTAGCTCTGGTTGGAATGCACCCACTACCCCTTTTACTCATTTTAATCAAAGAATTGAAATGGCAATCAGCGGAAACAATTTAATTGCCTTGCCATGTAATGGATCTTATCAGGTTCCTTCAGTTTGGATGTCTACCGATGGAGGTGACAATTGGAATGTAACACCTGGACAACCTGCTACTAATTGGGGTGCCGGACAAGCATGGTATAATTTATCGGCTGGTATTAATCCTGCCAATCCCAATGAATTTATTGTTGGAGCATTGGATTGTCACAAGACTTCTAATGGAGGAACATCCTGGACAAAAATTTCTACATGGGCTTCAACAACTGGTCAATATGTACATGCCGATCAGCATGATATTCAATGGTGGGATGGTGGAAACAAACTGATGTTTGCCTGCGATGGTGGTATACATTACTCTTCTAATGGAGGTACAACTATTAGAGATAGAAATAAAAACCTACGATTAAAACAGTTTTATTCAATTGCTATACACCCTATAAGGCCTAATTATTTCATTGGGGGTACACAAGATAATGGTATGCACCGAATGGACCATCCAGGATTAGACAGCTCGGCTGAAGTAGTTGGTGGTGATGGATGTTATAGTGCCATCGATCAAATGGATGGTAAATACCAGTTTGGCTCTTATGTATATAACGTGTACAGAAGAAGTATCAATGATGGCGCAAACTGGTCTACACCAATTAATAATCAATCCACAGGAAGATTTGTAAACCCTTGGGATTATGATAATAATAATTTTAAAATTTACGCTTGTAATAATGCTGGTACCTTTTTTCGTTGGAACGATCCAAGAACGGGTAATTCTAATGAGGTAGTTTCTGTTTCAGCTTTTGGATCTGGAAATGTTTCAGCTGTGCATGTATCACCATACACAGCCAACCGGGTTTATTTTGGAACCGGATCAGGCGGTATCATTCAAGTTGAAAATGCAAATACTGGAACTTCTCTTACAGGAACTGTAATCAATTCGGGATCAGGAATGCCAGTAGGATATTTAAACTGTATAGTGACCGGATCTAATGATCAAAATTTAATTGCTTGTTTTACTAATTATGGAGTACAAAATATTTGGGTTTCCACTAATGGCGGAACAACCTGGACGGCTATTGATGGCAATTTGCCAGACATGCCAGTAAGATGGGCTTTGTTTCATCCTGATACAGATACAAAAGCTTTTATTGCAACAGAAACTGGCGTTTGGGAAACGGATTTAATCAATGGTAGTTCTACAGTTTGGAATGCAAATAATACTTTCCCCAACGTAAGAACAGATATGATTAAATATAGGGCAAGCGACAGAACCATTGCTGCAGGAACTCATGGCAGAGGTATCTGGTCTGCAGTTGTACCTGGTGCATCATGTACTTCAGCTTCTATCACTAGCGAGCCTTCAAATGCTACTATTTGTGCTGGAGCAAATTCATCATTTACTGTTGTAGCTGGTGGTACTGGGCCTTTTGGATACCAATGGCAATTAAGTACAACAGGTTGCGGAGGTACCTGGAATAATATAAGTAATGGAGGAATTTACAGTGGTGCAACTTCAGCTTCATTATCTGTTAATGGCGCAACAGCTGGTACTTATTATTATAGGGTGATAGTTACAGGAAACTGTGCTCCTTTAACAGTTAATTCTAATTGTGCAACTTTAACTGTAAATGCTGCCACTTTAGTAAATACGCAACCCATAAATAGCATTATATGTGCTGCTGCAAATACTTCATTTACAGTAGCAGCTACAGGTACCGCTTTAACCTATCAATGGCAGGTGAGTACAAATGGAGGAGGTTCCTGGAATAACTTAAGTAATGGAGCACCCTATTCAAATGTTACTACAGCAACAATGACTATTACTGCAGTAACAGCCGGATTTAATGGTTATTTGTATCGCTGTATATTAAGTAGTGCCTGTAATCCAGTAAACTCTTCTTCGGCAATGTTGACTGTAAATACAGCTCCTTCCATTTCCAGTCAGCCGGTAAATGTTTCCTCTTGTGCAAGTAATTCAGAAACCTTTAGTGTATCTGCAACTGGCACTGGGCTTACTTATCAATGGCAGTTAAGTACGGATGGTGGATCTAATTATAATAACCTATCTAATGGAGCTCCCTATTCAAATGTTACCACAGCAACACTCACTATAAATCCTACTACATTAGGAATGAATAATTATAGGTATCGATGTATTGTGTCTGGTACTTGTCCTTCTTCTGTAACTTCAACTGGCGCTATACTTACAGTTGGATCTTCATTATCTATAACATCGCAGCCAGCAAACTCAGCCTTATGTGCCGGTTTAAATACCAGTTTTTCCATTACAACAACTGGAACAGTTTTAAGTATGCAATGGCAGGAAAGCATTAATGCTGGAGTTAGCTGGAACAACATTTCAAATGGAGGAATATATTCCGGAGCAACAACTGCTACTTTATCATTAACAGGAGTTACAGTTGGTATGAATAATTATCAGTACAGAACGGTGGTTACCGGAAGTTGTAGTCCTATAAATTCAAATGCTGCAATATTAACTGTTAATGCAGCGGCTTCCATTAGTGCTCAACCAATAAATTCTACAATTTGTGATGGCAATACAAGCATTTTTAGTGTTACCGCTTCTGGCGCTGGCCTAAATTATCAATGGCAAATCAGTACAACAGGATGTGCAGGCACCTGGACTAATTTATCCAATACAGCACCATATTCTGGTACTACTAGTTCTACTTTAACCATCACAGGAGCTACAACTGCTTTAAATGGAAATGTGTACCGCTGTAATGTAACAGGTTCTTGTGCCCCTTCTGTTACATCTAACTGTGCCAGCTTAACTGTTAATACTGCAGTTAGCATCACAACTCAACCTTCAAATTCTATAGTTTGTGCTACAACAAATACAACATTTACTGTAGCAGCTTCAGGAACTACACCAACCTATCAATGGCAGGAAAGCACTAATGGCGGAAGCAGCTGGAATAACATTTCAAATGGTGGAATATATAGTGGTGCTACTACCGTTTCTTTAACATTAACTGGCATTACAGCCGGTATGAATAATTATCAATACAGGGCTGTGGTTTCGGGAGCCTCCCCTTGCGGTTCATCAAATTCTAATGCCGCCGTTTTAACTGTTAATACTGCTCCTGCAATTGCAAGTCAACCATCAAATGTTATAGTATGTAGTACTACCAATTCGGCTTGTTATAGTGTTAGTGCAACAGGTACAAATATTACGTATCAATGGCAGGTTAATACAGCTGGATGTACTGGAGGCGTTTGGACTAATTTATCAAATGCAGCACCTTATACAGGCGTTACTACTGCTACTTTATGTATCACTAATGCAACAACAGCTATGAATGCTTATGGTTATCGTTGTGTTGTAAATGGTACTTGTACACCTAATGCCATTTCAAATTGTGCAACATTAACTGTAAACAGCCCCGTTAATATTACATCTCAACCATCCAATACAACTGTTTGCGCAGGTGCTCAAACAACATTTACAGTAGGTGCAACTGGCACTTCGCCAACTTATCTGTGGCAGGAAAGTACAAATGGCGGTGGTACTTGGAACAATGTTGTTAATGGTGGAGTTTATTCTGGGGCCACAACTGCAATATTAACCTTAACAGGTGTTACTGCAGGAATGAATAATTATCAATACAGAAATATTGTGACTGGCGCTACAGCTTGTAATTCTGCTACATCTAGCGCAGGTATATTAAATGTAAATACTGCAGCAGCAATAACAACTCAACCTGTTGCAGCTACAACCATTTGCGGTGGTCAAAACACTTCTTTTAATGTAATTGCAAATGGTACAGCTTTAACATACCAATGGCAGGTTAGTACAGATGGAGGAACCAACTACAGCAACCTAAGTAATACTGCTATTTACTCTGGAGTAACATCTGCCACTTTAAATATCACTTCGGCAACAACAGGCATGAGCACTTATCGTTACCGCTGTGTAATTTCTGGCACTTGTACTCCTTCTGCAACAAGTAATGCAGCCTTATTAACTGTTCATACGCCGTTGAATGTAACAACCCAACCAAGCGCTGCAACCATTTGTGCAACAGGTACTATTAGCTTTACTATGGCTGCAACTGGCACTGGCCCTACCTACCAATGGCAGGAAAGTACTAATGGAGGAACTAGCTGGAACAATATCAGTAATGGTGGAATTTACAGCGGAGCCACATCTACTACACTTACTTTAACTGGGGTTACTAGTGGAATGAATGGTTACCTATATCGTACTACAATTACTGGAACTGTTCCTTGTAGTATTTTAAATACAATTGCAGCTGTATTAACAGTAAGCCCTCGTCCTATTGTAAGTTTATCAGCAGTACCTTATCTTAACTTATTACCAAATCTTACCACAACAATTACAGCTTCAGTTACACCAGCATCTGGTTATACTTTAGCATGGACAAGAAATGGCTCTCCAATTTCAATTGCAGGAAATTCACATTTGGTAAATGTAAATGGTATGGGAGTATATACGGTTGTGGCAACAATTGGTTCTTGTACTTCTGCTCCGGTTTCTATCACTATAGCAGATTCAGTAAGTAACAATTTGTATATTTTTCCTAGTCCAAATGATGGAAGATTTACGGTTTCTTATTATAGTCAAGGGGCATCAACGTCGAACCAAACTAAACAAAAACTCGTCATATTTGCTAGTGAAGGTAAACAAGTGTACAACAAAGATTTAATTGTTAACCAACCATATCAATTACATCAAATTGATTTACGTAGAAATGGTATGGGGGTTTATGTTGTTGTTTTATCGGATGCCAATGGCAAAAGAATTAAAACCGGAAAAGTAGTGGTGAGATAATATAATTTAATTTTAATAAAAATAAAATCCCGTTGACAGCATCAACGGGATTTTTTTTATTTATTGGGATAGCCACTTACAAACTTATTACCCTTTACATAAAATCGATAAGGATACAATGCAGCTTCGCCTGCACTTTCTACTCCTATTCTTTTGCTGCTGCTTATTAATTTATCATCAATAAAGAATTCATCTTCGGCAATATAAATTTCATTTTTTAATAAACTTGTATTGGAATGTTGTTTAAAAATACCAAAAGCCTTACCTACATTACCCGGACCTTTCGTTAGTGTAAAATCAGGTTTTTTCTTTTTAGTTCGCCGCAACATATGGCCAATCCCTTCCAATGGCTCCACCGCTCTTATCAAAATGGCATCAGGTATATCTACTTTATTTGTTACCACATTAAACAATTGATGCATCCCATAGCATATGTACACATAAGCTGTGCCAGCAGCGGCATACATATGTTCATTACGTGCTGTACGTTTGCCTCCAAAAGAATGCGATGCCCTATCTGTTAAACCAATATATGCTTCAGTTTCTACTATTCTACCAACACAAGTATTGCCATCAATTTTTGAAACTAATAGTTTTCCAATTAATTCATTAGCAATAGTCCTTACATTAGTTCTATCGTAAAATTCAATGGGTAATTTCTTCATTATATCTGTAACTTTAAAGTGAAATTACAACTTGCACCAATAGCCAACTGAAATAATTCATGCTTAAAGAGATCATCATTTCCATACAAGCCTATTTTCAAACGCATCGCTTTATTATTAAGCATAAGTTATGGAAATGGATTTTTATACCTGGTATTATTTATGCCACCCTCTTCTTTATTGGTATTTATTTTTTTATGGTATCCAGCAATAGTGCCATCGACTTTATGTTACATAAATCGGGGGTAGGCGATTGGATGGATAAGATGCAAAACAGCTGGCTTAGTTTTTTACTCATCTTTGGTCAGCTCATTCTAAATCTGGTTTTACTACTGTTTTATTTTTCCTTATTCAAATACGTTTTCCTAATTATTGGTTCTCCCCTATTTGCCTATTTGAGTGAAAAGACTGAAGCCATAATAGAGGGTAAAGATTTCCCTTTTAGTTTTAAACAGATGTTGAAAGATATAGTACGAGGCATTCGATTGGCACTACGTAATATGCTATGGCAAACAGTGTATACCATTTCCATTTTAATTTTATCATTTATCCCTGTCATCGGTTGGGTTACACCCTTAATGGCTTTAATTATAGAATGTTACTACCTAGGTTTTTCAATGCTAGATTATAGTTGCGAAAGAAATAAATTATCCACAGCACAGAGCATGGTATTTATCAGCAACCATAAAGGATTAGCTATTGGAAATGGTATTGTATTTTATTTGATGCATATCATTCCAATTCTTGGTTGGATTTTGGCTCCCAGTTATGCAGTGATTGCGGCTACCATTAGTTTATATAAAACAAAAACGGATGGTGTTAATCAAGCTAGTCAAGTTAATTTTACTTTATGAGTGCAACCATCTATTTAATCCCAACGGTGTTGGACGAAATGGCCACACAAACTATTCCTCTTTATATTACTGATGCCATAAAAGACAGTAAAGTGGTTTTTGCCGAAAACGAAAGAACAGCACGCAGGTTCTTTAAAAAGATGGATAGAGAGATTGTAATTGACGATTTTGAATGGTTTACTATTCATAAGGCCGAAAATGAATTGATACAAACTTTTAGACAAAAAATTAAAGAAGGAAAAAACATAGCCATCATCAGCGAAGCAGGTTGCCCTGGTATTGCTGACCCCGGGCAGGTTTTAATTGCTGTGGCACAAGAAATGAATGCGATTGTAAAACCATTGGTTGGGCCAAGCTCCATCTTATTGGCCTTAATGGCAAGTGGAATGAATGGCCAGCAATTTGAATTTATAGGATACCTGCCTATTGATAGTCTGGAAAGAAATAAACAGATCACTGCTATGGAATTGGCTTCCCAAAAGAAAAATAGTACACAAATTTTTATAGAAACCCCTTATCGAAATAACCAACTAATAGAAAATTTATTAAAGACCTGTAAGCCTACTACCAAGCTTTGTATTGCATCAGAATTAACAGCAACTACAGAATTCGTTAAAACTAAAACCATCGCCGAATGGAAAAAAGAAAATATCGACTTTCATAAAAAGCCGGTTATCTTTTTAATTCACACCGTATAATTTACAAACCGTATTTATCTACCAAGTAAATTAAGGCAGCCATGTTAACAGCTCCTAACAATAATTCTCTTTTACTTACTGCTTCAAATACATCCGTGGATGCATGATGTAAATCAAAGTATCGCTGGCTATCGGGGCTAAGTCCTGCTAAGGAAGTTCCAATTTGTTTTAATGGCCCAATATCTGCTCCACCTCCTCCTGCTACTAATTCATACACACCGTAAGGGTAAAAAAGATTTTTCCATCCTTGTACTTTTAGTCTTTTTTCTTCCATCATATCTAAGCCAAATCCACGAGGTGCAAAACCTCCTGCATCACTTTCTAAAGCAAAAATGTGATTCTCTTTATTCTCTTTAGCAATCTCCAGGTATTTTAAAGCCCCTCTCAAACCGTTTTCTTCATTCATAAACATTACTGCTCTAATTGTTCTGTGTGGTTTTATACCTAGTGCGGCAAAAGCCCTTAATACTTCAATACTTTGCATACAGCCTGCTCCATCATCCTGTGCGCCCTCGCCTAAATCCCAGCTATCCAAATGTCCTCCCACTGTTATAATTTCAGAAGGATAAGTTGATCCCCAAATTTCTCCTACTACATTAAAAGAAGCTACATCAGGCAGCATAGCACTAGTAGTTCTCAAATAAACAGCACTAACCTGGTTCTTTTTTAATTGTGCACTCAACCACTCCGCATCATTTGTACTAATGGCAACTGCAGGTATTTTAGGAAAGGAATCATTATATCTTGTAGTACCTGTGTGTGGGAAATCATCGAGGTTACTTGCCAATGAACGTACCATAGCAGCAATAGCACCATATTTAGCAGCAGCGGCAGGCCCACTGGTACGATAAGCTCCAGCTTCACCATATGCCATAAATGACCTGATATAAGTTGGGTTCATGGGAAAATTAAAAAATACAATTTTACCTTTTATCCCAGCTGTACCCAAAGCCTCTAATTCTTTAAAATTTTTCACTTCAACAATAGAAGCCTTTATTCCTTTTTTTCCAGTGCCTTCCGAATTACCAAGTGCACATAAGTTCAAATTATATTTAGTACCATCCTTTAACAACACATTACCCTTTTCTTTTTCGCCCCTTATCCAATGTGGCACCATACAAGGTTGCAGATAAACGGTATCGGCCCCGGCGTCTTTTAGCATTTTAAAAGTAGCTTCCACCGATTTTTGGGCTTGTGGAGATCCACTTAAACGAGGCCCAATTTCTTTACACAATAACCGAAGGTTTTCATATGCCTTACCATTGGACATTATTTCATCAGAAAATCTTTTGATGTTAATTGAGTCCTCGGTTTGGCCATATAAAATAGCTGGCGTTAAAAAAAGCAGCGATGCAATTATTCTACTCGTTATTTTCATATACATTTTTAAGTAAACAAACTTACTGATTAAATGACAATCTGATAATGTTAACGAAAAGAATAATAATTCGGTAAATTGCAATACTCAATTATTGAAGTCATACGTTTAAATCGTTTATATGAATATTGGTATAGTTTGTTATCCAACTTTTGGAGGTAGTGGTGTATTAGCAACGGAATTAGGTAAGGCTCTGGCCGATAAAGGACATAATATTCATTTCATTACCTACCAACAGCCTGTAAGACTAAGTGGCTTTCACGCCAATATTTTTTATCACGAAGTGAGAGTCCCCACTTATCCATTGTTTGATTATCCTCCATATGAAACCGCATTAGCCAGTTCCATGGTTGACGTTGTTTTAAACAATAATGTTGAATTATTGCATGTACATTATGCTATCCCTCATGCTGCGGCTGCCTATATGGCCAAGCAAATTCTCGCCAAGGAAGGAAAGCACATTCCGTTTATTACTACTTTACATGGTACAGATATTACATTGGTAGGGAAGGATAAAACTTACAGCCCGGTTGTAACTTTTTCAATGAATGAAAGTGATATACTTACAGCCGTATCGCATAATTTAAAAGAAGAAACCTACAAAAATTTTACTATTGATAAAGAGATTGAGGTAATTCACAATTTTGTAGATGTAGAACGATTTCATAAAAAACCTGTTGATGCATTTAAAAAATTAGTTGCACCAAATGGAGAAAGGATATTGGTGCATGCATCCAATTTTAGAAAAGTAAAACGAGTAGAAGATGTTGTATCTACTTTTTTACTAATTAACAAACAAATCCCTTCTACGTTACTTTTATTAGGAGATGGCCCCGAAAGAACACATATTGAAGCCGCTGCTCGTAAATGCGAATCTCATGATAATATTAAATTTTTAGGTAAGCAGGAGCAAATGGAAGACATTTTACCTATTGCCGATTTATTTTTACTAACAAGTGAATACGAAAGTTTTGGCTTAGCAGCCCTTGAAGCTATGGCAGCCGAAGTACCAGTCATATCAACAAATGCAGGGGGTATTCCTGAAATAAATATTGATGGTTATTGTGGATACATGAGTAATGTAGGTGATGTAGAAGACATGAGTAAAAATGCCATCAGTATCTTAAAAGATGAGGCTACTTTAAAAAGGTTTAAAGCAAATGCCTTAACTCAGGCTAAGAAGTTTGATATTGAAAATATAGTACCTCAATATGAAGCCTTGTACAAAAGATTGTTATAAATTATCTTCTCCGTAACCATCTTTCAGGGTCTAGGTTATTTCTTTCATCATTAATGAAAAAATCTACTGCACCAATACCATCAAGATTTGGAGCTGCTTTACCGATAACCTGACCAGTTTTTACATTTTGACCACGTTGTACTGAAACACTTCCCAAGTTACTATATGTACTAAAGTATTTTCCATGCTGAATGATGACAACCTCCATATCTTCCACAAATACAACTGTAGACACAACACCATCAAAAACAGCTTTTACATTGGATCCAATATCAGTAGCTACAGTTAAACCAGTAATATCCATTACTGTTCCACTTGGTAATTGATTACGCCCAAAATGCATAATGGTAACACCTTTATCTACAGGCCAAGGTAAAGAACCTCTATTCTTTTCGAAATTTGTATTGAGAGCAATATTATCTGCATTTAATAACACACTTTCTGGTGCTTTTTTAACTTCAGGCACTTTTGGAGTTTCAATAGTTGGATTAGGTCTAGAAGTTGGAGTTGAAGTTGTGGTATTTGCTTTTTCATCTTTGGCTTTTTTAATAGCAAGTTTTTTAGCATCATTTAAAGCTTTTTTAATAGCAGCATTTATAGCATTATCCACTTTTTGCATTTGCTTTTTATATGCAGCTAATTGTCCATTCAATTGCTTCCCTTGTTTTGTTAACTCAGTTTTAACCCGGTCCTTTTCTTTTTTCTGAACCTCCAATAATGCCATCTCTTTGTCCTTTGATTGCAAGACATCATTCTTTTTTACTTTAATACCAGCTAATTCTTGTACACGCTGCTTTCTTAATTCTTGAGTTCGAACAATATTTTCTCCTTGCTTCTCTCTGTAATTTCTATAACTTCTTAAATAAGCAATGCGGCGAATAGCATCATTAAAACTGGCTGCCGAAAATATGAAATTCAAAAAATCGTAGTTAGCTCGGTTTTTATATGCATACACCATGCTTTTAGCATACTCTTCTTTTAAAGTATCCAATAATTTATTATACCTGCTTATGTCTTTTTGATTAGTATAAATATTATTATCCAGTAAATTAATATCCTTACTTAAGTTATCAATGATCTTATTTTGCAAATTAACTTTGTCAGTAATTAACCTCCATTGAACTAAATTTTCTTTTGTTTTAACCTTATTGGCATTAAGCATTTTTTCCGTTTGTTCCATTTCTTTTTTAAGCTGATTTCTTTTTCTTTCAAGCTCTTCACGGGTTTCCTGAGCAAAAGCATGAATACCTAATATAGAAAAAAGAAATATTGAAAATAGGAATTTCGGCATGCTGAAAATTTAAAAATAATTCAAAAATATTATTAAAACAATAGTCAGAAAAGTTTATGAGCAACTTGTGTTTAATAATTACAAATAACGTTTACTTGTGTCTATAATTTTTTGGGATATTAAAATGGACTGATAATTCTTTGTTAAACTCATACTGTTTAAAATGTAGATTAATATCAAGTTTATTTTTTTCTGATACAGTTATTTCTCTATAGGTAGAAAAATTAAACCCCACTTTACTTTCATAATCGCTGTATCTAAGATCAGCTGTACGGTGCCTATTTAAATCTGCATCATCCAATTTACTATGCATTAATAAATAATTTTGTTCGTTTAATGTAATAAGGTGTTTAAAAATATCTCCCACAAAAGAAACCAAAATTGTATTATCTATTTTTTTATAATAAACAATATTACTGTCTACCAAAAAAACGGGGTTACCAATAAGTAGATCCTGCATGGTTTTAAAATCAAATGGAATTTCAGTAACTTCTTGTAAATAATCCAAAGATCGATATTGGACCTCTTTATCTTGTTTGTTTAGCAAAATAACACTGTCTTTTGTAATGAGTACCCGGTATATCTCAATATTTAAGATAGAAGCAGAAAGGGACATCCAAATAGCACTGTCTTTAATCATTTTAACAACAGCAGTAACATCAGGCTGCTTGCCTTTACTATTCTGAATCTCAACTTTTATTTTTGCACTGAATGTATTAAAATTGATATAATTTTTTTTAAATTCTTGTAAAGTATTTTTTACCAACACCAAAGAATCAATTTCAGATTGATTGACTGATACTACAGCTATTGTGTCTTTTGGAGCGATGACTTTATTAATTTGCTTAACCGTTTTACAACTAACTACGGTTAAGATCAACATGAATAAAATAAAGAGAGAGAGAATACTTTTCATTAATTTTATTATTTTACATTTATACAATTCCTGTATGTCCAAAGCCTCCATCAGCTCTTAAAGATTCATTTAAATTTTCAACTAATTTTAGTTCCGCTTTTTCTGTTTTAGCAATAATCATCTGAGCAATTCTATCGCCCCCATTAATTGTTTGAATTGAATTACTAAGGTTTATCAAAATAATTTTAATTTCTCCTCTATAATCACTGTCAATTGTACCTGGCGTATTTAAACAAGTAATACCCTGCTTTATTGCCAAACCGCTACGTGGCCTTATTTGCGCTTCATATCCCTCAGGCATTTCAATAAATAATCCGGTTGGGATTAATATACGTTCAAGTGCATTTAATATAATTGGTTCAGGCAAATTTGCCCTGATATCCATACCGGAAGATCCTTCTGTAGCATAATTAGGCAAAGGATTGATAGATTTATTTACAATTTTAATTTGAAGATGTTGCATTAGAAGTTTAGTAAAGTGAAAGCTGTTGTTTTGTTAACGAATTAGCATTACAGTTCCTTGCATGTGTTTCTTTTCTCCCTTAAGATTTATATAATCTAATGTCCATAAATATGCTCCGTTGGGCATAGGTGCTCCCTTAAATTTCCCATCCCATTTTTCAGTGTTACTTTTAGTTGCAAAAATAACCTGCGACCATTTGCTAAATATTTGCATTTGGAAACTTTTTACTGAAAACTCAGTTAAGACACCAAAATAATCATTTCGGCCATCTCCATTGGGAGTAAAAGCTGAGGGAATAAAAACATCACAGTCACCAGGAACAACAGATACTGTGTCTGATGAAATACAAGCATTTTCTGTAACTGTCACATGATAAGTTCCAGCTTTATTAATAGTTATGGAAGAAGATATATCACCTGTATTCCACAAATAACTATCTGCAAAAAGATTTCCAGCTCTTAGCATAATTGGGCTGTTTGAACAAACAGATGTATCCTTACCTATATTCACAAAAGGTTTTGGTCTTGTTGTAATATTAACGGTATCTCTAATTTTACAGCCATTCTGTGAAATCTCAAGCCAATAATCTCCTAACCCTGTAGTCATAATTTTATTTCCATTGTATCCTGTATTCCATAGGTAATTAGCTCCTTCAATTTCATCTATCCCAATTTCAATTGATATAACATTACAACTAGAAGTATCTTTTCCTAAGTAATCGAGTTGATCGGCAATCCAAATTTTTCTTGAGATGGTATCAAATAATCCAGAACAGTCTACTTTATATACAATTAATTTTACAGTCTTAAATCCAGCAGATAAATAAGTGTGAGTTGGTTGAAGAATTTGAGATTGTTGACCATCGCCAAAATCCCATTTTACAGAATCAATTCCATTAATTCTATTTAAAGCAAAACTTACACTTTTATCGATGCAATTACCAGAACGGGAAAAATCATATGGGTTAGATGCAGCATCAAAATAGCTTTGCATAAAGTTGGGTAAGCCAAATTGAACAGGAGCACTATTTGCAATACCTAGTTTAATCTTGTTAAAAACAAAATTGCAACTAGGACCATAAATATTTGGATTTTCAATTACAGAAATGGCTGTATCCTCCCACATAGCCATGTAAATTTTACCATCTGATGCCAATTGTACCGCACCAGCAAACCAAGGAGTAGTTTGAGCAATGATTTGTTTGCTTGCTAAAATTGAAGCTGTGTTATTTGATGTAATGTCAAACTGATATAAAGTACTCGGGTCAGTAATTGAATTATTTGCTGAGATATATAATAGCTTTCCATCTGGAGAGAACTCGGCTCCATACACCCCATTAAAAGTGGATTGATTTGGAATGCTATTGGGTTTAAAAATAAGGGGATTCGAAATAATCCCAGTAGCATTATCAAAATCTAATAATTCTACAATATCTGTGTTATAAGAATGAATTGCAGCTAACTTATTTCCCTTTGGTGAAAATTTTAGAACACCAATTGAATTATTTAATTGACCATTAATAATTAACCCGGTGCCGCTAATGACTGGGATAGAATTTAAACCTCCGGAAGTTAACAGATAAGCAAAAAATTGATCTGTTTTCCATTTACGAGTTACAATCCATATATCCCTATTATTGCAATGGCGGATGGCTGCTAACTTTTCTAAACTTGTATCTGCTATGAATATATTTTTTTGTACTACATTCCCAAATCCTCCATCTCCTTTCATATCAATAACATTATAAGAAAGAACAGGGGTTTCTTGTCGGGCAGATCCAATTGTAAATAAATAATACATGCTATCGTTCCCTGGCATTGGTACAATAACGGAATTGGATGTGCTGCTTAGATCTCCATTCAAGAAATTGCCATTTAACATAGTTTCATGCTTCCTATTCTGAATTGAAATACCATTGGAGTAAAACAATAATTTTCCATTATTATCAGACATGCTTGAGCTTCCTTCAGTTGAATTAGCTGTACCATTGCTTAAAGGTATAGGAGGCGTTTGATTAAAATCTAAGCCAACCCTGTTTCCAAAATACCAAATATTAGTTTGTTTTTGAGCAACTGTAGTAATAACCGAAAGGATAAGACAATTTATGAGGATAAATTTTTTCAACTTAATTAATTAGAGATTTATTTTTTACAAATAAGTACCGATGCTATAGCTTTCAAGCCTTCCTCCCTTCCAACAAAACCAAGCTCTTCAGTAGTTGTTGCCTTAATTGAAATTCTATCAATTGAAGTTTCTAAGATAGACGCAATAGTTTCTTGCATTAAAGGAATATATGGTTTCATTTTAGGAGCTTGTAAGCACAATGTGCTATCAACATTAACAATTTTATACCCTTTTCCATCAATTAATTCAAAGGTTTTTTTAAGCAAAATTTTGCTATCAATATTTTTATACAAATGGTCTGTATCAGGAAAATGAACTCCAATATCTCCTAAAGCCAAGGCTCCTAATAAGGCATCGCAAATAGCATGTAATAAAACATCAGCATCACTATGGCCTAATGCTCCTTTTGTATGAGGAATTTTAACCCCGCCAATCCATAAGTCTCTACCTATAACTAATCGATGATAATCAATACCTGAACCTACTCTAAATTCCATTATTTAATTTATTCTGTAAATATCCGCAAATAGATTGATTCTAAAAACAAAAAAAAGCGTCAAGCAAATGGCTTGACGCTTTTTTTCATGAAAAAAAATATTATTTTCCTGGCATATCAAATACCAAACCAAAACGATAAGTATTAGATAAAGGAATACGATTGATTCCATTTCCAGTAGGGAATACATAAGAGAAGTTTAAAGTAGCCATGCTATATTTTACACCAGCACCTACAGTAAAGTATTTTCTATTACCCTTGTTAGGATTCTCGTAAAAATATCCTGCTCTAAATCCAAATTGGTTGTTATACCAGTATTCTGCACCAACGGCTATAGTGAATTCTTGAATTTCTTCACTAATTCCATCAGATCCATCTCCACCAAATGAATTAAACCAGCTACTAACAACACCTTTACTACGGTATTTTGCAATAGCTGCAGAATCCGCACTTGCACTTGTACCAGTTAATACTGGAGGAGTTGGAACTAATAATTTGTTTACATCTAATGCAAAAGTAATTTTATTAGCCTCGTCAAACACTTTAGTATAAGCAAGACCTATTCCTAAATTAGCAGGGATATAATCTTTTTGTGTAGCATCGCTTGAGTAAGATATTTTTGAACCAAGGTTGCTTAAAGTAACACCCCAGTTTAAACCTGCGCCGTTTTCTTTAGCACCATGGTGATAAAAATGTAAATCTCCAGCTACTGAAGATCCAGCTTTGTAATTAAGACCACCAAAATTACCACTAGCTAAATTTGAATTGATGTATCTGATAGCAAGACCTAATGAATTCTTTGGAGAAAGTTTTCTAGAGTATCCAACATCAAAAGCCATTTCTCTAGGATTATATTGCTGTAAGTCATTACCTAAAGCATCAGTAAATTGAATACTTCCTAATTTGAAATATCTTAATGAAGCAGAAATAGCCTGATCATCATCAATTTTATAAAATCCAGCTAAAGATGCCAAAAACACATCATTTACAGCCAAATCTCTCAACCAAGGAGTATAATTTACAGCTAGTCCAGCTTTATTGCTATTGAATGGAGTACGAGCAATATTTGCAAAATTAGAATTAGCATCGGGTGCAATGGCAATACCTACATCTCCCATTCCACCACTACGGGCATCTGGTGATATACGTAAAAACGGAACAGCGGATGTTACAACGTTTATTTTGTTCTGGGCAAAAGATACAGTTATTGTTCCTCCCAGTAACATAACTAAGGCAGTTAGTTTCAAAGTTACTTTTTTCATGCGTTTTGTTTTGTCTTGGTTAGGTAGACTTGTGTCTATAAGTGTTAAAATTTAAGTTAGCAATCTATTGTAAAAATAATAGTTTTATTTAAAAGAACAACTAAATTATAAAATCTTGTTAAAAAACCTCTTATTTTTTATTGTTTTCAAATATACATCCCTTTTTCAATAGGACAATATTAATAAAGTGTAAATAAGGAGATTTTATTTGATTCAGCCTCAATAACCAGTTTTTGCTATCCCAATAAACGAATTAATAGATCGTTTATTGTTGTAAAACCGTTGATAACCGTCATACAATTAGTTCTATCTAAAATAATTCGTAGAGTGAAATAATGATGAATGTTAAAGAATTCAAACCCTTCTGCTTATTTAGTAATGAACCTTTGTTCATTACTAAATACAATTTTATAACTCTTAGCGATATTAACCAAAAAAAATAAGCTTTATTTTTTTGGTTAATTTAAATTTCTTCGGAAGAAATCATAACCAATTCTTGAAAGCTATGCCTACAAAGGCTTTTGTCAAGTTGATACAAATCAGTGTGTTTTTCACTCAACTTAATTTTTTTTGTATAAAAACACAAGCTTTTTTAAATAAAAATTTTCTATGAAGTTTATTTTACTTTCTCAAAAAAGAATTCAAATTTTCTAGTCTGCTTGATTTAAGATAGGCTGAACACTTAATCACTCTCGAATTACAATTTTAGGTAAAAAATTATTTTAACTTTAAAAAAAGAGTGCTAAATATTTCAATTTGGTTTAAAGTCTTTATATTCGCTGCTAGTATAACCTCATACAATAATTAAGAAAACCTTTCGTTAAACAATACGATAAACGAATGAACATGACTAAACTTATTTCAGGTAGAAGCCTGATGATCCTTATTGCGGCTGCAATTTCTTTAAGTGCTTGTAAAAAAGGAGGCCTTTTTGGCAAAAAACAAAGTAAATCTTCAGCAACAGGTTGGAATTACGATGACAAGAATATGGGTAATTTCCATGTGTCTAAAGTTAAATATCCAAAAGCTGGGCCAGGTCTTGTATTTGTACAAGGCGGGTCCTTTGTAATGGGAGCTAAGGATGAGGATGTTATGGGAGATTGGAATAATGTTCCTCGCAGAATTACTGTCCCTTCCTTTTTCATTGATGAAACCGAAGTTGCCAACGTACATTATCGTGAATATTTGTATTGGCTTGAAAATACTTTTTCAAACGATACTAATATATTGAACAAAGCCCTCCCCGACACCTTGGTTTGGAGAGAAGAATTGGCTTACAACGAACCTTATGTTGAGTATTATTTCAGGTATCCTTCTTATAACTATTACCCAGTAGTTGGTGTAAATTGGCAACAAGCTCATGATTTTTGTATTTGGAGAACAGATAGAGTGAATGAGTTAAACTTAATGAGTAAAGGGTATCTTAAAAAAGATGCAATAAAAAGAGAAATGAAAGGTGCAGGTGCTGATGGCTCATTTAACACTGAAACTTATTTATTAGCTCCTGACATGATTCAAGGAAGAAGCAAACCTAAAAAATCTGACTTGAAGGATGTAAATGGCAAACCTAGAGGAACTGTGAGAATGGATGACGGTATATTAAACATGGGATACCGCCTTCCTACAGAAGCTGAGTGGGAATATGCAGCATATGGTATGATTGCACAAAACCCAAACCCACGTAAATCAGAAAAAAAGAGTGGTGAAGAGTTGTTTTCAAATCAACAAATATATTCATGGAGCAATAATCCAAATGGATTGAGAGACAACCGTCGTGGTAGCTGGCAAGGAAAATTTTTAGCCAACTTTAAGCGTGGTAGTGGTGATAATATGGGTATTGCTGGCGGATTGAATGACCGAGCTGCTATACCGGGTAATGTAAAATCATTTTATCCAAATGCTTTTGGTTTGTATAACATGAGTGGCAATGTGAGTGAGTGGGTGGGTGACGTTTACAGACCAATGACCCCAACTGATGCCGAAGATTTCAACTACTTTAGAGGAAATAAATTTCAGAAATATTATAAGAATGCCTCTGGTGATTACGAAAGAGATAGTATGGGCCGTTTAAAGAAAACTGACATTTCTGATGATGAAGTGGCTAACCGTACAAACTATCAAAGAAATAATGTAATCAATCATTTAGATGGTGA
Source organism: uncultured Chitinophagaceae bacterium (assembly GCA_947085175.1). Classification (GTDB taxonomy): domain Bacteria; phylum Bacteroidota; class Bacteroidia; order Chitinophagales; family Chitinophagaceae; genus Ferruginibacter. The sequence continues at coordinate 567,293 of CAMTVJ010000005.1, forward strand.
TTCGGCTAGTGGGGTTACTTATGGTTCTGGAATTACTTCTTTAATAAGTGATTTTTCAAGAGTAATTAAAGGAGGAAGTTGGAATGACCGACCTTATTGGCTTTCTCCAGGTACACGTCGTTTTATGGATGAAGATCAATCTTCAAGTACAGTGGGTTTCCGTTGTGCTCAAAGTTATCTTGGACCACCGGAAGGCCCTGGCTTCAAAGAGGGAAATATCTTTGGAACTAAAAAACAAAATTCTCGTAAAGGAAGTAAGAAAAGGAAATAAGTGAAATAAATATAGTTTTTAAAAAGCCTCTCTTGTAGAGGCTTTTTAATTTTTAATTATCCCATACTTCTGCATTATTTTTACGCTATGCAAATTGAAGAATTATACAAACTATTTTTAGAAAACCCATCTATTCAAACTGATACAAGACAAATGAATCCCGGGGATTTGTATTTTGCATTAAAAGGGCCCCATTTTAATGGGAATCATTTTGCAGAACAAGCATTAGAGAATGGAGCAGCATACTCAATAATAGATGAAGCCCAAGATTTACCCAACCCCAGAATGATTTTGGTAAATGATGTTTTATCTACTTTACAAGATCTTGCCCGGTTTCACAGACATCAGTTTACAAAAAAAAATATCCCCTTTATAGCTATTACAGGTAGTAATGGAAAAACAACTTCCAAAGAATTAGTACATACGGTTTTATCTTCTTCGTTTAAAACTTATACTACCGAAGGAAATCTAAACAACCATATCGGTATTCCCCTAACCATCCTAAAAATTAAAATGGATGCAGAGATTACAATTATAGAAATGGGTGCAAATCATCAAAAAGAAATTGAAAGCTATTGTAACTACACATTGCCCACACATGGGGTTATAACAAATTGTGGAAAAGCCCATTTAGAAGGGTTTGGCGGAGTTGAAGGTATTAAAAAAGGTAAAGGTGAACTATTTGATTACTTAAGAGAAAATGATGGCACTGCCTTTATAATGAATGATTATGACTACTTAGTTAATATGAGCGCTGGTATTAAGGATGTAATTACTTATGGCACTCAATCTGCTTCCTTAGTTGGCCAGGTTAAAAACAGCAGTGGTTTATTAGAAGTTGTTATTAAAAGTGGAGCTCAAATTGATACCATACAAACTTCCTTGGTTGGAGAATACAACCTGCCAAATGTTTTATTGGCAGTTTGCCTTGGTAAATACTTTAATGTACCTGATGATAAAATAAAATCAGCATTAGAAAATTATGTACCCTCAAACAGCCGATCTCAATTAATAGAAAAAGGAAGCAACAATATTATTTTAGATGCTTATAATGCCAACCCTAGCAGTATGAAAGCAGCTATTGATAACTTTACCAAAATGAGTGGGGTTAATAAGATATTAATGCTTGGCGCCATGATGGAATTGGGAGAAGAAAGCATTAATGAACATCAAGCATTAATAGATATTATTAATAATGAAAGTTGGAAAGCTGTAGTCCTTGTTGGTGGCGATTTTAAAAACTCCAATCACTCATTTACTTATTTTGATGATTCGAACCAAGCGGCAGAATGGTTTAGAAAACAACAATTCAAAAACAGCCTGATTTTGATTAAAGGTTCCCGAAGCACTAAAATGGAAAAGGTTTTAAATTAAAAAACCTCCAAATTATTAGTTTGGAGGTTTTGCGGAGACTGAGGGATTCGAACCCTCGATAGAGTTACCCCTATACACGCTTTCCAAGCGTGCTCCTTCAGCCACTCGGACAAATCTCCATTTTTGAAGGAGGGCAAAAATACAGTATCGACAGCTATATCCCGAATATTTTTTGGGCATTTAATGAAGTAATTGCCGAAACGTCTTTCACTGAACAATTTTTAATAGTTGCCAATTTTTCAGCTATATATTTAATGTAACTACTTTCATTTCGCTTACCTCTAAAAGGCACAGGTGTTAAATAAGGCGAATCGGTTTCTAAAACAATGTGGTTTAAATCTATTTTATCTAACACATCGCCTAAACCCGAATTTTTATACGTAACCACTCCTCCAATACCCATATACATACCAGCATCCATGATATCTTTAGCATTTTGATAAGTACCCCCAAAACAATGAAAAACCCCCTTTACGCCTTTAGGAACATATTCTTTAACCACATCTATCGCCTCTTGCATTGCATCTCTGGTATGAATAACAATTGGGATTTGATATTCTATCGACAATTCTATCTGTAACCTAAATGCTTCAAATTGTTGAATTGCAAAAGTTTTGTCCCAGTAAAAATCCAATCCTATCTCTCCCACTGCTACAAACTTTCTTTTAGCAAGCCATTCACTAACTATCTTAAGCTCATCCTTATAGTTTTCTTTTACCGAACAGGGATGTAATCCCATCATAGCAAAACATTTGTGTGGGTATTTTTCTTCCAGAAAAAGCAAATTTTCAATTTCGGAACTATCGATAGCTGGTAAATAAAATTTCTCTACCCCTTCGGCTTCTGCTCGGGTAATCACATCTTCTATATCTTCTTTAAAATCTTTTAAATAAAGATGGCAATGGGTATCAATCAGCATTAAAACAAGTTTAAGTGCAAAAATGCCAAAAAATAATTTAACGGTTCCTTAAACTTTGATAAACACGGTCAGTCATATACCAGTTCGCATTTATCACCTTTATTAAAAAAACACTTTATGAAAAAGACAATTAACATTAGCACATGGCTTACGGTAATCTGCCTTTCGGGAGCCCTTTTATTTAGTAGCTGTAAAAAAGAAGACAGCTTTACAACATTAGCTGAAAACAGCCCTGCCGAAATTGAAGCCACCGTTGAAGTAACCGTTCAGGAAGCTGATATGGAAACTCAATTTGATGACGTTTTTAACATTACCGCCAGTATGAATGCAGGACAGGTGGGAGAAGATCTTGGTGTAGGAGCCAATATTTCTGGTTTGTATGATCGTGGTGCAACTACACCCGACAACAATCTTCGTTGCTTTACCATTACTGTAGTACCTAACATTCCTCATGTTTTTCCAAAAACAGTTACTATTGATTTTGGAAATGGTTGTTTAGGAAGAGATGGTAAATTCAGAAAAGGAAAGATTGTATCTATTTACACCAATCCAATGGTTATTCCTGGCGCCAAAGTATCAACTACATTTATTGGGTATCATGTTGATAGCTTTAAAATAGAAGGTACACATATTACCGAAAACACGAGCCATTCAAACATGCAAGGATGGAAAAACAGTGTAATTAATGGTAAAGTAACCAATACCAACAATAACAGATGGAGAAAGTGGAACAGCGTAAAGAACGTTTTGCAAGTTGAAGGTAATGGTACTCCTCATTTTCCAATGGACGACGTTTACAAAATCACTGGTTTTGCAAATGCCTCTAATTCTGCTGGTCATAGCTGGAGTTCATTGATTGTTGAGCCTTTAATTAAGAAATTTACCTGCCAGTGGATTGTTAAAGGAAAAGTAAGGATAATGAGAGATGGAAGAGAAGCTTTACTAGATTACGGCAACGGCGTATGTGATAATTTGGCAATAATTTACATAAATGGAGTGCCACACGTTATAACTCTATAAAACTGGAAAATAATTGTTGTTAATTTAAATACAACAATGTACATTTATCCTAGTTTTCATAGGGTACGGATTAAAAACGGGCCAGGGTTTCTACCCCGGCCCAATTTTTTTAATAAAGGTTTCAAATAAATTTACTCTTTGGAAAAGCTTATTTTTTTAAACGAAAATCCTAAATCTGCAAAGTGCTTTAAAACAATGGGTAAAGCATATTTCAGTCTTTCAAATGCTTTTTGACTATCATGAAACACTACTATGGAACCACTTTTACTATTTTCTAAAACATTAGTACAACATTGCTCGGCTGTTAAATTTTTGTCAAAGTCGCCACTTAAAACACTCCACATAATCACTTTCATGGCTGGTTGCAGAGCTGCAATTTTTTGTTGCTGGCTTTTGGTAATTCTACCATATGGCGGCCTAAAAAACTCCGAATTAATATGCTTTCTAGCTTCTAAAACATTAGCTAAATACACTGAATTCTCCGTTTTCCACCCGTCTAAATGGTTTTGGGTATGATTACCTACTGTATGCCCTTCATTAAGTATCCTTTGATAGATTTCTGGATTCTCTAGCACATTCTTACCAATGCAAAAAAAGCTTGCTTTGGCATTGTATTTGTTTAACTCATCCAGCACAAAAGGCGTAACCAAATTATGTGGACCATCATCAAAGCTCAGATAAATAATTTTTTCATCATCAGGCATTTGCCAAATGTACCGGCCATACAATTTACTTACCCAAACAGGCGTTTTAACCAGATAAACCATTTGGCAAATTAAATTTAAAATCGCATTAAACCTTAAGCTATAGAAAAAGTCTTACCTAAACCAAATTTTACATTTATGAAAATCAAATCCCTTTTAGTTGCCAGTACCATGGTTGCCTTTGCTATTGGCTTTAATTCTTGTAAAAAAGTAACCGAAGATTTAAAAGAATATGAAACCACTTTTGAATTAAGCGGAGATCAAGCCATTGCTGATAATTTAACCGAGGATGCCCATGATGTTTTTATGGAAGCTGCGGTTGAAAAGAATATCGCTGGTAATCTCGTAGCGCAACCTGTAGAGTCAAACTTAACTTTAAGCTGTGCTACTGTTACTGTTACTCCTTTAAATGGGTTTCCCAAAACTATTGTAATTGATTTTGGAACAGGTTGTACCTCGGCTAATGGAATTCATCGTAAAGGAAAAATCAATATCGTACTTACCGATTCAGTTAGAAGAATGGGTAGTAGAGCAATAATGACTTTCGACAATTATTTTGTTAATAATTATAAAGTAGAAGGTACGTACACCTGGACTAATACAAGTGTTCCAGGTACAAGAAGCTGGAATAGGAAAACAGAAGCCGGCAAAATTACCGCACCTGATGGCAGATATTGGCTGCACAGTGGAAATAGAGATGTTGTTCAAACTGCTGGTGTAAACACCCCTTTGAATTTGTTAGATGATATTTTTTCTATCACAGGAGTTCATTCAGTATCGAATGCAGCTGGTGATACAAGAAATATTACTGTTTTGGAAGCTTTACAAAAGAAAACAGCTTGCGCCAATATAGATAAGGGTAAATTAAAAGTTCAAGGCCCTTCACATTATGCCGTTATCGACTTTGGAGATGGCACATGTGATAATTTGGCCACCATTTCTATCAATGGCCGTCCTGCAAGAACAATCATACTTAGATAAATAATATTTTCCCGAAAACTAATAAACCGTGATGAGATTCCTTATTACGGTTTTTTTATGCTTTTAAGGTTTATTATACTGCCCCATGCAACTTATCTTTGCTGCTTATGAGTAAAGTAAGAGTAAGGTTTGCCCCAAGCCCAACCGGTGGATTACATTTAGGAGGTGTTCGTACCGTTTTATACAATTATTTATATGCCAAAAAACATGGTGGCGATTTTATTGTAAGAATTGAAGATACAGATCAAACCCGTTTTGTAACCGGGGCAGAAGAATACATTTTTGATTGTTTAAATTGGTGTGGCCTTAAACCCGATGAGAGCATTTTACACGGAGGGCCATATGCCCCTTATCGCCAAAGCGAAAGAAAAGAAAGCTATACAGCCTATGCCAAACAATTAGTGGAAGCTGGCTATGCCTATTATGCCTTTGATACCAAGGAAGAGTTGGAGAAAATGAGGGAAGATAATAAGACAGCAGAAAATCCTGCTCCTCAATATGATCAAAGCATTCGTCAAAAAATGCGTAACAGTTTACATTTAACTGATACAGAAGTAAAAGATTTGTTGGCAAAAAATACAGCTTATGTAATTCGTATTAAAATGCCGGCAAATGAAGTGATTTCATTTACAGATATGATAAGAGGAGAAGTGAGTTTTGATTCTACTTTAGTAGATGATAAAGTTTTATTAAAAGCCGATGGGATGCCTACATATCATTTGGCGGTTGTTGTGGATGATTACTTAATGAAGATCAGTCATGCTTTTAGAGGCGAAGAATGGTTACCCAGTGCTCCAGTACACTTATTGTTATGGAAGTATTTAGGCTGGGAAAAGCAAATGCCCCAATGGGCTCATTTGCCTTTAATAATGGGACCCAATGGTAAACTTAGCAAAAGAGATGGTGCCAAATACGGTTTCCCAGTTTTTGCCATGAACTGGACCGACCCAAAGACCAATGAACTGGTAGAAGGATTCAAGGAAAAAGGATTTTTACCTGAAGCATTCATCAATTTATTAGCTGTGCTAGGATGGAATGATGGTACAGAACAAGAGTTGTATAGTATGGAAGAACTGATTGAAAGCTTTTCAATGGATAGGGTTCATGTGGCGGGTGCAAAATTTGATTATGAAAAAGCAAAATGGTTCAACCACGAGTGGATTAAAAAACTAGATACTGAGCATTTGAGAGGATATGTTAAACCAATCCTATTAGCAGATAATTTTGTATTGCCCGATGACTCATCACTTGACAAAGTGATTGAATTGGTAAAAGAACGTTGTGTATTGTTAACCGATTTTGTACAGCAGGCAGGCTTCTTCTTTAAAACACCAGATACTTTTGATATCGATGCTGTAAAACCAAAATGGGATGCTACTAAAAAAGATTACTTTGAAATATTATGTTCACACTTAAATGCACTACCTGAATTCACTTTTTCAAACATGGAAAATGCATTTAAGGAATTGGCTACTGAAAAAAACATTAAAGTGGGTGAACTACAAATGATTTTGAGGGTGATGTTAGTAGGCAGTAAAATGGGACCAGCAGTTTTTACTATTGCCGAAACAATAGGTTTAGATGAAACTATAAAAAGAATACAAAACGCTATTATCAGTTTTGATTAAATTAAAATTATGAGCAGACCCGTAAGAGTTTTAGTTGCCAAAGTAGGCTTAGATGGACACGATCGTGGAGCCAAAGTTATTGCCACTGCTTTACGTGATGCAGGCATGGAAGTAATTTATACTGGCTTAAGGCAAACCCCCGAAATGGTGGTGAATGCGGCGTTACAGGAAGATGTAGATGCCATTGGCGTAAGTATTCTTAGTGGTGCACACAATACTGTTTTCCCAAAAATCATTGCTTTAATGAAAGCCAAAGAGATGAATGATGTGTTGCTTACTGGAGGTGGTATTATTCCAGAAGCTGATATGGAGGAATTGAAAAAAATGGGAGTTGGAAAACTTTTTGCACCTGGTGCAACCACTTCCGAAATTTCAGATTATATTAAAGCATGGGTAAAAGAAAACAGGTCGTTTTAACTAAAAAAGAATTTAAACTTATGTATACAACACTATTAACAAATTTAGAAAACGGCATCTTTACAATAACCATCAACAGGCCAGATAAACTGAATGCCCTCAATAAAGATGTCATAACAGAATTATCAGCAGCCATTGATGAAGTGTATAACAATGTAGCAATAAAATCGGCCATCATTACCGGAGCTGGGCCTAAAGCTTTTGTTGCTGGCGCAGATATCAGCGAATTTTTAACACTTGATGCCGCTGGTGGAAAAAATCTTGCCCAAAAAGGACAGGATATGGTTTTCTCAAAAATCGAAAACGCACCTAAGCCTATTATTGCTGCAGTAAATGGTTTTGCTTTAGGCGGAGGTTGCGAATTAGCCATGGCTTGTCATTTTAGGTTAGCAAGTGAAAATGCCAAATTTGGCCAGCCAGAAGTAAACCTCGGGCTAATACCGGGATATGGGGGCACACAAAGATTAACCCAGTTGATTGGAAAAGGTAGAGCAATGGAAATGTTGATGAGCGCCAATATGATTGACGCCAACACAGCTTTACAATACGGTCTAGTAAATTATGTTGTACCTACAGAAGAGTTACTGGATAAGTCAAAAAGCATATTAGCCATCATTAACTCAAAAGCTCCTTTGGCAGTTGGAGCTTGTATAAAATCAGCTAATGCCGTGTATGACGAAAGTCAGAATGGGTATCAAACAGAGATTGATGCTTTTGGCGATTGTTTTGTAACAGAAGATATGAAAGAAGGGGTTACTGCTTTTTTGGAAAAACGTAAAGCCGAATTCAAGGGAAAATAAATATGGGGCTCAGTGGAGCCCTTTTTTTTATAGCTTATCTTTGCAAAAGACATAAAATCTCAATTTAATAATATGGACTACAGAATTGAAAAAGATACAATGGGGGAAGTAAAAGTTCCCTTGCATGCCATGTATGGTGCTCAAACTCAACGTAGCATCGACAATTTTAAAATTGCCCAGGACATTAATAAAATGCCCAAGGAAATCATTAAAGCATTTGCTTATTTAAAGCATGCAGCAGCAATCACAAATATGGAAGCTGGCATTCTTACAAAGAAAAAAGCCGCCTTAATTGGAAAAGTTTGTAAAGAAATACTGGAAGGTAAACTGGATGATTATTTTCCATTGGTGGTTTGGCAAACAGGCAGCGGCACTCAAAGCAATATGAATGTGAACGAAGTCATTGCTTATCGTGGCCATGTGATCAATGGTGGAAAATTATCGGATAAAGACAAATACCTGCATCCCAATGATGATGTAAATAAATCACAAAGTAGTAATGATACTTTTCCTACTGCTATGCACATTGCGGCTTTTAAAATTTTAATTGAATCAACCATTCCGGGTATTACCAAACTCCGCAACACTTTAGATAAAAAATCGAAAGCATATAAAAAAGTTGTAAAGATTGGACGTACTCATTTTATGGACGCTACTCCTCTAACGCTTGGTCAGGAATTCAGTGGATATGTATCTCAATTAGATCATGGATTAAGGGCCATTAAAAATACTTTGTCTCATTTAAGTGAACTGGCATTGGGTGGCACAGCTGTTGGAACTGGTATTAATACACCTCCAAAATACGATGTGAATGTGGCAAAGCATATTGCTAAACTAACAAAGCTACCTTTCCGCACAGCGGATAATAAGTTTGAAGCCTTAGCAGCACATGATGCCATTGTTGAAGCACATGGTGCTTTAAAAACAGTTGCAGTAAGCTTAATGAAGATTGCCAATGATATCCGAATGCTTTCATCAGGGCCAAGGAGTGGTATAGGAGAAATTTTTATTCCTGATAATGAACCCGGCTCATCTATTATGCCGGGCAAAGTAAATCCTACACAATGTGAAGCCTTAACTATGATTGCTGCTCAAGTAATGGGTAACGATGTTACTATTGGAATTGCAGGAAGTAATGGGCATTTTGAATTGAATGTTTTTAAACCTGTAATGATCTATAATTTTCTACACAGTGCAAGACTGATTGCTGATGGTTGTGTTTCCTTTAATGATAAATGTGCCATTGGAATAGAACCTATTAGAGCTAATATTAAAAAACACCTTGATAATTCATTGATGCTAGTTACCGCATTAAATACAAAGATTGGCTATTACAAATCGGCGGAAATTGCACAGAAAGCACACAAAGAAGGAACCACTTTAAAAGAGATGGCAGTAAAACTAGGATATGTTACCGCCAAAGAATTTGACGAATGGGTAATTCCTGCCAACATGGTTGGAAAGATTTGAATATTAAAAAAGGCTGTCAAAAATTTGACAGCCTTTTTTAATATTAACTATTGCTATTTACATTTATATGAAAAACTCAATTTACTGGCAACGGCTGGAATACTTGGCTGATCATCACCATTCATATATACACTCAACACATAATTATCCCGGCTCATGATATATCCTGTAAAGGTTGATACAGCCGAATCTCTTAAAACATTTCCAGGATCATAGTCCCTTACAATCATACTTTTAATGGCATTATTATTTTTCTTGCCAAAATTAAAAAATTGATTATAGTCGGCATACCCTTGCTCATCTGGAAAAATATATAAATAACTTTTGGGTAAAATAAAGCTGTAGTAAGTCATATCTGCATCGGTAAACTTATCGCCTGTAAATAATTCGGTACCCTCCATATGGGTTAAATTATTATTAGTATAAGTGTAAGCAACAACATAAAATGGAATGCCAGGACTGCTTGATAGCGCATAAAATTTTGAAATCAAATAGCCAGTAGCCGAATAATTATAAAATATTTCAAACTGAATAGAAAATGGGTCAGTTGGATCTGTTAATCCATGCAGTTGTTTTACCCTCTTGGTAGTAATATCTACTAAAAAATATTCATCCGAATTTACAAAAACTGTATCACTTGCATAAGCTGGTGCCGAAAAGAAATTGATGGTTAAACTTACACTGTCAAAGCCCGTAATATTAGTAACAATATCAAGACTATTGATTGTGGCAATTAGAGCACCATAACTTACTTTAGTAGCCGTATCGTAATACGCAATTTTACTCATCCTGCAATTTTGGCCAATGATTTGGCCACTGCCATCATTATTAAAAGTATTTTCAACACTATACTCTTTTTGACATGAAAAAAGGAATACAATACCAGTTGCAAAAAAGAAAGTAAGTAATCTGTTCATTAATTATTTTTTATCATTTCATCCAAGGGATGTAATCTGTGAAGTTCCGTAATTTATTCTAATTGTTGTCTTTATCGTTATAAAACGGTTGATTATTAGGTGTAAGAGTACAAATCGAAAGCAAATGATGTCTGAACTAAAAATACAACTTACAATTAATCAGATTAAGCTTCATTTATTTCTACTTTTTTAACGAAAATTTATTCCATTAAAATACCTGATACCTAATGATTTCATCTTCATAAATACTGGTAATTGGAATATCACTTGATTTTGAATAAACCTGTCCAATACCTTTGGCATACCAGCTTTCCCAACGATCATAAGCTACGTCTCCAGCTCCGGTATTATACCTATAAATAAACTCAACTTTAATAATATTGATGAAGCTAATGCTGGCAATAGTTGCTGTGGCTCCTCTTGCCAAAATGGTTGCCTTAATGCTTCCGGTTGCTGGAATCCCTCCCCAGGTATTGTTACCCAGGTTAATAATCCATGACGAACCTGAGGGTATTGTGGAATCTAATAAAAGGTCATCCTTAAAAAAGGCATTATCGAACCCATAATTATCATCAAATATAAAATAATACTTCCCCCCGTTCTTACGTGTGTAAAAGGAATCTTTTATGCCTGCACCATAATTAGATTCAAATATTTTATAATTATTTCCACTTATGATGATATTATTTGGAAGAACCTTAGTGTATGTAGTATCACCAATGCCTCCTCCTTTTTCTCTATAAGACCAATTACTGTTATTGGATTGTGGTATGTAATCTAAATTGGCTACAGGCCCTGAATTGCTGCAAGGCACAATAAGTGTACAGGCATTTATACCATTAGCCAAAGGGAAAATAAAATTACCTGCCGCTAGGGCTGATCCGGATGCTTGTAAGAAAACAGATTGTACCCCCAAGTTGATAAAGGTTCCTGATGCTGAAAAAACAATCCCATTTACAGTCGTGGTTGAAATACTATATGTACCTAGGGTAGTAACATTGACTGTCATTTCAATACTGTTTGATACAGTCATCGGCTGGCCAACAACATAATTTCCATTAATAGAAGAAACGGCACAGTTCCCTGGCGAACCTCCTAAAGTAAATAATGCACTGCCTACTTGAGAGAGATATACAGTAATATCAAAATTACAAGTGCTGGTTCCATATTTTACAATAAATTTATTTATACCTGCTGTTAATGGCTTTCCGGAGCCATACATTCTTATCACATTTAAACCATTACCAATTCGCCCCGTCTTGCTAAATGAAAAGCCATTTACTGTATCGGTCTTAATATTAAAAGTTCCCCCAATTGTAGCTTCTACTTGTACATCTACATAGAAATCATTATTTAAAGCTGTATCTACTTTATATACACCATTAATCACAATGGGAAGACAGTCACCTGTTATCGATTTTTTCAAGATACCTACAGCGACACCTCCATTATTATTATCAGCCGATTTTTGGCATGCCACAAGTAAAATAGACGTACAGAAAACAATAGAAATCCAATTTGATAATTTAGACATCAGCACTTAATTATTAAAGCTAAAGATAAGTTTTTTATTGTACCTGCGATTCATCATCCACCAAAGCATTGGTTTCAACAGTAGCGTGTTTTTCATTACTGTGCTGTAGTTGAAAAAACCTTTTTTGAAATACCAAAATACTTAATACTCCTGTAGTAATGGAAGCATCGGCAATATTGAAGATTGGCCTGAAAAATTCAAACTCTTCACCACCCCAAATGGGAAACCATGATGGGAAATGCCCATTGATAATAGGGAAGTATAACATATCAACCACATTGCCATGCAAAAAACCAGCATAGCCTTTTGAAGATAAACTGGCTAATCCATTGTATCCTATATAATCATTAAAAGTAGGATCAACCGTCATTCCTTTATCGAAAATAAGCCCATAAAAAGATGAGTCAACTAGGTTACCCAATGCACCTGCATAAACCAATGAAGCACAAAAAATGAACCCACTATGTTGTTTTTCTCTAATAATTTTTACAATGTACCAGGTACCAAATACCACAGCTACCATCCTAAAAATAGTAAGTGCCATTTTCCCCCAGTTGCCACCAAATTTCCAGCCATAAGCCATCCCTGGATTCTCCACAAAATACAATTGAAACCCACTTCCAATAATTTGTTGCGATTGGTTTAAATGAAAATTGGTTTTAATCCACAATTTCAATACCTGGTCGGCAAGTACAATCAATAAAATAACGAAGGTTACGTGTTTTGCTTTCATAATGATTAACAAAGATAAGAGACTTGCTGTTTAGAAATGTTTGTAACCTTACCCATCAAGCATTTTAACTTATTGCTTTTAAATTTTTAATAACCTTCTATTCCTCATAATATACCCTATTCACCCTTTGAGAAATACCTGTAAGCATTTCGTAAGCTATTGTTTGCGCCATTTTTGCCAAATCTGTTACTGGCATTTCTGCACCAAAAACTATTACTTCATCTCCTTCATCAGCTGCAATTCCTGTAATATCAAGCATGGTCATATCCATACAAATATTCCCTATCACTGGAACCAATTTTCCCTTTAACCACATTTTTCCTATACCATTACTTAGTACTCTTGGATAACCATCTGCATAACCAATTCTTACTGTAGCAATGGTTGTTTCCTTATTGGCTATTCCTTTTCTATTATACCCAACAGTTTCACCCTTTTTAATTGTTTTTATTTGAGAGATGGTCGTTTTTAAAGTAGTTACATTTTTTAGTTGTTGCTGTATTTCTTTATTTGCATCAACCCCATATAATCCTATTCCCAATCGTACCATGTCCATCTGTAAATTTTTATGCCGATGGATGGCAGATGTATTTGCAATATGTTTTAGAAATGAATAGCCAATTGCTGTTTCAATTTTATTACATCCTTCCAATAAAGCATTTGCCTGAAGAGCAGTAAATGAATCTTGCTGTATGTCGTCACTTGCTGCCAAGTGAGAGAATACTGATTGAATTTTTAAAGCTTCTGATGCTATCAATCTATTACATAATTCATCAATTTCTGAGGGCTCAAACCCAAGGCGACGCATGCCGGTATCCAATTTTATATGTACAGGATAATGATGTAATCCAGTTTGTTTTAGATAATTTTCAAATTCGGATAATATGCCAAATGAAAATAACTCCGGTTCTAAATTGTATTGCACCAACACATCAAATGTTACTACTTCCACATTCATTACCATAATTGGTAAACTGATACCTGCTTTTCTTAACTCCACCCCTTCATCGGTATAAGCCACTGCCAGATAATCCACTTTATGAAACTGTAAAAGGTTGGCTATTTCAAATCCTCCGCTACCATAACTAAAGGCTTTTACCATGGCCATCATTTTCACAGCAGGATTAAGCTGCTTTTGGTAAGCATTCAAATTATGGGTAATAGCATTTAGGTTTATCTCCAATACCGTTTGGTGTACTTTTTGTTCCAACAAATGGCTAATTTGTTCAAACTCAAAAACCCTTGCCCCTTTCAACAAAATGGTTTCTTTATAAAAATGCTGAGTATGAAAATGCTGTTTAAATTCGGCGGTAGAGCTATAAAAAACAGTTTCCTCAATGTCTTTAAAAGCATTTTTTTGTTTGTTGATCTCTGGACCAATGCCAATTAAACGGTTGATGTTTTTTTGTTGAAGGATGGCAGCTACATCGGCATAAAGCTCTCCGCCACTTTTACCAGATTGTAAAATATCACTTAAAATCAAAGTACGCTTAGTGTGTTGTTGCTGATGCTGCAAAAAATCAAGGGCTATGGTTAAAGAATTTACATCTACACTATAACTATCATTAATTACTGAACATTGATTGATCCCTTGCTTTAGTTCCAGCCTCATTTCAACAGGCTTTAACAATTTCATTTTCTCGGCAATGGTTTGAGCATCTAATCCCAAATACAAAAGTACACAGCAACATGAAATAGCATTTTCAATAGATGCCTCATCCACAAATGGAATTGAAAATTGAATCTTATTTCCCTTAAATTCAGCCTTGATGGTGGATAGATCGTTTCCTATAATTGTTTCTATTATTTGAAGTGAGGCAGCTCCTTTTTTACTCCATGTAAACAAGGCAAACTCATCGCCAGCACGGGCAATATTATTAAAAATATTTACCGCTTCATTTATATCAGGATTATCGGCGCAATAAACCAAAACCTCTGCTTGTACAAACAGTTTAAGTTTTTCATTTACTTTTTGTCGAACATTTAAAAACCCTTCATTATGAGCTTCCCCAATGCTGGTAAAAACCCCTATGGTTGGCATAATTATTTTAGCCAGTTTCTGCATTTCATCAGGCTGCGATATTCCTGCTTCAAAAATCCCTAACTGATGCTCCTCATTCATTTGCCAAACACTTAAGGGCACACCAATTTGTGAATTGTAACTTTTTGGACTTCTTACGATTTGATAGTCTGTTTGTAATAATTGAAAAAGCCAATCCTTCACAATAGTCTTTCCATTACTCCCCGTAATGCCAATAACAGGATAACTGAATTGTTGGCGATGTGTAGCAGCTAACAACTGCAAAGCCATCAAAACATCTTGTACTTGCAAAAAAGAAGCATTAGGGAATAGTTGCATTTCCTCTTCTGAAAAATTTTCATCTACTACAAAACAATTAACGCCTCTATCGTTTAATTCTGCTACAAATACATTTCCCGAACGGCGGGGACCATTTAAAGAAAAGAATATGGAAGTTTTGGGGAATAATAATTTTCTGCTATCAAGTAAAATATGTTCAATAAGATTCATATCATTTTTACCAAATGATTTTGCCTTAATGATTGATGCTATTTGAGAAATGGTATACAACTGAAAAAAATTGAACGTTAAATTTATGAACTAATATCCTCCGGCACGCCCTTCCGATTATGATAAATGGAATAGAATATTGAACCAGTGATACAAAATACAATTACCAACAAAGAAACCCATACAGGGATATGAATCCAGTGTGCTACTAACATTTTAACTCCAATAAATAATAATACTATGGCTATGCCCTGCTGCAAGTAATCAAATTTACTTGCTGCGCCTCTTAATAAAAAGAAAAGGCTACGCAAACCAAGCACAGCAAAAATATTTGAAGAATATATCAGTAATTTCTTTTCCGGATCGGGGATGATGGAGAACACAGCAGGAATTGAATCCACAGCAAATACAATATCAATTAATCCTAACATCACTACTACCATAGCTAAAGATGTAAAGTAAGCTTTGTTATTGTGCATGATGATAAAGCGGCCATTGGGTTCAACATGTGAAATACGCATGAACTTTTTCATGAAGCGGTAAGACCAACTGCTCTCTGGATTAAACTCAGCTTCCTCTTTACTACTATACATTTTTATACCTGTATATAAAAGAAAGAAACCAAAGATGTACATGATCCAATCAAAACGGGCTACCAACTCGCTGCCCACAGCGATAAAGGCAATGCGGAAAACTATAGCCATCAATATACCTAATAACAATACCCTTGAATAATTTTCGGGCTTTACTTTAAAAAAGGAAAAGATAATGATGAACACAAAAATATTATCAATGGACAAAGACCACTCCAACAAATAAGCCGAGATATAAGAGATAGCATCAACTTTACCATTGCCATCCGTATTTTCATACCATATAAAACCGCAAAACAAAAAGGAAAGTGCCACCCAAAAAATGGTTTGTATTAAAGCTGCTTTAATGCTTACAATTTTATTTTTCTTACTCAGTAAGCCTAAATCAAAAACCAATGCCACTATAATAACTATAGTAAAAACCAGGTATATCAGTTGTGTTTTATCCATTATAACTAATTGTGTATTTTCTTTTACGGCTCCATTGATAAATGAAAGCAAATAATAAAACCAATGAAACCGGTACTACAATATTAATGAACTGCCAGTAAAATCTCTCCTCTTCCACTTTTTTCTTATCTAACAATCTTAAGGTATAATCTTTCGCTTTGGCTTCAGCTAATCCTGATGTATTGATGAGGTAGTCGATACAGTTTTGTAAAAAGTCTTTGTTCGAAAAAGTAAATTCTCTTTGCGATCCAAAAGTATAAGGGTTCATCCCCATTGGGATGGATTGATTGCCTTTAACTACTGAGTTTAATACAATATCGCCATCGGCCACAACAATCATTTTATTATCGTTAATACATTGCGATAAAAAATCAAGGTCGTAAGCAGCTAAACTATCTCTCATAGATTGTGACAAACGATTAGAAAATAAGGATTGAAACTTACCTTCTAACAATACCGCAACTGGAATATTGGCTTTTTTAAATTTATCACTTTCGGGAGCATCTACATTTTCATTAACACTTATTAAAGCAGGAGATGCTACATTTTTTGAGTTTGAGGAAGTACTCAATAGGATAGTTTTAGAAATTCCCTCTGCACCCACTGTATCAATGGAGTTGCTAAACCTGCCACTTACAAAACCCAGTTTTTTATTAATAGTATGATTTGATTTGGATTCAAACACAGGAAAATAATTCCATGGTAACAATTCAAATTGTCCATTGCCATTTACATCAAAAGGCAAAAAGTCGCATTGCAAATCCATGACAAGGTCTGGGTTTATTCTTACCCCATATTTAAAGAGCAACTCGTTAATTTCCAAACCACGATCGTATGCTACTACTTCTCCCTTTTTACTTTGCAAGCTGTCTAGCTCTGCATTGAGCCTGTCAATAAAAAATAAAATTTTGCCGCCACGCATTACATATTGGTCTAATTTAAGCTTAGCCTCATTACTAAAAGGTTCGGTAGGCTTAACAACAAATAATACTTTAAAATCGGATGGTATTGCTGGATGTTCATTAGGGTCGAAAGTGTAAAACCCATAATCTTGTTGCAAAGTTTGAACCAGGTCTTCTATATTAAATCCAGTTGGTTGCCCATTCCCAATTGTATAACCCACTACAGGTTTTTCTTTTTGAGTTAACTTATCAATGGCATTTGCAAAATTATATTCCATCAATGCTTCGGCACTATTAATCTCAGGGTATGTAATGGCCTTTGTTTTTCCCTGGTACAACATCACTGGCATTACCTGCTCATTATAATGTACAAAAGCTACAGGGTAAATATTTTGCTGCTGTTGTCCTGCTTTTACTTGCGATGTTAAATTGATGGGATAGTAACCAAGTGCTGAAAGTGTATCTGCCCAAATGATATTTAAGCCTTCGATATTTTCATCAGGTGAAATAAAGTTGTATAGTATTTTATTGCCTGCTACTTCTTTAAATTCTTGTAACATTTCAGATGTACTTGCTGCCAATTTTTTAAACCCGCTTGGGAAATCTCCTTTTAAAAAAACATCGATTTTAATTACACCATCTACATTTTTCAATAATTTTTTGGTGGCAGCAGATAATGTAAAACGTTTTTCATTAGTAAAATCTATTCGGGTATGATACTGAGAAGCCAGCCAGTTGATTCCGGCTAAAGCCACAATACTGATCACTAACCATAGTTTACTATTCCATATTTTATTGAGAATACCCATTATTTTTTATACAGGTTTTTTACTGTAACTAATAAAAAAAGAAAGATGATACTACAGAAATAAATCACATCCCTACTATCCAAAACACCACGGCTGATACTTCGGTAATGAAAATCGATTCCCAACATTTCAATATAATAATTTGCAGTGTTTGATAAGAAAGGTAATTGACTTAAAGCATTAAATCCAAAGTATAATACCAAACAGGAAAAAGTACTTATTAAAAAAGCTACTACAGCATTTGAAGTAAATCCGCTGCAACAAAGCGCTATTGCAGCAAAAACAGCTGCCAAAAACACCAACCCAATGTAACTACCAATTATTCCACCTGAATCAATTCCTCCTTGGGCACTTAATGCCTTTATGGAAAAAACGTAAATAATAGTGGGGAGAATAACAATGAGTAAAATAATGATCAATGAAATATATTTACCCAACACAATCTGCCATTTACTTAATGGACGTGTTTTAAGTATTTCAAATGTACCTGCCCTAAATTCATCTGCCAGGGAACGCATAGTAATGGCGGGAACCAAAAAAAGCAATATCCATGGGGCTAGTTCAAAAAATTTGTCAAGGCTGGCATAACCATAGTCAAATAAGTTACTATCATTTAATACAAAAAGAAATAACCCATTTACCAACAAAAATAAAATAATGGTAATGTAACCTGTTAAGTTGCTAAAAAACTGCTGTAATTCTTTTTTACAAATGCTCCACATGTGTTTTAAAATTGCTGCAATTTACTATTAAACAAGATAATAGAACTTTTATAATCAGTTTTATTGAGATAATTAACTATAAGCAGCTAATCAGTATAATAAACTGTCTAACTACTATATCATTTTATGTATTTCTGATTAGATTCTATAAATGTAAAAATTTTTTGATAGTTCATTTTGTTTACTAGAACCAAGTGAATCCTCTGTTGTAAAAGGCAGGGGATCTTTTGTGCTCGTAATTTTACTAAGCAGCTTTACTACCATTAAATATTTTTTCCCAAAATGCACTTTATGTGTTAAAGTAATCTTAATTTTCTTTTTTAAATTAAAATCAAAACCTACAAGCCATTTTATGAAAAGAACATTAACCGTTTTTGCCGGATGCATGATTTTTGCATTTGGTTGCACAAAATCTCCCATTGAAAAAGATGTTATTGAAGAATTGGCTGTTGAAACACCAGGCATTGCAGGCCGTTGTGCTGCTCATGATGTTTTAGAAATTCAACTGCAGCAAAATCCAGGATTAGCAGCCAAGATGGAAGCTATTGAAAGAATTACTGCAGATTACATAAAAAATCCACAAGACTATTTTTTGTCAGGAGGCCAAGTGATTATTCCTGTAGTATTTAATGTTTTGTATAAAACAGCTGCTGAAAATGTTTCTCTGGCACAGTTAGAATCACAAATTGATGTGTTGAATGCAGATTTTTCTGCTACTAATGCTGATTACAATTCGACGCCTCCTATTTTCGAAGCAGTAAGGTCTGGTAATATTAATATCCGTTTTGTTTTAGATCAAGTAATTAGAAAGTCTACCTCTAAATCAAGCTGGAGAACTGATGATGCCATGAAAAAAAGTGCAAGAGGTGGAATTGATCCAACCAGCCCAACTACAAAAATGAATTTTTGGGTTTGTAATTTAAGTGGTGGAATACTTGGCTATGCTCAATTCCCAGGTGGTAATTCTGCTACAGATGGTATTGTTTGTGATGACAATGCAACTGGTATTACTTCTGGTGTTTATGGCAAAGGCCGTACTGCTACTCATGAAGTAGGACATTGGCTAAACCTTCGCCATATATGGGGTGATGCTACTTGCGGAAATGATCAGGTAGCTGACACACCAACGCATAACACTTCAAATGGTGGATGCCCAACTTATCCTCATTACAGTACTTGTAGTGGCACACCAGTTGAAATGACCATGAATTATATGGACTACACTTATGATGCTTGTATGTACATGTTCTCTGCTGGACAAGCAACTAGAATGAATGCAACCTTCTTAGCAGGGGGCGGAAGAAATTCCTTTGCTCAACCTTAAGATTTAATTTTTATTCCATAAAAAAAGCAGAGAAATATTTTCTCTGCTTTTTTTATGGAATAACTTATGCAATGAGTCTCAGTAAAAACTATTGATATGAAAAAATTATTTTTATTGATTATTGTATGTTCTTTTTCAAGTGCTTTAATAGCGCAAAAAACAAAAACAGGAAAGAATATACCTACGCCACCGCCTCATCCAATTTTAGTGATGAATGATGTTCCACTGCCACCTATTCCACCAGTGCCGCCAGTTCCACTAGCTCCTCCAATACCTCCAATACCTCCAGTTCCCCAAGTTCAAAAATTTTAATTAACACAATAAATAAAAATGCCTCCAGTATTTGGAGGCATTTAATTCATTATTTTTTTACTTGTATTATACTGCAAAACTTTCTCCACAACCACAGCTTCTGCTTGCATTGGGGTTGTTGAAATAAAACCCTTTGCCATTTAAGCCATCACTAAATTCAAGCTCCGTATTTACCAAATATAAAAAACTCTTTAGGTCACAAACAATCTTTATCCCTTTATCTTCAAAAACCTGATCCATTGGTTTTACTTCTGTATCAAAATCCATTTTATAGCTTAGCCCACTACAACCTCCGCCAACAACACCTACTCTTAAAAAATGAGCATCGTCACCGGCCACACCAGCTTCCTCCATCAAATTGATGACTTTTGCTTTTGCTTTGTCGCTGATGAATATGGAGTTATCAAACCCGATACCCCCCCCGCCCCCTAAAGGGGGAGCTTTGGTCTCCGCAGTTGCAGAGTTATCAATAGTATTAGAGGGTATGCTGTTCATTTAAATAAAAACTCTTTTAATTACTGGCGCTTAAGTTCCCCCTTTAGGGGGCGGAGGGGGTTAATGCACCACACTTTCTTCAAACTTAATAGCTTCTTTACCATTTTTTACTCGGTAATCGTTGATGGCCGATTTGATGGCATCTTCGGCCAATACACTACAATGTATTTTTACCGGAGGAAGATTTAACTCTTCTACGATGTCCATATTATCAATCTTTAATGCATCATCAACGCTTTTACCTTTAAGCCACTCAGTAGCTAAAGAAGAAGAAGCGATAGCAGAACCGCAACCAAATGTTTTAAACTTAGCATCAGTGATCATTCCTGTTGCATCATCAACTTCAATTTGAAGACGCATTACGTCGCCACACTCTGGAGCTCCAACTAAGCCGGTTCCAACTGTTTTAGAATTCTTGTCGAGTGTACCAACATTTTTAGGATTTTGGTAGTGATCGATTACTTTTTCTGAATATGCCATGATTGATTATTTTAAATTGTAAATTTTAAATGTTCAAATAAGAATACTAAAGTTGAAGAATATAAAATTCAAAATTTAGCATTCAAAATTTTATTAATGGGCTGCCCATACTATTGAATCCAAATCTATTCCTTCTTTATACATTTCCCAAAGTGGGCTCATTTCTCTTAACTTCAAAACCGTTTCACTTATTGCTTTAATGGTATAGTCAATTTGTTCGTCGGTGGTAAATCTTCCTAAACCAAAACGTAGTGAAGAGTGTGCTAAATCATCCCCTAGTCCCAAAGCTTTTAAAACATAGCTTGGTTCTAAAGAGGCAGAAGTACAAGCCGATCCGCTGCTTAAGGCAATATTTTTATTAAAGCCCATCAACAAACCTTCTCCTTCTACATGCTTAAAAGAAATGTTTGCCACATGTGGTAAGCGATGTTCGGTGCTACCATTTACATAGGCTTCTTCTAATTTTAATAATTCAGTTTCTAAATGATCTCTCATTTTGCTGATGCGTTTGGTATCTTCTTCCATATCCAACATTGCAATTTCACAAGCTTTACCAAAACCTACAATACCTGGTACATTTAAAGTTCCGCTACGCATGCCACGCTCGTGTCCGCCACCATCAATTTGTGCCGTTACTTTAACCCTTGGGTTTTTACGACGAACATATAATGCACCAACTCCTTTTGGACCGTACATTTTATGAGCCGAAAAAGCCATCAAATCAATTCCATCTGCATTTACATCAACAGGTATTTTACCAACTGCTTGTGTTGCATCTGTAAAAACCAAAACCCCATTTTTACGGGCAATAGCACTAATTTCTTTAATGGGTTGTATTACTCCAATTTCATTATTAGCATACATGATGGCTATTAAAATTGTTGTTGGCTTAATAGCCGCTTCCAATTCTTTTAAGTCAATAAGTCCATCAGCTTTTACTTGTAGGTAAGTTACTTCTCCACCCGACTTCTCAATATGCTTACAAGTATCCAATACAGCTTTATGCTCCGTAGTAGCAGTGATAATATGATTACCCTTGCTGGCATACATTTCATAAACACCTTTAATTCCCAAATTATCTCCCTCGGTTGCACCAGAGGTAAAAATAATTTCTTTAGGATCGGCACCTATCAATTTTGCTACTTGCTCACGTGCATAATCAACAGCCTCTTCAGCTTCCCATCCAAAAGGATGATTACGGCTTGCGGCATTTCCAAAATGCTCTAAAAAATAAGGAGTCATTGCTTCCAATACCCTTGGATCCATGGGTGTGGTAGCATTATTATCTAAATAAATAGGCAATTTCAACATACATTCAATCTGTTTAGTTTCTGTTCGTAATAATGCAAATTTACTTCAAAAGGTTCTATTTTAGCTGTTCCTTAGTTGGTTTACCACTCATTTTACCGAAATCGTAAACAACTATTTTATAAACGAAACTTATTATGCTTAAAATAGAACATATTGGTATTGCAGTAAAAGAACTTGCAATTGCTATTCCGTTGTTTGAGAAACTGCTGAATAGTCAGTGTTACAAGACAGAACTGGTGGAATCGGAGCACGTTAACACTGCTTTCTTTCAAAAAGGCGAAACCAAAATAGAATTACTCGAAAGCACAGATCCAAATGGAGTGATTGCCAAATTCATAGAAAAAAAGGGTGAAGGCATGCACCATATTGCTTTTGATGTAGCAGATATTAATGCTGAAATGGAAAGACTTAAAACAGAGGGTTTTGTTTTATTGAATGAAACGCCCAAAAAAGGCGCCGATAATAAACTGGTTTGTTTTTTACATCCAAAGGGTACCAATGGAGTGCTGATTGAACTCTGCCAGTCTATTTAACTCAATCAAAAAAGGGATTATGCTTCTTCTCCTCTCCAATAGTCGTTTGGGCGCCATGACCACTGTAAACTACGGTTTCATCGGGCAACACAAATAATTTTTCCTTGATGTTTTTTATTAGGGTTTGATGGTTGCCTCCTGGTAAATCTGTTCTCCCAATGCTTCTGTTAAACAAAACATCGCCACTGATAATGAAATTTTGGGCTTCACAATAAAAGCAAATATGGCCAGGTGAATGCCCGGGAGCTTCAATAACCTTTAACTCATCATCTCCCAAAGTAATGATATCTCCTTCTTTTAAATAAATATAATCGCCTACATAATTATCAAATGGCATATTGTACATGAGCCCCGATGTAGGCGCATAATCCAATAATTGTTTTTCGTCTTTATGCAACTGAAGATTTAGGCCATAAGTTTCAGCAACAAACTTGTTGCCAAAAACATGATCTAAGTGGCAATGGGTGTTAAGCAGCATCTTGGCATTCAACCCACTCTCTGTAATAAAAGCTTTCAAAGTTTCATTTTCATCTGGGAAATAGCAACCTGGGTCAATAATTAAACAATCCTTGTTTGTATTATACAATAAATACGTATTTTCCTGTATGGGACTAAAGACAAAAGATTTAATTTTTAACATTATAGGGCGTTAATTTGATTTTAATGATTAGTACTAATAAAGTAATTTTAAGGCTCAATATCAACTATTAAGTATGGCAAAGTTCTGCAGAATATTTTTATTTTCCTCTTTTCTATTATTGAGTGCCCTTTTTGTAATGGCTCAAGTGAACAGTGTGGAGTTTGGAAAGAACAGGGTTCAGTTTAAAAAATTCAAATGGCAATATTATCAAACAAGCAATTTTAATGTTTATTATAATCAGAACGGAGAAGAATTAGCCAAGTTTGTTGCCCAAAGTGCAGAGAAGGAATTATCCCAAATAGAAGAAGCCGCAGAATACAGTTTACAACGCCGGGCCAATATCATTTTATACAACCAGTATTCCGATATGAAACAAAGTAATATTGGTATGGAGATAGAATGGCAAAATACTGGAGGAGGTACCAAACTGGTAAATAATAAGATGATTGTTTATTTTGATGCCGACCATCAACACTTGCGCCAACAAATACGATCGGGCATTGCACAGGTACTTACCGAAAATCGTTTGTTTGGTGATGACCTTGGTGAATTTGCCGGCAACCAAGCTTTGTTGGATTTACCTAAATGGCTTACCGATGGTTACGCCAATTACTTAGCTCAAAACTGGAGTACCGAACTTGACGACGAATTAAAAAGCGAAATACTAAGTGGTAATTACACAAAGTTCACTCGTTTTGCACATGAAAAACCAAGATTAGCTGGTCATGCTTTTTGGTTTTTTATTGAAGAGAAATACAAAAAAGAAAATGTTACTTACCTGCTTTATTTGGCTACGGTTTATAAAAATTTAAACAAAGCTTGTTTACAAGTTTGTAAACAAAAGTTTAAAGATGTGCTGGCCGAATTTATGGAATACCAGGATGACAAGTATTACAAAGACATCGCTAAAAGAAAACCATATCCAAAAGGAAATTATATTGATGGCTTTTCTATTAATAGCCGTCTCGATTATTTTAGATTTAATGTAAATCCCAATAAGCGCAACAACTCTTATGTTGTTACTCAATTTAAAAAAGGTATTGTACGTGTTATTTATAATGATGATTTTGAAAACAAAACCCTTTTAAAATATGGTATCCGCAGTTACAAAAACGAAATGAACCCTAACTATCCTTTAATGGCCTGGGATCCTAAGGGTACCCGTATTTCGGTGATGTATGTAAAAGAAGGAAAGCTTAATTTATTTGTGTACGACATTGTTACTAGAATAAAACAATACAAGATTGACCTAACCAAACAATTTGACCAGGTACAGGACATGAAGTACATGCTCAACAGCAATACCCTTTTAATTACAGCAGTTAAAAATGGCCATACAGATATTTATTCTTTGGATATACACACCGAAAAAGTAAAGCAAATTACTAATGATGTGTACGATAACATGGATGCCTCCTTTGTCGCTTTTCCTAATAAAACCGGAATCCTATTTTCCAGTAACCGTCCTAACTCATTTGCCAAAAGCGGAGACACTGTTTTACCAAGTGACAACCGCTATAATATTTTTATGATCACCAATTTTGGTGATAAACCCGAGCTAAACCAAATCACTCAGTTATCCAATTTAAAATATGGCAATGCCCGTTTTCCTATGCAGTACAACGAAAATCATTTTACATTTGTAAGTGATGATAATGGAGTTGGCAACCGCTATGCAGGATTTTTTACCACACAAAAAACAGGGCTAGACACATTGGTATTAATTGGCGATGAAATTTTACGTAACCCTTCGGCCAAAGAAGTAGACAGTACTTTAAAGGTTTTTAAAAAGACGGATATTGATTCCATTGCCGTTGTTTCTATTTCAAAAGATTCGGCTTACAGTTTTCCTTTAACCAATTATCAAAGCACTTTAGGCGAAACTCGTATAGCAGGTGATAATAACCAGGTAAGTGAAGTAACTCGCCAAAGCGATGAAAAAGTGTTGTACAAGTTAAAAATAGATGAAAATGTTTTACGCCGCAGAAATGTTACTGCCCAACCAACGGAGTATATGAAAAAGCTGATGGGTGAATACCAGGATGCGGCTTTGGAAAAAAAGATATCGAAACTACCTAGTATTAAGAATCCAGTAAAAAAACAAGACGATTTTTTTCAATCAGAGTTTGCAAATGAAAAAAAGGACAGTAGCGCAATGGCAACAGCCGACTCTGCTGCCAAACCTAATGTACTCACTACCATCAAACACTTTAAATACAAGCCGCCTAAGTTTTCTGTTGATTATGGCTCTGCTGGTTTTAATACCAATATCCTTATTAACCGGTACCAGGCTTATGGCGGTGGCGCTGGCCCCATCATGTTAAACTCTGGCTCTCCGCTTAATGGTTTAATACGTTTGGGAACTACAGAACTTTTAGAAGACGTAAAAATTACCGGGGGCTTTAAAATCTCAACCAACTTAAAAGATAATGAGTGGTTGCTCGGATATCAGAATTATAAAAGAAGGATTGATTGGGGATTGTCTTATTATCGTAATTCGCAACAAGCTGGCGACCAATTTGGAAATGTAGTGGGCAAATTATTTACCAATTTGTACCAGGTAAATGTGTCTTATCCTTTTGATGAAAGCAAGAGTATCAGATTAAACACTGGCATCCGGTCCGATAGAGAAGTTCGATTTGCCTTGCACCCAACTTCATTGGTTACACCCGACAATAAAACTATTTACTCCACCACGCATTTAGAATATGTGTACGACAACACTTTAAACCCAACCATGAATATCTGGAATGGTTTACGCTACAAATTTTTTATTGATTGGAATAGACAAGTAAATAAAGTAAAGTTTGCCGATGGACCTACCATTTTTAATTTTGGTTTTGATGCGCGTTATTATTACCCTATTCATAAAAACTTTATTTGGGCTGGCCGTGCCGCAGGAGATTTTAGCTGGGGTAATCAAAAGATGATTTATTACTTAGGAGGTGTTGATGGCTGGTTGATGTTTGGTCAAAATCAAAAGTATGATGAAAACAATGTTTTGATTAAAGAACGTTTCTTTAATACAAGTAATCCTCCGGCTGCCGACCAGGATTACGCTTTTCAAAGTTTGGCTGTAAATATGAGAGGCTATATTCAAAATGTAGCTAATGGAAATAATGCCATGGTGATCAACAGTGAGTTTAGATTACCTGTTTTCTCTACCATTTTTAACCGTCCTATTAACAATGCCTTCCTTAGAAATTTTCAGCTCATTCAATTTATTGACTTAGGTACAGCTTGGAATGGTAAGTATACAAAACTTAAGCGTCCCGATGTGGTTTATGGCGGATTTCCTGTGCAAGTAAGAGTAAAAGCAGGTGGTCTAGGGCCATTTGCTGGTGGCTATGGATTTGGTGCTAGAAGTACCCTACTTGGTTATTTTGTAAAATTTGATGCAGGCTGGCCAATGACCGGTTTCTTTAAAGACAAACCTATTTTGTATTTGGCGCTTGGAGTTGATTTTTAATTCCTATTATTAGCATACAAAAGGAGCGATGTAATAAATAACATCGCTCCTTTTTGTAAAATCTATTTTTATGTTATTGGCTTTAATGGTTTACAAATTTCATCACGAAGCATTTTGGTTGATTTTGACAATATTTCAAACCAGTGCCAATGGGCAATGGGATTTGATTGTTTACCTCTTGTGTATGCATTTCTAAAACTCCTCCAATATTCAGGCATGGTAACAAATCCATAAAAAACAGTTGCAACCACTGGAAAAGAAACATGGCCATTTCCCAGCATAAAACATTGAAGACATGCTTCTCCTTCATCTGTTGTATCGTACCCCAACAAAATATGTTTAATATCGTGCCGGGCATAATAAGGTAACAGATCCAACTGCTTTTCTTCCAAAAAAACAATCAGGTCTTTCCCTAAACTTTCCAAAGGAAAATCCATTAGCTCTTCTCTTGTGTAAGGAAATATTTCTGGCTTTCTAATCAGTTTTAATACTGGCAATGCCATTTGGTGTGTTAAATACACTAGTAATTTTGACCTTAGTTTTATTATCAGCTTATACATAATACAAAGTGCTTTGTTTTTCAAAGTGTAAATACAAAAAAAATTATTTTATAATTCCAATCATTTTTGTAAGAGCTTCCAAATGAAGTTTAAATTCTTTTTCACCAGCCTTTGTAATGGAATAAGTGGTATTGGTTTTTCGACCAATAAATCCTTTATGAAATTTAACATACCCGCTTTCATCCAGTGTTTTTAAATGGCTTGCCAAGTTGCCATCAGTGATGTCCAACAATTCCTTCAATTCATTAAAACTTACAGCGTCATTAACAATAAGAGCACTCATAATGCCCAGCCGAATCCGGCTGTCAAAGACTTTATTTAAATTTTCTATTGGATTATTCATGGGTTTAATTCATTTATTTCTTTTCGTATTTCCACCACATCATTGCACCATAAAAAATATGTAAAACACCAAAGCCCATGGCCCAAAATTGTAACCCATATCCCAGATACCAAAGATTAAACAAGCCCAAAACAATTTGGCCGTACCCTAAATACCTTATTTCACTCAATGTGTATTTACTAGCATTAACCAATGCCAATCCATAAAATATTAAACATCCAGGAGCTACCAATTGGTACTCTCCCATTTGCATCATTTTAACTAAAAATATTCCTCCTACTGCAATTGGAATTATAGTATTCCAAAACAAACGCATAGTACTTTTGCCCCAAATAGGCGTATCATTCTTTTTGCTCCGCAGGTAAGTAAAGAAAAACGCAAGTAGGAAAGCGGTAATAAAAGTAAGTGTGGCAATCCAGAACAATTGATTAATCAACTCATTACCAGCTGTTTCAATTAACCTAGATAATTGGCAATCACCTTTTACCCAACAATTAATTTTTTGACTTGTATACCAAGCACCTACAAGGGCACAAGTGCCGGCAGCAATGCCACTTAGTCCACTAAGGCTGATAAACCTACTGCTACGTTCCATCATTTTTTTGATGTGCTGCAGATCCTCTAAAGGCTGTTGATTGTCTTTCATAAAAAAGCACTTTGAAATACAAAGTAATCATTTGCTTTTGATTTACACAAATTATTTTTTTGCCTATCCCAAAATGTTGGCACAACTATCAATTACTTATATCTTTATCTGTTTTTATTCAATTTTATCTTTACACCTACAAAAACTTAATGAAGAAAATTATCATATCCTTATTATTACTTTCAGAACTTATAGAAGGTCATTCTCAAATCATCATCAACCCGGCTAAAATTGATATTGTACGGGACCCTTATGGTGTACCACATATTTTTGCAAAAACAGATGCTGAATGTGCTTATGGACTGGCATGGGCTCAGGCAGAGGACGATTTTAAAAGTATGCAGGAAATTATATTGCCGACAAAGAATTTAATGGCAGGCGTAATGGGAAAGAATGGTGCTGCTGGGGATTTTGCTTTTGCACTCTTCCGTTGTAAGGAAATTACTGAAGAGAAATGGTATACGCTTAGTCCAGGTTTTTTAAAATTAATTGATGGCTATGTACAAGGGCTTAATGCCTATGCAAAAAAGCATCCCGAAGAAATCATTCATAAAAAGATTTTTCCTTTAACGGCTAAAGAATATGTTTCATCAGCCGTATTTGCCCTAACCATTTTTAATGGTGCCGACCAAGCGCTTACCCGTATTTTCAATAATAAAGAATGGGAATTACCAGAATTCAATAAAAAAGGGTCTAACTCAGCAGCCATTCATTCTAATAAAACAACTAATGGTAACGCATTTTTATTAATCAATGCTCATCAACCCAATACGGGCCCCCAAGCTTTTTATGAAGCCCATATTTGCAGTGAGGAAGGTTTAAATGTAATGGGTGGTTTATTGGCTGGAGGTCCTTGCATTTTACACGGGGTTAACGAAAACTTGGGCTGGGCACATACGGTAAACTATTGCGACAGGGTGGATGAATACCAGTTGGAAATGAACCCTGCCAATGCTTTACAATACAAGTTTGATGGACAATGGATTGACCTAGAAGTTAAAACCATCAAACTAAAAATAAAGGGCATCCCCATTAATGTAAAAAGAAAATTATACTGGAGCAAGTACGGCGCTACCATGAAAAATAAACAGGGTTTCTTTTCTATTAGGCTTGGCGCCAATATGAAGATAGGTGTGCTGGACCAATGGTACCAAATGAATAAAGCAAAAAACTTTACTGAATTTTATAGCGCTATTGACAGACAAGAGTTAAGTATGTTTAATATTATGTATGCCGATAAATATGATACCATTTTTTATATCAACAATGCTTTAGTTCCTGTAAGAGACACGGCTGTTCAATTCAATTGGAAAAGAACTGTACCCGGTAATAGTTCAAAAACTTTATGGACAAAATTTAGACCCCTAAAGGAATTACCTCAGTATATCAATCCTAAAAGTGGATTTTTATTTAATACTAATCATTCTTCATTTTTGGCTACGGCTGCTTCAGATAATTTAAAAGCAGCTGCCTTTGCTAAAACAGATAACTGGGAAACTTACCACCTCAACAGAAGTGTACGGTTTTTGGAACTGTTTCCTCAAAATGAAAAATTGAGTTATGAAAAATTTAAGGAGATAAAATTCGACAAACAGCTGCCGACTAAATTGCAATACAATTACAAATTGGATTCTATGTTCTTATTAAATGAAACAGATCATCCGGCATTGGCAACCTTAATTACAAATTTTAGAAACTGGGATAAGAGGGGAGATATTGATAGTAAAGGCGCTGCCATTTTCATCCTTAGTTACGAATATTTAAAAAAGAAAATAAATGGGCAACCCAACAGACCCATTACTCAGGCTGAAGCAATAGAAACTTTTGAACATGTAGCACATTATATGAAAACCCATTTTGGCAGAACTGATGTTGTACTTGGTGATATTCAAATACTAGTAAGGGGCAATAGGGAATGGCCGCTATGGGGTTTGCCCGATCAGTTATCGCCACAATGGACCCAACCTTTGGCTAATGGTAAACTGAAATCAATTGGAGGTGATGGGTTAATCATGTTTGTACAATTCCCTAAAAACGGGTTGCCGCAAATTGAAACATTGAATATGTATGGCGCCAGCGCAAAACCTGGTAATAAACATTTTGATGACCAGGTAGAAATATATTTACAGCAAAAACCCAAAACTATGAGTTTAGATAAAGCTACAGTGTATAAAAATGCTGAATCTGTAACACATCCGCAGTAAACAAAAAGTGTTATTGATCGTTTAAAACCAAATTCAATTGATGAATGGCTTCCTTTATTTCTGTTGCAGAAATAGTAAGTGGCGGTGCAATTCTTAAACAATTAGCAGCAAATAAAAACCAATCTGTAAAAACGCCCTGTTCAATTAATGCGTCAATCAATTTCTTATTTGTTTCAAAATCTTTAAACTCTACAGCCATCATCAAACCTTTGCTTCTTACTGCTTTTATTTTTGGATGGGTTAAGAGTGAAACAAACAATGCTTCCTTCTCATAAACGGTATCTACTAATTTTTCATCCAGTAAAACTTTAAAAGCAGCAAAGCCTGCTGCACAGCAAACGGGATGGCCTCCAAAAGTGCTAATATGCCCAAGCACCGGATTAAAAGAAAAAGTATCCATTATTTTTTTATCGGCAATAAAAGCGCCCATGGGCATACCACCGCCCAAAGCTTTACCCAATAATAAAATATCGGGTACAATGCCAAATTGCTCAAATGCCCAAAGGGTACCATTGCGGCCAAAACCACATTGTATTTCATCTAAAATTAAAAGGGTGCCGGTTTCATTGCATTTATTTCTTAAAGCTTTTAGCCAATCATTTTGTGGTACCAACACCCCTGCCTCAGCCTGAATGGTTTCGGCAATTACACAAGCCGTTCTTTCCGTAATATTTTCCAACTCTTCAAAAGAATTGTATTGAAGTTGTAACACATCTGGCAATAATGGCCTAAAAGCTTGTTGCCAATATTCGCTACCCATAACACTTAAAGCGCCTTGTGTACTGCCGTGATATGAGTTTTTAAAAGAGATGATTTGGGTACGGTTAGTAAATCTTTTTGCCAATTTCATGGCGCCTTCTGTGGCTTCGCTACCCGAAGCGGTAAAGTAAACAGCATTTAAAGAGGATGGCAAATGATCGGTTAACAATTTCGCAAATTGTACTTGAGGACTCTGCACTAGCTCTCCATACACCATAATATGAAGATAGTTGTTCAATTGCTTTTTTATGGCTTCCAACACTTTTGGATGCCTATGTCCCACATTACAAACGCTAATCCCTCCTATTAAATCAATGTATTTCTTTCCATCTATTCCAAATAAAATACAGCCCTCTGCTTTAATAATTTCTAAACATAATGGTGCCGCTGAGGTTTGGGCAAGCTGCTGCAAAAAAAGTTGTCTGTTAGTCATCATCAAATAAAATTATTACAAAAATAATGGGTTCTGCATCTTTAAAAAGATAAACATTCATTCTCACTATTTAATCTTTTACAATTTGCTGGCATCTAATTATTAACTTTTCTGTATAAATAATTACTTAGTAGCTAGGTTTATTTTAATAAATTACTGTATGAAATTTTTTGTTACCCTTTTTTATTGTTTTGTATTTGTTAGCTTTTCTTATGCTCAGGAAAAATCGGTTCGTCCTAAAATTGGCTTAACACTGAGCGGTGGAGGCGCAAGAGGGCTTGCTCATATTGGGATATTAAAAGCCATCGACAGTGCCGGTTTAAAAATAGATTTTATCACCGGCACCAGTTCGGGAGGTATCATTGGAGCATTGTATGCTGTAGGTTATAGTGGTAAAGACATTGAAAACCTAAGAAGTGATATCGATTTTGATGTTTGGTTTTCAAACAACATCTCCTTTCAAAGCCTGCTGATGGAAGAAAAAGACCAATACAGTCGTTTTGCCATAGAACTCCCATTTATCAACAATAAAATAAAATTGCAAACTGGAGTAATTAGTGGGCAGGAATTAAATCTAAAATTTTCGGAACTGTTTTATCATGTGTATGATATCCGAGATTTTAATAAATTTTACATCCCATTTAAGTGCATGGCTACTGATTTAGAAACGGGTCAATTGGTTGTGCTGGATAGTGGAAATATAATTACAGCCCTAAGGGCAACTATGGCAATACCTTCCATTTTTGAAGCAACAAACCGGTATGGCAAAAAACTGGTAGATGGAGGTTTGGTTAGAAATTTTCCTGTAAAAAATGTAAAGGAAATGGGTGCCGACATTGTAATTGGCAGTAATGTAAGTAATGGCCTTTCCAGCATCGACAAAATTAAAAACCCTGTTGATGTTTTACTGCAGATGGCCTTTTTTAAAGAAGCGGATGACTTTAAAGAAGAAGTACCATTAACTAATATTTATATTAATATTCCTTTGGGAGATTATACCACAGCTAGTTTTGGCAGCAGCAAAGAGATTATAAAACTGGGTACCGAAACTGGTTTGAAATATTATCCTATTTTTAAAAAATTAGCCGACAGTATTAATGCGATTTATCCCGATGTAGAAAATAAACCAAGACCGGACATTGCCAAGAAAGAAATATTTATCGCCGATTACCATGTTACTGGCTTAAGAAAAACTACAGCTCCATTTTTTACACACCTCATGAATTTTAATGATCACAAAAAATACACCGCTCCTCTAATCAATAAAAAAGTACGACGGGCTTTTGGCAGCAGGTATTATAATGATATTGGCTATTCACTTGACCCTTTAGGAAAAGACACTGCCAATATTCATTTTCTGGTGGAAGAAAACCCAAGCACTTATTTAAAAGCAGGATTGTTTTACACCCGATTCAGGGGGATTAATGTAAATCTAAATTTAACTTCCAGAGATTTTGTCATCAAAAATTCCAGAAGCCTAGTTTCAGTTTCCTTGGGAGAGAGTGTTCAGTTAGAAGCTGAGCATCTGCAATATCTTGGCAGAATAAAAAACTTTGCATTTGTTACTGGATTTAGGTTAGATAATTTGGAAATCAATTCTTATCAAAATTTCAAACTCGACGGTGCTTACAACCAGAATTTTTCACAGGGTTATCTCCAATTTCAGAATAGTGGAAGTAACAAAATTACTGTAGGTATTGGCACTGCCTTCGAATACATTTATTTAAGACCCACTATTCATTCAGTAATTGAAACCAGAGGACGGTTTACAGCTATAAAAAGTTACTTCTATCTAAAATATAATTCTCTCAATCAAATTTTTTATCCAACCAAAGGATTAAAATTGAATATGGAATTGGGACAAGTGTACAACCAACGGCCCAACCTTACTTTGTTTCAAAATGGTTTACCAGTTATCCCATCCAACCTCAACTTTGATAATTACAGTCGCTTTACGTTGGATGCTTCGCTATTTACACGCATCAATAAAAAGTTCAATTTCTTTTCCGAATTACAAGCAGGCATTAATTTAACCAACAGGCCCAATATGCTAACCAATTTTTTAATTGGAGGCATTAATGGAAGCTATCGTAATCAAATCAGGTTTGCCGGCCTACAGGAAGCCACCCTTAACTCATCTAGTGTAACTGCCCTCTTAGTAGGATTAAGGTATAATCCATTCAATAATATTTTCATCCTTGGCAGGGTTAATGGAATTATAAAAGATTTTGCTACCCGAAACAATAGCACGTCAAGCATCAATGGTTTAACTGGTTATGCCCTAACTTTTGCCTACAAAACTCCCATTGGCCCTTTGGAGCTAACCGCTATGTATTCCGATCAAAGCAAAAAATTACAGAGCTATGTAATGTTTGGCATCCCCTTTTGATGAAAAACTACTTTAATTTGCAGGAAGAAAATCAAACTCAGTTCATATGCCAATAATACTTCCAGTAAAAGGAATAATGCCCAGTTTTGGTAACAATTGTTATATAGCACCAAATGCCACAATAATTGGCGATGTTGTTATGGGAGACGAATGTAGTACCTGGTTTAATGCCGTAATAAGGGGCGATGTAAATAAGATACGCCTTGGAAACAAGGTAAATGTGCAAGATGGAGCCATAATTCACTGTACTTACGAAAAAGCAGCCACCATTATTGGTAATAATGTGAGCATTGGACACAATGCAATTGTACATGGCTGCGTTATAGAAGATAATGTTTTGATAGGCATGGGTGCTATTGTAATGGATAATGTGTTAGTAGGTAGCAATAGTATTGTAGCGGCAGGTGCAGTGGTGCTGGAAAACACCCAAATTGAACCAGGCAGTATTTATGCTGGTGTTCCCGCCAAAAAGGTAAAAGATATTAGTAATGAAATGATTAGTGGAGAAATTAACAGAATTGCCGATAATTATGTGATGTACTCTAGCTGGTTTAAAGAAACCGAAGTAAAAGAAGGGTAATTAGTTTTTTGATACCAGCTTTAGTGCCAATAGCATCATCGTTGCGTCGCAATCACTTCATCGGCAGTAAGACTATTAAGCTTGTTTATACATTAAAATATATATCTTTAAAACATGAAAAAGCTACTATTACTATTCATTTTGGCATCTTTTTTACTAAGTGGCTGTTTTATTAGCCGCATTTTTGGTAAAAAGGATAAGTATGGTTGCCCTACCAATGGTAGAAATATTGGTGCCGA
Organism: uncultured Chitinophagaceae bacterium; assembly: GCA_947085175.1. GTDB lineage: Bacteria > Bacteroidota > Bacteroidia > Chitinophagales > Chitinophagaceae > Ferruginibacter. Next base: position 602,784 of record CAMTVJ010000005.1, read on the forward strand.
AAGAATTCTTGCTGGCGACCCAAAAGCTATTAAAGCTGAAAAGAACGCAAAATATAAGGGAGGAAGAAAGAGCTATTAATGTAATAAAAAGTATAAAACCATCGTTTCAGTTAAAGACAAGATTTCAATATCCTAAATAAACCCTTTCACATGTGTTACGAACTAAAAACCAATAATGGCGGAACCGAAGCTGTTATAGACGACAATTGTGGCATTTCTAAATTTTATGCCATTGCCAATACCTTGGCAAAAGACCTTAAAGTAAAATTCCTTAATCAAGTAGATGATGCCGAAACATTGGACTGGGATTTTCAGTACAGAGGGCAGTTTTTAACCCTTCATTACAATATTTTTAATGGAGTAAGTATTTATCCTCAACAAAAAATTGTGGGCACAAAGGATAATAATGCTGTAATGGAAGTAGCCCATTTTCTGGAACACAGAATTTACTGATCAGTAGCTTTTTTCATTAATTGAATCAAGGATGTTACAATAACTAATGTAACGGTCCATATGGATGGTGCCAGCTTGTATTGCTTTTTTTACCGCACAGCCAGGTTCATTTAAATGCATGCAATTATTAAATTGGCAGTCGTTAATTAAAGCCCTCATCTCGGGGAAATAATGTGATAATTCCTGCTTTTCAATATCCACCAATCCCAATTCCCTTATCCCTGGTGTATCAATAATTTTTCCTCCATCAACTAAGTCAAACATTTCGGCAAATGTAGTTGTATGCAATCCTTTACCACTCCAATCACTCACACCCTGTGTTTTTAACTTTAAGTCTGGAAAAACAACATTTATAAAAGAGGATTTTCCCACACCAGAATGTCCGCTTAATAAAGTGGTTTTATCTTTTAATAAGGCTTTTACTTCATCAACCCCAAAGCCGGTTTCCACACTTATTAAAGCCACTTTATACCCAATGGCTTCGTAAATGGCTTTTACTTCGGCAAACTTTTCTTCTTCTTTTTGCTTATACAAGTCGCATTTATTAAACACGATGATTGAAGGTACCTGGTATGCTTCTGATGTAATTAAAAACCGATCAATAAACCCCTGCGATGTTTTCGGATCTTTAAGCGTAGCAAAAAGTAAAGACTGGTCTAAATTAGACGCCACAATATGATGCATGTGTTTATTAGCCGGAGAAGTACGGGTAATATAATTTTTTCTATCTTTTATCTCAGTGATGGTTACCGAACCCTCTAAATCATTTTCCGTTTCAATATTCACCATGTCGCCAACAGCAATTGGATTAGTGCTTTTAAAACCAGCTATCTTAAATTTACCCAACATGCGGGCATTAAACTGTTTGCCGGCTTCATCTTTTACGATATACCAACTTCCGGTGCTTTTATAAACGGTTGCAATCATTGCTAGCAAATTTCACTAATTAAACTGAATTATGGTTTAGTAATTTTAATCTCATTATCTTAGAACAAATAAACTCAAAATGGTAGAACTTAATCTTATCACTACTTCCAACAGTTTGGAAGGATACCGTATAACAAAACACCTTGGACTGGTACGTGGGATTACTGTACGCAGCAGAAGTATTTTTGGCAATATTGCTGGAGGATTTCAAACCCTTGTTGGCGGTAAAATTTCAATTTATTCTGAATTATGTGAAAAAACAAGGGAAGAAGCTTATCAATTAATGGTACAGCATGCCAGTATGCTAGGTGCTAATGCTGTTATTGCCATGCGCTATGATGCCAATGAAGTTATGAGTGGTGTTACTGAAGTTTTGTCTTATGGCAGCGCTGTAGTGGTTGAAAAAATTTAAGCTGATTTATTAACTCAAATATTTTCCTACAATTGGCACCCTTCGTCCTACTCCAAAAGCTTTTGGAGATATACGTATGATAGGGCAAAATTGGTTTCTTTTGTATTCATTAATGTTAACCATTTTCAACACACGGTCAACCAATGCGGCATCAAAACCCTGTGCTTTAATTTCCTTTGGACCCTGTCTTCTTTCAATGTATTGGTATAAAATTTTATCCAGAATTTCATAATCCGGTAATGAATCCGAATCTTTTTGGTTGGGCCTTAACTCGGCACTTGGTGCTTTGGCAATAATATTTTGAGGAATGATTTCTTTATCCTTGTTGATATATTTTGCGAGGGCATACACTTGCAATTTATAGCAATCGCCTAGTACCCCAAGCCCACCTGCCATATCCCCATACAAAGTGCCATAACCCGATGCTAGTTCACTTTTATTAGATGTATTGAGTAAAATGTATCCAAACTTGTTGGCAATAGACATTAACACATTCCCTCTACTCCTGCTTTGAATATTTTCTTCTGCCAGTCCAAATGGCGAATCTTTGAAAACAGGCTTAAGTTCTTCCAGAAAACTTTTGTAAATATTTTCGATGGGGATGATGTCAAAAGGATTTTTTAGATTCACACTCAATTGTTCAGCATCATTTACTGAATGACCAGATGAAAACTGTGAAGGCATTAAAATGGCACTTACATTTTTATTACCTAAAGCTTTACAAGCCAAAACAAGGGTTACCGCACTATCTATACCACCGCTGCTTCCCAAAATGGCTTTGGTAAAGCCCATCTTTGTAAAATAATCTTTAATCCCTAAAACCAGGGCGTCATGTATTTTTTCTACGTTCAATGTTGCTTCTAAACTAATAGGTTCAAGTACTTTTTCAGGCATTTGGCTAGCAGGCTCAATAATAGCTCCATCAATTGTTCCGTCATCATTTAATACAAAAGCTTGAATGGCCTCTTCAAAAGCTGGTAATTCGCCACAGAGATTACCTGATGCATCAAAAACGAGGGAGTCGCCATCAAATACAATTTCTGTTTGACTACCAACTGAATTACAATAAAACAAAGGAAGCTTGTACTTTAAAACATTGGCTTTAATGGTTGCCCTCCTATCTTCATCGTGGGTATAATCAAATGGTGAAGCCGATAAATTAATCATTACATCTGGCTTAAACTTCATTAACTCGTCCATAGGGCAATTGCGGTAAATGGGGTTATCACCCAGGTTCCAAATGTCTTCACAAATGGTTACTGCCAGTTTTTTTCCTTTAAACTCCATGATGCTCCAATCATAAGCCGGTTCAAAATAGCGATATTCATCAAACACATCATAATTAGGCAAACAAGTTTTATGGGCTATGCCACGAATTTCTTTTTCAAACAAAAGAAAAGCAGCATTAAATAAATCCTTTCCTTCTCTAACAAGATTACGATCAGGCGCTCCAACCAAAACTCCAATCGTATCGGTATGTTCTTTTATAAGATCAATGGCCGCATAACTTTTATTAATAAAATCATCGAATTCCAAAAAATCCTGTGGTGCATAACCACAAACCGAGAGCTCACTAAATACAATTAAATCGGCACCAAGCGCTTTGGCTTCATCAATAGCACGGATTATTTTTTGTGTATTGCTTTCGAAATTTCCGATGTGGTAGTTTTGCTGGGCTAATATTATTTTCATGTCAACAACCCCAATGGGGCTTAACTTTATATTTAGAAATGATTGATTATACTTGTAAAGTTAAAATAAGATAATGAGAATAGTTTTTGTATTTCTTTTTGCTGCCAGCCTGTTTTTTTCTTGCAATTCTGCTAGCAACATCCCCGATGTTTCCCATATTAAGATTGAATTAAGTACACGTCATTTTGAAAAGGAGTTAAATGCTATGGACACTTCTAATTATACAAACCAGTTGGATTTATTACAAGCAAAATATCCTTCATTTGGTGAAAACTTTTTAGCTACTATCTTAAACTCCGACCCCAGCTGGTCGGCTGATAGCGCAGCCCAGTATGTATATGGTTTTGTAACAGCGTATAAGAAAGTGTTTGACACCGCCAAGGTCGTTTTTAAAGATTTTTCCCCTTATGAAAATGACATTAAAAAGGGGTTACAGTATTTGAAGCACTATTTTCCCAAATATAATGCACCCAAAAAGATCATCACTTATATTGGACCACTTGATGGTTATGGAGACATTTTAACAGATGATGCCTTTGTAATTGGATTGCAACACCATCTTGGTACAAATTTCAGTTTGTACAAATCTGCCATGGTTCAGGATGTTTATCCCGAATATATCAGCAATCGTTTTACGCCAGATTATATTGTTGTTAATTGCATGAAGAATATTATTGCCGACCTCTACCCTGAAAAATATGAAGATAAAACCCTCGTCTTGCAAATGGTGGAGAAAGGCAAAAGATTATTTTTATTAAGTAAATTATTACCTAAGGAAGAAGAATATAAATTAATTGGCTACACCAAAAAGCAATTAGAAGAGGTTAATGCGCATGAACGCTCAATTTGGGATCTCTTTGTTCAAAACAATTTTTTACAAACCAACGATATAAATATAATTAAAAATTACATTGGTGAAGGTCCAAAAACCCAAGAATTGGGAGAAGCATCCCCCGGCAATATTGGCAGCTATGCTGGATGGCAAATTGTAAAAAAATTTATGGTTAAAAACCCTAATCTAGATTTGAAAGAATTAATGGAAACAGATTCAGAAACTGTTTTTCAACAAGCAAAGTATAAACCTTAAGCCGCTTTAACCTGTTGCATTTCTGCAGCTGGCTTTCTTCCAAGGCTATACATTACTCTAAAATGCGAAGCAAGTGCTTCTAGCATAGTATCATATTTGTTATAAGGCAAGTTATACTCTTTACTTTTTTCCATTACAATTCTACTAATAGCAGGATAATGAACATGGCTTACTTTGGGAAATAAATGATGCTCAATTTGATAATTCAATCCTCCAACAAACCATGAAATCACTTTATTGCCCATGGCAAAATTAGCAGTGGTTTTCATTTGGTGTTCGGCCCAAGCAGTTTCAATATGTTTGGTTTCATCCAAAGGAACATGTTCAAACTCTGTATTCTCAACAACATGTGCCAATTGAAAAACCAGAGACAATGTTAATCCCATGGAAGCATTTAGTACTAGAAAGCCAACAACCCATGGCAAAAAACCCCATACCATAATTGGCAATATAATATAAAAAATGAGGTACATTATTTTTGTAGCCCAAAATATAATATGATTTTTTAAAGTTAATTTCCAGGCTTCGGTGGTGTAAATTTTACGAGTAAAATATTTGGTAAAGTCCATGAAAAATATCCAAAAGATAGAAGACAATGAATAAACAGGAATTAAATACAGGTGTTGAATTTTATGAGCAGGAACCCATTTTTGTGATTCGCACTGGCGAATGATTGGACTCTTTGCAATATCATCATCAATTCCATCCACATTGGTATAAGTATGATGAATAATGTTATGCTTTTGCTTCCAAAAAAAAGCACTAGCCCCCAAGGCATTTGCACTCAGTCCCAGAAAATCGTTAAACTTTGAGTTTGGGGAATAACTACCATGATTGGCATCATGCATTACACTAAACCCAATTGAAGCAAAAATAAAACCCAATAAAGCACAAATGATTAAAGCAGGTAATGTTTCTAAGTTCACAAACATTAATAATAGATACATAGCAATTGCAGATCCTATTAAAATAATGGTTTTAACAAAAAGCCTCCAATCACCTGTTTTTTTAATCTTATGTTCAACAAAGTATTCCTCTACCGAAGCTTTTACACTCTGATAAAAATCATTATTGCTATTCGAAAATGTAATTTTTGCCATAATTATTTTTCTGTTAATTAAAACATTTATTCAATAAAACAGTTTCATTTAGTTGGGAATCTATTTAAATAAGCTTGTATAATCAAGCTAAATTAAGTGCTTAAAGGTAAACCAAAATCAATTGTATTTGACAATTAGTTTAGCTTACAAGGTGCACACATATCAAATGAAGGAATGATAACTTGAAAAGTTTTCTTATTACTAATATTTTCCATAAGGTAAGTGCCGTACATTTTACCAATTTCAGTTCTTAGGTTACACCCACTTACATATTGGTAATTTTCACCGGGGTTAATTTGAGGTTGTATACCAACTACTCCTTCACCCTCTACTTCACGTAAACTTCCACTACTATCAAAAATATGCCAATGCCGGCTAATCAACTTTACCGAAAATGGATTATTATTTATAATGTTGATACGATAAGCAAACATAAATTCATTATTAACAGGATTGCTGTAATCAGGCTGAAAGTATGTTTCCACACTTATTGTAATTCCTTCTGATACCTTTGAAACCATGTTCTTTCTTTGATGTAAATGTAATAAATACTTTTTATTGTAAATTAGAGAAGTTCAAACAAAAATAATATGGCAGCAAAATCACTTCATTACAGCAAAGACGAAATAACGATAGTTTGGAAGCCCGAACTTTGTAAACATTCTGGAATTTGCTTTAAAGGACTTCCATTGGTTTTTGACCCTCGCCGTAAACCATGGATTGACATGAGCAAAGCTGAAACTAATAAAATTAATGACCAAGTTAAGCAATGTCCTAGTGGAGCTTTAAGTATAAAACAAAATTCGTAACTCCAATTTAAGGCTACCTTTTTTTAGCAGCACTATATCCGTTTTTCTGCAACCATAGTAATACTTTATCTCTGTTATCGCCTTGTACAATTATTTCCCCCCCTTTAACCGACCCGCCAGTTCCACAAAATGCTTTTAACTTTTTTCCCAAAGTTTCAATATCTGAGGAAGTTCCAACAAATCCATCAATAAGAGTTACGGCTTTTCCTGCCCTGTGTTTTGTATCTAGTCGTATTATCAATTTTTGTTGTGAGGCTGAAATGGTTTCCGCTTCTTCCAAATTATCATCAGGCAATTTAAAATCCGGATTGGTTGAATACACCAACCCTCCTAAAGATTGTATTTTTTTCTTTGCCATTTTTTTCTTTTATATCATTACTGCTTTCAAACTTAAATCCAACGATCTTGCCTGGTGAATGATTGCCCCGCTTGAAATAAAATCTACACCGGTAGCTGCATAAGCTTCCAAATTATTTAATTTAATTCCCCCACTAGCTTCAGTTTCATAAATCCCGTTTATCAGTTTTAAAGCCTCAACTATTTGCTCTGGCGAAAAATTATCTAGCATTATCCTATCTACTTTTCCAACAGCCATTACCTTTTTTACATCATCCAAACTCCTTGTCTCCACTTCTATTTTTAAACCCGGTTTATTTGATTGTACGTATAAAAACGCTTTTTCAATTGCTTTTTCAATACCTCCACAATAATCAATATGATTATCCTTAAGCATAATCATATCATACAATCCAAAACGGTGATTAACACCTCCCCCAATTTTTACCGCTTCTTTTTCCAATAACCTAAAATTGGGTGTTGTCTTTCTTGTATCCAGTAATTGAGTTTTATGCCCCTTCAGTTTTTGTGTATATAAATGAGTGAGCGTTGCTATTCCACTCATACGCTGCATACAATTTAATACCAGTCTTTCGCATTGTAAAATAGTATGTATTTTTGCACTTACTTCAAAAGCTATTTCCCCAGCTTTTACTACTTCCCCATCTTTTTTGTAACCAGAAAAAACCACATCGGATTGCATGTAGCGAAATACTTTTTCTGCCACAGCTATTCCAGCAATAACAGCATCTTCCTTAATTTTTAAAACGGCTTTCCCTTCCGCATTTGAAGAAATAGATGATAGTGTTGAATGATCACCATCACCAATATCCTCCGCTAGGGCATTTTTAATAAGTAAATTCAGTTTTTGGTTAAAGTCCATAATAACAAAGCTAAGGAAGATGATAAAAAAAGCCCCGAATTTTTCGGGGCTAGTTTATTGCTTATTTTAAGTCAACTATTTAATCTCGAAAGTGATTCCTTGTAATAATTGTTTATCGCCTTTTTGTTTCATAAAAATGGTTGTTCTAAACGACCCGTTTTTTGTAACCAATATGCCAATACAGTATTGAGATCCCGAGTTTTCGCCTTTATGGTTTACTTCAAAACTCTTAACAGGATTAGTAGTTAAAAAATCTTTAAGCACCAATTCCGCTTGGCTTTTACTGTAACTATTACTTTTATCTGGAGTATTTATTTCTACTGTTTTATCAAAATACTTAGCCATTTCAGTGCTGTTACCAGCCCTCATGGCAATAATTACTTCATCAATGCTTGAAAATAAACTAAAAGAACTTAACAAAGTCCCTAATGCTAAAAGTGTAAATATTTTTTTCATATCCCAAACGTTTTGTCGTCTAACATTGCGCTAAAACTGTGCCAAATGATATTTAGTTCACCTACAAATTAAATAAATTAATATCCAAAGTAATTATAAATTGTATTTAGCTTCAAATATTTTAGTTTTAACAAATGGAAGATAAGAAAGTAATGCTGATTATTATGGATGGATGGGGGCTTGGAAAAGTTAAAAGCAGCGATGCCATTCAAAATGCAAAAACGCCATTTGTTAGTTCATTATACTCTAAATATCCAAATACAACTTTGGTTACTTGTGGAGAAGATGTTGGTTTACCAGATGGACAAATGGGTAATAGCGAAGTTGGACATTTAAATTTGGGAGCCGGAAGAATTGTTTATCAAGAATTACAAAGAATTAATGTATCAATTAGAAGTGGCGAATTTGCTGAAAACAAAACATTATTAAATGCAATAGCCTATGCTAAACAAAATAATAAACCATTGCATTTGATGGGCTTGGTAAGCGATGGTGGAGTTCATTCTCATATTAACCATTTAAAAGCTATAACTGATTTGTGTGCATCAAAAGGCTTAACAAATGTTTTGATTCATGCTTTTACAGATGGTAGAGATACCGATCCTAAAAGTGGCATTGGTTTTATTACAGACCTTGAAAATTATATGGAAAAAAGCACTGGAAAAATTGCTACAGTAACTGGAAGGTATTATGCAATGGACAGAGATAAGCGTTGGGAAAGAGTAAAATTTGCTTATGATGCTTTAGTGAAAGCTGATGGAGAAAAATCAACCAATATTATTGATAGTATAAAACAATCTTATGAAGCTGGAGTAACAGATGAGTTTATTAAACCCATAGTAAATGCAGAGATTGCTGATACAAGAATTAATAAGAGAGATGCTGTTATTTGTTTCAATTTTAGAACGGATCGTTGTAGAGAAATTACTCAAGTACTTACTCAAACCACTATGCCTGAGTTTAATATGGCACCCATAGATGTTCATTTTACGACCTTAACTCAGTACGACCAAAATTTTAAAAACGTAAACGTTGTTTTTAAAAATGAGGATTTAAAAAACACTTTAGGTGAAATCCTGGAATTGCATAAAAAAACACAATTAAGAATTGCCGAAACAGAAAAATATCCTCATGTAAGTTTCTTTTTTAGTGGCGGCAGAGAGATTCCTTTTCAGGGAGAAAGCAGAATAATGATTCCATCTCCAAAAGTGGCAACTTATGACTTACAACCTCAAATGAGTGCTCATGAATTAACAGATGCAGTTGTTGCTGAAATTAAAAATAAACAACCTCAATTTATTTGTTTGAATTATGCCAATGCAGATATGGTGGGCCATACTGGGGTTTGGGAGGCTGTTATTAAAGCTGTGGAAACGGTTGATAGCTCAGTTGAAAAAGTTATTACAGCTGCTTTGGAAAAGGATTACTGCATTTTTTTAACTGCAGATCATGGTAATGCTGATTATGAAATTAATGAAAATGGAACACCTAATACGGCTCATACTTTAAATCTGGTTCCACTTTTTATCATTGATAAACATTGGAAAGACACTATTAAATCAGGCAAATTAGCTGATATTGCACCCAGTATTTTAACTATGATGGGCTTGCCTATACCAGATGAAATGACTGGTAATATTTTAATTAATAAAAATTAATCTATATGATTAAACTTGTTTTAAAACGTATTTTTCAATTATTATTGATTGTTTTTATTGTAATTCAATTTTTCAGACCTGAAAAAAACATATCAGCAGAAATTAACAGTAATGATATAACAACGGTTTATCAAATGCCTGAAGATGTGAAAACGATATTAAAAACCAGTTGTTATGATTGTCATAGTAACAACACAATTTATCCCTGGTATGCCGAAGTTCAACCAGTAGCTTGGTGGTTAAATGAGCATATTAAGGACGCTAAAAAAGATCTCAATTTTTCGGAATTTGGCACCTACAGAATAAGACGTAAGTTCAGAAAATTAGAAGAGATAAACGACTTGGTTAAAAAAGCTGAAATGCCTTTAAAATCTTATCTCATTTTACATGGCGATGCCAAACTAACTGATCAACAAATAGTAGCACTAACCAAATGGACCAATGAAGTTAGAGACACAATTAAAGCTACCTATCCAGTTGATAGTTTAGTTAGAAAAAAATAATATTTATTTTTGTTTTACTGTTTTATGAAACAAATTTGTATCAAAATAATTTCAATTGGATTTCTGTTTTTAGTAGCAGTGCCTTTGTTGTATTCAACTGTAATGCTCGTGCAACAAAAAATTGTTCATCATCAAAGTATTGAGAGACTTGAAAAGACACTTTTACAAACCATATCTATTTCTAAAGATGAAATCATCTGGGTAAAAGCAAATAAAGAAATTCTTATAAATGGAAAATACTTTGACATTAAGTCATTTAAATCCCATGGCAACAGCATAGAATTAATAGGATACTTTGACATTAGTGAAGACTTACTAGTTAAACAATTGAAAGGCTTAATGAAATCAAATGAAGACAAGTCTCCCTTTAACCAATTAACTGTTAAGTTCTTTTTATCTCAAATTTGTTTACTTCAACCTGATATATTATTTGAGAATAATTGGCTTCAATATTCCAGTCATTATTTTACTTATGACGACAAGCTCATTAATTTTCCTCATCGCTTATCTACTCCACCACCCAAATCATAAAGTCTTGTATTTTTTGAGTGCTTAATTTTTTAAGTACTGTATTGCTGTACAAATAGCTTTTCTTAATTTCTAATTAATTTTTTATGCCCAAAATTTTTATAGTTATTATACTGGCATGTTTTTCATTTTCTAGTATAGCCCAAAAACAACAAAAACACAATTTGCCCGATTCCAGTTTTAGAGAAGTGGACCTCGATGAAATAACAATTTCAGCAAGTAAGTTCCTGGAAAAGAAAAAATATATTCCTCAACAAGTACAAACAATCAGTGCAGAAAAAATCAGGTTTTTAAATCAACAAACCACTGCCGAAATGTTAACCCATACGGGAAATGTGTTTGTACAAAAAAGCCAACTTGGCGGTGGGAGCCCTGTTATAAGAGGGTTTGAAGCGAATAAGGTTTTAATTGTAGTAGATGGCGTACGGATGAACAATGCCATTTTTCGTGGGGGACATTTACAAAATGTATTGAGCATGGACAATAGTATACTGGCCAAAACCGAAATCCTTTTTGGACCATCTTCTGTTTTGTATGGCAGTGATGCGCTTGGGGGTGTGATGAGCTTTATCACTAAAAACCCAATACTTTCTACAACGGATAAAAAACTGTTTACTGGTAATACTTTTTTTCGGTATAGCTCTGCTTACAACGAAAAAACGGGCCATGTTGATTTTAATTTTGGCAGTAAGAAAGTTGGATTGTTAACCAGTTTTACTTTTTCGGATTTTGGAGATATGACACAGGGGTCGAAATATTACAGCAAATTTCCAAATTGGGGGAAAAGAAATTTTTATGTTGAAAGGATAAATGGGAAAGATAGCATGGTGAGTAACAGCAATCCAAATAAGCAAGTAAAAACAGGCTATAAACAATATGATTTGTTGCAAAAGGTTTTGTTTAAAACAGGAAAACTTGAGCACATTTTAAATTTTCAATACTCAACAACTGGTAATGTTTTCAGATACGATCGGCTTACTGAAACAAATAGCCAAGGAGTTGCAAGAAGTGCAGAATGGTATTATGGTCCGCAGGAAAGATTATTTTTGGCATGGCATTTAAAACTATCCAACACAAAATTGTTTGACCAGGGAAACATTACAACTGCTTTTCAGAAAATAGAAGAAAGCCGCCACAATAGAAATTTTAACAGCTCAAGATTAAATCATCGTACAGAAAAAGTAAACATTGTTAGTTGGAATTCAGATTTTAAAAAAACAATTAAGAAAACCGAATTTAGTTATGGGACCGAGTTTGTTTATAACAAAGTAAACTCTAGTGCTTTCTTCGAAAATATTTCAACTGGACAAACTGGCTCCATTAACACCCGCTATCCAGATGGAGGTAATAATACACAATCCTATGCAGCCTATGGAACCTTATTACACAAGTTTTCATCCAGTATTATTTTAAACAGCGGCTTTCGGTATTCTTACTACAGACTTTACTCCAGATTTAATGATAAATCCTTTTTCCCATTCCCTTATGACGATATCACTCAAACATCATCTTCCTTAACAGGAAATATGGGTTTGATTTTTATGCCTCAAACAGGTTGGAGAATTACGGCTTTGTTGTCAAGTGGCTTTCGTAATCCAAATGTGGATGATATGAGTAAGGTTTTTGAAAGTGGAGGTGGAATTGTAATTGTACCCAATCCAAATATAAAACCAGAAAAAACGATAAATTATGAAATTGGCATTTCTAAAACCATTTTAAACAAATATCAAATAAGTGGATCGGGCTGGTATACCAATTACAGCAATGCTTTATCTACCGACTTTAGTACTTTTAATGGCTCTCCTACAATTATTTACAATGGTACAACAAGCAATGTTGTTAAAGTAGTAAATAAAAATAAAGCCTATGTATGGGGAATAAGTGGCACAATTGCAGGAGATGTTAATGACCATTTTTCATTTTCTTCGGTATTAAATTATACCTATGGCCGAATTAAAGAAACGGCTGGTAATTATCCATTAGACCATGTTGCTCCCTTATTTGGGAGAACAAGCCTATTTCTTCGTTTCAATAATTTTAAGATGGAATTATTTGCATTATATAATGCTGCTAAAGATTCCGCCAATTATAATTTAAGAGGTGAGGATAACCAAATCTTTAGTGCCGACCCTATTAGGGGATATACACCTGCCTGGATAACAGGAAATATGAGAACATCATATGTTTTTAATAAATATGTGTCTTTACAGTTTGCCATTGAAAATTTTTTCGACAAGTATTATAGAGTTTTTGCTTCTGGCTTAAGCGCCCCAGGAAGAAATTTTGTAGCTACAATTAGAGCTAACTTTTGATAACCAATAAGTTATAAAAGCACTATCAGTTTTAGAGGTCTCAGAAAATTTAACTTTCTGCGGCCTCTTTTTTTTAGCTAAAAGCAGCTAATCTCAAAAACATTTTGTCTATATTTAGGGTAAACAAAGCATATTAATGACCGAAGATCTGATGATATCAGGATGTCGGAGAAATAATGCCGCTGCTCAAGAGGCATTATACAACCGATTTAGCCCAAAAATGTTGGGTGTTTGTTATCGATATGCAAAGAACCGTGAAGATGCTGAAGACATGTTGCAAGAAGGTTTAATAAAAGTATTTAACCAAATTCATCAGTTTAGGAATGAAGGGTCACTAGAAGGTTGGATAAGAAGAATAATTGTTCATACTTGTATTAATGTTTTAAAGAAAAATAAAAAGTTTTCGGACTGTATTGACTTAATACATGCGAATGATGTTTTTGTTAGGGAGGAAATGATACCGTCAATTATGCAGGCAAAACAAATTGTAGAGTGCATCAGATCATTGCCGTTGGGATATAGAACCGTACTCAACTTATATGCAATTGAAGGTTATGCTCACAAAGAAATTGCCATGTTATTAAATATTGAAGAAAGCACAAGCAGAAGTCAGTATACCAGAGCAAAGGCAATGTTGCATGAAATATTAATTAAGAAAAACATAATTAACCGAGAAAAAAAAGACAATAATTTGTATGGCGCCGTATCGCCAAATTAAATTATAAAAACGACCAAGAATTAAAAACAATGGAACAGCAATTTTATAACGACGAGTTTGAACAACTAATCAAGGAGAAAGCCGATCAGTTTCGGATGTATCCTTCAAGACGTGTTTGGCACAGCCTCTACAATAATTTCCATCCTAGTCGCAGGTGGCCTTCAATTGCCATCAGCTTATTGTTAATGGGTTCTCTTCTTACCCTTGGTTATCTAAATACTAATGAAACTGGTTACAATGGTTTGTTGAAAAAGAATAATACTAATAAAACTGCTCAATTATCTACCCAAGCCAGAACTGGTGTAACTCCTAATGTTGTTTCTATTCAATCTTCTGATTTAATTATTAATCCAGATAATGATGCTTTATTAAAGAGTACAAATTCTGAAACTGCTAATGCAAAATATATAGCCAATAAATCTTCAAAAGCTAATACAACAAAATCTACAGTAAATAAGAAGACAAATAAAGGGATTGAAACTAGTAGTACCATTGAAACAGTGTCAAATTATATTTGGTCCGATAAAATATATTCAGATGTTGCTTTAAATAACAAATCAATTTCAAAAGATGTAAATACTATTGAAATCGGAATTGAAACCCCATCATCACTTATCGAAAATCAAGTTATTGGCACATCATTAACCAACTCTGATTTTAAGGATTTAGATATTAATGCAGAAAAAGAGCTTAATAAGGAGCAAGTGAAAGAGAAAGCAAGTGACGAAAAGGCTTGGATTGAAAATTATGCATTTCAAAATAAGCCAAGTGCTGGCAAATGGAAAGGTCGTGCTGCTTTTGAATTTTATGTTACACCTGCGGTAACTTATCGCAAATTAAGTACTACTTCAAAGGGTTCTGTTTCCCCTTTTGCTAACTCAAATATTAACCATTCCATTAGCCAGCGTCCTGGATTAGGATTAGAATCTGGGATGGCTTTATCTTATTCTGCGGCTAAGAATGTTCGTATTAAAGCCGGATTGCAATTTAATTACAACAATTATAATATTAAAGCAGGTAAAATAAATCACCCTATATCAACCAATATATTGTTAAATGATGTGCATACAGGGTACTCTTATGCTGCTGCCAGAACTTCTACTTTAGCTAATACTTTTAATTCACCGGCAGCACAACCTGTTACTATTCAGAATAGGACTTATCAAATATCAGTTCCTATTGGATTTGCTTACAAACTTTCCAGTTCCAAAAATGTAGAATGGTTTGCTGGAGCAACCATACAACCCACTTATGTTTTTGGAGGAAATGCTTATTTAATTTCATCTGATCTCAGAAGCTATATTTCTGACAATTCAACCATCAGAAGTTGGAACCTTAACTTAGGATTTGAAACATTCATGAGTTATAAGCTTGGGGGGTACAATTTACAAATTGGTCCACAAGTACGCTACCAAACAAAATCAACCTATCAAAAAAATGTAGCTCAAATTGAAAAGCCTTATGCTATTGGATTAAAATTGGGATTGTTAAAAGGATTTTAACTTTAATAAATTCATTAGCTATTTTAAAGCAACAAGATTTTAAAACTTGTTGCTTTTTTAAAATTTACAAAATAGCTTTTTTGCAATACCGCCGTTTACCTATATTTTTGAATGATGAAATTATGGATTACAACATTTTCAATATTAATAGTTTTTACAGCCTGTAACAACCAAAATAACAATGAGTATATAGACCCTGGGAAAGAGCTCTTGGAAATACAAAGTTTTTTTCCAGTAACTTCTTATTTTAAAGGCCAAATCTTTGAAATTAAAAAAGCAGGAATTAATCCGTTAAAATATACAACTCAAAATAATAAAACAGATTCAGTTTGGTTGAAGATTGAGGAATTAGAATCGGCCTTAGCTGAGTTTATCCATCCGGAAATTGATACCACTAACTTAATCCATCTGTTTACAGAAAAGCGATTTTTAGATGAACCCATAGCTGCATACACTTTTAGTTACGATCCCATAAGTTCATTACCCGACACAATGCAATTAAGAAGATGGGATGTTTATGTAGACCCCGAAACTGGAAAAGTAAAAAGAATTTATATAGTAAAAAATATAAGCCCAACTACCATTTTACAACTCACCTGGATTAGTGATAAATGGTGTAAAATCACCAAGATTGAAAGCAATTCAAACGGGGTATCAATAGTTAAATCTCAAGTAAAAATAACTTGGGACTTTTAATGAAAAATGACACAAAAAGAATTTTCTACCATTGCTTCTACCATACCCACTCAACCCGGTATTTATAAATATTACGATGAGTTAAATGTATTATTATACGTTGGCAAAGCAAAGCATCTTAAGAAAAGAGTAAGTTCCTATTTCGTAAAAAATGTCAACTCTCATAAAACAAGAGAGCTTGTACAAAAAATTCATCATATAGAGTTTACAATAGTAAATGACGAACAAGATGCTTTTTTATTGGAGAATACACTCATCAAAGAGTTTCAACCTAAATATAATATCAGCTTAAAAGATGGCAAATCGTATCCTTACATTGTAATAAAAAACGAAAGATTCCCCCGTGTATTTTTTACCCGCCGAAAACTAAATGATGGATCTCAGTATTTAGGCCCGTATACCTCAGTTGATAAAGTAAGAGAGTTATTGGATTTCATCAAACAAACGATTCATTTACGTACCTGTAAATTAAATTTATCTGAAAATAATATCAACAAAGGGAAATTTAAAGTTTGTTTAGAATATCATTTAGGTAACTGCAAGGGCCCATGTGAAGGTCTTCAGACTATAGAAAATTATACAGAAGATATTAATCAGCTCAGCAATATTTTAAAAGGTAAGGTAAGTTCGGTAATCCAGTATTTTAAGCTTGAAATGCAAAAACATGTTGCAGCTTTGGAATTTGAAAAGGCAGAATATTTTAAAACTAAAATTGAGCATCTACAAAATTATAAAGCAAGATCAACTGTAGTTAACACCAAAATTGGAGATGTAGACGTTTTTACCATTTTAGAAGAAGGTAAACTAGCTTATGTAAATTACTTGGGCATTATTGAAGGCAGTATTGTACAAACAAAAACAATAATGCTTGAAAAGAAGCTTGAGGAAACTGCCGCCGAAGTTTTATCTTTTGCTGTAACTTATATTAGAGATAGTTTTTCAAGTACTGCTAGGGAGCTAATAGTGCCATTTACTATTGACCTTTCAGACAAGAGTATCCTTTTAACAATTCCAAAAGCAGGTGACAAAAAAAAGCTGTTAGAATTATCTGAAAAAAATGTGAATTATTTTTTGGGTGATTTGAAGAAAAAGAAAATGCTTCATCTGGAAGAAAAAACCGAAACTGAAAAGAACAATATCCTCAAGCAATTACAAAAGGACCTGCAACTATCCGCCACTCCAATTCACATTGAATGTATTGACAATTCAAATTTTCAAGGAAGTTATCCTGTTGCTGCGGTGGTTAGTTTTAAAAATGGCCAGCCTTCAAAATCGGAATACAGGCGTTTCCATATTAAAACAGTTGAAGGGATTAATGATTTTGCTTCAATGACTGAAGTGGTTTATAGGCGATATAAACGTCTACTGGATGAAAATAAGCCAATTCCTCAATTGATTATCATTGATGGGGGGAAAGGGCAACTTAGCGCTGCCATGAAGAGTATTTCATCTTTGAATATCCCTGGCAGCACATCTGTTGTTGGACTAGCTAAAAACATAGAAGAAATATTTTTTCCAGGTGATTCAGAGTCAGTTAAACTTCCATGGGATAGTGAAAGTTTGAAATTAATCAGGCGTATTAGAGATGAGGTACATAATTATGGTGTAAGCTTTCATAGGAATTTAAGGAGCAAAGGCACTTTTAAAAATGAGTTGGAAGGAATTAATGGAATAGGCAAACAAACCGCAAACCAGCTATTAAAATCGTTTAAATCAGTTAAAAACATTAGGCAAAAAACAGCAGATGAGATAGCAGGAGTAATAGGGATTGCTAAAGCTAGATTAATTATCAACCATTTTGGGATATTTAAAAAAAAGGGGCCTGAATAGAAATTCAGCCCCGTTTAAAATCCAATATCCTATGAAAAACCGAAACAAAGATAATCAATTCCATTTTGCAAACTATACCCTAATTGTAGTAATTTTTCTACCCTTATACCTATTTAACAAAAAAGCCTTCGACTATCGAAGGCTTTTTTGTTAAATATTTTTAGTTGCTTAATAACTCCACAAATCTTGCTCGTAATTGAATATCTTTTCTTTGATGTTTTCACCTTCAAGGAGTTGAAGGATATTTTTATCTTTTAATCCAGGATATTGATCAATAAACTTATCGTATGGATTATCAATAGTGCTTTTTACAATACGGCCATAGAACATACGGCTTTCAAATAAATCTTCCCAACTCATTCGGGCTCCAAAATTTTTGCCATTGTACACCTCGTATCTTGCAAAAATAGGACGCATATCTGGATAATAAACCCAAAACAATTCCTGTGTTCCTACATACTGGTTGGTTTGAGCTGTGTAAACGTTCATAACCGGAGCAATTCCTAAAATTCTCCAAAACAAGCGTGAACTTTCTTTATCGAAAATCACTTCTTCTTTAAGCCTGAATTTATAAAATGAGTCTAAAACGATATCTCTTACAGTTGTATCGTTTCTGGTTACATTTCCATTCTCATCATAAATAGGTACAATCACAGGTTCGCCAGACATTTTACTTACAATTTCCGCTTTAGTCATAGGTGTAGTAAAACGGTCGTCACTTACATCAAAAACCGTTACCAAACTATCTTGAATGGCCTTAAACAAAATAGAAATAAATCTTTGGTTACCATTATTATCATCAGCAGAATAACGGAATGGTAAATTTATTTTTTCTCTTGTATCAATCTCTCTCCAAATTTTATGTCGGTACATGGCATCATCGGCACGTAAATTTTCATACGGCAATGGTGTTCTGTCTTTTAAAACAGTTGTTTCAACAGCTTCATCTGGGCGCAAAGATTTTTTCACCGTTTTTATTGGCAAGCTGTCATTTACTCTAGGAGGGGCAACAACAATAGGAGCTGCTACTGTATCCACTTTTGCTACTGTTGGCTGAATTTTAGCTTTAGTTTTTGCATTGGTGGTTTTACGGGTAGTAGGGCGTTTTGTTGCCGCTCTTTTTTGCTGAGCCACTGCCACATCGGCAATGAAGCCAAAGCAAATTGCCAGTAAAAAATATTTAAAAAACTGCTTCTTCATAGTACTTTTATTTTATCTCCTAGAATAACGAAAATCCTGGAGGGTTTTGAATTGTTCTTTGTTGACCGTCTGGACCAACTACTCTGATATTATCAAAAGTTACAGTAGAGCCAGGTACTAATTGCTTTAAGTATTCATTGGCAGCAGACATATTTCCACTTGTTAACGTTACACTCTTCACATTTCTGTCACCAGGATTGTTAAAATATACAGTTGCCCCAGTAACCTGGAATTTAGCTTCGAAATCAAAATTTTCAAGATCGGCACGTACAAACTGCTGACTTCTAAAAACTACAGCTTGTAATCTTCCTCCACCACTTGGGCCCACTTTAATGATTGGATCAGGAATACGTTTTACTCTAAATGAAAATTTGCTTGATTTTCCATCTGCAGTTACTGTAATTCCTGCTTCTCCAACTGTTGTTACATTTACTATCCTATTGGATCCAGTACCAGAAATGGTACCTCCAGTCATAGAAACGGTAGTTTTATCCCAACCTGATCCAGAAGATATTGTAATAGGATTTGGAACTCCTATATAAAACACATTCATTTTATCTAACATTACAGCAGCTCCTCCTGGTATACCTACTGTATAATCAATATCTTTTTCAAGTCTGTGTGGTGTACCATCAGGCTTAGTATATGTAATTACAACATGAACTTTCTTATTTCCAGTACCAGCTACGTTAAATTTTTTCTCAGCTACGCCGTTTTCATTTAAGCCTACAGTTGTCCCGTCAATTGTGATAATAGGCTTAGCAGCATCATTAAATGCACCAACACCTGCAGTAACTACCATTTCTTGCCCTGGCATTAGATATGTTGAACTACCAGCAGCAATAGGTTGAAATTTATCATAAACAACTTTTACAGCTCCAATTTGATTATGGCAATGTGTTACCACTTGGTTTTCTGCATTTTTAATATTGTTTTGAAACTTGCTTAATATGGTTAATGCAGCCACAGTTGGTGTCATATGAAAATAAGTAGCTGTAAAGTCTTTCCCTTTTTCACCAGAAACTTTTGTTGAAACAGGGAAGTTGGTTGAAAACTCTTTTGCAATTGAAGGATCAATGGCCAACATAGCCTTTTTATAATCATTTAATTTTTGCTCAAGAATCTTTCCTTTTCCGTTCGTTTCAAATAAACGGGTTGATGCATCTAAATTATCTTCTTTAAAATCTTCCACAATCTTACCATCCTTCTCTTTCATCTGCAAATTTGCTGCTTCCTTTAATTCTTGCTTAAGTCCATCAATATATGTGGAAATACCAGTAGAAAGCTGTTGGGCTGTTTTAGCTTTTGGCTGCCAAATTTTTGCTTTCTCTGCTGATTGTGGGTCTTTAAGTTTTTCATCTAACGAAGTATATAATACATCATTTGCTTTAGATATACTATTTACAGAATTCAATAAACTTTTGTCCACGGTTTTAAAAGCTTCCAGAATTTCGGCTGAAACATTCAGTGCCAAAATTGCTGTCAATACCAAATACATGATATTGATCATCTTTTGCCGGGGCTCTCTAGGTAAAGCCATAATATTTTGTATTTACGATTGTTAAGGTATTAGTTAATGTTCTCTCTTAATGTTGCCAGTTATTAACGGGCTCCTCCTTGCATGGCATTAATCATATTGCCATATACAGCATTAAGCTTACCCAGGTTATTTGCCAATACCCCAATTTGCTCTTTCGCTTTTCCTGCATCTTCAACTGTACCCATCATAGTTTGACTTGCTTCAGCCAATTTGCCATAGAAGCTATTCAAAGTTTTCAAATGGTTATTACTTTCTTTTAATTCCAGTTCATAAATTGTATTTAAAGAACCTAAATTTTTAGTTAATACTTGAACCTGCTCATGAAATCCTTTGGCACTTTCGGCGGCTGAACTAAAAGTTCCCATAGTTGCTGCACTACTTGCAAAAGCAGTACTCATACTCCCAAGAGCCGCTGTGGCTTCTTTTGTTTTGCTATTTAATTCACCGGTAGATTTTACTACATCACCAATTTCAGTCATTCCACCAACTGTGCTTTGCAATTTTTGAAAGCCTTCACCCAATTTTTTAAGATTTGTGGGAGTGATATCTGCATTTTGTAGCATTTTATCCATTGATTCCAATGATGGATTTGCAATTTCATCATCTGGTTGCATATCTTCTGGGTGATGCTTTGGTTTTACCCACTCAATACCAGCATATACAAGGAAAATGGCGGTCTCAGTCCACATACCTATTGTTAATAATACGTCGGCATAAGATTGGTGAGTAAGTTTTGCCCAAGCTGCAAAAATAATTACCGCTGCTCCAGCACTTACTAATACATCTATTAAAGTTAAGAAGGTTCTTTTGTTATGAGACATGATTTAAAGTTTAAAGTTTTAAGTGGGGTTATTTAAAGTTTAATTATATAATTATTTATAGTACTTGATTTTTTACAAGCACTTTCAATACTCAGTAGATTTTGGAAAGTGTTTATTTTTTACCTTTTTTTTGTGCTGGAGGTAAATCAATAACACAACGGAATCCGATATAAGACTTGGCTGTATCCTGATACTCATATGTACGAGTGCCGTTTCTTAAAAAATAGCCAACATCTTTCCAGCTTCCGCCACGTAAAACTTTACGCTTATCACGAGGTTTATCTGTTTCTTTAGCATTATACCTGATATCAGGATTCATATCATGCTGGAAATTATAAGCTCCTTCATAATATAAAGATGATGTCCATTCTGCAACATTACCAGCCATATTATATAAACCAAAATCATTGGGCCAATAAGCATCGGCACGTACGGTATAAAATCCACCATCTTCCGGATAATTTCCACGCCCTGGTTTAAAATTGGCTAATAAACAGCCTTTTTTATTTCTTAAATAATAACCGCCCCAAGGATAATCTGCTTGAGAGCGACCACCACGAGCTGCATACTCCCATTCCGCTTCAGTTGGTAACCTAAAATCAGATTCAGCAGTTTTTTTCTTAGATGTTAAAAATGAATTTAAATAATGGGTTCTCCATTCGCAGAAAGCAGTTGCTTGTTTCCAGCTAACACCTACTACAGGATAATTTCCAAAAGCAGGGTGACTAAAATATTTTTTAGCCATTGGTTCATTATATGAATAAGCAAAATCTCTTACCCAACATAAAGAATCTGGGTAAACAGGTATTGCTTTTTTCAAGATAAATTTAGATCGAGGTACTGTTGCGTCTCTGTTTTGAGCGGCAGCCTTATAGTCAAATGTTTCCGATTGGTAAACAATCTTATTGGCATCCAACTCTTTTTTACCAAATAATCTGTTATCTGGCGTAACAATAACCGCATCTATTTTTTCTAATGTTGCCTTATCGCCCCATTTAATTGTTCTGGCTTTATTCCAATCAATGGCTTCATTACCATCAGGCGTTTGTTTAACAAATCCCATAAGTTTAGCACCAATTGAGTCTCTTACCCAATTAGTAAATTGACGATACTCATTATTAGTGATTTCAGTAGCGTCCATCCAAAAGCCACTAATAGATACAGCTTTGTTACGAGCTGTAAGCGCATAGCTTACATCTTCATCACTTGATCCCATATGAAAGGTTCCGGGTGGTATATAAACCATTCCTGGAGGTTTAGGCAAACTCCATTTGGAAGAAGGAGCAACACCATGTAATTGACCATCTTTTGGAAGGGAAGATCCGCCAGATTTGCCTCCGAGTTTTTTACAACCTGTTGATAAGGATGCTATAGCTATTATAGCTACTAAATAATTCAGCCTGTACTTCATCATGTTTAACTTTGTGGGTATAGAGCAAATGTAATGATTATTTTGAATTCTCATCGTATTCGGGTTGATTCTAAAATTATTTTAATAAAACCTAAGCCCATAAGAACCTAAACGATTCAATAACTCAAATATTGTGTCCTTACTATCTTTTAATCTTTATTTATTTTAACAATTCCAATAGCTTTTCTATTGAATGTACAGGTTTTTCACAATGATAGTTTTTACACAAATACAGTGTACTACTTTCATCAAATCTCTTTCCATTTAAAAGAGGAAATTCTTTTAGTTCATTTTTACCTGCCATTACTATTTTATTGGGGATATAGTTCATCATTAGTGAGTTACGAATCCCTTCAAAGTCTTTACCAGCAATAACTATCTCATTGGTTCCATACATTTTATTTAAAAAGTAAATGGCCCAGTTGGCAAAAGAAGTAGGATAAGAAACAATGGCTTTTTGAAGCGTTTTATACATCGTTTCAGCTTTAGTTTGCCAATCTTTTTCATCAAATATCACAGATAAATACATTAAATATTCAGCCATTGTACTGTTGCCCGAAGGCAAAGCGCCATCATACACTTCTTGCTTTCTTACCAGTACATCAGTTTGGTTTTTATTTGTAAAACATAGAAAGCCCGTATCAAAATCATAAAAGTTATTTATTACATGAGTGGTAAGCTCTTTTGCTTTATTAAGATAAAATGTATTAGAATTAACCTCTTGCAAATGAATACATGATTCAATAAGAAAAGCATAATCATCTAAAAATGCCGGATACTTAGCAATCCCATTCTTATAGGTATGATACATTCCAACCTCTTCTACTTTGCTATCAAATTTTTTAACAAGAAATTGAAAACTATTTTCAGCCAGAACCCTGTATGAGTCATCATTTAATGCTGATGCGGCTTTGCATAATGCTGTGATCATAAGTGCATTCCAACCTAACAAAATCTTATCATCCAATAATGGTTTTATTCGTTTATTTCTTGCTTGTAATAGGATTTTTAATGACCCTTCCAGGCTTGTTTCAAAAGCGTCCAAATCTAGCTTGTTTTCTAAAGCAAATTCACTGGGTTTCTTTAAAATTCTAAGTATGTTCTTGCCTTCCCAATTGCCTTTTTGTGAGATGTTAAAAAAGTCACAAAATATTTCAGAATCAACAGTTAACAGCTTTTTTACTTCGGCAATAGTCCATACATAAAATTTCCCTTCTTCTCCCTCCGAGTCGGCATCCAAGGCTGCATAAAATCCTCCTTCTTCATTCATCAACTCATTTGTTACAAAAGCAATGGTCTTTCTAATGGATTTTTCGTAATAGCTGTTGCCAGTAATTTGATAAGCATCGCAAAGAACTTTTATGAAAAGCGCATTATCGTACAGCATTTTTTCAAAATGAGGAGCTAACCACTCATTATCTGTGCTATACCTGGCTAGTCCACCACCAACATGGTCATAAATCCCACCTTCCAACATTTTATTAATAGAAAGCAAAGCTTGATCAAGTGCTATTTCATTTTTAGTAAAATGATAATATTGAAACAGGTATTTAATCGTGAAAGTTTGAGGAAATTTTGGTGCTTTCCCAAATCCCCCCCATTCAGTATCGGCAGCCTTCATTATATTCTTAAACATCGTATCAACTAGATCTTTTAAATCAATTTCATCATCCGAATTATTTAAATTATTTAAATGAGCAAACCTGCTTGATTTTTTAAGGTGTTCAGTGAGATTTTCCGATTGAAGCATAATTTCATCTTTCCTTTCGTGCCAGACCTTATTAATTGTTTCCAAAACTTCCTTCCAGGCTATGCGGTTATGAGCTTTTACTGGCGGAAAATAAGTACCCCCATAAAATGGCTTAGTATCGGGTGTAAGAAAAACATTCAAAGGCCAGCCTCCACTACCTGTCATTGCTTGAACAGCATCCATATAAATATGATCCAAATCGGGTCGTTCTTCTCTATCAATCTTGATATTGATAAAGTAATCGTTCATCAATTTTGCGGTTTCTATATCTTCAAAACTCTCTCTTTCCATTACATGGCACCAATGACAGGCTGAATAACCAATACTAATGAGAATTACCTTATTTTCTGCTTTTGCTTTTTGCAATGCTTCTTCGCCCCATGGATACCAATCAACAGGATTATAAGCATGCTGTAGCAAATAAGGGCTATTTTCATTTACTAACCTATTGGCCATGTTATTTTCCGCTGAAACTGTATCTGTCATAATATTAAAATACGTTTATCCTTTTAAAGTTGATGAAAAAAGGCTGCCAATTGGCAGCCTTTTTTAAGTATCATTTTAATCATTTCTTTTTTAAGGCATTTAAATAATGCTCTAAAGCACTCACCATACTTTGTGCTTGTGGTAGAGGTGCTTTTATATCCAATGTTAATCCTGCTTCTTCAGCTGCTTTAAAGGTATTAACTCCAAAAGCGCCAATTAATGTTCCATTTTGCTTGAATTTTGGGAAATTCTCCATTAAGCTCTTTACTCCACCTGGGGTAAAAAAGCAAATGATATCATAACCTCGTCCAATAACATCCTTTATATCATTGCTAATAATTTTGTACATCACCGGAGTTGCGTGTTCACAATTATGATGTTTTAGCCAAGTGGTTATTTCGTTATCAATTGACTCGGAACATGGATAAAGGAATTTTTCATTGTCTTTATGTTTATTAATTACGTCAAACAGGCTTTTATTGGTGCCATCGGCACCATAAAACACCTTACGTTTACGATATAAAATAAATTTTTGAAGATAAAGTGCTACCGCTTCGGTGATACAGAAGTACTTTGTTTCTTGAGAAACACTCACTTTCATTTCGTCGCAAACACGAAAAAAATGCTCAATAGCATTACGACTGGTGAAAATTACTGCCGAAAAACTGGCAATATCAACCTTTTGTTTACGAAAATCTTTTGCAGGAACCCCATCTACTACGATAAAAGGGTGAAAGTCGAGGTTTAAGCTGTGCTTCCTAGCCAATTCGAAGTATGGAGATTTATCGCCATCCGGCTTGGGTTGGGTAATAAGTATTTTTTTAACTGACCGAGCTGAACTAACAGCTTTATTTGCTCCGTTTTTAAGCATAGTTAATTCTCCAAGTTGATAGCAAATTTACATTTTTTTTGCCAAAAAAAGCAACAAGCTCTTGTATATCAATAAAAGTGGTAATATCTCAATTCCTGAAACATATAGGATGAAATGAAATCTGGTTATTTTTAATTGATTTTGAAGAATGCCATAAGATCTAAAGAATCTTAAAAAAAGAAAAATACCAACGCACATAATAGAAATGATAGCTGCAATACTTACAATTGAATGATCAGAAAAAGCAAATATGATGGCAAATGGAAGTAGAAAAACACCCAAAATCTTATTGATTAAAAACAAAATAAACACATAGGTATTGGTTGCTTCTTTAAGCCCAGTTACCCATCCTGTAAATTTAAGTGTACAATATTTTATAAGATATATACCAGCCATCAATAAAATTGATGATAGGATCATTAGCCATTGATTATCCTTTGTAATTAAATTATAATGGATAAGTAGAAGATAAACAAAAACACCTCCACTGATAAAAAAGAAAAAATTAAACATCATAGAAGAGAATTTTGCCTGTAACAATTGATCGGTTAGTTGGCTTTGCCTTAATGATGAATTAAAAAACACCCTAAATAGATTAGTGAAATATCGGCTATACAGAAATTTTAATAGTGCTAAATAGAATATTAATCCTGCCAAGAGATAAAATATTGAATCTTTACTTTTTGGATCTCGGATTTGCGATGCAAAAGAAACTGCTTTGGCTTTATGATTTAACAGTTTATTTACTATCCTGAACGTAGGGCCAATATAAATCGCTTTGGATACAGAATCTGATAGGAGTAATGTTTTAACTGAATCTGGCTTAGGAACCACAAAAGCAGAATCCTGAGCACACAGGAATGCTGAAAAGAGAACAGCAAGTGCCAGTAAAAATTGTTTCTGCCTCACAAATAAAATATTAAGCTGCAAAAATAGAGACTGGCTGTGGTATTATTAAAAATAATTAATGTAGCCAAAGTGAATCTTAGATGCTTCGGTGATATTGAATTTTACATCATTGCGTTTGCCAAGTGCATAACTAATGTTGAGTAATCCAAAATTTGTTTCAAATGCTAAACCCAAACCTGCACCTAAAAAATTATTATCTAAATTGATTGACTCGTATTTATTTTTAACCCAGCCAGCATCTACAAATCCAAATAAATAAGAATTAAGTGCAAGTCGATATCTATACTCAGCGGTTAAAACGGCATATTGTGTGGCAAAAATACTTTCCTCACTAAAGCCTCTTAATAGTTTATAACCTCCTATCTGAAACAATTCGTTTCTAAATGTACTGGGACTTACAAACAACCCTCCATTAAAAGCTGCTTTTACAGTTGCCTGTTTGCCCACCGGAAAGTAATGAGCTGCAGAAATCTTTAATCTTAGTTGATACGACCTTTCTTTTAAAGAATCATAAAGGCTGGCATAATTAAAAGTAGGGTCTTTGATATTGAGAATCTCGTTATTCCTTTTGATATTTTTTATACCAACCAATGGCGTAATTTTTAATTCATTCCCACTTCTTGGATTTAGCCTGTAATCGGTTTTATTCCATTCGTAATCCAACCCAACATTTACAGCCGTCACATCTATATTAGCTGGTAATTTTTTAGTTGCTTTTACTTGATTAGTATCAACGCCAGTACCTAATAAGAAAGTGTTTTGCCATTGCACAAACAATTTGCCCGATTGGTAATTTGATAAATCATACTGTAAACCCAACAATGAATTTACCTGTAAAAAGGTAGAATCTTTTTTAAACAGATCGAACATAAAATCAAATCCAAAAGCTGAATTTAAAATATAAGGATGTTGATAACCCAGGTTTAGCCTTGGCGATTTTACCTGAAGCTGTTGCCAATTAAATAAAATGGTTTCTCCACTGTTTAAAGCATTTTTTAAATTAAGGTTTACATCGGCAGTTAATTGCAACTTCCCCGACTGACCAGCACCAGGCAAAAAACCTATTAAAAAATTAGCCTGGCTGCTTCGCTTTGGTGCCAAATACAAATTGAGAATAGACCCCGAGCCTAATAGAGTAAGGTCATTAGCTTGTACTTCTTCTAAATAAGGAAGTTCCAAAATCTTTTTACTTACCTGCTCCAGTTTTTCTTTGTTATACAAACTTCCATGGGGGATGCCCAAATAATGTTGAAGAAATTTTTTAGAGATTTTTGCTTTTCCCAAAACCCTGATGCTGTCGATATGATATAAAGGACCCCTTTGTAACTTTAAGTAGGCTTCCATTCGGTCTTCATCCAATCGGATACTATCTAAATACACTTCTGCAAAGGGATAGCCATTTTTTTCGTAGAAAAGTAAAATACTTTCTTGTAATTTTAAAAGCTGTTGAATATTCAACAACTTATCGATATAATCCTTTTCTTTAAATCGGCTGTCTTCCATTGCCGCTTTTTCTATTCCCTGTGGAATTAGTTTAATCCATTGGTATCTTCTGCCAACAAATAAATCAATGCTAGTTTGTGTGTTTTGTATAATGATAGAATCTACCGAAGCAGTTGGATATCCTTTTGTACTTAATAGAGTTGGAATGGTTAGAATATAATCGTTACACAAAACCTGGTTGGCAAAAGCAGTTTGTAACTTAATCCCCTCAGGGCTAAAGGCGCTATCTTTGCCAACGTAATTAATATGTAATTGATAAGGAAGGTTTTTATTTACCTGAGCTTGTATGGCATTTGAAAAAACAGCATGGCATACAAAAGCTGTAAGAAAAAACTTAAACCATATCTTTTTGTAAAGAGTCATTAATCATCAAATCTAAAATAATATCCTCAAACTAATTGGGGAGCTAAAACATAAATCTTTGCCAGGTATTTATATTCATATCCCATTTTGTAAACAAGCTTGTCATTATTGTAATTTTCATTTCTCTACCAACCTGTCTCAAAAAGACAAAATGATGGAGGCTATCGTTAAAGAAATACAATTAACTGAAGCATTTCCTACATCAAAAAAAAGCAAAATAAACAGCCTCTATTTTGGTGGAGGAACACCTAGTATTTTATGTGCCGACGATTTGAATTTACTTTTTGATGAATTGAAATCTAAATTTGAATTCGCCAATGACATTGAAATTACACTGGAAGCAAACCCTGATGACATTAGCCACGAAAAACTTGAAAGCTGGAAACTAATTGGCATAAATAGATTAAGTGTAGGGATACAAAGTTTTGTGGAGGAAGAATTGATTTGGATGAACAGAGCACATACGGCAGCAGAGTCTATTTCTTGTATTGATAAAATTACAGATGCAGGTTTCAGCAATTTCTCTATCGATTTAATTTATGGTTCGCCTGTATTAACAGATGAGGATTGGAAAAGAAATGTGGAGATAGTGATTTCTAAAAATATTCCTCATATCTCTTGTTATGCATTAACAGTTGAGCCAAAAACTGCTTTAGATAAAATGATAGCTCAACATAAAAAAGAAACCATCGATCCTGATAAACAAGCAAGGCATTTTTTACAATTAATGGATTGGATGAAACTGGCAGGTTACGAGCATTATGAGATTAGCAACTTTGCCAAACCCGGATTTAGAAGTAAACACAACAGCAGCTATTGGCAGGGAGAACCCTACTATGCATTTGGACCAGGTGCACATGCTTTTAATGGTAAAAGTAGAAGATGGAATATTGCTAATAATGCCCTATACATTCAGTCCTTACAAAACAATAGCATTCCTTTTGAGGCAGAGCAACTGTCTACCATCCAACAATTGAATGAATACATCATGACGTCGCTTAGAACGATGGAAGGTATAAATTTGGATTATGTAGCAGAGCATTTTGGAGAAAGTTTTAGTGCGGATATTTCCAAAGCATCTATTAAACACATCCACAATAATAATCTGCAACTTCATAAGTCAAATCTTATTCTCACCAAAGAAGGAAAGTTATTTGCAGATGGAATTGCTGCTGATCTATTCTTTACGGAAGATTAATCCATGGTTTTTTCAATGGCTTTAAAACCTTCTTTAGCAGAAAGGTTTTCCCATAATATTTTAAAAATGCTGGTAGCAATGGGCATGTCTGCTTTGATGCTTTGATTAATAATAAACATACATTTACTGGCATTATAACCCTCGGCCACCATATTCATTTCCATTTGAGCGGCTTTTACAGAATAGCCTTTCCCAATCATATTCCCGAAGGCTCGATTACGACTATGAAGGGAATAACAAGTAACCAACAAATCACCTAGGTAAACTGATGCGGCATAATTATGAATGCGTGGCTGGCTAGAATTAATCAATTCACTTTCGTGCCCAACCTCCATGTTTTTTATTCCTACTTTTTTTAAGAATCCAGCCATTTCATCGGCGCTATTGGCAATCAATACGCTTAAAAAATTATCTCCATAATCTAATCCATGAGCAATACCAGCACCAACTGCATAAATATTTTTTAAAACGGCAGCAAACTGCACACCATAAATATCATTATTTTCAACCGTGTTGAGATAAGGCGTTTTAAATCCAGCAGCAATTTGCTTGGTAACCACTTCATCCATGCCACTAAAAGTGAGATAGGATAATTTTTCAGAAGCCACTTCCTCGGCATGACAAGGCCCAAGCACAGCAAAATAATTTTCGATGGGCACATTGAATTCATTGTGTAAAAATTCATTTAACAACAAATTGTTTTGTGGTAGAATGCCTTTAATGGCAGAGATGATTTTTTTTCCTTCAAAAATATTTTTATCCAATCCCATTAGAGCTTCTTGGGCATAGGCAGATGGTATTGCAATTACAACACAATCACTATTATTGATAACATCTGCTGGATTGGATGTAAGATGGAGTTTATTGATATTGAGATGTGCCGATGAGAGATAATGAGGATTGTGTTGCCTTTCCTGAATGTATTTTATATCCTCTTCACTGCGGTTCCACCAATAAATAGTATTGCCATTATCGGTTAAAATTTTTGCAATGGCTGTACCCCAGCTGCCAGCTCCTAAAATTCCAAAAGTCATAATATTTGTTTCTTATTTCTAGTTCATCGTTTTTCAGTTTCTAGTTCCTGACATTTAATTTAAAAAACGAGTAACAAGAAACTATTTTATAATCCTAGTTTATCTACCGCCAATTGCGCTGCAATTTGGCTGGCATCTTTTTTATTGTATCCTTTTGCTTCAGCAATTAATTCACCATCTACAGTTGCACCAATGGTAAATAAACGGCGGCCGTTTTCTATTTTTTCATCCATGGTTTCAAACTCAAGTGTTTTACCGTTTTTATTGGCCCAACCATACAACTTGTTTTTAATGTTAATCTCTAACAATTCTAAATCATCAATATACAAGTGAGGCATAATAATAAATTTCTCCACCCACTTATGAGTACCTGCATACCCTTTGTCAAGATAAACGGCTCCTATCAATGCTTCTAATGTATTACCAAAAATTTGGGAAATCTTTAGAGAATTGTCAAACTTATTGTAAAAAGTAATTTTTTTAAGCCCCATCTTTAAAGCAATCTCATTCAGTTTTTGACGGTTAACCATCTTGCTTCTCATCTCCGTTAAAAAACCTTCACCCCTATAAGGGTATTTTCTAAAAAGATAATGGGCAACAATGGAACTTAACACGGCATCACCCAAAAACTCAAGCCGCTCATTATTTTCATCGGCACCTTCTCTTACGCTACGATGACTTAATGCCGTTTTATACAAAGCAATATCACCCGGAGTAAAGCCTAAAACATTACTTAGCTGTTTTTTAAAATCTTTGTTTTGATTTTGGCTTTTAATAAAATCTTTAATGAATTGCAAGTCAGGTATTGATGTTTGCGTGAATGAATCTTATTTAATAAAATAAAATTACGGCTTTTTTATCCGTTGCTTTTACAAAATTGAAAGGAAGGTTGATTGATTGAGAACAAAATGCTTATTACAGACAAGCCAGTTTTATTTCTTAAGCGATATATTTTTTCACAATAACTGAAGCATTATGTCCGCCAAACCCAAAAGTATTACTGAGGGCAGCATTTACTGTACGATGCTCAGCTTTGTTAAAAGTAAAATTAAGTTTAGGATCCAAATCTGGATCATCGGTAAAATGATTAATAGTAGGAGGAACAATATCTTTTACTACTGCCATAATACAAGCCAAGGCTTCTAAAGCACCTGCTGCGCCAAGGCAATGACCTGTCATACTTTTTGTAGCACTAATATTTAAATTATAAGCATGATCTCCAAAAACGCTTAAGATGGCTTTGGTTTCGGCAATATCACCTAAAGGGGTTGATGTACCGTGTACATTGATATAATCAATATCCGAAGCAACCATTCCGGCATCTCTTAAAGCGGCATTCATTACATTTTTAGCGCCAAGCCCTTCGGGATGAGGGGCTGTAATATGGTGTGCATCGGCAGTGGCACCGCCACCAGCAATTTCGCAATAAATTTTAGCACCACGGGCTAAGGCATGCTCTAAACACTCAAGCACTAATACACCAGCACCTTCACCCATTACAAAGCCATCTCTTTCTTTATCGAAAGGACGGCTTGCAGTTGAAGGGCTATCATTTCTTTCGCTTAAAGCTTTCATGGCATTAAATCCTCCTACGCCGGCAGCACTAATTACGGCTTCACTTCCGCCAGTAATAATAATATCTGCTTTTCCAAGCCTAATATTATCAAAAGCATCTATGATAGCATTGGTACTGGAAGCACAAGCACTTACTACGGCAAAGTTGGGGCCTCTAAACCCATAACGCATAGATAATTGCCCAGCGGCAATATCCAATATCATTTTTGGGATAAAGAAAGGATTGAAACGGGGTGTTCCATCGCCTAAGGCAAAATTGGTTACTTCTTCCTGGAAAGTGATTAAACCACCAATTCCGCTGGCAAAAATGACACCTACCCTATCGGGATCAACATTTTCATTATTGATACCTGCGTCTTTAACAGCTTCATCACCAGCTATTAACGCAAATTGGGTGAAACGGTCAATTTTTCGGGCTTCTTTACGATCGAGATAATCTGTGGCTTCAAAATTTTTAACCTCACAGGCAAACCTGGTTTTAAACTTGCTGCAGTCGAATTGCTTGATGTTATCGCAACCACTTACTCCATTAGCCAAACCCTGCCAATATTCATCGACAGTTTTGCCCAATGGCGTTAGGGCACCTAATCCGGTAACTACAACTCTCTTTAAAGCCATAAAATTTGCCTGTGATAATTAATAAATTACTTAGCGTGTTCCTCTAAGTAAGCATTTGCCTGACCTACAGTTGTAATAGTCTCAGCCTGCTCATCCGGAATAGAAATATTAAATTCTTTTTCAAATTCCATAATTAGTTCTACGGTGTCCAAGCTATCGGCACCTAAATCATTAGTAAAAGAAGCTTCTGGTGTAACCTCTGCTTCATCTACACCTAATTTGTCAACAATTATTTTCTTTACTCTTGTTGCAATGTCTGACATGATTTTTAATTTTAGTTTGTATTGGGTGCAAAAATATACAATTTGAGGTAAATACAAACAATAAGATATTCTAAGATTTATTTCATTCAATTTGAACTGACAATTTTTCCATTCCTTTTCTCCAATAATTAATTTTTACCCTATTTATTAAAACCAACTGTTATTTGATGAATGTTCGATTCATAAAAATCTGTATATTGTTAGTTCATCTCTACCAAAACCAAATTTGTTATGGCCTTAAAACAAATAGACCACGGCACACCTGAATACCATCAAATGGTTAAACTTAGATTGGATATACTTAGAAGACCTCTTGGCTTATCTTTTAGTCAGGAAGAATTAGATGAGGAAATAAATGACATTTTAATTGCTGCATTGGATGAAGATGAAATGTTGGCATGTTGTTTACTTACTAAAGCTGATAATACCCGTTTACGATTAAGGCAAATGGCTGTTAAAGACAGTGTGCAAGGCAAAGGTATTGGCGCTAGTATGATGAGTTTTGCCGAAACGATTGCCAGAGATAAGGGCTACAAAAAAATAATCATGCATTCCCGGGTAACAGCTATTGGCTTTTATGAAAAACTGGGGTATAAAGTTACTGGTAACGAATTTATAGAAGTAACCATTCCACATTATATTATGGAGAAGAAATTGTAGAATATGTGGGGTGAGTTTGGGTATTAATACTTTGATAGTCTACATTGTTATTTCACAAAATATTTTTCTTTGATGTTGAGCTTTGCTACTCACTTTTTACCAATCTTATCTCTAAATATCCTTCTGGCT
The DNA here is from genome assembly GCA_947085175.1 of uncultured Chitinophagaceae bacterium. Classification (GTDB taxonomy): domain Bacteria; phylum Bacteroidota; class Bacteroidia; order Chitinophagales; family Chitinophagaceae; genus Ferruginibacter. The sequence goes on from CAMTVJ010000005.1 coordinate 637,017, forward strand.
TCATGCACATCATCTCCTTCAAATGCATCTTTGGGAATTAAAAAAAACGAACGACTGCTAAAATAGAGATGATAAAAATGTGGGCTCTCCAGCCAGGTACTAAAAGCAGACCAGCCCCAACTTCTACCACCTCTTTCATTTTCGATCCGGCATTCCTGATCAGAAAGAATGGCTTTAAAATTATCTCTAAAAGTTTCCGATTTTTTGTAGATCATATAAGGTAGTACAAACCAAAACAGTATCATCAACACAAACCACAAAATAGAGCTTAGTAAAAAAGCATAGGGAGATATTTTCTTAAAAAAAAACAGCATGGCTGATAAAATGGCAAATACATTTACCAAAATCATCATTACTTTAATTTCTCTTCGGGTAATAAAATGATATCGTAATGCCTGAATAACTTTGTTCTTGTCGTAACCAAAAAAAGAGGATGTCATTAGGCAAAGATAATGTATAGCCTTTTGTGGTAAAAGAAAACGCTACTCAATTGAGTAGCGTTTTCTTTTATGTTTGTGCTTAGTCAAACCATTTTAACTGCAGCCCATACTATTTCCACAGTTTAAACACTTATAACAAGTGCCACTGCGTACGGTAATGTGGCCACAAGTGTTGCAAGAGGGCGCATCACTTTGCATGTTTTTGGCTGCTGCATTCACAGCATCTAAACCCTTCTCTGCTTTTTTATGGGCAATGCGATGTGATTGTACTTGTTCGGGTTTAGCAGCTCCATTTGTTGCCCCTAAAACACGTACTTCACTTAATTCTGGTTTACGATCTCCAATCGTTGGTGTATTCTGGTCCCATTCTTCATTACCCATATTTTGAACTTCAGGAGCATCCAATACATGCACTAAATCATTTCTACCTAAATACTCATAGGCTAATGAACGGAAAATAAAGTCGATGATTGAAGTAGCACTTTTAATGTTTGGATGATCAACCATTCCACTTGGTTCAAAACGAGTGAACACAAATTTCTCTACATATTCTTCCAAGGGCACACCATATTGTAAGCCTATGGAAACGGCAATGGCAAAACAATTAAGCATACTACGCATGGTAGCCCCTTCCTTAGCCATATCAATAAATATTTCACCCAAAGTAGTGTCATTATATTCACCAGTACGAAGGAATAATGCCTGACCATTAATCTTTGCTTTTTGTGTAAAGCCACGGCGCTTGGCTGGTAATGATCTTCTTTCCACAATCATTGCCAATTGACGCTTTAAGGTAGTATCGGCACTGTTCTGCACACGCTTATTCATTTCATCCAGCAAATCATCTATAGTTAATTTACCCATGTCAACCATGCTGTAAATATCCGATGCTAAAGCAGCCGCTTTCTCTTCTGAAATTGGATCATCCAATTTCTTTTTCTTATCACTTTTGTTGCTTAATGGCTGAGATAGTTTAGACCCATCACGATACAAGGCACAAGCTTTTAATCCCAACTCCCAACTTAATCTGTATGAATCAGAAATTTCTTCCTGAGTAGCTTCATTGGGTAGGTTGATAGTTTTAGAAATAGCCCCACTTAAGAAAGGTTGTGCAGCTGCCATCATACGAATATGGCCATGAGCATGAATAAAACGCTCTCCAATATTTCCACATTTATTAGCGCAATCAAAAACGGATAAATGCTCATCTTTTAAATAAGGAGCCCCTTCAACAGTCATAGTACCGCAAACATAAATATTGGCAGCTTCAATTTCTTCATCAGTAAACCCAAGAGCTTCCAAAAGGCTCCAGCTAAAATCAGTGTATTGCTCCGGCCTGAAACCTAAACGCTCTAAACAAGCTTCTCCCAAAGTGTATACATTAAAAACAAACCCTATTTCAAAAGCAGCTCCCATTGCCCCATTCAAAATGGCAATTTCATTAACTGTAAAACCTTTATCCAATAAAACTTTGGTATTAATGAAGGGCGCCTTATCCAAAGAAGCATGCCCCTTTGCATAAGCAACAATTTCTTCAATTTCTTTTTCGCTGTATTTTAAATTACGTAATGCCTGTGGTACGCTTTGGTTGATGATTTTAAAATAACCACCCCCACTTAATTTTTTAAACTTCACTAGGGCAAAGTCAGGTTCAACTCCTGTGGTATCACAATCCATCACTAATCCTATTGTTCCAGTAGGAGCAATTACAGTTGTTTGTGCATTGCGGTAACCATGCTTTTCTCCCATTTGTACGGCATCATCCCATGCTTTTGTTGCGGCCTTCAATAAATAATCGGGACAATATTTTGCATGAATACCTTGAGGTTTGATATCAATGCCTTCATAGGCATCAGTTGCATCGTAGGCTGCAGCACGGTGATTACGCATTACACGTAACATATGATTTTTGTTTGCTTCATACTTATCAAAAGCACCAAGAAAACTTGCCAACTCAGCCGATGTTTTATAAGACACACCAGTCATGATGGCGGTGATGGCCCCAGCAATTCCTCTTGCCTCCTCACTATCATAGGCTATTCCACTTACCATTAACATCGACCCCAAATTAGCAAATCCTAATCCTAAGGTTCTGTAATCATAGGACAACTGTGCCACTTCTTTTGAAGGGAACTGAGCCATTAAAACAGAAATTTCTAATACTACTGTCCATAATCGGCAGGTATGTTCAAAACCAGCAACATTAAAAGTATTGTTAGATTCATCAAAAAACTGACGAAGGTTTACACTTGCTAAGTTACATGCAGTGTTATCGAGGAACATATATTCACTGCATGGATTTGAAGCTCTAATAGGACCTCCCTCTGGACAAGTATGCCACTCATTTATAGTAGTATCATATTGGGTTCCAGGGTCGGCACAGCGCCAGGCAGCATAAGAAATTTGATTCCACAATTTTTTGGCCTCAATTTTCTTCATTACCCTTCCATCGCTTCTTCCTTTCAATTCCCATTCACCATCATTATCTAAAACTTTGAAGAACTCATTAGGAATACGGATAGAATTGTTGCTGTTTTGTCCGCTCACAGTACGGTAAGCCTCTCCTTCATAATCACTAGCATATCCTGCTGAAATTAAAGCAGCCACCTTATCTTCTTCTTCCACTTTCCAGTTGATGAATTTTTCAATTTCGGGGTGATCCAAATCCAAGCAAACCATTTTGGCTGCTCTTCGGGTTGTGCCACCACTTTTAATGGCACCTGCAGCACGATCACCTATTTTAAGAAAACTCATTAACCCGCTTGATGTTCCTCCACCACTTAGTTTTTCACCTTCGCCACGAATGCTGCTAAAGTTGGTACCTACACCGCTACCATATTTAAAAATCCTGGCTTCACGAACCCATAGATCCATGATACCACCTTCATTCACCAAATCATCATCTACACTTAAAATAAAACAAGCATGAGGTTGAGGACGCTCATAAGCATTAACCGATTTTTTTAACTGTCCGTCTTTAGCATCTACATAATAATGGCCCTGTGGTTTACCAGTAATACCATACACTTCGTGCAAGCCTGTATTAAACCATTGCGGACTATTGGGAACGCAAGCCTGGTTTAAAATGGAATACACTAATTCATCATAAAATATTTGTGCATCATTTGCTGATGAAAAATAATTATAGCGTTCGCCCCATACTCTCCAGCAATGAGCCATACGATGAGCCACTTGTTTTATGGTTGTTTCTCTTCCTGTGGTTCCGTCTTCTTTTGGAACTCCAGCTTTACGGAAATATTTTTGCGCTAAAATATCTGTAGCAATCTGGCTCCATTGTTTTGGAACTTCTACATTATCCATTTGAAAAACAATTTCACCCGTTGGATTTTTAATTATAGAAGTTCTGTAATCGTATTCAAACATGTCGAATGGATTAACATCATCTTTTGTAAACTGCCGGGAGAACTGAAGTCCTTTTGTAGGTTGTGATTTTTTAGGCATAATATAAAACAGCTTGGTTAGTTGGGTTAAGTAAAGTTTAGCAAACGAAAATATTTGTATTGTTTGAAGAAACAAACTTATAAATATTAACACCTGTGGACAAAAAAGGTGGATAATTTTGTATACTCAAACGGGTATTGCATTTGCTTACTTTTCCCCATCCTTTTTATAAAATGTTTGATGAAAATCTTGGAAATTTCAGTAATGTGTTAATGGGTTGATTTAATTGAATTTTTAATATTACAAGACTGATATTAATAAATTTGTGAAAAATATTTTTGCATCAAAATATTAATGAAGGATTCGAGACCAATCAATCTTTATATTCCAATCTTTTTTGTGCTTTTTTTAAATCTTCATTCCTTCAAAATCACTTGCCTTTAAATTAAAATAATAGTTTTTTGAAATAACAATTTGCAAAGATTAGCTTTATGAAAATATATTTATGAATAAGAAAAAATGGCTTTCGCTTATTGCAGTAGTTTTTATGATCGTAGCATTGATCATGTTTACAATAATAAAAAAAGAAAATACACTACATGACTATTTTTGGATACCACTGGTTTTAGGAGCAGTATTTTTATTTATGACTACAAGAGTAAAATGAAATTACTATTATGAAAGCTGTAATACAAAGAGTTTCTAATGCTTCTGTAACCATTAACAACAGTGTGTTTGCTGCTATTAATACCGGGCTATTAGTTTTTGTAGGTATTGAAGATGCGGATAAGCAAGAAGACATTGAATGGCTCAGCAATAAGATTATTCATCTCAGGATTTTTGATGACGAAAATAAAATCCCAAACATTTCCGTAAAAGAAATAGAAGGCAATATTTTATTAGTGAGTCAGTTTACTTTACTTGCGTCTACAAAAAAAGGAAACAGACCTTCTTATATCAAAGCCAGTAAACCGGATTATGCCATTCCACTTTACAAACAAATGATTACTCAATTAGAGATTGATTTGGGAAAGAAAATTTACACCGGAGTTTTTGGTGCTGACATGAAAGTGCAGTTATTGAATGATGGACCTGTAACGATAGCTATTGATACAAAAAACAAAGAATAATGACAAATCTAACAATTGCTGATGCACAAATAATGATCGATGGGTGGATAAAAACCACCGGTGTTCGTTATTTCAATGAACTAACCAACCTTGGTATTTTAATGGAGGAAGTGGGAGAATTGAGCCGCTTAATGGTTCGTCAATATGGTGAACAATCTTTTAAAGAATCGGATAAAGGAAAAGAGTTGTCGGATGAGATGGCCGATGTATTGTTTGTATTAATTTGCCTTGCCAATCAAACCGGAGTTAATTTAATGCAAGCGCTGGAAAAGAATCTTGAAAAAAAGAGTACAAGAGATGCAGACAGGCATCAACAAAATCAAAAATTAAGATGATTGTTTTTTAATTCTTACTAATTCAAGATAATAAACCACAAACATTGTTCCTGAAAAAATCAGAAAAAGCAAACTGCTATTTACAATAATATTGTACAACCCAAATATCAAAAATAGGATAGCAGAAATCAAATACCAACTCTGCATATCTGGTTTATGAGCAACAAAAATATTCTCCAAATCTTCTTCAGAATACCCTTCTTCTAAAAGGCTATTCTTAATTTCTCCCTCCGGAACCCCGGCTCTCAGTTGTTTTTTTACTTGTTTTATTTTCTCTTCAGAAATCATACATTACTTAGTTCTTGAACGCTATAATTAAAGTTGTTCAAAGATAGGTAGATGAACTTACTGAACTTCAATCCTCAGAATAATCTCTACCAATGAAACTGAACATGGATATAAAGTTGCTGTAAAAAACCAACCTTTTGAGTTTTGCCGTACTTTTGCGCCCATGGCAAACGAAGCAAACAACTTTCAGGAAATCATCTCCCATTGTAAAGAATACGGGTATATTTTTCAATCGAGCGAAATTTATGATGGTCTGGCAGCAGTATATGACTACGGTCAAAATGGCGCCCAGTTAAAAAAGAATATCCGTGACTATTGGTGGAAAAGCATGACTCAAATGCACGACAACATTGTGGGCATTGACTCAGCCATTTTTATGCACCCCACTGTTTGGAAGGCAAGCGGCCACGTTGATAATTTCAGCGACCCGATGATTGATAATAAAGACAGCAACAAAAGATACCGGGTAGATCATTTAATTGAAGGTTTCGTAGAAGAACAATTAGTAATTGGAAATGAGCAATTGGCAAAAGAGATTTTAGCTGCAATGGATTCGCTTTTAGCAGCCAATGATTATTCAGGAATTAAAAAACTAATTGAAGACAATAAGATAAAATGTGCCATCAGCAAAACGAGTAACTGGACAGAAGTGAGAGAATTCAATCTTATGTTTAACACACAAATTGGTAGTGTGGCAGAGGAGAGCGAGACCATTTATTTGCGCCCCGAAACGGCCCAAGGAATTTTTGTGAATTTTTTAAATGTGCAAAAAACCGGCAGGATGAAAATTCCTTTTGGTATTGCACAAACAGGCAAAGCATTCCGGAATGAAATAGTTGCCCGCCAGTTCATTTTCCGCATGCGTGAATTTGAACAGATGGAAATGCAATATTTTGTTCGTCCAGGTTCACAAATGGAGTGGTACAATTTCTGGAAAGATGAAAGAAAGAAATGGCATGAGAGCATTGGCATTCCTGCAGAAAAATTACGCTTCCATGACCATGTAAAACTGGCACACTATGCAGATGCTGCATTAGATATTGAATTTGAATTTCCATTTGGCTGGAAAGAACTAGAAGGTATTCACAGCCGTACTGATTTTGATTTGAAACAACATCAGGAGCACAGTAAAAAGAAAATCCAATATTTTGATAATGATTTAAAAGAAGATGGAAAACCATATGGTAACTACACGCCATTTGTGGTAGAAACTTCTGTTGGCTTGGACCGCTTATTTCTTACCATTATCAGCCTTGCTTATACAGAAGAAAAATGGACCAAAGAAGATGGAACCGAAGACAGTCGTGTAGTTTTAAAAATACCTGCACTACTTGCGCCAACCAAATTGGCCATTCTTCCATTATTAAAAAAAGACGGTTTACCAGAAATAGCGAAAGATTTGATGAATGAATGCAAGAGCAGCTTTATGTGTTTTTATGAAGAGAAGGACGCAATTGGAAAAAGATATAGAAGAATGGATGCAGTAGGTACCCCATTTTGTGTAACGATTGATCATCAAACCAAAGAAGATAATACCGTAACCATTCGATACAGAGATACAATGCTTCAAGAAAGAATTGCTTTGAGTGATGTAAAAGGATTGGTTGAAAAACTAATCAAAGGAAATTAACAAATTGTTGTGCAACATTTGTTACCTACTTAGTCTCTTTCAATCGTATTATTACTTTTTAAACTTCAAACCCAATTTATGAAATCAATTTTTTTAGTAGCTGGTTTACTCATCAGCAGTTTTTCTTTTGCTCAAAAATTAACATCCAAGAATAATGTTGCAGGATCTCAACGGATATTTTTTGGAGAACTAGGTGGCCCTGGTGTTATTTTTTCGGTAAATATGGATTGTAGATTTACCAAATCCAATACAGGTTTTGGCGGCAGAGCTGGTATTGGTTTTTTAAGCCGGGAAGAAATAATATCTCCAGGAGGATTTGGTAATTACAGACAAAGATCCATAATTACCATCCCATTACAATTAAATTATGTTTTTGGAAAACCCAATTCATCACATTTAATAGAAGTAGGAGCCGGAGCCACTTTTTTTGGAAAAAAAATAAGTATCTACGATTATTTTCATGGCAACAACAGCACAGATCCCGAATCTAATGTGGTAGCCACCGCATCTTTCATGTATAGAAAAATTGCTAAGAACGGTGGATTCTTTTGGCATGGTGGATTTACACCTTATTTTACCAATGGTTATATCCAGCCTATGCTTGGTATAGGCATTGGTTATGGATTTTAAATAATTGTATATTTTTCAATAAAATGGCATCAACTTTAAAGTTGATGCCATTTTATTTTTTAATACTCCAACAAAAACTATCTCAATAGTTTTTGTTGTTTTCATAATAAGGTAATTCATCATTACTAATCGTGTCCAGTTGATTCCAATAAGCCAGCGTAACCACATTCCCTTTCGGAGTATTTAGTAGTCTTCCAAAAATAGCATTGATAGTATTGAAAGTATAATCTGTAACCCCAACATTAAATGTTTCGGGCAATTCATGTTCAGCTACAACAGGCGCTTCTTCTCCTTCAACAGTCTTTGAAGCAGGAGTAGTTTTCGGTGGAGGAGATGGCGCAACTACAACTGTAAATTTATTATATTCCAATATCTTCTTTAAAAATTCAACTCTTTTTGGTGGCACATTCTTTTCCACTATGCCGCATTTTACGCCATCCAGTTCTTCAAATTCGTGATTTTTATTTATTGCCATTTTAAAAAGTTATGAATGATGAGTTATGAATTAAGAATTCATAACTTCTAGTTTAAAGATTGTATATAATCATAGATCCAACTTAATAATCCAACCAATAATATACCTACTCCGCAGATTATCAAAGCAAATTTTGTTGATGGTTCAATTTTTATTTTTTCAATTGGTACTTCACTCTTATCTATAAATACTGAACGTATCACTCTCAAATAATAATACAAAGAGATAATCATATTCAATGCTGCAATAGTAATAAACAGATAACTACCTTTTGTGGCGCCAGCTGTTAACAAAAATAATTTACCAAAGAAGCCTGCTGTGGGTGGAATGCCTGCCAAGGAAAATAAAGCCAGTGCCAATACCCAACTTAAAAAGGGGTTTGTCTTGTATAGTCCTTTATAATCATCAATATTTTCTTTGTTTGTTTTTGATGCAATAGCTGCGGCCACACCAAATGCAGCTAAGTTAGAGAATACATAAATCAGTATGAAATACACAACCGAAGTTGTTCCTGCAATTGAATTGCTGCTTAATCCCACCAAAATAAAACCCACTTGTGCGATAGATGAAAAGGCAAGAAAACGTTTTATATTTTGTTGCCTTAAAGCAAACAGATTTCCAATAATCATGGTAGCAATAGATAAAATCATCACCATATTATACCAAACCTCATGCATGGGCTGAAACACTTTGTACAAGGTTGCCATGAATATAAAAGCAACGGCTCCTTTTGATACTACAGATAAAAAAGCGGTAGTAGCAATAGGAGCTCCTTCGTACACATCTGCTGTCCACAAATGAAAGGGCACGATGGATAATTTAAATGCAAAGGCTGAAAATAGAAATACCAAGGCAAGTATTTGCAACGGGCTACCATTTAACATTCCGGGTAATTCAGCAAAACTAATACTGCCAGTTGCTCCATAAATCAAGGAAATACCAAACAATAAAATTCCTGAAGAGAAGGCCGATGATAAAATCATCTTCATGGCCGCTTCAGAAGATCTTTTTTTATCCAGATCAAAATTAGCCATAGCTGCCACTGGAATAGTTGCCAGCTCCAAAGACAAAAAGAACATTAACAAATTACCGCTTGAAATGAGGAAGAACATTCCAAGTAATGCTGACAGCATCAACATAAAAAACTCCAGCATATGCTCCGATTTTTTAAACCAGTCGGCAAATAACAATGAGATTAGATAAACTGCCAGGTTTAAAATATTTTTCTGCAAAACAATCATGGCTGTAGTTTGGTACATGCCATCAAACAAAACGCCCTCTGTATTAAAGAAAAATCCAGTAATAAAATTCAACAATAACAAAACCTGTATCACAGACAACAGCTTATCATTTTGCAACCCTTTTCCTATTTTAATAAATAGGAGCAGGAAAATGATACCGGTTAATATCAGTTCGGGTTTCATTAATATGAGAAAATCATTCATTCTTTTTTATTTAAACTTGTATTTAAACCTATAAGGTTTTTAAAACCTTATAGGTTTGGTTTTAGGTTTGATTTTATTTAAGTTTTTGCATTATAATTTCTGTCCCAGGTCTAATTAAATCATTTAGCCAACCAGGTGCAAGGCCAATAGCCAAAATACCTGCCAGTAAAATAATAGCTGCTAGCTTTTCATTCCATCTGGCGTCAGTAACATTTTCAAACCCTGTAGTTAAAGGCCCCATAGATGTTTTAGTTACAGCTCTTAAAATATAAACTGCTGTTACAACAATCGACAAGCATGCAAGAATCGTTGCCACCCTTCTAAAAGTATCTGGATGTTCCCATGAACCCATGAAAACTGTCATCTCTGCCACAAAACCACTGAGCCCAGGCAAACCAAGCGAACAAAGACCCACAATAAATAAAACAGAAATTATAAAAGGCATTCGCTTTAGCAACCCACTCATTTCACTCACTTGCTTGGTATGTGTACGTTCGTAAATCATACCAATTATGGCAAAGAAAAGTGCAGTCATTAAACCATGCGAAACCATTTGCATTACTGCACCAGTCATGGCTGTTTTGGTTAACATCCCAATTCCAAGTAAAACAAATCCACAATGACTTACGGATGAATAAGCATTGATGTATTTTAAATCCGTCTGCATCATAGTAGCAAATGCTCCGTATAAAATAGCGATGACAGATAGTACGATAATAATGGTTGCATATTCTTTAGCACCGTCTGGCATTAGATAAGTAGCCACACGTAAGCAACCGTAGCCGCCTAGTTTCATAGATATTCCTGCCAAAAACATGGAACCCGCAGTTGGTGCCGAGGAATGACCATCGGGCACCCAGGTATGAAAAGGAAACAAAGCTGTGAACACTCCAAATCCCACAAACAACAATGGGAAACAAATCATTTGTGTTTGTATTGGAATATTTATCTGCGATAATCGTAACAGGTCGAAACTGCGTTCTGCTCCGGAAAAATATACACCTAATATTCCTACCAAAACCAGAGCCGATCCGCCCATTAACATCAACGCCAGTTTATTGGCACTGTATTCTTTTTTGCCGCTACCCCAAATGCCAATCAATAAATATTTTGGAATAACTGCTATCTCAAGAAAGAAAAATAATATGAAGAGATCTAGCGAAATAAAGAAACCATATGCACCTAAACTCAATAAGATGAGTAAAAAGAAAAACTCTTTAGGCATTTTAGTGACGTTCCAGGAAACCAACACACCAGCAATGACAACAAATGCTGTTAATAAGATCATGGCAATAGAAATACCATCAACACCCAGGTGAAAACTGATATTCCAGGATGGGAACCAGTTATACTGTGTTTCAAATAACATTTGTGCAGTATCTCCCCCCGCTCTTTGCTGATTGAATTTAAACAACAATGCAAAGGCCAATATAAACTGAAGTGCGGCTCCAGTCAATGCCACCCATTTAACCTGTGCAGCATTCCGCATCAGCAATATAACTACCGCAGTCAGTAAAGGCAATAATATCAGTAATGATAAATTCATTCTTCGAATTATGAGTTATGAATGTAGAATTATGAATTTATTTATTCGAAATTCTACATTCATAATTTGTTTACATCATTTCAATACATATATAAAAAGTAAAGCCAGTCCAATTACGCCAACCAAAAAGTAAATGGCGTAAGACTGCACTTTACCGGATTGTAATCCTTTTATAGTTTCAGAAATATCTTTTGTCCTGTTTCCGGTTGAATTTACCAATCCATCCACCACATTTTTATCAAACCATGCCGCCGGCCGGGCAATTAAATTAAAAATTATCTTTTGGGTAATGAATATATAGATCTCATCAATATAAAACTTATGATACGCTGCCTTATATAAACCGTTCAATGATGCAGCCATTTTATACGGCTTATCTTTTTGCGTTTTATACATCCACATGGCAATAAAAATGCCTGCCAATCCCAAAGCAACTGGAGCAATAGAAAACATTAAATGAAATTCGGATTCCAGTCTTGTTCCATCGGAACTAACATAATGCCCGAAAGGAATAAATCCGGCCACAGCCGCACCAATTGCCAAAAGAACCAATGGCATCATCATGGCAAAACCGCCCTCACCTTTTTGTTCATTATGCTCCTCACCCCGACCCTCTACTGAAGGAGAGGGAGAGTTCCAGAAAATTCTGAAGTACAAGCGGAACATATAAAAAGCTGTCAGGCCCGAAGTGATAAGCGCTATCCAGTAAATGATTTGATTGTTTTGATATGCCGCCAATAATATTTCTTCTTTACTGAAAAACCCTGCAAATGGAGGAACACCTGCTATAGCCAAACAAGCAATTAAAAATGTGATATGAGTAATGGGTAAGTATTTTCTGAGCCCACCCATGTCTTTCATTTCGTTGCTGTGTAAATAATGTATTACTGCACCCGCTCCTAAAAACAACAACGCTTTAAACATAGCATGCGTAAATAAATGAAACATGGAAGCTGTATAACCCAAACTTGAAAGGCCAAGAGTTCCCCCATTGTCATAATCAGAAACGCCCAATGCAAACATCATGTAGCCGATCTGGCTCATGGTTGAATAAGCCAACACTCTTTTTATATCCGTTTGTGTACAGGCAATGACAGCAGCAATCAAAGCGGAGATGGCACCAACATATCCTACCAGGCTTAAAGCATCGGGTGCCGAAATGGCAAATACCGGAAATAATCTTGCAACTAAAAACACACCAGCCACAACCATTGTTGCAGCATGTATCAATGCTGAAACGGGTGTTGGGCCTTCCATAGCATCGGGTAGCCAGATATGCAAAGGAAACATGGCACTTTTTCCGGCTCCGCCGATGAAAACCAAAACCAATCCCCATGTTAATGCAGATATGCCCATGAAAGAAGCAGCTACAGCAGTTTTAAACTCGCTTGACTCAGGAGCAGTTAATCTTTCAATCAAAGTATTAAAATCTAATGTGCCTGAATAGAACGATAGGATTAATATGCCGATCAAAAAACCAACATCAGCAAAACGTGTTACAATGAATGCTTTTTTGCAGGCAGCAACAGCACTTGGTTTTTCGTAATAATATCCAATCAATAAGAAAGACGAAACACCTACCAGTTCCCAAAATATATAGATCTGGAAAATATTGGAAGAGATAACTAATCCCAGCATGGAAAATGTAAACAAACCGAGAAAAGCATAATAGGTTGGGAAACGTTCATCGCCTTTCATATACTCCAAGCTATAAATATGCACCATCAACGAAATGAAAGTTACTACTACCAGCATCATAACAGATATTGGATCGATAATGATACCCATATCAATTGAAACACCCTCACTGAATTGAAGCCAGGTATATTTTAAAGGGACGAGTTTTTGATAAACACCATCAACTTTGCCATACTCAAAGAAATAACCATAAGCAGTGTATAATGCCAATACAGCTGAAATTAATAAAAGCGTTGTTCCAATAATACCCGAAGTATTCTGGAAATATTTTCTTCCGAAAATGCCAAGCATTAAGAAGCCTGCCAGTGGCAGTAAAATTATCAGCGATATGTATGTTGCGTTTGGCATAACCTCACCCTCCATCTCCCTCTCCTAAAGGAGATGGAGCGGTATTTTTAATCTTTAATTAATATTATTTCTTCCACATCTTCTTTTGTTCTTTAATCATCAATAAATCAACCTCCCTGCAAATTAGTAAACGGTTTAATTTTTTAAACGCTTGCTTTAGTTCCCCCTTTAGGGGGCGGAGGGGGTTCTAATATTTCATCTCTTCTGCATTTTCTACATCAATGGATTGGTGAGTTCTATAAAGATTGATAATTATCGCTATTGCCACCGCAGCTTCGGCTGCTGCAATAGCGATTATAAAAATGGAAAAAAATAATCCATCCATTTTATCGTACCACAAGTATTTATTGAAGGCGATAAAATTCAGGTTCACGCTATTTAAAATCAACTCTACACTCATCAACATGGTAACAAGATTCCTTCTTGTAAGAAACCCATACACACCTATAAAGAAAAGTGTAGCACTGATAAACAACATATGATATAGTCCTGGTTCCATCATTCTGTTTCAGTTGTAGCTTTTAAAGCAATAACAATACATCCTATTAAAGCAGCAAGCAATAAAATACTTATCACTTCAAATGGTAAGGCATAACCTCCATCATTTACGCCCAGCATTTGATTACCGATATTTGCAACGCTTGGCTCAATGGCTTTACCATTGGTTTCAACAAATGAATGTTGTACAATTTGTAAAAGCACTAATGCCAGTCCGCAAAAAGCAGCCAATGCAGCAAATATTTGTCGGCTATTTTTTTGCTCTGGCATTTTTTCTCCCGCCTGTTGTGTAAGAAAAATTGAGAATATAATCAGCACCACAATCCCTCCTACATAAACCACAATCTGCACCGCAGCAATAAATTCATACTGCAACCAAAAATAAATACCAGCAATACCAATTAGTGAAAACAGCAAATAGATGGCAGCTCTAAATATCATACGAGTTGTAACTGCCAGCAACCCACTTACCAATGTTAGTGCAGCTAGTAAATAAAATATAATAGTTGATCCACTCATTATTCTACGCCTTCTCTAATTTTTGATCCTGGTTTATTTAAAATTTTAGTCAATTCTGCTCTATTAAACACACTGTGTTCAAAAGTTTGTGCCATTTTAATGGCATCAGTAGGGCATGCGATAATACATAAATTACACATAGTACAAAGCTCCAGATGATAGACAAATTTGTCCAAAGCTTTTTTCTTTTTGCCTTCTGGTGAAATGTCAAATTGTGTCACAATTTTTATTGTAGCATTAGGGCAAGCCAATTCACAAGCAGTACAACCGGTACAAGCATGCTCATTATTCTCATCATGTGTTAGCACCACTTCACCTTTAAATCTTTCCGGCAACACTAATGTTTCCTTGTTATCAGGATATTCCTGTGTGATGATTTCTTTGTGATGCGTAAAATAATAACCGGTGCGGCGCATGCCTATAAGCAGCGATTTAATACCGTTGTATATATCCTTAAAATATTGTACCCCCCACCCCCCTGAAGGGAGAGTTTTGGAGCCTTTATTTTTTAAGTTATCATTCATTTTTTACAAACACTTTTAATATTTATTGTTGTTCATGCTATCTAAAATATAATCTTCGCCCCTCCCCCCTTTAGGGGGCAGGGGGGTTAAAAATGCCAACCCAAAATTGCAATTACAGTTGCCAATAATAAATTAAACATGCTTATCGGCAATAAATATTTCCACTCCAGGTTCAATAACTGATCAATACGCAAACGTGGGAATGTCCACCTAAACCACATGATCACAAAAATCAGGAAAAATGTTTTTCCAAAAAACCAGATACTTGAAGGAATATAATCCATCACATGATTAAATCCCTCCCAATGGCCAATATGAAAAGGCATCCATCCACCTAAAAACAATGTAGCGCCTATGGCACATACAATAAATACGTTTACATACTCTGCTAAAAAAAACAAAGCGAATTTCATTCCCGAATATTCAGTATGAAAACCTGCGGTTAGTTCTGACTCTGCCTCTGCCAAATCAAAAGGCGCCCGGTTAGTTTCAGCGGTTACTGCAATGATAAAAATTACAAAAGAAATTAAAACTGGAATATGTCCTTTAAAAATCCACCAACCATTGGCCTGCGAATAAATAATATCAGAAATATTTAGGCTTCCCGTCAACACAACTATGGTTAAAATGGACAAGCCTGCTGATAATTCATAGCTCACAATCTGGGCACCAGCCCTCATCGCTCCCATCAAAGAGTATTTATTATTACTTGCCCAACCCGCCATTAAAATACTAATGACCATGATGGACGAAATGGCTGTTACATAAAGTACACCAATATTTAAGTTCCATAACTGAAAGTCTTTTGCAAATGCAATGGGTGCCATTAGCAACATAGCCACCACCAATGCAATGATGGGTGCTAGGTTGAACAAAAATTTATCAGCACCTCCAGGCGTTAATCCTTCCTTCACTAATAATTTTACAGTATCTGCTAAAGATTGTAACATACCTTTTGGACCAACACGATTAGGGCCAAGCCTTATTTGCATCCATGCCGAAACTTTTCTTTCCATCAACACCAATACTAAACCTAGTAAAGCAAACAAACTAATTACAGCGATGCCTGCAATGATCATTTGAAAAATCAATGCCCATGTTGGACTGAATGTTTGGTTCAACCAATCCTGAATGGAAGATGATATGTTAGTTAAGCTCCACATAAGACTACCCCCTCCGCCCCCTGAAGGGGGAACTTTGGAGTATAATTATTTTAAGTTCTTTTCAATTTTTTCTAAAACTATTTCCAAATTATTCAAAATATCATTTGTAGTAAATCTTAGTACTTTTAAACCAAGTTCTTCCAAATCATTTTGCCTTGCTTTATCTCTCCTCTTTACTTCTTCTAAATCATGAATACTCCCATCAATCTCAATTACCAATTTTGCAGTGTGACAATAAATATCAACTATATATAGCGAAATTGGATGTTGCCTTCTGAATTTTACTTGAGGAAAATATTCTTTCAACCTCCCCCATAAAATCATTTCAGTTGGCGTAACATTATTTCTCAACTTCTTTGCCAATTCAAAAACCATCGGCCCCGCTCCATAAAACATCGAGTCTTTCATAACCCTTAATTATACAATCAAATAAAAGCTATCAGCCCCTTCTGAGTCCAAAGTTCCCCCTTTAGGGGGCGGAGGGGGTTTCTTATCTGTCTATATCCGGTATTACCAAATCCAATGTTCCCATCATCGCCACTAAATCTCCTAACTTGCTGCCTCTTGCCATATGATCCAAAGCAGAAAGATTGGAGAACCCGGGTGATCTAAACTTAATCCTATAAGGTGTCATCCCTCCCTCACTAACAATATACACCCCAAATTCGCCTCTGGCTGTTTCCACACGTTGGTAAAATTCGCCTTTGGGTAATTTTAAAACAGCTTTTGTCTTGGCCTGAAAATCACCTTCAGGAATATTGTCTATCAACTGTTCTATTATATGTACGGACTGATGTAATTCTTTTATTCGAACCATATACCTGGCCAGCGAATCACCTGCAGTTTCTATAATCTCATCAAACTGTACTTTTTCATAACCATCATAAGGATATAATTTTCTGATATCACAACTTACACCACTTCCTCTACCTACTGGACCTGTACAGCCAAATGAAATGGCATTTTCTTTTGAAATAATCCCAACGCCTTTCATCCGATTTTGAAAAATAATATTGCCTGTTACCATCTCATCATACTCATGTACTTTTGATTTGAAGAGCTGGATGAAAGCTTTAACTTCTTTTTGAAAATCGGGATGCAGCTCCTGCATAACACCACCCGGCACCATATAATTCATTGTCAACCTAGCGCCGCAGGTTTTTTCCATGATATCATTAATAGCTTCCCTTTCTCTGAATGCATGAAAGAAAGGTGTGAAAGCGCCGATATCCATGGCCATAGCGCCCCACCACAATTCATGAGATGCAATTCTGGTAAGCTCTGCCATAATCACCCGTATCACTTGTGCTCTTTCCGGCACTTCAATCTGTAATCCTTTTTCAACGGTTAATGCACAAGCTTGGTTGTTGATGTGTGAAGAGAGATAATCCATTCGACTGGTTACATAAATGAATTGACGGTAAGTAAGGCTCTCACACATTTTTTCTATAGAGCGATGAATGTATCCTAGATGTGGCTCCACTTTCTTAATCGTTTCTCCATTTAATGTAATCACTAAATGCAATACACCATGTGTTGCAGGATGTTGAGGTCCTACATTGATGATGAGATCACCAGCCCCTCCACCCTCCAAGGGGGGATTTTGAGAACCAGTATTCAGTATTTCAGTCTCTCTAAACATTTATACATTTTATTCATCTTATTCTTTGCTTCCATATCCTACTCAACTTCACCCTTGGGGGAACGAGGGGGCTTGGGGCTTTAAAGCTTGATCATATTTATCGGGTCTTCAAAATCTTTCCGCATCGGGTTCTTTCCTTCCCAGCCGTCAGGCAGGATTAATAGCCTCAGGTCGGGATGGTTTAAAAAATTAACGCCAAACATTTCATACACTTCTCTTTCGTGAAAGTCTGCTGTCTTCCAGATTGAGGAAACAGATTCTATTTCGGGTTGTTCTCTATCAAGAACAACTTTGATTACTATATTATGGCGGAAAATTGTAGAGCTGAGATGATAAACCATGGTGAGGTTTGTCTTAAAATCGATGCAGGTTAGGCAGAAAAGATAATCGAACTGTAAAGATTCATCATTGCGAATTTGTTGTGCAAGAGGTAACCAGTCATTTGAATCAACTGCAATATTCAGCCACTCGCCAGTCTCATCATAAGTGGCAGTGGCAAGCAGTTCTGTTATTTTAATTTTCAACGCTTCGTTCTCCATGTTTATTCATTGCCGGTTTTAATTTGTTCTCTTGTCATACCAGCTTTTATTTTTTCCTGCAAACTTATCAAGGCATGCAACAATGCTTCGGGCCTTGGCGGGCAACCAGCCACATATACATCTACAGGTATGATATGATCGGCACCTTTAACAACTGAATAAGTATTATAAAAAAACGGACCACCGCTTATAGCACAGGCGCCCATGGCAATTACATATTTTGGGTCGGCCATTTGATCGTATAATCTTTTTAAAACAGGGCCCATTTTATTTACGATGGTACCTGCAATAATAATAACATCAGCCTGACGTGGTGAGGCACGTGCCACTTCAAAACCAAAACGAGAGAAATCATATTTAGCCGAAGCCACTGCCATCATTTCAATTCCACAGCAGCTGGTTGCAAAAGTTAATGGCCATAAAGAATTAGAACGTGCCCAGTTGATTACATCATCGAGTTTACTCAATACAATACCCCCTCCCGGCGTTTCATGTATTTTACCCGGAAAGACCGCACCCCCCCCGCCCCCTGAAGGGGGAGCTGGGAAAGACTCTGCTTTATCTGAAGTGTTGTTCATTAATAAATTAATTACATTTTTTTTATTTCTACCAATCTCCTCCATAATCAGTTCCCCCTTCAGGGGTTCCCTTTAAAAGGGAACGAACGTAGTTCAGGGGGTTTTACTTCCATTTAAGTGCACCTTTTTTATGTGCATATAAAAAACCCATAAATAAAATGAAAAAGAAAATCAGCACTTCTACTAATGCCAACCATCCCACCGATTTAGCTACCACAGCCCAGGGAAATAGAAATATCAGTTCCACATCAAAAATTAAAAAAACAAGAGCAAATAAATAGTAGCCAACATTTAGCTGTACCCAAGTTTTGCCTGTGGTGGGAATACCGCATTCGTAGGGTTCTGCTTTTTGTGCATTCTTGGTTCCTTTCGTTACCAATCCTGCTACCAAAATGGCAATTACCGAAAAAGCTAGTCCGGCTATAATCAAAACAATCATGGAAGATGCACCCATTACAATATTGAATTTTTTACTTTTCCAAGTTAATCAAAAAACCAATTTAAAAAACACCTACCCATATATCTCTACATGAATATCTTTTTTATCATATCCCATATCAAGTATTCTTTTCTTCGCTTCATCAATCATTCCCCTCCAACCACATAATAAAAAGTTAGCTGGTTTTTTATCTTTACATAGTTCTTCATAAACCGGATGTACATATCCCATTTTTCCATCCCAAGTTTCTCTGGATAATGTTGGTATGAATGAAAACGATTCCATAGAAGCTTCAAGTTGCTTCATTTCATCATTGTATAAAAGGTATTCTTTCGTACGACAGCCAAATACAAGGCTAATGTTATTATGAGGTATGTTATTATTTTTAATGTAATGAATCATACTACGGAAAGGAGCAATACCCGTACCTGTGCAGATTAAAAACAAATCCTTATCCAACGGTTCTTTTAAAGTAAACACTCCTTGTGCTCCACGGAAACTGAGTTCGGAACCTATAGTCACTTCATCAAAAATATAATTGGTACCTGCTCCTATTTTGTCTAACACAATAATTAATTCAAACATATTGCTGCCATCGGGCCAGGAGGCTATAGAATAACTTCGCCATCGTTTATTGGCTTTTTCATGAATGGGTAAATCAAGAGTAACAAATTGACCAGGAAGAAAATCAAATGAATTTAATTCAGGCACTTCAATCCAGAATCTTCTGGTTGTTGGAGTTTCATTTTCAAAACGAATAACCTTTCCTATACGCCATGGTAATAATGCCATTTCAATTGTTTATGGTAAGGTACTGAATAAAATAAAAAGGCTGTTGTAAAATGTTTACAACAGCCTTTTTAAGTGACCCAATTTATTTATTGAATAATTATTTTTTTAGTTTGTATCCCAAATTCAGTTTTAATTTTTAATTGATAAATCCCTTTTACAATCCCATCCAATTCAAGTGTATTATTTCTCCCACTTAGTAAAAAAACCTTTACTTGTTTTCCTGTTGCATCAAATAGGGTTGCATTAATTATATTTCCAGTGGATGCAATAAACAATTTTGAATTGGTAACAGGATTTGGATACAAACTGATATCATCTTCAGTAGACGAAAAATTAATTCTTCGAATGGCAGAGTATTTAAATTGACCGTCTTTGTCAATCATTCTTAATCGGTAAAAATTAAGCCCGGCAATGGGATTAAAGTCATCTAATTGATAATGGTTGGTCCCTCCAATGTTCTTTGCATCCAATTCACCTAACAAGTTATAATTAATTCCGTCAGTACTTTTTTCTACTGCAAACCTGGCGGTATTGATTTCATTTTCTGTTTTCCAATTAAGCAAAACTTTATTGATTTGCTTAATTGCATCAAAAGATATTAAGTTAAGTGGCAATGCTTGCAATCCACTTAAGCCCCCATTGTTTAACCAAAATTCACTGAAACTATTTACCATAAACTCGGCATAATAACCATTGTCATAAGGTATGATATCAGTTAAGGAAGATATAATATAAAAATAATTAGCCCAGGGTAGGTTATCGCTTAGCGTACCATTTTCATTAGCTACTGTACCACTAAATTTGGTAACACCCAACTCATATGGGTCGTTAGGTTTTGTACAAACCCCACAACCCGTGGCAGCAATTAAACTTTTGGCTTCTGCATCTGTAAAGTAAAACCGAACGGATACATTGGTAACCGGTTGAATGGCAGGACGTACTACAATATTCCTGTTTAAATAATATTGACTTCCCTGGTTTCTTACAGCCCCAGCAAACGGATAAACATCAACAGTTGTGTTTCCCAAGTTTTGCCCGTTGGCATTCAAAGAAGCAATTCGTGTTGAACCCGAATTAAAATGCACCCAATTACTTCCACTTACAGTTTGTGTGGTATTTAATAACTGAGAACCCGTGTATACAGCTGCCTTATCAAATACATGAATATCATCAATCCCAACACCTTCAGTGGTATAACCAGCATCACTTGCCATTACAAATCTAAAACGAACACTGGCACTTGTAGTTGGTAAATTAATACTAGCCACATGCCATTTATTAATGGAAGTACGCCATTGATGTAAGGCTGTGGGATCATTATACCAATTTACACCTGTGCCATTTGTACCTAATTTGTTCCATGTAATACCTCCATCAGCAGAATATTCAACCCAGGTATAATCACAGGCACAATTATCTTCAATTGAAAATATATGACTGAAAGAAAGCACAGGCTGTGTTAATCCGCTTAAATTAAAACAGGGAGAATACAAATATGAGAATTCATTATTAGCATAATTGCCAGATAAAGAAGTTACCCAAGCATTGGTTCCGTTGGCTGCTTTATTTATTACAGTATTTGCAGGAACTCCCCATTGCCAACTACTGTTAATGCCCTTTTGATACCATCCTCCATCATTTGTTTCAAATCCTTCGAGATAGGGATAAGTAGCAATAACAGCACTGGAACGAAATGAATAATTTAAAATACTATCGTTACTCCTGTAATTATCGGAAGGGGCCGAAATCCAGAAATCAAAACTATATTCTGTATTTAAAGTAAGGGTTGCAGTTGTAAAAAAAGTGAAAACTTGTGTTGCATTACCAACAATTGAAGGAATGATTTCAGTTACCGGTGCTCCTCCATTGATGCTATAGCTTACAGGAACATTAGAAAAGTTGGTCGCACTATAATTTTTTATGTTGATAGTTACGGGTTGAATGCCGCTCATGTTACAGCCAGATAAATTAGGTGAAACTACATTGGTAATGGCCAAATCATTCAACGCTTCGGTTAACAAAACATTATCAAAAGTGTAACCATCATCTTGGTCCAGTTCTGGAATGGCCACATTGGCCGATGTATTTCCCTGTTGCCCGAATTTAATCTGAAAACTAGTTGTAATAGGTTGGGCGGGTAGAACAGGATCCATCACATCATTTACATTGATAAGGGCTTTTTTCCAATTGCCCAAAGATGCCTGATTGGTTACCAGATCATATGCTAAAATCCAAGGCTGGTTATCACTTCCCCTTATCCAAACTTTATTATTGGGATTGTTGGCTTGTCCATGATTTTTATAATAAAAATCGAAGCGAAGCTGGTTACCAGTATTATAGGTTGCCGCATTATAAGTAAGCAACATACTGTCAGTTGACAGGGCAACATTATAAGAAAACTGATCGAGTGTTACAGCCCTGTTACCTGTATAAGCAAAACCTGTATTCACAAAAGTTCTGGCTCTACCTCTTTCAGTATTGGTTTTAAAATCAACCCTGTCTATACCATCTAATCCAATGGTATTAACGATATAATCTTTTGCCAAAGCGGTTTCAAATCCTTCCAACACAGGAAGTGTTACCGGAGGATTTGGAATATTTTTTATTGTAATAGAAACTGTATCATCCAAAACTTGTATATCACCGGTTTTTTTAACCCATGCTTTTATTTGATAAATGCCTGCGGCAGATAAATTGGCTGTTTGGACAAAACTATATTGTAAACTACCCAATGAAGTTAAAATAGCTGCACTGGTTTCCATTACAGCAGGATCATTATTGACTTGATAATAAAGATCGAAACTACCGGAAGAACTTATATTGTCAAGGTTTTTAATAGTAAACCTTACAAGTTCAGCATTACTTAATGCGCCTGTTGTAAATTGACGTCCTGTAATTGGTGCTGTGATAGAAACAGCTTTAAAATTATTATCAAAGTTGGATAAACTACAAGTGCCAGTTGTTGGCAATGCCGATTTGGATACCGACCTTCTTCCGCTCATTACTCCATTTTTTACTGCTACTCCAAACCAATAAGTTGTATTGCTGTTTAACCCACTTACCAAATAACTCAACCCAGTTGTGTTAGCAATTACGGTAATGGTATCTCCTTTTAATTGAAGTATATCATAAGAGGTTGCTCCTGTAATAGCAGGCCAATCTAATTGAGCAAAACCTTCGCAGGGAATGCTTGTTGTTAAAACCG
Organism: uncultured Chitinophagaceae bacterium; assembly: GCA_947085175.1. Classification (GTDB taxonomy): domain Bacteria; phylum Bacteroidota; class Bacteroidia; order Chitinophagales; family Chitinophagaceae; genus Ferruginibacter. Next base: position 660,283 of record CAMTVJ010000005.1, read on the forward strand.
GCATTCCCAAGACTGTAAAATTAAAGTCGCACTGGTCTGTATATGCAGAAGCATTTCTGCTCACCCTTATCAAAGCATTATTGGTAATAGTAGATGGTACTGTCCAACTGAGTGAACGGTCTGTTGCTGCCACATTATTGTTGAGCGTTGACCAACTGCTGCCATTATTATCTGAATATTCTACAGTGAATGTATTGGCATTATCTCCATAAGCCGACCAGCGGATAAATTCAATTTCGCCAGGCACTAATGTTTCACCACCAAATGGGTATTCAACAGTAATGCCATTCATTTCTATTTGGTAAGTAAGAATATATTCCTGCGGACCTTGTGGTATTGCAAATGCAGCCACGTTCATAGAAAAATTTCCTGTAGCTGGGTTATTAATGACAACCTGCTCAATATTATTGATACGATCTACAGCTTCAATTGCATTGGCTGATACGTTATTAGGATTTAAGGTTAAAGGAAGCCAGGTATTGGTAAAAGCGTCGGTTACAGTCAAGTCGTAATCATTTACTAAGGCAGTTGCGGCATTAGGAGATGCTGCCGGATCGGCCCAATACAACATTACTTTTAAAGATCTTGCCCCAGCAGGCACCACAATACTATAGCTGGCAGAAGTATTATTGATATAAAAGCGGTTTCCTTCTATGGCTTCCACTGCTCTTTTAGCATTTAAATTCCCAAAGCCAAAAGTATAATCGGGGCCGGGGTTACCCAAATCTTCTGCCGTATTACAAAGTATAGCTTTTATCAATGCTGCTTTAGGAATTGCGCCGGCATTTTGATTTCTATAACTCTCATTAAGCAAGGTTACTGCCCCGGCCACTACTGGCCCCGACATACTGGTTCCGCTATTATTATTATATCCGTTAACATGGTTGTTTGAAAAAATATTTACTCCATTGGCTACAATTTCTGGCTTTATTCTTCCGTCATGAACAGGGCCACGGCTGCTGAAAGAGGCTATGGTATAATTGGCTTGATTTATAGCACCCACCGTAAGTACATTTTTAGCAACCTGAAAACCTGATTTAATGGTACCAAATGCTGTTGGATAAGGAGCACAAGTTAATGCCCCATCATTACCTGCAGAAAAAACATGAAGCACTGTTTCATAATTTTTCATCTGTAGATCGGTATAATTACTGATCACATCATACAACCTATTGCCCACACAACCTGGTTCTCCCGCATAATAAGAATTGTTGGTAGCAATCATATTATAGTCGGTTACATAGGTTGGGGTATTGGTAATAATATCACTAAACCACTGACTGATTAATGTTGCTCTAGGTGCCATGCCTTTGTTTCTCACATCCAGTAATCCTCCACCTGCTACCGTACCAGAAGTGTGGCTTCCATGAAAACTAGGCACACTAAACACCCTGTTGATGACCCTTCCTGTAAAATCAATAAGGTTACCCACATCAGCATTGTCGCCAACACCTACTGCAATATTTTTTCCATTTAGATTTTTTCCTAAAATTGATTGTAAGCCTGACACAGCATGCAAGGCGATACTTTTATAGTTAAGTGGCTTATCAGTAACATTTTGAAGATTGATAAAACCAACGAAAGGTAAAGCAGCAATAGCATTTACAATTGCCTTATCTGGCTTTACAAATACCCTATTGGCTGAACTATATTTAACAGTAGCAATTACAGCTCCCAACTTTTGTAATTCCTTTTCTGCCGTTTTTTTATCTATGGCAGGATAAAATTGTACCGCCATTAATTGCAAATTATCTTTTTCATTGGATAATTGAAACTGATCCAATGAAGGATGAATTTTATAAAAAGCTGGCAATGGATTTACAGATGAAATACCTGCAACTTTTAAATCCAAAAAATTAAAGTCAGTTTTTATTGATGCCAGATATGCATTGCCAGGTAAATAATCTCCCAATTCTATACCTGCGTTTTTTAGCTCTTCTTTTCTTTGCGAAGAAGGTAACTGATCAAACTGAACCAAAACAAAATAATGATCATTAAATAATGATGAAACAAGATTGGACTTATTAAAATTCTGGTTGAGGATATTATCACCGGTGAAAAAATCTCCTTTAATAAATTTTACAGGCTTTGCTTTTTGCTGAGCAAAAATGACAGTACAATTAAAAAACAAGAATACAATAAAGAAAATTGGATAACACTTTTTCATTAGTTCTGAATACTATTGGATTTGAAGTAATAAAGCTATCATCAAAAGTAGACTAAATAACTTTATAGGTTTAGTAGTAAACGTTTTAACAGCCCTTGATATTGTTATTTATTAACTAAGGGGCATCCTTTTTTCTGCAAACCATATCTTTGCTGCCTCGATGAACCTGGAATTGTTGTTGGCTGAGTTTAAAAATGACCCCCGCTGTTTTAAAATAGTGGACAGGATTACTACGTCGCAACCACAACAAATTCAACTGAAAGGCTTACAAGGAAGTGCCTCCGCTTTTGTAGTTTCCAGTATTTTTAATCATCCTTCTGCTTCGCAGTTAAATCACCTCATTATTTTAAAAGATGCCGAAGAAGCGGCTTATTTTCATAATACCCTCGAAAATATCAGCAGTGCCCTAAACCTGTTTTATTTCCCATCTTCTTTTAAAAATACTAAAAACTACAGGCTGCTTAACCCCAGCCATGTAATGCTACGTACAGAGTGCCTCACCCGATTCGCTCATCCTTTAAGTGATAACAGAATTGGTGCAATTGTTACTTATCCCGAAGCTTTGTTTGAAAAAGTAGTGCTCCCTGCTACTCTATCGGGCAATATTATTTCCCTAAAACAAGGCGACACGATTGATACCTATGCCATCTTCGAAAAATTTGTAGGCTATGGATTTAAGCGAACCGACTTTGTGTATGAGCCTGGTCAGTTTGCTGTACGTGGTGGAATTGTTGACATTTATTCTTTTGGCAATGAGAAACCTTACCGAATTGAATTGTTTGGAAATGAAGTGGACAGCATTCGCATTTTTGATCCCGAAACCCAGCTCAGCGAAAGAAAATTATTGCAGGTAAATATCATTCCCAATGTAGATATCATTCAAAACGAAACGGGAGAAAAAATTTCGTTGATGGAGTTTCTTCCAGAGAATACAGTGGTTTGGGCAGCGGATTGGACTTTCATTAAAGAAAAGATAGAACAGCAGGAAGAAGATTTTAGCATTTGGAAATTAGAGTTTGGAGGCAGTCCTATCCATCCAGATTCGGAAGACAATTTGTATAAAATAGAAGTTACCCAAAATGATTTTACCGATGTAACCCAGTTGGAAGCAGAGATTTTACAAAGGCATATTATTGAAATTGGCAATAATACCTACTTCCAACCGAAAAACGAAAAACAAGAAACGATTTATTTTTCTATCAAAGAACAACCTGCATTCAATCGCAATTTTGATATGTTGATCAAAAACCTGAAGGAATTTGAAGCCAGGAAATACAATATTTTTCTTTTTGCCGAAAACCCCAAACAGCTGGAAAGGCTTCATGTTATTTTCACCGACTTAAAAGCTAACATTAACGTCATCCCTGTTCCCATCTCTATCCACGAAGGTTTTATTGATGATGATTTACAGGCAGTTTGTTATACCGATCACCAGATTTTTCAACGCTATCATAAATACAAGGTTAAACAAGCGTTTAGCAAAAACAAAGCACTTACTTTAAAAACACTTAGGGAATTACAACCCGGCGATTATGTAACTCATATCGATCATGGTGTTGGTGTGTTTAGCGGTTTACAAAAAATTGAAGCTAATGGAAGAATGCAGGAATCGGTTCGCATTCAATATAAAGATGGCGATTTGCTTTATGTAAACATTTCATCGCTCCACAAAATAGGAAAGTACAGTGGCAAAGAAGGCAGTGTGCCTAAAATGAATAAACTGGGCAGCGATGTTTGGAATAAACTAAAAGATAAAACCAAAAAACAGGTTAAGGATATTGCCACCGACCTGATCAAGTTATATGCCCAGCGAAAAAGCCAAGAAGGTTTTGCCCACCAACCCGACAATTATATGCAAACTGAGCTGGAAGCCAGTTTTATTTATGAAGACACGCCAGACCAGGGCAAAGCCACTGAAGATGTAAAACGGGATATGGAAAAACCATCGCCCATGGACAGGCTGGTTTGTGGCGATGTAGGCTTTGGTAAAACAGAAATAGCCATTAGGGCCGCATTTAAAACCTGCTGCGATGGTAAACAAGCGGCCATTTTAGTTCCCACCACTATTTTGGCTTATCAGCATTATAAAACTTTTGGAGAAAGATTAAAAGATTTTCCGGTGACGGTTGATTTCATCAATCGATTTAAATCGGCTAAGGAAAAAAAGGAGACCATGCAAAAAGTGGCTGATGGTAAAATTGATATCATCATCGGCACACATGCTTTACTCAATAAAAATGTTCAGTTTAAAGACCTTGGCTTAATGGTAATTGATGAGGAACAAAAATTTGGTGTGGCTGCTAAAGAAAAATTAAAGCAGATGAGAACAACAGTAGATTCATTAACTCTTACTGCTACACCCATTCCCCGTACACTGCAATTTAGTTTGATGGGAGCAAGAGATTTAAGCATTATCAATACCCCTCCTCCCAACAGGCAACCTATACAAACTGAAGTGATGGTTTTTAATGAAGATGCCATCCGTGATATTATTTATTACGAAACCGAAAGAGGTGGACAGGTTTTCTTTATTCATAACAGAGTAAATGGATTAGCCGAGATGAAAGGTTTGATTCAGGGACTTTGTCCGGACCTTAGCATTGCCTATGCCCATGGACAAATGGATGGCGACGACCTGGAAGATACCATCCTTGATTTTATGGATAAGAAATACGATGTGCTGGTTTGTACCAATATTGTAGAAAGTGGTGTAGACATACCCAACGTAAACACAATAATAATTAATCATGCCCATCAATTTGGTTTAAGTGATTTACACCAATTAAGAGGCAGGGTTGGTCGTAGCAATAAAAAGGCTTTCTGTTATTTATTTGCTCCTCCTATGAGTACTTTACCTGCTGACAGTAGAAAAAGATTAAGTACGCTTGAGCAATACAGCGATTTGGGCAGTGGGTTTCAAATTGCGATGAGGGATTTAGACATTCGTGGTGCAGGAAATATGCTGGGTGGAGAGCAAAGTGGCTTTATTGCAGAAATAGGATTTGAAATGTACCAGAAAATACTAGATGAAGCCATTCGGGAATTAAAACGAACGGAGTTTAGAGAATTATATAAAGAAGAAATTGCGAAGCAGGATGATTTTGTATCCGATTGCAGTATTGATACTGATCTGGAAATATTGATTCCAGATAGTTATGTAGAAAGTATTACAGAAAGGTTAAGCCTATATAGCCGTTTAGACAATTGTGCTACGGAAAAAGATCTGGAGGATTTTTATACAGAAATGACGGACAGGTTTGGACCGATACCTAACCAGGTGGAAGATTTGTTTACCACAGTACGATGTAGAAAAATGGCTGTTGAATTGGGTTTTGAAAGAATGTTCTTAAAGAATGACACACTCAAATGTTTTTTTGTAAGCAACCCAGACTCTCCGTATTTTCAGAGTAATACTTTTACTGGCATTTTACAGTTTCTTCAAAGCGGAACCAATAAAGGCAAGTTAAAACAGGTGGGTAAAAATGGAATTTTAATTGTAGAACGAATTCATTCGATGAAAGAACTCTTTGAGTTTATTGATAAAATGAACCAAAGTATTGATTAAGATGTTATTCTCTTTTTAAAACAATTTTCTCATTCATATCTGCTACTACGGCTTTATTGAATTTTACTAACTCGATATAATCTTCGGCTTTAATTACTCTTTCTTTAACCTGCAGGATGGCAATGATTGTTAAAGTGGTTGATGCAGCCTCCCACTTGTAGTTAGCGGAATATTGTGCAAAAGGAAATTTTTCCAATTTGTTTTTAGGCATTGTTTCTAAACTAAATCCTGCTGGAAACTTAAAGATTGTAGTATCTATTACTTGAAATGGATTGGTAAAATAATAATCCCTCATTCTTTTAAGTTGTTCCACAATTTCTACATTAAAGATGGGATATTGCCTTGGTGAGAAAAACAATTTACTACCAGCATTAAAAGCATACATTTTTTCGTAGTTCATTGTTGAGGTAATCTGATAGGGATTGGCTTTATTCTTAGAATTACTCAAGTCAAAATTATCAGGGTTCTTCCATTCCATATTGCTGATAAAAAATCTTCTTTTCTCATCTTCTTTTAAATCATGATAACCCATCAACATATCATTTCTTTCATCTCCAAATAAAGTAAAACTCGTTTTTAATTTAGCACCTCCATCTTCATTCACATCTATCACTGTATGTACCATTTTAGTATTGCTAGCATAGGTGCTAACTGGAGTATTTACCAATGCCCCACCATTGTCAGTTACCATCAATGCTTTACGATTTTCGGTAAAAGGGCCTATTTGATTAAATGGTAAAGTTCTACTAGTACACTCCAACCATAAGGTATCTTTTGGTTGAGGAATACAAAGAATAGCATGATTAAAATAGTTGGCAGGAAAATCTTCCATTACATTTCTTGGTGAATTACTTCCTTGTATGATTACAATATTCGACTTGATACCCACCGCATCCAATGCCGATTTTAAATAATTACTCAATGCTTTGCAATCACCATATTTTTTATCATCAACAAAACTGGCAGGAAAGGGCCTCCATCCACCAATGCCCAACTGAATACTTACATACCGCATATTGCTTTGTAAATAATTATACAGGATGGCTGCTTTCTCTTCATTTGTGGAAACGTGTTTCACCATATCTCTATAAAACGTTTTTTTCTCTTCAGATAAACTAGTCGTTTTAATGTAGAGATTATCCATCCATGCGCCAAAGTTATTCCAACTAGTCATGTCTCCCTCGTAATCATCAAGCTGAAATTTGTTGGGACCAATAAATACCATTGGCACATAGGAATCAGGTGGCCCACTATGCTTTTCGAGTTTGTAGGCTTTTAAATTATTAAGCTCCCACTTGTAAAAATCTTTTCCATTTTGTTTTGTTATTTCTGGTTGTTGAGTTGTGTTTACAAGCTTATACCTCACCCCCAGTTCTGACGGAACTTCCACTTCAAAAGATGTGTGTTGAATTGATTTCCAGGCTGACTGCATTTCGAAACCTGGCAAACTAAGTATTCCTTTATATTTTATACTATAATTAAATTCTACTGTAATTGGATAGGAAGGTACGCTCACGTCAAAATAGGTAACTTTCCCTTCTGGCACTAATCCTTCGCCATAATTTAACGAGGTCATTTCTTTTTTAGAATACGAATTCATTTTATTCCCCAATTTGTCGAAGGTTTTAATTTCGGCATCTTCCAGTGAATGAAATTTATCAGAAAACTCATTGAATAATAAATAGTGCTTTGCCCTTTCATTTAACACTGTGAATACTTGTTTCACTTCGTACTTTGCTGAATTTTTGTCTTTAACAATCAGCTTAATATTTTCATCTCTTATTACGATATCAGCATCCTTATGCAAAGAATCTGGAATAGTAAGAGATGAATAATTATTTAATTGCGCCTGAAGATTAACAGCCGCAAATAAGAACACAAAAAAGCTACAAATTCTTAGCATAGGTAAATTTATTTTTTCTTCAACACAATCCTTTCATCTAAAATGGCATACATTTTTTTAAAAAACTCTTTTATATAAGGATACCCATCTGCCATGTACCCAAAAGCATTTATATCCAGAGAAAATCTAAATGAAATCACATTGCCATCCTTTTGCATAACCCTACTCAAAACGATGCCTGTATCAGGCATTATCATTTTTGTGTTTTTGGGTAATTCTTCTACTACAAAATCTTCAGGTAAATAATAGTTCCCGCTTACAACATAAGTTCTTGGGTAATAAAAATCAATATCCATTACTCTGTCTTCTGCAATAAAAGGGTTTTTACTTAATCCTGTAAATAAGTTAAATGGTAAAAACATATACTCCCCACTTGATTGCATATGGCCTCTGAAAGTTGCTTTTTGTTCTACTGCTTTCAATTCATCTACGTCGGCATTCACAACTACCGAATCTGCAACAATGTTAATTCCGTTGTTATCCTCAAAAATTTCCTTAACCCTTTTTCTATTTATTACATCCATCCTTACATTTCTGGCATAGCCTGAACTTTTGAGATTTGCCTGACCCGACAGTTTCCCATCTGGCTCAACACTACAAGTAAAAAAAACATTGTTGGTAAATTTTCCACCTGCAGTTACTTCAAAAACTCTTGCATCTTTATTATCTACAATTAAAGCATTTGTAAAAATTACATCATATGGCACTTGGTTATACGGATTGAATTTATCGGCTGCATTCATAATATACAGATCATCTCCATCTAAAACATAAGCCATCACGCCATTAAACTGATTTAAAAAAGGATAAAATTGATTTACTGCTCCATTGTCTTTTGTACTTATTAGTAAAGGCTTTGCTTTAATCCCAGCTTCTTTTAATAAATTGATCAGAATAAAATTGATTTCAGCTATTGTACCATTTTTTTTATCCCAAGCACTTTTAATCCCTTCATATGTAACGATACCATAACTTTCGTTCCATTGCATATTACGTTGTACATAATTATATACTACACGTATTTTTTCAGCAGAGGTTTTGGTTTCATTTAACAGAGTTAATAAATCGCTGGTGCCTTTAATGTTCTTTTTTAGTTCCCCACCAAATACTTCTGTATCCAAAAGTTCATCAACAATTTTTGGCCAAGTAGTACGTATACTTTCATACATATCTGGTGCATTAATTGCCGACAATTGAAATTCTATTCGCTGTATATAATCTTCTCTACCAGAGCTATAGGGCTCATCTTTTAATCCAGGAATATTTTTTAGAATATACCAGGCTCCTTTATCACTGGAACGTTCTCTTTCCATTTTTTGACGAAGGGTAGATAGTACTGCGAATTCAAAAAACTCAGGAACCAACACATTATAGGCACTATATCTTACTGGAATTCTTTGTTGAAAATTCCATGAGGGTATATGACTATATGATCTACGAATGAGTTTATACTTATATTCAAATACGGAGCCCATTTTAACATTAGGTAAAGCAAATGATATTTCGGTAGTTTCATTATCAATGGCCTTTTCATAAATAGATCTATTCTCTAAATCAGATTCAGTAATAGTACCATTAGATTCAAGATTAAAAGAAACGCCTTTTACATTACTAATTTCTTCTAGTTTATTCTTATTCCTATATCGAAGTTTTATTTGCGCCCTATTGACTCCTTTTGCATTTAGTACTTTAATTCTAACCCGATAATTGCTTTCACTCACCCAACCTATATTAGGGAAATAAGTGAATGATATGTCGCCAACATCAATGAGTACAAAAGCTTCAGCACCTGGATCAAACTCACAGTCCTTTAATTCTAAGTCAGCTTTATCAACTTTTCCAAAAGAAGGAAGTTTATCTTGAGAAAATACTAATGCAGAAAAAAACAAAAAGTATAGAATGCCAAATAGCTTTTTCATTGCAGTTTAATTTGTAAGGATTGAATGACAAATTAATGTTTTTATTTAATATATATGAACCGTATTGGTATAAAAAAGGCCATTCACAATGTGAATGGCCTTTTTATCAAATAGGTTTAAATTACCAAGCTTTCTTAGCTACACCGTTTTTTACGGCTTCCAAAGCTGTTGCTTCGCTTAACATGGTAGTCATTTTATTTCCTTTGCCATCATTTCCCTGGGCCATATAGCCACCACGAGAAGTTTTAGTTATTACTGCATCCTGCATTGGAACGTTTTTTTCCTTTGTTTTCATGCAATAGGCTGTTAGCATTTTTGACATTTTAATTAATTTATGGTTAGAAATATGGGTTAAAGCACTTAGCTTCTGATTACAAGCTACTGAAAATATTGGTTTTTCCAAAAAAGCTACTACGTAAAATAGCTTGAAATGAGTTTAAAACAATTGGGTTATCCCCAACTATCTGTTTTATATTTTATACGTAAACCTTTCTTTTTTTATACATGATGAGTATTACATTAACCCCTTATAGGTAACTCAAAGCCTTAGCAGGCAGCAGTTTAGTAAAAATTACCTTGTGGAGCCCTTCAAATCAGGCCTTACAATATTCTATATATATAAAGGGGCTAAAAGCCCCTTTAAATTGTGGTAAAGTATATTAAAAAATAATTTAAAAAAAGTGATCTTTAGCTTGAAATCAGGCTGAATTACACGTCAATCTTAGCATATTTAGCATGGGTTTCAATAAATTCCCTACGTGGCGGAACCTCATCTCCCATCAACATACTAAACACTCTATCTGCTTCGGCAGAGCTTTCAATAGTCACCTGCTTTAAAGTACGAGTTGCCGGATTCATAGTGGTTTCCCATAATTGCTCGGCGTTCATTTCTCCCAAACCTTTGTATCGCTGTGTGTTTACACTCTCATCTTTTCCTTGTCCAAATTGCTTGATTAATAGTTTACGTTCTTCATCGTTCCAAGCATAAGCCTGTTCTTTTCCTTTTTTAACAAGATATAGAGGCGGCTGGGCAATGTATACATAACCTTGTTCAACCAGTTCCTTCATATATCGGAAAATGAAGGTTAAGATCAAAGTGGCAATATGACTACCATCCACATCGGCATCCGTCATAATGATCAACTTATGATAACGAAGCTTTGATAAGTCCAATGCTTTGGGATCTTCAACAGTACCAATCTTTACCCCCAATGCGGTAAACATATTACGTATCTCTTCATTGTCGTAAATCTTATGCTCCATGGCTTTCTCTACGTTCAATATTTTACCACGTAATGGCAAGATAGCTTGGTAACTTCTGTCACGCCCTTGCTTGGCAGTACCTCCGGCCGAGTCTCCCTCCACTAGGTATAGTTCACAACGTTTTGGATCCTTATCACTACAATCGGCTAGCTTACCAGGCAAGCCTCCACCAGTTAGTACACTTTTACGTTGTACCATTTCCCTGGCTTTTTTAGCAGCGGCTCTTGCTTGTGCAGCCAATATTACTTTTTGAATAATGGTTTTAGCATCTTTTGGATTTTCTTCCAAGAAGGCAGTTAACACCCTGCTTAAAGTGCTATCCACAACTCCCATTACTTCGTTGTTACCCAACTTGGTTTTGGTTTGTCCCTCAAACTGAGGCTCGGGCACTTTTACAGAAATAATGGCACTCAATCCTTCACGGAAATCATCCCCTTCAATCTGCACTTTTGCTTTTTCAAACATACCTTCCTTTTCACCATAGCTCTTAAAAACTCTGGTAATAGAACGGCGGAAGCCAGCAACGTGTGTACCTCCTTCAATGGTATTGATATTGTTTACATAGCTAAATAAGTGCTCTTGATAGCCTGTATTATAAATCATGGCAACTTCAACTGCTACATTACTTGCTTCATCGTGTCCATCGCAATAAATTACGGTTGGTAACAAAGGGTTACGATTGGCATTTTTATCAAGCATTTCCACAAACTCCACAATGCCACCTTCGCTATAAAATGTTTTAGAATAGGTAGAGCCATCTTCTTCTAGTTCTCTTAAATCATGAATATGGATAGTTATTCTTCTGTTAAGGAATGATAGTTCTCTTAAACGAGCTTCTAGTATTTCACGGTTGTAAACACTGGTGATAAAAATAGAAGTATCGGGCCAAAACTGTACGGTGGTACCATGCTTATCGGAAGTGCCAATTTCTCTTACTGGATACTGCGGAACGCCAATAGCATATTCCTGCTCATAGGTTTTCCCTTCTCTGTTTACAGTTACATGCAATTTGCTACTTAAGGCATTTACACAACTAACACCTACTCCATGCAAACCACCAGATACTTTATAAGAATCCTTATCAAATTTACCTCCGGCGTGTAATACAGTCATTACTACTTCAAGAGCACTACGGTTTTCCTTGGTGTGCATACCAGTTGGAATACCACGTCCATCATCTTCTACAGTGATAGAATTATCTTCATTGATTGTTACTGTAATGATTTTACAATGTCCCGCTAGAGCTTCATCAATAGAGTTATCAACCACCTCATAAACAAGGTGATGTAAACCCTTAACACCGATATCGCCGATGTACATGGCGGGTCTTTTTCTAACTGCTTCTAAACCTTCTAAAACCTGGATACTGTCTGCGCCATAACCTGTATTGGCTGGGGACGGAACTACTGTTTCTTCTGTACTCATATTTTCGTTCTAAATCTCTTTTAATAGATAAAATTAAGATTCGGGCGAAGGTACAAAAAAACAGGGGCTTAAGGCAAGAACAAAGGGGTTTATTTTGAGTGAAATTTTTATACTTAATTCAGTTAAAAATCTAACCAAAAAGGTTAAAATAAGCCAATTCCCTTCTTTCTTTTTTAAGCTTAGTGTTGATTTTCTTATCTTTGCATCGAAATTTTTCAATGTATCAATCAACCGACATATTAAGTATAGCGCATAGATCTCCTCTTTTACACGAGGATTTAGATGTACTATTGCATATTGACCGAATGGTACCCGGATCGGTAAATTATAGTATTCAACGTTATAAAAAAAAGGCGCAATGGGATATTGACGACACCGGCATACTGATTTACCATGTAGAAAAGAACAATCCTGAAGCCAATTTTCTTGAATTGAAGTTTTGTGTGAGTGGCAACGTGTACTGCAGACAAAAACAAACCGAATGCGATTTTTGTAAGTTCAATACCAGCAAAAGCTGTGTTGAGAAAGTGAATAGTGTAGATGTGTTAAGCTTTAGCTTCAAACCCAATTACTTAAACCAATTTACTAATAACAGCACCGATACCGGCTTAACTGAAGATGTACTTTCTTTTAATCACCATACGTCTTTTTCCAAACAATTGCCTTTATGTGGAAAAACCAGAACGGCCATTGAAGCCTTATTGAACCATACTTATACTGATACTAGGGAAAATATTTTCATCAATGCCCAAACCCAAATTCTTTTGCTGTATAGTTTGGACTGTATGTTGGGTGAAGACAAAGAAACGGAGTTTGTTTGCAAGTTTTTGCAAAATCCCGAGGACAGAGAAAAGATTATAAAAGCAAGAGAAGTTTTAATACAACATATTGGTGAGCCTATCACCATCAAGGCGTTAAGCCGAAAAGTAGCTATTAACGAATGTTACTTGAAAAAAGGTTTTAAAGAAATTTTTGGTACCACCATTTTTGATTTTTATCAAAGCCAAAGAATGGAACATGCAAAATATTTGCTTTACGAAAAAGGCTTAAGTGTTACAGAAGTTTCTTTACTATTAGGATATTCATCTATTTCTCATTTTTCTACTGCCTTTAAGAAACACACCGGTATCAAGCCTTGTGAGTTACTGCTTAGATAGTTTTCCCTTTGCGTAAACCCTTTTCCCGAATTTGTAAACAGTAATCTGTTTAATGACTGCAGCTTTGCCGTATAAAATAGAACAATGGCAAAAAGAATCATCATCTCGGCTTTATTATTAAACTTTTGTTTTCAGATAATTGCTCAAGAGAAACCAACAAAACTAACAGATACCTCAAATCATAAATACCTACCGGATGTAACTGTGGTAGGTCGATACAGCAAATCAGACATTCAACAAATGCCAGAAATTGTGGGGACATCCATTTATGCAGGTAAAAAAAATGCCTTGATTGTGTTGGATAATGTAAAAGGCAATGTAGTGACAAATACCATGCGTCAGGTAGTGGCCAAAATTCCAGGTATGCACATTTGGGAAAGCGATGGAAGTGGTATTCAAATTGGGGTGGCTGCAAGAGGACTTAGTCCGAACCGAAGTTGGGAATTTAATGTTCGCCAGAACGGATACGATATTGCAGCAGATCCATTTGGCTATCCAGAAGCTTATTACAATCCTCAATTACAAGCTGTACAACGGATAGAAATTGTTAGAGGACAGGGAGCCTTGCAATACGGTCCACAGTTTGGTGGTTTAATAAATTATATTTTACGCAACGGAAGCGAAATTAATAAAAAGTTTGAATTTGAAACCCAGCAAACTGTAGGTAGCAATGGATTATTTAATAGCTATAATGCTATTGGTGGCGAAACAGAAAAGTATCATTATTATGGCTTTTTCGATCATCGGAATGCAAATGGCTATCGTTCCAATAGTGCTTATTATACCAACTCAGGTTTTGGAACTTTCACATACCGCATCAATAAAAAATTGTCTATTACCACCGAAATCATGCGCTCTCATATCCGCAGTCAGCAAGCGGGTGGATTAACAGATGTGCAACTTGAACAAGACGTTAAACAAAGTTTTCGCAGTAGAAACTGGTTTGACATTGGCTGGACGACTGCTGCCATAATTGCCAATTATCAATTCAATGAAAAAGCAAGATTGAATGTGAAATTCTTTGGTATTAGTGGCGACAGAAACAGTGTTGGTTATTTTCCGTCTGAAGGAATTGTAGTAGGAGATACCATCAACTCAAGCACCAATCAATTCAATACCAGAAATGTAAATGCAGATCAATATCGCAATGCAGGAATGGAAGCCCGTTTCATCTCTGATTATAATTTGTTTAATACCAAACAAACATTTTCAGCAGGCGTACGTTTGTATAAAGGGAATACGTTTCGCTATGCAGCAGATGGAAAAGGCAGTACAGGTAGTGATTATGACATGACTGTTGCAGGTGGAATTTGGAGTAAGGATATTGATTTTAAAACTGTGAACACGGCGATTTTTGCAGAAAACATTTTCCGCATCAGCGATAAAATGATCATCATCCCGGGCATCCGATACGAATACATTTCGGGCAAAGCCAATGGCCGCAATGGATATAGCAACACTGGAACAGCCATTATTTTACAAGATCAAAAAAATGAAAGAGGATTTTTCTTGGCAGGCATTGGAGCTGAGTATCATACCAGCAAGTCAACCGAACTATATGCCAATATTACTCAAGCATACAGGCCAGTACAATTTGCGGATTTAACGGCACCTCCCACTACTGATATCATCGATCAAAAACTGGCTGATGCCAAAGGATATAATGCCGATTTGGGTTATCGTGGTAAAATAAAAAGTTACTTATTTTTTGATGCAGGGATTTATTTTCTTCAATACAATAATCGCATAGGCACCATTATACAACAAAGAACGGATGGCAGTTTTTACAATTATCGCACCAATGTGGGCAATAGTAGTAGCAAAGGATTTGAAGGGCTCGTTGAATTCAATCCGGTGAAAGCTTTCATTAAAAAATCAACCAAGTTAGATGCAAGCCTATTTGTTTCCTACAGCTACACCAATGCAAAATATGGTAACCTGAAAGTGATTACAAAAAACAGTAGTAACCAATTGGTAGAAACCAATCTTAAAAATAAAAAAGTAGAGAACGCACCTGAAAATATTTTAAGAACAGGAATGACAATTTCTTATAAAACTTTATCCTTAACAGGGCAGTTGAATTATGTAGGTGAATCATATGCCGATGGAAACAATACAATCACCCCATCTGCGAATGCACAAAATGGATTGATTCCATCTTATACTGTTGTTGATTTAACAGCTGTATACAATTTCTCAAAAAAATTGAATGTTAAAGCCGGTATTAATAATATCAATAATGAAAAGTATTTCACTCGCCGTGCCGGTGGATATCCAGGACCGGGTGCATTACCATCCGATGGCAGAACATTCTTTGTTTCGGTTGGAGCAAAGTTTTAATAAATATTTTACATTATGTTTTTTAACAGCAGATGACTTTCGTCATCTGCTGTTTTGATTTACATCAGCAATTCTGTCATCTTTTAATAAAAGATTATGATTTTGATTAGCTATTTCACATCATGACAATTTGATGATAAAACTCAAGCTTTGCAATTTAACCTTTGCTTTCTAAAATGATAGCAGGCTTTAATAAAATAATCGTTTTCTCTTTTAGTTGCAGTGTATTATTTACAAGCAATAATTTGTTTGCTCAAAATAATGTAAGAGATACTCTCTTCAATAAACAAATTACAATTGAAGAAGTTACTGTATCAACAACAAGAACTACTAAAAGCATTGGCGATATTCCTGTTCCTATTCAAGTCATCAGTAAAAAATTCATTCAGCAAACCGGATCCCAAAAACTGATTGACATTTTACAACAACAAACCGGTTTGGTATTGGCTGATAATCCACTGGGGCAATCTCTACAGGGCTATCCAAATCCATTTGGAAGCGGCATTCAAATGCAAGGTCTGGATCCAGCTTACACATTAATTTTAATGGATGGCGAACCTTTAACCGGAAGAAATGCTGGTATTTTAAATTTGGGAAGAATTGCTGTTGGCAATATTCATCAAATAGAAATTATTAAGGGGCCTGCCACCAGTTTATATGGTTCCGATGCTTTGGCCGGCGTTATAAATATCATCACCGAAAAAACAAAAACCAACAAAACTGATATTCAGATTAATCAGGCAAGTAACAATTCCTGGGGCTTTACAGCCAATAAACATTTCAAATTAAATAAAGCAGCGGTACAGATTTTTGCCAACCGTTTCAGCAGCAGTGGTTACGATTTGGATAAAAGCATTTATGGCAAAACTGCCGATCCTTTTCGCAATTATTCTTTTGCCACAAAAGTGTTTTATGAGTTTAATTCAAAAACGCAATTTCAAACATCGGGTAGAATATTTTCTCAAAAGCAGTTTAACAATTACCTAGTATATACAGGCAATCAGCCTGCAGAAGTAGTGGGAAGCACAAATGAAACCGACTGGGGAATTAACAATCAACTCTTTCACCGGTTTTCAAATAAAATAAATCTGGTTACAAGATTGTACATCACAGGTTACCAAAACAATGCCACTGTTTTTTTACTAGAAAGCAAATCATTGTTCGACAAATCATTTATGAACCAGCTTTTATTAAAGCCCGAAATACAATTGGAAATTGGCGAAAAAAGCAATCAAAAACTTATTACAGGCATAGGATATTTTTACGAAACCATTAACGCCAACCGCTACGCAGATAAAAAATCTTTTAACGCTTTTTATCTTTTTACACAAAAGGAATGGTTGCTTAATCATAAATTGAACATCACTATTGGCGGCAGACTTGACAAACATTCTTTGTACTCAGCCCAATTCAATCCTAAACTGGCACTTGCTTATAAGCCGAACCATAAACTTAGTTTCAACGGATCGATTGGCACCGGATTTAAAGCTCCCGATTTCCGTCAGCAATTTTTAACCTTTACCAATTCATTGGTGGGCTATACTTTGTTAGGAGCTAATGAACTTGCAAAAGGCTTAACGCAATTGCAACAACAGGGACAAATAGATCCATCTATAAACCTAGCTCCTTACTTAGGCAAAAACAGCTTATCATCCGAAAAATCAACTGGCATAAACCTGGGAGCAAAATATTCATTGCAAAATAAAACTGTTTTAGCAATCAATTTCTTTCGTAATGATATCAGCAATTTAATTGACCGATATAATCTTCCATTTACAAAAACAAATGGGCAGTCCATATTTAGTTATGTAAACATCCACAAAGTTTTTACACAAGGCTTTGATGTAAACATCAATCACAGCATCAACAAATATTTCAGTATAAATGCCGGCTACCAATACTTAGATGCAAAAGACAAAGAGGTTTTAAAGCGTATCAAAAACAATCAAATTGTAAAAAGAGACCCGGTTACTTTTAACAGCGCTTATGTAACTAATAAAGAGTATGGCGGCTTGTTTAACAGAAGCAAACATGCTGCCAATATGCAGTTTTTTTATACAGGCAATAAAGGATGGGCAGCAAATATCAGGGCCAATTACCGGGGTCGGTTTGGATTTAATGACATCAATGGAAATAATATTTTAGATGATGACAGGGAATATGTAAATGGTTATGTTTTATTAAATGCAACCATGAGCAAAACTTTTAAAAAGGGTTTTGAAATACAGGCAGGTGCCGAAAATATTTTAAACCATAAAGACATTAACCGATTACCAAACTTACCCGGCACCAGCTATTTAATCAATCTCAATTTTAACATTCAACAAATATTTTCAAATAACAATAAATAAAAAACCGATGAAAAAGACGATTCAATTAACAATGATTGCCGCTGCTGCAATTTTGATTTCCTTAAACTCTTGTAAAAAAGAAGATGCTCCTGCAATTACGATTGTACAAAAAACTGATTCATTAAAAGTGAATTTCAGTTCTTCTGCTTCTTTTACTTTTTTCAGTTTTAAAAATGGAGCCATTGTAGCCAACAGCGATAGTGCAACTACCAAATGGGATTTTGGGTTAAGATTTACAACTTTCATTTTAAACAGCAATGCCTATGGATCTGGAAATGCTGGTGCCATTTTGCAAAACAGCATTTACAGCAATGTAGTTGTGGCGCCAACAACTGGTTATGCTTACGATACAACTACCTCTCAAAAGGGAATAAAAGATGGAAGTTGGTACGATTATAATCCCATTACGCATGCTTTTTCACCCAAAGCCGGTAAAACTTTCCTATTCCGCACAGCAGATAATTATTATGTAAAAATGGAATTACTGGCTGTAGATTATGAAGCATTTATTGGCCCGGTGCCTCAAAAGTTGATTTATCGTTTTAGATATACTTACCAGAGCAATGGATCCGTAAACTTTTAAAGACATATTGATTATGCATTAGTTAAAGCCGGTTTTGCTTAAAACCGGCTTTATTGTACACAGCTATTTCATTACCTTTGCACACTTAATAAAAGCGCCTGGCAGCATAAAAACTGATAGGCAAAACCCAGAATGATCGTTTTATATGAGTGCCAAATACACAGAATATCAACAACTTAACCTACCATCCATCAGTCAGGAGATATTGGCTAAATGGGCCAAGGAAAACGCTTTTGAAAAAAGTGTGGAGCTACGGGAAGGAAAACAACCTTTTGTTTTTTACGAGGGGCCACCAAGTGCCAACGGAATGCCAGGTATTCACCACGTTATTTCCAGAACCCTTAAGGATTTGGTTTGTCGCTATAAAACGATGCAGGGTTTTCAGGTAAATCGTAAAGGCGGCTGGGATACCCATGGCTTGCCTATTGAATTGGGAGTAGAGAAAGAGCTGGGTATTACAAAAGAAGATATTGGCGTTAAAATTTCGGTAGAAGATTACAATAAAAAATGCCGTGAAGTAGTAATGCGGTTTAAGGATAAGTGGGACGATATTACCCAAAAAATGGGGTACTGGGTTGACTTAAACAACCCCTATGTTACTTTTGAAAACAATTATATTGAATCAGTTTGGTGGTGCTTGAGTGAAATGTATAAGAAAGGATACTTGTATGAAAGTGTAAGTATTCAGCCATATTCACCTGCTGCTGGAACGGGATTGTCATCTCACGAACTAAACCAGCCCGGTACTTATAAGGATGTAAAGGATACTAGTGCGGTGGCGATGTTTAAAATAAGTCAAAAGTCAAAAGTCAAAATCAAAAATTTTGATGGAGAGGCTTTCTTGATGGCTTGGACAACTACTCCATGGACTCTTCCTTCCAACCTTGGATTAACAGTTGGACCAAATATTGATTATGTGTTGGTACAAACTTTCAATCCATATACTTTTCTTCCAATTAATGTAATACTTGCCAAAGCATTGGTAGGTAAGTTTTTTAAACCTGAAGGTGAAAATGTATGTATTGCAACCTATTTAGATCAATTAAATGAGTCGAAAGCAGAGGGCTCTAAAAATCCCCCCTTGGGGGGTGGGGGGGCATGGAAAATCATTGCCGAGTTTAAGGGTAAGGATTTAGAAGGTTGTGAATACGAACAACTCTTGCCTTCTGAAGCAAATACATTAGAAAAGATTCAGGAGATAACACCGGGTGCACAACCCTTTAAAGTTATTGTTGGCGACTTTGTTACCACCGAAGATGGTACTGGTATTGTACACACAGCACCTGCATTTGGTGCAGATGACTATAAAGTTGGACAAAAAAATAACCTTGGTATTATAACTCTGGTTGATAAGCAAGGAAAATTTGTAGAGGGAGTTGGCGAATTCAGCAACCGCTATGTAAAAAATTATAAAGACGATAAAGATTATGTGGATGTAAATATCGACATCGCTGTAAAGCTTAAGAAAGAGAACCGGGCTTTTAAAGTAGAAAAATACGAACACAATTATCCGCATTGCTGGAGAACCGATAAGCCTATCATTTATTATCCATTGGATGCATGGTTTATTAAAACAACAGCAGTAAAAGAGAGAATGGTGGAGTTAAACAAAACCATCAATTGGAAACCAGCTGCTACCGGCACCGGTCGATTTGGCAACTGGTTGGAAAACATGGTGGATTGGAACCTGAGCCGTAGCCGCTTTTGGGGAACACCGCTGCCAATTTGGAAAACCGAAGAAGGAGATGAAGAGATTTGTATTGGTTCTATTGCAGAGTTAAACAACGAAATAAAAAAGGCTGCCGAAGTTTTAGGTGGCGAAACCAATAAGCATTATTTACATGACGGCATATTGGATTTACACAAGCCTTATGTAGATGATATTATTTTGGTAAGTGCAACTGGTAAGCCCATGAAAAGGGTGGCGGATTTAATTGATGTTTGGTTTGATAGTGGCGCCATGCCCTATGCCCAATGGCATTTTCCTTTTGAGAATGTAGAAACATTTGCAAAAAACTACCCTGCCGATTTTATTGCTGAAGGCGTTGATCAAACAAGAGGTTGGTTTTATACTTTACATGCTATTGCTGCTTTGTTAAAGGAAAGTATTGACGAAGAATTAGCAAAGCATAATCTTTCGCTGGGCTCTTCGCAAAATCCCCCTTTGGTGGGCGGGGGGGCCGGCCTTGCCTACAAAACTGTAGTTTCAAACGGATTAGTGTTGGATAAGGCAGGTAATAAAATGAGTAAGCGCCTTGGCAACGTCATTGACCCATTTGATACGATTAATAGTTATGGTGCCGATGCCACACGCTGGTATTTAATCACCAATGCTTCTCCATGGGATAGTTTAAAGTTTGATGTGGAAGGCATTAAGGAAGTTCAGCGCAAGTTTTTTGGTACACTTTATAATACTTATCAGTTTTTTGCCCTTTATGCCAATGTAGATGGGTTTACTTTTAAAGAAAGCTACATCCCCGTAAAAGAAAGACCAGAAATTGATCAGTGGATTTTATCTTCTCTCAATTCCTTGATAAAAAATGTACAGGAAAATTTTGATGCTTACGAGCCTACACAAGCAGGCAGAGCTATAGAAGATTTTGTGGATGCCCATTTAAGCAACTGGTATGTTAGGCTTTGTCGTCGCCGGTTTTGGAAGGGAGAATATGAGCATGATAAAATTTGTGCTTATCAAACATTATATGAGTGTTTAGAAACCTTATGTAAGTTGATGGCACCAATTGCTCCTTTCTTTGCAGATTGGCTTTTCAATAACTTAAATACTGTTTCAAGAAGATTTGTTAACGAATCGGTACATCATACCAATTACCCAACTGTTCAAAATGAAGTGATTGATGTAGATTTAGAAAAAAGGATGGAATTAGCACAAAATATCTCATCTCTAATTCTATCACTGCGTAAAAAAGTTAACCTTAAAGTACGTCAGCCGCTTCAAAAAGTTTTTATCCCGGCTATGGATGCCACAATGGCTTCTCGTATTAAAATGGTAGAAGATATCATTAAGGCTGAAACCAATATTAAAGAAGTGGAAGTTTTGGCTGGCGATAATGACTTTATCAAGAAAAAAGCCAAGGCAAACTTTAAAACGCTGGGCAAAAAGCTTGGCCCAAAAATGAAATGGGCAGCCGAACTAATTTCCGAATTTGACAATTTTACCATCGATAAAATGCTGGAAGGGGAATATATTTTAAACAATGATTATAACACTACTGGAGAAGAACCTATAAGTATAACTGCCGAAGACCTGGAAATATCTACCGATGAGATTCCTGGATATGAAGTAGCTGTTAAAGGACATTTGACTGTAGCTTTAGATATTATCATTACTGATGATTTGAAAAAAGAGGGAGATGCTAGAGAATTTGTGAACCGTGTTCAGAATATAAGAAAAGATAGTGGTTTTAGCTTAACAGACCGTATTGAAGTGAGCATATTTGAAAATGGGGGGTTACAACCATCTTTAATTCAATATAAAGATTATATTTGCGCCGAAATTCTAGCTGATTCACTGACATTTTTACCATCAAATAACAATGGTATTGAAATTGATGTGAATGACGTTATATTGCATGTGAACGTACTTAAAATGGTATAATTGTATGGCAACAAAAAAGAAAGCGGCTAAACCAGCGGCTAAAAAAACTGTAAAAACAGTTAAAAAATCAGTACCGGCTAAAAAGGCAGTTGCCAAAAAGCCTGTAGCTAAAAAAGCACCCGCTAAAAAGCCTGTGGCTAAGAAAGTGGTTGCCAAAAAGCCAGTTGCTAAAAAAGCACCCGCTAAAAAGCCTGTGGCCAAGAAAGTAGTAGTAAAAAAAGTAGTAGCAAAAAAAGTTGTTGCGAAGAAACCTATAGTTAAGAAAGCTGTGGTTAAGAAGATTGTAAAAAAACCAGATATAAAAAAACCTATGAAGAAAGTTGAAGTGAAAAAAGCGGTAGCGAAAGCGGTGTCAGTTAAAAAATTACCGGCAAAGGAGCCAGTTAAAGCAAAAGAACCAGTTAGAGAAAAATCACCAACAAAAGCCAAAGACATTAAAATTGCACCGGCAAAAGCAGTTGTATTACCAAAAATAAATACCAAAACTTCTCGTAAATATCAACCAGAGTTTACTAAGTCTGTTTTAGATCAACTTAAGAATGATCCAGGAGCACCTTTAATTCGCTATAGCGATTCTGACCTTACTGAATTTAGAGATTTAATTAATCGTAAATTAGACTCAGCTAAGAAAGAATTATCTTACTTACAAGGTTTAATTACCCGTAAAGATGAAATGGGTGGAGATAATGATGATGCCCGTTACATGACTATGGAAGATGGAAGTATGAGCATGGAAAGAGAGCAATTAAGCCAGATGGCCAGTCGCCAAATTACTTTCATCGATCACCTTGAAAAAGCGATCATGCGTATTGAAAATAAAACCTATGGCATTTGTCGTGTTACAGGCCGTTTAATAGATAAAGCCCGTTTACGTGCTGTACCACATGCTACCTTAAGTATTGAGGCAAAAATGGGAGCTGCGAGGTAGTTTATTAATATTAAATTATAAAAAAAGGAGAACAAGTTATCGTTCTCCTTTTTTTATAAACCTATAAGGTCTTGAAGACCTTATAGGTTTGGTTTTATCTCACCTCCTGCATGTCCACAAGTTTTTTATAAAACCCATTTTGTGCAATCAAACCATCATGTGTTCCTCTTTCTACAATCTCTCCCTGTTGTAATACTATAATTTCATCGGCATGGCGTATGGTACTTAATCGATGGGCAATGACTAATGAAGTCCGGTTGTTCATTAAATTATTTATAGCATCTTGTACCAGGCGTTCGCTTTCTGTATCTAAGGAAGATGTTGCTTCATCCAATATTAAAATGGGAGGGTTTTTAAGTACAGCACGAGCAATGGTCATACGCTGGCGCTCACCACCGCTGAGTTTTCCTCCACGATCGCCGATATTAGTTTTATAACCATCTTCTTTTTGCAATATAAAATGATGGGCATTGGCAATTTTTGCAGCCTGTTCAATTGCCTCGTTGGTAGCATTATCAATCCCCAATGTGATATTATTAGCAATGGTATCATTAAACAAAATGGGCTCTTGGGTTACAATACCCATTAATCCTCGTAACTGATCTAATGAATATTCTTTGATATTGATTCCATCAATCAGTAATTCTCCTGTACTTACATCATGAAAACGAGGGACCAAATCGGCAAGCGTACTTTTTCCAGCGCCACTACTTCCAACTAAGGCTACTGTTTTCCCTTTCTCTACTTTTAAATTGATATTCTTAAGTATAGTAACATCATCATAAGCAAAACCCACATTTTTAAACTCTATACTATGCTCAAAACTAACTATTGGTTTGGGATTGGCAGCTTCCTCTACCATCACTAGTGCCTGCAATACTTCTTCTATTCGTGCAATGGCTGCGCTGCCTTTTTGCATATTGTAAAAAGAAGTGGATAATGATTTCGCAGGACTAATAATCTGGGTAAATATTACAATATACATGATAAACCCTTTATCTGTAAGTCCGCCTGCATTGCTACCAAGTACTAGCTGTCCTCCAAAATAAAGTATAGCAGCCAGTACAGCAACCCCCAAAAATTCTGACAATGGAGAAGCCAAATCTCTCCGATATTGCATTTTATTTTTTATATGAAAAAGATCTTCGTTATGCTTTTCAAATTTCCTTCCTACCAATCGTTCGGCAGTAAAAGCCTTAATTACACGCAGACCACCCAATGTTTCATCTAATACCGATAATGCCTCGCCTTGTTTGATGGCAGCATCATTTGATTGTTTTTTAAGAGCCCTACTTAATCGTCCGATTATAAATCCAGTTAATGGCAATAAGATCAATAAGAATAATGAAAGCTTTGGGCTGATAAAAATCATAGTAGCCAAATAAAACAATATACTCAATGGGTCTTTTATAAACCCTTCAACAGTTCCAACAACAGAGTTTTCCAATTCTCCCACATCATTAGTCATTCTACTCATTACATCGCCTTTACGCTTTTCGGTAAAATAACCTATAGGCATGATAAGAATCTTCTGGAACAATTCATTTCGTAATCTATTCATAACTCCATTACGCATTGGAGCCAATATGTAATATGATAGGTAGGTAAACAGATTTTTAAGGAACACAGCTATTAACACCATGCCGCAGATTAAGGCAAGTACATAAGCCTTCCCATTTACTTTCATTAGTTCCTGTAAATAAAAACTGATATAATTAATTATATCCTGCGATGAACTAATAATCTCAGGTTTTAGAACATCGGCTTTCCCTTTGTTAAAAATCAGGTCTAAAAAAAATGGTAGAGACCCTAAAGAAGTAACTGAAAAAACAATCGCTAATATGATGAATAAAAAGTATAATGCAATATTGGTTTTATATGCAGCCAGGTATCGGAAAAGCCTTGCGTATTTCTTCATAGTTTTAAAATTCGGTCAAATCAAGGCAAAGTAACTAATTTTACAACGATTAAAGCGTAATAACATGGTAGAAGGTAAAAGACAGAAAATGGTAGCGGGATTGTTGAACAAGGAGTTGAGTGATATTTTTCAGCGATTAGGAATTTCGATGATGGATGGCGGAATGGTTTCCATTTCCTCAGTAAAAATTACTCCCGATTTGTATGAAGCAAGAATTTACTTAAGTTTTTTTAAAGTTGCAGATAGTTTTGATGCCCTTAAAAAAATTGAAGAGCGTAGCTGGGAAATAAAAAAGGAATTAACGGCAAGAGTTCGTCATCAGTTACGAAGCATGCCAAAGCTTACTTTTTTTATTGATGACACTTTAGATTATGTAGATAAGATGGATCAAATATTTAAGGAAATAAAAGAATCGCCCCAATCCCCTAAAGGGGAAAAAGGAGAAGCTTGAATTAGAGAATTTCAACTTTAAACCTTTTAAACATTAAACCCTTAATCATTTAATGTACCTAACTTTTGCCTGGAGATATTTTAAAGCAAAAAAAAGCGCCAACGCCATCAATATTATTTCATGGGTTACTGTGGGAGTAATTGCATTTGCCACTTGTTGTCAGGTTTTGGTATTGAGTGTTTTTAATGGCTTTGAAGACTTAGTTAAATCTTTATACTCTTCTTTTTATACTGATGTAAAAGTGTTACCTGCCAATGGAAAAACTTTTTTGCTTACAGCAGATCAAATTTCCAAATTGAAGCTACATTCATCAATTGCTAATATTTCACTAATTGCTGAAGAAAAAGCGCTTTTAAAAAATCAAGATGCACAAACCGTCATTTACCTAAAAGGGGTGGATGACAATTACTCAAATGTTAGTGGGTTGGCGGCTTCAACAAACCGAGGTAAATATTTTACTGGCAACACGCAAGACCCTTATCTGGTTGCAGGTTCAGGTATTCAAAATGCTGTATCACTTAGTTTTGATCAGACATTATCCTATGACCCTATTACCGTCATCTTACCCAAAAAAAATGCAATCAACAACGATCCTTTACAATCTTTAAGTGAGGGCATTGTTAAGGCAGCTGGCATTTTTACGATACAACAAGAATTTGATGATAAATATGTTATTACCAATATTGGTTTTGTAAAACAACAAATGGGATTTGCTGATGACGAATACAGTGCAGTAGAAATTAAACTAAAGGATAAATCAGATCCTAAACTAGAACAATTAAGCATAGCCTCTTTACTTGGTACTGCTTATAAAGTACAAACCAGGTACGAGCAAAACAGCAGTCTTTATAATACGATGAGACTGGAAAAATGGGCCATTTATGCGGTGCTTACATTAATTCTCATCATAGCCGCATTTAATATGGTGAGTGCCTTAACCATGCTGGTGTTGGAAAAACAAAAAGATATCAGTGTTTTACAAAGTATGGGTGCCGGAGAAAAAAGTATTCTTAAAATATTTTTAACCGAAGGGCTTTTATTGGGAAGTATTGGAACAGCTACCGGGATATTAATGGCAACAATAATTTGCTTTTTACAAATCAAGTTTAAGCTAATAAAATTAGAAGGAGGTTCTTTTTTATTGGATTATTTTCCGGTAAAAATAATTGCCACTGACTTTTTATTGGTTGCAATTACAGCCACAGCCATTGCCTTTATTGCAGCTTGGTTTCCGGCTTTTAAAGCCAGCAAACAAAATTTTGAATTGAGGTAATTTAATGGAAGCTTATAATTTAATAGTCTCCCAAAGTTTCCGGCAATTGAGCCAGGGCTTTTTGTAATTGCTCATCATTGGGGGCTATACCATGCCATTCATGAGTACCTTCCATAAAATCAATTCCTTTGCCCATTTCTGTCTTCATTAATATAACAATGGGTTTTCCTTTTCCAACAAAAGACTTGGCATTATTTAACCCAGCAACAACCGCATCCATATCATTTCCGTCCATTTCCAGCACCTGCCAATCAAAAGCTTCAAACTTGGCTTTCAAATTGCCTAAAGTCATTACGTCTTTTGTAGCTCCGTCAATTTGCTGTCCGTTTACATCAATAGTAGCAATAAGGTTATCTACTTTTTTATGGGCAGCAAACATAATGGCTTCCCAATTTTGGCCTTCATCTAATTCCCCATCACCATGTAATGAAAAAACAAGATTATCATCATTATTCAGTTTTTTAGCCAATGCAGCACCAATGGCCACACTCATCCCTTGTCCTAATGAACCACTGGCAATACGAACACCCGGCAAATGCTCATGTGTAGTTGGATGACCTTGTAAACGTGTATTTAACTTTCGGAAAGTATTTAATTCGGCTATTGGGAAATAGCCACTCCTGGCCAAAGTGCTATAAAATACAGGCGAAATATGTCCATTACTTAAAAAGAACAAGTCTTCTCCAACTCCATCCATATTAAATTGTGGATTATGCTTCATTACATTGAAATACAATGCAGTAAAGTAATCAGTACAGCCTAATGAACCTCCCGGATGCCCACTTTGAACGGCATGAACCATTCTCACTATATCTCTTCTTATTTGGGAAGCAGTGTCCTTTAAATTAACCATGGAATTAAGCTTTTATTGATATAAAATTGACTTTTAAAAATGCAAACCTAATTTAAAAATGGCTTTCCTTCAAAGTAAAATAGTTTTTAAACTTAAATAGTTGATACTAAGTTCATAATAATTTCGTTATTTGCATAGCAATATCCAGAGAACCATATTCTAATTATCTCTCTTGGCTTATTAAACAGGCAACTATTTTACTTTAAATCGAATCTTTTAAATGATTTTAAGGTTTAAAACCTTAAACATATTTAATACTTTTGCATTAGTCAAATGGTTTAGAATTAAACAAAAAGAATGGACAATATTATACTTAGTGCAGTTTTGGCCTTTTTGGTTACCTTTTTTGCTATCCCGGTAATTATTCAGGTGGCAAAAGATAAAAAATTGTTTGACGAACCAGATGAGCGAAAAGTACATAAAACAGTTATTCCTACTTTAGGAGGATTAGGGATTTTTGCGGGATTTATCATTGCAACATTAATGGGAGTGCCTTCGGGAATCACTTCAGAACTTCAATACTTTGCAGCTGCTGCCATTGTTATTTTCTTTTTAGGCATTAAGGATGACATTTTAATTTTGTCGGCTAGTAAAAAATTTATTGGTCAATTGATTGCTGCGGGTATTGTTATAAAATTTGCTGGCGTTCAAATAACCAATATGCATGGCTTTTTGGGTATTTATGAAATCCCTCATATTGCCAGTATCGTTTTAACCATTTTTACCATTATTGTCATCACTAATTCTTTTAATTTAATTGATGGTGTGGATGGGTTAGCTGGAAGCCTTGGATTATTAACGACCCTTGTATTTGGCACTTATTTTTATTTTGCCGGACAATTAACTTATGCTGTAATGGCATTTGCACTAGCTGGTAGTATCATTGGTTTTTTGATTTATAATTTTTCTCCTGCTAAAATATTTATGGGAGATACTGGTTCGCTTTTATTAGGATTAATCAATTCTATTTTAGTAATAAAATTTATTAATGTTGCAGGCAACCCTGTTTCACCTGTACCTTTTGCTGCAGCTCCGGCCATTGGTTTCGCTATTTTAATGATACCTTTATTTGACACTTTACGTGTTTTTGGTTTGCGTATTTTAGACAGGCGTTCGCCTTTTAGCCCCGACAGAACCCATGTTCATCATTTTTTACTCGATCTTGGATTGAGCCATAAGATGGTTACCTTCACTTGCATTGCTGTTAATATTGGCTTTATAGCCTTAGCTTTCTTTTTAAGAAACTTTGGCACAACTGTAGTTTTAGGAGTATTGCTATTCTCTGCTTTTATTTTTATTGGCATCATTTATTATAGCAGGCCAAAAATCAAAACCGTGGTAAAGGGTAATTTTGAGAAAGCCCGATTACTTAAAACAAGAAAGTTGTTAAAGCTCGCTTCTGAAACTGTTGAAGCTGATTAATTTTCATAAGTCTATTTTAATTAACATCCCCCTTCTTTTAAATCATTCTTTAAAAGCTATCTTTAATTCACATTAGTTTTTTATAGCTTTGCAACCAATTAATACTAGAAATCATGTCTGAAGAAATTAGTAAAATAATAAATGAAACAGAATCTTCTATGCAAAAAGCATTGAATCATCTGGAATCGGAATTAGTAAAAATTCGTGCTGGTAAAGCCAATCCAAATATGTTAGATGGTATTGTTGCCGATTATTATGGTAATCCAACCCCCTTAAGTCAGATAGCCAATATTTCAACTTTGGATGCCCGAACGATTTCGGTTCAACCCTGGGAGAAAAACATGATACAGCCAATTGAAAAAGCCATTACTATGGCCAATATCGGCATTAACCCACAAAATGATGGAATTACCATTCGATTATTTTTACCACCCCTCACCGAAGAAAGAAGAAAAGAATTGGTTAAGCGATGTTATGCCGAAGGAGAACATGCTAAAGTTGCAGTAAGAAATATTAGAAGAGATGGTATTGAAGGAATTAAAAAATTACAAAAAGAGGGATTGAGTGAAGATATTTGCAAGGATGCAGAAAATGATGCACAAGCGGCTACAGATAAATTTATTGTTTACATCGAAAAGCATCTTGAAGCAAAAGAAAAAGAAATTATGGCTGTATAGTAATACAACCTTTCTGGCTTTATCCATCTCACTTTAATAATTAATTATGTTTGAACAGGCTATTGAAAAGGTTTTACAGTTTACCCGTCCACTCCACAGTATTTCCAGAACCTATAGCGGCTTAGTACTTCCAGGGAGTTCTACTTTCTTTTTTGTAAATGGTAGCGGTGTTGCAATTACCTGTAAACATGTGTTGGATTTAATTCCGGCTGCAGATCAAATTAATCAAACTTTTTTAAAGTTTAAAGCCGAAAGAAATTACATTGCTAACGATGGGAAATACAGAAGAAACATTCAGGGCCTGGAAATGAAATATAAATACCTGCCCGAAACTACAGTTCAATTAAAAAATAATTTCCTTAACTGTTTTGATAAAATAGAAGAAATAACCTGTCATGCACACCCCACACTTGATCTGGCTATCTTAGAATTTAAAGGATTCAACGAAATACATTATACTTCTCATGCAAGTTTTATAAAAGATTCCAGTAACATTAAACAAGGAAAATCATTATGCCGTATAGGCTTCCCTTTTCCAGAGTTTAATAATTTCAAGCACAATCCAGATACTGATGATATTGAATGGACCAATTCAGGCAACCCTAATTCTCCCTCTTTTCCAATTGATGGGATAGTAACTCGTTTTGTGGCTAGCCAACCTAATAGCGGTATTACAGGCATTGAAATGAGCACGCCAGGTTTACGTGGGCAAAGTGGAGGTCCTTTGTTTGATACAAATGGAACTGTTTATGGAATGCAGTTTGCCACCAATCATTTACATCTTGGCTTTGATATGAAAGATTTTGAGATCATCAACAATGGCAAAAAAAATAAAATTTCCAATAGCCCTTTTTTACACGTGGGTATTTGTGTTCATGCTGATAGGATTAAAGAATTTTTAAGAGAAAAGAATATTTCTTTTACTGAAACAGATTAATAAGTTACTCTTTTTCGATTAGCGATATACACTCCTGCCAATATAAGCATCAAACATCCAAATTGAATTAAGCCAACTTCTTCGCCATAAACAATTCCCCAAATATTGGCTATAATAGGTATGCCATAAGTAACCATTGAGGCAAAAATAGCTCCCGCCCGTTTTACTAAAACATAAAATATGATTGAAGCAATTGCAGTAGCAAATATCCCCAGCATAGCTGCATGAGAAGTTGAATATAAAATTTCAGGGCTAGTAAGATCTAAACTAAAATAACCGGTTAATACAAGAATGAGAAAAGCCGGTATTGCATTTAATGTTAACGCTACTGCTGCAATTTGCAACGACCCTATATCATGTAAATGTTTAAACACCATATTAACATTGATGCCGTAACAAATGGTAGCTAAAACTACAAATGAAACATATATCAAATTTTGGCTTTCTTGCATATTCCCTTTGCTTATTAAAAGCAAAATGCTTCCGCTAAAAGCTATTAGTATACCAAAGATTTTATTGGAGGATGTTTTTGTATTAAAAAGTAACGCCCCGGTTATAATAACAAATATGGGTGTTAAGGAATTAAGTGTACCGGCCAAAGCACTATCTATACCCTCTTCAGCCACACAAAATAAGAAAGCAGGCAATAAACTCCCCAAAACACCCGACATAAAAATAAGCAACAACTTATTGCGTGGGATTTTTTTAAAATGCTTAATAGCAGATGGCAATAAAACGATTCCTGAAAAAACTATTCGTAGTGCGGCTACTTGGTATGCCGATAAGTGCAACAATCCTTCTTTCATCATGATGAAGCTGCTGCCCCATATTATGGAAAGAATGATGAAGATAAACCAGTTGAGAAATCCTTTATTCAAATTTTAAATTGTGGCGCAAAGTTGACGTATTTATACGAAAATGTTGAAACTAATTTACTTATTTAACCAAGGGCTTGAAAAAAAGAATTAAATATTTTATATTTACTATTATCAATATTTTAATCTATTAATTTAAACTTAAAACTAAAATTTATGGGTTTCATCAAAGAATTTAAAGAGTTTGCTATGAAAGGCAGTCTCGTTGATATTGCCGTTGCATTTGTAATGGGTGGTGCATTTGGCAAAGTAATTTCATCATTTACTGATGGTATTGTTTCCCCACTTATAGGTATGATTGGTGGAGCCGACTTGAGTAAGAATATGTACGTACTCAAAGAAGCTGTTACCGATGCAACTACAGGTGCAATTATTACTGAAGCCGTTTCTGTGAAGTGGGGCGATTTTGTTACTGCTGTAATCAACTTCATCATTGTTGCATTTGTGATGTTTTTAGTGATTAAATCTATCAACTCTATGAAGAAAAAGCAGGAAGAAGCTCCAGCAGGTCCATCTTCTACAGATGCATTGCTTATAGAAATAAGAGATTCCTTAAAAAAATAAAAACCGTAGTTTATTACTAATTAAAAAAATGCGGTTGTAAAAAACCGCATTTTTTTTACCCTATTTTTCTCTTAAAATAAATACATGAAACAAATTTTCCTTTTAAGTCTATTAAGTTTTTTACTCTCTCAATCGTTAACTGCGCAAGATGATGCTGTTAAAGAAATGCAATTGGCTTCTCAAAAGCCAGTTAAAACGTCGGAAAAAGACGGCTGGACTAAGGCGGGTATATTTGCTCTAAATATAAATCAAGGTGCTTTAAGTAATTGGGCCGGTGGCGGTGAACAAAATACCCTTGGCTTAAATACGCTTCTGAATTACAACATCAATTATCGCAATGGAAAAAACACTTGGGATAATAATATTGACATAGCACTTGGATTTCAAAATGCAACCAGCTTTAGTAAGTTTAGAAAAACGGACGACAGAATAGATTTAACCACAAAATATGGCCGCCAGTTAAGCAAAAGTTGGTACGCTGGCTTTTTAATTAATTTTAATACGCAGGTCATTGAAGGTTATAATTATGCAGCAGATACCAACACTAAAATCTCCAATTTTTTAACGCCTGGAAAACTACTGTTTTCACCAGGTTTAGACTTTAAACCCAACAAAGAATTTTCACTGTTTATTTCTCCTGCATCAGCAAGATGGGTATTTAAATCAGACAAAGATTTCTTAGCTGTCAATAAATTTGGTGTGGATTCATCCAAAACATCCAATATGGAGTTTGGTGCTTACTTAACAGCAAAATACAATAAGACCATTAGCAAATGGGCTACTTATACCGGCCGTTTGGATCTTTTTAGTAATTACCAAAGAAATCCTAAAAACGTGGACATCCTATTTACCAATTTGATAAGTTTAAAATTTAACGACTGGTTGGCCACCAATTTGAGTTTAGACATTATATATGATGATGATATTTTGAAAAAAACACAGTTAAAGGAAATTATTGGCATTGGGCTTACTATAAAACTGTAATCGATTTTTCCACAATTGCAATACAGATAAGGCTTGAGGCCTTAATTATGTTAACTAATCAATACATTTGCTGCTTCTTTACCAAAAGGCTTTAATCATTATTTAAAAATTCAATTAAGTTGAATACATTATCATACCAGATAAAATTAGAACAGTTTGAAGGTCCGTTTGATCTTTTGCTGTTTTTTATAGAAAGAGACGAGTTGGATATTTATAATATACCTATCACAACGATCACCAACGATTTTTTGGACTTTATCCATAATAGCGAAAATTTAAATATTGAGCTCAGCAGCGAATTCATTTTATTCATCAGTACATTAATGCGTATTAAAGCAAAAATGCTTTTACCTCGTAAAGAAATTGATATAGATGGAAATGAGATTGATCCAAGACAAGAATTGATAAATAAAATTCTTGAATACAAACGATATAAAGAAGTGGCAGTGAAGATGGCCGAAATGGAAGCCGAAAGATTGCTGGTTTTAAAACGGGGTAATCTTCAGAAAGAAATATCACAAATTGGAGAAGATGCTGGTGAAGGAACAGAGATACAAACTGTAACGCTTTTTAAATTAATGAAAGCTTTTGAAAAAGTTATTCAAAAATTACATGAGCGTAATCTTAAGCCTGTTCATACCGTAGTACAATATAATTATACTATGGAGGACAGCAGGCAATACATATTAAATGTTTGCCAATCGGATAAAACAGTTTCTTTTGAAAAAGTATTTGAAATTTGTGAAGATCGTATTCATGCTATCTTTCTTTTTCTTTCATTATTGGAGTTGGTGCAAATGCGCTACATGAGTTTAATAACCGGAGAAGGAAGAAATAATTTTATCATTGAATGGAATGAAGGAAGAGAAGAAGATATAAATAGCTTAATGCCAGGTGAAGACATTGCTGCACAAAATTAAAAAACATATCCCCGATTCTATCTGGGATTTTTTATGAAAACAATAGCATCATGAAACAACAATTGTACAAGGCTTCGGAAAGAGGAACAGCAGATTTTGGTTGGCTTAAGCCCAATTTTTATTTCAGTTTTGGACAATATTATGATCCCATTAAAATTCAGTTTGGATTGCTTAGGGTATTGAATGATGATTTTATTGCAGGAGGAGGTGCATTTCCTACCCACCCACACGACAATATGGAAATTGTGACTATTCCTTTTACAGGTGCTTTAAAACACAAAGACAGTACTGGTGGAGAAGGAATCATTAAAGCAGGTGATGTACAAATCATGAGTGCTGGCTCGGGAGTTCAACATTCAGAAGCCAATGAATCTGAAACAGAACCTGTAACCCTTTTTCAGGTTTGGGTTTTTCCAAAAGAAAGAAACATTAAGCCAAGGTATGATCAAAGGACTTTTGATATAAAGGGAAGAGTTAACAACTGGCAGTTTGTAGTTTCTCCGATGGAGGAAGACAAAGCTTTATGGATTAATCAGGATGCAAGATTTGCTTTAACTAAACTGGAGGCTGATAAATCCATTAACTACAACATAGGGTATAAAAACAATGGTGTGTTTTTAGTGGTCATCAACGGATCAATAACCATCAACCATCAGCATCTAAATAAAAGAGATGCTTTGGGAATTTCTGAAACCGAAATGTTTACTATTACGGCAATTGAAGAAGCTGAATTGTTAGCGATTGAAATTCCAATGGCTTAATCCAATAAAAAAAATACCCTGTTTTTCAGCAGGGTATTTTATAATCTATAAAGTGAGATTAAATTATACTGGTGGTATTTACAGCAGCCATTACTCTAAATACATTTGCAATTCCATTGGCATCAATACCAATTTCTTCATACAATTGTTTAGGAGTTCCATGTTCAATTAAAGTATCCGGAATTCCCATTATTTTTACATCGGCCTTGTATTGATGTACATTCATAAACTCCAGCACTGCCGATCCAAATCCTCCAACCACAGTTCCATCTTCAATGGTAATTACTTTTTTAAACTTCGTAAAAATTTCATGTAGCATTGCTTCATCCAAAGGCTTTACAAAACGCATATCATAATGTGCAGGATTAATGCCTTCTCCTTTTACATCTCTTATGGCTGTAGCAGCAAAATTGCCGGGATGACCAAAAGATAAAATAGCAATATCCTGTCCGTCTTTTAGTTTTCTACCAGTACCGATTTTTATTTCCTTCATCTCGGTTCTCCATTCTGGCATTACACCCTCACCTCTTGGGTATCTAATTACAAAGGGGAGTTCATTCGAATCCAATTGTGCGGTGAACATTAAGTTCCTCAATTCAGACTCATTCATAGGAGCAGCAACAATCATGTTGGGTATGCATCGCATATATGCAATATCATAACAGCCATGATGCGTAGGTCCGTCTTCCCCAACAAGACCAGCCCTATCCAAGCAAAAAATCACAGGTAGCTTTTGAATAGCCACATCATGCACCACCATATCATAAGCCCGTTGCATAAAAGAGGAATAGATGTTACAAAATACTTTCATCCCTTGTGTTGCCATTCCAGCACTTACAGTAACAGCATGTTGCTCACAAATGCCTACATCAAATGCCCTGTCAGGCATTTTATCCATCATTAATTTTAAGGATGAGCCGCTTGGCATGGCAGGAGTAATTCCAAATATTTTTTTATTTTTTTCAGCTAACTCTATAATGGTATGACCAAAAACGTCCTGGTATTTAGGAGGCTGTGGTATATCAAATTTTTTCTTTTGAATTTCACCAGTTACTTTATCAAACAAGCCAGGTGCATGCCATTTGGTTTGATCTTTCTCTGCTAAATCGTACCCCTTACCTTTTACTGTTTTGATATGAAGAATCTTGGGGCCTGGAATATCTTTTAAATCTTTTAAAGTATCAATCAGCTTTGTAATATTATGACCATCAATGGGGCCAAAATAACGAAGCTTTAAGGCTTCAAACAAATTACTGCTACGGCTTACCATCCCTTTTAAACTAGCTTCTAATTTACTAGCCATATCCCTGCTGAAATTTTTTCCAACGGGTAGTTTGCCTAATGCTTTCCACACATTATCTCTCAAATCGTTGAAAGTATGTGAAGTGGTAATATCGGTTAAGTATTCTTTTAAAGCACCCACATTGGGGTCAATACTCATACAGTTGTCATTTAAAATAATGAGTACATTACTTTTTTCAATCCCTGCATGATTCATAGCTTCAAAAGCTAGACCAGCCGTCATAGCTCCGTCTCCAATAATTGCAACATGCTGCCTGTCGGTTTCTCCTTTATAATGCGAAGCCATTGCCATCCCAAGAGCAGCTGAAATTGAAGTAGAAGAGTGCCCAACGCCAAAAGTATCATATTCACTTTCACTACGTTTGGGAAATCCACTGAGCCCTTTGTATTTTCTGTTGGTTGCAAAATTATCTCTGCGGCCTGTTAATATTTTATGACCATAAGCCTGATGCCCTACATCCCAAACCAATTGATCGTAGGGTGTATTAAAAACATAATGTAAGGCAACACTTAACTCTACTACACCAAGGCTGGCGCCAAAATGACCACCATAAACACTTACAACATCAATAATATATTGCCTTAGTTCATCACAAACCTGATGCATTTGTTCCCGATCTAATTTTTTCAAATCATCGGGGCTATTAATATCCTTTAAAAAGTGTCCTGCTTTAATATCCATTTTTAATTTTTCCGAGGCAAAGTTACAATTTTTAGGTCTTTTGTACTTGCTATTATTTATATCCCATTGAAACTTTTTGTACAAAAGAGAAAAAACTATTTTACATATTTCATCATATTTAATATTAAATCAGCATCTGGGTTATTGGCAAGATATTTCTCCCTTTCAGTTATTGCAGCCACCCCTGGATAATCCCCTTTCCATCCATTCATCTCATTGATAATTTGAAAATGGAGATGTGGGGGCCAATGTCCGTTTTCTTTTGCTTCACCAAAATGTCCTACAACCTGCCCACGGCTTATATATGCTCCTTCGCTAAGACCAGCAATATCTTTTAAACTCAAATGCCCGTACAAAGTATGAAAAGCAATACTTTCTAATTGGTGTAATAAAATCAAAGTAGCTCCATAATCTCCAAATTCATTGTTAAAAGCAAAACTATGTACCATGCCTCCTAATGGGGCATACACTTTTGTATCGGCTGGGCCCCAAATATCAATTCCTAAATGAATTGACCTGTTAGCTTCATCAAACAATTCACTACGCCTATACAAGGTTCTATTTTCGTTGTAACCCCCTATACCATATTTACAATTTTTATTTTCTAATTTTTGGTTGATGTATGAAGAAAAAGCATCCGTATTGGCAATAGTATCAGTTGTTAACTCATGATTGGCTGAACTGAAATCAAAAGGATACAATTTGTCTTTTGCAGGATTAAATTCAACCACCTTGTGAAAATCAGGCTGATTTTTTTTCAGGGCATTTTCTAATTCACTTATCATTGAATGAAGATAAAGATTACTCCAACCAAAAAATAATTCAAGCCATAAAAAAATCCCCCGAATAATTCGGGGGATTGGTATTTTAAATTTGATTAATAACTATTGAACAACGACTCTACACACAGTTAAACGGTTTCCGTTAAGGTCACCAATTTCAACCCAGTATACGCCTTTTCCAAATGCTCTTAAATCAACATCCATTCTAGCATAAGGTCCTCCAATGGTATAGAACTGTGTAAGTACCCTGTCGCCA
>CAMTVJ010000006.1:0-625315 GCA_947085175.1 uncultured Chitinophagaceae bacterium
GTCAGCAAGTTTTGCACCATCTTCAATGTGTTCTTTACAGATTTTATGCTGTAAGGCTACACTGTAAATTCTTCTTTCAATTAATAGATTTTGTACTTCCATATTTACACTTTTTGTGTAAACCTATTTTAGGACAAGACATGATATAGTCAACTTGCCCTCGTCTGGGCTTTGCCCAACGTGCTGCAAACTGTTTGAATAAAAATATATTAAACTCAATAATTTAAATCGCTGCTGGTTAAAACCCAGGCGGCGGCAGCTCAAAATTTAAGTGGTAGTCCCCAGCTTATTGGCCCCATCTGGTTTTCAACCAACAGCGTATCGTACTATTTCATGCAAAATCAAGTCCTCGCCAAACACAATTAAATATTAAAACTCTCCAACTAAAGAATTATTTCTCCCCGGTTGGTTGTTTGTTGAGCAGCCTTATTCTTTCACCGAGCAGTACATTCTCCCTACTCCTTCTCAATCACTTCTGTATTTTATACAACACTGGCATTATTTATTCATACCTTACCTTAAACCCCTTGTTATGAACAAATTTATTAGAACTATTATTGCCGGCTATGGTGCAAAAAAACTTGGTGGCGGGTGCTTAAGTACCATCCTCATCTTTATTATTATTTATTATGCGTTGGGCAACTGTAATTAGCATCTCTCTGCCGCCGCAGGCATCCCATTACCCCCGCCTGCTTTTTAACCAAGGGGCAGCAAACTGACCGAATAAAAAAACATTCTGCAGTACGCAAAAGTTGAACGCAGTAAACCCAGCTTGGGCATTGTAGTTTTTTTAGCTTATATTAAGTATAGTAAAAAAATTATTCACAGTAAAAAAAATAAAGATTATGACGAAGTTTGAAACTTATGTTGGAAAAAACAAAGAACATTATTTTAGGTTAGTAAATGAAAAAGGACCAGGGTTAGATGATGTAAAGCAAGGGCAAAAATCTAGCACTGTAAACATTCAACCAGTAGTAAATAACCAATCCGAAACAGTTGTTATTCCCCCATCTTTGTGTTTAAAATATGTGATTTGTTTGCAAGGGCTTTTTCCTTCAAGGAATTAGTTGATATTGTTTTTTATTGAAAAGGATTTTACGCTTTAACAAAAACGCCTTAGTTAACTAAGGCATTTTTGTTTTTTTTAAAATTACTTATTTTCTCCACAATGGCTTTTTGGCCGATGGCATTTTGGAACTTTTAGATTTACTGGAAATAAGCATTTGATGGCGAGGGTCTGCCTTGGCCGTGGCTTTTTTAAATACTTTTTTGTCAAAGGCCCTAATGGGGTCTTCTGTTTTCATCACATGATCTATCAATACATTAATAGGGATGATGGCAGGTTCTGTTGCAGACACCCTTATTAATTTTTCTTTTCCTTTTTTTATTGGCGTTTTAGCAGCGGATACTTTTTTAGGAATAAGTTTTTTAACGATGGCTTTTTTAGCCACGTTTTTTTTTGTAACAGTTTTTTTCTTTATTGCCGCTTTTACCCGAACTGGTTTTTTAGGTGCTGCTTTTTTCTTTACTGCAGCTTTTACCTGAATTGATTTTTTAGGTGCTGCTTTTTTCTTTATTGCTACTTTTTTAGTGGCTGCTTTTTTGGAGGCCGTTTTACTTGCTGCAGGTTTAACTGCGGCCTTTTTCTTTTTTACTGCCATAGTTTAATGTTTTAGATGAAGTGGTTATTGCTTTTGAGGTATTAGTAAATATAAAAAAATAATTCGAAAATAAAAATAGCTGCCTTTGTAGAATATATACTGCAAAGCGAACTGGTTTTCCACCAACCATTCACATACAAGTAGCCCCCATATTGTGTTACATAATCTTTTGGGCATGGTTTACGTTACCCCATTAAACAACACAATTACAATGCTACATAATAAAACAATCCTTTCGCTTACAATTGATCTGTTGGCCAACAATGCCTTCAATCACCTTAGAGACGATGAAATTTCGGCCTTACACCATTTGATTTTAAAATTGCAGGAGCCTTTAACGCCTATTCAACAAAACCTGTTATTAACGTTTTGGAATCATGCCAATACCGGGGGCTTATCGCCAGCATTGCTTTATCGCTGCAACATGATTTTGCAACAAATGGGTCGTCCGCTTTTGGAAGAGGTGATGCTTGAAATAGACATGTATTAAAGAGTAAAATAATGATTTATAAAAAAAAACCGGCCAAAATGGTCAGGGCTTTCATTCTAAATTATCAAAATTACCATGCGTACTTATTCTCTGAAATCAATTTATCAGCAATTCTTCTGCGGGCATCTTTACTATTAAAAGGTTCGGTTTTTGTAAAACGCTTTAAGCCCAACAACATCATACGTTGCTCATCGCCACTAGCAAAAGCATTAATAGCTTCCTTACCGGCTTTATTCACTTTGTCATTAGCATCATTCAGGTAACAACGCATCATGTCAATTTGAATTTGCGATTCGGCTTCCCCATTTTTGTCTACCATCTTAATTATTCTTAACAATGCACTTTCTGCTTCAAAAGTTTCCATGGCCATATCGGCAATATTCATCAGTATTTCTTGTTCATCCTGTATTTTCAACATCAGCTTTTGTACAGCAGCACCTGCTACCATCAAAATGCACTTTTTCATATTAATAATAGTCTTACGCTCTTTAGCAAAAGCACTGTCATCATCATTACCAAAATCAGGAATGCTCATTAGTTCTTTACTTACCGCCATAGCTGGCCCCATTAAATCAAGCTTACCTTTCATGGCTCTTTTCAAAATCATGTCAACAGTAAGTAGTCGGTTGATTTCGTTGGTACCCTCATAAATACGGTTAATACGGCTATCTCTATAAGCACGGCTTGCCGAATACTCATCACTAAATCCATTACCGCCATGTACCTGTACGGCTTCGTCAACTACATAGTCCAACACTTCACTACCGTGTACTTTTAAAATGGCGCATTCTACAGCATATTCTTCAGCAGCGCCCAATAAAGCTTCGGCAAAAGAACCTCCCGCTGCAGCCAGTTCAGTTTCCTTATCATCCACCCATTTGCTGGTACGGTATAAGGCACTTTCGCTTACAAAAATGCGGATGGCCATCTCGGCCAATTTATATTTAATGGCACCAAAATTAGCAATAGCTGTTTTAAACTGCTCACGGGTTTTGGCGTAATTAATAGTGTCA
The DNA here is from genome assembly GCA_947085175.1 of uncultured Chitinophagaceae bacterium. Lineage (GTDB taxonomy): Bacteria > Bacteroidota > Bacteroidia > Chitinophagales > Chitinophagaceae > Ferruginibacter. The sequence goes on from CAMTVJ010000006.1 coordinate 3,165, forward strand.
TTAATAGACCCCTTACTTCCGCCTATGGCAGCAGCACAAAGTTTTAATCTTCCAATATTTAAAATATTGAAGGCGATAATATGCCCCTTTCCTATTTCTCCTAATAAATTTTCAACGGGTACTTTACAATCCTGAAAATATAATTGAACAGTTGATGATCCTTTAATACCCATCTTATGCTCCTCGGGCCCCTGGGTAAATCCTTCGGTACCTTTTTCTATAATAAAAGTTGAAAACTTATCGCCATCAATTTTTGCAAATACAGTATAAACATCAGCAAAACCACCATTGGTAATCCAGCATTTTTGTCCATTAAGGATATAATGCTTTCCATCTTCACTCAGTACTGCTACTGTTTTTGCACTAAGGGCATCACTACCACTGTTTGGTTCGGTAAGGCCATAAGCACCTTTCCATTCGCCACTGGCCAATTTTGGGATGTACTTTTGCTTTTGAGCATCGGTACCAAAATATAAAATAGGCAATGTTCCAATTCCAGTATGTGCTGCAATGGCTACACTAAACGAAAAGCCACCACCCAATCCTTCGTTAACCAAAGTGCTTGTTATAAAATCTTTTCCCAAACCGCCAAATTCTTCCGGAATGGAAGTTCCCAACAAACCCTGTTCACCAGCTTTTTCCATTAAAGATGGCATAAGGCCTGGCTCTAATTTATCAATACGATCTACAATGGGTAAAACCTCCGATGCCAAAAACTGTATACACATTTCTTTCACCATCAACTGCTCCTCATTAAAATCTTCGGGGGTGTAGGTTTCAAATGCATTGCTTTCTTTAATTAACCATTCTCCACCTTTTAGGGGAGTAGTAATTGCGGTTGTTGTGCTCATGACATTAAATTTATAAGATGATTTTTTTTATTTCAAATTATCGTACACATTCTGCAAAACCTCTTTGGCAATTTCCACTTGTCCGTGTGTTACGCCTTCCAATGCTTCATTTAGTGTTTGTGTGGCAATTTCCATGGTTTTCTCCTGCAAATCCTGTGCTTCTTTAGTGAGGTAGATCATGTTTATCCTTCTATCGTCCTTGGATGGTACACGATTCACCAGTTTTAACTTTTCCAGGTTGTCAACCAAACGGGTAATGCTAGGTTTATCTCTAAAAGTGGCATCGCAAAGCTGTTGCTGACTAAGGCCATCTTCTTTCCAAAGGTGGTAAAGCACACTCCACTGTTCAATGGTGATGTCTACATTGCTTTGTTTAAAATTCTTCTGCAACCGGCGTGATATAGCTGTACTTGCCTTACCTGTAATAAAGCTGTATAACTCGCCCTTCTTGAATTGGTTGTTTGACATATAGTTGTTTATGCAACTAAACAAAGATAATGTTTATTTTGATTTGTAAAAATTTATTTTTGTACCCAACTGTAGGGTATTGGGCAGCTTCATTGGCGTCGCACTCTTGTACAATAAAAACTATATTCAGCCTATATGACAGCGGCATTGACAATCATTATCTTACTGTTTTTAAGCTATACAGCACTTATACTTTATTACTTACGGAGCTGGAACGATATCCCCTATTTCCAGTCAACACATTCTACCCTCACGCTACAAACAAAAATTACGGTTATTATACCCACCCGAAATGAAGAGGAGAATATAGAAGCCTGTTTACTTTCTATTTTAAATCAGTCTTACCCAAAGCATTTGTTTGAAGTATTAGTGGTAGATGATCATTCAACAGATAAAACAGCAACCATAATAAATTCATTTGTTGGCGAACAAGTAAAGCTTATTTCATTAAAGGATTTTATTGGGGTCACTGTAAACTCCTATAAAAAGAAAGCAATAGAAATTGCCATACAACAGTCAACAGGTAATTTAATAGTAACCACTGATGCAGATTGTATTGTAACAGAAAACTGGCTGCACACTATTGCATCTTTTTATGAAACGAATCAACCAGTATTTATTGCCGCACCAGTAGCTATCAATTGTAGTACTAAATTTATTGAATTTTTTCAGGCACTTGATTTTATGGTACTTCAGGGAATCACAGGGGCGTCGGTACATAAAAAAATACACAGTATGTGTAATGGTGCTAACCTGGCTTATACCAAAAAAGTATTTGAAGAAGTGGGTGGCTTTGCCGGTATAGATACTATTGCCAGTGGCGACGATATGTTATTGATGCACAAAATTTATCGTACCTATCCTGATAAGCTGATGTTCTTAAAGTCGAAGGATGCCATTGTACAAACGGCTCCTGTTCATTCTATAAAAGATTTTTTAAATCAACGAATCCGCTGGGCAAGCAAGGCTGATAAATACGATGACAAAAGGATATTTGCTGTACTACTGCTCGTTTACATTACAAACCTGGTATTTTTTCTTTTGCCTTTTCTAACAATCTTTCATCCAGAAAAATTAATCATTTTCAATTATCCATTATCCATAGTCAAACTCTGGTTGTTATTGTTGCTCTTAAAAACTATTGTTGAATTATTCTTCCTTTATCCCGTTGCAAAGTTTTTTGGCAAGCAATCCATGCTGATTATGTTTCCATTGATGCAACCTCTTCACATCATATATACTGTATTTGCCGGCTGGCTTGGTAAATTTGGTACGTATACCTGGAAAGGCAGAAATGTGAAATAAAATTTTGAAATGAACCATAACAAAAGTTGATACCAATAGAAATGTTTATCGGCGAATTTCGTGGGGCAAAAAATAATAATTATAAACACATGAATCAGTAATTTACATCATGTTCCAAAATAATTTTTCTTTCGGCAGTGAAATTTGGAAGCGACTTAAAAAGAATAAGGCTGCCATCTTTGGGCTTATCATTATTATTTTGGCAGTACTTGTTTCGCTGCTTGGTTATATTATTGCTCCCGATCATTCGCCCAATGCCGATTTGCAAACCGTGGAGATACAAGCTAAAAAACCGGGTTACAACCAACAGTTTTTAAAAATACCCGGCAATAAAAATACTGATGATAGTTGGCTGGATTATTTTATTGGAGGTAGAAAAAATAATTATCAATTGATTCCTATAAAGGGATTCCTTATAAAAAATGACAGTCTGCTTGTAAATAAATTTATTGATGACGACACAACAGTTGTTCAATATTTTTCCATCAATCTTATTACCAACAATAATCCATCTGTTATTCAAAAATATTTAGTTAATAAAAAATACTGGTTGGGTACCGATAAGTTTGGCAGGGATATATTAAGCCGTTTAATTATTGGCACAAGGGTGAGTTTGGCTGTAGGATTAATAGCCGTATTAATTTCTTTAACTATTGGAATTGTTTTGGGCGCCATTGCTGGTTACTATCGAGGCTGGGTTGATGAAGTGATTATGTGGCTGATAAATGTTACTTGGAGTATCCCCACTTTACTTTTGGTATTTGCCATTACCATGGCCATGGGAAAAGGTTTTTGGCAAATCTTTATAGCTGTTGGTTTAACCATGTGGGTTTCTGTAGCTCGTTTAATTAGAGGCCAGGTTATGGCGATTAAAGAAATGGAATATATTGTGGCTGCTAAGGCATTGGGCTTAAAAGACAGCCGCATTATTTTACGGCATATCCTTCCAAATATCCTTGGACCTGTGATGGTAATTGCGGCTGCAAATTTTGCAACAGCCATCATTATAGAAGCAGGTTTGAGTTTTTTAGGAATTGGGATACAGCCGCCACAACCCAGTTGGGGATTAATGATAAAGGAGAATTACAATTTTATTATTACTCACAATCCATTGCTTGCCCTTATTCCAGGCTTTGCCATTATGTTGTTGGTATTGGCCTTTAATTTATTAGGAAATGGATTAAGGGATGCGGTGGATGTAAAAGAATAATACCCCCTCCGCCCCCTAAAGGGGGAACTGCAGGAGTAATATAGTTTAAGTATACTTTATTAATCAGGGTTTAAGATATATATGCAATGTTAAAAGTATTATTGTGTTTCAAATTCCCCCTTTAGGGTGCTAGGGGGTTTCAGCCGCTACCTGCACATTTCTTTTAAACCCTTCTTCCAAAGAAATAAAAGTTTCGGTACGATCTATCCCTTTAATTTTTTGTAAGTCGTCGTGTAAAACTTTTCGCAGCTGGGAAATATCTCTACATACTATTTCAATAAACATACTATAGTTACCAGTAATGTAATTCAGTCTTACAATCTCCGGAATGCTCATTAAATCTTTTGCTACAGTATCATAAAGAGAACTTTTCTCTAAGTAAATGCCAACAAATGCGGTAATATCATAACCAAGTTGTTTTAAATCAACATTAAGTTTTGTCCCCTTCACTATACCAAATTCCTGTAATTTTTTTATCCTTACATGGATTGTTCCGCCGCTTACAAATAATTTTTTACCCAATTCGGCATATGAAACTTCTGCAGTCTCCATCATTTCATGAATAATCTGCAAATCCAATTTGTCAAGATTTAATTTTGCGGCCATAAAATAATATGTTTTTAAAATTATTTAAATAATAAACAAATATTTAAAGATTTTCTATAATTTCCAAATATTTGATAAATTATTTTAAACATAAAGGCATTATACCTTAGTTTTGTGTTATCAAGCACAAACAAGATATAAGATCTTAAAATTGTGGGGTGATGAAATTTTTGGCAGACATGCCCCCTTGTCTCGGGGGTGAGGATAACAGGACAAACGTAACATAGAGCCGTTTTTGTAGCAATACAAATTCGACCGGGGTCGACCACCGAACTTTGTGTTATAGCTAACTGCCTCGTGAAGGTTCGATCCCTTCCCCTACAGCTTTAAAAAAGCCTTCGTTGAAAAACGGAGGCTTTTTAATTAATAGTTTCTTCCTGTTGGCAACCCTTTATTTTTTTCACGAATTATTTCAGCAGCAATACTCACTGCAATTTCTTTTGTTGTTTTACTATAGATATTGATGCCAATGGGAGTAAATATTTTTTGTAACCCCGATTTGGGGAACCCTTCTTCTTTTAATTCTTTTAGCAACATTTCAATTTTATGATCGCTACCCATGAGACCGAGATAGAAAAAAGATTTACCGATTAATTGTTTCAAAACAGCTTTATCGTATCTATACCCAACTGTCATAATAACAACATAATCATTTGCTGCCTCATTAAATTGATTTGGTAAAGCATCGTAGTTTACAATATATTTTTCCTGTGCAAAAGAATTGTGGGCAATAGTATTTAATTCTGCCCTATCGTCGTAAAGCTTGATATAAAAACCGAGGAAATGCATCAACTCTGATAATGCCAACCCAACATGGCCACCGCCAATGATATGTATTACAGGTTGCTGATGGATAGCTTCAGTATATATCCAGTCTTCATCAGTTTTATATTGTAACCCTTTGGCGGCTTCATCTATAACAATTAATCCTTTTGCCGAAAGTTGAATAGATTGATTTGGATTTGCTATAATCGTATCAATTGTTTTTATCTCTGTCAATGGAATAAAAGCATTTAATTGACTCCCTGAGCAAATCATCCCCGACTGGTCTTTTACTTTTTCTTTATCATGATATTGATGCTGAAGTAAAACAATTTTTTCTTCATTCAACAACATAACTTTAGTTTTCTCCACCAATTTATGCTCCATAATACCACCGCCAATGGTTCCAAATATTTCTCCATCGGCAGCAACCGCCATTTTAAATCCCTGCCGCCCCGGTGAGCTGCCTTCGCTTTCCAAAACAAGTAACAGCATGATATTGATACCTGCGCTTATTTTTTTTTGTATGAAAGTCCAGACTTCCATTATTTCATTTTCCTGTTTTCTAAAATCTGCTTAAAAGAACGGCTACGGATTTCATCAAGTGTTAATCCGGTTGCCATTAATTCATCCTCGGTAATGGCACCACTGTTTAAAGCACGTAAAAAATAATTTAAAAGTCCTTGTCCAGTTGCTGCGTCATCAAACACATCACCTATTAAAGTTGCTCTGGCGGCTTTTTCCACAAAAGTTTTTAAACGCTCTACTGCATCATCATAACTTTCCAAAAAGAAAGCATAAACCGCAGCATAGCGCATGGGAAACTGTGCCGGGTTTAAATCCCAGCCCTGGTAAAAACCATTCCATAAAGAATGACGGATATGATCGTAACCTTTTTTCCAGGCATTGTGCACCGTATCCATATTTTCCTGAAGTTGCTCAGCAGTTAAATCATCTCCACGGTGTGGACCAATGGGCATCGTATTAGTAGCGCCATCACTCAACCAAATTCCAGTATGTGCCAAGGCAACTTTTGTCATATGGTGTGCAAAATCACAAACTGGATGATCCATTTCCTGATACTTAGCAGTGATGCTGCAACTGGCAGTATAATCGTAAGTGCCAAAATGCATGGCGATGCATCTTCCCTTGCTGGCTTTTATAAATCGATATAAAGGATTGATGCCATCAATATCCATAATGGCTTGTGTGGTTTCCACCATCATTTCCATTTTTAAAATTCCCTTTTCTATTTTTAATTCTGTTTCCAGAATTTCAAAAAAGGAAGCTAAAACAGCGGGCTGCTCCGGGATAGTTACTTTCGGCAACATTACAATAAAATTATCGGGAAGTTTACCCCCCGTTTCTTTTACTAATGTGCTTACAAAAATATCCAGAGTACGTAACCCTCTTTCTTTCATTTCTTCGGTAAACGGCTTGATACGGATACCTATAAAGGGAGGTAAAGATTTTTCTTTCATTCCTTTGGCAACTTCTAAAGCAGTTGATACCGCAGTTGCATCTTCTTCTTCGTTGCTGCGATTGCCATACCCATCTTCAAAATCTATTCTAAAATCTTCAATGGCCTCTGCTTTTAATTTGGCAATTACTTTATTGTAGATCTTATCACTAAATCCCGATTGCGTATCCATACCAAAAACTTTTCCAAAAACGGTGGCATTAGGTGCATAGGTTTCAAAAATCTCCAATGCTCTTCTCCCAAGTGCTGCTGCCGCATCGTACTTAAATAAATTGGCACCACCATATAAAGTATGTACGGGCTGTCGCTCGGTCCTGTCGCCGGGATATATTTGTTGAAACTCGGTATTTGCTTCTTTTAGTTTATTAAACAACTGTTCTTTTTGTGTTTCTGAAATACTGGTACTCATGTGCTTTTATTTTCTGTTTGAATATTTTTAAAAACAAGTTGATTGATTAGCTGCCTCTGTAAGTGGAATAACCAAACGGATTGATCAGCAACGGTACATGATAATGGGTATCATCAAATACCACAAACTGAATTTCCACTTCGGGATAAAAGCCTTTAATTTTTTGGGCTGCAAAATAACCGCCTGTATCAAAAACCAGTTTATAATTTCCCGGTGGGAGGATTTTTTGTGCCGGTAATAAATCAGCCAATCTACCATCAATATTGGTAATTCCTTGAGCAATGCTGAGCCAAACACCATTCACAGGTTTTTGTAAACGAATGCAAATATCTATACCTGGTTTGCCAATAGCTGTGTCCAACACATGGCTGGTAAGCTGACTGGGTTTTAATAAACTCCAATCCCCATCGGTAATTAATTTTTGAAAACGAAGAATGGTTATTTTTATTTGCTCGCCCATAGCAATATGTAATTCTTCACCAATGGAATTGCTCAACCTACTTTCCAACAAACGCAACATTTCTATTGCTGATTTACCCGTAGCACATACAATAAAGATGAATCCAAATTTACTTTCATAATCTTTATTAGCATCGGCCAATGCTTTAATTGTTTTTTTGGTTGCTGTCGCAACTGCAGCTTGTTCTTTACCGGCAAATTTTTTGGTCAGGCTTTTTACATCTCCAATTTTTGGATGATGCGTAAAAGACTCCAGCCAATCGGTTGGACTACATTGGTTGTACCAAAGCTCCAAGGCAGCATCTACCAAACCTTTTTCATTGGCAAAAGGAAATTGCTTCATCATACTGTCTACCCAAAATGAAGATCCACAACAACTCATGAGCTGTTTTGCTTTTTCTACTTTACTGAGTTTATTAAATGCTTTTATGGTCATACTAATTTTTTTTGATGAGTAACTATTTTAGCGAAGCCCCTTGTTCAACCCAGCAGCGTATGATATCTCTTTCTTTTTCTGTCATTCCTGTTTTATTATTCTGAGGCATTGTTTTAGTGCTTACCACCCTTTGCATAATTAAATCTTTCTTAAAGACAATATCATTAGGCGTATCATAAACTACGCCATTGGGTGGTGCTTTGTATACATCATCGGTAGGCCTGGATGAATGACAACTGATGCAACGAGCTTGAATGATCTGATGCACTTCTGTAAACTCAATCGTTGAATTACATGCCGCCGGATTTTTTGGCGGTGCCGAAATAAAAGCTCCTGCCAATAAAATTATAATTGAAACAGGCAACACCCAAACCGACAAAGCTCCCTTTTCCCGCAGGTTTAAATAATGCTTTACAGCAGCTGTACCTAAAGTAATGATGCTTAAAATAAGCCATGGCTGTTCAAATCCAAACGTAGTAGGGAAATGATTGCTTATCATCACAAACAAAACAGGCAATGTAAAATAGTTGTTGTGCAATGAACGGTTCAATGCATTTTTCCCTAACTGTGGATTTAAAGGCAACCCTTCTTTAGCCGCTTTTACCATTGCTTTTTGTGCCGGGATGATGACATAGAAAACATTGGCTACCATGATACTGCCGATCATAGAACCAAAATGTATGTAGGCAGCCCGGCTACTAAAAACCTGGCAATAGAAATAGGCAAAACCAATTAAAACCACTGTGCCAACCAGTGTGAACAAGATTGGTTTTTTTATCAATGGTGATTTGCAAAGCAGATCATAAATTATCCAACCAACAATAAAAGACCCTACACCAATTCCTATTCCGCTGAGAGGACTGATGTCCAACACGTTTTTATCAATAAGCAATGCCGAAGCATTAAAATAATAAACTACAAATAATAAACAGAAACCAGATAACCAGGTGAAGTACGCTTCGTACTTAAACCAATGTAAATGTTTAGGAATAGTTTTGGGTGCTGTTTTATATTTTTCGAGATAATAAAAACCACCACCATGTACTGCCCAAAGATTACCTGCTAATTCATCTCGTACATCTTTGGTACGGTTCAATGCATTTTCTAAAAACACAAAATAAAAGGATGCCCCTATCCAGGCTATGCCAAAAGTGATATGCATTAAACGGATTACAATATTCATCCATTCCATCAAATGACCTTCCCATGGCGAACCTTTTACATAAAGATATAATGCCGCTACCATGCCAACAGATACCAACACGATCGATGCATACACATAATTTTGTGTGGAAGCTATTCCAGCTTTTCTTTTTTCTACATCCATCCCCAACTCATCATCTGCATCAAGCTGTATGTTGATGGTACGGAGATAATAAGTCAATACGGTAAGCATGACTAATACAAATCCAAGCACTGATAATAAAATAATTCCTTGCATGCTTATCCTTTTTTATTTCCAAATAAACGTAATCTGCTGACCCCACCATCCGGAAAAATATTTAACCGCACGTGAGTAGCTCCATTAATTTGGTTTACTTCCTTTACAAATTCATGTTCGTGATCGGCACTTAATTTTTGCTGTGGCAATAGGCTTTGCCAGGCAGCTTTATCATTTACAACATCTTCATCTTTTTCTGACACACAGGCTTCAATAGAACAGCTATCGGGATAATTACCTTTAAAATGACAGGTATCCACCACAATTTTATTGATATTGCCGGGAATTGCCAGTTTTAAAATTACCCAATCTCTGTTGCCCGGTGTACGGTTGCGTTTTGTTTCCCAACCATCACCCATATTAATTCCACTGCCAGGCATTATTAAATTGCTCATGGCACTAAAGAACATATCATTGCAGGCAATGGCTTGTCCGCCGTTGATGGCTGCGGCTAAATCACATTCTTCATCAGTTGCAACGTCCTCCCAGTTTTTAAATACTTCTCCATACACTCTTAATCTTGCCACACCTCCATCTGGATAAATATGCAAACGTAAGTGAGTATAAATATTATGGCTCTTACATTCATAAAAATTTTGAGAGCCAGCATCTAAATGTGATTTAGGTAAAATCTCTTCCCACGCAATGTCATCCCAATCTTTTACAGGATCCGCATCATTCAAGTAAACGCCTTCAATTGAAGCATGTGGCGGATGATTGCCCAGAAAAAAATTAGTGTCTATATCAAAGCCGACAATTTTACCAGGAGTTGCCAATTGGATTATTGCCCAATCGTGGCCCGGCGTTCTTTTACGACGGCTTTCCCAGCCATCCATCCATTTACCCCTGTCGGTGTATTTATCGGTAATAAAAATTCCTCTTGTTGGTTTGATGAGGTTTTCTTTTTCTGCAAAGAAATCATCGGTACAAAATAAAACCATGCCTCCTAATCTTTCTGCTGCCAGATCGGTAAGCTGGGCGAATGATGGTGCTTCCTTAATAATTTCTTTTACTTTCTCAAAAGCCATTGTCCTGCGTTTTTATTGATAATTTTTTTATGTTGATATACAGTAACGCCATTTACTATAGTTTCCACAATGCTGCCATTAAGTTGCTTGCCCACATATGGACTACAAGTATGTCGATGGAATATTTCTGCTGCAGTTACTGTTCTTATTTCATCGGGATTCCATATCACAAGATCGGCATCATAACCTACAGCAATTTTTCCTTTTTTATTTTCAAATTGCAAAAATTTAGCCGGATGCTCTGTCATTAAAGGAATAAATCTTTCGATGGATAGCTTACCCTGCATGGCTGTCCAACCGGCGGGTAGTAAAAACTGCAACCCTGCAATACCGCCCCATGCTTTTTTAAGATTACCAGATTCCAACTCTTTAATATCGGGAGGCGCAGGAGAATGATCAGTTGCCAAAAAATCAAGCACTCCACTTACTAAAGCATCTTTCAACAATTCATTATTTTCTTTTTCCCTGATGGGTGGTGCACATTTGTACAAGCAATCCGCATCAGGAATGGCTTCAGCGTTAAATAAAATATAATGCACACAGGTTTCTGCCGTTAAGGGCAAGCCTGCTTGTTTTGCTTGTTGAATAGCCGCTAAAGCTTCGGCCGATGACACATGTACAATATGTGTGGGACATTGATGTTTCTCACAAAGCTTTATCATCATATCAATGGCATCGTTCTCCCATTTTTTTGGACGACTAGCAAGATAGGTTTGATAACTTGTTGGAAATTGATCTAACTCATTTTCACAAACTTCATCCAATTCGCAATGCGCCAATAAAGGCAATTTATATTTTGCAATCAGTGGCATGGCTTCATCCAATTCCTTTTCTCCTACATTGGGAAACTCATCAATACCTGAATGCGTAAGAAAACATTTGATGCCCAATACACCTGCTTGTATTAATGCTTCTAAATGATTTTGATTACCTGGAATTAACCCACCATAAAAACCAACATTCACATGTAGTTTATTGGTAGATTCATCCAACTTTAGTTTAAATGCAGATACAGTTGTTGTAACTGGACTTGCATTCAGAGGCATATCTACTATACTGGTGATCCCTCCAGCAGCAGCGGCTTTAGTGGCTGTATCAAAACCCTCCCAATCTGTTCTTCCAGGTTCATTGATGTGTACATGTGCATCAATAACACCGGGCATTAAAATAAAATCAGCTACATCTGTTGCCCCTTCTATTTTTTTAAAATGAATTTCTGTAATGATCCCATCTTCAAAACAAATAGCGGCTGGTTGAAGTTTTCCTTCAACCCAACAACGATTACTATATATGCTTTTTTTAATTCCCATTGTTGCTATATAAACCCATTAATACTTTTTCAGGAGTGATGGGTGCTGAATATGGAACGACTGCTTTACTATTAAAAGCCAACACCGCATTGCGTATGGCAAAATAAGCACCAATGCCATACATTAGCGGAGGTTCACCTACTGCCTTCGATTTAAAAATAGCTAAGTCATTCCCATCTGTATTTAAAAACTTTACATCTAATACTTTTGGCACTGCATAGATATCGGGGATTTTATATGTTGACAATGCATTCGATAATAATTTTCCCTCTTCATTATAAATTATTTCTTCCATTGTTACCCAGCCAATGCCTTGTACAATGCCGCCTTCGCATTGCCCCAAGTCAACTGATCGGTTCATACTGCTGCCGAAATCATGCACAACTTTTACAGCATCAATTTCGTAAGTACCCCGTAAACAATCAACCGTTGTAATAGTTAAAGCAGTGCCATACACATGATATGCAAAAGGGTGCCCCTTCTCAATAGTTTTGTCAAAATTGATGATGGGTGTTGCATAATGCCCTTTGGCACTTAGGTTAATCCGCTTAATGAATGCTTGCTGAATTAAATTCTTCCAGTTGAAAACGGAAGCCTCCTCATTAATGTAAATAACTTCCTCTTTTATTTCAATACTTGCTTCTTGTAAATCTGTCAACTCTAATTTGATAAATGCAAACAGGCGTTCTTTTATTTGATTACAGGCATCCAACAAAGCCTTGCCATTTAAATCGGCGGTTGAACTTGCTGCTGTTGGTGATGTATTGGCAACACGTGTTGTATTAGTTGTCTCCAGTTTTATTTTATCTGGCGATATTCCAAAAGTTTTTGCGGCCACCTGCAACATTTTTGAATTTACACCCTGCCCCATTTCCACTGCACCGGTGCTCACTCCAACCGTGCCATCGGTATATACATGCACCAAAGCCCGGGCCTGGTTCATCATGGTATTGGTAAAGGAAATACCAAAACTCACCGGCATTAACGATAATCCTTTTTTATACAATTGATTTTGATCGTTGAATTGTTCAACTTCTTTTTTTGCAGCAGCAACATCAAATGTTTCTATTGCATCATCCCAACAGTTTTTCGATTGGCATTCTTTGATGATTTGTCCGTAAGGAAATTCATCGCCATTATCAATCATGTTTTTTCGTTGCAGATAATCTGGTTCTAAACCCAATGCTTTTGCAGCATGATCTATAGCCGCTTCTATTACAAACATTCCTTGCGGACCACCAAAACCTCGAAAAGCAGTGTTAGGTGGCAAATTGGTTTTGCATGAATGCGCCGTAACAAAAACATTTGGAATTCGGTAACTATTGGTTGCATGAAACAATGTTCTTTCTAAAATTGCCGGAGATAAATCGGCAGCCGCTCCACCATTTTGATAAAATGTAGCTTCGTAGGCTATGATGTTATACCCCTCATCTAATCCAATTTTATAATCACTACTATAAGGATTTCTTTTGCCTGTCATCCGCATATCTTCCATTCGATGTGGAATACATTTGGCAGGTCGTTTTAAAGTCCAGGCAACCAAAGCAGCAAATGCACCCCATGCCGAAGCCTGATCTTCTTTGCCACCAAAACCTCCACCAAGGCGTGGCACATCAACTTCCACATTATTCATTCCAATACCCAACACTTTGGCAACGGTACGTTGTACTTGTGTGGGACCTTGTGTGGATGAAACTATTTTTACACTATTGTGCTCTGTTGGATAAGCATAAGCACCTTGTGTTTCCAAATACAGTTGTTCCTGTCCACCACTTTCTGCTGTTCCATTGTATATATATGTACAGTTTTCAAAAGCATTCTTCACATTGCCGATATTAAATTTTCGGGAAGGACTTAATAAATTACCATCAGCAAATGCAATCCTTGGATCAGTAATGATTGGCAGGGATTCAATTTTAATTCTAATTTTTTCAAATGCTTCTTCTGCTGCATCTTCTGATTCGGCGGCAATTAATAAAATAGGTTGTCCCCTAAAATGTACTTCATGATCGGCCAATAATGGTTCATCTTGTATGATTCCGCCAATTTGGTTTTCACCCGGGATGTTTTTGTATGAAAATATTTTTATGATGCCTTCCATTTTTTCAGCGGCTGAAAAATCAATGCTTTTAATTTTTCCATGTGCAATGGGTGAATCAAAAACTTTTACAAACAACAACCCTTCCATTACAGGAATATCATCTACATAAATGGACTTACCGGTTACATGATAAGCAGCATCGATGTTACCAACTGAGCCCCCTAAATCCCCCAGTGGGGGACTTGAAACTCTTTTTATGTTTTTAATTTTATGCATTTGAATCTAACACTCTTATTAATTTATATTCCGATCAGTTGCTTTACGGTTTCTGTTTCATTTTTAAAATGGGCCAGGAACAATTGTCGTAACAATAATCTTTTGTAAGCTGCAGTCCCCCTGGCATCGCTGATGGGTGACACTTCCTGGTTTATGATATCTATCGCTTCTTTTAATACTTCTACCGAAATCTTTTTCCCTTTAAGATATGTGCAAGTGTTGACCAGATATTTTGGAAAAGGGGCAACGCCACCAGCAGACAAATGGAATGTATCGATAACTCCATCTCCATTCAATTGCATATTACAAGCGCTATTTACACTGGCAATATCCAAATGCGTGCGCTTGCTTACTTTTTCAAAATTGAAACTGTTTTTTTGTGGTGGGCTGAAAATTATTTTTTCAATGATTTCGTCGGCTGCTTTATCAATTTGTTTATATCCCTTATAAAATTCATTTAGCTTGATGGTTCTTGATACTCCCTTATTATTAAGTACGATATCACTATCCAAAGCCAAAAAGAAAATACTCATATCGCCGATGGGGGATGCATTTACAAGGTTGCCCGCCATGGTAGCCATATTACGGATGGGTGTGGATGAAATAAGTTTGATGTATTGCTCCAGACCTGGAAAAAAACCTTGTATAAGTTTTGACTCTGCAAAAGCGGTAACTGTTACAGCTGCGCCAATATGACAAAGCCCCTCTTCTAATTTAATTTCCTGCAAATAATTGACGTCAAACAAATGATAGACACTTGTTTTTTTTACTTTCAAGGCTTTTTGAACAATCAAATCGGTACCGCCGGCCAACATCATTTTATCAGCAATTGTATTTTCTTTTTTTTCTGATGCAATAATGGTTTCTCTTAATTGAGTAAGCCTTTCCTTTATCTGTAAAAAATAAGCAGGGATAAAATTATGATCTACCAACCAAGACAAGGTATCTTGATTTGGTTTGTCGTTCATTTTTTGAGCCAGTATTTCTGCAGCCCTTTCAATAGACTTGTATCCGGTGCAGCGACAAATATTTCCATCAATAGCTGCAATGGCATCTTTGTATTGCTTTGAAGATTCATTTAAAACGAATCCGGTAAGCGACATTACAAATCCAATAGTACAAAATCCGCATTGGGTACCATTGGTATCCACCAAAGATTGTTGCACAGGAGAAAGTTGATCGCAGTTAATTCCTTCAACCGAAACAATATGTTTACCAACAGTATTACCCAAAGGCATCAAACAACTTGTCATAGAGCGATAAACTAATTTACCGTTTTCAAAATTCCCCACTAAAATGGTACACGCCCCACAATCACCTTCCCTACATCCGATTTTTGTACCAACCATTCTTTTATTATAACGGATAAAATCCAGCACTGTAGCACCAGACGACTGATCTGCTTCAACCAACTTATCATTTAAAATAAATTTCAACATCAATATTCTGTTTTAATTGTGCTCTCCGCCCATTTTTTAAAGGCTTCTAAAGCTTCTTCTCTTAATAGCTGTTTTGTAAATAATTTTCTTTCGTTAATGGGTTTGGCAATTTCCTCATAAATAAATTGATCATCAAAATTGATGGCGCTTGCATCTTCTTTTGAATTGGCATAAAAAAGTTTTGCTGGCCTTGCCCAATAAATTGCCCCCAAACACATGGGGCAGGGTTCGCAACTGGTATAAATTTCGCAACCATCTAATTGAAATGTATTTAATACTGTGCAAGCATTTCTAATAGCCACCACTTCGGCATGTGCCGTGGGATCATTACTAGTTGTAACCTGGTTAACGCCACGAGCAATAATTTTTCCGTCTTTAACTACAATTGCGCCAAAAGGGCCGCCCTTTCCTTCTTCTACATTTGCCACCGATAATCGGATAGCTTCCTGCATATATTTTGATTGATCTGCACTCATGTTTGAAATCCTTTGAATAAGTTGGTTTGGTTTAACTATTTGCAGCTTTGGTTTTGAACCGTTTTCAGTTGCAAAAGTTTAGCAACGTTAAAAATAGCAAAATGAAGCAAGGGCAACAAAATTCTTGGTATAAGTTTCTAATTGAAAATGGAATCAAATTAAAGCAATCATTCGTTTGTTATATTTGTGTTGATGAACGTATGCCAACTTAAGAAATGAATATTGATTATAAAAATATGAATGCTGATCAAAGAGGAGTTGCTATACAACGGCTCACAGCACTGTGGGCATTTACCGAAAGTGGATTGGGAGGTATCATGCATGCGTTACAGATTCCTTTTACCGGTTTACTAGTAGGAGGAATGGCCATTGTAATCATTTGTCTGATTGCAGAAATTTCTAACCATAATTACAAGTTAATTTTAAAAGCCGCTTTGATTGTTTTGATTGTAAAAGCAATGGTAAGTCCACACACTCCTTTTCCTGCTTATATAGCCGTAAGTTTTCAAGCACTGATGGGTTATACATTATTCCGCTTGTTTAAGGTGAATTTTATCTGTGTCCTATTTTTAAGTTTGATTGCCATGTTGGAGTCAGCCATTCAAAAACTTTTAATCCTTACTTTATTTTTTGGCGAATCCATATGGAAGGCCTTGGATAGTATGATGTCGCTTCTTACAAAACAATTTGGCCTTCAATCTACCAACGGCAGCTTTTGGATCATTGGTATTTACCTGTTTATTTATATGATTGGAGGAATCCTGATTAGCTGGCTGGCGTATCAATCCATTCGATCGTTATATACGAAAAAGCCTGTTTTTATTTTGGACAGCAATAGCTCAGGTCAAATAGAAGAGACTGAAAAAGTAAAAGTAAAAAGTAAAAGAAGTTTTAAGAAGCTGGCACTATTATTTGTATTGATGCTTTTCATTTCGATTGTTTTATTTTTTGTAGCAGCGGACCGTAATCAAGGTTGGTTGTCAGTTTTAAAAACCATTAGCTGGACGCTTTCTGCATTGTTTATTTGGTATATGCTCGTTGGCCCTGTTGTTACAAAATTGATTCAACGAATTTTACAAAAGAAAGAATCCAAGTACAGTGAAGAAGTGTTAAAAACGCTTTCCTTTTTGCCCGTTTTAAAACAATTAGCAACCCTTGCCTGGCAGCAAAGCAAGGAACATAAAGGATTACAGCGTTGGAACCAATTTATTGGTTTATTGATCCATGGGTCGCTAACCTATTCAGAAGTAGATACCCAACTGAAACCGAAGTTATGAGTATTTATCTTTTTTCTCAACCTATTCACAGCGGAAAAACAACATCGCTTCAACAATTCATCCAACACAAAAAAGACTGTGCCGGCATTTTAATGCCCGACATAGAAGGCAGCAGAAAGATTTTTGATATTGCTACAAAAGAAGTTTTTAACATTCAATGTACCGATCCATTCACTACATCCGAACAAATTATAAGTATTGGCAAGTATCATTTTTATTGTAGCGCTTTTGAAAAAGCCAATCAAATTTTATTGGCTGCCCTCACTAAAAAACAGGATTGGTTTATTATTGATGAAGCCGGCAAGTTGGAATTGGATGAAAAAGGATTTTATCCTGCTTTGCAAAAAGCAATTGTAATGTATACCACAAATGAAGTAACAGGAAATTTATTGATTACAGTAAGAGACAGTTTGGTTGCCGATGTTATTGTTAAATTCAAAATAACCAATTACAATTTGATCCATCAACTGGAGGAATTGGTATAATTAAAAATCCCCGCTAAAGCGGGGATTAATCAATATAATATTTATAATTACTCATGCATTACTAAAATGGGCAATTTGCTATGGTAAGTAATGTTTTTAGTTAAACTTCCCTTCAATAGTTTTTCAATAAACGAATGATTTTTTTGGATGGCAATAATCAAATCAATATTTCTGCTGTCTGCAAAAAGATTAATGGCTTCATCAATATCATACAAACGCATGAAATAAAATTCGGGATTATAAGCCGCAAACATTTGTTTTAATTCCTGTTTCTCCTTTTCATAATCCTCTGTCAAGGAAATGTAATGGTCTTTATCAACATTTACCACGTGTAATTGAGGGTTGAATACATCCAAGAATCCTTTTATTAATGCTGAGGGGGTAGAATCTAAAGAATTTTTGAAATCAGACGTTAACATCACATTTTTCAGTTGCTTAAATTCTGCATTGGGTGGAACTATTAAAACTGGACAAACTTTCCTTTCAGCCATTTTTAGCGTATTACTGCCAAAAAACACCTGCGCCAAAGCTGATCTTCCTGTAATACCCATAATAACCAAATCGGCACGGCGATGGCGGGCAGTTTTTTCCAATCCATCTACAAAATCATCTTCTTCAAAAGTCAACACTTCCATTTTTACTATATTATCCTTCATTAATTCTGCTTTCAAATTTTCCAAATTTTCATTGGCTTTTTCCGCTTCAGAAGTTTTACCATAACTATGATACAAAACCATAGTAACCCCATAATGACCTGTCAATAGCTTTGCAGCATACTTAGCCGCATGAATTGAAGTTTCGGAAAAATCAACAGGTACAATAACTGTGTTCATATGTTTAATTTTTAGTTGTAATAACATCACAAATTTACTCTATTTTAACCCAATTCTTTAAGATTCAAGCAG
This sequence comes from uncultured Chitinophagaceae bacterium, assembly GCA_947085175.1. Classification (GTDB taxonomy): domain Bacteria; phylum Bacteroidota; class Bacteroidia; order Chitinophagales; family Chitinophagaceae; genus Ferruginibacter. Next base: position 21,829 of record CAMTVJ010000006.1, read on the forward strand.
TTTTTTAGTGTTATTTAAATATATATGCTCTAAGTAAAATCATTCCTCTACCAACGCTTCATTATTTATCTTTGCAAACTATGGCTCAAAAAAAATTAATCCGCTTTGCGGCTATAAAAAAATTTTCAAATATGTTTGAATACCCTGTTGGCATGCAGGGCGAATGGAATCAATTCTTTAAGAATTCTAACGCCGTTTTATTAGAGTTGGCTTGCGGAAGAGGAGAATACACTGTCGGTCTTGCAAAACTGAATCCAAATCAAAATATCATAGGTATAGATATTAAAGGCAACCGAATGTATATTGGCGCCAAAAAATGCCTGGATGAACAAATTACAAATGCAGCCTTTTTAAGAACACAGATTGAAAAACTGACTGAATATTTTAGCCCGGCTGAAATAGATGAGATTTGGATAACTTTTCCTGATCCTCAGCTTAGGATTTCTAAAGCGAAAAAGAGATTAACACACCCCAGATTTTTAAGGTTGTACCAGCAGGTTTTAAAACCCGGTGGTTACATTCATTTAAAAACTGATTCGCCGGATATGTACCAATTTACAAAACGAATTGCCCAACTTTATGAGCTTAGTATTATAGAAGACTCGGATAATATTTATGCTGAGTCACAGATTAAAGAAGAATTGAAAATTAAAACACATTACGAAAGTTTGGACATTGCCCAAAGCAAAAAAATACACTACTTGAAATTTACATTGCCTACTGAAATCATAAATATGGATGAGCAGCTATATGAAATTTTAAAATTGGAAGAAAAGCATGATTGAGGAAATTGATTTTTATTACAATGGACTGGGTTTAATGGTGCTTACAAAAAAATACCTTTTGGAAAGAGGATATTGCTGTGGTAATGGTTGTATACATTGTCCTTTTGATTTTAAAAATGTTCCAGAACCAAAAAGAACAGAATTGTTAACATTAGAATCCAATGGCAAAAAAATTGATTAATAAAGTTGCAAAAAAAGAAACTCCTAAAAGTACAGTTAAGGAGTATAGCTTTTTTGCAGATGTTTATGACGTGGTTCGACAGATACCAAAAGGAAAAGTAACTTCATATGGTGCTATTGCAGAATATTTAGGATCGAAAATGAGTGCAAGAATGGTTGGCTGGGCCATGAATGCGGCACATGCAGCTAAACCTAAAGTACCGGCACAAAGAGTAGTAAACCGAAATGGGATGTTGACAGGCAAACATCATTTTGCAACCCCAACAGCTATGGAAGAATTGCTAAAAAAAGATGGCGTAATTGTACAGGACGATAAAGTAGTAGATTTTGAAAAGAGAAATTGGAACCCTTCCATTGCATTAGCACTTTAATAAGCAGATTCCTATCCCATAATATACTTACTTTACATAAAGGCGACAAACAATATTAATTATATGAGCGACAATTATACACAAGGCACAGTTTCATTTGTTAACCACGAAAAAAAGTACATTCTTATAGAGTACATTGAAAATGGAAAGAAAAAAACCGTTAATGGTAGCGTAGATGATGCTTTGCAACAGAAGTTAAAGAAGGAAGGGGTAATTAAGAAAAAACACGTTTATCATATTGGCGATACGGTAAATTTTAAGGTGGGTATGTCGGATCGTGGCGACAGGATGGTAGCTAGTAAGATTCAATTCATGTACAACAGTGCACTGGACGTACTTATTAATAAAGCCAAAACAGAAAACAATTTTATAGGTTACTTAAAGATTGTTGACGACAAATATTTTGTAAAGGAGATTGACAGTTACCTGTTTTTTCCTGTCTCCATATCCCCATGGGAAATCAATCCTACTGAAGAGGATTTAAATGAAGCAGTAACTTTTGAATTAGAGAACCTTGAGAAGAAAGAAAAAATTACAGCCTCACTGTTTACCCATAAATACATTCCTGAATATTTTTCGGCAGAAAGGGCATTTAAAAAGAAGGAACCTACTGAAGCAGAAGTTTATAAAATAACACCCCATGGTATTTATCTGAATGTGTTTGGAGAAAATATTCAATCAAAACTTGCTCCAAATACTGAGTACCTACCTGTAGATTTAAAAGTAGGAGATAAATTAAATGTAATGATAACCTATTTCAGTAAAATGAAAATTGTGGTTGAGTTTGTTGTTTAATGATAATACGGACTAATCATTAAATAAACCCCTACACCTGAAACGGCAACATAAAACCAAACAGGCCAGGTGATTCTTACTAATTTCTTATGCTGCTCATACTCTCCTATTAATGCCCGGTAAGACGTAAACAATATAAATGGAAGTATAATGGCTGCCAAAGGAATATGTGTGAGCAAAATAAAATAATAAAACATTCGCCAGTTGCCTACAGCAAGTTTTTCATCAATACTTATCATTCCATCAAGGTTAGTATCCCCAAATCGGGTTTCACCAGCTAACAAATGATGTGCTATATATGAAACAAGAAATAAAACTGACAGCCCGATTGCTGCTAACATTATTTTTTTATGAAGCTCGTATTTTTTTTGTTTTACTGTTATCAAACCAGCTAACAAACAAATTGCCACTATTGAATTGATAATAGCATTGGTTTTTGCAAATACATGTACATCAAATCCCAAATCCACATTTAATTTGTATTTACTTAAAACAACTACTGCAACAAATACTACTACAGAAACAGAATAAATTAGAACCTTGGCTTTTTTATCATTTTTTTGAATAGACGGAGACAACATAAATTATTATTTAATACCTATTTTCCATTTTTTCTTTTGCTCAAAATAAACATAACTAAAAACACAACCCCAATCCCAATAAAAATAACAGGAAGAAATGGAATGAATCTTTTTCCCAAAGATTTGTCATTTTTATTTTTCTCCAACATTAACAATGGGATATCACCAGCAAGTTTAGCCAGCTTAACAGAATCAAAGCCATTATACCATCCTCTTACTACTCTACTGCTGTCTAACAAGAAAAAATTTTCGGTGTGGATGAAAGCGGTATCCACTTCCGAATCAGCGATGCTTGCTTTAATTTCATTTAAAGCAAAGTCGTAAATCTCTTCTTTGTTCCCTGTTAAAAACCACCATGTATCATGATTAACGCCATAGTGGTCGGCATAGGCCCGAAGACGAGGTACCGAATCCGTATCGGGATCGATACTAATAGATAAGAACTGAACAATACTGTCATTTTTTGTAAAAGAGTCCTGTAGTCTCTTCATACTACGAGTTAGGCCGGGACAAATACTTGGGCATTTGGTAAAGAAAAAATCAATCACCAGAATTCGTCCTTTTAGGTCATCCAACGAAACTTTTTTTCCCAACTGATTAGTGAACTCAATATTTTTTACTTTGTGCCAAACCGTATCTGTAATGGTTTTACCATTTTTTGTTGAAACCAAAACGGTATCAGGCATAAAATATCTACCAGGAATATGTACCGCATCTTTGCTATAATATTTTACTATAAAATAACCTGTTAAAGGCATGGCTATTGCCAACAAGAGTGCTAATACTGATTTCTTATTCATACATTGTAATAATGCTACAAATTTACGTTAATGCCTTTCAATTGGGATAAAAAAAACCATCCCGATTTTTTGGGATGGTAAATTATATTTTATTAGCCTGTATTTATTTAGTTGCCGGTTGGTGCACTTCAACAGGTGCTTCAATAGTTCCTGCATTGGTATTACGTAATTCTCTCCAACTGTACCCGTCCCAAAGAAAAGCTGCAATAAACCATACAAATAGAAGTAATGGTACAATAATAGTTAATATCATATTGCGTACCTCATCACCAAGGTGCATAAAAATAGAAACAATATAATATGCCTTGGCCAGTGTGAGGGCAACGATTACTAATTTAGTAGTTATGGTAAAGCCGTAGGTTAATTCCCCATGTTTGAAATATAAAAAATATCCCAAAGCCAATTCAATAATTGTTAATGCGGATAATACCCAAAAGGTTTTCCAAATATTTTTAGTATCTGATGCGTGCTCCTGTGGAAATGTAATTTCAGATGACGGTGATTGTGAACTCATAATATATTTTTAATTAATTCTTTAAAAATTTAAACCAGATAAAAGCAAAGAAATACAAATACCCAAACTAAATCTACAAAGTGCCAGTAAAGACCTGCTTTTTCAATCATTTCATAATGGCCTCTTTGATCAAAATGCCCAAGTTTTGTTTTAATATACATTACTATATTAATGATCACTCCACTAAATACGTGGAAACCGTGAAACCCTGTGATGCCAAAGAAATATCCGCCAAAGGCAATTGGGCCAGGTGTGCCAACAAGTTGTCCATTATGCATTACTTCGGGGCCCCAAGGATTTTTGGTTACCGTAGTACCCCAATGTTCAATTTGTCCATTAACCAAAACCGCATGATCGCCGGTTATCATATGGGTCCACTCCCAAGCTTGACAACCGAGGAAAGCAATTCCTCCCAAAATGGTTAGAATCATATATTTCTCCACGCCCTTTCTATTCATCTTATGGCCTTCGTGTACTGCCAATACCATGGTAACAGAACTGAAGATCAAAATAAAAGTCATCAAACTTACAAATGCCAATGGTAAGTTTGCATGGCCAGCAAATGGAAATGCATTAAACACCTGGTTTGGATCGGCCCAATGGTTTACACTAAAACGGATGGTACCATAACTTATTAGAAATGCCCCAAATGTGAAAGCATCACTCATTAAAAAGTACCACATCATTACTTTACCATAGCTGGCATTAACGGGACTTTTACCTCCGTTCCACCATTTAGTATTTGTTGGTATCGCTGTTGTTGACATAAATCTATTTAAATTCTAAAAATTAAAAACTAAATTTTAAACTCTTATTTCTTACTGAATCAGTATTAAAAATATCAATAAATAAACCCAAAGTATTCCTACAAAATGCCAATAAGTACTTGCCAATTCTACTGGTATACTATTGTAGTTTCTTACTTTAGCACTAAATGCTTTTACAAACAATAATATCAAAACCACTATTCCTCCTACAACATGCGTAGCATGCACACCCACAATCACATACAAAAACGAATAAGATACGTTTGCTTGCAAGGTTACACCACTTTCCCACAAATGCTGAAAACCCAAAACCTGCAAAGCAATAAAAAAAACTCCTAACAAAACCGAAACGCTAACCAAAGCTCTGTGCTTTAGCATGGCCCTTTCTTTAAACGCTTTAGCTGCCAAAAACAAAGTAACACTACTTAATAAAATGGCTATCGTACTGTACCAGAAATAGGATGGCAGTTCATATGATACCCAGTTTGCCTGATTGCGTTTTACTATATAAGCACTCGTTAACCCTGCAAACATCATTAGAATACTTCCGATGCCAATCCACAAGGCTAATTTATGCGGATGTATTTTTTTTCGTTGTTCCATTACCACTGTACTCATATCACTATTCCCAAAAGGGAGATTTAAATATTTTTTACTGAACCATTCTGTTAGCAAACATCGCTAGCAAAACAATCATTAAATAAAAATAAGAACTAAACATTACCCTTCTTGCACTCTTTGCATCCATACGGATGAATAACAACACACTTACATAAACCATCCAAAGGTTACAGCCCAATAATATAAACAAACTTTCTATCCCACTAATCCCTGCATAATAAGGTACAAAACCCATTGGAATCATCATTGCACTGTAAATAATACTTTGCATTGCTGTGAATTTTGTTGGTCCTTTATCGGCAGGTAACAATTTAAATCCAGCTGCTGTATAATCTTTATGTGCTAGCCAGGCTATTGCCCAAAAATGGGGGAACTGCCATAAAAATTGAATACCAAAAAGTACCCAAGCGCCTGTCCAGCTAATGGGATCATTGCCATAAGCAGCTACCCAACCAATTAAACAAGGTAAAGCACCGGGTATTGCACCCACTAATACAGAGATGGAATTCAGCTTTTTAAGAGGAGTGTAAATAAAGCCATATAAAAACAAGCTAAATAAACTTACCAACGCACTCTCCGTGTTAAAAAACTTCCACATCATAAAGACGCCTGCAGTACCTGTAATAAAAGCAAAAATTCCTGCTTCATTCACACTCATTCTTCCACTGGCTACGGGGCGCTTTGCTGTACGAAGCATTAATCCATCTGATGTTTTTTCCAAAATCTGGTTAATGGCATTTGCCGAACCAGTTACTAGCATTCCTGCTACAAAAAGTAAAAGAACTGATATTATTTTCTCCCTAACATAAAACTGTTCGTTGGGAGCAATTAAAAAACTAACTACAGTACTAAAAACAACCATGAAACTCAAAGTGAATTTGATTAGCTGTACGTAATCTTTCACTTTACTTGCCAACGAAAACGATGTTGAATTGGCTATATAGTTATTCTCAGTATTTTTCAAAAATCTAAATTTTATATCTCCTCAAAATCATTTTCTCTTTATTAATATTAATGTGCTTCCGACTCGTCTTCTCCAATAGGCACATTCTGTGGGATGAACTCTTTTCCGTCTTTTGCATAATCATATGCCCCGCGATATACTTCAGGAATTTCGCCAGGCCAGTTTCCATGACCAGGATTGATTGGTGTAGTCCACTCTAAAGTATTTGCACCCCAAGGATTTGTAGAAGTTACTTTTCTTCCTTTGTACATACTATAGAAGAAATTAAATACAAACAATAATTGAGCAGCAAAAACAACCATGGCTACAAAACTGATAAATTGATTTAACTCACCAAACATTTTAAAAGACTCCCAGTTAGCATAGTCATAATAACGACGTGGCATTCCGGCTAATCCTTCGTAATGCATTGGCCAAAAAATTAGGTATGCTCCAACAATGGTTATCCAAAAATGGATATAAGCCAATGTATTGTTTAAGTAACGGCCAAACATTTTAGGGAACCAATGGTATACTCCGGCAAACATACCAAAGAAAGATGCCACACCCATTACAATATGGAAGTGAGCAACAACAAAATAAGTATCGTGTAAATGAAGATCCAATGCAGAGTTACCCAAGAAGATTCCTGTTAAGCCTCCACTAATAAATAAACTTACAAATCCAATGGCAAATAACATACCTGGTGTAAACCTGATATTTGCTTTCCACAATGTAGTTAGCCAGTTAAACACTTTAATGGCAGATGGAACCGCAATTAATAAAGTAAGTAGTACAAACACTGACCCAAGGAAAGGATTGAGTCCGGTTACAAACATATGGTGTGCCCAAACCAAGAAGGCTAAGATGGCAATAGCAAAAACAGAACCTACCATCGCCATATAACCAAAGATGGGTTTACGGCTGTTGACACTCAATATCTCTGAACTCATTCCCATGGCTGGCAATAAGATAATATAAACTTCGGGGTGACCAAGGAACCAAAATAAATGCTGGAACAAGATGGCACTTCCTCCTTCGTTAGGTAAAATTTTACCAGCAATAACAATATCACTTAAGTAAAAACTGGTGCCCAAATTTCTATCAAACAATAATAAGATTGCGCCTGATAATAATACAGGGAAAGAAAGTACACCTAAAATGGCTGTAAAGAACAAAGCCCAAATGGTTAAAGGTAAACGAGTCATGCTCATTCCCTTGGTACGCATATTTAAAATGGTGGTTATATAATTTAAACCTCCTAATAATGCCGACACGATAAACATAGCCATACTCACTAACCAAAGATCCATTCCAATTTTACTACCGCTAGCTGCATCTCCTAAAGCAGACAAAGGCGGATAAATTGTCCAACCTCCACTTGCAGGCCCTGTTTGAACAAACAATGAACAGAACATAATGATTGAAGAAATAAAGAAGAACCAGTAGCTTAACATATTCAACATAGGTGAAGCCATATCTCTTGCACCCACTTGTAAAGGAATAAGGAAATTGGCGAAAGTGCCACTCAAACCAGCTGTTAATACAAAGAATACCAAAATGGTACCATGCATGGTAACTAATGCATAATAAAACTCTGGCTTTAATTTGCCACCAGCAGCCCAATGGCCTAACAAATCTTCTAACCAAGGGAAAGTAGATTCGGGATAACCCAATTGTAAACGGAATATTACAGAAAACAAACCACCAATGATGGCCCATATGATACCAGTTACCAAAAACTGTTTTGCAATCATTTTATGATCCTGACTGAAAACGTATTTGGAAATAAACGTTTCGTGATGATGATGTTCCAGATGTGCATCATGATCTCCGTGAACATCTGCCTGCTGTGCTGTGGCTACGCTACTCATAATCTTACTTTTTTATCGAAACTCGATTAGTTATTTTTTATTTGTTAGTACCTGTGCTGTTTGCTTTAGAGTACTATCGGTTGTTTTTGGTGCTTTATCCGGGAATAGGGTGAAGTATTCCGGCGTTTGCTCAGCCAACCATTTTTTATATTCTTCCATTGTTTCAACAATGATTATACCTCTCATGGCAAAGTGGTTTGGACCACACATTTGATCACAAGCAATTTCATACACGAAATCGGGATTGCCCGTTTTCTTCTTCATTTCGGCTGTAGTAATTTTTGGAGTAAACCACTGTGTGGTTGGAATACCAGGTACCGCATCCATTTTTAATCTAAAATGAGGAAGCCCTACATCATGAATTACATCTTGAGAATTAATAACCATTTTTAAAGGCACTCCTACTGGAATATGTAAGGTGGTATTCACATGAATATCATCCAAACTTGCTGGATCATCAAAATCAACACCCAAGTTATTTTTTGCTGTAGTTAATTTATAATTCTTTTTTCCTAAAACCTTATCGGCTCCCGGATAACGAAACTCCCAAGCAAACTGGTGACCAGTTACTTCTACTACAATAGAATCTTTAGGCGCATCACCAGTTATTTTAAACCAATACTTTAACCCAAATACAACCAATACGGTTAAAAAAATGGCAGGTACAACAGTCCAAATTAATTCCAGTCTGTTATCGTGCGGAAAATAAAGTGCTTTTCTTTTATCAGACTCCTGGTATTTAAAAGAAAACCAAAATAATAAAACCTGTGTTAGTACAAATACAACACCAGTGATGGCGATTGTGATGTACAACATGGTGTCTATTTTTTCGCCTTCTACAGAGGCAGAGCCTTGTGGAAATAAAGTTTTACCGTAGTATAATTCATTACAATACCATGCGCCAATTAAACCAAAAATTAAAAAGCCCAATAACATAAAAGCATTGATCTTATTATTTTGTTTACGGGTTTTTTCTTCGCCTTTTAAAACGCTTACGTATTCACTTGCTTTCGCAATCTGAAAGATGACAATAAAAACCAGTACACCTAAAGCTATCATTAAAAACTCTTTCATATATGTGTTATTTAGCCTCCCCAAGCCCCTCCAGTGGAGGGGTTTTAAGGATCTTCTTATTTCAAATTACTTTTTATAAATCAATCAGTCTATTTCAATAATATTCAATATTCAACAATGCGTATTCTCTTCAATCTCCTCGGTACTTCCCCCTTGGGGGATAGAGGGGGCTTTATGTATGGTGAATCATACTCTCTTTTAAGAAAGGATGATTCTTAGCAAGCAATGAATGCTTGGTTAAATATCTTCCAGTTCCCCACATAATCAACCCTACAAATAGACATGCAATTCCAAATTCAAAAGCGCCCAAACTGTAGTGCTCATGCAAAGTGCCAGGCATTACCATCTGGAAAAAATCTATCCAATGACCAAAAATAATTAGGAAAGCCATAATGGTAACCATGGTCCAGTTTCTCTTTGTCCCCTTCTTCATTAATATTAATAAAGGGCAAAGGAAATTGATGATAAGGTTGAAAAAGAAAATGGTTTTATATGGACCAGCTTTTTCTGCTGTGCCAATTCTTTCAATAAAATATTTTGTTTCCTCGGGCTGGTTACTATACCAAATTAACATGTATTGAGAGAACCATAAGTAAGTCCAGAAAATAGAGAAGGCAAACATAAATTTACCCAAATCATGCAAATGTTCTTCGGTAACATATGGTAATTGACCACGATTTTTTAAGAAGATAACATACAATGCAATCAAAGAAACACCCGAAACAAAAGTACTTGCAAAAGTGTACCAACTAAACATGGTACTATACCAATGAGCGTCAATACTCATAATCCATAACCAAGGAATGGTAGAAGCAACAGTAAGGGTAAATACAATCGAAAATAAAGAAGCCCAAACGGTATTATCCCATATCCATTTTTTACCGGTTTCATAATCCATTACTCCTTTCTTATCACTCTCCAAGCTAAGGGTACGCATTTTTTTACCTAATGCCCACCAAAGGAAAATAGTTACAAAAGACCAGATAGAAAAGAACATTGGATTTAAAAACCCTTTCTTTCCATTTAATATATGATCGTTGGCAACCGCTTCTTTATCTAACCAATGGTAGATGTCGGTTCGATCTCCAAAAACAATAGCCATTAATATCACAAAAGTAATAACCCCCAAAATCGGTACTACACTAGAAATCGCTTCCGATACTCTTCTAAATGCAACCACCCATCCACCCATGGCCATGGTAGTAACGCAAATGAAAAACATAGCAGCATTAACCACCAATAAAAAGAAAACACTGTTTTGTAATAACACCGCCCAAAAACGAGTGCTGTTTATATTTTCTCCATGTCCGGCATGTGCAAATGGATGAAACATAATAAACCCATACAACAATGCTAATACACCGGCGATGATAAGGCCATAGGTCCACTTTTTATAACTGCCGGGCAATTGAAATTGATGATCCATCTAATCTTTATTTTGAGTTAATGCTTTATTTTTTTGCTACTGTTGCACTGTCTGTTTTAGCAGCCGCTGGTGTTGTTGTTGCCGTTTTGGGCTCCAGTGTTCTGATATACTGTACAATTCTCCAGCGCTGCTCCCTGCTTAATTGAGAAGCATAGCTACCCATGTTAAGCTGGCCATATTCCATTACAAAAAATATCCTGCCATCGCTATAACCAGGCGAAGCCAGTATAATATTTTTTACGCCACCAACTTTTGGTGCAAGCGGACCGTTATTTTCTGCTTTGGGACCATGGCAAACTGCGCAATTAATATTGAATAATCTTCCTGCTTCTTCAAGGTCTTTACCGGTTAAAGGCTCTAGCGGATTTTTAACCAATGAGCTTAAATTTAATAACCCATTGCTATCGTTAGGTACATTAAACGGATACAGTTCGCCTCTTTTTAAAGTACCTGCAGGTGGCAGATTATTAAAAAATATTTTGTGCCCTGCATCATTGGGGTCCATTGTAAAAATGGCTGAGTCACGTGCTGCATAACTTTCGTAAGCACGGCTGTAAGCCATATCTGGCATAAAGCCTTTTGCTGGATTACGTTTGTTGTTGCAGCTAATTAAAACTACTCCTGCAGTAATAATTAGTGTTGCTATAATTGCAATTTTTTTCATTCTTATAAATCTTTTTTAATAATGAGGAATGCTTCCTCTTATTTCACTGTAATTACTATTAATATCCTACTTCTTCTTTATACAGTTTTTGTTCTTTATGGTATCTGCCTATCCACCATCCTGTTTCTGCTACCTGAACATTTATTTCCTGTGCACCTGCTTTTTGTAAAAAAGCCTGTACTTCGGCATCATCCGTTTTATCGGTACACTCAATAACCATTACAAATAAATCATCTGTAGCTCTTGCATGAAAATGATGCTTTTTAACAAATGGAGCCAAATTACATAAGTAACAAAAAGTAAGTACCATTCCTACTGCCGAAAACAAAACGGTTAACTCAAAAGTGATAGGTATCCAGGCTGGCAAAGCAAAATTAGGTTTACCCCCAATATTTAAAGGCCAGTCTTTAGTAAATACCCAGCTCATAAAAGTTAAGGCTGTAGTTGTTCCTATAATTGCATAAATAAATCCCGCAGTATGCAAACTGGTTTCTCTTATACCCATTGCATGATCGAGACCATGAACTGGAAAAGGAGTATACACATCGTGTATTTTGTAGCCTGCTTTGCGAACATTTTTCACAGCAGGAAACAATACCTTTTCGTCATCGAAAGATCCTACAACAAATTTTTTAATTCCTCCAGCCATATTAATTCAAAATTTAAAATTCAAAAATGTTTAGTGCGAATGATTCACTTCGTCAATATAAAACTTCTCCGCATCTGTCTTCTCAATATCTGTCATTTTCACTTTATAGTTTTCTCCACTTGTTTTTAAAATAGACTTAATCTCTGCCACGGCAATTACCGGGAAGTATTTTGCAAACAGGAAGAAGCAGGTAAAGAACAATCCGAATGTACCCAGATAGAATCCAATTTCCCAAATGGTAGGACTGTAATATGTACTCCATGATGATGGCAGATAATCCCTGTATACGGATGTTACAATAATTACAAACCGCTCGAACCACATTCCTATATTTACTATGATACTCATAAAGAAAGTAACAGTAATATTTCTTCTTAGCTTACGGCTCCAGAACAATTGCGGTGAAACCACGTTACAGAACATCATTAACCAATAGCTCCATCCATAAGGACTGAATAGGTTGGCTCGATTCTCTTTAAAGGCATACCACTCGTATGGATTTTGTCCGTACCAGGCAATGAATAACTCGGTTAAATAAGCACAACCCACAATACTTCCCGTCAATACAATTACTTTATTCATGGCCTCAATATGGCCAATGGTAATATAATCCTGAAGGTTTAATACTTTACGTACTACAATCATTAAGGTTTGTACCATGGCAAATCCACTAAAGATGGCGCCTGCAACAAAGTATGGAGGAAAAATAGTAGTATGCCAGCCAGGAACGATTGAAGTGGCAAAGTCAAAAGATACAATAGTATGTACTGATAATACTAGCGGAGTACTTAATCCTGCCAATACTAATGATAATGATTCGTGACGCTGCCAGTGTTTTGTACTTCCGGTCCAACCGAAAGAAGCAACACCATAAAACATTTTACGAAATTTCGTTTTAGCACGATCTCTAACTGTTGCCAAATCGGGCAATAAACCAGAATACCAAAACAAAAGTGATACAGTGAAATAAGTTGATATCGCAAACACATCCCACAATAAAGGTGAATTAAAGTTTACCCAAAGTGGGCCACGGGTATTAGGATAAGGCAATACAAAGAAAGCCATCCAAACACGACCCATATGCCAGATTGGAAACTGACCGGCACACATTACCGCAAAAATCGTCATGGCCTCTGCAGCACGGTTTACACCAGTTCTCCAACCTTGACGGAATAATAATAAGATCGCTGAAATTAAAGTACCGGCGTGACCAATACCTACCCACCATACAAAGTTGGTAATATCCCAACCCCATCCTATGGTTTTGTTTAGGTTCCACTGTCCAATACCATAGGTTACTTCACGGTACACACTATACACCCCAAATAAAAGTAAAGCAACGCTGATATAAAATCCAATATACCATAGCCTGCTCGGCTTCATCTCAATGGGACGAATGATGTCTTCCGTAACCTGGTGATAATCTTTATTACCATCTACCAGTGGTTCCCTTTGTTGCGATTCGTATTTCAGTAATGACATATCTATAATTAAAGTCAAAAGTTAAAAATCAAAAAATAGAATTGATTCCCGTTTTCTTAATTTTTACTTTTTAATTTTTACTTGGTTTGATATCTATTTTTTATTATTCCCAATATTAAGAATGCGCTTTCTTCTCTTCTTGATGTTCCTTCTCTACTCCAACATGCCTGTCGGTATTACGCACTTTTGCCAAATAACTTACATTAGGCAAAACGTGTAACTGCTCTAACACATAGAATGCTCTGTGCTTCTGTTCTACATTTCTAATTTTGTACACATCACTTTCTTTATCGTTCACATTACCAAAACTAATAGCATGTGTAGGACAAGCTTGCATACAAGCTGTTTTAACATTGCGTACCAATTTAGGATCCTGTTGCTTTTTAGCTTCCAACTTACTTTCCTGTAAACGTTGAACACAGAATGAACATTTTTCGATAACACCTCTTGAACGAACAGTAACATCGGGGTTTAACACCATACGAGTTAAATCATCATTCATCTGCATAACCGACTCATCCATATAAGTACCTATCAATGGTTTTTGATTATCTGGGAAACTATCAGCTCCTGTATAATCCAACCAGTTAAAACGACGTACTTTATAAGGACAGTTATTGGCGCAATATCTTGTACCAATACAACGGTTATAAGTCATTTGGTTTAATCCTTCGCTGCTATGATTTGTAGCGGCAACAGGGCAAACGTTTTCGCAAGGCGCATTATCGCAATGCTGACAAAGCATTGGTTGGAATACCACATCTGGGTTTTCCAAATCGCCGGTGAAATACCTGTCAATACGTAACCAATGCATTTCATGGGCTGCCTGAACCTGAATTTTACCCACCACACTCACATTATTCTCTGCAGTACAGGCAATCACACAAGCACTACAACCAGTACAGGTGTTTAAGTCAATGCTCATTCCCCACTTAATACCCGGCTTTTCAAAATCGGGATACATAGTAGCATCTTTCACAAAATCTTTACTTCCAGCAATAGTAATTGCTTCTCTTTCCCTAGTCACGTCTTCTAAAAGTGCTTCTGGATTGGCATTATAGCTACTTTGATTTGTTTCGAATAAAATAGGACGGCTTTCAGTAAACCCGTGTATCTGTGTTTGGGCTAAAGGATAAGTTTTACCGGTTTTTTCAATAGTTGCAACATCACTATAAGAAGCAGTACCGTTAAATCCTGCAAATGAATACACATTTTTACCAGCACCATTTGCCGACTTACCAATAAAATCGGCTGTTGTTTCGGGATTTGCACTTTGACGACCATAACCTACAGCTAATGCAATTACAGAAGGATGCATACCAGGAATTACAATTACAGGTAATTCTACAGATTTGCCCTCAACAGTAACTTTTACAACTGGTTTTTCGGGATGAACTTCATAATCACTTTGCTTTCCACCTTCTTGGTTCATCACATCCAGGTTTAAAACTGATAAAGCCATTGCAGGGCTTATCATTGCATAGTTATCCCAAGTTACTTTGGTAATTGGGTCGGGTAATTCTTGTAACCAAGGATTGTTTGCTTGGCTACCATTACCTATAGAAACTTTTTGGTAAAGCATTACTTCTACAGCGCCAGACTTAACCTTTAATGCTGCAGTTGCAGCTTCGGCTAGTTTTCCACTATTATAAGAAGCGCCACCTACAGACATTGAAGTTGGTTCTACAACACCATCCTGTAAAGCTTTTGTATACAAATCGCTACTGCCTAATTTAGACTGCCAGTAGGTTTTAAAATAACCTTCATAATCATTAACCATGCTTCCTGCTGCCGAACTCCACTTTAATAAAGAAGTTTGGAAGGCCCTTGTTTTAAACAAGGGATTGATAGTAGGTTGTATTAAACTATAATAGCCTGACTTAGGCTCAGCATCGCCCCAGCTCTCTAACCAATGGTGAGAAGGGATGATGAATTTACACAGCTCTGTGGTTTCGTCCATTGTTCCGTTGAAAGAAACGCTCATTACTTTCTTTAAACCATCTATAAATTTCTGGCTATTGGCATAACTATAAGCCGGGTTAACTCCCTGAATCAATAAAGCACCAATATTACCAGCGTTCATATCATCAACAAGTGTAGCCATTTCGGCATCAATTCCATTTCTATAGTTAGAAGTAAGTCCCCAGTTAATTGTTTTACTGTTTGCCCCAATTGCTTCGTTAATCGCATTTACGATGATCTGCACATTCACATCATTGCTTCCACAAACAACTAAACCGGCACCCTTGTTGGCCATTAAAGCTTTTGCAGCTTTGCTAATTCCATCCACCAGTTTAATATCTAATGATGGAGCAGTAACATTTCCGCCTAATTTAGCTAACAATGCCAAGGCTACAGCTGCTGTTTCAGATGGCTTGTGTACAAAACGATCATCGGCATTACTCCCTGTTAAGCTCATCATACTTTCAAACTGAAAGTGTTGGCTTAAATGTGCTTTTTCGCCTTTAACTTTCCTGTTTTGGGAATATTGATTACTGAATTCAGTTGGACTAAGCCATGTTCCTAAAAAATCGGCACCCAGACTTACAATTACATTAGCATAATTGAAATGATAAGAAGGGATTGCTTTTTTTCCGTAACAAGCCTCGTTGGCCAATAACATTCCACTATTACTCATCGCATCGTATTGAACGTGGCGACTGTTGGTATATCTTGCTAAAAACTGACTAATGATTAATGAAGTAGAAGGGGAATTGATGGTTGACGTTAATAAAACAACAGGTTTACCATTCACTCCATTAAGTGACTCAGCCACCATTTTATCCATGGCATCAAAGCTTGGCACTTCTTTAAAACTGTTTTCAGTTTTTTGCATGGGATAGCGAAGACGGGTATTATCATATAAGTCTAATACAGATGCCTGCGCCTGTGCATTAGTACCACCATTGGTGATGCTTGATAATTCGTTTCCTTCAATTTTAATAGGGCGGCCATCTCTTTGTTTAACCACAACAGAAATAGCATCTCCTCCATTAACATAAGTAGAGGCATAGTAATTAGAAACACCAGGAATAATATTATCGGGGCGCTGTAAATAGGGCACAGCCTTACGTACAGGAGTTTCACAACTTGCGGCAATGGCTGCTGCTGCAGTGCTAAATCCAAGATATTTAAGAAAATCTCTGCGTGGCGTTTGGGCATCTAAAATGCCTTTATCATCCAAATCGGATAAAGGAAGTAAATCTTCTTGAAATTCGTTTTTGGTTGTTTGAATAAAACTTTCGGTTTGATTCAATTCTCCAAAACTTTGCCAGTATTTTTTC
This sequence comes from uncultured Chitinophagaceae bacterium, assembly GCA_947085175.1. Taxonomy (GTDB): domain Bacteria; phylum Bacteroidota; class Bacteroidia; order Chitinophagales; family Chitinophagaceae; genus Ferruginibacter. Next base: position 38,639 of record CAMTVJ010000006.1, read on the forward strand.
TTACTCATATTTTTAATCAGCCGGCTTAGGCCTTTTTATACTATAAATTATATACTTAATAACTATTGTTACAAACCAGATTTTAATAGTGACATTTTTGACACTCCGTTCCTCCAATATTTTCAACAGTTACACTGTCCATCTTATGATTCTTCATATCCTTATGGAACTTTTCGTAAATGCTGTAAAATTTATTACCCGATTTATCCTCTTTATTATAAAAATCGACCTTGGTATCTCTGTGACAGTTGATACACCAGCCCATACTTAAATCGGTAAACTGAAATACTTCAGGCATAGATTGAATATTGCCATGACAGGTTTGACAATCTTGCTTTCCTACTTTAATGTGTTGGCTATGGTTAAAATATACGTGGTCGGGAAGGTTATGAACTTTAACCCACTCAATAGGTTTTGCTCCATCAGGAATACCATCGCCATTTTTATCTTCATTATACTTTTTTGTAACTGTATTCCAGCCAGCGTAAGCATAAAGTTTTTGAATTTCGTCTGTTCCGTTCACTTTAGTTCCATTCTCTCTTACCAACTCATCAGTTCCTTCGTATTTATCAATAGCGATATGACAGTTCATACAAACATTTACTGAAGGAATACCAGCAACTTTGCTATCCTGTGCACCACCATGGCAGTACAAACAGCTTATTTGATTAGTGCCAGCATGTACTTTATGAGAATAGAAAATGGGTTGCTCTGGCTGGTAAGCCTGATTACGTCCCAATCCAATAGCGCCATTAATTGTATAAAAGCCTCCAACAAGGAACAAAACAAGGATTCCTATCATTAAATATGCCTTATTTCTATAAAAAGGCACAGGCTCAGGAGTCATTACCCCTTCTTTTTCATCGGATAATTTGCGAAGGTTACTGTTAACCTGTAATAATATAAAAGCGATTAAAGCTAAAACAAGGGTTAAAATACCAAAAAGCAAAGAGTCATCAGATCCTTTAGCTTCTCCACCCGGAGTTAAAATTGGAACTGGTGGCTTAAAATCATCCACATATTGCATAATAGCATCAACATCTTCCTTTTTAAGCTGACTACCAAAAGCCGTCATGGTAGTTTTATTCCATTTGTTATAAATGTTTTTAGCATAGTCGTCTGTTTCTACCATAGAAGCAGGGTTGGCTATCCATTTATAAATCCATTCTTCATTGGGAACCCTATCCCTCCATCCTTGTAAGGCTGGTCCGGTAAAATCTTTATCGGGTTTATGACAGCTGGCACAGTTGGCTTTAAAAAGCGCAGCACCATCAGCAGCATAAGTATCAACACTGCTTGTAGTAAACAAAACAATAAGAAAAAGACTTGTAAAAACTCTGTTAATGATTTTTCTATAGCGACTCATACAGTATTATCGGGGCTAAAGTGGAAAAATATCCTGTTTGGAGTGCAAAAATAAGGTAGGATACTGACAAAATATCAACATTTCTGAACTTTTTTTTCTCTTATCCAGCTTGAGTTTCAAGCAATTTGGGCAATTTCTATATTGTAATTGTCATGTATTTGTAAGCTAATTTTTGTTGTATATATTTTGATTTGTTTCCTAAAATCACAATTTTTTTATACACTTTTGCCAAATGTTTGAAAAACTAAAGGCACATTGGAAGGTTAATGGTCTCAATCTTCTACTCATCATCACCACTTTTGCCTTAGGAGGAAGTTTATGTGGTTTTATGGGAAGGAAACTGCTTTTATTAACCGGATTAGAAAAAGGGTTTTTCTGGTTCCTCTTTTATATGATTTTGGTTACTCTACTTTGGCCTTTTTGTGTATTAATCATTAGTATACCCTTGGGGCAATTTTCTTTTTTCAAAAAGTATATAATGAAAATCTGGAAGAAGATGACCGGAAGTAAAAAAAAAAATAGTGTAACCCCTTATCGGGTTGCCATTTTTGCCAGCGGAGCAGGATCTAATGCCTTAAAAATTATTCAGCATTTTAAAGTACCCTGCAACATAACTCTTGCATTAATAGTTTGCAATAATCCAAAGGCAGGGGTTTTAGAAATTGCAAAATCCAATAATATTCCAACCTTAATTATTGAAAAAGATCGGTTTTTAAACGGAGATATCTACTTATCTAAATTAAAAAGCCATCAAATTAACTTTATTGTACTTGCTGGTTTTTTATGGAAGGTTCCTGCTGTATTAATCAATGCTTTCCCCAAAAAGATCATTAATATTCACCCTGCCTTATTGCCAAAACATGCTGGAGCAGGTATGTACGGCAACAAAGTGCATGAAGCAGTGATTGCTGCCAAAGACAGCGAAAGCGGTATCAGCATACATTATGTTGATGAGCTGTATGACCATGGTGAGATTATCTTTCAAGCAAAATGTATGGTGGAGGCAAATGAAACCGCCCAAACCCTAGCTCAAAAAATTCATGCGCTAGAGCATCAGCATTATCCACATGTGATTGAAAATCTTTTAAAAAAGTAAAATAGTAGTTAAAAGACTATTTACTTGAATCACAAAAGAATTTGTTGATGTAATATTGACTTTTACAAAATTTTATTCATTGCGATTTTTATACCAACGTGCTTTAATGATTCTTGGATTAGTTGGATTAGCAAATGCTAGTTTGGCTCAATTAACTATTCAAGGAACGGTATATGATGCCAGCAAAAAAAATCCTGTAGCTGATGTTAGAGTAGAAAACAGCAGTGGAAAATTTACAACAACAGACTCAACCGGAAAGTATAAGATTGCCGTATCGGAAAAAGATTCTCTCACTTATACCTATCTCAATAAATCCACTTTAAAGTTTGCAGTATCAGCCATTGCCAACCCTTTAAGTTTTGACATTTCTTTACATATTGCTATTCCTTCAATTTACAAGACGTTAAAGGAAGTGATGGTATACTCCAGAACTTACCAACAGGACTCAATCGAAAACCGGCAATCTTATGCCGATGTGTATAATTTTAGAAAGCCAACCATTCGTACCAGTATTTCTCCCGATGGTATGGTAGGTGCCGATGTAAATGAAATCATCAATATGTTTCGTTTTAAAAGAAACAAGTACTTAAAAGCCTTTCAGGCCAGATTAGAAAAGCAAGAGCAGGAAAGATTTGTAGAATACCGTTTCAATAAAAATTTTGTTAGAAGGACCACACAACTAAAAGGAGCCGAATTGGATAGCTTCATGGTTAAATACCTACCCTCCTATGAATTTGCAAGTACTGCTGATGAAGTAACTTTTCATCGTTATGTTTTAAACGCCTCTTACCAGTTTAAAATTTATTTGTTAAGACAGCAAGCCAAAAAGCCAATTCCATAATCATATCATTTTCTCTTTTTTATCTTTTCTGCCATTTGCAAAAACGAATTGCATGCATTAGCTTGTTACTTAATTCGTTATTGTATGCAAGAAAATATCATCTTGAGTAATATTATGATTTTACAAAAATTCATATCATGCAACCAACATTAACAGCTAAATCAAAACGTATCGAATCTATCGATATCCTCCGTGGCATCGCCATGGTCATCATGGCTTTGGACCATACTCGTGATTATTTTCATATTGGGGCCAACCTCGATGATCCTTTGAACCTGGCTACCACAACTCCTTTTTTATTTTTTACAAGATGGATCACCCATTTTTGTGCACCCATATTTGTTTTTCTTTCGGGCACCTCTATTTACCTGCAGAGTTTACGTAAAACTAAAAAAGAGTTAAGTGCTTTTTTAATAAAACGTGGCTTATGGCTGATTTTTGTTGAGATAGCCATCATTTCTTTGGCATGGACATTTAATCCTTTTTACAATGTAATACCCTTGCAGGTAATCTGGGCCATCGGTATTTGTATGGTTATACTTGGGTTGTTGATTCACCTGCCTTTCAAATTAATTTTGGCTTTAGGGTTGTTGATAGTTTTAGGTCACAACCTATTGGATTATCCAGAAGCGGCTGAAGGTTTTAAAGCCGGTTTCTGGTGGGATATTTTACATACAGGATATTTTACGCCATATGAATTTGCCAAAAATCATTTTGCACTTATAGTCTATCCATTTTTACCCTGGCTGGGTTTAATGATGCTGGGTTATTGTACCGGCAAATTATTTTCTACAGATTATACCGAAGTGCAAAGGAGAAAAGTGCTGCTTGGCATCGGGTTTTCACTCATCGCTGTGTTTGTGCTTTTACGAGCCATAAATATCTATGGCGATCCGCATGCATGGAGCTCTCAAAAAAACGGGCTGTTTACTTTTCTTTCTTTTATGAATGTATATAAATATCCCCCATCCCTTTTATTCATGTGTATGATCATTGGTCCGGGGTTTTTATTACTGGCATGGCTCGAAAAAATCAAAAATGTCTTTACCGAATTCATGCGAATTTTCGGACGAGTGGCTTTCTTCTATTACATCATTCATCTTTATTTAATTCACCTCATATCTGCCATCCTGTTTTTTGTACGTGGACATTCAATGCAGGAGGCCATCAACTCGATGCCAAATCTTCCATTTATGTTTTTGTTACCGGGCGAAGGATATAATTTATGGATTACCTACTGCGTGTGGTTACTAGTAGTGATTACATTATATCCTTTATGCAAATGGTATGATAAGTATAAAACAAACCACAAAGAAAAATGGTGGTTGAGTTATTTGTAAACACAGATTCTTTTAAAGAAATAATATGAAAAAAATATTTACAATACTCTTTATGAGTCTGGTTTTCAAAACAGCCAGTTCGCAAATCAATTATTTCCCCGATGCTGAATGGCAAACTAAAAAACCGGAAGAAGTAAAAATGCAAAAATACTGGCTGGATAGTGCTGTTAGCCTTGCTTTAAAAAGCGAAAACAATGTGGACCGTGATTTACGTATTGCCAATATGAAATCATACAGCCGAGAGCCGGATTATAAAATAATTGGACCCACAAAAGAAAGAGGCGGTCCAGCAGGATTGGTTATAAAAAATGGATATATTATTGCCCAATGGGGCGATGTAAACCGGGTGGATATGACCTTCAGTGTTACCAAAAGTTATTTATCTACCATCGCCGGTTTAGCTATTGATAATGGCTTGATAAAAAATGTACATGATAAAGTTGATCGTTATGTATGGGATGGTCCTTTTGAAGGGGCGCATAATTCAAAAATAACCTGGGATCATTTACTCACCCAATCATCAGACTGGAGTGGTACTTTATTTGGGTTGCATGATTGGGCCGACCGTCCACCAAAAGAAGGCGGCATTGATGACTGGAAGAATAGAAAACTAAACGAACCGGGTACTTTTTATAAATACAATGATGTTCGGGTAAACCTGTTGGCGTATTCTTTATTGCAGGTTTGGCATAAACCCTTACCTGTTGTACTAAAAGAAAAAATCATGGATCCCATTGGCGCTTCCACAACTTGGCGTTGGTATGGTTACGAAAATTCTTATGTAAATATGGACGGGCAAATGTTGCAATCGGTTAGTGGCGGCGGGCATCATGGTGGCGGTATATTTATCAATACCTATGATCAGGCAAGATTTGGTTTATTGTTTTTACGCAATGGAAAATGGAAAACACAGCAATTGGTTTCCGAAAAATGGGTTGCCGCTGTTCAACAACCTTCTGTTGCCTTTAAAAATTATGGGTATCTGTGGTGGTTGAATCATGAAAAAAAATGGGCTAACTTATCTTCTCAAATTTATTATGCCGTTGGTTATGGTGGCAATTATATTGTTGTTGATAAAGAGCATGACCTGTTAGTGGTAACCCGCTGGATGGCTGATGACAAAATAGATGATGTGCTGGAGCTGATTATTAAATCAATTGAACAGAAATAAACAATTTACTTCTTGATGAAAAAAATAACACTCCTCATTTGCCTTGTTATAAGCATGCAAAATATTTTTGCACAACCCATAATTACAGATAGCATAAAAGCAATACTCTCCAAAACCAGCAAACCCATAGAACGGTTTAACCTGCTGAATAAGATCATTGACTTTAATGATGCAACCCAGGGGAATTTACAGGATACCTCAATTGGTCTTCAAATGCACCGAATTGCCCAGCAATTAAAAAATGATTCTTTACTTGCCATCAGTACCAATGTAATTGGTAATTATTTCAGAGGCAAAAGTGATTATCCAACGGCATTGGATTATCTCTTTAAAGCTATTCCTTTGGCGGAAAAAGCAAAAGATAAGCGACGGATAAGTTCTCTTTATTTTGATATTGCAGAATGTTTCTACTATCTGATGAACCTTGACCAGTGTTATAAATATGCTATTATCGGAAAACAGAATCTACCTGATAAAGATTCGCCGATGTATGATTTTATGGCAACTCAGTTTCACCGTACCATGGGAAACTATTATCTTAAAAAAAATATACCCGACTCGGCATTGAAGCAAGTTCATGCATTGGAAGAGGTAAACAGCAGGCTGAAAAAAATTAATTATATACTTTATAGCAATATTCAAAGCGGTACAGCTTATAGCCAACTAGGAGAAAAAGATCTGGCAGAAATATATTTCAAAAAGGCGCAAGCTCTTTCAGATTCAATAGCCACTCCTTTGGTAATGCTCACTTTTAATTATGAGTATATACCTTATCTGTTAACAACTAACCAGATTGAAAAAGTAAAGCTACAATCTATTAAATTATTGAATACGGGAAACCAGATTGGTAGCAATTTATGTAAACTAAAAGCAACCGGTTTTTTAAGTCAGGCATATAACAAACTCAATAAACCTGATAGTGCTTTTATTTACCTGAGCTTATCTTCTGCATTCAAAGACTCCGTTTTTAATCAAACCAATAATAATAAAATACAGTCGCTTGCTTTTAATGAGCAGATAAGAAAAATAGATGAAGAAGCCAGGCAGGCTGCTGCAGAGGAACAACGAAGACAAAATCTGCAATATGCATTAATTGCTCTCGGCATTATTACTTTAATTAGTCTTTATTTATTGCTCAGCCGAAGTTTTATCACCAATACTAAACTGATAGAATTTTTTGGCGTAGTGGCATTATTGATCGTATTCGAATTTCTTAATTTGCTGTTACACCCTTTTTTAGAAAGGGTAACAAACCACTCTCCCATTTTAATGTTGCTGGCATTGGTTTGCATTGCAGCTTTATTGGTTCCTTTACATCATAAAGTAGAAAAATGGGCAACGGCAAAACTGGTGGAGAAGAATAAAAAAATAAGATTGGCGGCGGCGAAGAAAACGATTGAAGAGTTGGAGGATAAAATTGAATAATCACTAAAAAAGGCACTCAATTTCTATATTCCATTAAGCCATAAGCGGTTAAATGGAAATAGAAGCTTAAATTAGTAACCAAAACCAACCGATTACTAATGGCCAAAAAGTACAAAAGCGATAAGGTAGACTGGCGACACGTTTTAAACATTAAACATGTTTTATTTATTTTATTTGGAACTGGCTTAGCCGTTTTAGCCATGAAAGGTTTTATGATTCCCAATCGTTTCTTAGATGGCGGTGTTACAGGAGTTGCCATATTGCTTCATGAAATTTTTCACTTTAATATCAGTATCCTTGTTATTGCCCTCAACCTTGTTTTTGTATACCTTGGCTACCGTAATATTGGAAAAACATTTGCTGTACAAACTATCATTGCAGTATTATTTCTGGCCATCGGGCTTTTTTTTATAAATATCAATCCCATCACAACAGACAAATTATTGATCGCCATTTTCGGTGGTATACTAATGGGATCTGGTGTAGGGCTTGTAATAAGAGGCGGCGGCGTTATTGATGGCGCCGAAGTAATAGCTGTTTTCACCAGACGAAAAGTGGGGTTTTCTAACAGCGAGATCATCATGCTCATCAACTGCATCATATTTGCCGTGGCGGCTCTACAGTTTGGTATCGAAACCGCCATGTATTCCATAATCACTTATTTTACGGCAACTCGGGCCACAAATTATGTGGTGGATGGTATTGAAGAATTTACCGCTATGAACATTGTTTCTGCTAAACAGGAAGAAATTAAAAGTTTATTGGTAAACGAATTAGGCAAAGGCATCACCGTTTATAAAGGCGAAAGAGGATACTTACCCGACAGTTTCGACACAAAAACTGATTGTGAAATTATTGTAACCATTGTAACCCGGCTGGAAATAAAGCAAATTCAGGACGCCGTTAAGATGATAGATCCAAAGGCATTTATTTATGTACAAAGTATAAAAGAAGCTAGTGGAGGAATTTTAAAAGCAAAGGCGCATGCACATTAATAAACAGATGAAAGATTTTGTAATCAATTTATTAAAGTCTAAAATTCCATTAAATTATTATTATCATAATTATGAACACAGTTTGTATGTGGTAAAAAAAGTTATTGAAATAGGCCAACATGAAAACTGCCTGGAAAAAGACCTGGAATTATTGGCTACTGCAGCATTATGGCACGACACAGGCTATATAAATATTTACTCCGGTCACGAAGAAGAAAGTTGCAGGTTAGTGAGGCAATATTTACCTGGTTACGGCTTTTCAACAGCAGATATCGATTTGATATGTGGAATGATTATGGCAACAAAAATTCCTCAGTCGCCCAAAAATAAACTGGAAGAAATAATTGCCGATGCCGATTTGGAATACCTGGGTACCGATAATGCAGCTGTTTTGGCCAATGATTTGTTTAAAGAATTAAGTGCATTAAATCCCATGTTAACCAAGGAAACATGGAATAAAACAGAAATTGATTTTCTTACTACCCATCGATATTTTACTCGTTTTTGTAAAGAAAACATGCAACACATAAAAGAAGCTTATCTAAATAGCTTAATCAACAATAAAGGTTAGTTTTTAATTCCAATATTTTATATAAAACAGCAATCCCAAACTGGAATTGTGCTATAAAACAATTTTTACTAATTTATCATGAAATTAAATTCGATAAAAGTGTTTCCGAATTTTTTTTGATAATGTGTATCATTGAAAGAAAAATATAAAATAAAATGACACAATCCCGCCAACTCGCTGCTATCATGTTTGCCGATATTGCCGGCTTTACTTCCTTAATGGAAAAAGATGAAAAACTAGCCTTGGCATATCGTCATAAACTGAAGCAAAAATTAGAAACTGAGCTGAATCTTCATAATGGGAAGGTCATTAAATGGATGGGTGATGGAGCTTTATGTAGTTTTGATAGCGCCATTGAATCATTAAGAACAGCGCTGGCAGTGCAAACTGTCATGCTACAGGAGCCTGTTGTGCCTCTCCGAATCGGTATTCATCAGGCTGATGTAATTTTTGATGAATCAGATGTACATGGAGACGGCGTAAATATTGCAGCAAGACTGGAATCGCTGGCCATTCCGGGTAGTATATTTATTTCAGCAAAAGTACAGGATGATATCAAGAATCAGAATGACATCCAAACCGTTTCCCTCGGCAAATATGTTTTAAAAAATGTAAAAGAACCTGTAGAGATATTTGCTGTAAGTAATGCAGGTTTACAGGTACCGTTAAACAAGAAATTAGAGGGGAAAGGAATCAAATACATCAGCAAGAGTTTTTCCATAAAAAAGAAAAGCCTGCTGATGAGGATTATCCTGGCATTTGTTATACTGCTTGTGGCAGGTTACTTTTTGATACCTCCCTATTTTAATAAACTCAATGCCCGTAACAAATTGATACCGGCCATTCAAAAAATGGTGGATGATAATTTTCGTGTCCCTACCAAAGCATTTGACATGGCACTGGAAGCAGAAAAATATATTCCCTCTGATTCTGCACTGATAAAATTATGGCCAAAAATATCTACATCTGTTTCGATAATGACCGAACCTGAAGGTGCTGAAGTCTTCTGGAAAGATTATCATACCCCCGACGCTGCATGGCGGTCAGCTGGTAGCACTCCACTTAAAGAAGTAAAATTTCCTCGTGGTTATCTGCGGATGGAGATACGGAAAAAGGGCTACCAAATCATTGAATATGCAGGTATACTGACCAATGATAGCCTTAGGTCTGATATTTACATGCTTAAACTGGATGTACCGAACAATATGCCGGAAAATATGGTAAGAATCCCTGCTAATAAAGCCAGTATGAACATTGTAGGGCTGGAACAGGAATCGGGAAAACAAGTAGACGAATTTTTGATAGACCGGTTTGAAGTAACCAATAAAAAGTTCAAGGAATTTGTTGATGCCAACGGTTATTCCAATCTTTCATTTTGGAGAAATCCATTCTATTTTAATGGCAAGGAAATTTCTGCAACAGAGGCCATTACTAAATTTGTAGATAAAACAGGAAGACAGGGCCCGGCAAACTGGGAAGCAGGTATCTACCCCGACGGATTGGAAAACCATCCCGTAACTGGCGTTTCCTGGTACGAAGCGGAAGCCTACGCCTCTTTTGTAAAAAAACAGCTGCCTACTATTTTTCATTGGAGTGTTGTAGCCCAAACCGGCAGAACCGAATTTATTGTACCGTTAAGTAATTTCAATGGAAAATCTACGGTGCCGGTTGGCAATATGAAAGGGTTCAGCTTATTTGGTGTATATGACCTGGCCGGCAATGCCAGGGAATGGTGCCATAATGAAAGTAATATTAAAGAACATCAATATATATTGGGAGGTGGCTGGAATGATCCAACCTATTCTTTTAACGACAGCTACACGCAAGCAGCAATGGACAGAAGTATTGCCAATGGTTTCCGTTGTATGAAGGAACTTCCCGGCGATACCAGTATGAAGCACCTTACTTCAACGGTGTCTCTTTTGTTTCGTGATTACAAAATGGAGAAACCAGTTGATGATAAAACTTTTTCACTGTTCCTCAACCAGTTCACCTATGATAAAAAACGGCTGGAACCCAAAATAGAGGAAACAATCAGTGGAGATTCCTGGAAAGCTGAAAAAATCAGTTTTGATGCAGGGTATAATAATGAACTGATGCAGGCCTGGTTGTATTTGCCAAAAGATGCCAGTCCACCTTACCAGACTATTATATTTTTCCCGGGTTCAGGTGATATCTACAAAAGAAAATTTGACCCGGATTATGTGACTGGGCGAATTGATTTTATTTTGAAAAGTGGCAGAGCCCTGGTATATCCAATTTATAAAGGAACTTATGAAAGACATGACGATCTAAACTCTGACCTTCCGGGTGAAACGGTTTTTTATAAAGATCATGTTTTGATGTGGGGGAAAGAATTCGGCAGAACGATCGATTACCTACAAACCCGTTCAGATATACAGGCTGATAAAATCGGTTATCTAGGCTGGAGCTGGGGCGGTTATATGGGAGGCATTATCCCCGCCGTAGAAAAAAGAATTAAAGCGGTTGTACTGAATGTGGGAGGTATGGTGATGAACAAGTCGTTGCCCGAATCAGACCAATTGAATTACCTTCCAAGAGTTACGCAACCTGTGCTGATGCTGAACGGAAAACATGATATGTTTTTTCCTGTAGAAACATCACAAAAGCCGATGTACAATTTTTTGGGTACACCCGCTGCAGATAAAAAACATATCATTTACGAATCAGGACACCTGGTTCCCCGTATCGTTTTTGTAAAGGAAACACTGGAATGGTTCGACAAATATCTGGGACCCGTAAAACAGGCACCCTAGTTAATAGAACAGGAATAAAAAATAAAATGGAGATATTAAACAAACTGCTTGCAATCGACTTAAACTATATCATTATCGGTATAGTTGCTTTGTTCTTTTCGTTGGAACAGGTTTTAGATGCTCAATTTAAATTCAAAAAAAGAGGACAGCATTTTTTTCAGAATTTTTTATTCATGGTAGTTTTTTTATTAGCAAATATTCTGTGGGCTACAGTGCTTGTTTTTAGTATTGAATGGTTGAATAATAACGAGATCGGTCTTTTCTATCTTATTCAATTGCCTGTTTGGGCAAAACTGATACTTGGCGTAACATTATTTGATTTTGTTACTTACTGGTTTCACCGCATTGCACATAAAGTACCACTGCTATGGCGTTTTCACCGGGTACATCATAGTGATACCAGCATGGATTCATCTACCTATTTCAGAGGACATCCGGTTGAAATATTTCTATGGTTTAGCGTTTCCAATATTGTAGCTGCCGGTATTTTCGGTCTTGACCTTTTCGCCTTAGGATTATATGCCCTCGTATTAACTCCATTTCTGATTATAGAACATAGCAATCTCAAATTTCCAAAATGGCTGGATAAGACTGTTGGGTTAATTTTTACAACTCCTAACATTCATAAAGTACACCATGAGCAGAATCAGCATTTTACGGATTCTAATTATTCCGACATCTTCATTTTATGGGATCGAATATTTGGAACATTTAAACACAAACCGGTGGAGGATATAAAATTTGGATTGGCTGAATTTGATGAAGACAAAAAACAAAGCTTTTGGTATCTTATAATAAGTCCGTTTATAAATATAAAAAGAGTTGTTACTGTTAAATTAGAAAAATAATAAAACATGAAAGCAAAATCAATCAAAGGAAAATCAACTGAAGAAATTAAAACAGCACTGGAGAAGTCTATGTCTGACGGATTTCAACCAACACTTGCATTTGTGTTCTTAACTCAACAAGAGGTAATAGAACCGGTATGTGCCATCCTGAATGCAAAAGGAATCGCCATTTTCGGAGCCAGCACTTCAGAAAAATTTACAGAAGAGGGAATTGACCCCGATGGTATTGTCGCATTGTTGCTGGATGCCAATCCCGATCATTTTAAAATCGTTTTAAGAGATTTCAAATCTGTTCCTGTATATGAATCTGCCTGCCAGGTAGGAGAAATTGGTAACAATGCATTTTCGAAACCTGCATTCATTATTTCTGCATCCGATTATAATACTCCGGGAGAACAAGTGATAAGTGGAATATTAGATAAAGCAGGTGCTGATGTTATGATAGTTGGGGGTATGGCAGGTGAACCCGTCAACTTTTCCGGCACTGTTTTCAGCAATGATTCTGCCAGTACTTCCGGCCTGCTGTCTTTAATAATTGACCAGGATAAAATAGATGTGAAGGGCATTGCTATTTCCGGATGGAAACCGTTTGGAACAGAAAGAAAAATTACAAAATGTGAGGGGTCCTGGATCTATACTATCGATAATGAGCCAGCCATGGATGTTATCAAAAAGTATCTGGGAAAGGAAATTCTGATAAGTGTAAAATCAGAGGGAATGGTGCCGCTTAATATTAATTTTCCATTGCAGGTACAAAGAGAAGCCGGAAATGCTATGATGCGGCCCGCTTTGCTTTGGAATACAGAAGACCAATCCGTGATGGTTGGTGGGCCGGTAAAAGAAGGTTCACTGTTTCGTTTTTCACTTCCTCCCGATTTTGAAGTGATAGATGAAGTGATTGAAAGCTCCCATAAAATAAAAGAGAATCAAATGCCGGATGCGGATGCCATGGTTATCTTCTCCTGTGTGGGAAGATTGTCATCATTGGGACCAATGACATCTTCCGAATTAGACGGGCTGGCTGCAACCTGGAACAAACCCATGGCTGGTTTTTTCTCCATGGGAGAATTTGGTAAACTAGATGAGACCCGACCTGAATTTCATGGTACCACAGTAAGTTGGGTGGCATTAAAAGAAAAATAAAAAATATGAACTGGAAACTTATCATTTTTGCTATATTATTCTATTCCTGTAAAACAGAACAGTATAAAGGAAAGATTATTGATATGCATATTCACTCTTATGAGGAAAAAGATTTTATTGACTCCAGCATTAGGGATCATTACGGAAATAAAATTTCTGTAAATGCAGCAACACATTTTACAGAATCTTATGAATCATTTAAGAAAAACAACATTGTAAAAGCTATTGTGAGTGGTTCATTAAAAAGTGTAGAAGAATGGAAAACAAAGGATACTGAAAACAGGATCATCCGGGGCCTTTTAATTTTTCATCCTGCTGATGATGGAATGGACAGCATCCGTTTTGAACAATTAATTAAAGACGGTAAGATTGAAATTTTTGGAGAAGTGGCTCCTTATTATTCTGGCACTACTTTAAGTGATTCCATCTGGCAGCCCTATCTGCGTATCTGCGAAAAATATGACGTCCCGGTAGCTGTACATACTGGTGGGGGCGAACCACTTGGCACTCACACCTGGTCTCCTAAAGCAAGATTAAAATTTGGCGACCCTTACTTGCTTGAAGAAGTATTGGTGAGATATCCCAAACTAAGAATATATATGATGCATGCCGGTGGAGAAGACTGGCCGGAGCATGGCATCCGGCTCATGGCATATTATCCGCAACTCTTTACTGATCTCGCCGTAATGCTTTGGGTAGAGCCCAATACACAACGGTATATCAAAGAATTTTTACGAAATGCGAAAGAGGCGGGTTATTTAGACAGGGTCATGTTTGGTTCTGATCAAATGTTGTGGCCTTATGCCATTCAAAAATCAATTGATTATCTCAACAGCATGGATTTTTTAACCAAAGAAGAAAAGGAAAATATTTTTTATAACAATGCAGTAAAATTTTTGAAACTGAAAAAATAAAACTGGAATCTATTTTAAAACTCAAAACAAATAATTATGAAAAAAGGGATGACAAAAGTAAGTGTGCTGTATAAAAACGGCGAAGGAAAAACTTTTGATATGGATTATTGCTCCGGAAAGCATGTTGCCATGGTTGGAGGTTTGCTTGGTGATGCACTCAAGGGTGCTACAATCGAGTCAGGAATAGGTGGTGGTGCACCGGACGCCCCGGCTCCTTTTTTAGCCATGGCTAATCTGTATTTTAATTCAATGGAAGAATTCGGGCAGGCTTTTGGTGCTGCTGCGCCAACGTTAATGGGCGACTTACCCAATTTTACGGATATAGCACCCGTGGTGCAGATCAGTGAAGTGATGTATTAATAACGTAAAATAAAACCATCTTGTTATGCAGACAAAATCTATAAAGGGTAAATCTACAGAAGAAATAGCATTGGCTTTAACCGGATGTTTATCCGATAATTTCAAACCAACTTTAGCCATTGTATTTCTTTCTATTAAGCAGAACCATGAAGAAATCTGTGACCTACTCAATAACGAAGCCATCACCATTTTTGGTTGTACCACTTCAGGAGAGTTTATTGATAGCGAAATAAGTGAAGGTGGTATCACCATCATGCTACTGGATTTAAATCCTGACCTGTTTAAAGTAGTTATGCTTGAAACCGGCGAAGATTCTGTTTATGAAGTGTCAAAACAAATCGGTGCTTCAGTAAAAGCAAATTTTCAAAATCCTGCTTTCATCATCGCATCTGGCTGGGTGCATACAGACGGGGAGCTGATCATTAAAGGCATTGAGGAAGGCGCTGAAGGGAACCCAACTATTTATGGCGGTATGGCCGGTGATGACCTTGCGTTATCTGCTCCATTTGTTTTTACCCACCAACAAAAAAGTGTAACAGCGGTAATTGCCATCATTCTTGATGCAGATAAAATTGAGGTGAATGGCATTGCTACCTGCGGCTGGAAAGCAGTGGGTATTGCCAAAACGATCACCAAAAGTGAGTTCAATATTATTTATACTATAGATGATCAGCCTGCATTGGACGTGGTAGTGAAGTACCTGGGGATCGATCTCAATTCGCAACCTATTACCAGTACGGTTTTCAACCTCGGTGCTTATTACCCACTGCAATTAGAAAGAGAAGGAGCACCACCGGTAATGCGAACGGCTATGCTGGGTAATGCAGAAGACCATTCATTGATTTGCGCAGGGCCAATTCCACAGGGATCAAAAGTGCGGTTCTCCTTGCCACCAGATTTTGATATTATTGATGCAGTAGTGAAGGAATGTGAAGGAATTCAACCCGGCAGCGACAACAGTGCAGATGCTGTTATCATGTTTTCTTGCATTAGCCGGTATTTATCATTTGGCGTAATGACGAGTGAAGAAATTGAAAGAGTAAAGAATGTGTGGAATGCACCTTTCATTGGTTTTTTCAGTTATGGTGAATATGGAAAAGCGAAGGACAGTAAGCATGAATTTCATAATAATACCTGTTGTGTTGTTACTTTAAAAGAAAAATAATGAAATGAAAAACGATATCAAACTTTTTGAAGAAAAAAAAGTGAGGACTCATTGGGATGAGAAAGAAGAGAAGTGGTATTTCTCTATTATTGATGTGATTGCCATTTTAACTGACAGTGTTAACCCGAGAGATTATTGGTTTAAAATGAAAATAAGGGTAAAAACTGAAGATGGCCTTGAACTGTCGACAAACTGTCGACAGTTCAAAATGAAAGCAGCTGATGGAAAAATGAGAGAAACTGATGTCGCAGAAACGCAAGTACTCCTTCGTATTATTCAATCCATTCCATCATCCAAAGCAGAACCGTTCAAACAATGGCTTGCAAAAGTAGGCTATGAGAGGATGCAGGAAATAAGCGATCCGGAACAAAGCCTGGAAAGGGCAAGAGAAAACTGGCAGAAACTTGGACGTAGTGAAAAATGGATTCAGCAACGAATGACAGGCCAGGAAACAAGAAACAAACTAATTGACTATTGGAAGGAAAGCGGAGTTGAAAAAAAGGATGAATTTGCTTTTCTCACTAATATCATTCATACAGAGTGGGCAGGGCTATCAGTAAAACAACATAAAAATATAAAAGGCTTAAAATCGCAAAACCTCAGAGACCATATGTCAGAAGCAGAGCTAATTTTCACTGCCTTGGCAGAACTTTCTACCCGACAAATTGCAGAAACAGAAAAAGCCAAAGGGTTAACACAAAATGCAGTTGCAGGAAAGAAAGGCGGTAAAATTGCCAAAGATGCAAGGCTGGCATTGGAACAAAAAACCGGAAAAAAAGTAGTGACAGGTGAAAACTTCCTCCCCCCTTCAAAAGAAAAGAAACAACTCAAACAGAGTAAAAAAAAATAAATGAATCAACACTTACAATCTATCATTGATTTTTTTCAGCAAATTGAAAGTTTGGCTGCAGAAGAAAAAGAAGCTTTAATAAAAGCAGCAAAGAAAGTTAAGAGTGACTTAGAGATTGCTGAATTCAAACTGGAAAGAACAGAAAAAGTAAAAAGAACGACCGCTATTCTTTTGGAAGAAACCATTGAAGAGCTGGAGCAGAAAAGAAAAGCCATTGAAGAAACGAATGTGGCGTTAAATCAATCGCTGGAAAATTTAAAAGCTGCACAATCACAATTGATTCAATCCGAAAAAATGGCCAGCCTTGGAGAACTAACAGCAGGCATTGCCCATGAAATTCAAAACCCTTTAAACTTCGTCAACAATTTTTCTGACGTAAGCACAGAGTTGGTAGATGAAATGAATGAAGAAATAGATAAAGGGAATTTAGAAGATGCCAAACAGATAGCACAGGATTTAAAAAGTAATTTGGAGAAAATAAATCATCACGGCAAACGGGCGGGAGAAATTGTAAAAGGGATGTTGCAGCACTCAAGATCCAGCAGCGGACAAAAAGAACTCACCGACATCAATGCACTGGCAGATGAATATCTACGATTGGCTTATCATGGCCTTCGGGCAAAAGATAAAACCTTCAATGCCGCCATGAAAACCGATTATGATGACAGCATCGGGTTGATAAAAATCATTCCGCAGGATATTGGAAGGGTGATTCTGAATCTGATCACTAATGCATTTTATACAGTTACAGAAAGAAAGAAATTACAGCCGGAGAATTATGAACCTGTAGTTGCTGTCAGCACAAAAGCTGTTAAGACCCCTTTAGGGGGTTTGGGGGTTGAGATTCGTGTTCGTGACAATGGCTCAGGTATTCCACAAACTGTTGTAGACAAAATATTTCAACCCTTCTTTACCACCAAACCCACCGGTCAAGGAACAGGTTTGGGTTTGAGCTTGAGTTATGATATTGTAAAAGCACATGGTGGGGAATTGAAAGTGGAAACAAAAGAGAATGAAGGTTCAGAATTTTTAATAATATTATCCGTTTAAAATAAAAGTATGATACAAAGAAGATTAATTATTTCAACAGTAGTTGCCCTATTCTTTAGCATGATGCTTTTGAAAGCAAATGCGCAATCCTCAGTAAAAAAGGATACCATCGTTACCCTAACTAGCAAAGATTTAATTGCACGAGGATTTTTAAAACTTTATGAAAAAGGTGGCTGGTATTTTCGTTCAGGTAATGACAGCAGCTGGGCTAATACAACCATTGATATGACCGACTGGAAATCATTGTTGCCCAATAAATTAGATGCCAGTTACACCGATGCCAGCGGAAAGTTGGAAGGATGGTTTCGTTTTAAATTTATGATAGACAGTAGTTTGGCTAATAAATCGTTGAGGTTTATATACCTACCTTATGCCGCAGGCGAAGTGTATATAGATGGGCAACGCTTTGGGCAATATGGAAAGACGGGCAACGATAAAGAGCCTTTTCAATTTTTTATTGAAACCGATTCTACGCAAAGAATAAATTTAGCTGCCGGCAAGGTTCACACACTGGCTGTTCATATAAAAGATGAAATTGTTACCCCAAGCAGAAGAACAAGTATGATGATTGGAAATCAAAGCAGCTATTTTAAAAAGGGATTTATTGCTATTTTTACTGATCAGGCACTCTACAAAATTCTTAGCAGGAAACCTATTGAATATTTTTACTGGACAGTATGGATTGGTGCAAATTCATTATTTGCCTTTCTGTTTTTCTTACTGTTTTTGCTCAATAAAAAGGAGCGTAATTTATTATTGTATGCCGGTGTATGTTTTATTTTTAGTGCCTGGCTGGTATTAATCTTCCTAAATATTTATGCAGGAGATCCAATTATTCATCCGCAATGGCTCTTGTATAGTAATATTGCGGCACGTATTCTACTCTTTGTTCTGTTATTATTACTACTTAAAACGGTTTTAAAAATATTTACAATTCCGTTAAAAGGGTTTAACGGTATATTATTTGCAGGAGCCATCATTTTTTCTATGAATGGTTTGATTAAAGAACTAACCAATCTTTATGGTATTCCGAATCAAACATTTTTGGATATTCCTGCAGGTCTCTCTTCATTTGTAAATTTAGCAGTTATATTATTCTGGGTTATTGTGTCTTTTAAAAAAATAGGAACTCCTCAACGTGTAGTAGCTTCGGGCATATTACTATTTTTGGTATTATCTTTAATTCTTGGTCTTTTAAAACCTGAAAAAGGTTCTTACACTGAGTTAAATATAGTTACTGCTATATGTTTGTGTTTTCCTCTAAGTTTATTGATATATGTAGTACTCCGCTTCAGGGAAATCAATAAAAATATTGTACTCAATGCACAACAGATAGTGGCATTATCAGAGGAAAAAAGAGTACTTGCCGAAGAGCAGCAAAAACAATTAGAAGTACAGGTGCATGAGCGTACACTGGAACTGCAAAACAGTTTGGCCGATTTAAAACTAACCCAATCCCAATTAATCCAATCCGAGAAAATGGCATCTCTCGGTGAACTTACTGCAGGAATTGCCCATGAAATTCAAAACCCGTTAAATTTTGTAAATAATTTTTCGGAAGTTAATAGCGAATTGGTTGATGAACTAAAAAACGAATTGGCAACGGGCAATTGGCAACAAGCAAAAGAGATTGCTGATGATATAAAGGCAAATGAAGAAAAGATAAATCATCATGGCAAAAGAGCCGATGCTATTGTAAAAGGAATGCTGCAACACAGCCGCAGTAGTAGTGGCGTAAAAGAGCCAATAGATATTAATACCTTAGCTGATGAATATTTACGATTGGCTTATCATGGCTTAAGAGCAAAGGATAAATCATTTAATGCCAGCATGAAAACGCATTTTGATGAAACGATTGGCAACATCAACATCATACCGCAGGATATGGGAAGGGTTATTTTAAATTTAATTACCAATGCGTTTTATGCAGCCCCCCTGCCCCCCGAAGGGGGGTTCAAAGACCCTGATTATGTACACAGTCCTACTGTTTGGATAAGTACAAAAAAAGTTGGCGATAAAGTGATGATAAGCGTAAAGGATAATGGGCCGGGCATCCCACAAAAAGTTTTAGACAAAATATTTCAACCCTTCTTCACAACCAAACCTACCGGGCAGGGAACAGGTTTGGGTTTATCACTCAGTTATGATATTGTAAAAGCACATGGCGGAGAGTTGAAAGTGGAAACGAAGGAAGGAGAAGGGGCAATATTTACAATTATTTTACCTAGTTAATAAATATTTTATATGACAAAGCATTTAATAAGAATCGTTTTAATTACATTTTTACCGCTGCTATCTTTTGCACAATCATCGGTGCCCGAAACATTTATTATTACATCAGATACTGCTGCTGAAATAAAACTGGATATAAAATATTTTAGAATTTGGGACGATAGTATAGGTACAACAAACTTTAAACTGGTTTCTGGTTCTGCCATCTCCAACAGGTTTAAAGAATTTGATACTACCCGAACCTTTGACTTTTCCATTAAAACATTTTGGTATAAACTGAACCTGAAAAACAGTTTGAACAGAAATGTAGAAATTGGATTACCCGCAAATGCTATGTACCATGACATTTATTTTGCCGATTCTACTCTACAATGGCATCATCTTAAAACAGGCTTGGGTTATCATAAATCAACAAGAGATGGTTACAAGTTAATTAACACGCCTACTATTACGTTACGGCCAAATCAAGAGCTGGAAGTTTATTACAGACTTAATAGCAGCTTGAGATTTTCTCCTTCTAAAGAAATTATCATAAGAAATATGGAGTTGGCACTTCAGAAAAAGTATGAGCTGAAAAATAAACTTACTGGTACTTCTGATTATGAAATTATCATATCTGCCTTTCTGTTGGGTATGATATTAATTACCTGTATTACTAATCTTAGCTTCTATAGGGCTATAAAAGAAAAAGAGTATCTCTATTTCTCTTTGTTTTTAATTTTCTTCGGATTAAGCATTTTATCATCAGATTTTGCATATTTAGTATTTGGACTTTATGTAGTAAAATTAGCCTTTTTGGCGATTTCATTACTAGCATTATGGTTTTTCTTTTTAATGCGGTTTATTCAATACTTTTTTAAAACCAAGGAATATCTTCCCAAGTGGAATAAGTTTTTAAATTTTTACTGTTACTTCATATTGTTTATTTGGTTAGCAGCTTTTGCAATAGAATTGGTAACAATAAGTCAATATTGGTACGATAGGTTAGGTGGCTTTATAGGTATTTTTTTCTATTTATTTATGGATGTACTATTTATAACTATTTTATTAACGCTGTTTAATCAAAAAGTAAAAATAAATATAAGAATATTGGCCACCCTTCCTTTAATGTTTTTGTTTGGCCCTGTTTATACTTTAAATTTTATTTATGGGATTTTAGACAAATATTATAAAGTAAAACAGCCTGCATTTGTACAGTGGGTAAACGACTGGAACTCGCTGCTGACACTCATAGGCATTTTATGGGTTATTCTTTTCTTCTCTTGGTTATTGTTTAAACGATATCAAAGTATCCAGGAAAAATTGATTCAGGAAGTGATAGATAGAGAAAGGATGGAGAAAGAAAAAGAGGCAGAAAAGAATCTCCTTATTTCCCAACAAAATGAACGGTTAGAAATTCAGGTCGCAGAAAGAACAAAAGCTTTACAAGAATCGCTTGAAAATTTAAAGGCAACACAAAGTCAGCTAGTTCAATCAGAAAAAATGGCAAGCCTTGGTGAACTCACCGCCGGCATTGCACATGAAATACAAAACCCGTTAAACTTTGTCAATAATTTTTCTGAGGTTAATGAAGAATTACTTTTAGAAATGAAAGAAGAATTGGATAAAGGAAATATGGATGAAGCAAAAGCAATAGCAAATGACGCAATAGCTAATCAACTAAAAATCCTTCACCATGGAAAACGTGCTGATGCCATTGTAAAAGGCATGTTGCAACATAGTCGCAGCAGCAGTGGCGTAAAAGAAGCAACCGATATCAACGCTTTGGCCGATGAGTATTTGCGGTTGGCTTATCACGGATTAAGAGCCAAAGACAAAACCTTTAACGCAACCATGAAAACTGATTTTGATGAAACGATTGGAAAGATCAATATCATACCACAGGATATTGGAAGAGTAATTTTGAATTTAATTACAAATGCATTTTATGCAGCCCCTATGCCACCCGAGGGGGGATTCAAAGACCCTAACTATATACATTCGCCTACGGTTTGGGTAAGTACAAAAAAAAATGGCGATAAAGTTTTCATTTCTGTTCGGGATAATGGGCCAGGTATTCCACAAAAAATATTAGACAAAATATTTCAGCCCTTCTTTACAACTAAACCTACTGGAAAGGGAACCGGGCTGGGATTAAGCATGAGCTTAGATATCATTACCAAAGGGCATGGAGGTGAATTGAAAGTAGAGACAAAAGAAACTGGGGGCTCAGAGTTTATAATCATATTAAATATATAAATGTTAAATTCATTAAAAATATAATAACCAATGAAAATATTAGTTGTCGACGACGAAATGGATGTAAAGACTTTGTTTGAACAAAGGTTCCGTAAAGAGATTAAAAACAATGAAGTTGATTTTGTTTTTGCTTTTTCGGGGGAAGAAGCAATATCGTACTTAAATGTACATAAGCATGAAGCAGTATTGATACTTTCCGACATCAATATGCCCGGCATGAGTGGGCTCGATCTGCTGGCCCACATTAAGCAGAAATACCATGAGCCCCCGCCAGTGGTGATGATGATAACAGCCTATGGCGATGCCGAAAATTTTAAAACAGCTAAAGATTTAGGTGCCGATGATTTTTTAACCAAGCCGGTTGATTTTACCCTATTAAAAGAAAAACTTAAAATAAATAACTGATGGCAAAAATATTAGTAGTAGATGATGAAACAGATTTGGAAGTACTGATTAAGCAAAAGTTTAGGCAAAAAATACGTGATCAGCATTATGAATTTATTTTTGCAGTAAATGGCAAACATGCATTAGAACAATTAGAAAATAATTTAGATGTAGATGTGGTGCTTAGTGATATTAATATGCCCGAAATGGATGGCCTTACTTTGTTAACAAAACTGAATGAAAAAAGTGGTTTATTAAAATCTGTTATCGTGTCTGCATACGGCGATATGGAAAACATTCGCACAGCTATGAACCGGGGCGCTTTTGATTTTATAACTAAGCCTGTCAATTTTGAAGATTTGGAACTTACTATGGACAAAACCTTAAAACATGTACAGCAAATGAAAGACACTATGCTGGCTATCAAGGAAAATAATATTCTTAAAATGTATGTAGATGAAACGGTTTTGAATTTTATGGGAAGTAAAGAGTTTGAAACTTCCTTAATTGTTAATGAAACGGTGGACGCTACTGTAGTTTTTATTGATATCTGTAGCTTTACTTCAATAAGTGAAAATGAATCTGCCGACAATGTGGTAAAACTTTTAAATAATTACTTTGACGTAATGGTAAAAGAAATCGTTGCTCAAAATGGACATATAGACAAATTTATTGGCGATGCCATCATGGCTGTTTTTAGAGGTGAATTTCATTTAGACAGAGCAATTGATACCTGCCTTGCCATACGTAAACAAATAGAAAAATTGCCTTCTCTCTCTGATCATGTTTCTTTTACCCCAAAAGTTTCAATAGGCATTAATAGTGGAGAAATGATTTCGGGAAATATTGGTTCTGCAAATCTTCGGCGTCTTGATTATACGGTAATTGGTGATACCGTAAATGTTGCTCAACGTCTACAAGGTATTGCTGCTCCAGATCAAATCATTATTAATGAAACAGCCTTTGAAAAAATAAAAGAATCTTTTTTATGCAAAAAATTGGATGCCGTTGTTTTAAAAAACAAAGCATCATCTATGGTTTTGTACGAGGTAATTTCGTAACAACAAAACAATAGTTACTTTTAAAAAAATATTTTTCAATGGATCAACTTACCCTTGGCATTGGCACCCGGTTACAACACACCCAGTACGGACCCGGCGTAATTGTTGCTGTTAAATACGCCAGCTATCTTATCTCTTTTATTCATCATGGTATTAAAGAAATAGATAAAACTGATACAAACCTTGACGAGATTATTGCCGAAAATGTGACCGCCGAAGTAGAAACCGTTTCTGAAGTGGAAAAATCATTATTAAAAATTTTGAGACAATGGAGCGATGTCACTGAGATTGTTCCGCTTGGCGAAAAATGGATTGGCGGCACCATGAGTTTACAATCTGCCGACAAATCCTTAAAACCAAAAGATATTCCTATTGATGATTTTTTTCATAAAATAGTGATGTTGCGTGACCGGCTTCGTGTGCTTGAACAAAACATTAATAGTAATAAAACGCTCAATGATGAAGAAAAAGTAAACATTCAACAGTACATCACCCGATGTTACGGATCGCTAACAACTTTTAATGTATTGTTTAAAAATAAGGAGCAGTGGTTTGTTGGAGACAAAAGCAAATCAGAATAAATATTGATTTTATAAAAACAGCCGGTTGAACCGGCTGTTTTTTATTTAAGGCTTTGCTTATTGATTCATTAAAATTGAAAATAAATAAAGGAACTACTGCTCTTTTGGCTAACAATTAAAAGTATTAGCATTACTGCCCAAACTATAGCAACCAACCACCATTTCATTTTTTTAGCTACTTCAGTAACAGTTGTATTTCGCATCACCCAATGCAGGGCTACCATTAACACAATTACCACAGTTACTTTTATCATTTCTATTCCTGGCAAAACTGGTTTGCCTTCGGTAGCTGCACCAAACATGGAAGTAAGCATTCGCCAGGCTCCGGTAAAATCTGTTGCCCTAAAAAACACCCAGGTTACATTTACTAGAAAAAAAGTAAACATGGCTAATATAAAATTTTTCAGCGTTTTATTTTCCACAGGTTTTGCGCTTATGGACAATGCTATATCAGGAACGGAATCATTCGTTTCTTGCTGAACAGTTTTGCGCCTGAATATTCGTTCTATACATAAAAACAATCCATGTAATCCTCCCCATACCACAAAAGTCCAGGAAGCACCATGCCATAAGCCGCCAATTAGCATCGTTAACATTAAGCTGATATAAGTTCTGGAAACGCCAAATCTGTTTCCTCCAAGGGGTATGTATAAATAATCTCTTAACCAAGTGGATAGGGTAATATGCCAGCGACGCCAAAAATCGGAGAAGCCAATAGCAGCATATGGGTATCTGAAATTATGAGGCAAACTAAACCCTAAACAAGCTGCAATACCAATGGCACAGGTTGAATAACCGGCAAAGTCAAAAAATATCTGACCCGAAAAAGCCAAAACACCCAGCCAGGCATCAACAGCTAATAAAGAATCGGGAGAACTAAATACCAGGTCGGCAGACGTAGATAAGAACGTGTCGGCCATCACTACTTTCATAAACAAACCAAGTGAAAGTAACATCAACCCATTCATCAATTGTTCTCTATTGGCAACATGAGGCGTTTTAAATTGAGGTAATAATTCATCAGGACGAACAATTGGGCCCGCCACCAGCTGCGGAAAAAAGGTAACAAAAAGCGAAAAATCAAGAATAGATTTTTCAGGGGCACTTTTCCTGCGGTACATATCTAAAGTATAAGAAAGGGTTTGAAAAGTATAAAAGGAAATTCCGACAGGTAAAATAATATCAGGCTTAGCTGGATGATAATCTACACCAATGGCCGACATCAATGCCACAAAATTCTCTAATAAAAAGCCCCCGTATTTAAAAAAGCCAAGCATGCCCAGGTTAGCTGCAAGGCTAATAATTAATAACAGCCTTCTTTTTGTCTTACCCTCAACTTCATACAGTTTTTTACCAACAAAAAAATCTACCAGGGTAGAAAGCCATAGTAAAATGATAAAGGGAGGATTCCAAACCGCATAAAAAAGATAACTAGCCAGTAACAGGTTTACTTTTTTAATATTCCACTTAAGCGGAGCATAGTGTAAAGCCAGTACTACTAAAAAGAAAACGATAAACGTAAATGAGTTGAATAGCATATGAAGCAGTTTTAAATAAAAGCAGTTAATTATTTTTTAGGAAACCAGTTCTTGTCTTGTAATTGCTTAGCCAATGCGGTAGTATAAACAATTGCATCGGATGGCGAAAGGTGCGACCACTCGGGACAAATAAAATTACTCGTCTCGGGATAGTCTTTAAAATGTATGCCATCGGTTTTTGTATTTGCTAAAAGCAAATCCCAGTATTTTGCTTTTGGATGAGTGATTTCGCTTGCAAATGCTGCTGGGCCACTATCTGGAGTTCTTACAAAAATCACTTTACCTCCTCTTGCTTTTATTTTATCAACCGCTGTTTTTACTTCATCCATAATTCCTTGCAAAGGTGTCCCTTCAATTCCTTTATGGGTAGTATCTGTCATTCCAAAACCTGCCCAAATACCCGTTTGCCAATTAACAAGGGCAGTGTCTTTCATAAATTCATCCATCATATAGTCCTGGCGGGAAGCCATGGTTAAACCAAATTCTTTGGGGAAGGGAGGAAAACTGAAAACCGTTGGACGGTTGGGTACTCTCAAATCGGTAAACAAAGCATTTAAACCAAATTTCCCTTCTTCCAACGAAACCATTTTACTTTCTAACCCTTGGTTTAAAAATGTGCCAAATTTTTGAGATGGGGTTAATTTTTTATAAAAGTCAATTCCTTCAATTGCCGATTTATTTACATAGGGGAACAATGAGAAAAACACTTGTTCTGTTACATCTATCACAAGTTTTCCTTTAAATTTTTCATCATTGGCTAAATCTGTAAGTATTTTTATTGGGCTTGTACCCACCATGGATAATTGAACAATATCTTCCCCGGTTATAGCTGTCCAGGTTTTAATATCCAGGTCAAATTTAATTCGGGAAGAACCGATAAACACCGTTGTTTTATCTTTAGGCTTGTACACATCCTTACGATGCAATGCCCATAAAGAAGCGTCATCGTTGTAAGTAGGAGTAAAGCCTTTATTACGCCAATGTAGCTCCCAGCTACAGGTAAAAATAATAACCAGTACCAATGTAAGGATACTAGCTTTTTTAAAATGGTTGGGCTGCATAATTATTATTTTACAGTTAGTATAAAAGGGCTCTTGGAGTTGTATATAAAGTCATACTTAATTCTTCTAGTAGAAAATGCAGGTATTAGTTTTGTTCTACCAAGATAATTTAAATTTTTAATAATGAAAGTATAATGACTCTTTTTTTAATACCCCCATCTTACAATTAAGAAATACCTCGTACTTACACAAACTCTGCTTATTTTTAATCTCCTTATAACTTACGTTATGTTTAAAAAAACTTTATTGATATTATTATTGATTGTGCCAATTGTTTCATTTGCTCAATCCTACAAAAAATTACATTTCAAATCTATTGTTGTAGATACACACAATGATTTGCTTACTCAGGCTTTCGAAAGAAGCTTAATCATTGATGAAGACTTAACTGGTAAAACCCATTCAGATTTGGATCGTTTTAAAAAAGGAGGAGTTGATGTGCAGGTATTTTCAGTTTGGTGCGATGGGTTAAAAGCCAATCCCTTTGCATGGGCTATGGCGCAAATGGACACTTTGGATGCAGTCATCAATCGTAACCCTACAAAAATAAAATTATCAGCTACAAGCAATACTGTTTTACAAACCGTAAAAGAAAAAAAACTAGCTGCTATGTATGGCGTTGAAGGGGGACACATGATTGAAAACAAATTGGATAACCTGAATACCTTTTACAACAGAGGGGTAAGGTATATGACACTTACCTGGAACAACTCTACCGACTGGGCTACCTCAGCCTGGGATGAAACCTCTAATGCAGCCACCCTAAAAAACAAAGGATTAACAGATTTTGGAAAACAAGTTGTTAAGCGAATGAATGAATTAGGGATGATGATTGACTTAAGCCATGTGGGCGAGCAAACTTTTTTAGATGCCATTAACATAACCAGCAAACCAGTTATTGTTTCTCATAGCTGTGTTTACCATTTATGTCCCCATCCTCGTAATTTAAAAGACGACCAGATAATGGCGATTGGTAAAAATGGAGGTGTCATTCATCTTAATTTTTACTCAGGATTTTTAGATAGTAATTTCAACAGCCACAAAGCTATTTTTAATAATAATCACAAAGCCGAAAGAGACGCTTTACTCAAGTTAAACCCTGAAGAGTATTTTGCTGATGAATTTTTATTTGCCAAATATCCGCAGGAAGTAAATGATTTAAGACCACCTTTATCCTCATTACTAGATCACCTGGATTATATAGTAAGGCTAATTGGTGTTGATTATGTGGGTTTAGGAAGCGACTATGACGGTGTGAGTTCTTTACCACAACAACTGGACGATGTAACCTGCTTGCCACTTATTACCAAAGCACTTTTAAAAAGAGGTTACAATAAAAAAGAGATTCGTAAAATTTTAGGGACTAATTTTATGAGGATATTAAAAGCCAACAGCCCCAATTAATAAAAATCATATGAGAGTTCTTTTCCTTCTTTTTGTTTTGCCATTACAAATTGTAGCGCAACCATTTTCTAAATCCGAAATAGCCTCTTGGGAGAAACAGGCTAACAACATCAACATTATACGTGATAATTATGGTATACCCCATATGTATGGCAAAACAGATGCCGATGCGGTGTTTGGATTGTTATATGCTCAGTGCGAAGATGATTTTAAAAGAGTAGAGATGAATTATATTGATAAGCTAGGGCGCTTATCGGAAATAAATGGAGAAAAAGATTTGTACAACGATTTATTAATTCGCTTGGTAATTGACACCGCAGATGCTATTAAAGATTATACCCTGGCTCCAGTTTGGTTAAAAAAGATTTTGAATGCTTATGCCGATGGTATTAATTTTTACCTCTACAAAAACCCACAAACAAAACCGGTATTAATCCATCGTTTTCAACCCTGGTATCCATTACTTTGGACCGATGGAAGCATTGGTGCCATCAGTACCGGAGGAATTTCAGTAAAAGAGTTGAAAACCTTTTATTCGGGTAAAGAAGAAGAGTCCTCAAGCTTTGTAACTTATAAAGAAGAGGAATTAACAGGATCAAACGGTTTTGCATTTTCTCCTTCTATTACCGAAAGTGGCAATGCCATCTTATACATCAACCCGCATGTAACATTTTATTTTCGACCCGAAGTGCATATGGTAAGTGAAGAAGGATTGAATGCCTACGGAGCAGTTACCTGGGGACAGCCATTCGTTTACCAAGGGTTTAATGAACACTGTGGATGGATGCATACCAGTAGTGAGGCCGACATTTCGGATGCTTATATTGAAAAACTTTATCAAAAAAATAAAGACTGGTTTTATACCTACGATGGGAAAGAAAAAGCAGTTACCATAAAACCCATCAGCATACAATACAAAACAGCCAATGGCCTTGAAACAAAAGTTTTCAATGCCATGTTTACCCATCATGGCCCTATACTTACACAACGAAATGGCGAATACTTAAGCTTACGCCACAATAACCGAGACACAAAAGGATTTATGCAAAGCTGGTTGCGGACCAAAGCAAACAGTTTTGATGCTTTTAAAAAAACGATGGACATGGGTGCCAACCCAAGCAACAATACGGTGTATGCCGATGCCGAAGGAAATATAGCTTACTGGCATGGCAATTTTTTACCAAAGCGTAATCCAACTTATAATTGGGAAAACCCAGTTGACGGATCTATTAAAGCCACCGAGTGGTTAGGGTATCATCCGGTAAACGAATCGGTGCATTTGTATAACCCAAAAAATGGTTGGTTACAAAATTGTAATGCTACGCCATTTACCGTTGCAGGGAAAAACAGTCCCAATAAAAAAGACTATGCCACTTACCTGGCACCGGATGGAGAAAATTTCCGTGGCATTAATGCGGTGAGAGTGTTGGATGAAGAAAAAAAATACAACCTGGATAAAGTAATAAAAGCAGGTTATGATAGCCGACTCTCCTTTTTTGAAGTGATGGTGCCGGCATTAATTTCTGCCTATGAAAAAAATTCATCTAAAGAAAGACCCTATGAAAATTTAAAAGAAGCGATAGCCATTTTAAAAAGTTGGGAATTTAGAGTGGGTGAAAACTCCGTAGCTACTACTATTGCTATTGAATGGGCACAAATATTAATGCCCATGATTAACAAAATAAAAACAACTAATGGCGACGATGATATTGTAAGTAAAACAAAGCAGTATGTAGCCACTGTAAACCCAAATGATTTACTTAGAGGATTAAATGCAACCTTGAATGAATTAAATGGAAAGTTTGGTAAATGGCAAATGCCTTGGGGCGAAGTCAATCGTTTTCAACGCATCAATAACGATATTAATAATCAATTTGACGATAACCAACCTAGCTTTCCGGTAGCCTTTGCTTCATCGGCCTGGGGTATGTTGCCTTCTTATAATAGCCGCTCATTTAATGGGTCTAAAAAAAGGTATGGTGTACATGGTAATAGCTTTGTAGCTGCAGTTGAGTTTGGTAAAAGGATAAAAGCAAAATCATTACTGGCAGGTGGCGAAAGTGGCGATATTAACTCTCCCCATTTTTTTGATCAAGGGTTGATGTATAGCAAAGGACAATTTAAAGAAGTATTGTTTTATAAAGAGGATGTGATGAAGCAGGCAAAGAAAATTTATCATCCGGGGGAGAAATATTAAAAACTCCAACTAATTTCTGGAGATACAACAAAGCTTCTTGTTAAACCATCGGGCCTTGTGTCTCTTACAAGCAATGGTGCTGCAACAGTTAATCCAATGCTCATCTTTTTATTGACGGCATACCAACCAACAACACTGGCATTAAGTGTTAAACCTTTTGAGCCTTGCAAGGTTGTTTTATTTTTAAAGATGTTGGTATACTCATCATCGGCCACATGATAAATCCCTAATAGCCCGCCATGCAATTTCAGTTTACTATTAAAGCTATGTTTATAAAACCCTCTTACTAAAACATCTGCTTTTCTGTAGAATTTGTTAGTAGGGGCATAATTGCCAGCCGCAGGGTTTGACCAAAGGATGGGTAAAAAATTATTTCCATTTGCACCCGATAAAGGCTGTTGCAAGCCTGCAGCAAATTGCCATTTAGTATTACTTGCCGAAAATCCGACAATTAAGTCAACTGTTCCTAAACTGCTTTGATATGGCATGGGTAAGGAGTTGCCCCCTGATTTTAAATTCGAACTGTTTAATGGCAATTTGGTGCCTAAGCTTGCAGCAATATCCCAAGTTTTCTTTTTGGATGGGAAGAGATAGGTAGCCGAAAGGAATAGATCTCCAGCGCCTGCAACCGAGCCCAAAACGCCAGAAGCATAATTACCTGTTAGCTTTGCTTGTATACCCAAACTTTTACCCAATTGGTTATCATATTGAATGGCGGGTGTAAATATGGTAACATTATCGTCGCCAATACCAACGGGTAAAAAGATTGAGATTTTTTGTTTGGATGTACTATTTTTTTGTTGCTGACTTAAACTACCAATAGTACAAAAGCCTGCGTCGCTACAACCTTGTGCATTCGTATCAATGCTTAATGACAACAAAAAAACAGCTAGTGTAAAAACTTGAACAGCTTTTTTCATAAATAATTTGAGGTTTTAATAAAGAACAATCCTTTCCTATTAAATATATCGTTTATTATAACATACGAATAATAATTAAAAAGGTTGCTTATGAAAAAACATACAACAGATGAAATGCTTGTGCTATTTCAAATACAACTACAGAGCTGTTCAAAAAAACTTACTGCTTTTTAAATCAATAGTTCAACAACTTTTGAACCGTTTCATCCAACCTGCTGTACGCCATAAAGTTTTTTTCAAGTTCAATATTAAAAGGGATAGGTGTATCTAAAGAAGCGCATCGCATCACAGGTGCATCTAAATAATCAAAACAATGTTCACCAATCCATGCGGCTATTTCACCTCCAATACCTCCTATCATCGTGTCTTCATGTAGCAGTAAAATTTTTCCGGTAGCAGTTACGGCTTCTTTTATAGCTGTATAATCCAGAGGTTGTAGGGTTCTTAAATCTACAATATGAAGTGAGATATCGGTATGATTTTTTGCATAATCTATTGCCCAATGCACCCCAGCACCATAGGTAATGATACTGATATCATCTCCAGCGCTAACCAATCTTGCTTTACCAATTTCCACTTCGTAATACTCCTCGGGCACAGGGCCACTTACCGAACGATACAAAGCTTTATGCTCAAAAAACATAACAGGGTTAGGGTCGTTAAATGCAGCAATCAATAATCCCTTTGCATCGGCAGCTGTACTTGGGTAAACTACTTTTAAACCGGGTGTATGTACAAACCAGGCTTCATTGCTTTGGCTATGGAATGGTCCGGCACCTACACCACCACCTGTTGGCATTCGTATTACAACATCGGCATTTTGTCCCCAGCGGTAATGAATTTTTGCCAGGTTGTTTATTATTTGGTTGAAGCCCACGGTTGCAAAATCGGCAAACTGCATTTCCATCATGGCTTTATAACCTTCGAGAGATAAACCCAAAGCTGCACCTACAATTGCACTTTCGCAAATGGGTGTATTGCGAACTCTTTCTTTGCCAAATTCTTCTACAAACCCTTCGGTAATTTTAAAAGCACCGCCATACTCTGCAATATCTTGTCCCATTAAAATAAGGTTGGGATGTTTATGCATAGATTGTTGCAATGCTTCCTTTATACCATCGATGAACCTGATATCATTTCTTGTTTCTTGTTGTTTGATAGCAGCTTCTCCTTGGCTTTCATACTCTGTAAGATTTTTCACAACTGGTAAAGCTGAAACGGTTTGATAAACATCCCTTAGCTCTTCTTCTGTGTCAATCGTCATCGGCTTTGCCTGATAAGCAATCGCTAATTCAGCTTCTATATATTCTTTTGTTTCCTTGCGGATCAATTCAAAATCCGTTTCTGTTAAAATGTTTTCATTTACTAACCATTTTTCATAATTTTTGATGGGAGCCTTTTCTTCCCAATCTTCCAGCAACTGCATTGGTACATATTTGATACCGCTGGCTTCCTCGTGTCCACGCATTCTAAAAGTCATGCACTCTATCAAATAGGGTTTTTGATTTTTTATACAATATTCTCTTACCCCTTTAATAGTGTCGTATACTTCCAGGATATTGTTTCCATCAATTTGAATTCCTTCAATACCATAACCAATGGCTTTATCCACTAAATTTTTACAGCGGTATTGTTCTTTGGTGGGTGTGCTTAGGCCATAGCCATTGTTTTCAATTATAAAGATGACAGGCAAATCCCAAACGGCAGCAGTATTTAATGCTTCATGAAAATCGCCTTCGCTGGTGCCCCCATCCCCCGTAAAAGCGATGGTTGCTTTTTGCTCGTTATTTAATTTATAGCCAAGTGCAGCTCCAACTGCAATAGCCATTTGCGGACCAAGATGCGATATCATACCACAGATATGATGTTCTTTGGAACCAAAATGAAAACTTCTTTCTCTACCCTTGCTATATCCATCTTTATTTCCCTGCCACTGCATAAACAGTTTATGTAAAGGCATGTTACGAGTTGTAAAAACGCCCAGATTACGATGCAGGGGCATCATCCACTCATCGGGTTGCATAGCCATAGCGGCACCTACAGATATTGCTTCCTGCCCTATAGCGCTAAACCATTTGCTAATTTTTCCCTGGCGTAGTAATACCAGCATTTTTTCTTCAATCATTCGGGGAAGCAGTAGTTTCTTATAAATAGAAACCAATTCTTCATTACTTAAATCTTTTCGGTTGAATTGCATCATGGGAAGGCCTGTAATTAAATGGTAAAGTTAATTGATGTTGGTTGAGCTATCAAAATAGGTTTACGTCAATCGTTCATAAAGGAATCTGTTAAAGGAATTGTAATTAGCAGTTCATTTTTAGATTATCGTATGAAATTGTAAATAAGATCGCATCTACCCAAAAACTCTTCATTATGAAAAAAATTGTAATCCCCGCTGTTTACAGCCTATTGGTTGTGGCCAGCATTTTTGCTTTGTCTTTTACCAATAACAAAGGCAAACCATTTAATTCTCCCTCTAGTAGTCCTAAAATCCAAGTAGCCATTTTGTTGGATGTAAGCAACAGTATGGATGGCTTAATTGACCAGGCAAAGGCCCAGTTATGGAATATGGTAAGCGTAATGGGTAAA
This sequence comes from uncultured Chitinophagaceae bacterium, assembly GCA_947085175.1. Classification (GTDB taxonomy): domain Bacteria; phylum Bacteroidota; class Bacteroidia; order Chitinophagales; family Chitinophagaceae; genus Ferruginibacter. The sequence goes on from CAMTVJ010000006.1 coordinate 72,756, forward strand.
GCAAAATGCAATGGCGTAGAGCCGCAAATTGAAATTGCTTTATATGAGTACGGCCGTACTACCAACAGTAAGTCGGCTGGCTATGTAAAATTGATTAGTCCTTTTACAAGGGACCTAGACAAACTCTCCAAACACCTATTTTCTTTAACTACCCAAGGGGGAGATGAGTATTGTGGACAGGTTATTTATACTTCCTTAAAAGATTTACAATGGGATGATGCGAGAGATAATTACAAAGTGATTTTTATTGCAGGCAATGAAGATTTTTTACAAGGAAATCTTTTATACACCAAAGCTTGTGACGAGGCTAAGAAAAAAGGGGTGATTGTTAATACCATTTATTGTGGCGACAGGCTACAAGGTATTAAAGAACATTGGAACCTTAACAGCGAATGCGGTGATGGGAGTTTTACCGTCATCAACCAACAACATAAAATTGAAGACATTCCAACACCATATGACAGTTTGATTATGGTATTGAATGAAAAACTAAATGGCACTTATATTGCCTATGGCGCATTAGGGGCCAGCAGTTTTGAAACCCAGGCAAAAGTTGATAAACTAAATGATAACATGAGCAAGAGCGCTGCTGTTAAAAGAACAACTGTAAAAGGGAATTCGAAATTATACAATAACAGTAGTTGGGATTTGGTGGATGCTTATAAAGGAGATGTGAAAGTAATAGAGACCCTGGATACCAAAACCCTACCCGCCCATCTTAAAAACAAAAGTAAGGAAGAGTTAAAAGTTATTGTAAAAGATATGGATACCAAGCGAACGGTAATTCAAAAAGAAATTGCTACCAATAATTCTAAAAGGGAAACTTTTATTGCTACAGCAAAATCAAAAAGCACTACTAAAAACGTAGCCACATTAGAAACAGAGATTGAAAAAACAATAAAACTACAGGCCAAAAGGTATAAAATGGTAATTCAGTAATACTGCACTTAAAAAATAAAAGAGGAAGTTGATTTCCTCTTTTATTTTTTAGATTTTTTTCTCTTCCTCCGGAAATGCTTTTTTATGTACCAACGAATTAAAGAAAGATAATAAAGCACCAAACAATAAAGCATGCCAGAAACTGTCTACTTGAAAACCGTGTACAAAGTAGGCGTCAATTAATATGATAGAAGCATTAATTACAAAAAGGAAAAGTCCTAAAGTAAGAATAGTGGCAGGCAGTGTAAATAAAATCAACAGGGGTTTTACCACCGCATCTAACAGAGATAAAACCACCGCAACAAGTACAGCTGTAAAAAAATCTTTTATGTCAATACCAGGCAAAATTAAAGCCAACACAAAAGCATTAATGGATGTTACTAAAACTTTAAATAAAAATTTCATACTCGTTAAATTACAACTAATTCATAAAAATCTTCGGGTACCAAGTATTTTTTTGCCATCTCCCTTAGCTCTTCTGCCGACGTTGTTTTAATAACATTGATGGAATCATAAAAATAATCGCCGTTAAGATTATTAAGCACCAGGTTTTTCCAGCGCCCCATTATTTGAAAAGGACCGTCCATATCTCCAAGTATAGTACCCATTAAAAAATTACGCACCAATTTTAATTCATCATCAGTCACCAAGTCTTCTCTCAATAGTTTCATTTCTTTATACACTTCTTCAATGGTAGCTTCGCAAACATCTTTACCAGCCTCGGTACTAATTACCCATGCCGAATCGTGAATATGGTTTTGTACATAGCTATGTATGCCATAAGTATACCCTTTATCTTCCCTAATATTACTCATTAACCTGCTTCCAAAAAAACCACCAAACAAAGTATTTAATACCATTATTTTTTTAAAATCGGGGTGATGCCTGTTGGGGAAATGTCTTCCCATCCGAATAGACCCTTGCACACCTTCTGCATCATTTTGTATGCGGTATTTTTTTTCAATAGCCGGCGTAGGAATAATGGTTGAAAGCTGGTTGTTGTATGCTTTTAAAGAAAGGTCTCCAAAGTTATTATTGAGCTGTTGTTGAAAATCTTTAGGCAATTTACCGCTGGCAAATATTACACATTGACCATGAAGATAATACTCCTTAAAAAAAGATTTCATGGCATCGGTATTAATGGCATCAATATCTTCTGGATTGGTATATTTTCCGTAAGGATGGTTTTCGCCATATAAGTAAGCATCCGATAATCGGTTGGCTACAAAATCACTTTTCTGTAAACTAACAATCAACCTTTGTTTTGCATTTTGCTTAAAGATGTCCAACTCCTCTTCTGGAAAAATTGAATCAGAAATCATTTCTCTAATCACTGGTAATAAGGCGGGCAATTGTTTACTTAAAGTAGATAGGGAGACAACTGCTGTTTCATTATAACAAGCTTTTTTACAATAAGCACCAAAATAATCAAACACTTCGCTCAGTTGAAAAGCAGATCTTTTACTTGTGCCATTCTTAAGCATGTAATTGGTAACCGAAGCAATAGTCTTTTGTTGCTCAAACCAGTTGCCAGCATAAAAAACCAGTTCTATTTGTAGTACTTCCTGTGCTCCGGCTTCCACAATATATACAGGCACCCCATTATCCAATTTAAAATAATCATAAGGTTTTAAAACCAGGTCAAACTCTACGGCATCTTTTAAGGCCGGGGCTTTTTTTCTGTTCATCTTTTGTTTAGTTATCGGAATAGTAATACAGTGTATTCACATTCTTTTCGTCAAAAATAATTTTACTTTCATTTTGAATATCATCGGCAGTTACTGCTTGGTAATAATTCAATTCCTTATTGATTAAATCGGCGTCGCCCAGTAACTCATAAATAGCCAAACTAGCAGCCCGGTTGGTAATGGCCATATCTTCAAAAGCCATCATACTTTCCGTTTTGTTTTTAACTTTATCCAATTCTGTTTGGGTAATACCCTCTAACTGCAATTTTACTAGCTCCTCATAAATGGCTGCTTCGGCATCTTCCATCTTTACCCCTTTTACCAATTTGCCTTCTATTGTGAGTAAGCCAGCATCGTTACTTCCCAAATGATAACATTCAATATTACTGAAAAGCTGTTTTTCTTTTACCAATGATTGAAACAAACGAGAAGAACCTCCGCCACTTAAAATTTCAGTAATAAGGTCTGCTATATAATACCTGGGATCGGTACGAGGGTAAATATGCCAGCATTTGTACAAAGCATCTAATGGCACGTTGGTTTTTACAATAGCTGATTTTGCCTCGGTTTGCTTAGGTTCAACGGGAAGGTTACGAACATATTTTTCGCTGGCAGGAATGTCAGCAAACCATTTTTGGGTCAGTCGTTTTACCTCTTCCAATTCTACATTACCAGCCACCACCAATATGGCATTGGAAGGATTATAATGCTTATTAAAAAATGCTTTTACATCATCCAAAGTAGCGGTTTCTATATGACTTAGTTCTGCCCCAATTGTCATCCAACGATAGGGATGGGTAGTATAAGCCAATTCCCTCATCTTATGCCAAACATCGCCATAAGGTTTATTGATATAGTGTTCTTTAAATTCTTCACAAACAACTTTACGCTGCACTTCCAGGCTTTTTTTACCAAAAGCCAGCGATAGCATACGATCACTTTCTAACCAAAAAGCCGTTTCCACGTTTTCGGCAGGGAGCTGACAATAGTAATTGGTAAAATCGTTGGTAGTAAAAGCATTGTTTTCGCCGCCTGCCAGTTGCAGGGGCTCGTCGTAAATCGGAATGTTTTTACTTCCTCCAAACATTAGGTGTTCAAATAGGTGGGCAAAACCTGTTTTTGCTGGGTCTTCATCTCTTGCACCTACATCGTATAACACATTAACAACCGCCATAGGCGTGCTTTTATCCTGATGAACCAAAACGGTTAAGCCGTTTTCCAAACTGAATCTATCAAATTGAATCATAGTGCAAAGGTACGGAGGAGATTAAAACTTAAACTGAAGATTAACGAATGCTGATGGTAAAAAGGTTTAATTCTACTAAACTATTTTCTCTTCTTACAATTATTTTAATGTTTTGATTGGGCCTTTGTAAAATATTCTTATAGGTTTGAATATTGTTGGATACGTTTCTGTCCACCACCACCAACTCATCGTTTATTTTAAACTTAGCAATATCGGCTGGCGATCCTTTTATCACATCATCTACCACAATCTTTCCATCTATATAATAAATGCTTAATCCCGAATAGGCATAATCAAAGTCTTCATTAAAATGATTATTGGGTAAAAGATGTATTTCCCTGTGGGGATAATTAAACACTACATTAAAACGGCGGAGTAAATCATTGCCAATAAGGCCTCCAGTAAAGGGATAAGAGGTTACATTATAATCATCCTTATATAAATAGGTAGGCACATCTCTAAACTTGAAAGGCCCAAGCTTTACCTCTTTAATAATCGTAAGCCTCATCTGTGTTTTTCCTCCCATGCCTTCAGCCTGTGTAATTACAGGTTTTCTTTTAGGTAATAGTATCCCACTGTCTTTTGCAAATTTTTCACTCATTAAAAAACAAATTCCAGCACCGGTATCAATATAAAAATTAAAACCCAGGCTGTTTTTATCTTTCAACCTCATCCATTGTATAGGCAGGTTGGTAAAAGCTGGGTGCAGCAAATGTCCGCCTCTGGGATAATCAAACTTGCCGGGACTGTATACATGTATTCGATTACTATCATAATCGATTTGAACTATGTATCGGCTAAAAAAACTATAGCCTATAATGCCATCAATTTTTTGACCATACACACTGGTGAGAATATCGTAATTATTAACATGAAAATTCAGGTGTTTAACATCGAGGCCTGGCAGATGAAGTGTTTTGTCAAAAGCAAAAGCAACTTTTCTAATTCCACCAATACCGGTAATAATGGTATCAGTTGCCCTAATGGGGATGTCAAATTCTTTACAAGTACTAGAGTCAAGTGAAATTCCACCGCTTCCTGTGTCCAAAATAAAGTTTAAACTATCTGGTACATCTTCAAACTTTGCTTTTAATACAACTACACCTCCGCTAAAATGAAAGAAAGGAAAACTGGTAATATACTTTGCTTCTTGTTGAGGAAGAATTTCCTGAGCTTGGGCTTGTCCCAGTCCAACAAAAAGCAATATGTAAGTAAAAATTTGTTTCATACCTCGTCTAATTCGAATTTACAACCTATTGGATGTACTTTTGTTCTTTATTATACAATTGGAAACTATGGATTTGAATGATTTATACCAAAAAGCTCTTCGTTTTGAATTCCTTACTGTAGAGGAAGGCATTTACTTATTTGAAAATGCTGCTTTAACCGAATTAATGTTTGTGGCAGATGAATTAAGAAAAAAGCAAGTACCCCATGGTAAAGTTACCTGGCAAATAGACCGGAATGTAAATACCACCAATGTGTGTATTGCTAATTGCAAGTTTTGTAATTTTTATCGAATACCTGGTCACGAAGAAGCTTATATCACTGACATAGAAACTTATAAACTTAAAATAGAAGAGACCATTAAATATGGTGGCGATCAACTTTTGTTACAGGGAGGTCATCATCCAGAGTTAGGCCTCAGTTTTTATGTAAATCTTTTTAAAGAATTAAAATCGCTTTACCCCAATATTAAACTCCACACACTTGGGCCACCAGAAATTGCCCATATCACTAAACTCGAAAAAAGTACTCATAGAGAAGTATTGATGGCCTTAAAGGAAGCCGGCATGGATAGCTTGCCAGGTGCTGGTGCCGAAATTTTAACAGATAGGGTTCGCCGATTGATTAGTAAAGGAAAATGTGGATCTCAAGAGTGGCTGGATATAATGCATGAAGCACACAAACTAAATATCACTACTTCTGCCACTATGATGTTTGGCCACGTGGAAACACTACAAGAACGTTTTGAGCATTTTGTAAAAATTAGAGAAGTGCAAAGCAGAAAGCCAGCGGAAGCGAAAGGATTTTTAGCTTTTATACCCTGGACCTTTCAGGATGTAGATACCCTGCTTGCCAAAATTAGAGGTGTGCATAATTTAACTACTGCTGAAGAATACATTAGAATGATTGCGATTAGTAGAATTATGCTACCCAATATTTTAAACATTCAGGCAAGTTGGCTTACCGTAGGAAAGCAGGTGGCACAAATTTGTTTAAACGCCGGCGCCAATGACTTTGGCAGTATTATGATTGAAGAGAACGTAGTAAGTGCTGCTGGTGCTCCGCATCGCTTTACCAGTACCACTATTCAAGAAGCAATTAAAGAAGCCGGATTTGAACCTCAATTAAGAAACCAACAATATGGCTGGAGAGAAATACCAGAAAGTATTGTAGAACAAGTTGTTAATTATTAAAGACCATCCCCCTTATGGATAATAAAAAATTACAAAAACAATTGCATCAATTTAGAATGATTGGTATTGCCGAAGGTATTTCGTTTTTGGTATTATTGCTCATTGCTATGCCTATGAAATATTTTTTAGATATTCCAGAAGCCGTAAAATTTGTTGGCTGGGCACATGGTATATTGTTTATGGGTTTTATCTATTATGCTTTTGAAATGATGAGACTTTTAAATAAAAAAATTTTCTGGTTTGCCAAAGCATTTGCAGCGGCCATCGTTCCTCTTGGGACTTTCCTATTCGATAAGGAATTAAAAAAGAAAGAACAGGAATTGAGCTGCCAATGATTTTAATCTAAGTAACTTTTTGTTATAAACCCTTCATGTTAATAATTGCAATTCGGCAATTGTAATAGGTGAATGACTAACATTTTATTAAATTTGAAGACATTCCTCACTTTAAGTCTTTAAAATGAATATTAACTTTACTAAAAGAAGATTTTTTTATTCAACTCTTTTTTTGCTCGCTTACTGTTTAAATGAAGCCAAGGCTCAAAACAAATCACAAACGCTTCATGAGCTTAATACCCTTTTAGTGAATACGGTAATGGTAGATTTTTTTACCCCTCCAGTTGCTAGCAGAATTTATGCTTACCCAAATATTGCTTTTTACGAATGCATCCGATTAGATGACCCAGCACTTACCCCTTTATCTGGCAAATTAAATGGGCTTTCAGCTATACCTGTTCCAGAGTTAAATGCCAAGGTTGATCCTTTTATAGCTGCAGCAGTTTCTTTTTCATATGTAGCACAAAACCTAGTAGGTTCCGAATATAAGCTGGAAGAATGGCGTCAAAAATTCATTGATTCCCTTTTATATAATGGCGGCAATGCCGACCTTATCAAGCAATCTATTTTATATGGAAAATCTGTGTCTGACTTTATTTTACTTTGGACAAAAACAGACAATTATGCTCAAAGCAGGGCTTTACCTCGTTTTACTTTTTCAAAAAACGAAGGAAAATGGCAACCAACACCTGCAGATTATGCTCAAGCCATTGAACCACATTGGAATACTATACGGCCTTTTACCTTAAAATCCCCATCACAGTTCTCTCCAAAGGAAAAGCTAATTTTTAATATGGCAAAGCAATCTCCATTTTATAAATCGATGATGGAAGTGTATGCTATTTCAAAGAAATTAGATACCGTACAAAAAGCAATTGCAAAATATTGGGATGATAATCCAAATGTATCAGTAAACCTTGGACACCTTAACTATTTTATTCATAAAATTTCGCCAGGTGGGCATTGGTTAATGATCACTAAGCATGCCTGCGAAGAAAAAAATGAAACTGTAAGCCGATCATCACTAGCCTATACCCTTACTTCTATTGCCCTATTTGATGGATTTATATCATGCTGGGATGAAAAATATAAGACCGATTTAATTCGGCCAATTACAATAATTAATAATCGTATTGACAAAAACTGGCAGCCTTATATTCAAACACCTCCCTTTCCTGAATTTACCAGTGGGCATGCTGTAATTTCTAATGCTGCGGCAACTATACTTACTACTTTGTTTGGAGATAAATATGAATTTACAGATGTAACAGAAATTCCTTTTGGAAATAATTCACGCCATTTTAAATCATTTTACGATGCCTCAGAAGAAGTAAGTTGGAGTAGGGTTTACGGTGGTATTCATTATCCTATAACTGCCAGAATAAGTATTGTACAAGGAAAGGAGGTAGGTAATTATGTTTTAAAATCCTTATTGCCTTCTTCTCAAAAAAAATAAGCCATGCCTATTAAAATATTTCGATTACTATTTTTATTCATTTCTTTTACTGCCACATCCACTGCACAACAACCAAAACTGTTTTCATTATTGCCCGAAAGTAGTACCGGAGTAAGCTTTAGAAATGATATAATTGAAACATCTACCATGTTCCTTTATATCTATGAATACCTCTATGTTGGTGGTGGTGTTTCTATTGCAGATATAAATAATGATGGTTTATCCGACATCTATTTTTCATCCACCTTAGGCAGTAATAAACTTTATTTAAACTTAGGAAATTTTAAGTTTAAAGACATAACTGAAGATGCAGGAGTTAATGGTGGCGACGGAATTAAAACCGGTGTAACTATGGTTGATATTAATAACGACGGCTTTATAGATATAATGATTTGCAAATCGGGTTATAAAGATCCAAACCTTCGGAAAAAGATTTTATATATCAATAATAAAAACGGCACTTTTACCAATAGGGCTGCTGAATACGGTTTAGAAGATGCCAGCTTCAGTATGCAGGCATATTTTTTTGATTATGACAATGATGGCGATCAGGATGTATATTTTGTAAACCATCCTGATGACTTTAGTAAATCGATGACTATTCCTGCAACAATAGTTAACGGCAAAATGGTTTATGCCGTTGATACCAATACAGTTTTTGTAAGCGATAGGCTATTTGAAAACCGTGGAGGAAAGTTTGTTGATGTTACCAAAAAAGCCCGCCTAATTAATCATGCATTTGGATTAAGCGCTTCAATTGCTGATATAAATGGGGATGGCTGGCCAGATATTTATGTAGCGAATGATTTCAATAAACCCGATTTTTTATACATTAATAATAAGAACGGCACATTCACTGATAAATTAACCAGCTACATAAATCATGTAAGCTTCTCTTCCATGGGCTCTGAAATAAGTGATTTAAATAATGATGGATTGGAAGACATCCTCACTATGGATATGGCAGTAGAAGATCCGGTAAGGCAAAAACAACTCTTTGCTGTTAACCAAAACTACGACAAGTTTGAATTGCTTTTGAAGTATGGATTGTATTATCAATATCCCCGTAATAGTTTTCAATTAAATAATGCCGATGGCAGTTTTAGTGAAATAGCTAACTATGCTGGCATTGCAGAAACAGACTGGAGTTGGAGTACGCTGATTGCTGATTTTGATAATGATAGTTGGAAAGACATTTATATTACCAACGGCCTAAAACGAGACATGACAGATTGGGATTATAAAGTTTTTATACTTGACTCCATCATCAATACAATGAACAAGGGTAAATCTGTAGATTTAAATGCTTGGTTGAAGAGTATGCCACAAGTTCCAGTAAAAAATTATTTTTACCGTAATACCCAATCTTTACAATTCGAAAACGCTACGGATAAATGGACTGATGAACCACCCTCATTTTCAAACGGCGCAGCCTATGCCGATTTAGATAATGATGGCGATTTGGACTTAGTTGTAAATAATATTGATGCCCCTGCATTTATTTTAAAAAACAATATCAGAGATAATGCTGCCACCTCCCATTTTCTTAGATTTAGATTTTATAAAAGCCCGGGGTCGTTTAATGAAGTATATGGTACTATTGTAAAACTCTATAATGCAAATAATCAAATTCAATTACAACACTATCAGCCACAAAGAGGATTTTTATCTTCATCAGAACATTTCCTACATTTTGGAACAGCTTCGGAAACAATAATTCCTAAAGTTGAAATTTTGTTCCCTTCTCAAAAGAAAATTGTTTTAGAAAATGTAACAACTGATCAAATCTTAACCCTTTATGAGTCTGAAGCTAAATCAATAAATAACAAAATAGCAACTTCCCCCGTTTTGTCTTTTACCGATATTACCAAAACAGGAAAATTAAAGTACTCACAATCAGAAAATGATTTTATTGATTTTAAAAGAGAGCCTTTAATTCCATATAAATGCAGCCGTAAGGGGCCCTATTATAGCAAGGCTGATGTAAATGCTGATGGAAAAGAAGATTTGTATATTGGAGGTTCTTCAATTAGTGAAGGAGTGTTAATGTTACAAAATGCAAATGGCCATTTTTTAGAAAAAAAACAAAATGCATTTAGTATAGATAAAAACAAAGAAGACATGGCTTCGGTTTTCTTTGATGCCGATGGTGATGGCGATATGGATTTATATGTTGTTAGTGGCGGTGCCGAATTTAAACCTGGAAACCCTTTGTATCAAGACAGATTATATTTGAATGATGGTAAAGGCAATTTTAAAAAGTCTGTAAATGCATTACCAACTTTAGGTTTTAATGGATCCTGCGTTATTGCTTTAGATTTTGATGACGATGGTGATTTGGATTTATTTGTTGGTGGCCATGTTGTTCCCGGAGCTTTTCCAAAGCCAGACAGAAGTATGCTTCTACAAAACAACAAAGGTGTTTTTACTGATGTAACTAATCAATATGCAAAAGCGTTATTAAATCCCGGAATTGTTAATCAGGCCATTTGGGCAGATATTGATGGAGATGGGAAAAATGAATTGTCGATAATTGGAGAATGGATGTCCCTTGAAATTTATAAATATCAAAACGGACAGTTTGCCAAAACAAAAAATGTAGTTACAATTAAATTACCCTCAGGAGTTGAAAAAGAAATTGACATGGATGAATTGAGTGGATGGTGGTACAACATGAAAGCTGAAGACCTGGATAATGATGGTGATTTAGATTTTGTATTGGGTAATCGTGGCTTAAATTCATCCATCAAAGGAAACCTAAACGAGCCTTGTACCATTTACGCCAAAGATTTTGATAACAACGGAAGCTATGACGCTGTACTTGGGTATTATATCCATGGAAAATGTTACCCACTATATAGTAGAGACCAGTTGATTGACCAAATACCTTCTATGCGTAAAAAGTTTGTTCGCTATAAAGACTATTCTGGAAAAACGCTTGACGACATTTTTACCCCTCAGGAAAAACTAGGAATGGATAAATACATTACTAATTTTTTTGAATCGGGTGTATTAATGAATGATGGCAATAACAAGTTTCGGTTTATCCCTTTTCCCGAAAAGGCTCAATTATCTACCATCAATGATATAATAATTGATGATTTAGATAATGATGGCATTATAGATATTTTAGTTTGTGGCAACTCTAACGACCCTGCTGTAATGGTTGGTGTTTATGATGCAACCTCGGCATTAATGTTAAAAGGAACTGGTAATGGAAATTTCACAGCTCTATCAGCAGCCCAAAATGGTTTATCAGTAAAAGGTGAATCCCGAAAAATGGTTTATTTGAAAGAAAAGAATAAAGCAACGCTTATTTTTTTAAAGAATAGTAATTCAGCTCAGTTGTTTATGAAAGAGTAGCAAATCTATTTAAACAATATGTGAGCAAATTTTTCAATTTCTGCAATTTCTATTGCCCCAATATTTTCGTTGTTATCATATTTCGATTGGAGAAATAGGACTCTTTTGTGTTGAGGATATTTTTCTAAAATGGCTATCATCAATTTACCAATAGCTACATTCTTTGTTGGTAAAGGAGTTGTTTTTGTTGCAGCGGTTCTTTCTCTGGTTGGTTTTTTTTTAATAATAGCTTCTAATGTAGCCAGTTTACCGGGGGAAATACTTTCGGTTTTACTCGCTTTACTATGCAGACCTTCTAATTGTTTTTTACTTAATCCGCCCCGGTTGCAATATTGCTGATGTAAACTGTTTACAAAATTTGAAGAAGGGTGAACCTTCAGCATTTCATTTAGTATATCTAATAATATATCCATTATAATATGCCGTGAAAATAGTGAAATCCTTGTGCAATTTCACTTAATAAAATTAAAATGATTGTAAAAAATAAAAGCCACTATATAGTGGCTTTTATTTTCCTTACATTAAAATCAATGACGGCCCTTACCGTGGCCTTTGCCTTTTCCATTACCCTTACTCTTATTTTTATATTCACTATTGTGATTCCCATTATCGTGATTGTTTTTAATAATCATTTGCTTGTTATTATAATTTTTATACTTTACATATTTTACTTTGTGACTATTAAAGTGTTTATATGCGTGTGGTGTATTAAAAACAACTTTATATCCTGAATACAAATTATAGTTTGCATATCTAGTTGGTAAAGTAGATGAAAAGACCCATCTGTTACCTGAAAAATATACAAACTGCCTGCGAGGTACATAATAATACGTTTCAATATCGGGCATATAATAATATTCAGCATAATCATAGTTAACCGGGCCCCATTCGGGTTGATCGCCAATATTAATATTTACATTTAATTTTACTTGTGCATTTGTTGTGTTCACAAAAGCTATCGTTACAAAAGCAAACAACAAACTAACCATTAGCTTTTTCATATTCTTAATTTTTGGTTCACCCTAAGTAAGCCAAAAACAGTGCCAATAAAATTATTAATCATAATGAAATGTTAAGGGGGCTTATTAAGGTTAATATTTTGAGGAGGAAACTATACCAACTTATTCAGCTTTATTACTCAATCCATTTATGTGCTTTTGATAAATCACCTTCGTTTAATAAATTGTCGCAGCAAGGTATAATAAATACAGAAGCGAGATCTGCTAATTTCATATTAGGTATTATAACCAGTAAAATGTTGTGCTGCTCAGTATTAAAAATTAAAAAAATGGATTACGACACAAAAGATGAAATATAAACAAATGCAATAATAATACTGATGCGTCGTTATATTCATATAACCAATCATACTATGAACCGAATTAAACCCCAAACTCAGTCTACTCATTTAGTAATACAGTTTATTAAAGACTTTATAGGAAAAATCAGACAGAATCCTGATGTTTATCCTATTCGTTACTATAAAAAGAATCGTAAGTTTCAGCGTAATTTTGAAGGAACTGCCGTAAAATAACCCTAGCTTTTTCGGAAATTACAGACATGAAAAATTAGCGGATTTGCTCTTGTGGAAGTAGGGTTTGATTTTATAATTTTACATTATAAAATCCTTTGTATGAAAACCCAATCAACAAAAAAACGCAGCATCACAAAGCTCTATATTAACCTTTTTATCCGAGCCCTTAAAAAGGCATGTCAAACTAATTCCCAAAAAGAATTTCTGCGGCTAAAAGATTTTATTACCTCTTAGTAATAAAATGGAGATAACGTTTTGTTTAGCTGAATAAATATTCCACATCAGCTTTTGAAAGTGCTTTTACAAAAGTAGCATCGTCGGCAATAAGCTCACTTGCCAGTTTACGTTTACGTTCCTGTAACTGCAGTATTTTATCTTCAATTGTATCTATACAAATCATGCGGTAAGCAAAAATATTTTTGGTTTGACCGATACGATGTGTACGATCAATGGCTTGTTGTTCAACTGCAGGATTCCACCAGGGATCAACTATATACACATAATCCGCTGCAGTAAGATTTAAACCAACTCCACCAGCTTTTAACGAAATTAAAAATACCCTACATTCTGAATTATTTTGGAAATTCTGAATAGCTTTTTCCCTGTCAACTGCCGATGTACTACCATCAAAGTATTCAAATGGAATATTATCTTCTATCAATTTCTTTTTAATTAAAGCCAACATTCCTAAAAATTGGGAGAATATCAAAGCTTTATGGTCGCCTATATTTTCTTCTATTTCTCTTGCCAGCTCATCTAATTTAATAGAATGATTGGGAAACTTTTCCTCTTCATTCAATATAGCAGGGCTATCACAAATTTGGCGGAGTTTCATCAGACCTTGCAAAATGGTTAATTGCGACCTTCCAATTCCCTGTTGATCGATAGTGCCTATAATTTTTTCCCTGTAACTATTTCGGTAGGCTTCATAAATTTTTCGTTGCTCTTTTTCCATTTCACAAAACAAAATGGTTTCTGTTTTTTCAGGCAAGTCTTTAGCAACCTGCTCCTTTGTTCTGCGCAAAATAAAAGGGTAAAGTAGTTTTCGTAAATGATCTTTAGGATCAGGCTCTCCAAATTTATCAATGGGTGTTGCAAATTCATTTCTAAAAAACTCCATATTACCCAGCAAGCCTGGGTTTAAAAAATTCATCTGAGCAAATATATCGAAGGTGTTATTTTGCAAAGGGGTACCACTCATACAAAGCCTGTTTTTTGCATTCAACAAACAAGCCGCCTTTGTTACTTTAGATGCCGGATTTTTAATAGCCTGGCTTTCATCTAGTACAATATAATCAAACTGAATTTTTAATAACAGCTGAATATCACTTCGTAAAGTACCATAAGTAGTAATGATGATATTGTGTTTCTGTAATTCCTCAATACTTCTTGTTCTTACACTGCCATGGTGTATATGCCAGGTTAATGAAGGGGTAAATTTATTCACTTCATTTTTCCAGTTATAAATTAAGGTGGTAGGGCAAACTACAATTGCTTTTAACCCTCCGGTAATTTCTTTATAATGATGAAGCATACTTAGGGCTTGGATGGTTTTACCCAAACCCATATCATCTGCTAATATTCCACCCCAACCTACATCGTTTAAATAATTAAGCCATTGAAATCCAGATGTTTGGTATGGCCTCAGCGTTTTTTGTAAATGATTTGGAGCTGGAATTTCTGGGATGTTTTTAAATTCTTTAAGCCTTTCATATTTTTCATCCAGTTCAAAACTAAGCTCCGATTCGTTTCTGTTTTCGTACAACTCATCTATCACACTCATATGATATTTTGATAGTCGTAACTGGTCATTTCGGCCTTCGCCTACTTTAAACAACAGCGAATATTTTTTCAGCCATTCATCTGGCAATATTCCTAATGTACCATCGGTTAATTGTACAAATGATTGCTTATTTACTAATGCTTTTTTAATGTCGTCAATTCCTACCCGTTGGTCTCCAAATTCAATTTCAACTTTAGCATCAAACCAATCTAGTCCGCTACTAACATGTATATGAGTATTTGGCCGGGCAGTGTTAAACCTAAAATTTTTAAGGGCTTCAAATCCAAACACTGGCACTTTCATTTCATTCATTGCATCTACAAAAAGAAAGAACCAGTTATTTTTCAAAACATCAACCCCTTTTAAAATAAGATTGCTTTTATTATCGGATCGAGTAAAAAGTGAATGTAGGCTTTCAAGCTTTTGTATAAATATTTCTTCTGCTTCTTTATTTCTATTGATTAAGAGAATTTTCTCTCCGTCTGGTATTATGATGGTTTCTTTATCAGTAAGTTTTGTTTGAAATCCTTTATAACTAAATATAGGCTGAAATAATAAATAATCTCCACGCTCTTGTAATTGTAAACTCATTTCTGGTTCACCACTCTTCACTTCTTTTACCAAACTCTTATCAAACTCAACCTGATACTCTTTGGTTAATGGCATAATTAATTTTTCCAATTGCTCTGCCCAATTGTCTTTAGTAATTTGCACATTACCTTCCTTCATGAATTTTTCTGCTTGCAAAATATCTTCAGGTTTTTCCCATATGTATATTACTTTATCATTTAAAAAAACAAGGCTGCTATTGCATTCGTTTTTTGTAAATGCCAATACATCGCCTTGCATTTTTACAGTACATGCAATTTCAAAATGATTGTTCTTTGAAAGAATTTTAAAAACCGGAGAAACGAACTCATCACTTAATTCAACCCCCTTAAGGTTTGATGTTGTAAATGTTTTTGCTGGAGGCAAATAAAACACAAAGTGATTGGAAGACTGTTCTTCAAATATTTTTTTAAGTTTGGGTTGAAGATACTCTGCCATTAAAGCCTTAGTTTCTTCGGGAAACTCATCACCTTCGGCATGAATTATATTTTCCCAAATTCCACTAAAGGGGGAATTTCGTTCAAGGTATTTATTAATTTCACTACTTTGTAGTTTTCTAACTTGCTGAAGGAGTATTTTGTCTTCTTCGCTAAATGGTTCGGTATCTACAAATTTAGAAAGGTCAACCTTTTCTATTTTACTGATGTATTTTTTTTGTTCCTCATCGGGCTCACCTACAATTGCATCAACAGTAAAAAAAGGATAAGCTGTGGTATTAAAATTAAAAACCAGCCCTAGTCTTTTTTGAATTTTTTCAATTACTTGCACTTCTTTTTCCGGCAGATCTGGAACAATAAAAGCTTCAGCAGGCCGCTGAGATGTTGCTGTTGAAGAAACTCTTTTAATAGATGTATCCAGCACTTTTAAAAACGGCTTTCCTTCTTTATAAGTAAATTCAAACTTTCCCACCAAATCATCATCCAGGCTGTATCCATAAATTTGTAAAAGCTTATTTTTTTCTTTATCCCAGTTACGAATGCTATCAAAATACAGTGGCCCATATGCATCCAACAATTGCAAAAATAATAAAGTTTTGTGCTCGCAAAGTGGATGTTCCGATTCGCCACATTTGCAAGAGGTATCAAAATTTCTTTCGTCGTTTTTTTGAATAACCAATGGATATATTTCTCCATCCAAAGTTAATTCCGCTTCTATCCTTTCATCCTCTGCTTTTAAAATAATTGCCTTGTTGCTTCTCAAGTAATTTTCTGCTTCGGCATAAATACCCGGAGATGAAAGTAGCTTTATCATCTTTAATTCTATATGCTTCATTTTAGCAACGGTATGGCGTTGGTTGTATTGGATATTGGTATTGCCCAACATATTCTTATCTACCAGGTCTTGCATTTTTATTAATGCCGCAGCTTCGTGCCTACAAATATCTCCTACATTATAAGGGCAAGTACATCTAACAGAAATTGATTTTGCATCGGTGTATTTTTGAATATACACTTTATAAAAAGTACTGTAGCTATCATCTTTTACTCTAAATACCACTCCTCCCATCAATTGGTCATGCTCCACTAATTCAACAAATCCCATGGAATGAATTTTCTTTCCGCGGCGAATGACGTCTTCGGATCCGTTATTGTATACGTATTTAATAAGATGAGGTAATGCCAAGATTTTATTCTTTAAAATGATTAATCTTTAAATAACCCCATTCTGAAAAGGGCAATTGTCAAAAATAAAGAAAAATAGCTCAGCGATTGGCTGTATAGAAGAAAATAAGTAAAAAATATAATAAAAGTTTAACCTACAATTAGTTTCCCTTCTTTATAAACCACGCTTATGTTAGCAATATCTTCTGATAAGCAATAGCGGATGTCTTTTTCCAGGCCAAAGCCTGTTAGGCGCTGATAATGTGAGGCATTATTGATTTTCATAAATTCATACAAATCTCCATTGGCATCATTAAACATATTTAAAGCCAATTGAGAGGCATCGCAGTTGATGGAAAAATGGTTACCAATTTTTTTGATAACAGCGCCTGCAAATAAACTGTCTTCAATATTTACTTTATCCTTCCATGCGGCACAACCCAATATTACATTTTGGTTTTGTGCTAATAAATAATCACAAACGGCTGAAATATTGGGAAATGATCCTGTGATGATTGCTTTTGCATTTTTAGCTAATGCCATATGCAATAATTTGGTACCATTTGTGGTGGTTAATACCAATGTTTTACCATCAATAAATTCTTTACTATATTCAAATGGTGAGTTGCCATGCTCTAAGCCTGGTGCTACTTTGCCATCTCTTTCACCTGCAGTAATGGCATTTAATTTATTTCCAATACTAATACATTCATCAACACTATCAACTGGTATTATTGAATTTGCCCCATTAAACATGGCAGTTGCAATGGTTGATGTAGCTCTTAACACATCTATGATGACTACCACACTGTTTTCTACATCATACAAATGCAAAAGTGCAGGTGAGAGGCAGGTGTATAATTGAGGCTTGTTGTTTTGCATGATGTGTTGTTTAACTTAAAATGGCTTTCCATTTTTGAGATTCGGAATACTCTTTGATGACCGCATTTCTTTTTAGTAAAAATTTTGTGATATAGTTTTTTAAGAAAAAGGTTTCAATTAAATTTCCAATAACTCCATAAGGGGCTTTAAAATCGATGATATCAATCATTATGGTCCCGTTATCTGCCTGTTTATAATGATGTTCATGCCTAAAACTTTTAAAATCCCCTTCAATCATTTCATCAATAAAATAAACAGGGAATTCCATTGCAGTAATTTTGGAAGTAAACTTGCGAATTTTATAAAGGTGCTTTGCTTGCCAAGTTACTGTTTCGTTTTCATTTATTAAACCAGCGAGCACTCCTGCAATAGCTATTTCATTGGTATCAACCGCCGAAATTTTATGCAAACTAATACTTCTACATAAATCAAATACCCTTTCAACTGGCGCATGTATAAAACTGGTGTGGTGTATTCTTGTCAAAGTAAAATTCTTATCCTGTTAAACAAAAGGCATTTTAACTACTTTGGCTTTTAATGCCGTATTTCTAACACTGATACATATATCGGAGTTAGTGGCAGCATATGCATTAGTTACATATCCCATTCCAATGGCTTTACCAAGTGTGGGTGATTGAGTTCCGGATGTAACTCTTCCAATTACAATTCCTTCAGCATCCTTTATTTCATATCCTTGTCGTGCAATCCCTTTATCAACCATTTCAAAACCAATCAGTTTTTTGGTTAGTCCATCTGCTTTTTGTTTTTCAAAATAAGTACTATTTGTAAACGGCTTACTGAATTTGGTAATCCAACCCAGGCCCGCTTCTAATGGAGAAGTGGTGTCGTCAATTTCATTACCATATAAACAATAACCCATTTCTAGTCGCAATGTATCTCTTGCACCAAGTCCAATAGGTTTAATCCCTACCTTTTGTCCTGCATCAAAAATAGCATCCCATACTTTTTCAGCTTCTCCATTTTTATCTTCCAAATAAATCTCAACGCCTCCAGCTCCTGTATAACCTGTTGCACTGATCAAAACATTTTCTACCCCTGCAAAGGTTCCTTTACAAAAAGTATAATATTTCAAATTCATGATATCCATCTCGGTAAGCTTCTGCAATATTTTTGTTGCATTGGGGCCTTGGATGGCTAATAAGGCAGTTTTGTCTGAAATATTATGCATTTCTACATCCTTATTATTGAATTGCTGAATCCAGTTCCAGTCTTTTTTAATATTACTGGCATTAACCACCAACATATACACCTTATTTTCCTCAATACAGTACACCAATAAGTCGTCTACTATTCCACCATCCTTATTTGTAAAACAACTGTATTGTGCTTTTCCGTCGGTTAGTTTTGAAGCGTCGTTACTGGTTACTCTTTGAATAAGATCCAGTGCATTTTCACCCTTCAATATAAATTCTCCCATGTGGCTTACATCAAAAACACCTGCATTATTACGAACTGCTGCGTGTTCATCATTTATTCCAGAATAACTAATGGGCATATTGTAACCGGCAAATTCGGCCATTTTTGCACCCAAGTCAATATGTTTTTTTGTAAAGGGAGTAGATTTCATTTAATTATTTATTAGAGCTGATTAGTCAACTTTGGCAAATGTAAAATAAAAATAGGAGTGCTGCCAAAAAAGAGTCCCACCAATAATGGTGGGACGGGGTTGCTTCAACTTCAACTCAACTATTGAAACCTTTTTAATTCATATTGATCAATCTGTTATTTACAGGCATATAAGCACTTAATGGACCAGGGTCATCATTATTACCCAACTTTTCCAGTTGCTTTTCAATATTGTCTTTTACTTTTTGCAAAGAATCTTTGAACTTTTTTTGTTCTACTTCCAACTTCAATCTTAAAGAATCAATTTTATTTATTGGATTATCGGAATTGTATCTGTAATTACCCGAACCAGAATTAGATTCATTGTTGTTTTCTTCAGTTGTAATATCAATTCCATCTTCATTGATTCTAACTCTGGTGTTTTTGGATTTTTTGGCTGGAATCCCATTCAAAGTGTATAATTGCCCATTGGTATTCATTATGTATTCAACTCCCGATTTCCATTCGTATGCTTCATCGTCATAATCATAATCCCAATCGCTATGGTTATTCCACGGCCCTTCAAATTGAACCGTATTATACCTGCCAATGCTTTTGTCTATTTTGATACGCTTTCCCACCGGCACATAAATGGTAATGGCAATTCGTTGGTTCCGGAATTTATCAGTTTTATTAATGGCAATTCCTTTATCCAGTTGCAAAATCGAATCAATTTGAGTACCGCTAAACTGAATCATGGATGCATTAGCTTCAGCATTTGACCTAGTATTGCCGCAAGCCATTTTTATTATAGTTACTTTAAAACTATCGGTATTTGATTTTACGATTCTTACATCAAAGTTTTTAACAAAAGCAGTGTCTTCATGCAATCCTTCAAATGGCTCAAACCTTAACCATTTATTGTTTTTGTATCTGTCTAATGAATTAACTGCTGTAATTTCTAACTTATTAACACCGGGGTTGCTTAAAACAAGTTCTTGCTCAACAAGATTTCTATTGCTATAAACAAAATCTCGGCTAACGGAAGAGACAAACAAGGTTACACACACCCAACCCAAAATCCAAAGGCAAACAAAAGACAAAGTGAAAATTTTGCTATGGCTTTTAGATTTCGTTAGTCTACGTATTATCCAGGTTATGATTCCTATAATTGGAACAGCGATGAAGAAAATTAAAGTACCCCAGGCATAAGCATTTTGCCATTCAGTGTCTATAATAAAATCTTTTAAAGGAAACAAACCAATAGAGGCAATGGCAAGTGCAAATAAACCAACTACTAAAGCAAAAAGTACACATCCAATAATAAAATAAGCAAACAGTTTTATTAAAAATAAGATGATATCTCCAAAAGATTTGCTGGTTCGTTTTGCTGCACTATTGATTTCGGAGCTTACAGCTTCACTTTTTTCTTTTGCAAAACCAGAGGCTTCTTTCCCAAATTTTTGTGCTCTTTGTTGAACCCCTTTCATTTCTTCCACAACTGAATTCTTAATTGAATTAAGATCAATTTTTTCGCCTTTCATTTCTAATTTTTCGCCTGTAGTAACAGCTTCTGGAATAACCATCCATAAAATGATATAAATGATTAATGCGCCTGGGCTAAAGCCTATTCTTAAGAAATCAGGAAAATCAAAAAATCCCCAATGGCCCCATTTAAAAGCATATGATAAAAAAGGAAGCGCAAACAATACTCTTGGAATCCATGCATTTACCCCAAAATAATTACCCAAGCCGCTACACACACCAGCAATTACTTTATCATCGCTATCCCTATACAATTTCTTTCGTGTACCACCAATCTCTTGGTTAGAGCTGCTTGGTAAAAATGCCCAAAGTAAAATATAGGCGAGGAATCCAATACCTGATATAACAAACAGAATACGTACTATTAATGAATCTATTCCAAAATAATTAGCGATACCAGAACAAACGCCGCCTAAAATTTTGTGATTTTCATCTCTATAAAGGCGCTTTTGTGAAAAATGTGACCCAGTTGCTTGTTGACTAGATCCTGCATTTTCTGCGTTAGTTGTATTGCTTTCATCTGCAGCTTCAAACTCTTCCGGCCTTCCCATACTTTTAATAATCGCATTCACATCATCATCAGTTATGCAAGTAGCTCCTTTGGTTAATCTTTCCTGAAAAAGTTCTCCAATACGGCTTTCGATGTCATTAATAATTTCATCTTTTCCCTCTTCATTGGCAAAATGCCTACTTAAGCTTTCCGTATAATTTTTCAGTAGCTCAAATGCTGTTACTTCTATTGGAATTACCCTGCCCTGGAAGTTGATATTTATTACTTGTTTCATGGCTTAATATTTTTTGTTTCGTGAGTTGAATTTTCATTAATTCCGGTAACATCCGGAACATGGTTAAATATTTTATTTAGAATCATTGATATCATTACTGGCTGAGTTTTGCTGTTCTGTACTAGTTAAAGCACTAACTGCATTTGCCAGTTCAAACCAAGTAGTCTCTAATTCCTTGTAAAACTCTGCCCCTTTTTCTGTTAATGAAAAGTACTTTCGTGGGGGGCCACTATTGCTTTCTTCCCATCTATAGGAAAGCAAAGCGGCATTTTTCAATCTGGTTAATAAAGGATAAAGGGTTCCTTCCAAAATGTTTAGGTTTGCCGCTTTCATCTTATCGATGATATCAGATGGATATGCTTCTCCTTCCTTTATTACTGAAAGGATACAAAATTCCAGCACTCCTTTTCGCATCTGACTGGCTGTGTTTTCAATGTTCATAGTTTCAAAATTTTAAAATCATGGCTATACTTTCAAAACTTTCATCAAAATTTATTACTGTACATTACCCGGTTTATACACTTAGAATAAATAAGACTTTTCGTTTCTTTCACAAAGATATAATAATTATAGTACTATGCAACACATAATACCATCTTTTTAATAGTAGCTGGTGCTGGACATTAGCCACTTTTCAACAAAAGCCTTTACAACAAAGGCTTTTAGGATTTATCTGAATGATAAAAAAAATTACATGTTATGATGACCGGTTATTTATAAAGGGTAAATGGTATAAAATTTAAGAAAAATTATTCAGTTAAGCCCATTACTTATGGTATTGCACTAAATTCTTTTTTTGCTACATAAGGGTTTATGTTTTACCAATATGTCAATTATACTTATTGAATTTGTTAATTATTATGCGTGCAAATAAAATGTTCATAATTTGGCACTTGTATTGCTTGAATAAGTAAGGAGGATAAATTTTATGAAAACATTTTTATACTTATTTCTTATTTCACTTTTTTTATTTTCGTGTAAAACCAGCAAAGATTACTTAGCAAGGGCTGATAATGATAAAACGCTTTTTGAAGCAGTAAAGGCTTTAAAGAAAAACTATAATGACTCGAATGCTATTAAAGCTATTTCTCAATTGTATACACTAGCGCAACAAAGACATTTATCAAAAATTAATGATTATAGCACCCTAAATGATATAAGCAAATGGAACAAAATCATTAATGAATATAGTTCGTTGCAAAAAATGTATGAGGCCATTTCAGAATCGAGTGTGGCATTAAAGCTAGTTACACCTACCAACTACCAAAGCCATATTTATGAAAACAAGGAGCAGGCTGCAGAGGAATATTATAAGCTAGGCAACGCTTTGTTACAAACGGCCTTAAAAGATGACGCCAAAAAAGCATATCAATATTTTACAAAAGCAGAAACTTTTGTCCCAGATTTTAAACAAACTAAAGAAAAGATTAAAGAAGCTTACCAAAAAGCAATTATCAGTATCGTTATTAATCCAGTACAAGACAATTCTTTTTTTACAAACAGAGGGTGGGGCCGTTATGGCTATAATTATAGTATCGAGTATTTTCAAGAATCCATGGTTAGAGAGCTGGGAGGTGCCAATTCAAGCCGTTATCCTGCCAAATTTTATACTGACTGGGAAGCAAGCAAAACTAATATAAGCCCTGATTGGGTGATAGATCTTACCTTAAGAAGAATGGATATCCCCCAACCACGTAGTATATCTCAAAGTCGTAATTACAGCAAACAAGTAGAAGTAGCAAGAGACACTAGTGGGAAAGTTATTTATCAAACTGTTAATGCCACTGTTTATACCACACGGTATGATTTTACAGCTAGGATTGAAATGGAAGTGAATATTTCAGACGCTCAATCTGGCAAAAACATACGATTCAATAACTATAATGAAGATTATTACTGGCAGCGTGAAGACGTGACTTATGTTGGCGATATTCGTGCCATTGATAATATGGATTTAAATTCCAGGAACAGATTTAATGAAAATCCTTCTAATGAATTTGTATTACAAGAGCTTTACAGAAGAATTTACCCAAGGGTAAAAAATGGGATTATTAATGCGGTTGATTGGTAAGCTCCTTTAAATAAAAATTACGTAAACCATCCAGCTCATTAAATAGGCAAGCGCTGTCATATAAACCAACTGAATCATGGGCCATTTCCAGCTTCGGGTTTCTCTTTTTACCACTGCCAATGTACTCATACATTGCATAGCAAGTACATAAAAAATTAATAAAGAAAGGCCGGTTGCAAGATCATATACTTTTCTACCATCTGGCCTTACAGCAAGACTCATTTTTTGCCGAAGCGTTAAATTATTGTCAGTTGCATCTTCACCTACACTGTACAAAGTAGCCATAGTACCTACAAAAACCTCTCTGGCTGCAAATGATGTAATTAGGGCAATTCCTATTTTCCAATCGTAACCCAATGGACTAATAACTGGCTCAATTGATTTACCTAATATTCCAGCAAATGAGTTTTCGAGCAATGCAGTTTTGCGTTTTTTATTTAGATCAATAGATTGAGCAGGGTTTTCCTTAATAAGTTTTTCATATTGGGTAGAGATGTTACTCATTTGTTTTTTGGGACCATAAGAACTTAGCACCCAAAGTAAAAGACTAATCATCATAATTACTTTACCAGCATCAAACACAAATATTTTTGCTTTTTCTACCATGGTAGTTAAAGCATTTTTCCATCTTGGCCCTCTATATGTTGGTAACTCTAAAATAAAAAAACTACGTTCGGTGCTTTTAATAAACCACTTCATCACCCAGGCAACAATTAAAGCCATTACAGTTCCTAATAAATAAAGCCCCATCATTACCAAGCCCTGCAAACTTAAAAAGCCAAAATATAATTTAGATGGAATAACTAAGGCTATCAATATAGTGTAAACTGGCAACCTTGCGCTACAGCTCATCAAAGGTGTAATCATGATGGTCAACAGCCTTTCCTTTTTATTTTCAATATTCCTGGCACTCATTATAGCAGGCACTGCACAAGCAAATCCACTTATCATGGGCATTACACTTTTGCCATTTAAACCCACTTTACGCATGAGTTTATCAGTTAGAAAACTAATACGGGCCATATAACCAGTGTCCTCCAAAATGGTAATCAGCCCAAACAAAATCATGATTTGAGGAATAAAAATAATAATGCCGCTCAACCCTGCTAACACTCCATTAACCAATAAGTCGCTCCACCAGCTAACGGGTAAATTGTTACCTAGCCAACCGCTTAAATTTCCAAAAATCCATTCTATGCTATCCATTGGATATTGAGCTATCCAAAAAATGCTTTGAAATAACAAAAACAACACTGACATTAAAATGATGTATCCCCAATGACGATGTAATAAAATGTCATCCAGTTTTTCGGTAAGCAATGCTTTCTGTAATGGATCGGCTTCTACAACCGTTTGTTGCATAATGTGTTTTATGCGACCATACCGTTGCATAATTTCATCAGCCTGTGTTTTGGTATGATTAAATGTATTTGCCAGTTCAATTTCGTCTATTGACTGATGCATGTTCTCATTTAAAGTAAAGCTCTCGTGGTTAATTAAATAATGAATAGCAGTATAATCACTAATTCCCGGTATAAGGATTTTTACCTCATCAATGGCTTTGGGTGCAAATGCATGACAGTTGATAAAATGCCGAGAAGGAGGTTGGTATAAATTTTCGGCAGTTTGCTCTATCACTTTTTTTAACTGTTCAACCCCTTTATTCTTTCGTGGGTTTATTGGAACAATTGGAACCCCCAATTCTCTTTCTAATCCAGGTATATCAATCTGTGTTTCTTTCTTTTTAGCCAAATCCATCATAGTAAGTGCTACTACAACAGGGATATTAAGATCGATGATTTGAGAACAGAATAATAAATTTCTGTACAGGTTACTGGCATCGGCCACCAACACCACCATTTCTGGTTTTATATTTTCGTCTTGGTTTAGTAAAACTTTATAAGCCACCCACTCATCACTTCGTTTTGGATATAAACTGTACGAGCCAGGTAAATCAATGATAGTAGCATCAAGAGAAGCTGAAATATGGCTTTTTCCTGTTTTCTTATCAACCGTAACTCCTGGATAGTTTCCAACCTGCTGATTTAACCCTGTTAAGTAGTTAAACAGGGAACTTTTTCCGCTATTGGGGTTACCAACTAATGCTATATTTATTTTTTTTAACAAACTGATGGCTGCAAAAATAACCTTAAAGCAAATTACCTAGTTACGATTTAAGAAAGATGAATACCCTAATTCGCCTCAATCGGGAAATTTATATACAAAAGGGAATTTAAAATTTACAATCTATTTACAAAAAAAGGGATGTTCTAAGTTACCTTTACGGTTCCTCACTAAATATATACAAGTTTTATGAAACGTATTCTCTTTTTGGTTTTAATCATTTCATCTACCGTATCGGCACAAAAATTAAAAAAAGCCGACAAAGCAATTTTAGCAGGACTACAAACTCACATTAATTTTTTAGCAGATGATAAACTAGAGGGAAGAAGAACTGGTACTGCAGGAGAGAAATTGGCATATGAATACATTAACCAACAATTTAAAGTGGCCGGATTAACCGCCAAAGGAGAATTGGGAACATTCTTACAGGAGTTTGAAATATATGAAGGTAGGCAAATTGATGAAGCAACAAAACTTATCATTAATGGTACAACACAGGTTCTGGATAAGGATTACTTTCCTTTAAATATTAGCGCCAATGCAAAAGCCGAGTCTTCTTCTGCAATGGCATTGCAAGAAGATGGAAGCACCTGGTTCTGGGATTTGAGTGAGATTTTAGAAGAAAATAAAAACAACCCTCATTTTGATTTACTTGAGGCTATTAGTAAGAAAGCAAATTTTATAGCCTCAAAAGGAGCCGTTACTTTTTTAATTTATAACAGTTCGGATATAAAAGATGAATTAAAGTTTGATCCCAAAGCAAAAGTGGAAATTGCAAAAATTCCAGTGCTATACATCAGCAAGGAGGTAAAAGAAAAATATTTTAAAACACAAACAACTTTTGTTGAGATAAAAACTGAAGTGGCTATCAGCGATAAAAAAAGAAAGGGCCATAATGTTATTGGCTTTATTGATAATGGCGCAAGCAACACAATCATTCTTGGTGCTCATTACGATCATCTTGGTTTTGGCGAAGACCATAACTCACTTTTTACTGGGGGCAGTCCTCAAATTCACAATGGCGCCGATGATAATGCAAGCGGAACAGCTGCATTGATTGAATTAGGAAAGTCATTGAAGAATTCAAAACTTAAAAACAACAACTACCTCTTCATTGCTTTTTCGGGTGAGGAGCTAGGTTTATATGGAAGTAAATATTTTACCGATCATCCAACCATTAATTTAGCCACTGCCAATTACATGATTAATATGGATATGATTGGGAGGCTAAACGACAGTACCCATGGGTTAACCATTGGCGGCTATGGCACTTCCCCTGTTTGGGGAGAACTGCTTACCGAAAAAAATAAGTACCTGAAGATAAAATTTGATAGTAGTGGAACTGGCCCTAGTGACCATACTTCTTTCTACAGAAAAGATATTCCGGTTTTATTTTTCTTTACTGGAGCCCATAGTGATTACCACAAACCATCGGACGATGCTGATAAAATTAATTACATCGGTGAGTTACAAATTGCAAAATACATTTTAGCCTTATTGGAAAAAACGAACAAAAAAGGTAAATTAACATTTGTAAAAACAAGGGAAGCTGCAGCGCCAGGAAAAAGAAGTTTTAAAGTAAGCTTGGGTATTATGCCCGATTATACTTTTAGTGGTAATGGGGTTAAAACCGATGGTATTAGTGAAGGTAAAGTGGCTGATAAAGCAGGGTTAAAAGCAGGTGATATTATTACACAGATTGGCGATTTTAAAATTGGTGATGTACAGGCTTATATGGTGGCTCTTGGAAAATTTAATAAAGGCGATGCCGTAAAAATAAAAGTAACCAGGGGAACAGAAGAGTTGATATTTGATATTGAATTTTAAAATGGCAACATCTCTAAAATTAAAAATTGATAACGAAACCTTAGCTGAAGAGTTTTTTGAAGACTCGGTGCTGATGGGTATTGTTGCACCTACTAAAGATTATCAATTCAGCTGGCAAATCAATCAATTACTAGGCCTTGATTTTAGGCTAAATAATGATATAGAAATACAGCTTACCAAAAAACAACGCAAATATTTTTTCTCGGTGTATGAGTATGCTGTGCCTAATATCACATTGGTTCATTATCTATATAACAACCAATTTGATGGAGAATATTTACTCCCAGAATTTAAGCATCTTGATTTTTTATGGCTCATTAAAGGAGAGCCTGTAGCTGATGCAGATTTAAAACTATTAATGCAATCGATTCGTTCCATCCCCGGGGTACAGCTGGTGACAGAAATGACCAATGAAAAAATAAAACACAAACAGCATCTTATCCTTTAATGGATAAATAAGAATATTTTTGTTTTGACGACGCTATTTCAGGCAATCACTAAACGTCCAATTACATTATCAATTATTAATTAACTCCTTTCAAATTAATTACTATGTGGAAAGAAGAAAAAAATACCCTTTATCAAAAGTTTGAATTCAAAAACTTTTCCGAAGCCTTTGCTTTTATGACAAGGGTGGCTATTGAAGCCGAAAAAATGGATCACCATCCTCTTTGGACCAATGTATATAACAAGGTGGAGATTTGGTTAAACACTCATTCGGCTGGAGATACAATAACAGAAAAGGATCATAAATTAGCCGCTCAAATTGATAAACTGCTTAATTAGGTTTTCTTAAATATCCAA
This sequence comes from uncultured Chitinophagaceae bacterium, assembly GCA_947085175.1. Lineage (GTDB taxonomy): Bacteria > Bacteroidota > Bacteroidia > Chitinophagales > Chitinophagaceae > Ferruginibacter. Next base: position 101,334 of record CAMTVJ010000006.1, read on the forward strand.
CCAGCGCAAAAACAGAAACAATTGCCCAAGTGGCTTCCAATATTACAAAAGGAATATAGTTGATTAACCAGGAGGCAAGGCAAGCCATTCCTGCTCCAACAATATTTAATACAATATATATAAGGCTGCTCTTTTCAATTTTGTTTAAAAGGTTGAAAAGAAAAGCTATCAATAAAATAGCAACTCCAACAAAACCAATCCAGTCGTTTATGGTAAAAGTCATTATTACAATTTTACCATGATAGTTTTTTCAGTTAGGTTTTCAAAACTACCGATAGGTTCAGAAAATTGCTCCAACCCATTTTCTCTCAACAGTTTTTTTACTTCATCAATTGATGTAGGATTCACGGAGAACATTAATCCCCCATTGGTTTGAGGGTCGGGTAATAAATTAAACGCTTCCATTACATTTACTCCTTTCTCAAAACTTACTTTTTCGCTGAAACTATTCCAGTTTCGGTAAGTGGCATCTGGTACAATACGCTGACTCAAATATTCTTTAACGCCATCTGCAACAGGCAAAGAAGCGTAACTTATTGAAGCAGATAAATTACTTCCTTCTGCCATTTCAATCAGGTGACCAAGTAATCCAAAGCCGGTTACATCGGTCATGGCGGTTACTCCTTCAATCTTACCCAACCATTCGCCTATGTTATTGAGTTGAGCCATTTGATTAATCATTACCGCTAAATGCTCCTCTTTAAGAAACCCTCTTTTTTGTGCAGTTGACAAAATGCCAACACCCAAGGGTTTGGTTATAAAAATAGCATCCCCAGCTTTTGCGCTATTGTTTTTTTTGAGATTTTTTAAATCTACCAGGCCAGTAACCGCCAGGCCAAAAATGGGTTCTGTAGAATCGATGCTATGCCCACCAGCCAAAGGAATGCCTGCTGCTTCACAAATTTTGCGGCTTCCGTCTAAAACTTGTTGAGCCAAAGCTGCTGGTAATTTTTCCACAGGCCAGCCAAGTATGGCAATGGCTAAAAGAGGTTTACCTCCCATAGCATACACATCACTTATAGCATTGGCGCTGGCTATACGGCCAAAGTCAAAAGCATCATCTACAATAGGCATAAAAAAATCGGTAGTGGAAATTAATGCCATTCCATTTTCTAAATCATAAACAGCCGCATCATCTTTACTACTATTACCTACTAATAATTTACTGTTTGTTGGAATGACAATATTTGTTTTTAAAATTTCATCCAAAACCTTGGGTGCAATTTTACAACCACAACCTGCGCCATGAGAAAACTGAGTTAGTTTGATATCCGTTTCTTTAATCATAATTAATTTTCTTTTCGCTTAAATACGATAGCTGCATTCTTTTTTAAATCGCCGCTAAACCTAATTTCATATCTGTCGTTACCGTCATTTACGATTAACAAACCTGTATTTGGTGGTAAGCTTCCCAATGTTTCGGCATACATAACTATCTGTATACTATCCGGAAGGTCTTTTGTATAAATTGTTTTACGAACCGCTCTGGTACTTAAACCAACCATAGGCATAATTACTTCACCATTCAAAAGAACGCTAACCGTATCTCCATCCACTTCGCCATTATCGTATAATGTAAGTACAAGACTGTCTGATTTATAATTTACAGATTGTATGGTTTCAATGGTTCTGTTTTCAATATCTGTGGCAGCATTTGCATTATTAATAATTTTTACAGGTTCCGTTTTTACAATCTTTACTATTGGAGTCTCCACTGGCTTTTCAATTATTTCCACTTTAGTAGGTTCTACTTTTTGTAAAGGCGGAGGAGTAGTTTTAACTATTGCTCGTTCTGGTGTTTTAACCGGAGTTTGGATAGCTGGTTTTTCTTTCACTACAGGTTTTGCAATAACTATAGGCGTTGGTTTAACTTCTGCAGGCTTTTCCAAAGATTTTATTTCTTCCTTTTTAACAATAGAAGGAGTAGCTATTTTTTCTATTGGCTTGGCTTCTATTGCAATCACTGGCGTTTCTTTTATTATTGGTTTTGCTTTTACAATAGGTTGCTCTGTAACGGCTTTTGCTTTGGCAATGGCTTCAGCAACTTTTGTTTTTTCTTCCTGTACAAATGAAAGATCTGAAGCAAGTCCAAGCTCTTCCAAGTGCGGTATCAATGCCGATTGCCAGAAATTATTTTTACGCTGCACATTAATACTCCCTGTAAGTGAATGATAAATTTTTGTTCTATTGGTGGAAAAGGGTCCACTCAGCACCATTAAACCATCAGTGATTTCCAGGGTTAAAATATCTAATTGATGAACTCCTTTTGCCGGAGGAATGGGATAGTTATTGGCAATTAGTTCAACATCTTCAACAATAACTTTATCATTTTGTCTTTTTATTTTTATTTTTTTTACCCCATGGTATTCTTTATCATCAACTATAAAATAAGTATGGCTATAGCCACTCAATTTTCCTTTTTTTTCGCTGATGGCAATTTCATATTTTAAAAATCTTTGAGTGGTATCATTATACATTGTTCCTTTCCACAGGCCGGTTAAATCAGCATTTTCTAATGATGATTGTGCAGTAACATTTACTGTAAAACATAATAAACAGCAAACGATTAGGAAACGCTTACAATATTGCATGCTATAATTTTTTGACTATTAGTTACGCTATCAACGCCCGCACAAGGTATTTTAATTAACAATGAAGAAATATTTTCTCGATTAAACAAAGCTTTACCATACCATTTATCGTAATAAGAAAGTAAAATACTAAAACAGTCTTTTAATTGATTGTCTTCCAAAAACTGCAAGGCGTTTTTGGTTTCCAACCCTCCCAATCTTTTTTGAATTCGAAGAATGGCATTTTTTAATTCCTCTTTATCTTGTTTCCCATATTCCGCAGTTATAAAATCCAGTCTTTCATCAAATGGGATATCTAAAAAATAAACAGGAGACTTTCTCATAGTATACCAAAGCGGCATTGGAATTTGTAAGTTGCCAATACGTTGGCTTTCATCTTCAATATAGATAACGGGTGCTAGATATTGGATATCCTTATCAAGGTAAAGTAATCCAATATTATACAACTCTTTTGCTAACAAATTCTCGAACATCTCCTGCCTTGGTTGTGGCTTGCCTTCCAATGCACCAAAAGCTGAGCCTTTGTGATTCGCCAAATCTTCCAGGTCAATCAATTGTTTGTTATGTTTTTTCAATTGATGAAGTACTTCTGTTTTTCCACTTCCTGTATATCCTCCTACAATAATAAAGGGATAGGCTTTTTCAAATTGCGACAACACCCAATTGCGATAACCCTTATATCCTCCTACCAATAAATAAACATTAAAACCATACATATCCAATAACCAAGCAATAGCAGCACTACGCATGCCGCCACGCCAACAGTGAATAAGTAGTGTCTTAGAATTTGAAACTGATGATTGGATTTTAATATCGGAAGTCGTTTTATTTCCGTATTTCAAATTACAAATCTCCTCAACTTCCTCCACCATCTTCCGCATCTTCACGCCAAAATAATCGAGCCCAATTTTGATGGCGACTTCCCTGCTTTCTTGTTTATAAGCGGTACCTACTTGTTTTCTTTCTTCATCGTTAAACAATGGAATGTTGAACGCACTTGGTATATGAGCTTGTGCATATTCACCCGGACTTCTCACATCAAAAACAGGATGTTGTTTAGAAAGGGTTAAAAATTCCTCTATGTTTATTTTTTGTATTGGCATACTGCTAATTCCGCAAAGTTGTACTAAGGTACACAAAGAAAAAGCCGCCGAAAAATTCAGCGGCTTTTTATCAATTATTAATTAGAAAATTATACATTAAGTTTTAGCCATTCATACTCGTCAAGAACTCTGCATTATCTTTTGTTCCTTTCATGTTTTTCAACAACGTGTTAATAGCTTCTTCAGGATTCATATCTGCCATATGTTTACGCAATACCCACATGCGTTGGAAAGTATCTTTATCCAACAAGAGATCATCACGTCTGGTAGAAGAAGCAACAATATCAATAGCAGGATAAATTCTGCGGTTTGATAATTTACGCTCCAACTGCAATTCCATATTACCTGTACCTTTAAATTCCTCAAAAATCACCTCATCCATTTTACTACCTGTATCTACCAAAGCTGTAGCGATAATGGTTAAAGAACCACCATTTTCTATTTTACGAGCAGCACCAAAAAATTGTTTTGGCTTTTGCATGGCATTCGCTTCCACTCCACCACTTAATACCTTACCGCTTGAAGGTGCTACTGTATTATGTGCCCTTGCCAAACGGGTAATTGAATCAAGTAATATCACCACATCATGACCACACTCTACCAATCTTTTAGCTTTTTGCAACGCCATGGTACTAACACGAACGTGCTTTTCGGCAGGTTCATCAAATGTAGAAGCAATTACTTCTGCTTTTACATTACGTTCCATATCGGTAACTTCCTCAGGTCTTTCATCTACAAGCACTACCATCAGGTAACACTCTGGATGATTTTCGGAAATGGCATTAGCCAGCTCCTTTAATAACATGGTTTTACCTGTTTTTGGCTGGGCCACAATTAAACCACGCTGTCCTTTACCAATTGGAGTAAACAAATCCATAATACGGGTACTGTAGTTATCAGAACGGGTACAAAGATTTAGTTTTTCAAAAGGAAACAAGGGAGTTAAATAATCGAAAGGCACACGGTCTCTTACCTCTTCAGGTGATTTACCATTGATAGTTTCCACTTTTAAAAGGGCAAAATATTTTTCACCTTCTTTTGGAGGACGTACACTGCCGTACACAGTATCTCCAGTTTTAATACCAAATAATTTTATTTGGCTAGGTGAAACATAAATATCATCCGGTGATGATAAATAATTATAATCACTGCTTCTTAAAAAGCCATATCCATCGGGCATCATTTCCAAAACACCTTCACCCAAAACTATTCCATCAAATTCAATATTAAAAGCTTGTTCTTTACGGGCATTTTGTTGCCTTGAAGCTGCTTGTTTTATCTCTTCTTCTGATTCGGCTTCGGGTTGCTGTATTTCATCTTCTGTTTCCTGCAACATTTGTGCAATAGCTGCCGGAATGGTAATATCATCGTCACCAATAGGCTGTACATCTGCCTCTATTTCTTCCTCCTCAACATGTTTTTTAACAGGTTTCTTTTCCAGTTCGGGCTTTTTTGCTTTAGCTGGAGTAGGTTCGTCAGCCGCAGATTTTACAATGCGTTTACGTTTTGGCTTTTCGTCTTCTTTCTTTTTTTCGGTGCTCATGATTGATTGATTTTCCAGGATGGTAGCAATTAAATCCTGTTTATTAAGTTTTTTAACGTTGGGAATGTCATATTGCTCTGCAATGTCAAGCAACTCAGGAACGAGCAGGTCGTTCAGTTGTGTATTATCGTACATAGTAATTGAAAAATGATTTTTCTTCTAAAATCCGGTCTTAAGTCTGAAATTGTAATTGAGAATTTTTTTTGATGGAACTTGATTTGCTGATGAAGTGATTGGTAGAAAGACCTTATCAGCCATAATCCACTACAATATTACGTAGTTTTTTTAAAAAATCTATCTTTTTTTTGGATTGTAACACGGATGGCACAGATTATTATTGATACAAATCAATATTTTTCATTTCGGTTGAGGCTCTTCTGTGCAAAAATGTTTTAATCCGTTTCATCTGCGTTTCTATTTTTATCTTTGCCACCAATTTAAATTTCATATGTACAATAAAAGAATCAGGATCAAAGACCTACTAAAAGAAGAGAAAGCCAATTACCAGGCTACCGTAATGGGATGGGTAAGAACATTCCGAAATAACCAGTTTATAGCTCTTAATGATGGGAGTAGCAATAATAATTTACAAGTAGTGGCCACTTTGGGCAATTTTGATGATGCCCTTTTAAAAAGGCTTACTACCGGTGCCTGCATTAAAGTAACTGGCGAGGTAATCCCTTCATTAGGTAAAGGTCAAAAAGTAGAGTTAAAAGCCGAAACTATTGAAATACTAGGAGATAGTGACGCTGAAAAGTTTCCACTTCAACCCAAAAAGCATAGCCTGGAATTTTTAAGAGAAATTGCTCATTTACGTTTTAGAACCAGCACTTTTGGTTCTGTTTTCCGTGTGCGCCATAGCTTGGCTTTTGCAGTTCATAAATTTTTTAATGAAAAAGGTTTTTTATACCTGCACACACCAATCATTACAGCAAGCGATGCCGAAGGAGCTGGTGAAATGTTTAAGGTAACCTCCTTACCATTGGATGGAACAGCTCCAAAAAATGAGGATGGGTCGATTGATTTCTCTACCGACTTTTTTGCCCGAAGTACCAACCTTACTGTAAGTGGACAGCTAGAAGGTGAACTGGCTGCAATGGCCTTTAGTGATATTTATACTTTTGGGCCTACTTTTAGAGCCGAAAATAGTAACACAACAAGACACCTTGCCGAGTTTTGGATGATAGAACCCGAAGTGGCTTTTAATGATTTAGAAGACAATATGAATTTGGCTGAAGAGTTCATCAAGTATGTAATTCAATATGTCATTGAAAATAATAAAGAAGACCTGGAATTTTTAGCACAAAGACTGGAAGAAGAAGAAAAGCAAAAACCCCAAATTGAAAGAAGTGAAATGGGCTTGCTTGAGAAATTAAATTTTGTGGTAACCAATGAATTTGAAAGGTTGACATATACCGAAGCTATTCAGATTTTAAAAGACTCCAATCATAATAAGAAAAAGAAATTTAAATATTTGATTGAAGAATGGGGCACCGATTTACAAAGTGAGCACGAACGATATTTAGTAGAAAAGCATTTTAAAAAACCTGTAATATTGACCGACTATCCAAAAGAGATCAAGTCTTTTTATATGCGACAGAACGATGATGGAAAAACGGTTGCTGCTATGGATATTTTAGCTCCGGGTATTGGCGAAATTGTGGGGGGGTCACAAAGAGAAGAACGGTTGGACAAACTTACCGAAAGAATGGAAGAGTTAAATATCTCAACAGAAGAATTATGGTGGTACCTTGATACAAGAAAATTTGGAAGCTGTCCGCATGCTGGCTTTGGGCTTGGCTTTGAGCGGCTGGTACAATTTGTAACTGGCATGGGAAACATCAGGGATGTAATTCCTTTTCCAAGGTATCCAAAAAGTGCAGAATTTTAATTATGGAAAATAGTTGACATAATAAAGCCGGGACAATGCCCGGTTTTATTATGCCTTTTTTTTAATTAAGACAGAGAAAAACTCCAGCTTAAACAATTTTGTTTTCCCTTTGCTTTGATGCAGGTAAATAAAAAGCAACTAACGAAATCGATGTTCACAAAATGTTTTGAGTTATTAATATTAATCCCACATTTTACATACACTTCTAAAGAAGATGTTTCTATCGCATTAAATTTTGGCTGAACTTTAAAATTACTATACCCCAGATCAATTCCCTGGTCGGCAATTCCTTCTATTTGAGATGTTAGAATTTCAAGCTCGGTAAAGCTGGTTGTAATTCCTAAAGCCCTATGTTGCATTTTTCCTTTCATACAATTTGTTTTAAATTATTAAAAAGGCACGAATTAAATTCAACTTGTTCACTACTTTAAACCTATTTAGTAAAATTGAGGGTCATCAATTTTTAACTTGTTACTTAGAAGATGTAAGGTAGCCAAATTCACATATTCAAGAAATAGAATATCTAGTTTATTTCTTGTACTAATAGACTGTGTTTTTTTGTAGTATAAACACTATGTACTGCAATTAGGTTAAACATAAATTAGTTTTATCCAAAGGCAAAGCTTGAATAAGCATAAAAAAATACCTTCAAAACGTAAATCACTGTTTAGAATGTAATTATATTTATAATAAATATTTTTATCCGTTGTAATTATTGATCAAACTGTAATCAATTCATTAAAAAATATTGAAGAATAAACACCGCTGCCCCAGCAAAATAACCAATGATGGCTATTATGCTTATTTTTTTCATGTACCAGATAAAATCTATTTTTTCGATACCCATAGCAGCAACTCCGGCTGCAGAGCCAATAATTAAAGCACTTCCGCCAGTTCCGGCACAATAAGCTAAAAACTCCCAGAAAAAGTGCCCCGTTGGAAATTCAGTTAATGGGTACATACCCTGTGCAGCAGCTACTAATGGTACATTATCAACCACTGCAGATAATAACCCAATAAGTAGGGTAATTACAGTTATGTTACCAATTTTTTCATCCATGATTGTAGCTATATTATCTAATACCCCAATAACTTCCAAAGCTCCAATACTTAATAGAATACCCAAAAAGAAAAGCACACTTGCTGTATCAATCTTTTTTAATGCATGATTCACTGATAGAAGCCCTTTTTCCTCTTCGTCCCTTTCACTATGAATTAATTCGGTAATCACCCACATTACACCAAGTCCAAACAAAATTCCCATATAGGGAGGCAGATGGGTAATAGTTTTAAAGATGGGTACAAAAAGTAAACTAGCAATGCCTAAACCAAAAACAAGGTTTCTTTCAAATGCATTGGTGGTAAAGTTGATATTTTCTTCTGCATCGCCTTCTACAAGTTTTAATTTTCCTTTCATTTTCCAACTAATAAGCAATGCAGGAATAACCATACTCACCAAACTAGCTAATAATGTTTGTACAATAATTGAGCCTGCTGTAATCTGCCCACCAATCCATAGCATGGTTGTAGTAACATCTCCTATTGGCGACCAGGCTCCACCTGCGTTGGCCGATATTACAACCAACCCCGCAAACATTAACCGGTCTTCTTTATCCACAATTATTTTTCGAAGCAGTGAAACCAATACAATGGTTGTAGTTAAATTATCCAATACGGCAGACAAAAAGAAAGTTATAAAACCAATCATCCAAACAAGCTTTCTTTTATTGGTGGTTTTTATACGGCTAGTGATTAAATAAAAACCATCATGAGCATCTATTAATTCCACAATGGTCATGGCACCCATTAAAAAAAACAGAATCCCAGAAACCTCACCCAAGTGGCTTGACAACTCTTCAGTAACTATATGTGTATTGGAAGAAAAAAGGGCCACTATTGACCAACAAAGGGCTGCTGTAAGTAAGGCTGAAGCTGCTTTATTAATTTTAATGGGATGTTCTAAAGCGATGGCGGCATAGCCTAATACAAACACAATACAGATGGCTATAATCATATCCGAGTTTTTTAATTTTTAGAAATGTTTTTCGTGACAATTCGTTTGGATCTTAAATCTAAGTCATTAAATTAATACTATCAAATAGCGAACTGCTTACTTATTTGATATCAATGATAATTAATAAAATTATTAATTCAGTCAATTGTCGATTAGAAGTTAGATAATATAAATCTATCAAAACTTTAACAGTCAAAAATCAACAGCTTATTGCAGAATAATTTTTATCCTACTAAATTTACTATCCCTTAATTGCTCCTCATGAACAATAAATTTTTAATCCTTTCTCTTATTTATTTATTGGCCGGCTTTTCTACTTTTTCACAGAACAAAGCAGATGATTTGATTGGAATTTGGTTAACCCCTGGCGACAATTCGGCTAAAATTGAAATCTTTAAAACTTCAGAAAAATACTACGGTAAAATTGTTTGGATGAAAAACCCCACCATTAACGGCAAACCCAAACTGGATACTAAAAACCCCGATAAAAACAAACAACATATTCCCCGGCTAGGACTTGTAATAATGAAAGACTTTAAGTTTGATGGTGACAATGAGTGGGAAAGCGGGAATATTTACGACCCCGAAAGCGGCAAAACCTATAGCGGCTACACATATTTAAAAGACAAGAATACCTTAAAACTAAGGGGGTATATTGGCATCTCTTTATTAGGAAGAACGGAGATATGGACCAGGGTGGAATAAAATGTATATCTCTATTCTAATCCAGAAAAGAAATAATTATTTAACATGATCAATTTCTTTCAGCCTTTCCAGCAATTCACTAGGTAATATGCCAAATTCTTTTTTAAATGCAACCGCAAAATTATTTGCCCCTGCATATCCTATAATTTGAGCCGTATCAATTACGAAGTATTTGCCGCTGTTTAGATAGTCGTAAGCAATGGCTAATCGTTTTTTTTGCGAATATTCAAAAGAGCTTAATCCATACACTTTTTGAAACAGATTAATGAACTTCGTTCTACACATACAACTTATTCTACTCAGCAGTTCCACACCAGGAAAAGGTTTCATTAAATTTTCATTTATAAAATGTTCAGCTCTTTGCAACATTTGTATATCCTCATAACTGGCATATAAATAGGGGCTTTCGCTATCTTCTTTATTTAATACTTCTTTTAAAAAACTTTCAAGCAGGTTTAAAACCTTGCTATCATAAAATAAATTCTCCATTAAAATACTATTGTTGCCTTGAAATACTTTAGTAAAGAGTTTAAGCTGTTCTGGACTCAAAAACTCTTTCCGTAAGTTGAGTTCGGCCTTTTTTTGTATAAGTTGATGTAATATTTTATTTTCTAATAAAGAATCGCTCAAAATGTTTTGTGCCCAGTTTTCTTTCAATAACACCAAGATTACTTTTATTTCTATTCCTGGCTCAATAATTAATGATTCGGACAATAAAGTACTCTTACAGTGGATGGAACCGAGGCTACTATCATTTAATGCTATCTCATTAAAATTAGAAATTAAATTATCGCTTTTTACAAATGAAAAATTTATAAATGCAATTGTGATATTGTTTTTAGAACTTGGAATTCTATTAAATACCATTCGCTGAACAGTTGTATAATGTACAACCTGATAAGAGAGATAATCATTTATTTTAAAAAATTTACTATAACCTTTTGCAATATGACTTGGATAAATAATTTCATTTTCGTCAAAAGAAACATTCAACTCAGCTGCAAGCTGTTCGGCATATGTAAACAGGTCAGCATACTTATAGTTCAAATTAAACACTTCACTAGTCTTCATAATACAATTATTGAATAACGATTATAATGCCATTGTTTGTTGGAGATAAAATATTTGTTTGGTAATTAGAAGTAGTTTTTAAAAAGGTAAACAGTAAGTTACAATTAAAAAATCATCTATATCCCAATTTATTCTTTAAGTGTATACAAACATTTTGGTATCCGTAAAACTACGAATAGCTTTATTTAATTAAATCGTAAAAACACAATTGAAAACTACGATATCGTTATTTATCAGTGCTCTGTTTTAAAAGGACTAAGAGCATTTAACCAAATGAATTATTTTCTTTTTACTTCTACTTCAAAAATAAGATTAGAAAAAGCGGGAATATTATCTGCCCCTTTACTGGCGCCATATGCCAGTTTTGTAGGTATATAAATGATGGCTTTATCTCCAAAAGAAAGGCTTGCAATCCCTTTGTCAAACCCTTCAACCGACTCACCAACTCCTGCTTTTAAAACAAATGGTTTTTCATGGCTGGTTTCTTCAAACAAAGTACCATCTGTGAGTTTTCCCTTATATACTACAGCAACAGAATCGGCTTGTTTTATTTTACCCCCATTCCCTTTTTGAATCATTTGTATATAAACTCCATTAGGCAATACAATCATTGGTTGTTGAATAGATTTGATATGGATTTTAAAAAGTGAATCTGCTTTTGCGAAGCCAGCTTTCTCCCTAAAAGCTACAACTAATTCAAATCGATACTTTTCCAAATTATAATCCTTAAGTGCAAGAGAATCGGCACTGAATTTATCAACTACTTTTAAAAATACTTTTATAAACTTTCTGTTTTCCAAAAAATGAGGAGGATGAATATCGGCAGCGGAATGTTTTAAAATTTCTTCCACAGAGAAAATACATATGGCGCTGTCATTTACTTTCATCAATGGAAGTATTTCGCTATAATCAAATTCTCGAAGACTGCTGTCAATTTTAATATAGTCTGGCATGCCGGCATGTGTATCATTCAACAGTGAATCATCAATAAATTGAATGAGCTGCACTTTTACAATATCTCCAGTTTGTATGGAATCTCCGCCCAATAAAGAAGGAATAATTTTATACTCAAAGTTACTTTTGGTAGTTGTAAAACCTTGTTCCGTTTTTTTATTATTCTTACAAGAAAATAAAATAAATAGTACTGGAATAAAATAGAATTTTTGCATGTTGATTTTTTATTGAATAATGAATTTTCCTGTTTCTATAATGTTGCCTTTTGTATTGGATAATTTGAAAACATACACACCTGCTGGCCATGACCCAGATTTAATCATGGCTGAAGTATTCATGAAAAACTTTGATACAACTCTTCCTGTCATGTCAGTTATCAATAAATTTCCAGTACCCAGCGATTCTTTCATTCTAAAATTTATTACTTGCCCTTTTGTAGCAGGATTAGGATAAACTATCACAAGTTTTTTTCCATTATGGAACAGCCCAACAATATCTGTATAAACCGCCCCGCCATTGATCGTTATTTTAGCTTTGTAATAATTCATTCCACTAAAAGGAGAAGCATCAAAAGACAAATAAGTAAGCTGGCCAGTGATTGGGGTATAACTCCCCATTATTTTTATCAATGCGCCGGTTGAGGTAAGTTTTTGAAATTCAATATTAGCAACTCCTTGTAAAAAACTCATCTCAAGATTTAGCTCTATACTATCGCCAATCCTGTCGCCTAATAAGGTTTTGTAAAAGCAGCTTACACCTTGATGACGGATGTCAATAGCTACGCTTCTAGCAGCAGGCAAGCCAGAGGATAATAGAGGTTGAACTGCAAATACATCTTGAGGATGAATGTTCTTTTTTAGAACTACAAAAGTATCGGTAGTTACTAATATTGGTTTCATAAATGCAGTATCGGCCAAAGCAAATAATTGATAATTAATAGCAGAAAAATGTTTTTGCCAAGAAAGTCGCACCGAATCGGTGCAATGATAATCAACATTTAATTTGGTATGCGGTGCTATTACAAAACGCTCGGAATAAAAATTCCCAAAGGAACATTCCATCCTTAATTGTGCAACAGTTGATATGTTTGGAATGGCCCAGTTAAAAGATTGTTTGTAAATTTTAATACCTGTGTTTATTGTTTGCCAATTAATTCCGTTGTCAAAACTTACTGCAAGATTACCCGTTGTATTCGTATCGGCATCTGCCACTTTCCACTTAATTGACAGGTTGGGGTTTTCTAATCTGTCCACATCAGATGCATGAACAGGGTTTGTAAATCGTAAAGTATTTAAGGTATCCCAATTGTAAGAGATATAGAAAGCTTGTTTATTATTAGTTTGAATTTGAATGGCTGTTACTTTTATCTGATAATTCCCAGCTACAGGAAAATCAATAGAAATCTGTTCTGCTGTATTTAATGAATCTCTTTTTCTTACAGGAAGTTTGTTCAGCGAATCAATATTGGGAAATACACTCAGTTGCCAGGGTTTATAAACAGTTCCTGAATTTAACTCAACCAATTCAAGGTCCAGATCATTCACCAAAGCCTTATTGGTATTAATAGTAGCTGCTGTATCTGTCCATGACAAAGTGATTTTTAAATTAGCCGTTTGAGAAGGAATACTTATATTTTTAGTCCAAATAGCAGCTTGTTGTAATTCGCTGCCATCGTATTTTTTTTGCTGAAGACAGTTTACTGCATTAAATATATTGAGCAATCCAAATCCCGAATGATAGTCAATTCCCTTTCTCCCAATATCATCAGCAGTATTAAAGAGTATAGCTTTAATTAAAGATGCAGGAGGATATGATTGCGAATTACTGTCCTTATATACTTGTTGCAAAATAGCAGCGGCGCCACTTACAATAGCTGCAGCTTCTGATGTGCCATTGGGGCCTAAAGCTGTAATCTGTGGACCAAGCCTACCATCATACAAGGGACCCGAAGAACTAAAAGCTGTAAGATTACCACTAGTATCAACTGCAGCAACCGTAACAATATTTTTGGCCATTTTAAAATTACCGGTAAGGTTAGCAAAGCCATTTAGGTTTTGATAAGTTCCTGTAAAAGCACTTTCTGTTCCCTTGTTACCCGATGAAAATACATGAAGCAATGTTTTGTTTTGCGAAGTTTGGACATCATAGCTTAGCGCTTCGGCGCCATAAAATGATTGCAATACAGTTCCATAAGAATGATTTTGAACTGATACATTTTTCTGTACTAATAAAAGGCTACTATCAGGAAAAATATTGCTAAAAGTAGATGGAAAGAAATTGCATTTAAAAGCAATTCCTTTACCAGTATAAAAACTATTTCCTGCACCACCAGCTAAAGTAGAAGTAACTGTTGAATGATAGTCAACATTGGTAGAAGCAAGGATTGAAGGAAGTACCCTTTTTTGTAAATCTATATCGAATTGATCCATGAGCCTTTCTTTAATTCCAATGACTATTCCACGGCCATTAGCATTGGGGATTAAGTAATCGGCAAGGTTGATGGTATTAAAACTACGGTTGTATCCACTTACGAACACATTAGTTGAAGGAGTTTGATATAAATCGGCAAAAATCAAATTGGCGTCTTCGAGGCAGTCCTTAATAAATGTTTTTGCTTTGCATTTTATTACCGCAGCATTCGTTTCTCTAAATATCGAAATGGTTTCAATAGCTATTTGTTTTTGTTGGAAAGATGCCAGCAATGCATCAATATCATTGGCAATAATCGTAAATACTATTGTTGTATTTTTTGAAGACAAAAGGGAGAATTCCCATTTCTCAAAAGAAGGAGATAGTTTCCAAAGGTTATTTGCTGGGGCCCATTTTTCAATACAATTCGATTTGTTTAAAGTTGACTCTCCATCTCTCAATTGTATGATGGCGATACGGCTATTAATCCTTCGGATGATTTTTACCTCATGAATAGTTTGACAATCATTTTCTTTAAAACTGATAACATAATAATGCCCGGCTTTCAACTCTTTAGCATTGCTGGAACTGTATTTATTGAATTCAGTATCCTGTATTAAATCTCCCGGTAATTGAGCTTTTAATAAATTGTTAAACAGAAAGCAAGAGAGCATAAGGGCCATCCTCAAACAATACATGGTACTTTTAAAAGCAAAATCCTTTTTATGCCAGGAAGCGATCATTCTGTTTTTCAAAATGGAGGGGTTGCAAAATTAATTAGAAAGATAAGTATAATGCATTTATTCAAATCAATGAGCCAAGCTACATGGTAGTAAAAAATTAAAAATCCCCACCCAATTGGATAGAGATTTTTAATTTTTTATCTTCCAAAACTATTAATAAACATAATCTAAAGCAACTCCGTCACTCGAAGTGAAAGGACGGTTGGTACCATTACCTATACAAGCCAACATCCATGAACTAGCGCTAGCTCCTGTAGGAGTACCTGGGATATGAATTGCTCCTATTCCAGCAGAACCTTCATTATAGTAAGCACCTCCACAACTGTAAGAACGATCCATATAATCGGTATGACGGAATCCTACACAATGTCCTATTTCATGTGCAATAACTGAAGTAAGGGTATTGGCATTCCAACCTGTGTAGGCTGTATTGTATCTAATTGAGCTATAAGGATTGCCGCCTGATGGGAAACCTGCAGAAGCGATATAGGATACACCACTCACATCACTTATGGTAATATTGGCTGTACCTGAAGTTATTTTAGAAAGTGTAATTCTTAAACCCCTTGCATTATAGCGGTCTACTGCATTTGTTAGGGCAGTAGAAATGCTTGTATAAGCACCTGTGTACCTTACAGTAATTGTTCTTGGCAAACCTGTAACCAGATTAGTAGTGCGATACTGTTCAGTATTAGCAACAATTAATTCTGGTCCGTTGTTACCATGCATAGCTTGTAATTCAGCGGCTGTTAATAATATATCACCTTCAATTAAATAACTACCGTCTACTTTGGTAGCTCCACCAGGTTGTAAACCTGCAGCTTTAATCATAGAAATTTCAGAAGGCGACAATTCATTCGCTTCTGCTTTTGCATCATCCGATTTGCTACAGCTAACCATAGTCAATGCTAAGCATGAGGCTAAGGTCATCATTCCAAATAGTTTTTTCATTAGTTTGTTTTTTTTGGTTAAAATTATTTTTGAAACCTAAAACTAAAAGGGAAAAATGAAACCCAATATCTGATTAGTACAAAAACTTTACTGGATAGTACATTAAAAAATAATTTTTGTATTCATGTCGTAAAATTCCTTTAAAACACAAGCCCACACCGTATTTTTACTAAGCAATCGGCCCGATTTCGGCCATCACTGCTGGCAAATTTCAACAGTATTTTAAAAAGAATTGTTTTAAATTTTATTGGAAAAACATTCAAGTTGTAAAGCGACTATTGGTAATAGAACAAGTAAAATTATTTACGCTTTCTTCTTTATTTCTGTCGGCCAGCATATCCCCCCTAATTCGGGGAACTTATTGAAAACAACATTGGCAAAGTTTTAAACTTTGCCAATGTTAATCTAGCTATATCATTCTTAACCTTATCAACTCACTCCAATAATCTTCCCATTTTGTACATCAATATTTTTGGCCTGGGGTATTTTGGGTAACCCCGGCATACGCACCATTTCGCCACAAACAGCTACAATAAAACCGGCGCCCTGGTTTATCACCAGGTCGTCCACATCAATGGTAAAGTCGCCATCTAATCCGCTTATCGATGCGTCATGCGTAAATGAGTATTGAGTTTTGGCCATACAAACGGGCAAGTGGTCGAGCCCAAGTTGTTTTATTTTTTTAAGCATGGCCTGTGCTTTTTTATAAAATAGCACTTCTTTACCACCATAAATAGTGCTCACAATTTTTCTGATCTTGGTTTCAATATTGTCGCTTAGTTCGTAAGTATGCTGTATAGGAGGAGAGGGCTGCTCACAAATTTCTACTACCGCCTTGGCCATTTCCAGCGCTCCTTCGCCACCCAGGCGAAAAGAATCATTGATGGCAAAAGAAACCCCTTTGTTGGCACAGTAATTTTTTAGCCAATCCATTTCCTCGGCAGTATCAAAATGAAAGCGGTTGAGCACCACCAACACTTTTTGTTTAAATGTTTTTAAAATGGCAATATGCTTTTCCAAATTGCGAACCCCCTTTTGCAGCAGGTCTAAATTAGGTAACATCATAGTAGTCGCTTCTGCGCCGCCACTTAGTTTTAAAGCCTGAGAGGTTGCCACCAACACACTCATGGCCGGTTGCAATCCTGCTTTACGGCATTTGATATTGAAAAACTTTTCGGCGCCCAGGTCGGTGGCAAATCCGGCTTCGGTAACCACATAGTCGCCAAACTGCATGGCTGTTTTGGTGGCCATTAATGAATTGCAGCCATGGGCAATATTAGCAAAGGGTCCACCATGTATTAAGGCTGGTGTACCTTCTAATGTTTGTACAAGGTTTGGCTGAATAGCATCTTTTAACAAAGCAGTAATGGCCCCAGTTACTTCAAGGTCTTTGGTGGTAAAGGGTTCGCCGGCAAAAGTAAAGCCTAGTAAAATATTGTCAATCCGGGCACGTAGTTCATCCAGCCCTTCTGATAGGCAAAGAGTGGCCATAATTTCGCTGGCAGGCGTTATAACAAACCCAGTTTCGGAAGGGATGCCATTGCTGGGAGTATCTAAACCGGTCACTATTTTTCGTAGCACTCTATCATTAACATCCAAACAACGTTTCCATAAAACAGTTTTTATCCCCTCAGGAATACCTCGATTATAAAACCGATAATTTTCTAACAAAGCCGCTAGTGTATTATTGGCAGCGGTAATGGCGTGAAAGTCGCCGGTAAAGTGCAGGTTGATTTCTTCCATGGGTACTACTTGGCTATATCCACCACCAGCTGCTCCGCCCTTCATGCCAAAGCAAGGGCCTAATGAGGGTTCTCTCAAAGCTAGTACCACTTTTTTATTTAGTTTATTTAACCCGTCGGACAAACCTACCGAAGTGGTTGTTTTTCCAATTCCTGCCTTATTGGGTGTAATGGCGGTAACCAATATCAACTTGGATGCGGCAATCTTTTTTTCGTCAAAACTGCTGATATTTATTTTGGCTTTATAGCGACCATAGGGCTCCAACATTTCCTGGGGTAATCCTATTTGGGCTGCAATTTCCGTAATAGGCTGCATTACATTTTCCTGGGCAATTTCATAGTCTGATTTCATAGTCAATGTTTTGATGGAAAAACTAGATACGAATATACTTAATGTAAAAACAAATTTACTCTGCTAGCCAACTTACCTCTCTTTCAAATACTTAATGTTATAGTTGTATAAAATCAGGTAGTTGCTAAAACAACACAGTCGGCATAATGTTTTATATTGCCTTATCTAAAAACTAAACTAACCATCAAATGGGAAATTTTGAAGATTTTGTAAGTGCTGCAAATGCCATCATTTGGAGTAATGCTTTGATTTATCTTTTACTGATTACAGGAATTTATTTTTCCATCCGGATGCGCTTTTTTCAGGTGCGTTTAATAAAAGACATGGTTAAAGAAATGGTAGGGGGCAATAAATCATCTGCTGGTATTTCTTCTTTTCAAGCCTTAGCTGTTTCCTTATCTGGCAGGGTAGGTACAGGTAATATTGCTGGTGTAGCCACCGCTATTTTTATTGGCGGCCCCGGTGCAGTTTTTTGGATGTGGGCCGTAGCCTTTTTAGGTTCGGGCTCGGCATTTGTAGAAAGCACGCTAGGACAAATTTTTAAAAGAAAAGAAAAGGGGGAATACAGAGGTGGACCAGCATTTTATATAGAAAAAGGTTTTAAAAATAAAAGCATTGGAAAATGGTATGCCATCATTTTTGCTGTTAGTACTATACTGGCTTGTGGATTACTATTGCCAGGTGTGCAGTCAAACAGTATTGCTGCGGCTGTAAAAAGCGC
Organism: uncultured Chitinophagaceae bacterium; assembly: GCA_947085175.1. Classification (GTDB taxonomy): domain Bacteria; phylum Bacteroidota; class Bacteroidia; order Chitinophagales; family Chitinophagaceae; genus Ferruginibacter. Next base: position 120,124 of record CAMTVJ010000006.1, read on the forward strand.
TTTCAATATTAACTATATGTACACTGGTATCTTATTAGCGGTTTTATTGGGCCTTATTATTTTTGGAGGCATAAAGCTTATTGCCAATGTAGCCCAGTTTGTTGTTCCATTTATGGCCATCGCTTATATAATTGTAGCGGTTGTTATTTTAGTATTGAATTATGATAAAATTCCCGGGGTGTTTTCTTTAATCATTTCCAGCGCCTTTGGTGCTAATGCCACTTTTGGTGGTATTATAGGTGCTATGATTACCATTGGTGTAAAACGTGGAGTATATAGTAATGAAGCCGGACAAGGAACTGGCGCACATCCTGCAGCGGCTGCCGAGGTTTCTCATCCTGCAAAGCAAGGATTAGTACAAGCATTTTCGGTTTATATTGATACTCTTTTTGTTTGTTCGGCAACTGCCTTTATGATTTTAATTACCGGCATGTACAATGTACAAGGACCCGATAAAGATTTGCTGGTGGATAATGGCGTATACTATATGCAGGCCGGCGAAAAGCATGTGAATGGTAGTCCTACTTATACTCAGGCAGCTATTGACAAAGCCTTTAGTGGTCAGGAAACTTTTAGTGCAGACTATGTAGGCACCGGAAGTTATTTTGTAGCCATTGCTTTGTTCTTTTTTGCCTTTACTACCTTAATGGCTTACTACTATATTGCCGAAACCAATGTTGCTTACTTAACTCAAAAACGTGGTGGCCCATTATTAATGCTCTTACTTAAATTTGGAATTATGGCTGCCGTTTATTTCGGCTGTGTACGTACCGCCACCATCGCCTGGGATTTGGGAGATATGGGTGTGGGTATTATGGCCTGGCTAAATGTGGTAGCCATCATTATTTTACAAAAACCAGCCTTATTGGCTTTAAAGGATTATGAAAAACAAAAGAAGGCTGGTAAAGACCCCGTGTTTGACCCGGTGGCTTTAGGAATTAAAGATGCCGATTTTTGGGAGCATGAATACGAAAAAGAAAAAGCATAAAATAAAAAAGAGCTGGTCACTAAAAAGGCTGGCTCTTTTTAATTAACTATTGAACAAATTCTTTAATAATTCCTTCTAATAACTTTCGAACCTCAGTCGACTTTTGTAAACCGGTTATATAAACTTCTTCGTTTCCATTTGCTTTTGATTGAAGTAGATTTTTGAGTTTTTTAGCTAACCCTTTGTTTGATCTTAATTCTTTTTCTCTACTCAATAATAATACCGCCCAGTTTTTTAAAACGAATTTTATTTTTTCTTCTTGATAATCTTTTATCAGGAGGGTATCTGCTAGTTTTTTTAATGCCCCCTTTTCTGCAAGCATTCGATTACCATTGTATTTCTTTTTTAGTATACCTAAGTAAGCCATACTAATATCATTGGCATCGAATTTTACTGCCGATTTTTGTAAAACGAATTCCTGCCGAGAGTCTGCTAAAATTTTTAATACCGCACCTGAGCTTCGGTATTTTTTATTGGCTTTAATTTTTAATTCTTCTTTTTCAGCCAACTCCTTCTGTTCTTTTTTTAAAGGCCTAAACCCTGCATGATAATAAATCCAAAATGCCCCCGACTGAATTCCATCGCTGTTTGATTTTCCCAACTGATACGGGTCAACAGTAAATCTTTTTAAACCATAAACCTTAGCATGCAATTGCAGCACCTGATCAAAAATATATTTTGCTTCGCCTCCACGGTAGTCGGCAAAAACATTCAGGCCAATACGTGCACTATCAAACAAAATCCAGGAACCGGCATAAGCAACTGGCAAGCCGTTTTTAAAAACTAGGTAGCCCATATAGCTGTCAACCGGGTGCCGGTGCTGTGGCACCATGCCTGTTAAAGCTATAGAAATTCCCCGGTCGAGCTGGTAGTAAGAAACACGACTTGCATCTGTAAAACTGATGGGGTCAAGCTCTCGGAGTTTACGAGCCAGTATCATTCTGCTGCAGTCAACAATCTGTTCAGCCTCATTAGCTGATAATTTTATTTGTGCAGGATTTTTAAAAGGTTGTTGTCTTATCTCTTTACGAATAAGTGTGCGATGATAATAAGGCTTTATCAAAGATTGAGGCAGGCAGCAGTGCGATGAAAAATTTATTTCTACATTAATCCCAATGCTATTCCAGAGTTCTTCCTTCACTTCGGGCCGAATATCGCTGTTGTTGAAAATAGCAATGAACTGATCCAGCAAATCTTCATCCTCATTCTTTAATTTTTTCAGCCAGCCTTTCCATTCTGCATTTTCATCCTGCAAAATTTCTGATTCAGTTTTCGACATAACAACTGAAAGTACGGACTGTATTTTTGCATCAGCCGCATCAAAACTATTTAAGGAAATATCAGCCCCCCGGGTTTTTCTAAGCCATTTTACCAGTTCAAAACTAAAGGCTGTACAAAGTTTTGTGCCGCTAATGCTCGTATTGTATAATGAATACTGCAATTTTTCATTTGCTTGAATCTGTTGTTGTAATTCCTCAAGCAATCTGCCGGCTGCTAAGTAAATTGTTTTATTATCAGGATAAGCGGCTAGAAACAATAACAGACTGTACAGCTCTTCTGCTGCCTTCTTGCTCTTTATAGTCTTGACGCTGATTTTGTTTAGCAATTTTGTTTTCTCCTGTGAAGCAACATTGCCATATTTATTTCGGATGGAAATCAGTTGTGTTATTTGATTCATTGAATTGCTCATGTTATAGCAGTTAAGCCGTAAGCTGATTTATCATTTAATGAAAGTTAGTTCATTTATTATTTAGCCTTATGAAATAAATATTCTTGTTTCTTTTCTTATGCCTGGTGTTTGTATCTGCTGCAAATGCGCAGAACAATGCTACCACCGACAGCAGCTTACTGCTTCTCCTTAATTAGCAAATAGATAACTATGTGGTTCAGGCTAATTCAAAAGCGTTGGATAAATCATATGCCGATGATTTTGTATTCAGTCATGACTCGGGCCGGTAGAAGGGAAAGCCAGCGTACCAATTGTAACATTGGTTTTAATTATGAAAATAAAAAAGTAATTATTAGAGACGCTTTTTTTGCAATGACAACGAAAGCGCCAACATTAAAAAAATCATTTCGATTTATGCCGGCATTACTGGTAAAAACCAGCATCTCGATTTGAGATACCTGAAAACATAATCCGATAAATGTAAATTACATTTGGCAGTTTGTTGAAAATAGCCTATACTATATGTATCAAAAATATGTCAACAAATACAAAAAATATAACGCTCTTCTAACTCTCAGTTATTCACTCCGTTTCAGACATCTAGTATTACTGTTAATTATTTTCACAGTTACAATTATTAAACTAAGAACATTAGCCCACAGGGGCTCTATATATTTATTATTCACATTAAAACAACAAATTATTATGAGTTACAAAAAAACAATGATCGGATTTGCAGCAGGTGCTGCCATAGGTGCTTTAGCAGGAATTTTATTTGCACCACAAAAAGGATCTAAAACCAGAAAAGACATCGCTGACAAAGCAGGCGACCTGACTGATTCAGTTAAATCATCATTCGGAAATATGATTGACGGGTTTAAGAATATGTATTCATCCGACAATCAAGACACGCCGCTTACAAAAGAGATAAAGGCAAGTAAAGAACATTCATTATCCTAAACCAGATAACTTAAATCAATCAATATAAATATGCAATCCACATTAAAACATATTGAGGAATTTGTTGCAAAAGCAGGTCAACTGGCCGAAACAAAAGCTGAAATACTTTCTTTAAAAGTAACACGCAAAGCTTCTGTAACAATCTCCGACATCATAAGCAAACTAATAATTGCTTTAATCGCACTTCTAATTCTAGCAATGCTGAGCATAGGAGCCTCATTATGGCTGGGCAGTATTATGGCAAATACGGCTGCCGGGTTTTTCACAGTTGCTGCATTCTACCTGTTGATTGGTTCTATTATATACTTTTTACGCAAGAGTATCTTTAATAAACTCATGCGTAATTATATCATTCAAAAAATAAATCTTTAATGACTAGCCAAATTTCTAATATCAGCGATCTGGATAGAAGGCTTGCAGAGCTTGAACAGATTGAAACCGAACAGAAAGACGGTTTACGCAAGTGTGGAAAAAGTATTGGTGCCAGTTTCGCACCTTTCAACATGATTAAAATGGCGATGAAAGGCGTACGTGCCAGCCCACAAATATCCGGCAATGCGTTAGCCGAAACAGCTGTTTTTGCTGGATCAGCAATAGCTGAACAAGTTTTTGGCAAAGATAAATTTGAAAAAATTCGAAAAATTACGGCGCCATTTGTGCGAATAGCATTAGACAATTTTATAAAAACAAAAAAACAAGAACCCGTTATTTAAATATTTTAATGTTGGATAATGAAGAGCAGATACAAAATTTTTGTATTTGCTCTTTTTTGTAGTCGTAAAATAATTTTATACTCTATTTTTAGCCTGCATTATGATACATGAACCGAAGGGTTAAATATACGTTGTAGCAGTGCATGCAGTTCCGGATGTTTTTCTTTCAATAGTTCCGGCCGTTCAAAAAAGTATTCAGATGCCACCGCGAAAAATTCAGCTTCGTTTGTAGCTCCGTAAGGGTTTATATCAGATTTTTCATCGTAAATATCCTTTATACCCTTTTGCATCAATCGCAGCCAGGGTACTATATATTTCTTATCCAGCAATGATTCTGGTATACCGTCGGTATCTCCGTCGATTTTATCTATCAGGTGTACAAATTCATGTATGGCGGTATTGTCCTTGCCTGTTTTATTAATGAACGCCTGCCTTAATTCATACTTCGATAAAATCATCACCCTGTTGATCGCTCCTGTGCCTACCATTCCTAAAATATTTCTTCCTTCGCCCTCTAGCTTGTATTGATGATCAAAAGAATTCGGGTATAATAATACTTCGTTCAGGTTATTATATTCCCAGCCGGAGAAATTAAAAATAGGGATAATAGCACTGGCTGCAATCAGCACCCGGTCAATATCTTCAACGGTTGTTTTAACACCGGTAATTTTTATCTGGGTTAAAAAATGGGCGGCACGTTCTTCAAATTTGGCCTGTTTTTCCTTTGTTAATTGCTGATAAAAAGGAACCTGTGCCGACAGTATTTTTTGAATTAGCACCGGTACCGAATCCTCAACTATGGTTTTCTTTTTACGCAAAAACCTTACAGCATATACCATGGCCAGTATAAAAATAATAAGTATCACCAGTTGAGCTTCCATAAATAATTCGGTGAATTTGGTTTTCTATTACTTCTTAGGTGCTCTTTTAATGGGCTTACCATATTTTTTCATCATCCTGTCTTTCTTCTTTACAATAAAATTTACCTTACTGTTTTTTGCAGATTTTTCGTGAAAAGCCGGTCCTCTTTCTTCCTTCTTCGGAATTCTTAACTGGATAGTTTTCATGAAGACTTTTGGTATTTCATCTTCTGTTAACTCTTCGGAGATGACCAGATTTTCGGGCAATGGTAATAAGGGGATGAATTTTTTCATCAAAGATTCAATAGCATCCTGTAAAGGCTTTTCTTTTTCAGTAATGAAACTGATAGCGATACCATTTTTATCCGCTCTACCTGTTCGTCCAATACGGTGCATATAATTTTCGGGCACAGCAGGTACATCAAAATTGATAACATGAGTTACTTCCGAAATATCAATACCTCTTGCAACAATATCGGTAGCAATGATAAAGCGATAAACACCATCATGAAATTGTTTTACAGTATTGAACCTATGGTTTTGTTCTTTATTAGAATGGATGACTCCCACTGTTCCCGGAAATTTAACTTCCAGTTGTTCGTATAAATCATCTGCCAGTTTTTTGGTGGCAGCAAAAACCAACACTTTAGTCATGGATTCATCTTCCGTCAACAATAAATGAAGCAAGTTCACTTTTGTATAAAAATTGGGCACATCATAATATGACTGCTCAATGTTTTCCAATGGTGTTCCTGTAGCTGCCGCTTCCACTCTTTCTGGATTATTAAAATAATCTTCCATAATCTTTTCCACTTCATCCGTAATGGTAGCAGAAAATAAAAGGTTCTGTCTTTTAGGAGGCAACAGGTCGAGGATGTTTTTTACTTGGGTTCTAAAACCAAGGTTAAGCATCTCATCCATTTCGTCTATCACCAATTTTTTAATGGCTTTGGTTTTAAAAGCACCATTCAACATCAGGTCATAGAGTCGGCCAGGAGTTGCTACCAATACATCGGCGCCTTTTTGTAAATCCTTCCACTGAGTATTAATATTTACCCCGCCATAAATACCCACCGCATCCACACTCATATAAGGCGTTAATTCTTTGATGGTATCCACAACTTGAGTTACCAATTCTCTGGTAGGCACAATCACCAATATTTGGGGATTTTTTTCTTTGTCATATTTCCACAACCTTAGTAAAGGCAACAGGTAAGCAAATGTTTTACCTGTACCGGTTTGTGCAATGCCGCATACATCTCTTCCACTCATTACAATTGGGAAAACCCTATGTTGGATAATGGTTGGGTTGGTATAGCCCAACTCGTCCAATGCATTAAGCAGGGGGCCGTTTAAATTTAAATCACTAAATGTCATATCTAAAAAATCTGCGGCAAAGGTAGTTTTTAATTATTTGAGAGATAATTTAGCGTACCAGTTTGGAATAAACTGTTATCTTACTTTGATGATTCGTTTGTTTTTAAAATTTTACTGGAAGTTTTATGGCTGGCAACTTTCTGGCAATTTTCCATATCAGTACAAAAAATTGGTATTGGCTGTTGCGCCTCATACACACTGGAAAGATGTGATGGTTGGTTTTGCAGCACGCCATATTTTAAAAATTGACTATGCAAAATTTTTAGGAAAAAAAGAATTGTTTGTTTGGCCATTGGGTTGGTTATTAAAATCGCTTGGTGGTACACCAGTTGATCGATTTAGTAAACAAGGAATGGTTGAACAGGTTGTAGCCTTATTTGCTGCCAACGAAAATTTCATTTTAGGCTTGGCTCCCGAAGGAACTCGCAAAAGAGTGAATTCTTTACGAACAGGTTTTTATCATATTGCCAAAAAAGCAGGGGTGCCTATTCTACCTATTGGTTTGGATTATGAAAATAAATTATTGGTTATAGGAGAATCTTTTTACCCTAGCGAAGATGAAGCGGCTGATTTTAAAAAACTAATTGCTTTTTATGCAGAGATTAAAGGAAAAATTCCAGAGTATGATTTAAGGCACCTGAAAAAAGAGTGTTAAGTGGTTTATTCAAAGAAGTGAATAATGTTCTACATGATTTCTTAATCTTTACTTTTACAATTAAACTTTCTCTTCACAAAATAGTTTTTGTAAAACCTTAACAGATTTTCTCAATTACCACATGATAGTGCTTCTATCTTTGCTAACTAAAAACTAATTTATGAAGAACCTTATTATTGCAGCAATTGCAATCCCCTTTCTTTTAATGTCCTGCGTAAGCAGTAAAAAATTTAAAGCAACTCAGTCGCAGTACGATCAGTTGCAGGTAAAGTATGTGCAAATTCAAACCGACCTAACTGGGTGTAATGAGGCAAAAGCTGATTTGTTACGTCAAAAATCTACTCTAGAAGGCGACAATGCAAATTTGAACAAACGTATTTTTGATCTTAATAAGCAAATTGATTTTTTAAAAGAAAACAATACAACTGTATTAAGCCAAATGCAAAATTTATCTGTTGTTTCATCTACGCAGGCAGAAAGTATTAAAAAATCGTTGGAGAATATTGGCAGCAAAGATGATTATATCCAAAGCTTGCAAAGCTCTTTGAACCGTAAAGATTCATTGAATATGGCTTTAGTGATGAACTTAAAAGGAGCCATTGGAAACCTTAATGATGAGGATATTAATGTGAAAGTAGATAAGGGGGTGGTTTATATCGATATCTCAGATAAGTTACTTTTTAAAAGTGGCAAGTTTGAAATAACCCCACAAGCAAAAACAGTTTTGGGTAAAGTGGCCATGGTGTTAAAAAATCAACCTGATATTGAATTTATGGTAGAAGGACATACTGATAATTTACCATTCACTGCTGGTGATGTACTTGTTGACAACTGGGACCTTAGTGTAAAGAGAGCCACAGAAATTGTAAGAGTTTTACACAAACAATATGGCTTAGATCCATCTAAAATGGTGGCTGCTGGTCGTGGAGAATACAATCCCGTAAAGGAGAATAACTCTGCAGAAAACCGCTCTGCTAATAGAAGAACAAGAATTGTTATCCTACCACAGCTTGATCAGTTTTTTAAATTATTAGAACCCAAAAAATAAAACATTCGATTAAATAAAAAACCCTCCTAATTAGGAGGGTTTTTTATTCTTACTAGTTTTATTACTATTAATGAGCAAAAGCTTTTTATTTATTATTTTCACTTTAATTAAAGCAGACATAAGATTATTATGCCCATCATTCAAAGTATATCCAGGTTTTTACAAAACCTTCATCAACCATTTGTGATTATTGCCGATATCCATCGACAGAAAAAATTTATAGAAAAAAAGATTCAACCAGTTTTAGAAGAATCACAAAAAATAAATGATGGCAGCCTTGATAAAAATGACCTTAAAAAAATAACTCATTATTACGGCTTGGCGGTTCCCGCTATTTTAGGTGAAGCCATTTGTGCTTTACATGGTAAGTCCATGACAGAAAAAGAAAGACTTACTTCTACTTGTCAAGGAGCTATGACAGGTTTGGGTGACGACTTTTTTGACAAGCAACGGATGACAGAGGAGGATCTAATGGAGTTTGTTTTGAATCCTCAGCATTTTGAAGGTAAGACCGCTAGCGAAAAACTGTTTCTTCATGTTTACAAAACGGCTTTAACCCAGGCTCCTAATCCCTTACAAATGCAAGAACAACTTGTAAAGGTCTATTATGCCCAGTTGTTGAGTAAAAAACAATCTAAGCAGGGGTTGTCTTATGAAGAAATAAAAGACATTAGTTTTAGAAAAGGAGCAGAGTCTTTACTTTTTTATCGCACTGCTTTTGATAACCCTTATAAAAAAGGAGAAGAGAAAATGCTATATAGCCTTGGTGCTATTATGCAAATTAGCAACGATATCTTTGATGTATACAATGATAGAGAAAACGAAATTGATACTTTGGCAACCACCTCAAAGAGCATTAAAAACTTGCGTTTGTTTTTTGAAACTCATGTAAGGTTGGGTATACAAGCAGCATACAAATCTGGATATCCTCTTCAAAATGTGAAGCGCTTTTTAGGGATTATCTCTTTAGGGGTTTTCAGCCGTTGTTTGGTATGTTTGGATCAGCTGGAGAAACTGGAAAAGAAATCTGGAAATACTTTTGACCTTAAAAAATATAAAAGAAATTATTTGATTTGTGACATGGATACCGCAGCCAACAAATGGAAATCCCTTCGATATCATTTGAAATTGATGGGCAATTCTTTTAGTTAAACACAAATTTTTACATAGTATTTAACAACGCTCTTATTAAACCCGTTTCAAATCCTTTTTGCATTAAATGATCTTGCAGCTTTCTTTTTTTAATAAAAATATTTTTTTCAGCTTTTAGTGTTTTCCATTTAGCCTCAAAAAGTTTTTGCAATGTTTTGCTATACGCAGGCTCATCAATGGATGCCAATGCCTTTTTAATACAATAGTCACTTACTTGTTTTTGTTTAAGCGAATATTTTATTTTAACCTTCCCCCATTGCTTTATTCTAAATTTTCCGCCAACGTACATTAAAGCAAACCTCTCTTCATTTAGGTAGTTTTCGTTAATGAGTTCCGACAATAATTCTTCTACCTCTTTTTTATACAAGCCAAAACTGTACAGCTTTTCTTTTACTTCACTATGGCAACGCTCTTGATAAGCACAATAATGTTTGGCTTTTTGAAAGGCTTCTTCTTTTGAAAAATATTTGTTGATCATCTTTAGCAAAAATAAATGCCCACACTTAAAAATACTAATCCATAAAAAAAGAGCATTGCTGCTCTTTCTGTTTTAATACAAATTAGTTTTTGACTTTTACCCCTTTGGTCAAATCCACAAAAAAGATAATGGGCTCACTTCGAGCTTCACCACTTCCATCAGTTTGCGTAATTGGATTACCATTGTTATCTAATGTTTGAATGGTCCAGATATATTTATTTGGTGAGTTATTATCATTTATAGGGATAAAGGAAAGTTGTGGTTGCCAAATAAGCTGAGTAGTCCCTTTTACTTCTTTATCCAACAATGGCTGGTTACTTCTTAAAGCTTGTACTGGGCTTTGTGTGGGCAATATTTCAAAAACTTGTAGCCGATATGTAGCCAAAGGAAGGCTGTTTGGCACAACCGGCGACCATCTAAAAGTGATAGCCGTTTGTGCTATTTTCCCGTCCAGCACTTCTTCATTATATGGTTTTAGTAAAATAGGCAGTTGGGTAGTAGCCATATAAAAAGTTTTACATTGTTTTTCTCCCAGCGGGAAAAAGTCATCTGGCCTTACAGGCTGCAAACAAAGTATATAATTATCGGCTGGTAACTTTCCGGTTCTTTGTAAAGAGGTTTTATACTTTCCAGAAAACTGCATCAACTCCAATGGCAAAACATCTGCTGCATATAAAATAGTATTGCCAGCAGAATTTCCAGTAAAAATGGGAGCCCTTGCTAAATCTACAAAACCAATAACCGTTCCGTCGCTAGTGGAAATTTCTGCTTTTACTTTAAAATTGGGAACAAACCCAGCTTGTCCTCTTATTATAAGTGTAAGCACTTCCTTTCTATTTCCCCACTCCGACAATTGTGCAGGTGGCTGGGTTGATAAAACCAGCGTGGAAATAATTTGTGCATCTGTTACCAGAAATACAAAAAGAGCGATTAGGATGGCATATATTTTTTTCATCGGTTTATTTTTTTGTGTCGAAACGATATTGAAATCCGGTTCGGCTTGTGGTCTCTACATAATTGGCTCCATTTGGAACAATCTCGTTTCCGTATTTAAAATAGTTGGTGGTTAAAAAAGTATTCCAGGTTAGCTTTTTCGTAATCTTAAAATCAACGTTGCAAGAGGCAATTAAATTATTGTTGTTGCTAAAAGCGTTTAGTTTACCAATAGTGTATTGTAATTGCCCTCTCAGCCTTAGTTTCTTTTTAGCGGCTTCCATACTAAGTCCGCTGCTGATGGTAGTCATTTGAATTTTTGCTAAAGGCACATCGTTTTTAAAATACAAAATGCTAAAGTCGGGAGAAACGTCTTTTTCAAAAAAAGTAGGTACATAAGTCAACAGAGCGGTGTGGGTATTATTGGATGTAGTGTTGCCTGTCATCACATCTCTTTCGTCATAAATACTATAATTATAACTCATGCTTATTAAATGATTCATTTTAGTATTGCTCCAATTATAAGTAGGATTAATACCAAGGTCGTTACTCACATTTTTAATACCATAGGGATTGATGCCGCTGGCAGATTCAAAGCCAAAATTATTATAATTCACATTCAGACTAAAGTTGTCATTAAACTGTGTAAACCAGTTGAGGTTGCCAATAAACTGCTTGGCTTTTAAAGCTGTATTACTCACATTATTCACTCTTTGTCCTACACTGGCCACCACATTCATTTTATAACTATTGCTTTTGTTTTTCCAGGCGTTAAAACGGGTATTTAAAGTATAGTCCAATCTATCGGGCTGTAAAAACGGGTAGCCTGTTGTTTGAAAACCTGCACCCAAGTATTTAGTAGAAACACCAATATCAAAGTTTTTTGATTTTTTTCCGATGGCGCCATTCACTGCAAAATCGGTAACGGTTGAAGTGTGTCCATCAATAAATGGTTTAAACTCATTTGCTGCCGGACTTAATGCTGTGGTAAGGTCTTTGGTAAAGATGGATCTTGCCGCTTCTGATTTAAAATACCATCCTTTTTTAAAAAAAATATCAGTAACTAAGCTCATCACAAAACCCTCTTGAGGTTTTAAGGTTAAGGGTACAGGGTTTGCCGATGAAGGAACATCTTTTCCCTTTGCCACATTTATCGCTACATTATAAACGCCTTCTTTTTCTTTTCCAACCTGAAACATCCAATTGCTTCTTTTAAAAGCGCCCGTAACTGTTGGTGGACCTAATAAATAATTAACTCCCTGTTGAGATACCCCGGTAAAGAATTTTATTCGATAGGTTTTTGGTTTAAGGTCGAATCCAATACCAAAAATTCCGATATCGCCGGTGGAGAGTTCGGAGTACTTAAGATACTGAGTTCCTAATTGCAATTCTGCCCATTTGTACTTTGGATTAAGCCCAAAACTATTCATTGGATTGGTGATAAACTGCCCCAGGTTTTGATTCTTTAATCCTGCATACGGGCCCGCAAAATTTGTTGGGATGGCAGCAAAATTAAAATTGAATGGCAGGCTAAAATCTTTATTGAATTTAAAGACTGGCGTAAAATTAAACCGCACTTGGTTCCATGGCCTTCGGGCAGTATAGCCCGTCCAGCCAGATGGACTCCTGCTGAGGCCATAGCCTTCGTAAGATACACCCATAGTGCCACTTACAGAAAGCCAGTCTTTTACATCCTGTGCACACAGGTTATTTGTTAACAGGAAAAATAAAAAGCCAGTTATAATTTTTTTTCTAGTCATAGAAATTGATTTGGGTTTTAGCCAACAAATATTTATTTTTTCACGCTAAGGTAACAGAGAAGCAGAGGACACTGAACATTTCTCTGTTTTCTCTGCTTCTCTGTGATCCCAGCGTGAAATTATTTCTTCTTAATCGGTACTTCAAAACAAACGATTACTTCACATTCTTTACAATCATTATTACGGAAAGTAAACTTCACACAAATTTTTGCTGTTAGCTCACAACAATCAATTATTGAAGATGGTGGTAACAGGAACGAAATATTAATATTTGACGGCAAAGCAAAAGGCGTTGCACTTGACCATATAACTTCCCTTGGATTTTGATACATGCCAGCACCTGCAGGATTAAAAGCATTCGTTACTGCATTAAACATCGTTATCTGCGGTGGCATCGACCCAATGAGCCCGGGCTGATAAATACTTGCCCAACTAAATGGATAGCTCTTACAATTTAAACATTCGTTATTAAAATTGCTATAGAGGTTATAACTCACCACCTGTGCCCTCACTTCTGTAAATAAATTTCCTGTAGGACCCGTAAAGGTAAAGTTGCCATTTGCCACTGTTGCAGCAGGATTATTAATCACTGATGTTTGAATGCTGGGAGCTTGTTTTATTTTTATCTCATACGGACAACAAGAACTATCCTTCACACAATCTGTAATAAACTTCACCACACAACTATCGCAAATTTTTCCATCGCACCAGCCATACATGGTTAAAGTGTATGTACCGGGCAGACTTGGCGTAAATGTGATAGGTAATGACCCACTGGTTGGTAATCCAATTGGTGGTTGTAAAGTATAGGTAACATCGCTTTTACAGTTTACACCCACACAATTATAGTTTGCATTTACAGTAATGGGCTTGTTGCATTTTACTTTTACTTCATCGGGTTTTTCCTTATTACAATTTATTTGTTTGGTTACATTATCGATGGTATAATACTTTTCGCCCCATTTACTTCCACTACAATCGCAACTACATTTTACTTCAAAGTAAATAATACAACTATCACATTTCACCGTATCGCACCAGCCATACATAGTTAAAGTATATACCCCCGATTGGGTGGGTGTAAATGTATAACCCGGAGGCAAGGTACCTGTAATTGGCAAGCCAGTTGGTGGCTGCAAACTGAAAGTTACTTTTCCTGCACAGGCTGAATCTTTACATAAATAATTAGCATTAAGGGTGTATGGTTTGTTACAATCTAGTTTATAGGTTTTGCCACAGTTTAAACCAAGGTTTACTGGATTTGGTGTGGGTGTTGGATTTGTATTTGGGTTGGGAATTCCAATTTTTGCCGAAGCAGGATTATCCTCATGATCATCATAAATCGGTTTGCCCGGTGTAAGCGTAATCTTATCCCACTTGCTTCCTTTACAATCGCATTTTTTGCAATCAACAACAAATTTAATGACACAACTGTCGCATATCTTATCTCCACACCAGCCATACATAGTTAATGTATAGGTGCCCGATTGGGTAACAGTAAATGTAAGCGGTGCCGGAATAGAACCTGTGATTGCCGGACCTGTTGGCGGTTGTAAAGAATAAGTTACCGAATCGGAACAAATACTATCCTTACAGAAATAAGTGGAGTTGATGGTATAGGTTTTATTACAATCCAGTTTTTGTGCAACCCCACAATTTAAAATGATAGGGGTTCCTCCCGTAGGATTGCCAACATTGGCAGTTTTTGCCCCCGGGTGATCACCTTCATTCAATTGAATTTCGCCCCAATGGCTTTCCTCGCAATCGCAATCGCAAGACTCGATGAACAAATTATAAGCTTTGGATGTGTCGCTGCATCCATTATAAGTAACAACAATGGAAATATTGTTCATTCCAAAGATCAACGGTGGCATATTGGCCTGTATGTTTAATACAGGACCAGTAAAGAAAGGACTTGCATAATTTCCGTTTAAAAACCACTGAACTGTATAGCCACCCGGCACAATTGGTCCCCCCAATGCAAGTGGCGGAATGATAGAGTCCTTCGGACAGAGCGTATCGCATCCTATAGGGAATAAAATAGTTGATGGTCTTGGATTGATTGTTCCAGCAAATCCAAAACCTGAGCATCCGTTTGCAGGGTTGGTTACAGTAACTGAATAATTGCCAGCAAGTGTTGTACTCATGGTTGTTCCAGTTACTCCATTACTCCATAGATAAATATAATTTGGATTGGGAGGAGTTGCTGAAGCTATGAAAGAATGTATTACCCCTGCACACATTGCTCCAGAGGTTGAAGGAACTACAGTAACAACCGGACTATTCGCCACAACCACACATAATGTATCACGTGCTATACAACCAGAAGAATCTGTTACAGTTATTATATAGCTGTAATTGCCAACGGCATTTACCGTTGTGAATAAATTATAGTTGGTAGATAACACTGTAACATTTCCTTGCAAATTCCAGGAATAAGTAGAGGTTGGGTTATTGACTGCATTATACAAATAGATTGTTGCTGACCCTCCACTAAGGCAAGCCACTGAACTGCCCATTATTTTGGCAACTGGATTAGGATAATGGAACACATAGGTCAATGCCGATTTTACCACACAGCCTCCGCCTGTTGTACTGGCAATTACATAATAGGTTCCAGCAATACCGGTTGTATAAGTAAATGAAGCTCCGCTTTGAACCAGTGTTCCATTTTGATAAAAAGCATAGTTATTAAATCCTGCTCCTGTAGCTGTTATTGTTGCAGTAAGACCTGGACAAATCATTTGTAATGGCGTAACCGTTAAAGCTGGCGGAGGGTTTACAGTAATAGTATTGGAAGCTGTTGCAACACATCCAAAAGCATTACTTACAGTTAATGTAATGGTTGGATTTGTAGGTGTTAAATCAAAAGTATGTGTGGTATTTTGTAGTGATGAAGTAAATCCATCTCCAAAATTCCATAGATAATTCGACATGCCTGCCGGTGCATTGAAAGCGACAGGAGTTCCTGCACATACTGGCGATGGTACAGTGAAAGTTGCAGTTGGGAGAGTAATAATTACAGGTAAAGTGATTGTTGCAACACATCCGTTACAACTGGAAGTTACTGTTAAAGTAACATTATAAGTACCCGATGCACCTACTGTTAATAAAGGGCTAGCTGCTGCTGGGTTTGAAAAACTGACAGAACCGGGACCTGTTGCGCTCCATGAATAAGTGGCAATTGTACAAGGAGATAATACTGTTGACAGATCTGTTAAATAAATTTTATTGCAGTTTACACTCGAACTGAAGTTGGCGGCGATTGGAACAACATAGTGTATCGTATCTGTAAGTGGACAGATATTTGGAGTTGGTGGTGGAGGGCAATCAACATTTATACTGGCTGTAACCACATAAATCCCTACTGATGTATAAGTATGCGGAGGCGTAAAAACTCCACTAGCTGTGGTGCTAAATGTTCCGCCATCACCAAAATTCCAGAAAATTCCCGAGCTTAAAGAATGAGGACTTGTAAAACTCATATTTGCTGAGAACTGTACATTGTTACAAAAGCTGGAAGGTGGATTGATATTTAATGTGGCAGCAAGCAAACTTTTATCAACAGGTTCAATAATTCCTGCAGGTCCACCCATATTTTGTTGTCCGTTAAATAAAGAAGGATTGAACGAAAGATCACATCCGGGAGTTGTACCACAAACCTGAGTATAAACAACTATTGTATTTGATGTGTCTTTACAATTACCGCATGTTACCACCTGATAATAACTACCTACTGTTGTAACATTTAAGGGTGTGTTTATTGCAGAAGGGCCTGCAACTAAAACATTATTTCTAAACCATGAATAACTACATCCCCCACTGGCTGCAGAGAACAAAGTAGTACTAATGGGTTCGGTGGTACAAAAAACTCTTTTAGTGGTTGATATTGTAACATTCGGAATATATTCTCTTGGCACAAATATTCCGCCATAACCACTGCATTGGGTTGGACATTTTACTTCATAGTATCCATGGGTGGTTGCCACATAAGTTGCAGAAGTAGCTCCACTAATAGCCACACCATTCAAGTACCACTGGTAGCAAGGTAATGATGGACTTACCGACAATGTTACACCAGGCATAGTACAAAGACTAGATGTTTTTGTTACAGTAACATTTGCTGGTGTTGTAATTGTTACAGGGTAATTAACAGCTGGATAATTACATACTACCACATTTACTGTTGCACTACTTGTTCCTGGAGCAACTCCACCGCTCCATAATACATTAATTTGATTGGTACCCTGTCCGCCGGTAATAGTACCTGCTGCAGCCGGACTGATACTCCAGGTATAACTTCCAGCAGGTAAACCTCCGCTTGCTGTGTATTGTGGATTAGGTGTTTGATCTCGGCAAACTGAAGCTGGTCCAGTAATTGAAACTGCCGGTACATTATTAATGGGTGACAAAGTTTTTAATCCTTTACAACCATTTACCGTTTGGCTAACAGTGATGGAATGTGGTCCTGTACCAGTCCATTGAATAATAACCGAGTCATTATTGGCCCCCATTTGAGATATAACAGTACCTCCCGCAGAGGTTGTCCAAACAAATGGGCCTATTAAATTACTGCTTACACTGTAAGTATAAAAAGATCCAGGACAAATGGATGTAGGACCAACAATGAGATTTAGGATTGGGGTTTGATTCACCACCACATTGATGACTGCATTATTGTTACAGAAATTGGCGGGGTTGGTGGCGGTAGAGGTTATAGTATAAGCACCTGGGATTGTCCAGTTAACATTAATAGATGACACATTTGTTAAGGAACCAACTGTAAATCCTGATACCGGAGATATAACCCAATTGGCGGGGCCATTGGAATTATATGCTGCTGCAGTTCCTGTACAAACAACAGCAGGGCCAGTAGCTGTAAATTTATTTCTAACACTTATTGTTCTTGTTGATGTTCCGCTGCAACCAGAATAAGGATTGTTATAATTACAAGTTATGGTGGCAGTACCTGGAGGTCCGCTCCAGAATACATTAATAGATGCTGTGTTTTGATTGGGTCCTGTGATGGTTCCACCTCCAGCACCAGTAACTGTCCAGTTATAAAAAGTTCCTGGCATAACTGGTAAGGAATATGTGGAGGCTGTTCCCACACAGACAGGGTTTGGACCACTGATGAGCATATTATTCCATAATACCGGCACATTCAAAGTAGCTGCATTTCCGCAGGGGCCTCCACATCCTGTTGTTACAGAAACTGATGCAGGAAGTATAAGTGGTGGTGTTGCATCCCATTGAACAGTAACACAATTGCCATTACTCCCAATGATTGAACCTCCATTAATGGTCCAGTTGTAAGGTGCACAACCCGGGCTTACACAATAGGTCACCGTATCTTTTGGACAAAGCATTTTCTTACAATTCGGAGAAGTGATGGTTGGTCCGGTGCCCGCCAAAACGGTGATCACAATCGAAGCGGTATCTGTACATCCACAGCGACTTTCAATACCAGGTTGTGCAGAACCACCTGTTCCATTTGACACCGTCAACAATACGGTATAAACACCGGCTGTTGTATAAAGTTTAGGAGGAGGATTAAAGACATTAGACCAGGTGCCGTCGCCAAAATTCCAGGTATAACTATTGGCACCTACAGAAGTATTGGAAAAAATTAGAGGGGTACTGTTTGCACAAACAGTTGTTGAAGGTGCCACTGTAAATGAAGCTACTGGGGCATCCAATAAGCAAACTTTCCGCCTTATGGTATCCCTGCAATTTCCACTAGCATCCGAAATAATCACCTGTAGCATCCCGCCAGTTCCATTTCCCCAAGTAATCACCATTGGGTTGCCTGTGCCTACAGCAGGTGTGCCGCCTACAACTGTCCAGTTAAAAGTAAACCCAGGTAGGTTGGGGATTACATAATAAGTCTGTGCAGTGTTTTTACAAGCCGTTAAAGTTCTTGGGCCAGGTATGCCAATTGGATTGCCACCACCATGCACTGGATCTTTTGCACAGGTGCTATCACCATGGCATGGCATAATTTCTCCCATTAACTTCAGGTCGAATTTCGGGCAGCATGTACTCACCTGCGAAAAAGTTGTGGCCGAAATAAAAAGTGTCGCTATTATAAAAAGTAATTTTTTCATGGCTGGTTATTTTTGGTCGCTGTTAGGATTAGAGTTACTTGTTTTACATCCATCCTTTTTTATTTCGTAACAAACCAATTTGTTACAAACTGTACAATCCTCATAAGTGATTACATACCTGATACAGAATTTGATATTGGCATTACAACAGTTTACTGTTGGCGGCACGTTGATGAGCATATTAGTAGGACTTCCATTGCTGATATTTTTGGGAGGAGAAAAATTCCATTCCATACTTCGTGTGCCATTATTAAAATTGCCAAAGGTTTTACTGTCCTTATTGCAAAGCATACAGTCGTCACTTTCTGGTTTATATTCAAAATAAACCAGTTCGGCTTTTATACTTTTAACCAGTTTGGGAGAGGAGGATACATTAGTATTCAAGATAACATTTCCCTTGTTGTCAAACTTCAGCTCTTTTTGTACTACATTTATTTTTACTTTATCGCATTCTTCACATTTACATGGCTCCACTTTCGCACAGGTGTCTTTTTGCGCCATCCAGAATGAATTTCCCTGGTCGGTGATACGAGCGCCAATACAGATATTCGACAGGTTTGTCGCTGCGTTGATAGTCCCTGTAACTGTAATTTGACCTCCTGAAGGAATAATTGTTCCTATTGGAGGAGCAAACCCAGGTACTATGGTGGCACCAGCAGGTACACTAGATGTTACTGTAAACAAACTAAATATAGCAGGCCCAGGGTTGGGGTTGGTAATAAAATAAGAAAAAGAATAAACACCCGGCTTACTAGTACAAAGCACTTTTATAGAATCAATTTGAATGATGTACTGTGTAACAAAAAATGAAGTGGGCTCGCTGGTGGCAATTACCCTTGTAACTCCTGCGGCGTTTTTGGTTACCGCTTCCACAGCCCATACATAAGCACAAATCATAGGAGGACGGCAGGGGCCAGTGTAAATACCACCCGCTGCCATTTCAGTTACATTATTTACTTCTTTGGTTACAATAGGCTGGTTGCTTCTCATAGCTCCCATAGCATTTTGTCCTTGCATGAGTTGCCAAACTCTTACTCGATAAGTAACAGGCTCCTGTGGTTTAGGAGATAATGGTGTCCATTTAAACGTAATTGGTTTACCTGCTTCCTCGGGAGTAAACTGTTTTTTGTCTTCAGGAAAACTATTTCGTAAAGTTCCTGTTGTAGCTTTTTCTTCTGCTTTAAAAGTATAAGGTTCACTATTCCCTTCATTTCTTCCTATAGGTTTACCTTCTTTGTTAAATGCTTGAACTTGCCACACAAAACTGCAAATCATTGGCGGCTTACATGGGCCTGTATAAATATTTGATACAACTACTTGTGTAATATTATCAACATCTTTAGTAATAATTGGCTGATTAGTTCTCATGGCAGCCATTGCATTTTGACCTGCCATTAATTGCCAAACTTTTAAGCGGTAAGTAACAGGTTCCCTTGGTTTGGGTACAATAGGTGTCCATCTAAATGTCACCGGTCTGCTTAATTCGTCAGAAGAATAATCCTTTCCATTATCTGGGTTAATTAATGTGGGAGGTGCGTAATCTGTTGGCTTTGGTGTTTCAACCGTAAACTCTTTACATACCTCATTGCTTATAGCAACTCTATCTACATTGAAAAACTGTGCACAAATGGTATAACTGCCGTCTTTTAAATCGCTACAACCCTGCAAAGTGCTGGTTAATTCATTAGCAGAAAACGAACGTGTTGTAAATTCATCTACCTGCAAACCTCCTGCCGCATTGTTGCTGCAAACAATAGCTCCATTGGCTCTTATTTGTATCATCAGTTTAATACCCTTTACCCGTACAGTTGGTGGTAACTGGGCAACCAGCAATAAAGAACCAGGCGTACTAGACCATTTATCTATAGTAGCTGGTAACTGGTTTTTAACCGTAAAACTTACAATTTTTATTTGTTGAAGTTGACTAAATACTGATGCTCCAGAAAGCATCAGCAATAGTATAAGGAGATTTATTTTTTTCATAACCAGAAATTTTGATTTGACTTTTACAAAAGCCATTTAGACATTATAAAAATGAAAAAAATAAAAAAGAAATTATTCTAAAATGTAAAAGCGTAGAGATTGGTTGTATAAGTGTAAACCAAACTTAAATGTAAAATTGAAGTAAAAGAGGTTTAAGCTTTACGCTTTATCCATTTTTCGAAACGGGCTAAAAAATCTTCCTTACGGCGAGAAGCTACGGGCAATTCTTTTCCATTTTCCAATACTACATCGCCGCCGCTGCCCTTTATATATTCCTTTATAAACGAGAGGTTGATTATGTATTTATCGTGGATACGAGTGAAATTATTTTCGGGTAACAGTTTTTCATATTCTCCCAATTGGCGACTCACCATAGTTTTATTACCATTCGCTAAATAAAAATTGGTGTAATTACCGCTGCTTTCGCAATATAAAATATCAGCAAGCTTTACAAATACTAATCCATTGCTTGTAGATAATGGAATTTTATCTGGTGCTACCTGTTTACTATTTTTCTCCAACAAAGAGAATAGGTTTTTATTGATGCTTTTTTCTTCTATGCGCTTTGTTGCTGTATTAACCGCTGCAACCAGTTTTTCAACCTTAATGGGTTTGGTAATGTAACCGGTGGCATGATGCTCAAATGCTTCAACGGCATAATGGCTGTAAGCAGTTACAAAAATTGTTTCAAAATTTACAGGTTCCAGTTTTTTCAACAAATCAAATCCGTTAATATGTGGCATTTCTACATCCAAAAACACCAGCTGCGGTTGTAATTCATCAATCAATAACAATCCATTCTTTGCTTCTGTGTTGGTGGCTATTATTTTAATGGCGGGGCAATGCATTTCCAGCATTTGCTGTAACAGTTTAATGTTTTTTGCTTCGTCATCTATGATTATACAGTTTACCATCATTTAAAGTCTAGAGGAATTTTTACTATTATCGTTGTGCCGCTTGCTTTGCCGTCCTTATCAATTTTATCCTTTACTTCCTGGTTTATATTATATAGTTCTGCCCTTCTTTTCGAAATATTCATTCCTTTGCTTTGATATTCCATGTGCCTTTTGCTTTTTAAAGTTGCGGCCATTTCTCGTCCTATGCCATTGTCATCAATAACACAAACTAAGTAATTGTTTTCAATTGTTAATTCAATATTTATTTGTCCAGTTTTATTTTCCAGGTATCGGATCCCATGCCGGATGGCATTTTCTACATAGGGCTGTAGTAACATAGCAGGTACAAAAATATTTTGTTTGTCTATATCGGGGCTTACAGAAATCTGGTAATAAAACTTTTCATCAAACCGTAGTTTTTCTAATTGCAAATAATTATCCAGATAGTTGATTTCATTGTCCAATGAAATAATGGCAGCATCCGAATTATCAATAGTACTCCGCATCAGGTCCGAAAATTTATCCAGGTATTTGTCTGCCTGTTTAAAATCTTTTTCAAAAATAAACCCCTTAATTGAGTTGAGACAGTTGAAAACAAAATGCGGATTGATTTGTGCTTTTAAAGCTTGCATTTCCAGTTCGGTTAATTTCTTTTCGGTTGTAATTTTTTCAACTGCTGTTTTTTGCTTTTGTTTATTGCGTGATTCTAAAACGAAATAACTAATAAAAAATAATGCAAAGACTATGGTAGCCCAAAAAATGCCACTTTTCCAAAAGGCTGTTTCAATATTTATTACAATAGATTCCGACTGGGGGGAGGGAGACCCATCCCTTTTCATACCACGTATCTGAATATTATACTGGCCCGATGCTAATCTGAGTTCAATTTTATTTTTATCTGTTTTTTGCCATACTCCATTGCCTACCCGGTATTCAAATAATGGATGATAACCTGTAAGGTCGGCACCCGAAAAACTGATGATGATATCATTTTTATCATAGGAAAGCGTATAATTTTTCAATACCATCGTATCGTTGCCATTAATGGAAACCCCGGTTATAAAAGTAGTAATATCTGCCACAGGCAAATACAAGTTGGTTGGTAAAAAACTGATGCCTCCTGTAGTAGCTACATACAACGTGTCGTTATAAATGGTAATGTCATTTACTTGTTCGCCAATTAAACCATCGGCTGTTCCAAAAAAAGTATTGTAAAAACTAAATTTATCTTCCGTGTATTGGTATTGAATTTTATTAAGTCCTTTATTTGTGCCCAGCCAAATAATACCTGGCATATGGCTGAATAAAGATTTGCAAACATTGCCGGGTATTTGATCTCCCAAGGCAATTGATTTGATGACAATGTCGTTTTTTAATACCAGTAAAGAATCGGACCCTAGCCCAACCCAAAGCAAATTATCTGCTGTACTAACAATGGAATTGACTCTATAGCTAAGGGCTTTATTGGTAGTTCCAAAATAATATAAGGCATCTTTATCCCAGCGGTACAACCCATCATTGGAGCCAATGTAAACTTTTTTTGTTTGATTAATTCCAAGGGCTGTCACCCTTTTAATAACACTATCTATTGTTTTACCGGTTATTACATTATATGTTTTAGCTACCGAATGAGCACCCAATATCAAAACGGAATCATTGAGCAATAATGCTGATTTTGATGAGGCATTATTACTTCCCACAAACTGTTTTTCAATTTTTAATGTTTTTTTATCCAACAGAAATGATCCTGTTTGGCAGGATACATAAATTTTGTTTTTTAATTCAATAATCTTTCGCACCGTACCGTCCATGTTTTTTTCGGTACTTAGAGAACGGCGTTTTATATCATACACGCCATCATAAATCAACAATTCGCCATAATTGTTGCCAACAAATATTTTTTTATTGATGATAGCAATGGCATTAAAATTTTGAGTGATTTCGTCATTCAATAATTTGTCGGTAATGGTAAAAGAAGAAATCCTTTTTTGTTGAATTTTTATTAGTCCTTTATCGATACTGGATATCCAGGCGCTTCCATTCCTATCTTCTAAAACACTCCTTACTGCAATATTGTATAGCAAAGGATCTTTAATTTCCAATGTGGCTGTATCTACAGGGTAAGAAGTTCTGTTAAAAGTAGCTACTGCAAGGTTGATTCCTGAGCGGCAAAAAATTCGAATAGCAAAAGGCATCGTTTTTTCCAATACAAGTTTAATATTACCTTCATCATCCACCTTATACTTTTTAATTTTATTCCCTGAGCTGATATATAGAGTTTGGTTGACAAATTCACTGGAAAAAGGTTCATTATCTTGAGGAAAAGCTTTTATAAATCTGTTTTTTACAAAAACCCTAATTGAATCCGGACTGATGATTAAATATTTTTCGGGTTTAAATTCAATAATTTTTTCGGGAATATTAATCGACTTCCCATTTAACAATCCTTTATAAGCTGTTACTTTTCCATTTTTATAAATAAAGAAATTACGTTGATTATTACAAAAGGCCATACCTCCATATTGCAAAACGTTACCTCGATTGGCATTCGCCAATTCAATTTTTTGTAACTCGGTATCTGTGTCTTCATTTTCAAACCGGTCTTTTTCGGGATTATAATAAGCAACTGTTCTTCTAAACGGGGCTACCCAAATTCGATGGCTGCTGTCTATAAAAATATCGGTAATCTCATTATCGGGTAAGCCATGAGCTGTGGTATAAGTTTTAAAATCTTTCCCATCAAATTTTGCCAGTCCATTTTCTGTGGCAATCCATAAAAACCCGTTATTATCAAGTATCGTTCTATAAATTGAATTGGAGGGAAGGCCATCCTTGGTGGTATAATAAATAATTTGCTTGGTTTGAGCACACAAATTTGAGGTGACAAACAATAAGCTAAAAAGTAAAAGTAAATATGGCAGAAATTTCCGCATTTCAATCTAAATATAAAAAATGCTGGGCATATAATTAAACCAATGTAGTAATATATTCGAGCCGCTGGGGATAGGTTTATTAAAAGCAAGAAATCAAATGCAAAAATGTTGGCAAATAGAATGTACTTTTAGGGCCGTTAATTTTATATTTGCCAACTAAAGATATAATTATGAAGTTTATTGTTTCCTCATCTGCCCTTCTTAAGCAATTGCAACAGATAAGCGGTGTTATTAATGCCAATACCGTACTACCAATATTGGAAGATTTTTTGTTTGAAATTGAAAAAAACAAATTGACTGTAGTTGCTACTGATTTAGAAACAGTAATGAAGGTTCACCTGGATATTGAGGCAAAGGACAGCGGTAAAGTATGTATTCCCGCTAAAATTTTATTGGATTCTTTAAAAAATATTGCTGAGCAACCGCTTACTTTTAGTATTGATAAAAACTTTGCTGTTGAAATTACCAGTGACAACGGTAAATACAAAGTAATGGGCGAAAACCCCGATAACTTCCCTAAAGAACCTGCATCGGACGATGCTAATTCTTTTACCATGACTTCAACAGCTTTGGTTACAGCTATTAATAAAGCCCTTTTTGCTGTAAGCAACGACGACTTAAGGCCTGCAATGACCGGTGTGTTTTTTGAACTGGATAAAAAAGGAATCACTTTTGTAGCTACGGATGCTCATCGCCTAGTAAGATATACCCGTAGCGATGTAAGTTGCCCAAATAAAGATTCATTCATCGTTCCTAAAAAACCTTTAACCTTATTAAAAAGTGCTTTGCCCGATAATGAAGACGAACTGAATATCTCATACAATAGCAATCATTTATTTGTATCACATGGCGGTACCGAACTGGTTTGCCGTTTGATTGATGCCCGATTCCCAGATTATAAAGTGGTGATTCCTGTGGACAACCCCTATAAAATGACGGTTAACAAACATGATTTTCAAAATGCTTTACGCAGGGTAAGTGTATTTAGCAACAAGAGTACCAACCAGGTAGCATTAAGCATCAGCGGCAGCGAATTACAATTGGCAGCCCAAGATGTAGATTTTAGCTTTGAAGGAAATGAGCGTATGGCATGCCAATACGATGGCGAAGATTTACAAATTGCCTTTAATGCAAAATTTTTAATTGAAATGCTTGGTGGTGCCGATACCAGTGAAATTAATATGGAACTAAGCACCCCAACTAAAGCCGGTATTATTAAGCCTACCGAGCAAGGCGAGGGAGAAGAGTTGCTGATGTTGGTAATGCCATTAATGTTAAACAACTAATCCTTTACTTATATAGTATTTTTAAACGCTTTCCAGTGGAAAGCGTTTTCTTTTTAAACCCAATTGAATTATTTTAAGGAACTTACAGCTCTAAAATTTACTATTATGTTTTTAATTATTATTGGCTTACTTATTATAGCAGCAACTGTGTTATTAATAAAAAACAACCCTGTATTGGAAAAATTTAAATCCGTAGGCAGGCTGGTTGGCTTATTGTTTATTGTGATAGGTATCATCAGCTCATCGGTAAAACAGGTTGACGCCGGAGAAGTGGGTGTTAAAATTTTATTCGGAAGCATTCAAAATGATGTGATGTCGAGCGGTTTGCACTTCATAAATCCATTACTGGATGTAAAAATGATTGACATAAAAACGCAGAACTATACCATGAGTGGTATTAATGACGAGGGTAATAAAGTTGGTGATGATGCCATTAAGGTTTTAACTAGTGATGGGCTTGAGGTTACCATAGACCTTACTGTATTGTATCGTGTGATTGCCAGTGATGCTCCCAAATTATTAAGAGAAACCGGTAGCGATTTTAGGGATAAAATAGTACGCCCAATCACTCGTACAAAAATTCGGGACAACTCGGTATACTACCAGGCAGTTGATTTATTTGGAAATAAAAGAGATGAGTTTCAGATAAGAATTTATAAGAGTATCGAAGAAACTTTTAAAACACGAGGCCTTATGCTGGAACAATTGTTGGTAAGAAATATTACTTTACCTAACTCTGTAAAATCTGCCATTGAATCAAAAATCAATGCAGAGCAGGATGCAAAAAAAATGGAATTTGTTTTATTAAAAGAAAAGCAGGAAGCAGAGCGTAAAAGAGTGGAAGCACAGGGTATTGCAGATTATCAGCGTATTATTAACACCGGACTTACCAGCCAGCAATTACAGTACGAACAAATTAAAGCCATGAAAGAACTGGCTTTAAGCGCTAACGCAAAAGTGATTGTAATGGGTAAAGGAAACTCCCCAATCATTATCGATACTAAAGAATAATAAACATGAATTTTAAACAGATTGCCTCTTACGATAATTTTATGCTGGCTAATATAACGATGGGCATGTTTACCGAAAACGGCATCAAGTGTCATTTAAAAGATGAATATATTGTAACTATGGATCCGCTGCTAAACCCAGCAGTAGGTGGTATTAAATTATTGGTAGAAGAAAAAGATTACGACAGAGCGGTTGAATTAATGAAAACAGCAGAAGAAGATTATTTAAGAGATATAGCCTGTCCAAAATGTAATACTCATTCTTTATCTGTGGAAGAAAAAATAAATAGGCCCGAAGGATTTTGGGGTAAATTAAAAAATCAATTGGCATACGGACAAACAGAAACCTACAGTAAAAAATATCGCTGCACCCAATGTAATCATCTTTTAGATGAGCTACCGCCGTCTTTTTAATTATTAACAAATGAAAAAAATTGCAATGATACCGGCACGATATGCTGCCTCCCGTTTTCCAGCAAAGTTAATGCAACTACTTGGCGACAAAACGGTCATCTTACATACCTATAATAATACCATTGCCACCGGTTTATTTGAAGAAGTGATGGTGGTTACCGACAGCGAAATTATTTATAACGAAATAGTAAAAAATGGCGGTAAAGCCATCCTGAGTATTAAAGACCACGAAAGTGGCAGCGACCGAATTGCCGAAGCTATTGCATACATGGATGTGGATATTGTAGTGAATGTACAAGGCGATGAACCTTTTGTTCAAAAAGAGCCACTTGAGAAATTAATAGCCGTTTTTGCAGATGAAAATGTACAGGTAGCTTCTTTAATGCAGGAATTGTTAGTAAAAGAATTTATCGACGATCCTAATTATGTAAAAGTGGTTATTGATAAAAACAACAATGCTTTAATGTTTAGCCGAAGCCCCATTCCTTATCAAAGAGATAAAGATGTTACTCCTGTATATTATGAACATATTGGAGTGTATGCATTTCGTAAACAAGCACTGATTAATTTTACTAATTGGCCAATTTCACCTTTAGAGGCCGCAGAAAAAATTGAATGCCTCCGATACTTAGAAAATGGAGTTCCTCTTAAAATGGTTATCACAAAATACATGGGAATTGAGATTGATACCCCAGAAGACCTAATAAGAGCTACAGCATTACTGAATTCATAAAATTGCCACAATTTCTATGCTTTTATAGCAGTTTCAGTTTTACCAAAGGCGAAATAATTTTCCTTTAAATTTGTGGCTCAAGTTTTAAAACAATCTCTATGTCGTTTCGCAATTTTAAAATGGTAGGCTATGTTGTTTATGGCCGTGGTGCTTTTAATCAATTAGATGAAATTATAGCTCCTCATCGCAAAGAAGGGGCTCCTATGGTATTTTTGGTAGATCATTTTTTTGAAGATAAAGCACTGGTTAGCCGTTTACCAGTTCGTGGCAACGACAAAATTATTTTTGTGGATGTAACTAACGAACCAAATACAACTTATGTAGATAGTTTAGCTAATCAACTAAAAGATGAATTTGGAACAGTGAGTGGAGTCATTGGCCTAGGTGGTGGATCGGCTATGGATTTAGCCAAAGCCGTTTCTTTAATGATGAACAACCCTGGGAGCAGTGCTGATTATCAGGGCTGGGACCTTGTTAAAAATCCAGGTGTTTATAAAGTTGGTATTCCCACTTTAAGCGGTACTGGAGCCGAGGTAAGCAGAACTACGGTTTTAACTGGACCAACTAAAAAGTTGGGTATGAACTCTGACTTTACTCCTTTTGACCAGATTGTTTTAGATCCAGAATTAACTGCTAATGCACCTGCCAATCAACGATTTTATACCGGCATGGATTGTTATATCCATTGCATAGAAAGTTTGACTGGCACCTTCCTAAATGAGTTCAGTAAAAGTTATGGCGAAAAAGCTTTACAGCTTTGCAGAGATGTGTATGTAAACAAAGGTGGTTGGGATGCAGATAGTGATGATAAATTAATGATGGCGTCTTATGCCGGAGGAATGAGTATTGCTTATAGCCAGGTAGGTGTGGCACATGCGGTAAGTTATGGGCTTAGTTATTTATTAGGCACCAAACATGGTATTGGAAATTGTATTGTGTTCGATCATTTAGAAGAATTTTACCCCGATGGAGTTAAGGAATTTAAGATGATGGTAGAAAAAAATAACATTGATATCCCTAAAAATATTTGTGCAGCTTTAAGTGATGAAGATTTTGATAAGATGATTGACGTATCGCTAGGCATGAAGCCACTTTGGGAAAATGCACTAGGTAAGGATTGGGAAAAGCAGATGGACAGAAAAAGACTTAGGGGTTTATTTGAAAAATTTTAACGCTACTTATTGATGAAAAACCTTTTTGATAAAAATTATTTTGAAGAAATATCAACCCGATTAATCAGTTTGTCTCCTGACTCAGAAAGACAATGGGGTAAAATGAATGTTGCCCAAATGTTGGCACATTGTAAAGAAGCTTTTAAAGTTCCTCTTTCTGAAAAGGAAATGCCAAGGATGTTTTTGGGCTTACTGGTAGGATGGGCTTTTAAAAATAAATTGTATAACGATTCGCCTTGGTCAAGGAATCTTCCTACGGCTCCTAAATTTATCATTAAAGACAAAAGGGATTTTGAGACCGAGAAAAAAGAGCTAATGAATTTGTTAATTCAGTTTAATGAAGGCGGGGCTGAAAAAGTTGGCAGGTTTCCCCATCCCATGTTTGGAAACTTTACTACCGAGCAATGGGGAAAAGCTATGTACAAACACCTCGATCATCATTTTGTACAATTTGGAGTTTAACCACAAAGAACACAGAGATTCATTGTGAGCTTTGTTGTAAAACTAAAGTTTCATCAACCTGATAGCCGCTTCTTCCAAAGTAGATTCGTTTTTAGAAAAACAAAAACGTAAAACTTTATTGTCTTCTCCATTTTTATAAAACGCAGATGTAGGTATAGTGGCTACTCCATATTCTTTGGTAAGCCTAAATGCAAAATCCATTTCTGGTTCTTCAGAAATATTCCGGTAACTGTATAATTGAAAATAACTTCCAAAGGAAGGAAGTGCTTTAAATCTTGTTGCCTGCATTAGTGTTTTTAAATAATCTCTTTTTTGTTGTAATATTCCACCAAGTTGTACATAATTATCTTTTTGCTGTAAGAATTCAGCCAGGGCATATTGTACCGGACTATTACAAGTAAAGCAATTAAACTGGTGAACTTTTCTAAACTCCTTCATTAAAGTAGGAGGGGCAATACAATAACCCAGTTTCCATCCTGTGCAGTTGTACACTTTACCAAAAGAAAAGCAAACAAAACTTCTTTCATATAAGTCGGGATAACGAAGAATACTTAAGTGTTGTTTATTATCAAAGATGAGGTGTTCATACACTTCATCGCTTAAGATAAAAATGCTGGTATCTTTTACAATTAACCTCAATTGTTCTATATCTGTTTCACTTAATACAGCCCCCGTTGGATTATGTGGGCTGTTCAACATAATGAGTTTTGTTTTGGTTGTAATTTTTTGCTTTACAAAGTTCCAGTCAATATGATAATTGGGAAATTGTAATGGTACTAAAACTGGTACCGCCCCATTTAGTTGTATGGTAGGGATATAACAATCGTAAGCGGGTTCAAAAACAATCACTTCGTCACCAGGTTGCAAAATAGTGGTGAGTGCGGTATATATAGCATAAGTGGCTCCAGGAGTAATGGTTATTTCTGAGTCGGGATTTATTGTAGCTGAATAAAGTTCTTTTATTTTTTCAGCTAATTGTTCTCTTAAGGCAAATAAGCCATTCATATGAACATATTGGTTATAGCCTTTTTGCATGGCTTGATTTACCAATGTCACCAACGCTTCACTCATTGGATAATCTGGAAATCCTTGTCCGAGGTTGATGGCTTTATATTCATTAGCCAAAACACTCATCACCGTAAAAATGGTTGTGCCTACATTAGGTAGTTTGCTTTTGATAGTTGGCTGCAATGCGTA
The DNA here is from genome assembly GCA_947085175.1 of uncultured Chitinophagaceae bacterium. GTDB lineage: Bacteria > Bacteroidota > Bacteroidia > Chitinophagales > Chitinophagaceae > Ferruginibacter. Next base: position 150,910 of record CAMTVJ010000006.1, read on the forward strand.
GATTGTTTTTTCTGTTCAAATAAAAATACAACAGCAATGGAAATAAAAAGGCAATTTTAGATAGCCATTTAGTTATTGATTGAAAAATTTGAGCATTTTGTCCCTGTATTTCATTGATTGCTCCAAATTTTATGGATACTGGATTACCAAATGCATTTTCCATAGCAGATCTTTCCATTTTGTACGCTAGAAACAAAGAGTCATAACTTGTTAACCATTTTTCATCTATGCGTTGTGAAAGAGAAATGTTAGGTTCTTGATTAGGATCAAAATAGGTCCACCTATTATTTATTTTTGCCTGTAAGGCAAAATGTGCTTTAAAATATACTGCCCTACAATCAATATTTTTCTTTTGAAGAAGCTCCATAAAAACGGCATTCTGTTGACCACAATATCCATAAGCTCTAGTTAAAATATCATCTGCGGTTATTTTTGAAGAAAGGTATTTGCCTGTAACATTTTGGGAAACTGAGGCTATCCAGTTTTCATTCAATCTTTGTGTAGCATATTTATGAAAAAATCTTAAGGATATTACTTCTTTTGCAACATAAGTATATTCTATTGTGCCTATTTGAATTTTTTCAATGTTTGCAAGACTGTCAATATAGTTTTCGAGCTTAGCTAATGTATTTAATCTTATTAACGAGCTGTCAAATCTTTCATTTTTCGAAAATGTTGATTTGTCTTCATTAATATTGTAATCAACAAAATTAAGGATAAGAAAAAGAAAGGATAATAAAAATAGGAATATTATAAAATATTTGTTGGTAAATAGATTAGTCATTGGGGGTAACGGTACTTAAGAAAACAAATTTATAAAAATTTTTCGCCTTTATTTCTTTTTATTTCGGCAACGTATTCTTTAATGTATTGTTCTTTCTCTTTTTTACAAATAAGTAATACATCTTTTGTATCTACTACTACAAAGTCATCTAACCCCTGTAATACAACAAGTTTATTATTATCGGCGTGTATCATATTATTAGTGGCATCAATAATCATAACATTTTTTCCTGCCACTGCATTTCCAAGATAATCCCTTTCTAGGTTTTCATAAGTACTTGACCAGGTACCCAAATCGCTCCATCCAAAAGAAGAAGGAATAATGTAAACATTATCTGCTTTTTCCATAATGCTATAATCAATAGAAATATTTACACATTGAGGATAAATTCTGTCTATCGCCGCTTCTTCTTCTTTAGAATTAAAATGAAATTTTTCTGCCTCAAATACTTCAGCTATTTCGGGTAAATACTGTTCAAAAGCTTTTATAATATTATTTACTTGCCAAACAAATATCCCTGCATTCCATAAAAAATCGCCGCTGGTAATAAATGTTTTTGCTAATTCTAAGTCGGGTTTTTCGGTAAATGTTTTTACCTTAAACACATTTTCACTAACACTATGTTGCTCGTATTGAATATAGCCATAACCAGTATTAGGATGAGTGGGCTTAATGCCGAGGGTTATCAATGCTTTAATATTCTCTGTAAAATCCAATGCATTGTTGCAAACATCAATAAATCCCTCTTCATCCGAAATTAAATGATCGGCAGGGGCACAAATTAAATTGGCGTTTGGATTAAGCTCTCTTAATTTATACGAAATGTAAGCTATACAAGGGGCTGTGTTTTTTCGGGAAGGTTCACATAAAATGTTTTCAACAGCCAATTCTGGTAATTGTTCCGCAACAATGTTTTTATACTGTTCAAAAGTGATCACATAAATATTTTCTGCAGGCAGAAATTTAGCAAACCTGTCGTAAGTAGCTTGTATTAATGTTCTTCCGGTATTTAAAATATCTAAAAACTGTTTAGGGTAATCAGCTCGGCTTATAGGCCAAAACCTGCTGCCTATACCTCCAGCCATAATAGCTGCGTAGTGATTTTTATTCATATTATATGATGCCCTCTTTTATTAAATCGTGTAAATGTATTATGCCGGCATAAATTCCATTTTCTTCTACTACCAGCTGACTAATATTAAATCTCCGCATTTCATCCATCGCATTAACTGCTAACACATCTGCTTCAATGGTTTTAGGATTATTACTCATGATGTCTTTTGCCAAAAGGTTTTCAAATGAATTTGTTTTTTCCAGCATTCGCCTTAAATCCCCATCTGTAATGATACCAACAATTTTATTTAACTCATCCACAACCACAGTTGCTCCAAGTCGTTTTTTGGTAATTTCTAAGATCACTTCTTTTAAAGTAGCAGAAGGTAAAACATTGGGCTTTGCATTTTGTGCAGCCAATTCTTCAACTTTAAGATAAAGCCTTTTCCCAAGGGCCCCACCAGGATGAAATTTGGCAAAATCTTTTGTTTTAAAACCTTTTAGATCCATTAAACAAACAGCTAGTGCGTCTCCCATTACCATTTGAGCAGTGGTACTGCTGGTAGGTGCAAGATTATTAGGACAAGCTTCTTGTGCAACAGTAGTATTTACAACAATATCACTGTTCAAAGCTAAAAATGATGCAGTATTACCTACCATTCCTATTAATATATTCCCAAAATTTTTTACTAGTGGAGCCAAAATTTTTATTTCGGGGCTATCGCCACTTTTACTGATAACCAAAACGATATCGTCAGATAAGACCATTCCTAAATCTCCATGAATAGCGTCGGCAGCATGTAAAAAAATGGATGGCGTGCCTGTACTATTGAGAGTTGCAACAATTTTTTGTGCAATCACGGCACTTTTTCCTATTCCGCTTACAATTAATCTTCCTTTTGAAGCTGCAATTATTTCAACTGCTTTTTCAAAATCAGCATTGATAAATGCTTTTAAACCATTAACCGCTTCGGTTTCCAGTTCAATTGTGCGTAATGCTACAGATATTATCTTTTCCTTGTTCATTAATAGTGCCGCAAACCTACTTTAATTCATTCATAATGCAAAGCTACTGACTGTAGTATTAACCCTACTCATTTTTTACTCATATTATGACCAGGATATTCTTTGAAAGCTAGTTAATTTTAAGTAATTTAAAGTGATTGTATAAATCTATACAAAATCAGCTGTAACCTAATGTTGGGCTTTATTTTGCAGATGTATTGAATTAACTTCGCTGCCCTTCAAAAAAACATTTTCATTATAGGCTTGAATTAAGCAAGAGAAGGAACTAATTATGGCAAAAACAATATCTGGTAAAAAGTTAACGACTAACAAAAGCCAATCTGATTTATCTACCCAATTGCAAGATCAATTTGGGTTTAATGGTTTTAAGGGACCGCAGGAAAAAATTATCGAAAGTGTACTTGCCGGTAAAGATACTTTTGTAATTATGCCAACAGGGGGTGGCAAAAGTTTGTGTTACCAATTACCAGCTATCATAAGTGAAGGAGTAGCCATTATTGTTTCTCCATTAATAGCATTGATGAAAAATCAGGTTGACCTGGTACGTAGCTATAGTAGCAAGGATGATGTGGCTCATTTTTTAAACAGTACATTAAACAAAGGCCAACAAAAAACAGTAAAAGATGATTTGATTTCGGGTAATACCAAATTGCTTTATGTGGCTCCAGAGACAATGACCAAAGAAGAAAATATTGTCTTTTTTAAATCCTTAAAAATTTCTTTTTTTGCTGTTGATGAAGCCCATTGTATATCGGAGTGGGGGCATGATTTTAGGCCTGAGTACAGAAGGCTAAGAGAGATGATGGATTTAATTAATGAAAATGTACCGGTAATTGCTTTAACTGCAACAGCCACCCCTAAAGTTCAAAGTGATATCGTTAAAAACTTAGGATTAAGAAAACCTAATATTTTTATTTCCTCTTTTAATCGTCCAAATTTATATTATGAGATCCTACCAAAAATAAATCTCGATCAAACCAATACAAGTATTGTACGCTTTATTCAGCAACATAAAAATAAAAGCGGTATCATTTATACGCTTAACCGAAAAACCACCGAAGAGTTGGCTAAAATGTTGATTGCAAATGGTATTAAAGCTGTTGCCTATCATGCTGGCTTAGATAGTAAATTAAGGTCGGCCAGGCAAGATCAGTTTTTAAATGAAGATGTAGATGTAATAGTAGCTACCATTGCATTTGGTATGGGTATCGATAAGCCAGACATTCGCTTTGTAATTCATTATAATATTCCTAAATCGATTGAAAATTATTACCAGGAGACTGGTCGTGGAGGTAGGGATGGACTAGAAGGAAAATGTATTTTATATTATTCCCATAAAGATGTTGCCAAGCTGGAGCATTTAATGAGAGATAAACCACTTAGTGAAAGAGAGGTGGGTGCACAATTGATTAATGAAACAGTGGCTTATGCCGAAAGCAGTGTTTGTAGGCGCAAAATATTGTTACATTATTTTGGTGAACATTATGATGATAAGAAAAGCTGTGGGCATTGCGATAATTGTTTACACCCTAAAGAAAAAATTGAAGCAAAAGACGATGCGGTAATTGTTTTAAAAATTGTAAAAGCACTTGGTGAGCAATTCCCGGTTGAGTATACATTACTCATTCTTGCCGGTAAGGCAACCCCACAAGTAAAGATGTACCGCCACGAAGAGTTGGATGTTTTTGCCAGCGGTAATGATAAAGAAAATCATTTTTGGAACAGTTTAATTCGACAGATGTTATTGGCGGGTTTAATTGAAAAAGACATTGTTGAATATGGCTTATTAAAACTTACAAAAGCTGGTTCGGCTTTTTTAAAGAAGCCCACATCATTTAAAATAGCTTTAAATAATTTATTTGAAGAAGCCAATGCCGATGATGAAGAAATTGCTGCAGCAGCAGCGGCAGAGTTGGCTGGACCAGATGAGAAACTAATGGAGCTTTTAAAAGCCCTTCGAAAAAAAGTTGCAAAAGAAAAAAACCTACCTCCCTTTGTTATCTTTTTAGAAAACAGTTTGGAAGATATGGCTACTATGTTTCCAACCACTATGGAAGAGTTGGAGAAAATTAGTGGTGTAAGCAAGGGAAAAGCCATCCGGTATGGAAAACCGTTTTTAGACGTAGTAATAAAATATGTGGAAGAAAACGATGTGGTTCGACCAGATGATTTTGTAATGAAAAGTGTCGTAAACCGGAATAATAATAAAATTTTTATCATACAAAACATAGATAAAAAAATTCCCTTAGAAACTGTAGCAAAAACCCGTGATCTACGAATTGATGAATTATTAGAAGAAATGGAAACCATTGTTGCAAGCGGCACCAAGCTTAATATTGATTATGCTATTGATGAAATGGTAGATGAATATGAACAAGATGAGATTTTGGATTATTTTAAAAACTGCGAAACTTCCTCTTTACAAGTGGCTCTTGAAGAGCTGGCTGACAGTAACTTTAACTGGGAACAATTAAAGCTAATGCGTATTAAGTTTTTATGCGTTTATGGGAATTAATAGAATTTTTTAGATTGTATATCTAATATTTAAAAGAAACCCCTTATTTTTGCAGCCCAATATTAAATATTACTTGTTTAATATAAAGGAAGGTGCGGTAGCTCAGTTGGTAGAGCAAAGGACTGAAAATCCTTGTGTCGGCGGTTCAATCCCGCCCCACACCACTAAAAGGAAATTGATAACTATCAGTTTCCTTTTTTTATGTCACTCCTTTTTGCCTTAACAATACTTTATCAGTTTCATTTGTAATTTTTAACCTTCAAATGCATCTATATATATGAGCACCTAAATGTTCATATATGAAAAAGATAACTACAAATAGAGAAATATTGCTTTTAGCGGGCAGCAGTTTCTTTAAAAGAGATTGGTGTGAAATAAATACTAGCAATAATGATAAAAAGCTTTCTCAAAAGGAACAACTTATAAAACTTTGTTGGAATGGGATGTTGAAAGATATGCTTCCAGAAATATGCCAAACGCCCCAAGGAGCAAATCCGCTTCCTCTTTGGGAAATTAATGAATCAGGATCGATGCTCGACCTTAGGTTTGGAGATTTTAATGATGCAATGGTTGATGAATGGTCAATAAACCCTTATGTTTATTTAACCTTTGCAGAGCTTAATTAAAAAAAACAATTACTCATTATTCTTTTTATAATTCCTAAAATAGTTATCCAACGAGATGGGTCCCCCTCCTTCAATTAAAAAGAAAACAAGTAGTATCAAAATAATAATTGGAAACATAATATTTGGCTCACCTGCAAAAACACCGGTTGATGCATTGATAAAATAAATTGCCCCTAATAAAATAGGAATTTGCATCAATGTCCAAAATCTTGTAAAAAGACCTACTAAAATCATACTTCCGCCTAATATGTGAATCCAGGGTATAAATGAATTAAGCCAGGTAGCTTTTTGTATGACTGAACCCCCTTCAACCAGTCCGGTAATTTCAACACTGTGTTGAATAAACTCAAATCCCTTTAATAAAAGCGCTATTCCTAAAACTATTCTTAAAAGCACCAGCCATTTTGGATGATGTTTTCTGCTCCATTGGTCCATTTGATTCATCAGGTTCATAATTCATCATTTAAAAGTTAAACTCAATTCTATTAAAATTACTACAAGCTCTTCCTGATGTCAAGTTACTACAAGTTTTTCCCGATGCCAAGTAGATACAGTTAAATTAAAATGTTATTTTCTTAAAGGCTTCAACAGGTATTCTAGTCCATTTATTTTAATCTCATAAATTGTTTCTAATAAAACGCCAAGCTTTCCTTTTGGAAACCCTTTTTGTTGAAACCACTCCAGATACGAGACCGGTAAATCACATAAGACCCTGTCCTTGTGCTTTCCAAAAGGCATCTTCATGGTCACCAGTTCAATTAAAAGATGAGGGTTAGGTTTTGGAGAATTGTTGTCTGTCATTATTTATAAAATCTGCTCTTTGGTTATGCACACAATATCACTATTAATCCACTAATTATTAATACTAGCCAATAATCTTTTTTTATACTTAATGCTTTTATACATTTATGGTTAATAAAATAAATAAACCTGTTCATTAAACTATTGTTACTTATTTTATTCGAAGTAAAATGAATACTAAAACCTTTAATTCTCCCTATGGCAGGGTTATTAGCCAACATCAAATTGCAAATGTGTTAGAGTCTGAGTCAACCAGACAAAAATGTTTACTTGCAGCAGTTTCTTTTTTACCTGGCGATGTTATTACATCATTTAATGCAGGAAGCACTCAATCGTTTGCAACTTATTTAACAATACAAATTGGCTCAGGCAAGCATATTACACTTTTACCCGAGTTTGTTCAATACATTAATCACAGTTGTGCTCCCACCGCTTTTTTTAATACCACAACAATGGAACTTGTTTGTATTATAGAACTAAAAGCGGGCGATGAAATCACTTTCTTTTATCCGAGTACAGAGTGGGAAATGGCCCAACCATTTGTTTGCAATTGTGAGAGTACCGAATGTTTACAATTAATTAATGGTGCATCCCATCTTTCTGTTGAAACGCTTTCAAAATATAAACTCACCCATTTTATTATGCAGCAGGTAAAACAAAAATTTTCCATGTAATGCAAATTTTAAACATGAATTTAGATAACCCATTATTATCTTCTCTATCCAACCAACCTATTAAAGTGTGGGTATTAGCACCGCTTCTGGAAAGTGATGATTCAAATATTGACTATTTCTATGATTTTGGACAAAGCGTTGCCGAGTATGAAAAAACTTTTGTTGCCTTGGGGTTTGAATGGAAATGGCAACCGGTTACTATAAAAGATTACGTAACTGTAATTGATACTATTGTAGCAGAAACAGAACAAAGCTTTAAGACAGCAGTTGTACTTAATTTATGCGATGGAGACGAAGTGAATGGAACGCCAGGTATTTCAGTTGTAAGAGTGTTGGAAGAAAAAGAATTGATGTATACCGGAGCTGATGAATTTTTTTATAATATTACTACCTCAAAAATACCCATGAAGGAGGCTTTTGATAAAGCTAATGTTCCATCGGCCAACTGGTTGGCAATTACTAATAAAGAACAGGAACTCTCCAATATATTTGAACTATTAGGCAATCCGTTTATTGTTAAACCTGCCGTTTCAAGTGGCAGTATGGGGGTGGGTATTAAAAATGTAGTTCATACTCAAATACAATTAAAAGAGCAAATAGATAAAATGTTTGAAGGGTATCGTGGCTGGGATTTAGCAATGGGTGGAATTATTGCGGAGTCTTTTATTACAGGGCCCGAATACACTGTGTTGATTTCTGGTTCTTACAACAATCCAAAAGATGCTAGAATTTATACTCCCGTAGAAAGGGTTTTTCACTCATCGTTGCCAGAGGAGGAAAAGTTTTTATCGTTTGATAGGCTTTGGGAAATTTATGAGGATGAAACAGCTATGCCTAATGAAGCAAATTTTTATGAGTATGGCTTACCTGATGCTTTATTGATTGATGAAATTAAAAAAATTAGTTGGGATGCTTTTGTAGCCACCAAAGGTTGTGGCTATACCCGTGTAGATGTAAGAATGGATAAAGAAACTCGTAAATTATTTGTGTTGGAAGTAAATGCCCAATGTGGATTAAGTGAGGATGAAAATTATACATCCATTGGCGCCATTCTTCGTTTTAGCGAAATAAGCTTTACTCAATTAATTGTAGAAATTATTAATGATGCCTTTTATCGCCACAGAGCAAAGGAAATAAAAAGGCAATCTGCATAGCCTGAAATTTATATGACTATGAAAATTTGTGTTCTTCAGCCCGATTACTCCACTTCAGATGTTGATTATCAAAATTATGACCCCGCAAGAGACCTTAGTCATTTAATGCCAGAAGCAGAAATTGATCATGTACTGTTGAATAAATTATCTACCTACAAGCAATTAAAAGAATTAAAGAAAAAAAACTACGACGTTTTTGTAAACCTCTGCGAAGGTTATTTGGAGTGGAGCGTACCCTCAATTGATGTAATTTATTTTATGGAATTACTTAATCTTCCATTTACTGGTCCAACATCATTACTGTATGACCCAACAAAAGACCTGATGAAATATGTGGCTTATACCGTAGGCATACAAACACCTGCATTTGCTTTAATTGAATATTTGGACAATATAGAAAAAGATTGCAGTCATTTAAATTACCCCCTGTTTGTTAAACCCGATAAAGCAGGTGATAGTTTAGGTATTGATGAAAACTCTTTGGTAAATAACAACGCTGATCTAGCTTCAAAAGCTGCTTCAATAATGGAAGAGTATGGCCCACTTTTGGTGGAAGAATATATTGAGGGAAGAGAGTTTACTGTGATGTTGGTGGCTAATGCTGATGATGAAAAAACAGCCACGGTGTTTAAGCCCATTGAATATATTTTTCCTAAGGGATTTGAATTTAAAACTTATGCCCTTAAAACTTCTGAGCTTCATCCCGAGGCAAATATTCCCTGTACTGACCCCCTTTTAGAAAATAAATTGAAAGATGCAGCTTTAAAAATCTTTCAGGGTTTTGGAGGTTCGGGTTATGCCCGGCTGGATTTTAGGGTAAACCAGAATAATGAAATTTTTTTTCTCGAAATCAACTTTACTTGTTCTGTCTTTTACAAAGATGGATATGAGGGTTCGGCAGATTATATTTTAAAAGCAGATGGCATTGGCCAGGCTGGTTTTTTACAGAAAATCCTTGATGAGGGCATAGCCCGCCATCAACGCAGGCAAAATAATTATATTATGAAAGGCAATTCTATTGCCGGGTATGGCATTTATGCCAATAAAGCAATTGAAGCTAAAGAATTGATTTTTAAGGGAGAGGAGCGTCCTCAACGTATTGTAACACGTAAACATGTGGATAATAACTGGACTGTTAAGGAAAAGGAAACCTTTAGAAAATATGCTTATCCTCTAAGTAAAGAAGTATTTTTGCTTTGGGATAACGATCCTACGGGCTGGGCACCACAAAATCACAGCTGTAATGCAAATACTGCCTATGAAGGACTTAATGTAGTGGCTTTAAGAAATATTTCGAAAAGCGAAGAACTAACCCTTAACTACGCAGACTTTCTGGATGAACATATGGAGCCCTTTAACTGTCATTGCGGAGCCGCCAATTGTGTAGGCCTTGTTACTGGAATTGCCAACAATTCCGTAACCGAAAGAGAAAGTAGGCCAACCAATTAAACGAAGTTTCGTTTCCCAAGTCTTACTACCCATTATTACAAATTCAAACAGTCTTTGAGGCTTTTTATTGATGTGATTAAGGAATTAATGAAGAAGAACTATGTCTAAATTTCAAATTTTGCGTAACCTGATGATGAAGTATAAATATCAATTGATATTTACATATTCCCTGTTTTCGTTGGAGATGCTGGGGGGGTTAATGCGCTTTTATTTTTTTGGTGAAGCTATTAACGATCTGATAAAAGGAAGCTATAAAGGGCTTATAGTTCTTACTGTTGTTCATTTGGCCTATTTAATTTTGGGTACCATTAGGCATATGTTTGATACCCGTACCTACTCGGCCATTTACACTTCCCTTGTTACAAAATTTTTAAGCCGTCGATACAATAAGATGGACGTTTCTAAACTAAGTGCTCACTCTACTTTAGCCAGAGAGTTTGTTGATTTTTTAGAACACGATTTGGTTTATGTGATAGAGGCATCTTACAATATTTTTGGGTCCTTGATCATTTTGTTTTTTTATGATAAGACGGTAGTTGGCATTTGTTTGGCTATTATGGTTCCAGTAATTATCATCAGTTATTTTTATGGCAAGAAAATGAAAAGACTTAATAAGTTCAAAAACGACGAGTTGGAAAAACAAGTAGATATCATATCGGATGGAAATAATACCAGCATCCGCAATCACTATAATAATTTACGGAAATGGCAAGTACGTATTTCAGACAAAGAAGCTTTGAACTTTGGTTTTATGGAAATAATGGTGCTCATAGTTATTGCCCTTTCTTTATTGATTTCGAAAAGTATGCATAGTAGTACTATAATGGCGGGAAGCTTGTTTGCTATTTATAGCTATATCTTAAAATTTGCTTCGGGGCTTGATACTATCCCGTATACATTAGAGCGTCTTTCTTCATTAAGCGATATTACCCGAAGGATTGAATTGCATGCCGATGATTTTCCTGAGTCAACAAATGATGACACGGAAAACGTTACAATTCTGCCAACAAATAAAGAGCCTGTTGCGCTTGTTTAATTATAGATACAGTTCTACTTTACTAAAGTATCAATTAAACTATTATTTATAGCCCGTCCATGTTCTAGTACCTTGGTCAAAAGCCCAGTAAACACCATTTGAATAACTAAAATTAAATGAAGACCAGGTTGGTAAGTCGTATGGAAGTTTTAAAATTTGTGTAAGCAACCCGGTTTTCTCATTATACAACTCCACTTGCTTTTCTTTTATATTTAGCAACCCATATTCCGCTCTGCTAATTCCTGTATATAAAAGAACATTGTTGCTATAGTTGTCACTTATATATGTGCCATCTTCGTCTTTGTCAATATTTTCTTTTTTACTTATTCCAGCATAAAGTCGGATATTTCCATTGTCCATTTGCATTGCACCTTCATCATATAGATAAATTTCCTGACCATAAATAAAACAAACAGCATTTAATTTAGAATTATAAGTTCCAATGGAATGGGCTCCGGGCTGAATCATACCAGCTGCATCAATAGTAGCATCCTCTGGAATACCTGTAGTTTTTAGTTTATAACTAACCCATCCAATATCATTATACCCATTACCACATATTTTTTTTAATTTTTCATTGTACCACAACCCCCTTAAATCGTACACACAGGTCAGCCTATCATCTGAAAGCAATTTAGCTTTATCATCATATACAGCCATTGGGAAAGACTTGTTTCCAGCAAAAGCTGCATAATATTTTTTTTGTTTAGGGTGCCAAACAACTGCCGCTCCTCTTGTTCCGGGCAAACTATCATAGCCCGTATTGTAACTTACAAATACCTTTCCAGGCATTTTTAGTGTGATGCTTTTTTTAAGTGTTTTTACAAGTTGAGCCTCCAATAAAACTGGTGCTAACATTATCAGTATTAAAAATATTTTTTTCATAAGAAAATTAAATTTATTAAGTAAAATTCAAACAGGTTTTTATTTTGAAGATAAACAATTTTAAAAATCTGTAGGTTGCTTAAAATCTGTTTCCTGAAAAATAAACTATCGAATAATTGTTACTGACCCTTTTTCTTCTCTCTTAAATCGTCCTTTATAAGTAAAAGAGGCTACCCATAAATAACTTCCAGCAAGTTGTTTCCCTTTGTGTAAACCATTCCATCTTATGTTTGGGTTTCTGGAAAAAAATACCAACTCTCCATATCGATTGTAAATATGTAAAAGATAATCACTGATAGCAGCCAAATTTCCCATTGGGCCAAAATGATCATTAATTAAATTCCCATCTGGTGTAAAAGCATTTGGGAAAAATACATCTCCACAAGAACCCAGTAGAGGTTCTGTAATTTGAACTGTTGTTGCTGCTGAGCAGCCATTATTATCTAAAACAGTTACAGTATAAATAGCCGCAGCAAGATTAGTAGCAATTGCTGTTCTTTGTACCGGATTGGTATTCCAGCTATAAGTATAAGGTTCGCTTCCGCCTGATGCTAAAACGGTTGCAGCCCCATCTGCCAAACCAAAACAACTCACATTTTTTATAGATAAAATATTTATATTAGGTGGAGATGCGGTAATGATTGATATACTTATATCCTTTATACAAGATTTGTTATCAGTAACTCTTACAGAATAAATTCCAGGACTTAGACCCGTTGCTGTTGCAGCTGAGCCTCCTGAAGGTGACCAGGAATAACTGTATGGTGCGGTGCCGCCTGTTATTAAAACTGTAGCCGTTCCTGTATTTATTCCACAACCGGGTTGTACAATATTTAAAGTATGATTTATTGCAATTGGCTCTGTTATATTAATTGTTGCAGTGCTTGCACAACTGTTTGCTGCATTTACAGAAACCGTATAAATCCCTGCAGATAAATTTGTTGCTGTTTGAGTATTTTGAGCAGGGTTGGTATTCCAACTAAAATTGAACGGCCCCATAGTTAAGGGAATTACCAATGCTGTTGCAGATGCATTATTATCGCCAAAACAACTTAGGCCCGAAACCAAAGAGGTGGATACTCCCAAAATATTTATAGTTTGGCTGGTTACCGATGGGGCATTGCCTGGCCCAGTTGCAGACAATGTGATTGTATAAGTTCCTGGCGCTGTAAAAACATGGCTGGGATTTGAAAGGGTAGATGTATTATTTATTCCCGATGCGGGGTCTCCAAAATCCCAATTGGTTGCAGGGCAAAGTGCTGAACTATTTGAAAAATTAACTGTTAAGTTACTTGAACAGGTATAAGTAAAAGAAGCGTTGTTGGGAGGGGCATTTGAAATAAATATATCATCAACTGCAAAACCATCGTATGCATTACATTGGGTACCGGCACCAAAAATAAATCTAAAAATCACATTAGGTAGTCCTGCTAAATAAGGCATAGTATGTTGTGCATTCACCCATCTATTACTACCGCCGCCGCCTTGGCAGCTCCCTGCGGTGGGTTGTACATTACCAGACCACCCATCTCTAATTGTGCTTAAAGAGTTAAGCCCATTGATTGGATTAAAATTAAACCAGTTATCATTTAAGCAATTTACCGGATCCGAAATACTGCCGACATTGATCCAGGTAGCGCCAAGATTTGTTGAATATTGAAAGCCTGCACCATCAAACCTTCTTTCCATCTCCCAAAAAACACTGAAAGAAATATAGGGATATTGCAAACTTGTAAAATTAAAACAAGGACTTTGTATCCAAGATGCCTCTCCATCACTATAAGAGCTGTTTGTTAATCCACCTATAACCCAACATTTTGTTCCGCCTGCTGCACTGTTAATTAAAGGTTTTGTTGGAGATCCCCATGCCCAGCTAGAAGCCGTTCCGCCTGAAGTCCAACTTCCATTGGTTAATTCAAAACCCTCGGTATATGGAAAAACCGAAATAGGGGTTGCACATTGTGCATGAGATTGCTTTGTGAAAAAAAGTACACATAACATCAAAACAAAAACCCGCTTTATACTAAGTATAGAAATTTGCAAATTCAATATTTAAGCCTACAAAAATACTTTATAAACTCAGCCTACTTCATATAATTAAATTAAGTATATGGGCTTATTTACTCTTCATTCTTTTTAACAATCAAAAACCAGTTATTCTCTAAAGGAAGATACCCATACTCATAACAATAAAAATACGTGTTGCCATTTTTGGCATTATAAATATGGGTGTGGTATTTAAATTGAAATCCTTTTTCAATCAGTTTATCCCTATTGGTTTTTGCAGTAGCTTCTCCCAGAGGCAATATGTTTTCCAAAATGCGACGGTTTTTCCCAAGCGCATTATTAACGTTACGGATATTATTATTGGCTGCACTTTTCAGCTCATTATTATATGCAGCCCGACAATAATCGTCACAAAATTTCTTATCGCTTCTGCCTTTAATAACCTTTTCACATAAAAGACAGGTTTTAACTTCTGTTTGCTTTAACATAGTATAGGCTTGAGTTTAATTAATATCATTTGCACTAACAACCGTTTACATACGGTTATAAAGGTAAGTAAAAGGATAATCTCCGACTATGACTATTTACCTACCCCATCTTTGTATTGTCAATCGGAAATGAGATCAGATTTGGTTGATTGAAATAAATTAAAAAACCGCAAACTCAAAACTAAATGAAATGAGGGAGCACAAAACTTACAACTATGTATGCTTTAAAAAACAAAGTTCAATTGATTGGAAACTTAGGTAATGCACCTGAAGTAAAAAACACCGAAAGCGGTAAAAAAATGGCCCGTTTTAGTGTAGCGACAAATGAAAGTTATCGCAATGCTAGTGGCGAAAAAGTAACCGAAACAACCTGGCACAATTTGGTGGCCTGGGGAAAAGTTGCAGAAATTGCCGAAAAGTATTTAAACAAGGGCTCCGAAGTTGCGATTGAAGGTAAGTTGATTAACCGCAGTTATACCGACAAAGACGGTAACAAAAAGTACATCACCGAAGTACAAGTAAACGAGTTGCTGCTTTTGGGTAGTAAAGCTGAGGCCTGATATTAAAGGGTATCGATTTTAATAAAAAGAAAGCGATACCCTTTTCTATTTTCTCCACTTATCTTTATTCAAATGATTACTGTTGAACATAATGAAATCTTCGACCTTGCTTTTCGATTTGTAACCGAAACAAGCGAAAATATTTTTCTTACAGGAAAAGCTGGAACAGGAAAAACCACATTTCTAAAATACCTCAAAGAAACCTGTTCTAAAAATATTGTAGTGGCAGCACCTACGGGAGTGGCGGCTATAAATGCTGGCGGTGTTACACTACACAGTTTGTTTCAATTGCCGTTCCATCCATTTATTCCAACAAAAAATAACAGAGAAGAGCTGCTTGCAAAAATCAGATACAATAAACAGCGGCAGCAACTATTGCGTAAAATGGAATTGCTTGTTATTGATGAAATAAGTATGGTTCGTTGTGATGTGATGGATGCTATAGATACAATTTTGAAAAGTATCAGGCGAAATCATCAACTTCCTTTTGGCGGAGTTCAGGTTTTGTTTATTGGAGACTTGCATCAACTTTCACCCGTGGCACAAAACCAAGAGTGGGGGCTTTTAAATGAATATTATGAGTCTCCATTCTTTTTTGATAGCCTGGCAGTAAAAGAACAAATGCCTTTACTAATTGAGCTCGATAAAATTTATAGACAGAAGGAAGATTTTTTTGTTAACCTCCTTAATAAGGTACGTAACAATAACATGAGTGAAGATGACTTTAATGATTTACACGATCGTTTTATTCCAGAGTTCCACCCTGATCGTGATGAAAATTACATTACCCTTACATCACACAACAAACAGGCGGATCAAATTAATCAACAAGAGTTACACAAACTTCATTCCTCCACATTTTCTTATTTAGCAGATGTAGAGGGTGAATTCCCTGAACATATTAATCCGGCAGAAGCCGAGTTGGAATTAAAAGAAGGCGCTCAGGTAATGTTTTTAAAAAACGATCCTATATTAAAACGTTTTTTTAATGGTAAGATTGGAATTGTTACATCTTTAGAGGATGACAATATTTCTGTGGATTGTGATGGAGATATTATTGTTGTACCTAAAGAAACCTGGGAGAATACAAGGTATACTTTAAACAGAGATGATGGAAAACTGGAGCAGGAAATTGTAGGAACTTTTACACAATATCCTCTTCGTCTTGCTTGGGCTATTACTATTCATAAAAGTCAGGGCTTAACTTTTGATAAAGTAATGATTGATGCCGGGTCGGCATTTAGTAGTGGTCAGGTTTATGTAGCATTAAGTAGATGTACTAGCTTGGAGGGTATTGTGTTACTTTCTAAAATTCCTTCATCTGCTATTTATAGCAATGAAAATGTAATTAAAGGTCAACAATTATTATCACATAAAGGTTCTTTAGCAGATAGGTTTGCTGGAGCCAGGCAAGCTTTTACTCAACAGTTACTGGAAGATTTGTTTTCTTTTAATGAGGCTGCTTTTAATTGTAATCAACTATTATTAGAAATAAAACAACATCAGGATAAATTAAATAAAGATGCACTTGAGTGGATTGAAAAATTAAAATACCAGGTTTTATCCGATCAGTCTGTTGGACTAAGGTTTATCACACATATAAGTGAATTAATGAAAGAGGAGAATGTGATAGAAAAGAATCAAGCATTGCAAAAAAGGATTAGTGATGCAGCTAATCATTTTTTACCAAAATTTATTTCTTATAAAGAGTCGATAAAAAATCATCCTTTAATTACAGAGCATAAGGAATCTGCAACTGCGGTAAATGAAAGTTTACAAAACTTCTTTGTCTCAATTTATTCCATTGTTTATTATCTCGTTTATTGTAAACAAGCTTTTTCAATTACTTCTTTTTTACAGCACAAATTAAATTTTTCTTTACCAAAAATTAATTTGACTAGTTATGCAAGTGGGAAAAAAGAGACAATTATTGCCACTTCGAATCTTGATTTATATTCTGCTTTAAAATTATGGCGTGATAATACTTGTGCTGATACGGATCAACCAATTTATATGGTGGCTAACCAGGCTTCTTTACAGGAAATTGCTACATACTTACCATTAAACAAAAAAGATTTAATGCAGATTCGTGGATTTGGAAAAGCAAAAGCTGAAAGATTTGGGGATGAAATTTTAGATTTAGTTGAAAAATATTGTCAAACAAACAATTTGAAAACGAATATTTTTTCAAAGGAGATACAAACAAAAAAAGAGCAAAAGCCCAAATCAAAAGCACCTAAAATAGATACCAAAACAATAAGTTTAGTTATTTTTAAAGAAGGAAAATCAATTAAGGAAATTGCTGATTATAGGAAATTAACCATTGGTACAATTGAAAGTCATTTAATACATTTTATCGAAACGGGTGATATTGGAATTAATGAAATATTGTCTATCAAAAAACAAACTTTAATAAAAGAAGCCTCAGAAAAATTTGGCGAAAATGGTTATAAGTTTTTGATGGAAAAATTACCTGAGGGTATAAATTATAATGATATCAAGATGGTGCTTGCATCCAAAAAACTCATTATTTAAAACCTTTATCTTCCAAAGTCATCTTGTAGTCTTACAATATCATTTTCATCACTTGGGCTCTCAACATCGGTATGTTGCCATATTTCAGCAATGATGCCCCAATTGTCTAAACCAATTAACCGATGGCGCTCACCTTGTTTAATTTGAACAATTTCGCACAAATTTAATGCTAGTTTTTTTTTTTCTTCATCGGTATCACTAGTAATTACATAACCTTTACCGGCAATTAGTTTCCATATTTCCGCACGTCGGTGATGGTATTGCCAACTTAATCTTTTACCGGGAGCAACAACTAAAATTTTGGGGCTTAGTTTTTCGGATGTTTTTAATATTTCTTTTTTGAAGTCTTGGAAAAAAAAATCAATGAACCTTTCTGAGTCTTTTTCTTCTATTGTAAAAAATCCACCCCACGGTCTTTTTTGATCAACAGAATTTATATTTAATTTATTTATAATAAGTTCTATTTTAATTTGCTTAAAGAGCTCCTCTTTTTTTGTACTACTAGAGAAATTTAATTGCATAAATTTAATTAATTTATCTACCCATAAAAACCATAAGAATTTGAACATCGCTAGGATTAACTCCTGAAATCCTTGAGGCTTGTCCTAGTGTTCTTGGTTTTATTTTTGTGAATTTTTGACGAGCTTCATTGCTTAATGAAACCAATTTATCATAATTAAAATTGTCTGGTATTAATAAATCTTCCAATTGGCCCATTTTTAAAACCAATTCTTTTTCTTTCTCAATATAGGTATCATATTTTATTTGTATTTCAGCCTGCTCAAGTGTTTCCTTATCAAATCCGCTTAGTACATAATTTACTCTTTTAATTTGTTTTATCATCTCGGATAAATAAACCATAGGTCTTTTTAAAACTTGAGTTGCTTTTTGTTTACTTAATAACGTTGATGATTGAATGCTATTTAAAAACATCTTAGTTTCATCCGGATCCAGGCTTAATTCAGAAAGTAATAGCTTTATTTTATCAACATTCTCTTTTTTAATTTTCACTTTTTCCATTCTTTCCTGAGATGCGAGCCCTAACCTGTAACTAATTTCCGTAAGTCTTAAATCTGCATTATCCTGTCTAAGTAAAGTTCTAAATTCTGCTCTGCTGGTAAACATTCGATAAGGTTCATCAGTTCCTTTATTTATTAAATCATCTATCAATACTCCAATATAAGCTTCGCTTCTTTTAAGAATAACTGGTTCTAAGCCTTTAATTTTTTGATGTGCATTTATTCCTGCCATTAATCCCTGACAAGCGGCTTCTTCATAACCTGTAGTTCCGTTAATTTGGCCTGCAAAGAATAAATTTTGAATTAATTTGGTTTCTAAAGTAAATTTTAATTGTGTTGGGGGAAAAAAATCATATTCTATAGCGTATCCAGGTCGGAACATTTTACAGTTTTCAAACCCAGGAACTAATTTAAGAGCTTGATACTGAATTGATTCTGGTAAAGATGTAGAAAACCCATTCACATAAATCTCAATAGTATTATTCCCTTCTGGCTCCACAAAAAGCTGATGTCTATCTCTTTCTGCAAAGCGACTTATTTTATCTTCAATGCTTGGACAATACCTTGGCCCGGTTCCTTGTATTCTCCCTTTATACATAGGGCTTTGTTCAAAGCCTGTCTTTAAAAGTTCGTGAACTTTATCATTAGTATAAGTAATCCAGCAACTTTTTTGAGCCTGAGGTTTAATACGGTCAAAATCTAAAAAACTAAACCCTACAATTTCTTCATCCCCTTTTTGTTCTTCCATTTTAGAATAATCTAAACTTCTTCCATCAATACGTGGCGGTGTTCCTGTCTTTAGCCTGTTACTTTCAAATCCAAGTGATATTAACTGTTCTGTTATTCCAAAAGATGATTTTTCCGCCATTCTTCCTCCACCAAAATTCTTTTCACCAATATGAATTATTCCATTTAAAAAAGTCCCGTTGGTTAAAACAACCGATTCTGCTAATATTTCATGCCCTAGACCAGTCCTCACTCCCTTTACTTTTGATTCATTTATAATAAGCCCAGTTACAGTGTCTTGATAAAAATCAACATTAGGAGTACTCTCTAACATTTCTCTCCAGGTTGCAGCAAATAACATTCTATCACTTTGTACTCTTGGACTCCACATAGCTGGCCCTTTAGACTTGTTTAGCATCCTGAACTGAATCATGCTTTTATCAGTTACAATTCCACTATATCCGCCCAGTGCATCAATTTCTCTAACTATTTGTCCTTTAGCTATTCCTCCCATAGCTGGATTACAGCTCATTTGAGCAATTGTCTGCAAATTCATAGTAATCAACAACACCTTACTGCCAAGATTCGCCGCTGCTGCCGCGGCCTCACAACCTGCATGACCCGCCCCTACTATTATTATATCGTATTTTGGAAACATTTTGACTACAAAGATAAGCATTGGGATTTTTGAACCCATAAAAGCTATCCTGTTTCACGTGAAACAGGATTTAGACCTACTTTTTTAGAATTTAAGTTTGTTTCACGTGAAACGTTAAAGTAACTCATTAAAGTACAAATCAAGATATTCTTTCTCTTTATCTCTCATAATTTTTATATCAACTTTCTTTTTATCCCTATAACCACAAAGGTGTAGGGCACCATGAAAAACTACCCTATGTAACTCTTCTTTTATTTTTACTTTCTCTAAAAACGCATTCTCTTTAACCCGGTCAATACTTATATATATTTCTCCTTCAATTAGCTTGTCAGAATTTGACATATTAAATGTGATTATATCTGTAAGCTCATCATGATTTAAAAACTCTTTATTTATTTTTTGTAAAAACTCATCAGAACAAAAAACATAATTCAAACTTAAAAATTTAATTTTCTCTCTGCTGAATAAGCTTCCAATAAAAATCTTCAACTTTTTTCTTTCCCTTAAGCTAAGTTTAATGTCTTTGTAATAAAATTTTACTTTTTTCATAACTAATTTTCTCATCTCGAAATTATTAAACAAAGTTGAATAGATACTTTTGCAGTTAACACAAGTGTGTATTATTTACAATAAACTATGGAAAAAAGATTATCACAATTGGAGGCGGGGCATTCTGCTATTATAAAAAAATTTGACTCTGATGTTATCTTGTTAAAATTAATGGAGATGGGGTGTATTCCTGGAGAAAAAGTAAAGGTTGAGCAACTAGCCCCTTTAGGTGATCCAATTTCAATAACTGTATCAGGTTATAATCTAAGTTTAAGGTTAGACGAGGCTGAAATGATATGGGTAGAAGAAATATTATGAACTAATAACCTGTATATCAATACTTTATGAACATAGGACTTTACTTTGGATCTTTTAACCCCGTACATAATGGCCACCTAATAATTGCTACTTATGCCTTAAATAATACAGATCTGGATCAGGTTTGGCTTGTAGTATCCCCACAGAATCCTTTTAAAAAGCCTAGTTCACTTTTGAATGAATACCAAAGATTGCATTTAATTGAATTAGCCATTGAGGGTGAAGTAAGTATAAAAGCTAGTGATATAGAGTTTAATTTACCTAAACCTTCATTCACAATTGATACATTAACTTATATTAATGAAAAGTATCCTTTACATAAGTTTTCAATAATTATGGGAAGTGATAGTTTCAAAAATATTTCTAAATGGAAAAATTTTAAATTACTCTTGGGTGATTTTAAAATTTTTATTTACAAAAGATTAGGATTTGAAATAGAGAATTCAATTGCTTTAAATATTACTATACTTAACGCACCAATATTAAATATATCCTCTACAGAAGTTCGGCAAAATATTCAAAAAAATAAATCTATTAGGTATTTGGTGCCGGATATAGTAAAATATGAAATAGAGAAATGTGGCTATTATAAAATATGACTAAACTATCCATCCTAACAATAAACAAAATAAAACAATTAAAGGAGGGGGTATTTTAGAAAACTGAAGAGTTAAAAACGTAACTATTATTATTCCAATATTTATTATACTTAATTTACCAAAAGAAATTATAGAAACATCTTTTAGTAAAAAAAGAGTTGCAGCTATCATAATACCAACAACCGCAGCGTTTATTCCTTCTAATGAACGGTAAACAACTACATATTTTTTTAAGCTTTGCCAGACGGGGAAAAAGAACAAAACCAATAATGCACTTGGTAGAAAAATAGCAACTGAACCAATGATACAACCCATAAGTTGCATTTTTGGACCTTCCTTTTTTAAGGCCACCCCACCCATAAAAGATGCTATTGAAAAAACCGGCCCAGGGATTGCTCTAACCATACCAGCACCAGTTAATAATTCTTCTCTTTCTATTTTTATAACATCTTTATTATTATTAACTATTTTTTTCGCTGTTGGTCTTGCTACATATTGATCCAGCATTAAAGGAATTAAAACATCTCCTCCACCAAATACAATACTTCCAAATCGGTAAAAATTTTCGAATAGATTAAATGGTTTTTTATTTTCCCAATCCTGTTTCCTTGCAGTTTCACTTAATATCCCAGCCAAAATAAATATTAAAGCAAAGAGCCAAATGTTAGTCCACCTTATTTTAGTGGGTTTCTTGTCTTTATTTTGTAATATTCTTTTATCGCTAAAATTTGTTGCTACTCCTCCAGCAATAATAAGTGCTGGAATTACCCATGGTAATTTAAATAATAAGAAAGTGGCCACAAAGGCAATTATCATTATTATTTTAGTAATCGTATTTTTAATGCTTATATTATATGCCTTAAAAGCTGCATATCCTAAAAAACCTATCGCCATTGCTTGAACAAACAAAAAAGGGTCACCTTTTATACTTTTATCACTAAAATCATTTACAAGAAAAGATAATCCTCCCATTAAAAAACAAGCAGGAAAAATCCAAATAAGTAAAGTTAAAACCGCTAACTTAATTCCGCCCCTTTTATAACCTATTAGTGTAAGGGTTTGAGTAGAAGATGCACCTGGTAAAAGTTGACAAAAAGAGATATAATCCATTAATTCATCTTTGGTAATATCACGTCTTTTTTCTACAAAAGTTTTAATTACCATACCTACATGACCCTGAGGTCCACCAAATGCGGAAATACTATGTAAAAAAACAGCTTTTAAAAATGGGATATGTCTTACTAAATGATACAATTTTAAAAATGCAATATTTAGGACAAATTAAAGCATAAGTTAAAACTCACAAAACTTATTACAGAAAGAGTTGATTTAATTAAGCTTTCTTTTAAATAATCCCCTGCTTCTACATCCTTATATCCTATTGGATTATATTTTATTAATACAACTTTCAAGACATTGTTAATTCATTGAACTCCTGAGATGTAAAAAAAAGCAATATAAGCATCCGTAAAAGTTTTATTAAAATGTTTAATTTCTTTTACTGGTACATTATTAGGAAAATTTCGTCGCAAAAATTTTTTATAGAAACTTGACCGTATTGAAAAAATTCTTTCAAACAAATCTGCTGCTTTACTTCCTTTGGTATGTTCTTTTCCAAAACTTGTATATCCTCTTTGACCAGCTAGCTCTACTAATTCATATGTTTTTTTTTGTACTAAGGGTAAGGAAAAGAATTGCTGCACATATTTATATAATTCATTAATTAATAGATCAGAAATACCATGGTTCATAACTGCAATAAATCCAATTTCTTCATAAGCCTTACCAATTGACTGAACAAATTCAGCTTTTCGCTTTTTATCTTTAGATAAAAAATCAGCTAAATCTACTGATGGAATTATTATAATATTTTCTTTAATATGAATAATGAGCTATATTATTAGCAATTTGTTTACTAAACTCTTCAATTGCATTCATTTTAGCTCTTTTATAAGTAGTATTTACACTTAACACTCCCATATCTGAAATCTTTTTCCAATTATTATTTTCATAGCTAAATTTTTGCATAGAAAATTTTATACTATGAATCGAATACTCTCCTTTGAATTCCAGTTGGATTTTTTTAGTACCAGTAATAATGTTTTTCCCTGTTAAATCTATACTTTTAAAATTATGCATATCAGGGTATTTTTCTGTAATAAAATTTACTGAAATTAATTGTAATTTTTCGTTTTTAAAATAAGTTACTTTACCAAAAATATTAGAACTAATATTTTGTTTAAGGCTATCATTAAAATTCAATAACTCTACATAATATGTTTCACCTAAATTATCATCAGATTTATTAGAATTACAACCAGTAATTATTAAAATACCAAATACTAATAAACAAAAATATATTTTTATAAAATTTCTATAATCCATATTGGGCACTAATTTTAAGCATTTCATCAATTGGTTTTTTGGCAGCTTTTCTTAATTCTTCATTCATTAAAATTTCAGGTAGCTCGTATTTTAAACACAAATATAGTTTCTCTAAAGTGTTTAATTTCATATGTGGACAATCATTACAAGCACAACTATTATTTGGCGGTGCAGGTATAAATATTTTAGTTGAATTTTGTTTTTGCATTTGATGTAAAATACCCGTTTCTGTTGCCACTATAAATTCATTACAAGGATCGGACATGGTAAATTTTAATAATCCAGTTGTACTACCAATAAAATCTGAAATTCTTAAAACAGCTTCTTCACATTCGGGATGAGCAATAACTTTTGCTTTTGGGTGGCGTATTTTTAATTTAGTAATTTTTTCCAAACTAAAAATTTCATGTACCATACAGGCCCCATTCCATAAGACCATCTTTCTACCTGTCTGTTTGTTGATATAAGCCCCAAGGTTTCTATCTGGTGCAAAAATGATAGGTTGATCAACCGGAAGGCTTTCAACGATTTTTTGAGCGTTAGAAGAGGTACAGATGATATCACTAAGTGCTTTAATACCCGCAGAACAATTGATATAAGAAATAACTTTATGCGCTGGATGTTTTTCTTTAAATATTTTAAAGAGCGATGGTGGGGCTGAATCACTTAATGAGCATCCAGCATTTAAATCTGGCAATAAAACCTTTTTCGAAGGATTTAAGATCTTCGCTGTTTCTGCCATAAAATGAACTCCAGCAAAAACAATTATATCAGCTTTAGTTTTTTCAGCTTCTTGAGCTAATCCTAAACTATCCCCAATATAATCTGCTACATCTTGAATATCTGGTTCTTGATAATAATGTGCCAACAAAATGGCATTTTTTTCGTTTTTTAATTTTTCAATTTCAGCAAATAAATCTAAACTAGGATCTAACTCAATATCTAAAAAGCCATTTTTTTGAATTGTTGAAATTGCTGTGTTAATATCTACCATAATAACTATTAATACTTATTATTTTTATAATCATCTACTACTACTAGGGCTGTTAATATGTGGAAACAATAAATTAACAACTTGATGTAAAATTAAAAAATTTAGTTTATTAACTATTATACACAGTTAATTAACATTTATATTTTTCAATTCATTGTTTAAATATCCATGCCCACTATATTAAAACAAAATATTAGAATAAAATTAATAACACCCGTTAATAATTTTCTAAGTGGAAAGAAAAATAGCATATTATAAAAAACCGCCTGTTAATTATGTTAGGATAAGTACCAGGTTAACAACAGCCGTTTATTAAATCCGAGGTAATACATAAATGTATTATCATTTTATCCCAAGAATATATTTTAAAAACTTGTGGTTATTAACAGTTAATTGGGCTTACTAACATATGGCTGTTGAAAACCTAAAAAAAGGCCATTTTGTTTAAATAAGGACAACCAACCCAAAAAAGCTTATTCAATTATACTACATAATATAAAGGGTACTTACTTTAAAAAGCAAAATTATATCCTTTTTACCCTATTTTTGCCGTCAATTTTAATTTAAAAGAACTATGCAAATTATTCAGACAATTAGAGATAAAGGTGCTGCAATTGTAATTGTGGTAATATCACTAAGTTTAATTGGGTTTATATTAATGGATGCCAAACAAGGTAATAACCAAATGTTTGGATCAACATCTGCTAATATAGGTAAGGTTAACGGAAACGGTATTGAACAAGATGAATTCACCAAAAGAATAAAAATACTCGAAATCCAGGAAGAACAACAATCGGGATCTAGAGTAAGTGCAACCCGTTCGGCACAAATTCGTGAGCAAGTTTGGAATCAAATAATTGCCGAAAGGGTGTTTTATGCCGAAGCTGATAAGTTAGGTATTGATTTTACTTCAAAGGAGTTATCTGCAATTTTATCAAGTGATGATCAGTCAAATCCATTAATGCAAGACAGAAGCATGGTTGACCCTACAACTGGTAAATTAGATATGACAAAAGTTAGCCAAGCTTTAGCTAATATTAAAAAAATGAAAGGTGAGCAAAGAGATATGATAGATGCTCAGATAATAGAACCACAAAAACTTACTAGCATTTCAACAAAATACTTTGCTTTATTAAATGCAAGTGCTTTTTACCCTACCTGGATGGAAGCTAAAGAAGTTGAAGAAAAGAATTCATTTGCAAACATTTCTTATGTAGCCATTCCTTATAGTGTGATTCCTGACAGTACTATTAAAGTAACAGATTCGGAAATAGAAAAGTATGTACAAAAAAATAAAGACTTATTCAAAGAAGAAGCAGGTAGAATGATATCATATGTAACTTTTAGTCAGTTACCAAGCAGTGAAGACAGTGTTAAGACAAGATCAATTATTGAATCTTTAAAAACAGACTTTAGCAACGATGTTAATACTAAAAACTTTTTAGCTAGAAATACATCTATCATTGATTTTGATTCTAACTATTTACCAAAATCAAAAATAAGTTCCGTTGTTTTAGATTCTATCGTAAAACTTTCTGTAGGGACTGTATATGGACCATATGTTGATAAAGGGAGTTATGTTTTAGCAAAATACCTTGGCGCTAAGTCTATGCCCGATAGCGTAAGTGCTCGTCATATATTAATAGCAACAGTGAACGCTCAAACTGGAGAACCATTATTGGAAGATGCTGTTGCAAAAAAGCGTGCCGATAGTATTCTTACCGCAATTAACGGGGGGGCAAATTTTGCTATTCTCGCTTTAACTCATTCAGCCGATGGCAGTAAAGAAAAAGGTGGAGACCTTGGAACCTTTGGTTATGGTGCTATGGTACCAGAGTTTAATGATTTTTGTTTTAATAAGCCTGTAGGTTCTAAAGAAGTTGTAAGAACACAATTTGGATACCATGTAATTGAAGTAATGAGTCAGAAATCTTTTAGCCCAGCTTATAAAATTGGCTTTATGGCAAAAGAAATTATTGCCAGCGAAGCAACCATCAATAAAGCTAGCTTAGAAGCTACAAAGCTTTCTGCAGAAAAAAATCCTAAAAACCTCGAAGCTTATTTACAAAAAAACGGACTTCAAAAGATAACAAACCCATCATTAATTAAAGAAAATGATGGGCAAATTGGTCAGTTGCAAGATGCAAGACAATTAGTACGTTGGGTTTTTGAAGCAAAAAAAGGCGATGTAAGTGATCCTTATAGTATTGGCGACCAGTTTGTGGTGGCAATTGTTGATAAGGTGCAAAAAGAAGGTACACAAAATGCTGAAACAGCAAGACCAATGGCAGAAGGGGTAATTAGAGATGAAAAGAAAGCCGCAGAAATAACTAAAAACCTTGGCGCTAATGTAACCTTAGAAACTGCTGCTTCAAAATACTCAAAAGAAATTTTGACGGCAGGAGCAGACTCAACCCTTACTTTTAATAGCCAAATAATTAATGGAATTGGTAACGAACCCAAATTATTGGGAGCAGCCTTTAACAAGCAAAATGTTAACAAAGTTGCACCAGCCTTTGGAGGAAAAACCGGTGTATATGTTTTTAAATTAAATAGTATTTCTCAAAATGGCTCTATGACACCTGCAGAGTTATTAGAATTCCGTAATCAACAAACAGCAGCTTTACGAAACAAAGCTGTTACTAATTGGTTTGAAGGACTTCGTAAAAAAGCAACTATTAAAGACAACAGAAGTACTTTTTATTAATAGCTTAATTTAACTTTTATCAACAGCCATCACCAAACAGTGATGGCTGTTTTGTTTATCTTTGTATTATGGATGATGTATTTATAAATAAGGTATCAGAAAGCGGGATTATAACAATTGACCTGGAAATGTATTTTCCAAAAGGAGAAACTGAGGTATTTGATATGAAGGAGCATTTGTTTATGGGGTTAATCTTAAAGGAAAAAGATTTCAGGGAAGTAATGAAAAACCTTGATTTAAAAAATTACAAAGGAAAAAATGTTGCCATAACCTGCTCTGCAGATGCCGTAATTCCTATGTGGGCATATATGCTTGTTGCAAGCTATTTAGAACCAGTTGCTAATAATGTGATTTTTGGGGACAGAGATTTTTTACATAAAACAATGTTTCTTCAAAATATTGCAGCCATAAATATTACAGAGTATAAGGATAAAAGAGTTGTCATTAAGGGTTGCGGCGAATTACCAATTTCTGAAACAGCCTATGTAGCTATTACTAAACATTTAAGACCAGTTGTTAAAAGCATTATGTATGGCGAGCCATGTAGTACTGTACCTATTTATAAAAAACCTAGGAATAATTAAAACCAACCCCTTCGTTTAAAAATCCTAATCATTAAAAAGGGGATAAGTAACATTAAGCCTACGGAAATAAAAAATCCCCATTTGTTATGAAGCAAAGGAATGGTTTCGAAATTCATTCCAAAAATTCCCCCAATAACAGTTGCGGGCGCCAATAGGCAGGTAACTACAGCCATTACTTTCATTACTTCATTCATTTTTAAGCTTACATTACTCAAGTATAAATCATGTAAGTTCATCATCATATCCCTATAGTTTTCAGCCAAATCATTGGCTTGTAAAATATGATCATACACATCCTTAAAATATTTTTCAGTTCTTTCATTAATTAACTCACTATCACTTCTTAAAATGCCATTTACTAATTCCCGTACTGGAGCAACACTTCTTTTTAATACAATCATTTCTTTGCGTAACATATTTATTTTAGCAAGACTTCTGGTATTGGGGTGTCGTACAATATCTTCTTCAAGGCCCTCTATTTTTTCACCAAGTTGCTCCATCACTAAAAAATAATTATCAACAATCATATCTATTAAAGAATAAAATAAAAAGTCAGCACCATTTTGTCTTGTTTTGCTACTGTGTAATTTTAACCTTTCTCTTAAGGGATTAAAAACATCCCTCGAAGCGTCTTCTTGAAAACTGATTACATAATTTTTTCCAAGCACAATGCTTATTTGTTCTGTTTCAACAGCTGAATCTTTTTTATTAAAATAAAGCATATTTAAAACACAAAAAAGAACGCCTTCAATTTCATCCATCTTAGCACGCTGCCCCACGCTTAAAATATCTTCAATTATTAAATTATGGATACCATATTTATTACAAATAGCTTCTACATCGTCTTTTCTTAAACCATCTACATTTATCCAGGACACTGTAGGAGATTCAATAAATGGATAACTGTCGTCAATATTTTCCAACAACTTGTAATCTATTTTCTTGGCATCGTAATCAAAAATATCAAGCTTTGTTTTTTCGGGCTCCTTGCGGGCCGAGACAACTGTTGGATTTACTTGCAACACTTTTTTTGTACGCATTATTTCCAAAGGGTTGAGCAAGGGATTTAAGAAGTAGGAAATATATTTTTGAGCGCCCATAATTTTATAATTTATCAATCTTGTTTAAAAGAATACCTACCTGAAAATAAGGAATTAATTCTGTTTTGTTATCCAACAAAAAGCCATCCGCATGTGGCGGATGGCTTTTTAACTTTAAAAAATTTATTTAGTAGCTGGAGGAGGCATTGGTGTGTCGCTGTTCCAAACGTCACGATACATTTTCCATTTTCCATTTTCTTCTTTCCACATTACAATATACTTTCCTTTATCACCAGAAACATTGTTTTCCAAAAACAACTCATAAGTACCTGTTTCAACAACAATATCTTTGTTGCCAAAAACCTCGGTAGTTTTTAGTGGAATATTTCTGATACCCCATTTGAATCCCTCATTAAAAAACCCATTAAGGGATGCGGCTCCAGACATGGCTGGCATATTAGGAGCGTAAACAACAGCATCAGAAGTATAACAGTTTGTAAATTTTGTAGAATCGCCTGATGCCCAACTTTCGGCAAAAGCAATATTACTTGCTGCAATTTGTGCTTTTACAGAGTCGAGGTTAAAATTTGATGTTTCGGTATTTACTACTCCATTGTTGCAAGCACTGAATGTAATTAATGCCAGTACGAAAACTGATAATTTTAAAAAAGAACATTTCATAATTTTAAGATTTAGATCAGTAAAATACAAAACCTAATTTGTTTATACAAACCTAAATGTCAAATATTTATTTTCTATTTCCTCTTTTACTGTGTTGAAAACTCCCTTTTGGTTTATTTCCTGAGCCAAAACCACGAGAACGTTTTTGATTATTATTTGGTGGCTTTACAAAAGGCGCAGCAGCAATTGCCGAGGCGCTCAATAAATAGGGATGATTATTTTCAACCGGAATGTTAAGTCCAATTAGTTTTTGAATATCTTTTAGCTCGGCTCTTTCATCTGCATCGCAAAAAGAAATTGCAATACCAGTATTACCAGCTCTTCCAGTACGACCAATACGATGTACATATGTTTCAGGAACATTTGGCAACTCAAAATTAATAACATGAGAGAGTTCATCAATATCAATACCTCTTGCAGCAATATCTGTGGCCACTAAAACCCGCAAGTTTCCATTTTTAAAATTACCCAGTGCATTTTGTCTGGCATTTTGCGATTTATTGCCATGTATGGCAGCAGCGGTTATTTCGTAGCGGTGTAAAAACTTAACTACTTTATCGGCGCCGTGTTTAGTACGGGTAAAAACCAAGGCGGTTACAATATCTTCATCTTTAAGTAAATGTAAAAGCAATGCTGGTTTCTCTTGTTTGCCTACATAATACAAACTTTGTTCAATTGCATCCACTGTTGATGAAGCAGGGGTAACTTCTACCTTAGAAGGATTAGTTAATAAAACATTAGCCAGCTTCTGAATTTCGGGTGGCATAGTGGCCGAGAAAAACAAGGTTTGCCTTTTAGCTGGCAGTTTTGTGATAATTCTTTTTACATCATGTATAAAACCCATGTCCAACATTCTATCCGCCTCGTCTAAAACAAAAATTTTAAGAAACTTTAAATCAATAAAACCCTGGCTTATTAAATCCAATAAACGACCCGGTGTGGCCACTAATATATCTACCCCTCTTCTTAAAATATTGGTTTGGTGCAATTGAGATACCCCACCAAAAATAACAGTATGGGTAAGGCCTGTATATTTTCCATAAGCTGCAAAACTTTCATCTATTTGAATAGCCAACTCACGAGTTGGAGTTAAAATCAGCACTTTTACTTTATGTGGGCCTCGTTCTTCAGATTTGTTTTTATAGAGCAATTGCAAAATAGGAATGGCAAAAGCGGCTGTTTTTCCGGTACCCGTTTGAGCACAACCAAGCAAGTCTCTTTGTTCTAATATTAAAGGAATGCTTTGTGATTGAATAGGTGTGGGAGTGCTGTATCCTTCGGCTGCTAAAGCTTTAAGAATAGGATCAATAAGATCTAATTTTTTAAAATCCATTAAAAGGTTTGTTTTGTGTAAAGGCTGGCAAAGATGTTGCACTTTCTGAATCAGCAAGAAAATATTTATTTACCACATAGCCTGCAACAGGCCGTCTTTTGAAAGAAAGTGGAAAGCAAAATTACTGTTTTGTTATTTAATAACAGATAAACTTAAAAAGGCAGGCATTAATTTACAGTATTTATGAAGCCAATTCGTAAATTAGCGTACAATTAATTAGATGTCAACCCTAACCATCAGTACTATACAAACCAACTTGATTTGGGAAGAGAAATCAGCCAATCTACGTTTATTGGAAGATAAAATAGCTTCCATAGAAGATAAAACTGAAATAGTATTGTTACCAGAAATGTTTAGCACTGGCTTTAGTATGCAACCAGATAAGTTGGCCGAAACGATGGAAGGTGAAACCGTGGAATGGATGAAAAGGGTTAGCAGGGAAAATGGATTTATACTTTGTGGCTCTGTTATTATTGAAGAAGAGGATAAATTTTATAATCGCCTGATTTGGATGTTACCCAGTGGTCAGTTTGGCCAATACAACAAACGTCATTTATTTGCCTTTGCCGGGGAAGACAAATTTTATACCCCGGGTAATAAAAGATTGATTGCTTCTGTAAAAGGATGGAAAATTAATCTTCAGATTTGTTATGATTTAAGGTTTCCAGAATGGGCAAGGCAACAAGTAAATGAAAATGGATTGGAATATGATGTATTAATTTATGTTGCCAATTGGCCCGAGCGCAGGAGCCATGCCTGGAAAACATTATTATGTGCTAGGGCTATCGAAAACCAATGTTATGTAATTGCAGTAAACCGAGTAGGAAGTGATGGTAATAATATTTATCATAGCGGGAACAGCTTAGTCATTGATCCACTTGGACAGGTGCTTTACCATATGGCTGATGAAGAGGATGTGTTTTCTATAACCCTGCAAAAGGAAAAGCTGGAAGAATTACGTGAGAAATTTCCTTTTTGGAAAGATGCTGATGCGTTTAGGCTTTTGTAATTAACTAATTCCTAATTTCTTAATCTGTTTTTTTCTTTTATCATTTCCATTACCACTTGCTTTTTTTTATCAAAACCTTTTAATAAAGCATCATAGCTGGTACCAATGTACATATCGGGCATAACTCCTCTTCCATCTTTTGCAACATGGTTAAATTGAACAAGCCTAAACAAAGGCAAACGAACCCTAAGGCCGGTTTTGGGCAAGGTTATATCCGGAATTAAAATACCATTATTGCCATACCAACCCCCACCCGCTTCTTCTCCAGCAAGTGTAACCCCTTCCTGACCTTTAACTACATTACAAAAAATGGTTGAGGCCGAAAAGGTTGAACCGTTAATCAAAATATATAAATCGCCAGAATAATGATTGTTTGTTTTGGGCTGATATACTTTCTTTTCCCAATGCTTAAAATGGTAAACACCCGATTTACTTTTGCGGGTAAGAAAAAATAATCCGAGATTATTTAGAAAACCCTGTTTAATATATTTTGTATAAGGCCTTAATGATTTTACAACAGTGAATGAAGAGTCGGCTACTTTAAATGGAATGCGACTTACATATTTTGTTAGTAAGGTGGATGCTTTTATTTTGCCGCCACCATTGCTTCTTAAGTCAATTACAACATTTTTAATTTCAGCTTGTTTTATGTAATGAAAAGAATGCCTGAAAAATGTTCGTAACCTGCCGGAAGAAAATGTATTAATAGTAATAATGGCAGTGTTGTTAGCTGTATCAATCGCTAAACTTCTATCGTCTTCTATTCGCCTTTGTTTATTTTCCCCCTTTTTTCTTTTAACAAGGCTGGCGTCTTTTTGTTTACGAGTTGTGTCTTTTTCCAAATTAATTACTGGTAAACTTATTTCTTTTTCTAAACCAGCACTATCAATATAAGTAACTACATACGCTTTGCTTATTCCAAAAATATTACGATGATAATATGGAAAATTTGAACTCAACCTTAAATAATTAACATTCTCAGCATCTGCATCTTTAGTCATGTGCTCAAATAAGGTTTGTGTTAGTTCTTTATTTCTTATTCCATTAATGGAGCTGATGAGCATCCCTCTTCTTAAAACAGAATCCTTTCTATTCATATTTGAAGTGATGACCATTGTATCATTCCAACATTTTAGAGAAAGGGGAAAAGAAGGAAATTTTTTATTGCGGCTCCATTGCGCATAATTCTTGCTTCTTCCAAAACTGGTATGCCCACATTTTATTTTATTGGTAAGGGGCGCTAATACTTTCCAGCCAAATTGTTGCTCGGTCATACTGTCGGTAATAGAGTTATAGTATTTATTAAAATACATATCAATGCTATCCTTACTAGTGTACCAATAAAGTGAAGGGTGTTTTTTTTCCAAGATATTCCTCAACAAGGTATAGTCCTGTTGCAAATCACTTACTGCGTATTTTTTTTGAGGGGTGTAATTTTTAATAGAACTGCATGAATATAGCAATGCTTGTAAAAGTATTAAACAGAAAAGAGAAAATCTATTCATTGAAGCAAAACTAGTACAATCTGAAATATGCAGTATTTATTGTTAGAGGCCTAAACATCATTTGAGGGGGGGGGGGATTAAATCTAAGGGATCAATAAAAAGTTGAGTTGTTTTAATGTTTAAAATGAAAGAAATTTGCTGCATTCTCAACAAGCTAATACTTTGGATGTTGTTTTCAATTTTGCTTAATGTTGCTTTAGAAATACCGATTTGTTTTGCAAAGTCAACTTGCTTAATATCTTTTAGCATTCTCCATTTTCGGATATTGCCTCCAATTAAGAGCTCTTCTTGATGTTTTTCCATTTTTTAATAGAGTAGGAGTGTTGCTAATAATATAAATATAGCACAAACACTTATAATAATAAGTGAATATTTGAAATATCTGAAACTAAACACAAAAAGACAGTAAAACTACTAATATGTGTGAAACAAAGAGATTAATATTTGAAACAATAATTACAATTTAAATAAAGAGATATAAAAAAATTGAATCAGTTTTAATTTAATATTCTGGCCGGAATTGCGGGACGTTAATGCCTTAATTGACCCAAAGGAAAAACAAAAAGGAATGCAACTGCAATAATTTAAAACACTTTAAACTTTTAAGGTTCATACGGTGCTTTTAATAGCCTCGAAACTTAAAGAACCTTAAAAGAATATGAAGATGAGAATAAAATATTGTTGAATTGTAAATAAAATAAAAAAGAGGTCACACTATTTCAAAATTATAAAAATTCTAAAAATGAAAAAACTTATAACAGCTTTATTTATGACCGTATGTGTATTGGCAGCGTCAGCCAATAATAATACCACTATAGCTAAAGCAAAAATGGAAACTGAGCAAAAAAGCAAAAAAACACATTCAAAAATAATTGTACGTGTAATTGATGTAACTTTATCATGCGGCATACAAATGAGTGTGAATTTCCCTAATTCGTGGACTACTCAACAGATTATTAATTGGGTACTAAATGCGGATGCTCAATTATGCGGTGGAGGAGTAGGTGGAGGCGCATAACAGGTTAAAAATTAACAACGGCTATTTTTTAGCCGTTGTTTTAAACTAATTAAATATGAAAAATGCTTTAATAATATTTTTTCTGGTTATGCCAACTTTGGCCAAAAGTCAAACTATTGATAGTATAAATGTAAGGTGTTTATATAGGCTGAGCTATGTAATGGATACAAATAATATCAGCCAAAAAGCATACGATACTAAAGTTCTTGAAATCGGTAGTCGTTCTTCAAAATATTATAGCTACGAGCGTTATTTAGGAGACTCTATTTTAAATGAAGATATTGAAAAGGGGGTTAATTTGGCAGAAATGATGTCAAATAAATCAAAATATAACAAAGACAAGAGTAGTCTAATTGTATATCAAAACTTTCCTCAAAATGCAATGTCGGTAACAGAAGATATTGGACAAATTTATTTATACACTGAAGAACAAAATCCTCAAAATTGGGAGATTTTAGCAGATACACAAACAGTATTAGGTATTCATTGTCAAATGGCGATTACGACATTTAGAGGCAGAGATTATACAGCTTGGTTTACGAATAAAATTCCCTCAATATTTGGTCCTTGGAAATTTAACGGACTACCGGGTTTAATTATTAAAATATCTGACAGCCAAAATCATTATTCTTTTGAATGCATTCGAATTGACGATGGACATTTATTGCCTTTAAAATCGTACTCAAAATCAGATTTTATAAAGACAACTAGAAAAGAGATGAGAAAGATGTTAATTGAAAGATTTCAAAACCCGCTTGGTTCTTTTCAGGCCAATTCCGGAGGAGTAAGTGTTAGTTTTGAGAACCCTAATTTATCAATACCAAGTAGACCTTTTAATCCAATTGAAAGAACGTATGATTAGTTTTTTCAAACAACTGGTTATCTATACTTTCTTGTTTGGAAATGTTTGTGCCCAAAATTTCTTATCTGGTAATATTAAAGATAGCTTGAGTAACACTCCAATTTATGGTGCAACGGTAACTTTACAAACAAACGGTAAAATTGAAAGCTATGCCATTACAGATATTAATGGGAGGTTTTCAATTAAGTATAAGTCAATAAGTGACACTATTTTCTTAAACCTTTCACACATCAACTATAGTAGAAAACTGATTGGGATAGATAACTTTTCTAATAATCATATTTTTAAATTATCACCACAGAAAAATACGCTTTCCGAAGTAACAGTAAAATCATTACCAATAACAAAAAATGGAGATACAATATCTTACAAGGTTGAAAGGTTTATAAGCAAGGATGATAGGGTAATTGGTGATTTAATAAAAAGATTACCAGGAATTGCAGTGGCTGCAAATGGCCTAATTACTTTTAACGGAAAAGCGATAAGCAATTATTATATTGAGGGTTTAGATTTGTTAGAGGGTAAATACAATTTAGCCAATAACAATATTAATATCGAAGCAGTTGATAAAGTGCAGATATTAGAAAACAATCAACCAATAAAAGTACTGGACAGTAATAGTGTAGTCACCAACCCTGCATTAAACATTAAGCTAAAAAGCAATGCTGTTAATAAAGTATATAAAAATATAGAAACTACAGCAGGGCTCGATACCTCGATTTTATTTGGAATAAATTTTAAACTTATGAGGTTTGCGCCCAAAAAACAATATTTAGGTGGTGCCAAAACAAACAACTATGGAGATAATTATGAGAATGACATAGTAGAACACTATACACTGGATAATATAGATGAATTAAAAAAGACGGAAAACAAAGAGTCTTTTTTAAATATGCAAAACCCAACTCCACCAATAATTAGTAAAACCTATTCAACGCTTAATAAAACCAGCTTTGTTTATTATAATGGATTAAAATTACTGAATAACTCTAAGCAATTAAAATATACAATTGATTTTTATAAAGACAATCAAAATTTTTATTTTAATAAAACCAGTAATTACTATTTACCAAATAATATAATTACGATTATAGAAAATCAAAATACTAATGCAATGAGGTATTTATTACGAGGCAGTGTGAAATATGTAATAAACAGACCAGGGTTATATTTAAGTAATAAATTAAAAATTAGCGTTGATAAAGAAAACGACTTAAACTCAATTGAATCCACAAATCCTATTGTTCAAAAACTTTCCTCTGATTTTTTAATTGCCAGCAACGACTTAATGCTGTACAAAAAAATTGGAAAAAAATTAGTTCAGGCAAACTCCTATTTTTCATATTCAAACTTACCTGCTCAGGTTCAAATTTCACCAGGTATTTTTACAGATTTATATAATCATTCACTTCCTTATGACCTGTTTGTGCAAAGTGCAAGTATTAAAAATTTCAAAACAACAAACTCGTTTTCATTCAAAGAAAACTTTTTGGGACTTTTACATAAGTTTAATTTCTTAATCAGCTACGAAAATGCTCTCTTAAAGTCGGAAGCAAGAATAAATTATAACAATAAAGAAATCGCATTAAGCGATTCGTTTAGAAATAACTTGTCAATGAGTAATTTTTTTACCGAGGTAAGTAATACAATGTCATATAATAAAAAGCGACTTACAATTTCAGTAACATTGCCGATTCAGATAGGAAACATTGTCACAGAAAACGGCTTAAATAGTTACGATAAATCATTTGTATTTTTTAACCCTTCAGCCCAAGTAAACTATAAAATTTCTCAATATTTTGATTTAGGATTTAATTCTCTCTTTAAAAAAGAAATAGGCAAAAATGCTACAAATGCCACAGGTATTATAGCCAGATCCTATCGTAACTTACAACAGGGTCAAACCACAATACCTATTGAGGAAATAAAACCCCTTTCTTTGTCATTATCTTACAAAAATATTCGCAAATCTATTTTTGGATTCGTTAATACATCAATTCTATATTCAAAATCTAATCTGAATTTTGATCAGCAATATTTAGGCTTTACTTTAATTAATAAATACACTACAGTTGCAAATTCTTTCAAATCAACTTTTATTGTAGCAAATATTAGTAAGTATTTTAGAGATATACAGCTTAATGTTTCTCTAAACACAAGCTTATCTGGAAATCGCTTAAACGTAATACTAAACTCAAAAAATCTAGTGCTTAAAAATAATACCACAAACTATACATTTACAACAAATACTAGGGCAATAAAAAAGACATATATTGAAATTACAACTCAGTATATTAGCTCAGGCTCAAAATTACAAAATCAATTTTCAGAGAAGCCGTTTAAGCAATTTAATAATTCCTTTACTGTAAGTAGGAGTTTAGGAAAATTAATTTCGATAAAGAATGTGATTAATTATTACTCTTCTAATCTAAAGCAAAATAACAATTGGGTATTTATTGATTTAGGAGTAAATGCTAAATTTAAAAAATGCGACTTAAGTATTGCAGCAAATAACTTAGGAAATTACAAAAACTTTATGTGGGCCGAAATAGGAGAAAACACAATTATAAAAAATGAATATAAATTGAGGGGTAGAAATATTTTGTTGAAACTTTCTACCCGATTATAATTTATTGAATGTAGAATTCCTTAGTTGACTAATTTACTTCAAATGGTTCCAGCCTTGCGCTACCAACCCGTGTTTATTTCCCCCACGTGTAATAAAGGTTTTTCCTTCTGCCGCTTCTGTTACATATCCAATAACACTAAGTCCGTTGTTTGAGCTAATTTTTTCATAATCAGCTTGAGCAACCGTAAACAGCAATTCATAATCTTCGCCGCCACTTAAGGCGCATGCTGTTGGGTCCAGCTCAAGTTTATAAGCAAAATCCTTGCTGTCTTCATTTATGGGCAACTTATCTTCATATAAAATACAACCTACCTTACTTTGTTTGCAGATGTGAAGCATTTCGCTACTTAGTCCATCGCTGATGTCCATCATACTTGTTGGCTGTATGTTGTGTTCAGCAAAATACTCAATCACATCTTTTCTAGCTTCTGGTTTTAACAACCTACCCACTATATACGACCTGTCTTCAAGATCTGGTTGAGCGCCTGTTTCTTCAAAAATT
This sequence comes from uncultured Chitinophagaceae bacterium, assembly GCA_947085175.1. Taxonomy (GTDB): domain Bacteria; phylum Bacteroidota; class Bacteroidia; order Chitinophagales; family Chitinophagaceae; genus Ferruginibacter. Next base: position 189,621 of record CAMTVJ010000006.1, read on the forward strand.
CTTTTTTCTCTTTCTAAAATGGTAAGTCCTAAAAATGCGCCACCCAAATCACCGCTAACACAAATAAGGTCATTCACTTTTGCGCCATCTCTTTTTACATAACTATCAGGTGCCACTTCGCCAATGGCGGTAATGCTAATAACAAACCCAATTTGAGAAGTAGTGGTATCGCCACCTACTAAATCAACATTGTATTTTTCACAAGCGGCATAAACACCTTCATAAAACTCATCTAACGCCTCAACACTAAATTTATTACTAATAGCAATACTTAATAAAATTTGTGTTGGTGTAGCATTCATGGCATAAATGTCACTGATGTTTACAATCACCGATTTGTAGCCCAAGTGTTTCAGCGGAGTATACATCAAATCAAAATGAATGCCTTCTACCAATAAGTCGGTACTAAGTACAGTTTGTCTGCCAAAATGATCAATCACTGCTGCATCGTCACCAACACTTAGAATTGTGGAGCTGTTTTTAATTTCATTGTTTTTGGTAAGATGATCAATTAAGCCAAATTCGCCAAGGGATGATATTTCTGTTCTATTTTCCATTTTTCTGTTTTTAGTATTTAACCCAGTTGTTTTCTGTTATGAATCACTTCAATTAATTCATCATGTATCAATCCGTTTGTTGCCAAAAGTTGTTTTTGAAAAGGCGAATATTTATTGCCACTTAAATCAGTCACTTTTCCGCCAGCTTCTTCCACTATTAAATATCCGGCGGCGGTATCCCATGGGCTTAAGCTATGCTCAAAGAATCCCTCAAACCTGCCAGCTGCCACCCAACACAAATCAATTGCCGCACTACCTAATCTGCGAACAGGAATACCCTTACGTACCAAGCGTTCAAATACCTGCAAGGGCCCATTTTCCATATCAAGATAACTGTATGGAAACCCAGTCACTAAGCAACTGTGTAATACTTCTGTTTTTTTACTTACACTAATTTTTTTGTCATTCAACGTTGCACCTATTCCCTTCTCGGCAAAAAACAATTCATTCATAAAGGGGTTATATACGGCACCAAAAACCATTTCACCATTTTGCTCTATACCAATACTTACACAACAAAGAGGAATACCGCTAGCGAAATTGATGGTACCGTCAATGGGGTCAATAATCCATTTTATATCACTGCCAGTTGCTAATTCACCAACCTCTTCACTTAAAATAAAATGATCGGGGTATTCAGATTTTATGACGTCAATGATTGCATTTTCTGCTGCATGATCAGCTTCAGTAACCCAGTTATTAATGCCTTCTTTATTACTGATTTTTAAATCCTGATTATTGAAGTAACGCCTAAGTTCTACAGCGCCAGCTTCAACCGCTTTAAGTAGGGTGGTTTTTAACATGGCGCAAAGATACAAAGGCTTCTTTACTATATTTGACAATGCATTTGTCGGTCATCATTGTAAATTTTAATGTAAAATATTTTCTAGAACAATGTCTTTGTTCGGTTTTAAAAGCCTGTAAACATATCGATGCGGAGATAATTGTTGTAGACAACGCTTCAGCCGATGGCAGTAGGGAGTATTTGGAACCTAGGTTTAAAAATGTTCGATTTATCTGGAATAGTTCCAATATTGGTTTTGCTAAAGCAAATAACCTAGCAGCCACTCAGGCAAAAGGAGAATTTGTCCTTTTTTTAAACCCCGATACTCTGGTGCCCGAAGACTGTTTTGAAAAATGTATTGGTTTTTTTAAAAAAAACAATCAGGCAGGAGGATTGGGAATAAGAATGATTGATGGCACAGGCCACTTTTTAAAAGAAAGTAAGCGGGCTTTTCCATCACCCCTCACTTCTTTATTTAAATTAACAGGCCTTAGTTATCTTTTTCCTCGGTCTAAAATTTTTGCAAAATACCACCTGGGGCATTTGAAAGAAAATCAAAGTCATGAAGTGGATGTATTGGCAGGTGCTTTTATGATGATTCCTAAAACAGTATTGAATGAAATAGGATTATTTGATGAGCTTTTTTTTATGTATGGCGAAGATGTAGACTTGAGTTATCGAATTCAGAGCGCAGGGTATAAAAATTATTATTTTGCTGAAAGTACCATTATTCATTTTAAAGGCGAAAGTACTAAACGGGGGACCTTGAATTATGTTCGAATGTTTTATCAAGCAATGCGATTATTTGTTAAGAAACATTACAGCGCTGGGGAGGCCGGTGCTTATGCATTTTTAATTCAAATTGCCATTATTGTACGAGCAGCTTTTTCGGCGGCATTAAATAGCTTAAAATTTATTGGCTTGCCCATGTTAGATGGGATAGTGATATTAACCAGCTTTTGGTTTGTAAAATATATTTGGAGTATCAGTGTTAGACAAGAAGTTGATTATTCTCCCAACGTTTTGCTCATTGCTTTTCCTGTGTTTTGCATAATATTTTTAGTGGCTGCTTTTTATTCTGGATTATATGATAAAGGCTACAAGCAATCCCAACTTATTCGATCTACAATTATTGCATCATTGGTTTTGTTAAGTGGTTATGGGTTGCTACCAGAGACATTTAGGTTTTCACGTGGTATTTTGGTTTTTGGAATTATAATGGCTTTTATCATCATGAACTTATTAAGACAGCTATTTATTAAGTGGAGGCTTTTAGAACCAGTACCAGAACAATTACAAACAATTGTAGTGGCAGGAGAGCAAGATTTTATAACCATTAGCACTTTAATGCAAAATGCCGGTATGACCGAACGTGTTTTAGGGAGGGTAAATTATGATGAATTAGAATTTTCTAATTCGTTAGGGAATATTCAACAACTATCAGCACTCATAAAAAAGTACCAGGTAAAGGAAGTTATTTTTTGTGAAAACGGATTGAGTTATAAAGAAATATTTAACCAGGTTGAAAGGTTATCAAAAAATGTAAACACAAAGTTTCACTCATCAAAATCTGAAAGTATTATTGGAAGTAATAGTAAGGACACGGCAGGAGATTTTGTTACTGGAAATAAAATATATAAAATTGAATTACCAATAAATCGAAGGAATAAGAGACTATTTGATGTTATTGCTTCAATTCTATTCACGATAAGTTTTCCCATTCATGTTTTTTTGCAAAAGAATCCTATCTGTTTTTTTAAAAACATAATATCTGTTTTATCCGGAAAAAAAACATGGGTAGGCTATGCAAAAGAATCAACCTTACTTCCTTATTTAAAACCCGCTGTAATTACCAGCTCCTCTTTACCAGTATTTCTTAATGAGCTTCCCGCTCATAGTTTATTAAAACTAGACGAATGGTATGCCACAAGCTATTCTATGATAGTGGATATACAAAAACTGATAAGAGGCTACAAGTATTTATCTTATTAATTATTATTTAAGCCATCTACAAAGTTTTCAATAATTACATCAAACGATTGATTGTTCCAACCTTGATGAGTGAAATTAAAAGACTGTGCCTTTTTGTAATCTACTGCAAATGAAAATTCTTCTTGAGGCACGCAGTAAAAGTTTTGTTGCTCCCTTAGGTAATTAGCTAAATATTCTTGTTCAGTTTGTCCGGGAGTTGGAACAAGAATAGCTTTCTTTTGAAGTTTAATTAAATCCATTACTGTAGAATAACCACATCGGCTGATGATTAAATCAGCTTGTTGAATAACTCTGCCCAGTTCGGCAGAAGGTAAATGATTATGGATAGTTAGGGAATTAATTGAATGTTCAATTGATAATCCTCCTTCTGGAATTCCCCTCACAAGTATTACATTTTCTTCAAAACGCTTTAAGTCATTTATTATTAAATTTTCAAAAATTGTCCGCTGAGGCTCTGGACCAGATAAAATAATTGCAATAGAGTAAACAGCCTCGGTTTCTTCTTTTTTAAACCTCGATAAAGGCCCGAGATATTTTACAGGAGTTGTGGGAAGTTTTTTAGGATGCGATAAGTCGCCAGCAAGAGAAAAACCCTCTTCAAAATCCGGTACCCAGCATTCTTTGTATTTGTTGATGAAATAGTAATGAAACTTTTGTACCAGCCAGCTAGTAAAGGTATAATTGGTTTTAATACTCAGTTGGTGGGTAATATACAAACAGGGTACCAAGGAGCAATACATACCAAAACGATTATCAGACAGTACAACATCTATAGTATGCAACCTAATTGCCTTCTTTAACCATCTTTGTTCTTTATAAATACTGAAAAATATTTTTGGAACCTGGAACAGCATTTTTAAAGGAAGCCAAAATTTTTTCCTGCTATATGTAATCCTGTACCCTCTTAAATCTAAGTAGAGCAAATGAGGATATTCCTGTTGTAATAGCTTTTTTATGGGCCCTTCTGCCGCTATAACCACTTCACAATTAAGAATTAACAGCTTATTTATTATGGGAATGCAACGTGTGGCATGGCCTAATCCCCAATCAAGCGGAGCGATTAATATCCTTGGTTTATTATTAGTATTGTTAAATAAATTTGCGTTCATTTCGTTAATACAATATATGTTTGTGAAAATAGTTTAATTTGGTAACTGAAAATATGCAACAACGAAATAAAATAACACTTCTGGTATTAATTTTTGCTGGTTTATTAATGGCAACAGGCTGTGCGTCTACTAAAAATGGAAACTGTGGTTGTCCTAATAAACAAGGCATGGTTGGATACAAGTAAAAGAAACCCAATACAATGACGAACAATTCAAACCGAGATTTGCTGGTTATGTTCAATGAGGAGATTATGTCACCTCAAGCTATAGAGCATGAAGTAGAATTACTTCATCAAATGCTGTATGGAGTTGAAGGGATCGAAAATTTAATAATAGCACACGAAGTATTGGACCTCAATAAATACAAGATTTTTAATTCTGCCCATCAACTTCGTAAAAATTTATACCGCAGAAACTTTAAGCCCTTTGTTTTTTTAAGCTGTAAGAATTAAATCATTTTACTCAAGGCAGTTTTAAGCATGCCTAGCATTTCGTCAATTTCTTCTTTTTTACAAGTTCCCACACTTAACCTATACCAGCTGCTATCGGCACTGGATCCAAAACAAAAAAATGGAACTATAGCCAACTTCGCTTCATCTAAAATATAAGAAGTTACATCTGCCTGATTGGATAATAGTTTCCCATCAGTAGTAGTTTTGCCAACATAATCTATTTGTATGGTAAGGTAAATTGCAGCTTCGGGAGCAATGGCATCAACAGAAAAACCCTGGTTTTTCATCTGTTTGAATCCATCATAAATACGTTGGAGCCTTTCGTTAATCTCTGCTTTAAAATGGGCAAAAAACCTATCTACCGCTTCTGTGTTTTTTAAAAACTTAGCCACGCCCCTTTGCTCTGCCATAGGCGCCCATGCACCAACATGACTGTTTATTGATTTCATTTTAGCAATTACCTTTTCGGGCCCTAGCGCCCAACCTACTCTTACACCTGTAGCAGCAAATGCTTTAGAAATACCATCTACAAAAATAGTATACTCCTTCATTTCGGGCCTTAGGCTAACTGGGTTATAATGTACCGTTTCTCCAAAAGTAAGAGTCCAGTAAATTTGGTCGTACATTAAGTATAATTTCTTTTGCCCTTCTGAGCGGCTATTGTTTTCCTCAATCACCAAATCACAAATAGCTTCTAGTTCGGTTTTACTAAAAGTGGTACCAGTTGGATTTAAAGGAGAACAAAGCGCAAGTAAGGTTACCCCTTTAATATGCTCTTTAATTTGAGCAGCGGATAACATAAAATTATTTTCTTTTGTGGCTTCAATAGTCACGTGTTCAGCCTCTGTTAAATGAACATAGTGATTATTATTCCAACTGGGAGTAGGATAAATAACTTTATCGCCTTTATCAACAATTACTTTATACAAAGAATAAATTAAAGGCCTGCCACCGGCAGCAATTAATATTTCTGTAGGTTTATAATCAAGTCCTCCTTTGGCTAACATAAAGTTCGAAACAGCTTCTCTTAATTCAAGATTGCCATCTGCTAGAGGATAAGTCGTTTGTTTTTTTCTATACGCTTCAATAATACTCTCTTCCAGTTCTGCAGGAATAGGAAATGAGGAAGAATCAAAATCACCAATAGTGAAGTTGTAAATTTTTTCGCCCTGTTTTATCTTTTCTTTAATGGCCGTACCAATCTTTACAATTTCGGATCCCTTTAAAGTTTCGGCTAGATTGCTTAATAAAACATTGCTCATTATATATAATAATTAAGAGTCAAAAGTAACCCTTAAAACTTAAAATAAAAAAACCTGCTATAACCATGGCTATAACAGGTTTTATAAAAACTACTAATTGATTAATCAATTACTTTATACTCTTTAAACAATTTAATAGGTATACTGTTCACCAGTTTTTGATACTCATCCCACTTACCATTAAAAAAGGCATTTGTTTTTTGTACCGCTTCGTTCACTAATCCTTCAGCTTCTTCGGTAAGCCTTATTTCCTGAGCGTCGGGTATTTTTATTTTACCCATCACTTCGCCACGGGCATCTCTTAGGCTGCCATTAACTGTTACCTGAAAAGGGGAACCATATCCTTGTTTTTCCTGAGGAGTGCCAAAAATAAAATTACGGATGCTTTTTATTGAATCAGTCATTACTTTCCCCATTTTACGAATACTGTCTGCATCTTTTCCTTCTATATTTTTTAATTGTGCATCTACCTTAGTAATGGTTTCTTCAGCTTCTGTAAAACGGTCGGTAATATCAGTTAATCGGGTTATACTTTTGTCAAGCCTTTTTAGCATAACCATTTTAGCATCATACATTTCTTTATTTTCAGGAGCATTGGGGTCGGGGTTTACAACTATCATTGTAGAATCCATTTCTTTTCCAACACTCATCACCAATTTGTAAGTACCGGGGTAAACCGACAAGCCTCTTGGCTCCGGAGAATTAGGTTTTGGCTTGGGTGTATTGGGTTGACGAATACCTTTCATTTCAAAACCCCAACTGCTTCTGTTGAAACCGCTATCGGCTTTTAATTTAAAAGTTCTGATTAGTTCATTATTATGGGTATAAATTTTTACTGTCGCCGAATCGGCTTTTGATTTTTTTGAGCTGTCGGCTTTCTCTGTTGGATTTACATAAAACGAGAACTGAGCCCCACGTTTACGGTTTTCGCCATCATACAATCCCCAAGTACTCCACTCGTAACCAGGGGCCGGACGATATTGTGCCTGATAAGCCGCCGGTGCAGTAAATACAGTAAGCTTATTTGAAAAAGCATTTCCATTACCTGCAGCAGCTTTTCTTAAAGGAGCAATATCATCAAAAATATAAATAGCACGCCCAAAAGTACCAATCACTAAATCAGATTCTCTTTCCTGAATAGCCATATCATAAGTTGATACGGATGGGTATCCATTTTTCCATTGCTGAAAACTTGAACCATTATCCAAGCTTATAAAAAGCCCATTCTCGGTACCTACAAAAATTAAATTTGGTTGTACTGGATCTTGTATCATACATAAAGCATAACCAATTACCTTTTTCTCATCAATCATACGCTCCCATGTTTGGCCAAAGTTTTTTGTTCGGAAGATATAGGGGGTAAAATTGCCACGGCGATAATCATTACAAACAACAAAAGCTTCTGCAGTATTATAGCGGCTTGCTTTTATTTGAGGTATCCAAACACCCAACGGCATACCGGGTATTTTACCTCTAAAGCTGGTCCAGGTTTTTCCAGCATCTTTACTTAGCTGAACATTTCCATCATCGGTTCCCACCCAAAGAATATTTTTATCCAAAGCTGAAGGTTCAATACAAAGAATGGTATTGTAGTTTTCGGCACCAGTGATATCTATTGATAAACCACCATTTTCATCCTGCTTTTGCTGTTCTTTATTATCTGTGGTTAAGTCAGGCGATATGATTTCCCAGGTTAAGCCTTTGTTGTAACTTTTATGTACAAACTGGCTGCCATAGTAAATCACTTTAGTATCAAAAAGATCCTGAGCAAAAGCGGCGTTCCAATTAAAACGTAACCTTGTTTTTACATTTGGTGCAGGAGGTTGAAGGCTCATTCTTTCACCAGTTTCTGCATTAATCTTACCCAAATTGCCACCCTGGCTCATTGAATATACCCAGTCATTATTATCCGGATCGGGTGAAACATCAAACCCATCGCCACCACCTACATTTTCCCAATAGTAATTTCTTATACCGCCATTGCGCCAGGTATAAGCTGGTCCACGCCAACTACCATTATCTTGTAAACCACCCATTACATTGTAAGGAAGTTTATTATCAACATTAATATGATAAAACTGACCAAGAGGAAGTAATTCATTAAAATTCCAATTACGGCCACGGTCTCTGCTAATACCAATTCCGCCATCGTTGCCATCTATAATTAAATTAGGATCGAGTGGATTTATCCAAAAAGCATGATGATCGGGATGGATGCCATTATAAGGAATAACGGTTTTAAATGTTTTTCCGGCATCCTCGCTCATGGTAATGGTTTGTTTGATATTGTATAATCGATTCTCGTTTTTTGGGTCAACTTTTATATCCTGAAAATAAAAAGCCCTGTTGGTTACTTCGGTTTTATCACTGTTAACCAGTTCCCATTTAAAACCACCGTCGTCTGTTTTATATAATCCGTTTTTAGTGGCTTCAATCAAGGCATACATTCTATTAGGCTCGTTGTGAGAAATTGTTAATCCTATTCTACCCAAATCTCCTTCAGGAATCCCATCATCCTTGCCTAATTTTTTCCAATTTTTTCCTCCATCCACAGTAATAAATAAACCACTTGCTTTACCCCCACTATAAAAACTCCATGGGGTACGCTGGTGCTGCCACATAGCTGCCACTAACTTATTGGGGTTTGTAGGGTCAATAATTAAATCGGCACAGCCGCTGCTATCATTTGTTTTTAAAATCAGGTTCCAGCTGTCACCACCGTCAATGGTTTTATAAACCCCACGCTCGGGATGTGGTGCATATGGATTGCCAATAGCTGCCACATAAACTGTGTTAGGATTATTGGGGTCAATGATGATACGGTGAATATTTTTAGTTTTCTCCAAGCCCATCATTTTCCAGGTTTTGCCTCCATCCATGGTTTTATAAATACCTCCACCAATGTTTAAAGAGTTACGGGGATTTCCCTCGCCTGTGCCTGCCCAAACCACCGATGGGTTGCTTTGTTGTAAAGCCACTGCACCAATATTTAATGTTGGCTGATCATCAAAAACAGATTGCCAACTGCTGCCACTGTTTTCGGTTTTCCAAACACCACCAGAGGCAGTTCCAATATAAATTAAGTCGGGATTGGTATACAATGCATCAATAGAAGTTACCCTACCACTCATACCTGCCGGGCCAATACTTCGGGGTTTTAAGTTTTTAAACTGATCGAAATTGATTTTTTGTGCATTACTGAAATTGTAAAAAGAAACAAGTAACATGGCTGTTACCAGGAGTTGAAGTTTTCTCATTGTTAAAGTTTGAACAATGAAGATGCATAAAAAAAGGCTTTAGCACAAATGAATTGTATGAATGGCTAAACAGCCTATTCGTTTTTATTGGAGCCCTTATTAAAATTAGTTTCTGTTTCCTTTGCTTTTACAAAATCAAGGATTACAGAATTGATGCAATAACGTAAACCAGTTGGAGGTGGCCCGTCTTCAAATACATGGCCTAAATGTGACTTGCAACGACCGCATTGTACTTCGGTACGTTTCATTCCAAAGGTATTATCGGGCAAATAAATAATGCTGCTTTTGTTGATTGGCTCAAAAAAACTGGGCCAACCACAGTTGCTATCAAACTTACCATTACTATTAAAAAGTGGATTGCCGCAGGCTAAACAATAAAAAGTGCCGCCTTCTTTAAAATCCCAAAACTTGCCGGTAAAAGCTCTTTCGGTTCCCTTTTCTCTGGCAATATGATATACATCGGCGGGTAAAATAGATTTCCATTCCGAATCGGGGATTGTCACTTTCTCAGTTTCAGTATTGGAGTAAACTGGGTTGTTATTTTTGTTGGTTTCCATATTGGATGTATTGTTTTGATTATAGGCCGGGTTAGTACAACCAGCGGTTAGTAATGTAATAAGTAACGTATATATTAAAGGAATCTTCATCAAATATTTAATAATGACTAATTAAAGACATTAAAAGGTACAAAAATTAGAGAATATCTGATTTTAGAGGATAATTTGTACTGTTAATGAATATTTAAATTTCGATTCCTATATTTGCTCTCTTCATCTGGATAGTTAGTAAATATGTTTAATCTCATTTTATTTGGTCCGCCCGGAAGCGGCAAAGGAACACAAAGCGAAAAATTGATAGCCAAATACGGGCTAAAGCATCTTAGCACAGGTGATTTATTGCGTAGTGAAATCAATAATCAAACGGCATTAGGTAAAGAAGCCGAGAATTTTATGGACAAAGGCCAACTTGTACCAGATGAGGTGGTAATTGGTATGATCAGCTCTGCATTAGATGAAAATCCAAAAGTAAAAGGCTTTTTATTTGACGGATTTCCCCGTACTTCAGCACAGGCTAAAGCACTTGATAAACTGTTAGACTTAAAAAATTCAAAAATTGCCGTAATGCTTGCTTTAGATGTAAGTGAAGAAGAATTAGTGAAGCGTTTGGTAAAAAGGGGCGAAACTAGTGGAAGAAGCGATGACAATAACGAAGCCGTAATAAGAGCCAGAATTGTGGAATACCGGAATAAAACAGCCATGGTTGCCGACTACTACGAAAAATTTAATAAAGTAGTAATGGTTAAAGGAGAAGGAACGATAACCGAAATTTTTGATAGGCTCTGTGTTGAAATTGATAACAGAGATAAATAAAATCATCTAAAGCATTCGTTTAAAAACAATGCTTTTTTGTTTTACATTGTATTTTAAAATAGAATCATGCAAACAGATAAAGAAGTATTTGTACTTACTAAAGCAGTGGAGTTATTAAAAAATCTACAAGCGGATGCTATGGGTAGTTGGGGAGTAATGAATGGCCAACAAGTTTTGGAACATTTGGTAAAGACAATCGACATTTCTAACAACAAAATAAAGATGGAACTTGTAACGCCTATAGAATACTTACCTAAGTTTAAAGAGTTTTTATATAGCGATAAAGAATTTAGAGAAAACACAAAAGCGCCTATCAATATTGTTTCCGAAGCACCCGAACCCTGTATGTATGGAACGATGGAGGAAGTATATACAAAATTGGATGATGCTATGGAAGGCTTTATTCAATACTTTGCTGTAAACCCAGACTCAAAAACCTTACACCCTGTTTTTGGAGAATTGAATTATAAGGAATGGATTTTAATACATTACAAACACTTTACACACCATTTGAAACAATTTAGATTGATTTAAAATTTTAATTAAAGAGGCTTTTCGCCTCTTTTGCTTTAGGTAACTTAGCAGATTATAAAAACGTAAGCATGAAACTGGAAAATTATATATCGGGTAACTGGATAACTGGAGATGGAGATGGACAACAATTATACAATGCAGTAAATGGAGAAGCTATTGCAAGCGCTTCAACTAAAGGCCTCGACTTTAAAGCCATAATTGAATATGGAAGAAAAGTAGGCAACCCCGCTTTACGTAAAATGACTTTTCACGAACGTGGAAATATGCTGAAAGCTTTAGCGCTGCATTTAAGAAATCATTTGGATAAGTTTTATGCTATCAGTTATAAAACTGGTGCTACCAAAGCCGATAGCTGGGTAGATATAGAAGGGGGTATTGGAAATTTGTTTGCCAATGCATCGCTGCGCCGAAAATTTCCAAATGATGTTTTTTGTATTGATGGCGATAGCCATAACCTGAGCCCAAACAACAGTTTTATGGGCACTCATATTTTGGTGCCTAAAGAAGGGGTGGCTGTTCATATCAACGCATTTAATTTTCCGGTATGGGGTATGTTGGAAAAAATAGCGGTGAACTTATTGGCAGGGATGCCCTGTATTGTTAAACCCGCCACCGTAACTAGCTACCTTACCGAGGCGGTTGTAAAAGAAATTATTGCCTGTAAAATTTTACCCGAGGGGGCTTTGCAATTATTGTGTGGTAGCGCTGGCGATTTGTTAAATCATGTAAATTATCAAGATGTAGTAACATTTACAGGATCTGCAACAACAGGATTATTATTAAAGTCGAATGAAAATATTTTAAGAGAGAATGTTTCTTTTAATCTGGAAGCTGACTCATTAAATTGTATTGTACTTGGAAATGATGTTACACCCGATATGCCGGAATGGAACATTTTTATAAAAGAAGTGCGTAAAGAAATGACCTTAAAAGCCGGACAAAGATGTACAGGCATCCGTAGAATTTTTGTTCCGGAAAACAAAATTGAAGATATCTGGAAAGAAATTGGGGCATCTCTTTCACAAACTGTTATTGGCAACCCTTTGAATGCAGCAGTAAGAATGGGGTCCCTGGCCGGACAAACCCAAAGAGAGGAAGTAAAAGAACAGGTTCAAAAATTATTGGCATCTTCTCAAATTGTTTATGGAAGTTTGGATAGTGTGGAATTGCTGGATGCGGATATAAATAAAGGAGCATTTATGTCGCCTATCTTATTAATGAATGATAAACCTTTTGACAGCAAAGAACCACATGAAGTAGAAGCTTTTGGCCCAGTTAGCACCATTATGCCATATAAAAATATGGAAGATGCCATAGCGCTAAGTAAACTTGGCAAAGGAAGTTTGGTTTCTTCAATTGTAACTGCAGATAATAAAACCGCACAACAATATGTGGTAGGTGCAGCAACGCACCATGGCAGAATTTTAGTGTTGAATAATGAATGTGCCAAGGAAAGCACTGGACATGGCTCTCCATTACCATTATTAATTCATGGTGGTCCAGGACGAGCCGGAGGCGGAGAAGAAATGGGTGGCTTAAGAGGCGTTAAACATTATTTACAACGTACAGCCATTCAAGGTTCACCAACAACCATTTCAGCTATTACCAATGTATATCAGCAATATGCCAAGGGGAAAGACCCCGGCAAGCATCCGTTTAGAAAATATTTTGAAGAACTGGAAATTGGTGACCAAATCATCACAGAAAAAAGATTGATTACTTCGGAAGATATTGACAGGTTTGCCGACTTAAGCGGAGATAATTTTTATGCACATATTAAAACCACCGATTTCGAAGGGACCATGTTTGAGCAACAGGTTGCCCATGGTTATTTTATCATGAGCATTGCTGCAGGGTTGTTTGTGGATAGCTACGAAAAGAATCCGGTATTGTTAAATTACGGAATTGATGAATTACGATTTACAAAGCCAGTTTATCCGGGTAGCGAAATTCATATCCGCTTTACCTGTAAAGAAAAATTATTGAATGACAAAAGGCTGGTTGAAAAACCAGCGGATTTTAAAAGAGGCGATGATATTGATAAAGGCATTGTAAAATGGATGGTGGAGATGATTGATGAAACAGGCGAAATAACAGGAATTGCAACCATTTTAACAATGGTGGCTAAAAAAGAACAGTAATATTTTCTACTTTTAACATCCAAATTTAAGATTATGAGCACAGAAGGTTATGTAAAAACCCATATAGAACATGGTATCAATACCATTGAATTTTTTCATCCACAGAGCAATAGCCTTCCGGCAAAAATATTAGAAGAGCTTGCACGTGAAATTCATTTTGCAGGAACGCATGATGAAACTAAAGTCATCATATTAAAAAGCGCAGGTGATAAAACATTTTGTGCTGGAGCAAGTTTTGATGAACTAATGGCTATTCAAAATGAAAAAGAGGGGCTAAGGTTTTTCACTGGCTTTGCCAATGTAATCAACGCCATGCGAAAGTGTCCCAAGTTTATAATTGGCCGTATTCAGGGAAAATGTGTTGGAGGAGGTGTTGGTTTGGCTACTGCGGTAGATTATGCTATTGCTACTGGAAATGCTGATATTAAATTAAGCGAATTAGCTGTGGGTATTGGACCTTTTGTTGTAGGCCCTGCTGTTGAAAGAAAAATAGGCACATCGGCATTTAGTAGCTTATCTATTGATGCTACATCTTGGCGTAATGCCGAGTGGGCTCGTAAAAGGGGAATGTTTGCTGAGATGCATCAAACAATAGAAGGGATGGATGAAGCCGTTTATCGCTTGGCTAATACGTTGGCACACTCTTCACCCTCTGCAATGGCCGAGTTGAAAAAAACTTTCTGGGTTGGCACCGATCACTGGGATGTATTATTGAAAGAAAGAGCAGCAATAAGCGGAAGGTTGGTATTGAGTGAATTTACTAGGAATGCCATTAATAAATTTAAAGCAAAGGCATAATGGCTATCATATTTATGCAAAAGGTTTTAAATTAATAAATTTTTTGTGAATTCGGATTATAGCCCCCATAACTCACCGGCTGACCATCTCAAAATATTGGCCGTTTTATTGTAATTAATAGTAGTTTCATTAAGCTTTAATTGTGTTTCTAAAGTTTTGTTTTCTCTTGCATTTATTAAAAACAAGGAACTTTCGCCATTAAAAAATCTGGTTTCTTCTGCTCTTTGCAGTAACAGATAATTAAAGTATGTTTTTTCAAGAAGGTTAACCTGCGATTTATAATTTTCTAACTGATAATAAACGGCTTTCACTTTATTGGATATAGTGTTTGATTTCTGTATGGCTTCCAGTTCTGTTTCTTCTATTCTCAATTTAGCAGCTTTATATGCGCCTCTTCCCTCGCTGAGTCGTAGTGGGATGCTAAACCCAATGCCATACCGGTAGTTATTTTCGAATAGAGGTTTGACAGTGGTTGAAGCAATATTATAACCACTGCCAAGTTGGTTATACTTTAAATCTATTTTTGGTAAGAGATCCTGGAAACGGAGTTTTTTTTCAATCAATAACATGTCTAGTTTGTATTCAAAATTTACCAACTCTGGATGACTTTTTATTACCGATTGTAGCAATTGCTCCAGTTCAGGAAAAATGACAGAATTGGATAATGATTCTAATTTTTCATTAGGTGCAATGATGTTGTATGGGATATCGTATGCTTCATTATTTTCTTTCCATAAAAAATTGTTGAGCAGGAGCGTAGCATTTTGCAAAGCTACCCGAGCTTCATTTTGTTGGTAAGTAAAACTCTGTAACTGAACCATAGCCTCGGTGGTATCGATAGCAGCTTTTTCCCCTATCGTAAAGGCGGTTCTAACCATGTCGATCCTTTTTTTATTGTTTTCTAAAACACGGGTAAAGGTTTGAAAATTGAAATATGCGAGGGTCCATTGCCAATAGCTGTCTGATGCTTCTTTTAGCAAATCATTAAGCATGATTCTTTTTTCTTGTTCAGATGCATTGACCATGATCTTTGCCTGCTGCAGTACTGCTCTTCTTTTATCCATCAGTAAGTTTTTAGCTATCGGAAAACTAATACCAGCAAAGCTGGTTTTGCCGGCTGTTTCTTCAGGATTTGTTCTGTTACCGGCCAGATATTCAATACCTGTTTTAATTTCAATACCATACCAGGTTGGTATATTCACCTGCATGGAATTATTGCGGTAATAATTAACTCCATTGAAGGTTTTATTATTTCCATCTGATTCAAAAACAGGATCAAATCCGCCCCGGGCAGTCAAAACAGCCGCCCCAGCTTTATCAACCTGAATGTCTGCCTGTTTGGCAATCGGATGAAATTTTTTTACTGCCTGTAAAAAACTGCCAAGTGAAAATGTTTGAACATTGTCTTGTGCATTTGAATTTAATGCCAATAATAAAACCGGTATAAGTAGTATGATTTTGTTCATGTTATTTCTTTTTTTCTGTTACTGTGCCTACTTTGTAATAGTCTGGTGGGAACCCATTAATGTTACGCCACAATTCATACCATACAGGTACATTTTTTAATAAGGCTATTCCCTGGCATCCTGCACCAATTTTTAATTCTTTAGGCCATTTCTTTTTATAATCTGGATCTTCTTTTACCAATACCCTGAATTTACCATTCGCACTTACAGCGTTTTCAATGGCTACCACTTCTCCGCTAAAAACACCATATGAAGAATTGGGCCATCCGCTAAAAACTATGGCAGGAAATCCATCAAAAACAAAACGCACTTTTTGTTTGAGATTAACCAGCGGCATATCCATTGGATCTACAAAAAGCTCAACGGCATATTCCATTTTATTGGGAACTATTTGTACCAACATTTCACCTTCCTTGATGATTTCACCGATGCCTGCTTTTTTAGCTTTTGTTATTTGACCCGACTGTGGCGCAGTAATATAATAAAGTCCGCTTCTGATATTATAGTTGCTATATTGGTTTTGCAGCTTTGCAATTTCTTTTTCGTTACCCGCTATATCAGACATAGACTGAAACTGCTCACCCTGTGTTTTGGAAACTTTTTCTATATAATCCTGGTTAATAGCATCCATTTCCAAAGCGGCGATGGTTAGTTCCTGCCGCGTTACGGCTACTTTATTTTCAGCAACTATTTTTTTTGCAACGGCATTTTGAAAAACAAGGTTACGTTGTTCAAGCTGGGTTTGTGAAACCAATCCGCTGTCAAACATCATTTGCTGCCTTTTGAATTGCTGCAAGGAAATTTTATTATCATTAACGGCAGCTACATTTTCAATACTGTCGCTTTGCAGCTTTAATTTCAATTGCTTTATTTTGTTTTGCAACTGCTCCTGCTTCAATTGCCGGTTATTGCTTAAGGCATTCATTTGAACACTGGCCGTGTTTACTTTGTTCTGATAATTACTGATACCCTGCCTGCTGGCACTGATCTGTTCACCGGTTCTGGAAACAAGGTTCGGATCCAGGTAGTCGTCTTTAACTTCACTGATCTGCAGAATGGTGTCTCCGGCATTCACATGATCTCCCTCATTTACAAACCACTTCGTGATCTTTCCCGGTATGATGCTGTTTAATTCCTGTGGCCTTTGCTCCTGCTTTAATGTAGTGATACTGCCTTTGCCCCTTATATTTTGTGTCCAGGGTAAAAACATGATGATAACTAGTACGGTTAAAAATCCGATGAACCAGTATATTATATGGCTTGTTTTATCGTGCCGGTAAATGTTTGAATATGCTTTATAATTTTGCATGGCAATTGTATTTATTATTTAAAAATTGTTCTACTGGATCATTTTTTTTCAGTAACCAAACAACCTTCTTTTTTTAGTTCTATTATTTTATGGCATGATTTAATAAAATCAGTATCACTGGTGATGATGATTATCGTTGTGTTCGTCAATTCTGTTAATAACATGTGTTTGATCTGCTTTTGATATTGTTCTTCAAGACCTGTCCAGGGTTCTTCAAGGAGCAGCAGCCTGGGCTTATTGATCAATGCCCTTATCCATATAATTTTTTTAATGGCGTGGGTGGGCAGCTTGTTGCCGCTGGCTGATAAAAGGGTATCAAAACCATTATTTAATGAGCTGATATATTCTGTGAGGCCCACTTTATTACAAAGTAATTGTACCTCACGAAGATCTACACTTTGTAAACCCATGCAGATATTCTCCATTAACGTTCCTTCAAAAATTTCCTGCATGCTGATGACCATGCCTGTATGTAAACGCAGTGATTGCAGGTTATAATTTTTAAGAGGTATGTCGTTTATGAGAACAGATCCTTCAAAATCAGGATAATGTCCTGCTATCAATCTTAACAGAGTTGATTTACCGGTCCCTTCATCACCCCGTAAACAAACCCTTTCATTTGGCTCTATTTTAAATGATATATTTTTTAAAACAGGGGTATTTTTATCTGAATGACTGAAAGTGGTATGTAACAGGGTAATGCTAAAGCCTCTACCATTTTCAGGCAATAATAAGGTGCCGCTTTTTTCTGTTTCCAGATCGGTAATACTCTCAATCTTTTCTACCGATGTTAAAACGTCGTAAACACTATCAAGGTTTGTAATCAGTTTTGCAACTGAGCTAATAACAGTAAGTAAAACAATTTCTGCTGCAATAAACTGGCCTACATTAATTTGTTGTTCCAGTAAAAGATAGGAGCCTACCAATAACATGGCTGCGGTAAACAGTGTTTTAAATCCAATCAATGTTTTAAACTGTATTTCCAAAATTTTGTAATGCTTTGTCCTGCTTTGTAAGTACTGGGTTATATGGTCATCTGTTTTATTAATAAAGAAATCAGCCGATTTCGCAAATTTGATAGAACGTGATATCCGTGCCATTTCTTCCAGCCACTGCGAAACCCTAAACTTATCTGTACTTTCCTCGATACTAGCCCGAAGCCCCCTGTTGCCCGAAAAATAAAGTATACTCCAGGTAATCAAAACGAACAGCGTGCCAAATGCGATAAATAATGGATGATAGAATGCAAGCAGGATCAGGCCAAAAATGATTTGAATGATGGCAAGTGGGAAATCGAGTAATAGCTTAGCAAGGCTTTTCTGCAGGTTAATGATATCAAAATACCGATTCATTAATTCCGGCAAATAGAAATTATCTACCGTGGCCAACTTTACTTCAGGTACCTTGTTTGCCATGGCAAACGAATAGCGGACATAAATTTTTTGCTGAATTTTTTCAATAACCTGCATTTGTTTTACCTGCATCACCCCAGCGATGAAGACACTGAGAACGATGAGCACAATCAACAAAACAATCGACGATGATGTTGTGGAAGTTTGAGCAAACCCAATTAAAGCTTGTATTCCTACAGGTATTGACAATAAAATCAACCCCTTCATGACGGCATAAAAATAGATAGATGTAATTTCTTTATGTTCCAGTTTTACAAGATTGAATATTCTGTTTATGGGACTTGGTTTTCCGTTCATGTTTTTTTATTTAATGAAAATGGATGCTTTGTGAAATTAATCCTTTAATAAAGATGATTAGGCTAAATGTGATTGTGGAATTACCTATCAGGTAACATCAGGCGGGGGTTTTTCAACCTGACCCGGCAATTGTGAATTATCGATATTGTACAATAGAGGGCTACTGTAAATTGTAAAATTCTTCTTTTCTATTGAGTATAACAGAAGAATAGCCCGGTCAGCTTTCTCTTTTTTACTTCCCTTAAAGCATTCATCATTAAACTCAGCGGCACAAGAAACGAGGTAGCCGTTTACCAGTTCTTTTACCGGCATTATATAAACTGCGGTTTGTAAAAGCAAGAAAAAAGATAGTAATACTTTCATTTATGAAAGTAAAGGTATTATTTTATATTTTATTTACCCTAATAATAATGTAATCCTTTTGTAAAATTTTGTAGAATGTAGCAGCTATATGGTTAAGATGAGCCCTTTGTTTTGGTGCTTTAAAACTAACAATGAATAAATTTTATTTACCTTTTATATTGGTAATGAGGTTATTGTAACCTAAAGAACAGTTTAAATAGTAGCAGATAAAAATTTAAAACCCGAATAGCAATTAATGTGCTTGTTACTATTTATAATTAAATATTTAAACCGCCGCATACGCTTATAACTTGACCGGTAACATAACTACCCATATCACAGGCTAAAAACAAACAAACATTGGCAATATCTTCTGTACTAGCAAATCTTCCCAAAGGAATATCGGCTTTATATTTATCGGCACCATCACCATCTTTTAAATAACTAGTCATATCGGTTTCTACAAAACCAGGAGCAACAGCATTACTTCGGATGTTTCGGCTACCTAATTCCTTGGCGATACTTTTAGTAAATCCAATAATACCTGCTTTACTGGCTGCATAACTACTTTGTCCAGCATTTCCCATTTCGCCAATAATGCTGCTCATATTAATAATACTGCCGCTTTTTGCTTTCATCATAGGGCGTATTACTTGTTTGGTCATATTGAAAACGCTTTTCAAATTGACCTGCATCACATCATCCCATTGCTCAGGAGTCATACGCAAAAGTAAATTGTCTTTAGAGATACCAGCGTTATTAACACATACATCAATCTGCCCAAACTCTTTCATCACATCATTTACAAAAAGTTCACAAGCAGCAAAATCTCCTGCATTGCTTTGGTAAGCTTTTGCTTTAACACCAAGTGCTGTTAACTTATCTTCCAAAGCTTTTGCTTTATCGGCACTATTGTCGCTTACATAAGTAAAAGCAATGTTGCAGCCATGTTCTGCAAATTTAATGGCGATGCCTTCGCCAATACCACGGGCAGCTCCAGTAATTATTGCAATCTTACCTTCTAATAATTTCATAATTTTTTTTTTGATCCCTTACTTAAGCCAGCTTTATGGCAATATAAAAAAGGATAAATTTGTAAATGTACTCGATAAATACAATTAGAAAAACTGATAATAATATAGCATACAATATACTATACCACCAACTAAAATTAAAAAATCTTTTCGAAGCCGATATAGTATAAATAACAAAAACACCAGATAAAATATATCCGGTAATAGGATCTTTGATACTAATGTTGGTTATCAGGTTTAATAAAATGACTAACAGGGGAAGTATTAAAAAACCCCAGAGAATAAAGAAAGAGCAAGATTCTATTGTGAAAACAAAATGGTCATAATATTTTTTCCTTTTATTATTGCCTAATAACAAAGAAAATAAAGCAACAAACGGAATGATAAAGAACAAAAGAAACTTTGATGTTTTTTCTCCGGCACGATGAAAAGATTTAACAAGTTCTATCTCAGAAACATTGGTTTCTTTAAGTTTTCTCAATACTTCATTAGTGGCGAAGTGGCCATAAAGATTATGGTTTACATGAGTTTGTAAATGCATATTCAACCCTTCAAAAACTGGAAATAAAAGGTACAATATAACCAACATCAGAAAAAAGGAAAGTGGTTTGAAATATTTTTTCCGGATACCATTACAATAATCAAGAGACAATTTGCCCGGCCGTATAAAAATAACTTTTAAAGTATTAAAAAACTTTCCCTCAAAATGAGTCAGAAAATGTAGCCCCTCACCAATAATATGTCCGAGTGTTTTATCCTTTTCTGTATACACTTTTTCGCCGCAAACGTTACAATATTTTCCCAAGAAGTTATTACCACAGTTTTTACATTGCTGTTCAGCCATTCGCTGTTTTTTTTATCTGATTTAGAATTTCTTCCAACATTGTTCGTTCGTTACTCAACCTTGGAACCTTATGTTGCCCACCAAGTTTTCCTTTGCTTCGAAGCCAATTCGTAAAAGTTCCAATGGGTAAACTATGTACAATTGGTAACCGCAAAGCTATGTTTTTATGACGTTTTGCTTCGTAATCACTGTTTAAACTTTTTAAATTGTTATCAAGTTCAATAATAAATGCATTCATATCGGCAGGCTTTTCCTCAAACTCTATTAGCCATTCGTGAGCACCATTGCTATTTTCACTAAAGTAAACAGGAGCTGCTGTATAATCGTTTACAATAGCATTTGTTTTTTCTGCCGCTGCTGCTACAGCCATATCGCTATTGTCAACAATTACTTCTTCCCCAAAAGCATTCATATAATGTTTTAAACGACCAGTAATTTTTATATGATATGGATTCAATTTAGTAAACTGAATAGTATCGCCAATTAAATACCGCCATAACCCACCAGTGGTACTAATGATTAAAGCATAGTTTTTTCCAACCACTACATTTTTTAAACCTACAGTAACAGGGTTTTCATTTCCATATTCTTCTACGGGCATAAATTCATAGAAAATTCCATGCTCGGTAAATAAAAGCATACCCTCATCATCGGGTTTTAATTGAGCGGCAATAAATCCTTCACTAGCATTGTATATTTCTAAATAGTTGATTTTGCCGCCAATGATTTTCTCAAACTGATCTCTATAAGGAACAAAAGAAACCCCTCCAGTGATATATAATTCTAAATTTGGCCACACTTCTTTAATGGTTGACTTTCCTTTTATTTCTAAAATACGTTTTAATAAGAGGAGTGTCCAAGTGGGTACGCCAGCCAAAGAAGTAACATTTTCCTCAGCAGTAACTAGTGCCAGTTTTTCAATTTTATCTTCCCATTCATCCAATAAAGCAACACTTAATTCTGGAGTACGAATCCATTGGCCCCAAAAGGGAGAATTTTGCATAAGTACTGCACTTAAATCGCCGTATTGAATTTCTTCATTAAGCTTATGTATTTGGTGAGAACCCCCAATGACCAATCCTTTACCGGTTAATAAATCGCTGGACGGAAAATAATTATAATAATTGCTGAGTAGGTCTTTACTAGCTTGAAAATGATTTTCCTGTAAACTTTCTTCACTGATAGGGATAAATTTGCTTTTATCTGATGTTGTGCCGCTAGATTTTGCAAACCAGCTTACCGGAGTATTCCATAAGATATTCTCCTCACCATTCATCATCCTTAAAATGTAATGCTTAATGTCGTCATACTCATGAATGGGTACATTTCTTTTAAACTCTTTTAAAGTAAACAGTTTCTCAAAATGGTATTTTTTACCAAACTCTGTGTATTGGGCGGCGGTGACTAATTCTTGTAAAACTTCACGCTGCACTGCTTCGGGGTGGTTACTCCAGTTTTCAATACGCCACAAGCGCATCCTTGCTAATTTAGATATGGCAGATGAAAGGAGTTTCATTGAAGTACCAAGATAATTAATTATCGGGCTGCTTCATCATGCAAATAATCTTTGCGTTTTAATTCAAAGTTTTTACCAAGGTACAAACGACGTACCTGCTCATCACTGGAAAGTTCTTCAGCAGTACCATGAGTGAATATTTTTCCGTCAATTAATAAGTAAGCACGGTCGCAAATAGAAAGCGTTTCATTTACATTATGATCGGTAATTAAAATTCCAATATTGCGGAATTTTAATCTTGCTACGATGGCTTGTATATCTTCCACGGCAATGGGATCTACACCTGCAAAAGGTTCGTCCAGTAAAATAAATTTTGGGTCCACTGCCAAAGCACGGGCAATTTCAGTTCGTCTTCTTTCTCCTCCGCTTAAAGTGTCGCCATTGTTTTTACGTACTTGATGAAGATGAAATTCTTCTAAGAGGGATTCCAGCTTTTCTTTTTGCTGTGTCTTACTCAATTTTGTCATTTCTAAAACAGCCAATATATTATCCTCCACACTTAATTTGCGAAAAACACTGGCTTCCTGGGGGAGATAACCGATACCCATTTGAGCCCGCTTATACATAGGAAGTTTTGTGATATTGATATCGTTTAAAAAAACTGTACCCTCATCTGGTTTTACCAAACCCACTACTTGGTAAAAAGAAGTGGTTTTGCCAGCTCCATTTGGCCCCAATAAGCCAACTATTTCACCCTGAGAAACATTAAATGACACTTTATTTACTACGGTTCGGCTACCGTAAACTTTTACCAAGTTATTTGTTTGAATAGTTAAATTCACGTAAATATGTTTTTACAAAAATAAGCGAACTCTAATTAGCGATTGTTATAATAATTGAAGCTTATCAAAACTTTAGTTTTTAAATAGAGAGGCACATTAAAAACCAGTTGTTTGTGGCAGTTACTATATTTGAGTTTCTTTATAAAGGTTTTTGCTTTTTATTGCATTTAAAAATAAAATATATTATTTTGCTTTTTAATCTATTAATTAATTAAACCAAAATTAAAATGAAGAAATTTATTGCAATGCTATGCCTTACATCTTTCACTAATTATATTTTAGCCCAGGATGTAGAGAAAGAAACCATTGACCCTATGGATGGTAAAAATCTGATAAAAATTAATCTTCCAGCCCTTGCTTTGAAAAACATAACCCTGCAATATGAAAGAGCAGTTGCCAGAAAAGTAACCGTTGCAGGAACTTTTAGGTTAATGCCAAAAGGAAGTATTCCTTTAAAAAGCTCGGTAATTAGCATGGTTGATGATCCGGATACTGAACGCCAGATTAACAATCTTAAAATTGGCAATTTTGCTTTTATGCCCGAAGTAAGATATTATTTAAGTAAAAAAGGGGCATTTCGTGGATTTTACCTTGGATTATTTGCAAATATTGCCAGCTATAATGCAGATGTAGTTTTAGAGTATGATGACGGTGTCGGTGCAACTCAAATGATTCCCATGACTGGAAAAATTACTGGAATTACAGGAGGTCTTATGATAGGGGCTCAATTTAAACTTAGTAAAAAATTGTATTTAGATTGGTGGATTCTGGGACCCAATTACGGAAGCTCTAATGGTAAGATGACCGGACAAAAAAATATGAATGCTATTGAACAACAAGATTTGAGAGACGAGCTAAGCTCCTTAGATATACCACTCACTGAATTTACTTATAATGTTAACAGTACAGGGGCTACCATAAATTTTAAAGGGCCATGGGCTGGTTTGCGTTCGGGTATTTGTTTGGGAATAAGGTTTTAAGCTTTGTTTTAAATTATTTTAATAATCCATTAACTTAAAAAGTAACGAATTTTTATTAATGATGCGACTATGATTTTTGATTATTTTTACTTTTTATTAAAATAAATAAAACAATAACATGAGGATTAAAACTTTTTTCACCCTTGTATTTTTTTTATTGGCAATTGTAGTTATTACCTCTTGTCAAAAGGAATCTACACCTACTCCAATACCTGCTACAAAACCCAAAATAGGTACTCAATGGACTTATAGGTATTTAACTTATTATCCTGCAGGTGGATTGGCTAATAATATCACATTGGTTATGAGAATTAAAGGAGAAGTAACCTTAGGGGGAGAAACCTGGTTTAATGTTGTAAACAATGCTACAGATACCACCATGTTTTATTTAAAAGAAAAAACAGGAGGTCTTTATCAATATGCCAATAGCAGTTCAAATTTATTTTGTAAATACCCTGCTGTTTTAAATGAAACCTATAGCAGTTTTAATGCAGGAGGAATGGAAGATTTTACCGTTAAAGGAGTAAATGATTTGTTGGCTACAGGAATTGGCGATGTGCTTACCAATCATTACGAAGGAGTAAAAGGAGGATTACTTATTGATAAAATCTGGTACAATAATAATGCTTGGATTGTGCGCCACGAGGTTTACCGTTTAATACCCCCTCCAAGTAATACATATTACCGATACAGTAATTTATTTTTGGATGCTATCATTTATTAATGTTCTAAAACTTATTCGTTTTTGAACGTTAATAATATTTAGAAATAGCATTTTGTTTACAATTTAATTAAAAGGATGAAAGTAATTGACCACATTAATCAGGCTAAAAAAATACTTGTTTCTTTTGAAATACTGCCACCATTAAAAGGAAAAGGTATTCAGTCATTGTATCAACTTCTTGACCCTTTGATAGAATTTAATCCTGCTTATATTAATGTTACCTATCACAGAAGTGAGCATGTTTTTAAAAAGAAACCAGATGGTAATTTTCAAAAAGTAACTGTACGTAAAAGACCCGGTACAGAAAGTATTTGTGCCGCCATTATGAACAAATATAATGTAGATACGGTGCCTCATTTAATTTGTGGCGGCTTTAGTGTGAATGATACAGAAGATGCATTAATTAATTTGAATTACCTGGGTATTGATAACGTACTTGTTTTACGTGGTGACGCAGCTAAAAACGAAACAGCCTTTTTACCTGAACCTGGTGGGCATAATTATGCAAGTGATTTATTGAAACAAGTGGTGGATTTAAATGCTGGAGTTTATTTGGAGGATGAATTAAAGAATACCAGCCAAACAAAATTTTGTATAGGTGTAGCAGGGTACCCCGAAAAGCATTTTGAAGCCCCTAATATGGAAAGCGATTTATTTTATTTAAAACAAAAAGTGGATATGGGGGCCGATTATATTGTTACCCAAATGTTTTTTGACAACGAAAAGTATTTTGCCTTTGAAAAAGCTTGTCGTGATATTGGTATTACTGTACCTATTATACCTGGGTTAAAACCCATTTACAACAAAAAACAATTAACTGTTCTTCCTAAGTTTTTTAATATTGACTTACCTGCAGTTTTAAGTAAAGAAATATTAAAATGTAAAACCGATGAAGAGGTAGAAATGCTGGGCCAAGAGTGGCTACTTGAGCAATCAAAAGGACTGGTTGCATTTGGGGTGCCTGTATTACACTATTATACTTTAGGTAAACCGCATTTGGTAGCCAATGTGGTTAAAGAAATTCTGTAAAAAAGGCCCTCCTGAATTTAGGAGGCCCTTTTTTACAGAATACAAATTATTTTCCAAGCGGAATACCTACCGAAAAACTAAGTGTACGATACTTATTTTTATCATTGGAAGTATTGTTGCTTTCAGTTGAATTAATCTTTGAAAGACCAAGGCCATAGTTCACTTTTAATATTACATGCTCAAGCTGAAATCCTCCACCAAAATTTAAACCGTAATCAAATCGTTTTAATTTGTCATAAGCCGCATCATCCTGATTCGAAGTAAACGGATCGTCGTTGCTGAATTTAATGGTGCTAGTTGATGAAGACATCAGTGGACCAATTTTAGATTCCATTTTAGATTTACCCCCAATACCCATAGCTATATAAGGACCGGCATTAAAAAATACCGCCGATTTTTTTTCCAACGGAATTTTTATAATAGCATTCAACGGCACCTGAATATAAATCGGGTTGAACTTAGATTTTACATAATCGGTACCACCATTAAAGTAAGTTTCGGCTTTTGAACCATGGCCTGTAAATAAAATACCTGATTCGAGGTCAAAGTTGGGAGAAAGGCCTAAACGACCCAAAACACCAACATTAAAGGAAGGAAGAACATTATTCTTTTCTGTTTGCCCGTCATTCGTTTTTGTAATGTTTGATAAATTTAATCCGCCTTGGATATAAACCTGTGCTTTCCCTATCAGCGATGTGCCTGTTGCAAATGCTAATAATAATAATAATTTTTTCATAAATTAATGTTTAAGTGATGCAGGATACTATTATTTTTTGTCCGCTAAAACCCATATACTCAAAAAGCCTGCCAACTGGTTAAGCGGGCAGGCTTTTTGAAAATAATTAAATAGCCATTATTTCAATAAAGACTGAAAAACAACTTCATTTACTTTAACGGGGAATTTCTTTTTTAAACTTTCTATCCATTGCTCTTCTAAAATATTTTGATAGTCATTAATCACTAATCCTCTAGCTTCATCAAAATTACGCTGAATGCCGGCAGCATAATGTTTAATAATTTTAGCAAAACTTGCCATACCATCAGCAGGGCTTACAATAATTTCTGTAATTGTTCCTGTAGGCGCTTTTGTGTCAATGGCAATAGGTATTTGAGTAAGATCAAACCTTCCCGAATCAGCTTGTAAATTGTTTCCACCATCTTCTACTATTAATCTCCAGTCTTTCCCGTTTTTTAAAGAACTTTTAAAATCTTCTGCAAATAATTTGTTGGTACAATTAAATAAAATAATATTAGCACTAGCACCCCATAAATAATTTTGCTTATTATCAGCAAAGTGCTTTAATAAGTTAACTGTATCGGTAGCAGCTTTACCCCAAACATTTTTTTCCATAATCTCAAACAATACATTCCCTTCTTTAAACTCTTCTATCTGGTATTTAAAATCAGCATTATAATTTTCCAAATGCT
This sequence comes from uncultured Chitinophagaceae bacterium, assembly GCA_947085175.1. Lineage (GTDB taxonomy): Bacteria > Bacteroidota > Bacteroidia > Chitinophagales > Chitinophagaceae > Ferruginibacter. The sequence continues at coordinate 217,040 of CAMTVJ010000006.1, forward strand.
TTTTATAATAATTAGTTATACTAGATGAAGTAAATATTTCATACAGGTCTGAATAATTTTCATTGCGATAAATATCAGTATTGTTTTTATAATCTCTAATAAAGTTTAGCCAATCGCTTCCTATTGCTTTGGTTTTACCATAAGTAAATAATACTTTTTGACTAATGGGGTAGATGGTTACATCTGATGTATTATTTAATTGATTTTTAAAAGCACTGTCGGCGTATTTGAATAAGTCGGCATCCGATACTTGAATGGTTTTTTTAAAACCAATTTGTTTTAAAATATCTTTTAGGTACAGATCCTTTGCAATATTAATACGGGCATCCTGTTGTAGTTTTTGTTTTAAATCAAACTTATAAGCAAGGTCTTCACTGTCAAAAGGTACAGGTGAATGGGAAATTCTTTTGATGATATGAAATCCATAAGGTGATAAAAAGGGTTTCCCAATTTCTCCATCCTTAGTTAATTTAAATACTTCGTTTTCAAAACCCTGTTCAAATTTTCCGGTACCAAACTCAGGCATTTCTCCCCCGTTTTGAAAAGTAATTTTATCATCACTAACTTCTTTTGCCATGGTTGCAAAATCGGCCCCACTTTTTAAAGCGTAATATATTGAGTCTGCCTTTTTTGCATAAGCATTCACATCGGGTATTTGATCTTCTGGAGGAAGGGCAATTAATATTTGTGCAATTTTCCATTTACCCACCGCTCTGCGTTCTTCCTTATTCTGAAAAATATGCCAGCCACTTTTGCTACGGTAGGGCTTATTATATTGCCCGGGCTTTAATCCATAAATTAAAGTTTCGAATTCATAAGGAATGGTAAAGCTCGTAATAAATCCAAAGTCGGATTGTTTTATATTTAACGCGGCTGCTTCTTTTAATGCGTCAACATTTGTAGTATTTAATTTTTTAAAAAAGTCATGTATTGCTTTAAATACTTTAAGGCTGTCTTCGGGGTTTGAGTTGTTGTCAACCGGAATAAAATAATGAATAATGTGGAGGTCTTTTTGGCTTCGGATAAAAGCTTCTTTTAATAAATCGTTAACCGCTTTTTCATTATTTAAATAACTATCCTCAATCTGGCTTCTAAAACTTTGTAAATCATATTGAAGCTGAGGTAAAGTGTCGAGCTTTAATTCCAAAGCAGCTTTAACCTTTAGTTTAAATCTTATATAAAGATCAAGGTATTCTCTTAAAGCTTTTTCCTTATCTGGTACATCAATTTTGTTTTTGTTGTAGGCCCTTAAAAACTCTTCCTTATCAACAGAGGTATTGCCATAGCTAAATAAAGCCTGAGAATATCCTGATAATGCACTACTTGCAAATAGCAGTAGTAAATAAATTCTTTTCATCAGCAGTTTAATTTTGTTTTATTGGGGTTGAATTCCATTTTACTTCTAAAAAATCATTCAATTGATTTAGGGTAAGTTTTTTTCCTATAATCCGCTTTTCTTTATCTAACAAATATACAGTAGGGGTTAAAGTAATATCATATAGTTGTCGAAAGCTAGGTTTTTGTGCTGCATTATCCGCTTTTTCCATTTCCCTGGTTTGGTACACATGTGTCCAATCGATTAGTTTTTTTTCTTTAATGAAATTTACCCAATCTGTTTTTATATCAAATTTGCTATCAGGGGTTAATACCGCATAAATTTTCACATTGTGATTTTTCCAGGTTGCTCTATAAAAAGAGTCTATCCTCGGAACCTCTTCTTTACAATGACCACAATGAGGGTCCCAAAAAACCACTATAGTATAATCGGCTTTTACATTAAACAATGGAGAGGGTTTATTAAGACTATCAAGAAACTCAATATTGGCGGCTTTATCGCCAATTAAATTAGTCATTAACATATATGCCCTGCGGCTGATGGCTTCCATTTGGGTTTCATTGAGCCAGCTGGTTAATCCCTTACTATGATATTTATTAAACAGGTGAACAAAAACTGCATCTAGCCCCATCACCTTAGGATTGATGTATTCATCGGTAAGCCAATTAAGAAGGTATTTATACATTTCGGGAGCTGTACGAGCCAATAGAAGTTTATAATCTACATCTTTAATAATGCTATCAGCCGATGATGGCATTACTTCACGATAATACCTTTCCAGTTTTTTTAAGAAGAATGGAGTACGTATTATCCGATCATCCATAAAACTGATGCCATCCCAATAATGAGTTTTGTATTCATTATAATTTTCAATAGAGTCTTGCCTGGATATAGGAATTTTTTTAGGATAAACTGGTTCTTTCATCGCATTAAATAAAGCAGTCATCATGGAATTGGGATGGTTTTTCATGATGTTATCCCTGTAATCATTCATTTCCTGATTGTAAAGAAGGTATTTACTTTCTTGCAATAAAGAATCTTCCCTGCTCGTTGCAGCCATAAAATCCATTCTAGACTGTTGAATTTGCTTGCCTTTTACAGATGCAAATTGTTGATAAAGCACATAAAGCTCATTTTCTTTATTGTCTATTACAACCGTTTTGTTAATTAAGTCTAAAGTATCAGCCAGTATTGAAAATGTTTGTTCTTTATCAACTAAAAATTCAATCCTCATTCTTTTTCCAGGTAAAAAAACTGCATAAATACCGGGAGGTAAAGTGGCGGAGCCTTTAAAAATAGCTGTACCGGAATTGCTAAAAGCCGCAGAGTCAGAAATATTAAAGTTGTTACCCATGTAATAAGTTAGGTAACTAATGCCCGACTGAAAAGCGGGTGTTTTAACTGTTATTTGATAGCCCTGCGAAAATGCAAAATTAAAAATAGCAAGTGAAAGGACTAATAGAAGATGTTTTTTCATTGTAATTTAAAGGAGAACAAATATATTTAAATTCGTTGGCATTTTTTCATATGGCCCCTTGCAGGAATGTTTTAATTGCAATTCATTAACAAATACAAATTGAAGAGATAAACGGTATTTTTGTGTGGTGAGAAAAAAGAATAAAAAAATAATACTGGAAGATCTGTTTATTACCGATTACGCTGCCGAAGGAAAAGCCTTAGCTAAACTAGATGGAAAAGTAATCTTTATTTCAGGTGCTGTGCCTGGCGATGTGGCCGATGTACTGCTGGTAAAAAATAAAAAAGACTGGGCCGAAGGCAGGGTATTAAAGATTAAAACTTATTCTGAAAAAAGAGTTGATGCTTTTTGTAAACACTTTGGAATTTGTGGTGGATGCAAATGGCAAATGCTTCCCTATCAAAAACAATTGGAATACAAACAGCATGAAACTGAGCAAAATCTAAGAAGGATTGGCAAGGTAGATTTACCCCCAATATTACCCATTGTTGGTGCCGACGATACGGTCCATTATAGAAACAAACTGGAGTTTACTTTTAGTAATAAAAGATATTTATTACCCGAGGAGATTGCTTCTGAAAATCCTATTCAGGAAAGTGCTTTGGGTTTTCATGTTCCCCGAATTTTTGATAAAGTAATTGATATTGACGAATGTTATTTAATGGATGATGTAAACAATACCATACGAAATACGATCCGCAATTTTGCCTTAGCTAATAATTTTTTGTTTTACGATATCAGGCAACATACCGGCTGGTTGCGTAATGTTATTATTAGGCTTTGTAGTACAGGAGAGCTGATGGTAAACATCTGCTTAAACCACGACGAAGAAGCCGACAGGAAAAAACTATTTGATCACCTGTTAAAAGAAATGCCAGCTATTACTACATTACTATTTACCATCAATCCAAAGTGGAACGACAGTATTTACGACCTTACACCACAAGTTTATTTTGGCAAAGGGTATGTAATGGAAATGTTAGGAGAGTTTAAATTTAAAATTTCTCCTAAATCGTTTTTTCAAACCAATACCAAACAAGCCGAAAAACTGTACAGCATTACCAGAGATTTTGCCGGACTTACAGGTAAAGAAATTGTGTATGATTTATATTGTGGTACTGGCAGCATAGGTATTTTTGTGAGCAAGGGAGCTAAAAAAATTATTGGAGTTGAAGTTATTGAAGAAGCGATTGAAGATGCAAAAGAAAATGCGGCATTAAATAATATTACCCACGCCCAATTTTTTGCTGGCGATGTTATTAAAATATGCAATGATGAATTTTTTGAAACACATGGTCGCCCAGATGTAGTTATAACAGATCCTCCTCGTGCAGGAATGCATGAGAAGCTGGTGATTAAGTTACTTGAAATGGAAGCGCCCAAAATTGTATATGTAAGTTGTAACACTTCTACCCAGGCAAGGGATATAAGCTTGTTAAGTGAAAAATATACTGTTGAAAAAATACAACCAGTAGATATGTTCCCACATACCCACCATATTGAAGCGGTAGTGTTGCTTTCATTAAAATAAGGATTAAACAACTAAATTTGTACTATGGCATTTAATAATTTTGGAAACCGTTTTCAACAAACAACACCAATTGTTTTAAACTTAATCATCATAAATGTGTTGGTGTTTTTAGTGCAAAGTTTTTTTGATGGCCCTAATGAAGAGATAACACAAAAAATTGCATTATTTCCATACAAAACACCATTTTTTGAGCCCTACCAGTTGGTGACACACATGTTTGCTCATGGAGGATTCTTCCATTTGTTTTTTAACATGTTTGTATTATGGATGTTTGGAACCATGTTGGAAAGATCTTGGGGACCTAAAAAGTTTTTAATATTTTATTTTGCTTGCGGTTTGGCAGCAGGGGCAGCTCATTTGTTGTTAGAAAATTCTCCTGCAGTTGGTGCGTCAGGTGCCATCATGGGATTATTTGCCGCCTTTGCTTATCTGTTTCCTAACACACAATTAATCATTTTCCCAATTCCTGTTCCTGTAAAAGCAAAATATGCTGTAGCTATTATGGCGGCATTTGATTTATTTGGTGGAGTCTATCCTTCTGGAAGTAATATTGCTCATTTTGCTCACTTGGGTGGGTTGGTTATGGGATTTATCTTGGTTATTTACTGGAACAAAACACAAAGAGATTCTTTTTATTAATTCCAAAAGGAAAAGCAGAAATTTATGGGTGAGTCGGACAGATACCTTGATTATAAAGTAAAAAAGCATCGGTTTACATTGGGACAACCCGATAATGCACTGGTATGGCTTTTTGTTTTTAATATCGTTTTCTTTTTAATATTATTAACCATAAAAGCCGCTATTGCGGTTAGCGATAATTCCGATGCTGCTTTTTATGCAGAGGTAGTTCAATGGTTTCAATTACCGGCAGATGTAAACCAGCTATATAAAAAACCCTGGACCATTTTATCCTTTATGTTTAGCGATGTACAATTGTACAGGGCACTAAGTAATATGCTTTGGCTTTGGGTTTTTGGTTCTGTTTTTCAAAATCTTACTGGCAATAAAAAAATTATACCCTTATATATTTATGGAGGATTGGCAGCTGCTTTATTTTTTATTACAGCAAACTATCTTATACCATCTAATAGATTAGCCATTGAAAGCGCCAGCTTGTTAGGCGCCAATGCATCTGTAATGGCAGTAGCTGTTGCTGCAACTGTGCTAGCACCTAATTATCGTTTTTTTCGTCATATCCGTAAAGGGGTGCCCATTTGGATTATTACTGTTTTTTATGTGTTTGTTAATTTGGCAGGTGTGGCAGCACAGCCTGCTGCACAAGCTATAGCTCATATTGCCGGAGGACTTGCGGGGTATTTTTTTGTTTATTTTCTTAGGCAAAACAAAGATGGAAGTAACTGGATGAATGCTTTGTATTATTGGTTCATCAATATGTTTAATCCCAATGGCAAAAACAACCGATCAGCAACCAAGCAAAAAGTTTTTTATAATACTGGCGACAGAGAGCCCTACAATAAAACCAGTAATATTACCCCACAAAGAGTGGATGAAATTTTAGATAAAATCAACCAAAAAGGATATCAATATCTTACCAATGAGGAAAAAGAAATTCTTAAGAAGGCCAGCGAAGATTAATCTTAACAACAAATTTTATTTATAACTTTTAATGCAAGCATTATCTTTATGCTATGCCAAAAAGTTTTTTACGCCGGGTAGTAAAACAAATTTTAATAGTCGCCAATGTAATTACGGCGCTCATTTTTTTATTGGCATGCTATGGGTATTTAATTAAACCATCTCTATTTTGGCCTATTGGTTTTTTAAGTTTAACCGCTTTTTATTTCCTTTTGATATTACTTGTGTTTGCGATGGTTTGGTTATTTATTAAACCTGGATATACATTAATTACCATTGTTACTTTATTGTTTGCTTATTTCCCCATTAATAATATTATTCCTTTAAGGATGTCGCATAAATTTATTAATAAAAAGAAAGACAATATTATAAGGGTTATGAGTTGGAATGTGGCTCAGTTTGATGTGTTGAATAAGGATAAAAATCCTGAAACTAGGAATAGGATGCTTGACCTGATAAATGAATACCAGCCCGACATAGCTTGTTTTCAGGAAATGGTGGCCGAAGACAGTACAATAACCGACCATGGCCATATTAGAGAGTTTATGGACAAGCTTAATTTCAAGGATTACTATTACTCTTATAATCCAAAAGAAGACTTTTGGGGATATGCTCATTTTGGGGTTATCATTTTTTCAAAGTATCCTATCAGTAAAAAGAAAACCGTTGGCTGGTATCCCAAAAATTACAATTCCATTTTTCAGTATATCGATATTGTAAAAGGTAATGATACCATTAGGGTGTTTAATATGCATTTAGAATCGTTGCGGTTTAGTAATGCCAATTTAGAATATATAGATAAACCATCGGTGGAGGATGTAACCGCCATTAAAGAATCGAAAAATATTATTGTTAAATTCAAAAAAGGATTCTTAAAAAGACAGGTACAAGCAGAGAGGATTAAAGCCGAAGTAGATAAAAGCCCTTACCCTGTAATTGTGAGCGGCGACTTTAATGATGTGCCCAATAGCTATGCTTATTATACTATTGGCAAGGGATTAAATAATGCTTTTGTAGAAAAGGGTGGCGGCCTTGGGCGTACATTCAGCGGTATATCCCCTGTATTGAGAATTGATAATATTTTTGTTGATAAGCAGTTAGAGGTAAAACAATTTTTATCTATCCGTAAAAAACTAAGTGATCACTTTCCTATTATTGCCGATGTACAGCTAAATAAAAAGTAATACCTTTAACTCCTGCGTGAAAAAATTAACTCCATATCAATATTGTTGTTGCCCTTGCGGCATAGCTTAATATCTTTGTAAAAAATTTACATTTACTTTTTAATGGTTGCTTGATGTTGAAATAGTACAAGTGAGTGACACAACAATGATGAACTGAATTACCTTAGCTGGTATCAAAATAAAAAAAATGGCCTTAAAAATTTATAACACCCTTTCCAGAGAAAAAGAATTGTTTACGCCAATTACTCCCGAGCATGTGGGGATGTATGTGTGCGGCCCAACTGTTTACAGCGATGTGCATTTGGGGAATTGTCGTACGTTTATTTCTTTCGATATTATTTATCGATACCTGGTTTACCTGGGTTATAAGGTGAGGTATGTTAGAAATATTACCGATGCTGGCCATTTAGAAGGTGACCGTGATGAGGGGGATGACAAGTTTAGTAAAATTGCCCGCTTACAAAAGCTGGAGCCCATGGAAATTGTGCAACGCTACACTTTGGGGTTTAGGCATGTTATGCATCTACTGAATAATCTACCACCTTCTATTGAACCAACTGCTACAGGCCATATTGCCGAACAGATTGAAATTGCCAAACAAATTATTGAAAATGGCTTTGCTTATGAGGTGAATGGTACTATTTATTTTGATGTGGAAAAATACAATAAGGAACAGCCTTATGGTATTTTAACCAACCGTAAAATGGATGATTTACTGGAGGGTACCAGAGAACTTAGCGGACAGGATGAAAAACGTGGCCGACTGGATTTTGCTCTTTGGATTAAAGCTAAGCCTGAACATTTAATGCAATGGCCAAGTCCGTGGGGGATGGGATTTCCGGGATGGCATATTGAGTGCTCGGCGATGAGTGAAAAATACCTTGGTAAAAAATTTGACATACATGGCGGCGGAATGGATTTAGCTGCCACCCACCATACCAATGAGATTGCACAAAGCCAGGCCTGTTATAATACTAGCCCTGCCAATATTTGGATGCACACCAATATGCTTACTGTTAATGGAACCAGAATGAGCAAATCGCTTGGTAATGGATTTTTACCCGAGGAATTATTTACTGGCAACCACCCATTGCTAGAGAAAGCTTATGCACCTATGGTGGTGAGGTTTTTTATGTTACAAACACATTACCGCAGTACACTTGATTTTAGTAATGAAGCTTTGCAAGGATCGGAAAAAGGATTGAAGAGATTGTGGGAGGCTTATGAACTACTGAATAAAATGCAAGCTTCCAATGCCACAGCAAGTGATGAAGGGTTGGATGCTAAGGTGAACAAACTACTTACCGAGCTGGATGAGTTTATGGATGATGACTTTAATACTGCAAAAGTATTGGCCAATATGTTTGAACTGGTTCCGATAATTAATTCTATTAAAGACGGATTAATTTTGGATGATGCGATTGCTGCCACAACCTTATTGCTCATGCAGGAAAAATTCAAGACTTTTCTGGAAGATGTTTTTGGCATACAAAACATGTCGGCCAATAACGAAATGCTGGAAGGGGTAATGAACCTATTGATTGAGATAAGAAAGGAGTCGAAAGTAAAAAAGGATTTTGTTACCTCCGATAAAATACGAAACCAGCTAGCGGCTATTGGTATTAACTTAAAAGATGAAAAGGGTGGAGAAATGAGTTGGGGGCTGGAGTAGTTATACCACAATGATTCACAAAGTAAATATGGAACACATCACACATCTTATCAAAGACAAAAAGCTCAAAAAAATATTAGAACTACAGGATCCATTTGTTTTGGTAAAAAGAAAAAATGTGTACTTGCATTTGTGTTTCTCCATCATGAGCCAACAGTTGAGTACCAAAGTGGCCGATGTTTTTCATCGAAGATTTTTGGAGTTGTACAAAACTACAACACCCTCTGCATCAGAAATTATTGAAACGCCATTTAAAACTTTAAGAGGCATTGGCTTAAGCAATGCCAAAGCAAATTATGTGCATAATGTTTGCCAGTTTTTTTTGGAAGAAAAAATTACAGATGCTAAGTTGTATAAGTTGAGTAATGAGGAATTGATTAAATACCTCACTCAAATAAAAGGAGTTGGACAATGGACGGTGGAAATGATACTTATGTTTACCCTGGGAAGAGAAGATGTTTTTGCCGTAGATGATTTGGGTATTCAGCAAGCTGTATGTAAACTGTATAAAATTGATGCTACGGATAAAAAAGGGATGAAAGCTAATATGCTTTCCATCTCAAAAAGCTGGAGACCCTACCGAACTTATGCTTGTAGGTATTTGTGGGGATGGAAGGATTCCCCCTGAGACCACCTAAAAGAGTAGGAACGCTACAATCTCCTCCAAGTATTTTTTATCTGTATCATCAAACTGATCTAACTCGGCACTGTCAACATCCAAAACACCCATTACTTCGCCATTATTAATAAGCGGTATTACTATCTCTGATTTAGAAAAACTGCTACAGGCAATATGCCCAGGGAATTTTTCTACATTGGCTACAATTAAAGTAGCCCCATTTTGCCAAGCAGCTCCGCAAACCCCTCTTCCTTTTTTTATTCTTGTACAAGCCACAGGTCCCTGAAAAGGTCCAAGTACTAACTCATCATTTTTAACCAAATAAAAGCCAACCCACAACCAGCCAAACTGTTCTTTTAGCGCCGCACTAATATTAGCCAGGTTGGCAATTAGGTCGGGTTCGCCTTCCAGCAATCCTTTAATTTGAGGGATTATTGATTCATATATTTCGGCTTTGCTGCCGCTAATTATTGTTAAGTCTTCTGCCATGGGGCAAAGTTAAGCAGTCTTTATTAAGTGTTTTGTAAAATCATATCGCTGTAGGAAAGGGCACAATAATCTTCTTTGGCAATTTTTAATAAAACCGCATAATGATCACACTGTTTTTGTAGTTTTTCCTTTCCAATTTTACCGTCTTTATCTATTGCTTCTACTTCTACAAAATTGCCCAAGCCATGCACGGTATCAAAGTGAAATTTTACATTGTCGATAAAATAAATTCTACGTTTTTTATCCACTACCGCTTTTATACCCAGGCTTTTTGTCAAAATTTCTTTTAGAGCTTTATCGGGCTGATGCTGGTACAATAATACATGACTTGATTTTGATGTGGCTGTATTTTCTCTTTCGTATTGTATCAGGGCATTTTCAATATTCCCTTCTCTTAATTTAAGTCTGCCAGTAGTTACATTAAAATAAGTATCAATCTGGTGGTCTTCGCCAATAAATTTTGGGTTTTGTTGGAGTAAAATACTTTCCAGCTCTTCCAGTTTATTGGTAGTGGCTTTAAATTCGATGTTAAGAATTGGCATACAGTGAAGGTATAAAAAAACCGTTCAGTTTTTGGCTGAACGGTTTTTTTATTATTCTATAAAATCTTACTTCACCAAGGTTAATTCATCTACAATATGTTTTGCACCACCCAATTTATCAATACACCAAAGTACATAGCGTACATCTACATTGATGGTACGGTTAAGGTCTTTGTCAAAAGCAATTTTATGGCTAAGGGCTTCGTAGTTACCATCAAAAGCCAATCCAATTAAATTACCATTACCATCAATAACTGGAGAACCAGAGTTACCACCGGTAATATCGTTGGTAGTGATGAAACCAATAACAAGGTCGTTGGTTCTTTTGTCGATGTACTGACCAAAATCTCTTTTCTTCAACAATTCCACCTGCTTTGTCGGTAAATCAAATTCATAATCGCCGGCAACATATTTTTCCAAAACACCTTTGCTGGTGGTTACAAAATCGTAAGTGACAGCATCACGAGGTTTGTAACTTTTTACATTACCATAGCTCACTCTCATAGAAAAGTTCGCATCGGGATACATTTTTTTAGCCGCTACGGTATCTTTTTGCATAATACCTTTCATATACATTCTGCCCAACTCATTGTTTTTACCAGTAAATGCTGAGTAAAGGCTTGCATATTTGCTTGTATAATTTTTCATAAATGAAGTGGCATAATGATAAGCCGGATCATCTTGTAAGCCCGAAGCTGTTGGGGCTTCCATAAAAGCATTCCATTTAGCATCATCCAATATCATTGTTTTACTAAAAACGTCTCTTGCATATTTTTTAAATGTTCCCTCATCGTTTAAATTGCCATACTGGCTTTTCAAGTTTTCAAAAAATCCAACGGGATGTTGGTTTTTGTCTATGTCGGCATAATACATCTTTACAACAGCTGCTACAATTTTTTCATCACTTACTAAGTCTTCGCTTTCTAAGAAAGAAGCACGAGCCTCAGTTGCAGCGTCAGTAGCTTTCTTAAGGTCGGCAGCCGAAGTATTGGCTTTCATTAGTTTATCTTCCAACGACATTAAAGAAGCAGCAAATGCAGCCAATGGTGATCCCATTATCCCTTCATTATTATACGTACGCATTTTGCTGTAAGGTGTCCAGTCGGTATAAATTTTATCATAGTCAGTTAAAATATTCTCATAGTCAGGCTTTCCTTTTGCCCAAGTAGCAAACCCTGCTTCATATTTTTGTTTTTCTTCAAAAGTTTTAAATTTCTTTAATTGCTTTGATTCGCCATCAAAAAATTTCCAGTAATTGGCAATACCTGCATAGCTGTTTGCCAATTTTAATTTTACTGCAGGATCTTTAATCATCTCGGCATACATATATTTCAAACGCATATCTCTTAAACCAACCAATGATGGGTTTTCAATATCAGTTTTAAGTTTGATACCATTGCTGGTTTCGTAACGATTGGTTCCACCTGGGTAACCATAAATCATGGCAAAATCACCATCTTTAAAACCTTTAATGCTTACAGGTAAGAAATGCTTTGGCTTCATTGGCACATTATCTTTACTATACCCAACAGGCTTACCATCTTTGCTTGCATATACACGGAAAACCGAAAAGTCTCCTGTGTGACGAGGCCACTCCCAGTTGTCGGTATCACCACCAAATTTACCTACACTCTCCGGAGGGGTACCCACTAAACGAATATCACGATAGGTTTTGTACACATACATGATGTACTGGTTGCCTTTGAACATGCTGTATATTCTTCCAGCCAATTCGTTTTCTTTATCAGCTACCTTATCGGTGATTGACTTATACACTTCCTGCATTTTTTTAACACGCTCGGCATAATCCAAACCTTTTAATCCTTCCTCTACTTCTTTGGTAACATCTACAATACCGTCTAAAAACTGTACGGTTAATTTACTTTGAATTTCCTGGTCTTTATTAGCAGCATAAAATCCGTCTCTCAAATAATTATTATTCATTGAGCTAGCGGCAGCAATGGCACCATATCCACAGTGGTGGTTGGTAAATAAAAGTCCTTGGCTGCTTACAATTTCGCCGGTACAACCACCACCAAAAATTACAATAGCATCCTTAATGGAAGACTTGTTAATAGAGTACAATTGCTCTTTGGTAAGCTTGAGTCCTTTTTTTACCATGTCATTGTACACTTGTTGGCCAAGCAACATCGGTAACCACATACCCTCATCTGCGCTGGCCTTAAATAAGCTGATTGATAATACAACCGCTAGAAAAAACTTCTTCATATGTCTTATTTTTTAGGAGACAAATTTAATGATAATAAACTGTAAGCCAAAACCCTTCATACCAATGCGACGACTCTCTTTTGAGTTATTGAATAAGGTAAAGGCGTTCATTTTTGATTATCTTTGCTTTCATTAACCTATATAACCGCAATGCCGATTTTTGATATCAAGCTCCCCAAGTTTATTTCAAGGGCTCTCAATATACCAATTAGTGATCCTCGGCGCCAGCAAATTAAAGTACTTAAGAAGTTAATGCGTAAAGCCAGGTTTACTGAATTTGGCCAACGCTACCGTTTTGATGATGTATTATTAAGCAATCATCCCGGTAAAAAATTCCAGCAATCGGTTCCTGCTTACGACTACAATAAGATTTACGACGAATGGTGGTATAAGGCCAAAGAGGGCATTCCTGATGTATGTTGGCCGGGCGTAATTAAATATTTTGCTCTCAGCAGCGGAACCAGTGATGCTACCAGTAAATTCATACCTATTACAAAAGATTTAATACGCAGTAATACCATTACCAGCTTTAAACAGCTTTTGAGTTTAACCCGATACGACAAAGTGCCTAAAAGTGCTGTTGGAAAGGGATGGTTAATATTGGGGGGCAGTACTGAACTACAAAAAGGGCCTACTTATTTTGCTGGTGATTTAAGTGGTATTCAGCAAAAAAATATTCCTTTTTGGTTTCAGGGGCTTGGCTTATATAAACCGGGTAAAAAAATTGCTAAAGTGCAGGATTGGGCCCAAAAGCTGGAAGAAGTAGTTAACAAAGCCCCTAATTGGGATATTGGTTTTATAGTGGGTGTACCAGCCTGGCTTCAGCTTTGTATGGAAAAAATTATTGAAAAGTACAATTTGAATAATATTCATGAAATGTGGCCCAACCTTGCCTTTTATGTGCATGGAGGGGTTGCCATGGAACCCTATAAAAGAGGATTTGAAAAATTATTGGGCAAACCCATCACTTATATTGAAACTTATTTAGCCAGTGAAGGATTTTTGGCTTACCAAAGCAGGCAGGGTACTTCTGGAATGCAATTGGTGCTTAATAATAACATGTTTTTTGAGTTTGTACCCTTTGATCAAAAGAATTTTGACTTAGAAGGAAATATGGTGGATGAACCTGAGGCTTTAATGATTCATGAGATTGAGGAGAATAAAGATTATGCTCTTTTGATTAGTACCAATGCCGGAGCCTGGCGCTATGCTATTGGCGATACAGTAAAACTGGTAGATAAAGAAAGAAGTGAAATTATTATTACCGGAAGAACCAAACATTTTTTGAGTTTGGTAGGTGAGCATCTTAGTGTTGATAATATGAACAGGGCTATACAAATGGTTGGTACCGATTTAAGCATTTCGATTCCTGAGTTTACTGTTGCTGGTGTACCACACGGCACTTTTTTTGCCCACCAATGGTATGTGGCTACCAAGGATAAAGTGGATGAAGAAGATTTAAAAACCCGAATTGACGATAAGCTTAAAGAGCTGAATGATGATTATGCCGTAGAACGTAGGCATGCTTTAAAAGACATCAAGGTAAAAGTGTTATCGGAGGATGTGTTTATGAACTTTATGCAATCCAAGGGTAAAGTGGGGGGGCAACATAAATTTCCCCGTGTACTAAAAGGGAAAGTTTTAGAAGATTGGCAACTTTTCTTAAAAAACGCAAACCATACTTAATTTACAGTTGGGCAACCAATCCCTTTATTCTTCTTACCAAACTTATAAATAATTCCGGCCGATGTGCTGTGATAATTATCTTTTAAATTTGGATTGGCAGCATAACTAAATCCATCCAAGTAATCGGAAAATACAAACCGATAAGAAGTTTCCAGATTTACCGAAAACCTATCCGATAGTGGATACTCGGCACCAATACCAACAGGCACCGAAAAAAGGACAGGTGGAGTTCCTTTGGCATTATCAATTGTAAGCCCGGTAATCACATCTGATGATTCACTAAAAATTGTTGGGTCCAACCTACTATAATCTTTTGTTACTCTAATTACTGTCACACCAGCTCCCGAAAACAAGTAAGGCATAATACCATAATCGGCATAATTGCGACCCAGTATATTCCAAACCAACTGTCCCGAAAATTCTTTGACGGGTGTGGAAAATGCAAAATTTCTTTGTCTGCGATAATCGGGTTTGGCATAAACAGCTTCATTACCACGCAAACTAGCAATACTAATATGAATACGGGCAGCCAAAAAATGGTTAATAGGTTTTTTTACAAATAGTGAAAAACCAGGCCTGAGCGTAGGAATTGACCCAAGTGGATGTGGCGTAAGGTCGCCTTGGTAAATATAAACACCTCCGTTGAGTCCAATACTCATATCGCTGTAAAACTGTGCATGAGTTTTTGCAGGGACAAATAAAAAAGACAAAAATACAATGGCCAGTTTTTTTCTTATAGCTTTCAAGTGGTTTACTTTTTAAGGTTTATCAATGAAAGCAGCGTTGTGGTAATTAACTAAGTAGCCATGTAATCATACATTATCTTTTGATTTTAACGTTGTACAATTACATACATTGTTCCAGAATTTGTTAAATGAATCTTAATAAGAATAGAGACAGTATTGATTTAAAAGTAATTGAGAACCATTTATTAAAAATCCTTTGTTATTTTTAAGGAATGACGGATGCTTTTTTAAAGGGATTGGCCATTAGTTTACTGCTTATATTTTCTGTTGGCCCTGTTATTTTTACGATCATCAAACAAAGTGTAAACCATGGCAGGCGAGGTGGGTTTAGTTTTATTGTAGGTGTTTGGATAAGTGATATTATTTGGATTATACTGAGCAATGGATTTAGTGAAGCCATCAAAACACTTTTGGATTTTAAAATCCCCATTGGCATAGCTGGCTGTGTATTTTTAATTGGAATGGGTATTTATTTTACCTTTCTTAAAAAAATAAAACCCCGTAAGCTACAAGAGCCTATTGAAATTGCTGGAGATGAAATAACTGCTACCGGAAAAAAAACAAACTATTTTGCCATTTTAAGTTCGGGTTTTTTAATTAATACCTTAAATCCGGCTGTCATATCTTTTTGGGTGTTGATGGCAGCTTCCTTGTCATCGGTGTATTCTTTGTATCACCGAATTATTATTTTTTCTACCTGCCTTGGCGTGAATATGCTGGCCGATATTGGTAAAGTATTGGGTGCTGGATCTATCGGGAAAAAACTGAGTGATAAAAACATCCTTCGTATTAACCGCATCTCGGGAATTTTATACTTGATATTTGGCATTACCATTTTGGTAGGCATTATTTATTCTTTGGTTAAAGAATAACACGAAAAATTATTTGGTTTATTTGTAACGGTTTTATTATAATGAATGAAGATATTATTGCCCATACTGCTTTTTTGTTCAACTTTTGTCTTTGGCCAGCAGGCCGATTTTCTTTTAATAAAGAAGAACAATAAAACAGTTCAAACTTTTTTTAGTGGCAACAATATTGGGTTTACTACCATAAGTGGTGCAAATATTTACGCCAATATCGATGGCATGAAAAACGATACCCTTTTTTTAAAAGAGTATATTGTTCGTTACATCCCAACTACCATTGGTACCTATATTATTGACACAGCAGGTAGCTACAGCTATAAATTTCATTACAACCAAATTGCTGCCATTGGTAAAGCCAAAAAAACAAACTTTAATGTAAAAGGAAGTGGGGCCGCCTTATTTGGAGGAGGTGTTTTACTGGCTTTGGGTAGTGGTGTGGTTTATTTGGCAGATAAAGACAAGTTTAGTCCGGCATTATTACTTACCTCTGTTGGACTAGGAACCCTTGGTTATTTTTTAGCCAAAGGTAAAAAGCATGGGAACGCCATTCTTATCGGCCAAAAGTACAAACTGGTTTATATGAACATGAGTAATTAAATTGCATAGAAACCAAAATGAAATAATGAAAAACACTTGGAGCCTGCTTAAAAAAATCTTCGGAATTGTTTTCATCCTTCATATTAGTTGGTTCCTTTATTTTATTGTTCAAAAATTTTCAGTAACTGGATTTACGGTATCGAACCTCAAAGAAAAAATGATTGCAGTTGGGGCGGTGGTTATTGTGCTGACCTTAGTTTATTTTTTATGGCTTCGTAAAATCTCTTTTATCCATAAAGCAGCCACCGTATTTAAAGAACTGTTTTTTATAGGCTATATCACATCTACCATTTATTTATTGTTGGGAACGGTTATCAATCCACCCATAACCCTTACACAAATCGGAAGTATTATACAAGGATATGGGTTAAACAAAGACAATATTTCCTACAATGCGATGGGTCGTAATATAAAACTGGCTGTTATTGCTAGTGAAGACCAGCTTTTTCCCGATCATGATGGATTTGATTTGAAGGCGATAAAAGTAGCATTGAAATATAATAAACGCCATCCTGGAAAAGTGAGGGGAGCCAGCACCATTAGCCAACAAGTAGCTAAAAATGTTTTTCTGTTTCAGGGCGGTGGCTTCTTACGAAAAGGCATTGAAGTGTTTTATACATTTACCATTGAACAGGTATGGACTAAAAAAATCATTCTTGCCCGCTATTTAAATGTGGCAGAAATGGGACCCGGTATTTTTGGTGTACAAGCCGCCGCTAAAAAATACTTTAATAAAAATGCCAGTGAATTAACAATGGCCGAAGCGGCAAAAATTGCTGCTTGTTTACCCAATCCAAAAAGATATACTGTAAAACCCGAAAGTGGTTATGTAAGCAGACGATCGGGGTATATTGTTAGACAGATGCACAATTTGGCTGCCGATAATGATGTACAAAATATCATTCGATAATCAATTTATCAATCGCAGTTTTTGCTTTCTCCAGCCTTTCGGTATAGCTACCACTAATTTCAACCCAGGAGGTATTTTGGTTGATAAGAATATCTTTATAATGATGGTAAAGGATTTCTCTGGTTTTTAAATCGGGGTATTCTCTTAGCTCATCCTTAACCCAGGGAAGATCAATATTGCAAAGCAGATACAAATCATATTTTCTTTCGGCAATGCGATTTAATATCCAATGATGGCATTTTTCAAATGCAAACTCACTCCACACTTTCATCACATACATGTCTGTATCAATAAAAAGGGTTGATGGCTGGTTGTTATTAGATGATGCCTGCTCAACTGATAACTCTTCTGCTGTTATTTGTCCTTTAGCTATTTCCAAAAGATTTTCAAGACTGTAATTAGTGCCGTTTTGCAAAAGATAGTTTCTGGCATATTCTTCTACCCAACTGCTTTGATAGTGAGTCGATAATTGTTTACACAGACTGCTCTTTCCGGTAGACTCAGGGCCTATGATGACTATCTTTTTCAATCTTTAGCTTTTTTATATTTAATAAGATCATTAATAAAGCTGGCCACAAAAATTATTAACATTACAACACGTAACAGGTTTCTTGAACTATCCTTGGCAGGCATAGACAAAATGAGCAGGGTAAGTAATAGTATTAATACCGCCTTAATAATTAACCATAATTTTTTACTTCTCATTCCACATAGGTTTAGCTTTAAGCATCTTTTTATAGAAGGGGCAGTTTTTATCATGTGCTCCGGGTAAATAACCTGTACTTACTAAAAATTCATTCACAATCTCCCCTCCGGTAAATTTAAAAGTTTTTTTAAAGAGTTTGGTCCACTCTTCTCTTGTTTTAGGATGATGATGGGTTAACCAGTTTTTAAAAGAGCCAAATTCCTTTTGAAGTGCGATTATGGTTTTTGCATTTTCAATAGCTGCATTTATTTTTAACCTGTTGCGAATAATGCCTGCATCATTCATCAACCTTTCAAAATCTTTGTCTTTATAGGTGGCTACTTTTTTAATATTGAATTGGTGGTAAGCATTTCTAAATCCATCTTGCTTATGTAAGATGGTGGTCCAGCTAAGGCCGGCCTGATTAATTTCTAAAATCAATCTGCAAAACAATTCATCGTCAGTCTCAATTGGAAATCCGTATTGTGTATCGTGATACAATTTATGTACGAACAGGTCTGCCGGTTTCATATGCCTGATGGCTTCGCAATAAGATGTAGGGTTAAACATTTTTCAATAAATTTCTATTTGCAACATTTCTTCGCCAGGCTATCAAGCCAAATATCGCCATTATCAATAACACAAAATAATACACACTTGTAAAAACATAATGTTTCACAAAGTAGAGTGGGATAGAAGCAATGTTGGTAGCAATCCACCAATACCAGCTTTCTACTTTCTTTTTTATCATTAACCACATACCAGTAAAAGCAGTAGCGGATGCAAACGCATCAGCCCAGGGAATAACCCCATCAAAAAAAGCCTGTTTAAAATAATTAAGGGCAACATAGATGCTGATATAAAAGAAAAGAAAAAAAGCAATTTGTTGTATCCAGCCTTTCTTATCGGAATAAGTAATGTGAAGGATAATTTCCTTTTGCCGATCTCGCCTACTCCACATATACCAACCAGAAATACTCATGATGGTATAATAAAAATTAACTGTTGCTTCGCCTAAAAGATGCCCTTCAAAACTAATATAGATGTAGATGATGGTATTGATTAAACCTACCGGGTAAACCAAAATATTTTCGGCACGAGAATACCAAACACTGGCAATGCCGGCAAAAACGGCTAGGTACTCATACCAGGAAGTATGTTCCATGTGGGTAATAAACTGTTGTACAATTTGGTCTAAAGTCAAAATAATTTAGTTGTGAGTATAATTTCTAAAAGGCCGAAGGTAGCGGATTCCTTTGGAGGTTTTGAAACGAGTGCCCACTTGTCGCCAGTTGCCAGTTTTATTAAATCGCCAAACTATAAAATGTAGGTGGGGAAATAATGCGTAGCCTGTTTTGCCGCTAATGCCAATTACCTGCCCCTGCAACACTGAGTCTCCCACATTTACCAGTACGCCATTGTATTGTAAATGCCAGTAGCCAGCCCGGGAACTATCATTATGTTGAATTACAATATAATTACCATCACGTCTGTATTTTCTTTTCCATCCACCTTTGTTTCCGTCTTCTTTGAGACGTAAAAGAGTACCTGTTCTAGCAGCATAAATAGGAGTGCCTGGTTTCATTTTAAAATCAAGTGCTGCTCGATTTTTATGAGAGTACCTACTAAAATAACCCTGTACCAAAAAATGTGTTTCATTGGGTTGAAATGGGAGTTGATAAATAAAACTGCTGTCATCTTTTATGATTCCTTTTTGCAATAATTTTAATTCTTGGTGATAGGGATTTTTACTAATAGCACAACCAACCGAAAAGAAAATAATCAGAAAAAGTGGAAACAATCTTGATAATAGCCTGTTCATAATAATTAATAATAACAAAGTTAAAGCCCTGTATGTATACATACAGGGCTTTATTTATAAAATTATCTACTGTTTTGGGCAGGATTGTAAATTATTATTTTCCTCCAAACTTAACGGCTATACCTACATTGGCATAAAAAAGAT
Source organism: uncultured Chitinophagaceae bacterium (assembly GCA_947085175.1). GTDB lineage: Bacteria > Bacteroidota > Bacteroidia > Chitinophagales > Chitinophagaceae > Ferruginibacter. The sequence continues at coordinate 237,174 of CAMTVJ010000006.1, forward strand.
TTGAAGCATTTTCTGAAAGATCAGGTCTTCCATCCACTTTAATTACGCTTTGTGGTATTACATAACCTGGTGTAAAATTTAGAATTAATTTTTTGTATACAAACACAATGGGAATACTAGCTTCGTAACTTAACATTTGAAAACGCCTACTTGATTCTATCACTTGTTCTTCCCCCGCTGGTATTCCAAACACATTTCTTTTTTTATAGTAAATGCTTGTAAAATTTTGTGTGCCTGCATTTGCGGTTAGGGAGGGGACAATTACAAATACGCAGTTATCTTTCCTGATAATAAAATTATGGTTAACACTTAATGAAGCAAAGTAGTCTGATTTATCAGCAAATACAGTACTTGCACTAAGGTGTACATCCAGTGCCTTGTTCAGATTTGAAAGCCTAATACCAGCTTGTCCTTTTTGAGAAGACTGCACTAGTGTATTGTTATCATAAAAAAACTTGTCTGCATAAATACTACCACCAAAACCTTTAGATTCTCCAAACTTGTATCCGGCGCCTGCCACAGTAGCATTATACTGAAGATTTTGTTGCTGGTTATTTATAAAAATAAATGAAGAGTTGAAAAAGATTCCATTGCCAAATTGCAATAAAATATTGGGAATTAGAGCTGTGCTTTTTAAACTATCTGTTCTTCCAAAATAGTGAAGCTTTGAAACATAGTTGCTACTCAGCATAAGACTAGTTTTTTCTTTACTATTAACCACAGGTTGTTCAATTGTTAAATCCTCTTGTGCAAAAATTTGCTGCGAGCAAAGGCCTGCGAGTAAAAGGAAAATTGTTTTTTTTGCTATTTTCATTAATGTTTAGTTTGGTAAAAAATGAAGTACCTATAGCAAAGGCTATAGGTACTATGTTGTTATTTATTGATTACCAGATTTTATATTAGCATTTGTAGCAGTATTAATATCGGCATTGGCCGAAGCGCTTTTCTTAATTTTAGCTTCGTTTTTAACTGCTTTTTTTGTTTCCTTAGCTGCTTTTTTTGTTTCCGATTTTGTAGTTGCTTTAGTTTCAGAAACACGGGTTCTTACTTTTCCAGTTGCGTTTTCATTTACTGAAACATTTGCATCAAGGTCGCTTTGTATAGTATTGTTTGAGGTGATTTTTGCATCAGTGTTGTTTGCATCAATGGTTCCGTTGCTTTGTATATTGGTTCGGCTATTAGCATTAACTTTAGCATCGGCATTGGTTGTTTTTAAGTCATTAACCGTATTGCTAGATTGTGTTTTAACTGTACCTACAGTTTTTTCAGTTGTTGCTTTAGTTTTGTCCACTGTTGTGTTTGCATTGGCTGCTGTTTGGTTAGCAACATTGGCTGTTGTAGCTGTTTTTGTTGCTACATTTACTGCACCGGATGTAGTATTGGTTGCTCCAACATTTAGTTGAGCAGATACGGTTTGAATAGCTGCTAGTGCTATAACAACTGCTGTTAATTTTACTAATTGCGTTTTCATAATAAATAATTTTTAGTTAATGAAGATTTGGTTACTTGTTATGAAATTCAAAAACTATGCCATTAGAAAATAAATATTTTTTTTCACATAGGCAGCGTTTTCCTAAACAACTGATTTTTAAATAAAAATTGGAAGGTTAGTCCAAAATATTAATTTTAAAAAAATATGGCTGGCCTTATTTTTACAAAATGATGACAAGGAAATATTCAGTACAAATAAAAAACGCTCCTTTTTGAGGAGCGCTTTAAGTATTTTTAACAATTGCCGTTTCGGAGGCTTATTCTGCTTCGGCTACCACTTCTTTCACTTCAGGAATCATACGTTTCATCATTCCTTCAATACCAGCTTTTAAAGTAATCATACTTGATGGGCAACCGCTGCAGCTGCCTTGCATCATTAAATTTACCGTTCCTTCATTATAGCTTTTAAATTGTATGGCACCACCGTCCATTTCTACCGCAGGCTTTACATAATTTTCCAATAATTCTTTAATACGCTTTACCACATCATCATCATCTGCACTAATCACATTACTACTCTCCGATTTCATTAAAGCCACTTCTTCCTCATTAACCACCACTTTACCTTCTTCCAGGTATTCTTTTAAAAATTGTTTGATGGGAGGAATCACATCCTGCCAATCTTCTGTATCAACTGTTTTGGTAAGGGTAATAAAATTGCTGGCAATAAATACCGCCTTAATAAAAGGAAAAGTAAACAGTTCCTGTGCTAATGGAGATGGTTTTGCACTGGCTTCATCGGCAAAATCTATGCTTTTACCGGGATACAATAATTTGTTTGCCACAAATTTCATTGTTTCGGGGTTGGGTGTCATTTCGGTATAAATACTAATAACTGGATTTCCTGTTTTAATCATACAACATCATTTAAAAATTCGATACAAATTTAGCAAGAATTGTGCTGTTTTGGATTGAAATAGCTACAAATTGGGATAATTTTCGGATTTCGAAAAGTGCTACAACTAATCTATAATCCTCAGTTTAGCATAGTTCAGCATGATTTTCTTCTCTCCATTTAAATCAAACTGTACAGTGGCAATAGGATTATGTGCAGCCCCTTCCATTTTCATTACTTCGCCAAAACCAAATTTTTGGTGCTCTACTTTATTACCCGCTTGTAAATGACTGGTATCACTTGGTTCAAAATTTTCAGAAGCAGTGTGTTCCACCATTTTGGTAGTGGCAGGTTTAGAGCTGTAAAAAGTTTCAATAGGCTTTTTGCCAGGAGGTGCACCATATTGTTTTTCGGCACGCTGGGCAGCGTTCGTTCCTCCAGTGCCAAAATTGCGTTGCATTCTTTCTTTTGCACCGCCTTGGTTCCAGCCATTGCCACTTGTGGCACCACCTGCATAAGTTTTGTCCACATATTCTTCCGAAATCTCATCAATAAATCTACTGGGATCGTTTTGTTGTAATTGTCCAAAGCGATATCGGGCATTGGCATAAGTTAACCACAGCTTATCCTTTGCCCTTGTAATAGATACATAAAACAAACGTCGCTCCTCTTCCAGTTCTTCTCTAGTGTTAATAGCCATAGCATTTGGAAAAAGTGTTTCTTCTAATCCTCCTACAAACACCACAGGAAATTCCAAACCTTTTGCAGCATGAATAGTCATTAATTTTACCACGTCTGCATTTTCTTTATCATCATCTGCATCTGTTAATAAAACAATTTGTTGTAGATAAGCACCTAGGCTTTTGTCACCCACTTCTCCATCTTCTTCATTCATCGGCGTTTCGGTAAACTCTTTAATAGAGTTTAATAATTCTTGTACGTTTTCATACCTGGCTAAACCTTCGGTTGTTTTATCGTTAAACAATTCTTTTACAATATTGGTACTCTTTCCAACGATCACAGCTAGGTCGTAAGCATTCTTTTTACCCAGTTCGCTTTGGAACATTTTAATCATCGTTACAAAATTGTCGATGCTTTCCAAAGTTCCACTACGGTAGCCATACACTACAGCATTGCTGATGATTTCCCAAAAAGTTAAATTGTTTTCGTTGGCAGATAGAACCGCCCTGTCTACTGTGGTTTTACCAATACCCCTTGCAGGGAAGTTGATAATACGTTTTAATGCTTCTTCATCTTTTGGATTCACCACCAATCTTAAGTAAGCAATAAAATCCTTTACTTCCTTTCGCTGATAAAAACTCATCCCTCCATAAATACGGTAGGCAATTCCCATCCGGCGTAAGGCTTCTTCATAACTCCGGCTTTGAGCATTGGTACGGTAGAGAATGGCAAAATCTTTATTATAATAATGATTACGGAGTTTTTGTTCCTGAATGGTATCAGCCACTATTTTTCCTTCGTCATTATCGGTCATAGTTCTAACCAACTTAATTTTTTCTCCTTCGGCATTAATAGTGAAAAGTTTCTTTTCAATTTGTCCTTTGTTATTGCCAATTACTTCATTAGCCACATGAAGAATATTTTGAGTGCTACGATAATTCTGTTCCAACTTTACCACTTTTACATCGTCGTAATCTTTTTGAAACTGTAAGATGTTTTCAATGGTTGCCCCACGAAAACTGTAAATACTTTGGGCATCATCACCTACTACACAAACATTTTCATGCATAGCCCCCAAGAGTTTTATTATTTCATACTGAGCTGTGTTGGTATCCTGGTACTCATCAATCATGATATATTTAAACTTGCGCTGATACTTACTTAATGCATCGGGATGATTTTTTAAGAGGATGTACATTTTATAAAGAAGGTCATCAAAATCCATGGCACCGTTTTTAAAACAGCGCTTTACATAGGCATCATAAATTAATCCCATTGCCGGACGATTAGCTCTGGAATCTTCCTGCTGTGTAGCCCAGTCGTTCATATATTCAGCAGCGCCAACTAATCCATTTTTAGCAGATGAAATGCGATTGTAAACCACATTTGGTTTGTAGTGTTTATCATCTAGCGCCAGTTCTTTAATGACGGTTTTTACTACAGATTTAGCATCATCCGTATCATAAATAGTAAAGTTTGAGGGATATCCAAGCTTTGGTGCTTCGGATCTTAATATCCTGGCAAAAACGCTATGGAAGGTTCCAATGTATAAATTACGTGCTTCAGAATTTCCTAAAATTCTTTCAACCCTTTCTTTCATTTCGGCTGCAGCCTTGTTGGTAAATGTAAGCGCAAGTATATTAAAACTATCAACTTTGTGTGCAGACATCAGATGAGTAATACGAGTAGTTAAAACCTTGGTCTTGCCGCTTCCTGCACCTGCAATAATCATAATAGGGCCATTCACATGGCTCACTGCTTCAAGCTGCGGTTCATTCAATTCATCTAAATAATTCATTGAGCGAAGTTACGAAGGCAGTTTAAAGCATTTTCATTCTTTTTAAAGGAAGAGGATTAATTATCGAAAATATTCTATAAACTATTGATTTCTTTTTCTACAAAATGATATTAAGGTTTAATCAATCTTTATCATTCCAATATATCTATAAACCAAATTCAAATCTTATGAACACCCATCTCAGCATGTCTGACGAAAAACTGATTCAGTTTTATCTCAATGATAATCCAAATGCACAAGCTACTTTGACGGAACTTTATAAAGACAGAATTTACTGTTGTATTTATACAATGGTGCAGGATAAATATGTAGCAGATGAAATCTTCAGAGAAGCTTTCATACAAATCATTAATGAAATGATGGCAGGCAAAACACCTGTAGAAGGCAATACTTTAAAATGGGCTACTCAAATTGCTCAAACCCTATGTTTAAGTTACAATACAAAAATTTGCAACCCTGTTGTTATCAGAAACTCGGTAGATATTTCTGATAATGGATATATAGAGGTACAAGAAAATGAATCAAAACAGTTGTATCATGAAAATCACGGCAAGCTGAAAAGCATGATTAATATGTTACCCGAATTTCAAAAAAATGTAATTGTAATGAATCATTACGCAGGCTTAAGTATTAGTGAAATTGCAGATAGTATGAAGTGTAGCTTAAATACCGCTTTAAGTACACTTCAGTTTGGTTTGAACAATCTTAGAAAACTAATGATGGAAAAGGAAATAGTGTTGAGGTAAGAGATAAATCATTGGTTTATAAGAGCTCTCTATCGTTTATAATATATCTACCATTAAAAATTAGAATTTAAACTACATTATAAATATTAACATCATTACAAATAGCTTTCGTAAACAATCTCACTTTTATGCAAGCAAAAATAACAACCCCCAAAATATCTTTTATGAAAAATAATAACAGTTTTACAGACCAACAATTAATACAGTTGTTTAATAAAGGAGATCAACATGCATTTGAAGTATTGGTAAACCGACATAAAGAGCGGATTTTTTCATCTATTTGTTTATTAGTAAAAGACAAATATCTGGCTGAAGATATTTTTCAAGAGATGTTTATTAAGATAATCGAAACTTTAAGATCAGGAAAATATAAAGATGAGAATAAGTTTATTCATTGGGCAATTCGGATCGCACATAATTTATGTGTAGATCACTTTAGAAAAATAAAAGGGAAGCCGGTTATTAGAACAAGTGAAGGAACTGATATTTTTGAAGTACTTCAGTTTGAAATGTCAAACGTTGAAACAAGTATAATAAAAAGGCAAAGTAAAGACCAGATAATGAAATTGGTTTGTTTATTACCGGAAGATCAAAGAGAAATAATAATCCTTAGACACTTTGCAGATTTAAAATTTAGGGAAATTGCAGAAATCCTTAAATGTAGTGTGAATACTGCTTTAGGCCGCATGAGATATGCATTATTAAATTTAAGAAGTATGATTGAAGAAAAGCAAATAGCATTATAAGAAACCCCCAATTAGAAAATAGAGTAAAATAACCTTTCAGTCGAAAGGTTATTTTCTTTTTTGCTCATCTCAATATCTCAATTCAGGTAAGCTAAAAATCATTATATATCTTCTATATTATAAAATTTGATTATATAATAGCCTAAAAAGAAAAAATAGTTATAAAAACTACCACTTTAGGGTATTGTTTAATCGATAAAACAATAGTCTATTTGTTAAAGGATTTTGAGACATTGCTTTTCTCTATACCTTAAAATTATTTTGGTCCGTTTTTAATACCTACCTTTTTGAGAATACAAAGGTTCTTCCTTTGCGAATTTTTCTCATGCTTGAACACATCCCCGTCCCGACTCCTCGGGATGGGTCTTTTTTTTAGGGGGATAAGAGATAACTAAATAAATTATCAAAAAAATACTAAATTAATTAGTGATGATAAAAATTAAAACATATCTTTGATTCCCTAATTACTTTTATAACCCAATTTCAGAAACAGATCAAGGTGTAAACCTTAATAAAACTAAAACTTATGAGCAAGGCAGAGAGTACCGAAAAGCTTGAAAAATCAGAAAAATTTAAGGCCCTTAAATTAACCATGGATAAAATAGAAAAAGACTTTGGTAAAGGGTCGGTGATGATGATGAATGAGAGGGTTCAAGTAGAGCAGGGGGTTATTTCTACGGGTTCAATAGGTTTGGACATGGCGCTTGGTATAGGAGGTTTACCTAAAGGAAGGATTGTGGAAATATATGGTCCAGAGTCTAGTGGTAAAACAACTATAGCTATTCATGTAATTGCAGAAGCTCAAAAAAAGGGTGGTATGTGTGCGTTTATTGATGCTGAGCATGCTTTTGATAGTGTATATGCTCAAAAACTGGGCGTAAATATTGATAATTTATTGATCTCGCAGCCCGATTATGGGGAGCAGGCATTGGAAATTGCTGATCGATTGATCCTTTCAGGTGCTTTGGATGTAGTGGTTATTGATTCTGTTGCTGCATTAGTTCCTAAAAGTGAACTGGAAGGAGAAATGGGCGATAGTAAAATGGGGTTACATGCAAGGTTAATGAGCCAGGCCATGAGAAAACTGACTGCTACTATTTCAAAAACGAATAGTTGTTGCATTTTCATTAACCAATTACGTGAAAAAATTGGGGTTATGTTTGGTAACCCAGAAACTACAACTGGTGGTAATGCTTTAAAATTTTACTCTTCTGTTCGTTTGGATATCCGTAGAATGACACAAATTAAAGATGGTGATTCATCTATTGGTAATCATGTAAAAGTTAAAGTAGTAAAGAATAAAATGGCCCCACCCTTCCGACAAGCTGAGTTTGATATCATTTTTGGAGAAGGTATATCAAAAGTGGGCGAAATTATTGATATGGGAGTTGAATTAGGGATTGTTCAAAAAAGTGGAAGCTGGTTTAGCTATAATAGTGATAAACTGGGCCAGGGAAGAGAGTCTGTAAAACAATTAATGATTGATAACCCAGCAATGGCCGATGAGATTGAAGCTAAAATCAGAGAAAAAATTAAGGAAGTAAATACACTATAAAAGTGTTAGAAAATAATTACTTATTGGGTTAGTAAGTATAAAGCTATTGTGGGTAAAAGCGCAATAGCTTTTTTTATTCGCTTATTTTTGTAAACTAAAGCACACAATTGAAGCCTAATACATTAGCTCACATGGCATTGTTATTTGCCAATTTATTTTTTGCCATTAATCTTACGGCAGTTAAACATTTAACTAATCTGCAATTGGCAAAACCATTTGGAATTAACCTGATTAGAGTTGGTGTGAGTATGATTTTGTTTTGGATACTTTATTTAATAAAACCCGGTAAAATAAAAATAGCTAAAGAGGACCGAATTAGGTTTTTACTTTGTGCTTTAACCGGGATTGCCATTAATCAATTACTTTTTTTAAAGGGTCTTTCTCTTACACAGCCCATCCATGCCGCTTTGTTAATGCTCATCACACCAATTTTAATCGTTTTTATTGCCGCCTGGATTTTAAGAGAAAGACTCGGTATTTTAAAAGCTATTGGGTTGGCTTTGGGTATTTCTGGAGCATTGGTTTTAATATTGGCAAAAGAGCATTCAGTAAATGGGAATCAAATAATTTTGGGTGACATTTTAATTATTATCAATGCGGTTTCCTATACTATTTATTTTATCCTGGTAAAACCATTGATGGTAAAGTATAACCCTGTGGTAGTGGTAAGATGGATATTTACTTTTGGATTTTTTGTGATATTTCCATTTGGATGGACAGAATTCAAAGAGATTCCCTGGCAACAGTATAATGCCATTGATTATACAAGTTTAGGGTTAATAGTTTTTACAGGCACATTTTTGGCTTATATTTTTAATGTGTACGGCATTAAATTATTGGGAGCTTCTATTGCAGGATTTTATATTTATACACAACCTATTTTTGCTGCAATTATTGCAATGCTTTTTTTACATGAGGCTTTAACCCTTTATAAAATTGTAGCGGCTATTCTTATTTTTACAGGAGTTTATCTGGCCAACAAACAAATTAAAAATGCTTGAATTTATTGAAGTCAATTCCGATGAGGAATATAATATAGCAGCAACTTTATTTAAAGAATATGCTGAATGGCTGAATATTGATTTGTCTTTTCAGCAATTTGAGGAAGAGCTAAATGTATTAAAAAGTATGTATGCAGCTCCTGGAGGAGGGATACTACTTTGTAAAAAAGAAGGTGCATTTATTGGGTGCACCGCAATTCGCAAAATTGATACTGAAGTTGCTGAACTGAAAAGAATGTTTGTACGAAAAGAATATCATAAATTGGGTATAGGGCAACATTTACTTGATAAAGCTATTGAACTAGCAACTAAAGCTAATTACAAAACCATCAGGCTAGATACACTTGACTATATGTTGCCAGCAATTAACTTGTATAAAAAGAATGGATTTTATCAAATTAAATCTTACTATCATAACCCAAATTCAACAGCAGTTTATTTTGAGTTACAAATGAAAAGCTAAATGGGTTGAGGAGAATCAAAAAATAAAAACGAATTATTACTTCTTGAAAAGTCTTTCCAAAACAAAATATTTGTCTCAATAGCAAAAATGCCACACGTTGGCATATGATCTAGTTTAACATTGCCAGCAAGAGAATTTACAAAATAACTTATGCCTGGGTTATGTGAAAAAATAGCGATATTATTTAACTCATCGGGTAAAGCTTGTATGACTTTGTAAAATTCTTCAAAGGGGGGATGGTATAAAGAATCAAGGAATAATATTTGTGTTTCAATTTTGCCAAATGCAGCAGCGAATATTTTAGCCGTTGATCTAGCTCTTTTTGCAGGACTGCAAATAAATGCATCAACCTTTACATTCTTTTCAAGTAATCGTTTTGCCATCATTTGGGCATCTTTATAACCCTGTTCATTCAATGGCCGCTCAAAATCCTTTTCAAAAAAATTCTGATCGCTTTTGGCATGCCTGACTATATATATTGTTTTTAAATTTTTCATAGTTTTAAAATTATAAATAATTGAGCTAGAATTAAATTTCTTTCCCAACTTTACAACAATTATGATGATCAATTTATTTAGAAGATTTTTACTATTTGCATTTGTTGTTTCAAGCGCATCTTGCATTTCTTTAAAAAATACAACACAACCATCTATCAATATTACTAAACTCAGGTTTATGGGACAACGCATTGTTCCAAATAATTTAATTTTTGATAATACTGCTGTAGGAGGATTATCAGGAATTGATTATGATAAAAAAAGCAATCAGTACTTTTTGATTAGTGATGATAGAAGTGAAAAAAACCCAGCCAGATTTTATAATGCTAGTATTGCCATTTCAGAAAAAGGAATTGACACTGTTCTTTTTACTTCTGTAACATATTTACAACAAGCTAATGGTTCTTTGTTCCCAGATAAAAAGAATGACCGCTATAATGTTCCCGATCCTGAATCCATCCGCTTTAATCCCAGCATTAATAAATTAATTTGGAGTAGTGAAGGTGAAAGAATCCTTAATAAAGAGGATACAGTATTGATAAATCCGTCAATAAATATTGTTACTCAAAAAGGGAAATACAAAGGAGATTATACCATTCCACAAAACTTGCAAATGCAGTCCTTTAAAAAGGGCCCCAGAAGAAATGGAGTATTTGAGGGTATATGTTTTGCAAATAATTATAAAACACTTTTTGTTAGTGTTGAAGAACCCTTGTATGAAGATGGGCCAAGAGCTGATACTATAGAAAATAATGCCCGAATCCGACTTTTGAAATTTGATGTGAAACAAAGAAAATGTGTTGCTCAGTTTGCATATGAATTATCGCCAGTGACTTACAAACCAATTCCATCTACTGCTTTTTATGTAAATGGGGTGCCTGAAATTTTAAGTTTGGGAAACAATAAATTACTTGTTATTGAACGCTCATTTTCTGAAGGGAGATTACCCTGTACAATAAAATTGTTTATTGTTGATATTTCTCAGGCAACTGACATTAGTAATACAAGCCTGGAATTTAACAATAATTTTAAGCCAGTAAAAAAAGAATTACTTTTTAACATGGATGACCTAGGTTTTCATATTGACAATATTGAAGGAGTAACTTTTGGCCCACAATTACCTAATGGCAATAAAACGCTATTATTTGTTGCCGATAACAATTTCAATAATTTTCAAAAAACCCAATTCTTATTATTTGAAATCATTGAATAATGCAAACGGATAAAAAACCTTTCTAAACGGTATCGATCAATTTCAATCTTTCGATTTTATTGAGTTACTTTTGAATCTTAAATTTTATAAATGATGTTTAACAAAATTAAAAAAGGCTTATTTATTTCCCTTTTAGTGTATTTACCAATGAGCAGTATGGCTTGGGGAATGTTGGGTCACAGAATAGTTGGAGAAATTGCAAACTCTTATTTAACAAAACAAACTAAAAAAGAGATTGCAAAAATTTTGGGAACAGAATCAATTGCTATGACAAGCAATTGGCCCGATTTTATTAAATCTGATCCTGCATATAATTATTTAAACTCCTGGCATTATATCAATTTAAAAGCAGGCCTTACCGAAGCCGAGGTAAAAGCACATTTCGCAAACGACACCTCTACCAATGCTTTCACAAAAATAAATTGGATGATTGAGCAGTTTAAGAATAAAAACCTTAGCCAGGAAAATAAAATTTTATACCTAAGACTGTTGATTCATATTATTGGAGATATTCATCAGCCACTTCATGTAGGTAGGCCAGATGACTTGGGGGGTAATAAAGTAAAAGTATTGTGGTTCAATAGTCCGTATAATCTTCATCAAATATGGGATGAAAGGTTAATTGATTATCAAAATCTAAGCTATACCGAATACGTGTCTTCAATAAATTTTACAACAAAAGAACAACGCAAAACCTGGCAAAGTGAACCAATGGTTGACTGGTTTTACCAATCGTACCAAATTGCAGAAAAAGTTTATGGAGATGTAACACAGCCCGATGAAAAGCTAGGCTTTGCTTATAATTTCAAATATGTAACTACCTTAAATCAACAATTATTAAAAGCGGGAGTGCATTTAGCGGGAGTACTTAACAACTTATTTGTGAAAAGTTAATACCCCCTTACATTTTTTCCTTCCATAAAATTCATAAAGGCTTTGTTACAAACTCTATTTCCTCCGGAAGTTGGATAATTACCTGTAAAATACCAATCGCCTAAATTAGTTGGACAGGATTGGTGTAATGATTCTATAGTTTGATAAATCACACTTACTGGAATATTAATCTCCTTTGGTGTTATTAATGCTGCAATTTTATTTGAGATTTCATCTAGCGAAAAAGGTTTGTAAAGATGGCGAACCATATTTTCGGTATGTAGCAAATTGTCTTTTTCTAAGGCTTTACATTTCTCCAGAATATCTGTTAACAAACTTTGTTGTCCGCTATCATTCAATAATTCTATCACAGCTCTAAAAGCAATAAAGTCGCCCATTTTACTCATATCTATACCATAGCAATCTGGATATCGAATTTGAGGTGCAGATGAAACAACGATAATTTTTTTAGGCTCAAGTCTAGAAAGCATTCTAATAATGCTTTCTTTTAAGGTGGTTCCTCTTACTATACTGTCATCAATCACAATAAGGGTGTCTTCATTTTTACGAACGGTTCCATAGGTAATATCATACACATGTTGCACCATTTCGTTTCGATTGGAATCCTGCGTAATAAAGGTTCTCAACTTAACATCCTTGATGGCAATTTTTTCAATCCGTATCTTCCGGTTTATCATTTCTGATAATTTGGCTTCATCAAAATCATTACCCCAGCTTAAAATTCTTTCTATTTTTATTTTATTCAGATAATCTTCAGCACCTTTAATTAAACCATAAAAAGCGGTTTCTGCAGTATTGGGGATAAATGAAAAAATAGTATTCTTTAAATCGTAGTCAATTGCTTTTAAAACGGTATTGCTGAGGTTATATCCTAAAGCAATTCTTTCCTTATAAATTTTTTCGTCGCTACCACGGCTAAAATAAATGCGTTCAAAACTACAAGCCTTTCTTTCCTTTGGTTCTATGATTTGTTCTATAGAAATTTTACCGTCGGCTTTTACAACCAGTGCTGAACCGGGCATCAATTCCTTAACTTCATCCTGACCAACATTAAAAGCGGTTCGAATGGCCGCTCTTTCGCTGGCGGCAACAACAACTTCATCATCTATATAATAATATGAAGGCCGAATACCATGTGCATCTCTTGTTACAAAAGCATCCCCATTTCCCAGCAGTCCGCTAAAATTAAATCCGCCATCAAACAAAGGGATCGTATTTTTTAAAACCTTTACAATATCCAGTTCTCCCGGAAATGCCTCATCGGCTTTAACCAAAAAATGATACAGTACATCCATCATGGCGGCTAAATCACTTTGGCGCTGAAATTCACCTGGTTCAATATTCACCAGTCCAAATAATTCTTCTGTATTTACAAGATTGAAGTTTCCGGCAATGGCTAAGTTTCTGGTAGGAATAGTATGGCGTTTAACAAATGGATGGCAAAACTCTTCATTGTTTTTGCCCTGAGTGCCATATCTAAGATGACCAAGTAAAACTTCACCTAAAAAATTAAGATGACCTTTCATTAAACCCGGGTGGTTTACAATATCGGGCTGCTGCATTTTTAATTCTTCTAATTCATTGCCTACTTGGGCAAAAATTGCGGCAATAGAATGTTGTACTGCGCTACGCATCCTATGCATAAATGGATACCCTGGCTCGGAGTTGAGTTTTACTGCAGCAATACCGGCGCCATCCTGTCCTCGATTGTGTTGTTTTTCCATCAACAAATACAGCTTATTAAGGCCATACAATACAGTACCATATTTTTGTTGATAATAGCTGAAAGGTTTGCGGAGTCGAATAAAGGCTAAGCCACATTCGTGTTTAATGTCGTCGCTCATAATAAAGAGTGAAGGGCGAAGTTAGGGCATTGAAAAGTAGGTACAAATTAAAATCCCGGCGAAAGCCGGGATTTTAAAAATATAATAATTAAACTTTTACAATCCGCTTACACATAATCCAATTTGAAAAAGCTTAACATCAGCAGCAACACCATCTTTAAAAATATTATTTATTTGATAACTACCTACAAGGGAAAAATTACCATAACCAACTCTTGCTGTAGCTGCTATACGGGTGGAGTTAAAATATGCTTTGGCTGTTTCTTTAGCTGTATATGAATTTAGAGCGGCTCCATTTTTATCTAATAAATTTTTTCCTTTTGTATGAACATTAATAAGCGTACCTACCTTAAAACCTATTGCTGCTTTAATGCTTTTCATTTCATTTTCAGGATTGGCTGTATATCTAAGTTCAAAAGGAATCTCTAAAAATGCTGTAGTTAATTTGTATTTTTTAAATCTATCAAGGCTATCTAAATTAATAAAAGGCAAGCTGGTGTTTTTAGACTTAATATTAATACCCATATTTTTAAAATACATATTGCTTGTGCCAATGCCTACACCAAAGGCAACACTGTATTGAGGGTTACCTTTAAATGGTTTGTCCATCATCACATAAACATTACCACCTCTCGAAAACCCTTTTTTACGATTCTTAATACTATCTGGAGCACCAATCCAATTATCATTGGTTAATTGAATCATAATATGATCACCCCCACGAGCGTTTAAATTGCTCCAAGTTTTTTTCTTTTGGGCAGAAACAGTAGACACAGAGATTAGCGTAATAACAAATAATAATAATTTCTTCATAAATAATTTTGAAGTTGCAAATTAACGGCAAATAATTTAATGAAGCGTTAAATTAAAGCAGATATTGGATTTGATAGCTTTTACAAGTTTTTAAAAAGGCAAGTCAAGTTGCTTGAATTCTATTTTAAAGATTAAAAAGCCACGATAAACACTAATTTAAAAGGCTTTGATTATATTTGCAGCCTTATTCTTCAAAATGATTTGAAGAACGGGCCTATAGCTCAGTTGGTTAGAGCACCTGACTCATAATCAGGTGGTCCCTGGTTCGAGCCCAGGTGGGCCCACATGCTAGACAAGGGTTTCAGACGACTAAGTTTGAAACCTTTTTTAATTTGCACAGGATTTGCACAAATTTAAAAAGAAAGCCTGCTGAATTTCTCCAAGCAGGCCTTACTTACTAACTAACCGCAGATTCGTCTAATGATTCACCAACCTCGTCTTTTGCTTCACTATCCTTTCTGTTAAGTATAAAGTCTGCTGCTTTTTGTGCCTGGCCAGAAGCTGAAATGATAAAACGCTTATCACTCCTCAGTTTTTCAAGCCATCCCTGAATATAAGCTGCGGAATTTTGCAATTCTTTGTCTAGTATGCCAGTAAAGGAGCATAGGTAGGCAGCACCCATTTCAGCAATCAATTCTTCAATGCTGTATGGTTCAGAACCAAACTCAGCCATCTCAGTAATTGTCTTTCTACCCAAACGTTTTTCCGCACCGGTACTATGTACCAGTTCATGGAAAAAGGTGGAGTAATAGGATTCACTGGTTTTGAAGCTTTTCAGTTGAGGTAATACAATGTGGTCTTTCGATACATCGTAATAGGCCTTTTTCCCTTTGAATATCAGTAATGGGCTATCAGGCATTCCATTAATGACGGCTTCACATTCTAAAATCGGGTCAGCTTTTTGATTAACCAATTCAGGAATGAAATCAGTAAGGATATCCCTGCACTGAGCAACATTGAATACTTTGTAATAACGAAGCATAGGAACGGTTTTGTGCTTACCCTCTTTATCTAATTCTTCTGGTTGCTTCTTTACATTCTTCCAAAAGACTACAACATGGCCATGCTCATCTTTGTTAACCGAGCCACCAATCTTCTTTAATTGATCCCATGTAAGAAAGAGGTTGCGCTCATAGTTAAGAGAAAGTAATAGCCATAAGTTGATACCTCTGTATGGCCGTTTGCTGATTAAATTCATCGGAACACCTGCTTCAGACCAGGGCTTTTGCCAGGGAACTGTGCCTGCTTCTAATAAATCAATGATGCGGTTAGTAACCATTTCGTAAACATCCAACTTTGTGGATGAAGTGTTTTGTGAATCCATAATTCTAAATTTTAATTGTGAAAGAATAATTTCTTGCAGTGTATCAAAATCAATACATGGATATAAGAGGGGGAAATTTGTATTTAAAGCAAAAGATGGGGGAACTCAATTTTAGGATAATTGATTACTATCTTGATAAATTATCAAGAATACATTCACCAAAATAAAAATTAACTATGACATTTAAAATTGGGACAACCGAATTTCTACTTCATTGCCGGTTTGAGAAAAACTTAAGCCCAAAAACACTCAAAGCGTATGAAACTGATTTGAGTCAGTTAAGGCTATTTCTAAATAATAAGGAACTAGTTTCAGAAATCTCAAAAGAAGATATAAGAAGTTATCTAGTGTTGCTTTCTTCTTTAAAACCTAAATCAATTAAAAGAAAAATAGCAACAATGAAAGCACTTTTCAATTTTTTGGAATTCGAAGATAAAATTGTAGTTAATCCATTTCGAAAAATGAGAATTAAAATAAAGGAACCACAAATACTTCGGTCTGTTATGGATATCCGAGAAGTAATTAAAGTTTTGAAAACAGCGTATTTGAAAAGAGAACTAATAGAAGATAAAAAAAGTTATTCTTACTTTGAATCTTTACGAAATATTGCTGTACTTGAATTGCTTTTCAGCACAGGGGCCCGGGTGTCAGAAATCGCGGATATAAAGACAGAGTGTATTAATTTCCGCATAGGTACCATTCTTATTAAAGGGAAAGGGAATAAGGAACGGGTAATTCAAATATGCAATAAGGAAACGCTTACTATTTTGCAAGAGTATAATCAACTTGTGTTAGAAAATAAGACATTGGACGGTGGTTGGTTTCTTATAAATCGCTTTAATAAAAAACTCACAGACCAGTCAATTAGAAATATTGTAAATAAAATTGCTAAAAAGGCAGGATTAGCAAGGCGGATTACGCCACATGTTTTTAGACACACATTTGCAACACTGCTTTTGGAAAAAGACGTAGATATCAAATACATACAATCCTTACTTGGGCATAGCTCAATAACAACAACTCAAATCTATACTCATGTAAACAGAAAACGACAACGTCAAATATTAACAGCCAAGCATCCCCGAAAGGACTTTTCTATGAATATGAAGCCGCTTCTCAATGATTGATAACTAATTATTATCAATGTATGAGTGATCCCCAAAGCATTTTATGGAAGCCAATGTTAGAGGCTGCCGCACAAACAATTGTTGGGACTATTGGCACCTACGCTTTTACAAAAATAGTATCAAAAATGTATGAAAAAAATTCATTTGATGGGCCAATGGATTTTTGGAAACGTGGTATTATGACTAATAAACTAGGTGAGGGTGATACCGTTCATTATGATGGGCTGATTTCCCCATATTCTCAATTGTTTCCGGGCAATCCTTTTTATAATGCTAAAAGATGGAACAACTTATATAGTTTTCCTGGCAAGATTTCTAGTAGTGAATATCAGGCAATGGAGTTCTTTTCCGGTTCGGATGCAGCATTGAGAATAGGCAGTTTAAATGGAGAAACTATTGTTGGCTTATACGATAGATATGGCTTTATTGGGGATGGTTTGGTGGGAGTTGCAAAAACGAAAGAGCTCTTAAAAAAAATTCCTAATTTCTTTAATCCAAAGTTTTATGGCCAAAGGGTTAGGATTTCCGGAAAACTTTCCCGTTGTCCAAGTCAGCATGGCTATGTCGCTCAAGGAATAGCAAGCAAAGCTGGGATTATTATAAATACAGAGGAATATAAAAATTTATGGTATTTACAAGTCAGCTCCATAAAGCTCGTAACTAAAGCATCTGAAGCCACTGTTTCACTTTTAGGATCACCTTGGGCTGTGACAGAATCCAGTGCCAACCAATATTTGGTACAATACGGGTATATTAGTGATGATTCAGAAAAAAAATCCTGCATAGAAAAAATAACACAATCAAAAGGTTGGAATAAAGCGAGAGTTTTTTATGATGACATAGAGTCACCAAGTCGAGATTTGAGCTTTAAGAGACAATTCATCTTATAGTTAAATACTAATTACTTTCTTCAGATAGGGTGGTAAATAAAGATAAAAAGGCAAAAAACTGGGATTGTAAACTTCGCAGGGATTTGTTTTCAAGTTGCTTATCCAAACTTTTTGAATTCTATTGTGAGTTATTTTATTATCCTGTGATAAGTTTTTATTTTTCCCCCATAGAGTTAGTAAGTGCAAAACACCTGGGTATTCTGGAATCGTTATTAAAGAGAAAGCAGAATTAAAATTACCTTTTAAATATTTTACAGTCTTTAGTGTTGTTACCTTCTCAAAAATGTGTCTATAAATGACATCGCTACAAATCCCATTATTTGTAAGTCGGCTCGCTAAAAGTTTAAAGACATTCTTTGATACAAATTTTTTGGAGTGATTAAATAAATCAATCGAATCGTTTAAGATTAGATCAAACTTTGAATCACAATTTTTTACATACTGAAAAGCTTCTTTCGTTATTATTTTAAGCCGTTTGTCTTCTATTGCTTCCTGGGCATGTAAATAATGTCTTTTGACAAGGCCTAAAACTTCTACATCGAAGTCAACAAGTGTAACTTCTTCTACACTGTCATATTTGAGGATTTCTCTTGCTGCATATAATGACCCACCACCAAGTATAAGGGCCGTTTTGACATTCTTTATATACAAACATGGCAGATGAACAATAATCTCATGATACAATGAAGCCCAAGCTTCAACATGCTGTATTTCATCATTAATCACCAGAACCTTTCCAAGCTCTTTATGAATATATAGTTCAATTTTTTTATTGGCCTTGCTTGATAACTTTTCAATGGGAGAAAGCTCTGATAGAAATAATGAAACGCTGCCTTCTTCTCTTATCTGTGACATTGATAATAATTAGTTATCGATAGTTAAAAGTAGGATTTATTCTTAATAAATATAATATAAAAAACCTCATCATCATAAGGGTTGAGTAAATCACGTCTAATCTGATATAATTGAAATATGAAAATAAGATTGCTAACAAAAGGAGACTTAGATTCAGTTGCTGAAATTGTAAGACTTAACTATGCAAAAAAGTATGAGAAATTAGCTACGGCTGAGGTGCAAGAAATGTTTAAGAAAAGCTCAATGCCCCCCAAATATTATGTAGTTGAAAATCAAGAGAAAATAATTGGATTTGCCGGATATAATCAATCAATGATTGATTATGGGATTTATCAAATGTTTTGGGTTAATGTGCATCCAAAATGGCAAAAAAAAGGAATTGGGAAATTACTTGTAACTAAAGTAATTAATGAAATAAAAAGAAAGAAAGAATCAAATTTAATTATTTTAACTGCAGATAATACAAATGGGAATGAAGATTATTACAAAAAAAATTTCGGATTCAAAAGAATACAAAAATTAGAAGACGGTCAATCTTCATTGATGTCCCTTTGTCTCGAAAGAGATTTATTAATTCAAAAAAAACAAAAACAGGACTAAATCCTGTTTCGTTTTTATACCCTCAATGCAACGTTGCCACCGCCACCGCTTCAAATACTTTATAGTAATACTTGTTCTTATTTCTCATCTCTTTCCTATAACAATGAATAAGCTCAGGGTATCTTATAATTAAAGCATTCATGAGTGCTTTTTTGGTTTTCTTTTCTCCCGGTGGGTATAACGGATGTAACGCTTCGGGAGTCTCGGCAATAACGGGAATACCTTTTGCTTCAAAGAAGTCCCGGATACGGTATATAAGGATTTTAAAGCTTTCGGTTTGGTGGAAAACATAAGGGATTGACAGAATTACTTTTTTAATAGAATATTTCCGGGCACAAGGCTCCAGGCTGGCAAGTATCATATCTGCTTTCGACGGCGACCAAGACATTTTATGTAGACGAATTGAGTAGTCTACTAAAGCGTTTTGTTTGATAACTGCTAACCCAAGGAGCCTTGTGTTCGTACTAATGCCCACCGTCACCATAGGTGGCATTTTGGTTGATAAGAAAGGTATAGAGCGCTCCTCTGGTTCTTCTAATCTTGCTCTCATCAATAGACATAACTTTAGCCAGTACCTTTCGCAAGAATTCCTCTTTATACTTCCTGACATACTTTAAGTGCATCGCAATAGAATCTCTATCCTTAAGTGTATCGGCTATTTCATAAGCCAACTTAATTTCATAGTTTGTATAATCCTCAGTCATTTTTAATAAAGATTAATTGATAATATTTCTCTCTTAGTTGTATCGGATACGATACGTTCTTTTTATCATTCGTTTTTCGCAATCGTTCGCTTTTATACTTAAATTTTCAAAAAGCAAAAACCAAGAACACAAAAACGAAGTGAAAATGAAAAGGACAATAAATGTCCTTTTCAGATGTCGCATAGCAACATCAAACAGATTTAAGTACTCATATACAAAGGGGTGAATTAGAAATAAAAGGCTCATCATCATTAGCCAACAAATGCTTCTCTTTGGCTGTATATTGCCACAGTTCAGTAAACAGTTCATGAGGGAGGATACGATAGATCCGGGCAAGACGGAATACTTGCAAGATACTAGGATAACAAAGTCCATGTTCCCATTTAGAGAGGGTACTGGTATCTGATAATCCAAGTATACGAGCCACTTTTTTTTGAGAATATCCCTGGCATCTCCTGAACCATTTTAATTTGTTTGAAGCACGACTAATCTCCATACAACTAAGTGTATGAAGAATTAGAAAATGAGATAAGGGAGGGGAATATGATTTTTAGGCAAACCTGTGGATAACTCAGGATTACTTCAATATAGGGACTAGTAAAAGAGTGTATCGGTTCTACTAAAGGGAAAAATGAATAGAAAAAATCACACAAGAATCCTTCTAAATTTGATTTCTAAGTAGATATCAAATCAAATTCTTTTGTCTACTTTACAAAAGAAGCACACAAAACAATTACTTCTTTTTGGGTTTGTCAATTTCCTTAACTGTGGTTTTAGGATGCGCCTTAGCATATCCTGGTTTAACGTACTGCCCAGATCCTGCGTCCCTATATTTAGGAAGGGGCGGTGCTGGCTTAGATGCTTTTGCCATAATGTAAAATTTAGAATATAAATATATAATAATATATTTAATAATTCCCAATAATTTAGCTTTGCTGCTGAGTTTATTGGTGTTAATTAAATGGTGATTAAGCTTTACTATAAAGGCCATTGAAATATATTTCTAATTCAATTATACACTCTTTTATGTGATTATGAAGTGAGGGTAATTCGGAAAGCCAAGTTGTTGGGTCACAAAAAGGAACAAGTCGGTTTTCAAATGGTTTAAAACCGGGTTTACATTTATATTGCAAGGTATTTTCAGAAAAATATAGTTCGGAAAAGATGAGTTTAATTATTTCTTCTTTTTCGTGCCAATCTGCAAACTTGTATTGTAAACTAACGGTTTTTAGGAGTTCGGAAAGTTTAAGAACATCCTTGATAGTTTCATGCATTGATTCATCAGAAATGGACTCAGCGATCTGCAACTTTACAAGTTCTGAATCAAGATAATTTTCCTCTCTAAGATAATTTTCTGGACTGTATGCACCAGTCTTAAGCAGGGTTAACTTATTTGTCCGTAAATAAGTTAAGTCTTCTCTGAGTTTTTTCTTTTTACGGCTATATTCTTCAAGTTGTGTCAAACGCTTAGTTTCAAAAATAGTTATGTCATTATTTGTCCGAGTGTCAATTTCATTTATTTCAAAATCAGTGAAATAAAGATTCATAATACATTTATTGATTTGCTCTGAAATAAATTTTAAATTGAAACTTTTACAATTATTAATACATTCGATTGGGCAACGAGCACCAAAGTACACCATCCCTTTTTTTTTATAGGGAGTATAAAGACGGCCACATTTTCCACATCTTATAAGCCCTCTTAACGGCTGATCGAGTCTTTTTAAATAGTGAGTGCTAATTTTCTTTTTATTCAATGCATTTTGAACGGCATTAAAAAGTTCTTGTGTTATCAATGCTCGATGGCTTTGGCTTTTAACATAAATACCATCGTTCCCTAAAATCTTACCTGTATAAAATGGGTTAGTTAGTATTTTTTGAATTCCGGTAAATGTAGGTAGCCTTTGAATTGGAGAAATAGGTTCTAGCACTTCATCATCTTCTTCTGACAGTCTTTCTTCAACGGTTCTTCTACGTCTAGAAGGTGGCATAGTAAATCCTTGCTCAATTGCCCATTTTGTCAAGTCTGCAAGTGTCCATTCACAGGTTGCATACAATTCAAACATATTCTTTATTATTGGAGCTCTTAAAAGATCAAATGGTTTATTATCCATTCTGCCCATATTTAAATAACCTACAGGGGCCTTATAAGTGCAAATTCCATTTTCTCTTTGGTTTCTGATATTAAGGGAAACCTTTTCACTTGTCACTCGGGAATGATGCTCTGCGAACATGCCGTCAATATCCATGTGCAAAGCACCAGAACTTGTTTTATCATAAGTTGCCAAAACAAAGCGGAAATCTATACCTGATTTCATGAGCTTTCTTATAACTGTTTCATCTCCTTTATTACGACTTATTCTATCCCAGCAAAGAACAATTACGCCCTTAAAACATCCTTTATTTAAAAGTTTAATAAGCATATAAAATTTAGGCCGTTCAATCTTGTATTGGACCATTCCATCATTACCTATTGTCAATTCAATATCTTCTTTAAATGCAGAGTGTTTTTCAGAAATTATTCCGCCACTACAAAAACCATCAACTGTAATATTCGCAACGGATAAGTTTTGTTTATCTGCAAATCTGAGATTTTCAGTCTTTTGATATTTAATTGAATTCTTTTGGTTTTCCAGTTCGTCAGTGCTCTTTCGGTTATAAACAAGATAAAACTCACGAAATTTGCCACTCTCGATTTCTTTTAAAATATTATGATTTTCCGTTTTGGGTAGGTTCATATTCATTACCTGATTCTAAATGGATAATTCTACCATCTATTATATCATAACCCTCCTTTTTCATTCTTATGTGAATTTTTTCCAAGATGGAGCCTAATTCAACTAAAGAATTAATAGATTCTTGAGAAAAAAGATAGCCAGGCTTTTTTTGACCTGCGTTCATGATTCTAATAATAGAGATAACATTTCAAAAATATAAGACAGAGAAATATGCATCAAAAACTAAATTCCCTCCCTTACAATCCCCACAGATTCTTATAAAATCCCATTATGTCCGAAATCACTCCTATCGGAATTACAAACTTCAGAAATGATAAAAGAGCTTTTGGTATAAAAGATGAAGACCGACTAAATCACATCTATGTTATCGGAAAGACTGGTACGGGGAAAAGTACCCTGTTATTAAACATGGCTGTTTCTGATATACAAAAGGGTAATGGCGTGTGCTTAATAGACCCACATGGAGATATAGCTGAAAAGATATTGGATTATATACCAACAGAGAGAGTTAACGATGTTATTTATTTTAATCCTGCAGATGAAGAATACGTCACTGCTTTCAACCCACTTCAGGATATACCAAAGAACCAACAGCATTTAGTGGTGGCAGGGCTGATTGCTACATTTAAAAAGATCTGGATTGATTCCTGGGGCCCAAGGCTTGAATATATTTTGCGTTATACACTCCTGACTTTACTAAGTTACCCTGATGCAACTTTATTGGACATCCAGCTACTTTTAACAAACTATAATTTCAAAAAAAAAGTTTTATCCTATTGTTCAGATCAGTACCTGACATCATTTTGGTATAACGAGTTTGATAAATATTCACCCCAACTAAAATCAGAAGCCATCAGCCCTATTCTGAATAAGACGGGGTTGTTTGTTGCTATCACACAACTGCGTAATGTTATAGGGCAGACAACAACCAGCTTTAAGATTGCAGAAGTGATGAATAACAAAAAGATATTGATCTGCAATTTAGCTAAAGGCAAATTAGGAGAAGATGCTACAACAGTACTGGGCAGTATGATAGTAAACGCCATACAACTAACAGCACTAAGCCGGGCATCACAAGATGAACAGGCACGTATACCTTTTTACCTCTACGTAGATGAAATGCACTCTTTTGTATCCATGTCATTTGCTGATATATTAGCCGAAGCCAGAAAATACAAGCTCTCACTTTTCTTAGCCCATCAATACATAGAGCAAATCCATGAAAAGATCCGCTATGCCATTTTTGGCAATGTGGGAACGATGATTATATTTAGAGTTGGAGCAGACGATGCGAAACACTTAGCCAAGGAAGTTCATCCTGTTTTTTTGGAAGAAGACTTAATCAATCTTCCAAAGTATTCAATGTATTTAAAACTAATGATTGATGGGGCCACTTCAAAACCATTTAGTGCCACTACGCTTCCTCTTCAGCAGCTACAACAAATAAATAAGTATGAAATTATTAAACAATCAAGGATGAGATACGGAAAACCCAAAGCCCTGGTTGAATATGAAATACTGCATAAATATCGAAATGCAGGAGAAGAAAAAAAGGAATTGAATTTATTTGATTGAAAATAAAAACCAATTGAGTTTTAATATAGTAGTTGGTTAAGATTGAAAATTTATTTAAAGATTTGCTACGTAATATTACGGTAAAGGGGTAAATAAAAACCGAATTATCGAGTTTTAATATAGTAACTCTACTATAGAATAGCTTAATTATAGATTATGTGAAGTGTAATTTATTTAATTACCACTTTAGGGTATTTTTTATTGTAAAAAGGAATTCTACATTACAGCAGAATTTATAAAACCCTTAATTATCAAACTGTAGTGAGTTTAACTAGGCATTTAATAATACCTCTGATTCTATTAGTGCCTTATCTCTGTGAAGCACAGGTTGATAGTGTGTTTCAAGTAATAGAGAATCTTCAAAAAGTGCCTGTTAAGTACATCAATGCTGTAGAAAGTAAGGTTGATAAGTACAGTAACCGCATAACCGGTAAAACAGAAAAAACCTTAATTAAGCTCAGTAAATGGGAAAATAAGATAAAAGATATACTAGATAAAGCAAGCCCCGAAACATCTGCGAAATTATTCTCTCCCAATCAAATTACATTCAGCACTTTATTACAAAAGATAAAAGATGGAAAGGCTGTTACTGAAGGGTACAAAACAAAATATAACGAATACCGAGATAAGCTGACAACCAGTATAAAATACCTTGAAGACCAAAAAGATAAACTGGATAAAAATCTAATCAGCCCAATAAATACTGCAAAGCAGAAGTTAACAGAACTAGAACAGGATATCTCAAACAGTGAAGCGGTGGAGGAGTTTATAAAAGAACGTAAAAAGCAATTAGTAAATGAAGCTGTAAAATATGTAGGGAACAGCAAGTACCTGACTAAGATAGATAAGGAAGCATATTATTATATAGAAACGCTTCGCAATTACAAAGAACTGTTTTCCGATAAAAAGAAAGCTGAAGAAGTTGGAATGAAGATTTTAAACAAAATACCTGCCTTTAAGGATTTTGTTCAGCAGAATAGCTTGTTGGCTTCTTTATTCCGTATGCCGGGGAATGGCAGCACAATGAACCCTGAGAACTTAGCAGGGTTACAAACAAGGACAAGTGTTCAGGCTTTATTACAGGAGAGGATTGCCGCTGGTGGCCCCAATGCCCGAGAAGTATTCAGTCAAAACATGGAACAAGCCCAGGCAGAAATAAGTAAATTAAAAGACAAGGTAATGCAAATGGGTGGTGGCAGTAGCGATGCTAATATTCCAAATTTTAAACCCAATGATCAGAAATCAAAAACCTTTTTACAGCGACTTGAATATGGCAGCAATTTTCAGTTTGGAAAGAGCAACAGCTTAATGCCAACAACAGCAGATATTGCTTTAAGTGTGGGCTATAAACTAAATGAGAAATCCTTAATAGGCGTTGGTGCCAGTTATAAATTAGGTATGGGTAGTTTACAAAGATTAAGTATCAGCCACCAGGGCATTGGCATCAGAAGCTTTATAGACTGGAAACTGAAAAAACAGTTTTTTGTGAGCGGCGGTTTTGAGATGAATTACAATGCTCAGTTTAGGAATATTTCACAATTACAAGCTTATAATGAGTGGCAGCAGGCTGGATTGGTTGGAATAACTAAGAAGCTAAATATAAAAACAAAATTTTTTAAAGGAACAAGTGTGCAGTTGCTGTACGATATGTTGTATAGGCAACATGTGCCGGTAAGCCAACCAGTATTGTTCAGGATGGGATACAGTTTTAAATAATTAAAAGAAAAGAAACTTAATTATGAATAAATCTTATTATTTGATTTTTAATTTTTTTATAACATCAACTATTGTGGTTGCCCAAGGTGGGGGGTCGGGAAATACTATTTTTAGACCAAGCAACGGCAGTTTTTCTAAAATGACCGAAATAATACCACCAGCACCAGACGCTTCTGCAGTTGCTAGATATGGAGGGATAAATATTGAATTAAACACAGGCAACGTTAATAAACAAATTGAATTAAAAGCGATTACAAATAAGTCGTTATCGGTGCCGATTAATCTCTTTTTTAAATCAAATGGTATACAGGTAAACCAATTTCCATCCAGAGCAGGTATGGGCTGGGCTATCAATGCAGGAGGTAAAATATCTAGGATTATACACGGTGCAGATGATTTTTTGAATCAGAGGTATGTTCCAAATTTCCCAATACATCCCAATGAAGATGATCAAGCCATGTCTACTTATTGTTGGAAGCTAATTAATGATGGAGACAAGGATTCTGAACCTGATATTTTTTCATTTTCGGCAGGAGGGTATTCAGGTAAGTTTGTTTTTGACAATGCTGGAATAATAACACAAATACCTGCGTCTAATCTTAAAATTGAGTATAACCCGTCTCCCTCTTCTAACTTTGTATGGAATTTTAAGATTACTACACCAGACGGAATTCAATATTTTTATGGTGGAACTAATGCAATTGAAGAGACCAAATATGTCCCAAGTTCTCAAAGTGGTTTTTTCAATCCTAATGCTTGGTGTATAAACAAGGTATTGCATCCTAATGGTTATTTTATTTCCTTTGTTTATACAAATGATTTAATAGACAACTATCTAGTTGGGATTACACAAACCCATTTTAAAAACCCAATTGATGCAAGTTTGGAATTGTGTTATTATGGCGAATGTTTAGACGGGATGTTATATCCTATTTATGATCAAAAGTCTTTCATGACAGCTAATGTAAAGTTGTTAACAGAAATTAATACCAGCTACGGAGCAAAAGTGACATTTGATTATTCACAACAAAGATACCCTGAAAAAGTAGTGACCAGTGTCAATTATTTTAATGAGAATAACAAAAGGATTAACAAATACATTTTGGATTATACCATAGTGCAAAGTACTATGGGAATTAACGGGCAATCTGAAAATCTTCCTTTTTTAAATAAGATAACTGAATATAATGAGCAGAATAGTGTGTTAAATTTAGGGCATAGGTTTGAATATTATGGGATTAATAATATCCCCACACGAGCCAATAGTTACGCTCAGGATCATTGGGGTTTTTTTAATGGTAAATATAATTACACACTTATTGCTAAACCTGAAGATGAGCAACTGGCCTATAACTTCCAAAATTCAACAGCTAACAGAAATCCTGATCCATCATTTTCGGTGAATGGGATGATTAAAAAAATTACCTATCCAACAGGTGGAAAAGATGAAATAGAATATGAGCCAAACACTATTGAAGAACTTCAGGATCAGAACCCCTACTCACAGGTTTATCAAACAGTCATTAGTTCAGCACAAAGTCAATGGAGTGAATCTGCTGGAATGGTTTTTAATGTGACATATGAAAATAAAATTAAAATTTGGTTTAAATGTGAGTTTGTTGGTTCAGGGACATGGGAAGGATTTCATCATGATGGAGGAAAAATCAGAATAGTTAACATGTCAAATAATCAAGAGGTATATTTTAAATTAGTAAATGTAAATTCGGATATTGTTGTTGAGTTTCCCAATTTAGCTTCTGGAATTTATAAATTGTATGTAGCTGCTAATGGTGAGAATATTCGCACTGATGGAAATGTAAAGTTTCGAACAGGGGCAGTTCCAAATATGCAGAATATTTCTGTTCCAGTTGGCGGGCTTCGTGTTAAAAGGACAACAACTTCAGATAATATAGTTGCCAATCCTATTGTTAAAAGATACTACTACGGAACGCTTAGCAACCTAAATTATTCATCAGCTTCTCCAATACCTAAACCCCGATATTATGTTGAATTTAATTATACAGTAGGTTTTCTCTGGGGGGCGTGTATGCCATTAATAAAAACGTATAGTCCCCATAAAGCACTACACTGTAATTCAATTAATAAATTTTATCAGTTTGACGGAAAAATTCAAGAATACACTTCAGTAATTGAAAGCCTTGGCGGTGATAATTTTGAAAATGGGGCGATTGAGCATAAATTTCATGTAATTAATGATATTGAAGCTCAGCCGATTAGGGGTTGGTATAATCTTGATGCCCCACTAACAAACACATATAGCTTAAGCAAAGGCGAGATTGAAACAAATGTGTATGCCAAAAAATCAGGAATTCTAATACCAGTTTCATCTGAATTAAATGAGATTACAATTGACTATTCAAGGAATTATAAAGATATCACAGTTTTAAATGTGCATCAAAAAGCGCCGATTCCATGCCATATTTGGTTTGGAAATTACATTGTTGGCCCTGATCCTTTAAATCATACAATATTTGATATACATCGATATAATGTAACTTCTTCGTGGAAATATTTGTCAAAAAAGACTGAAAAAATATATAATGAAATTGGACTTAATCCACTTATACAAGTAACTGATTATTTTTATGACGATGATAGAAACTTCATGTTGAGCAGAACAGAGTCATTGAACAGCAAAGGGGAGCTTATGAAGCAACAAATCAAGTACCCTCATGATTTTAAAGCACAGGGGAATGTTTATGAAGATATGGTTAATAAAAACATGGTGGCACAAAATATTGAAACCAAAGTTTTTAAAGATGGGCAAGAGTTGTTCAGAACAAAGAATAATTATAGCAATGCATGGTATTTGGATAAGCATGTGGTTGCCATTCAAAATGTTGAAGATCAAACAAATGGATTTTTGAATGAATCAAGATTTAGATATTATAGTTACGATACTGATGGAAATCCAACCGAATTGGCAAAAGAAGCAGATGCCCCGCAGACGATGATTTGGGATTATAAAAATAACTTTCCAATTGCCAAAATAATAAATGGGTCTCAGGCTAATGTAGCCTATACTTCTTTTGAGGCCGATGGAAAAGGAAATTGGACTTTCTCAGGCTTACCTTCGACTGACCCAAGTGCTCCAACAGGAAAGAAAGCTTACATACTAAACGGTTCAAATAACATCACTAAATCGGGGCTAAATAGTGCAAATACATATATAGTATCTTATTGGACTAATACCTCAACCGCATTTTCAATCTCTGGCACTCAAACTCAGGGAGGATATCCAATTACAGGAAGAAGTCTTGGAGGTTGGAAGTATTTTGAACATAAGATTTCTGGACAATCTGTGATTACAATTAGTGGTAACAGTAGTATTGATGAACTAAGGCTTTTTCCAGAAAAGGCATTAATGACCACTTATACTTATGAATCAATGGTTGGTTTAACCAGCCAATGTGATGCAAATAATAAAACAACTTATTACGAATACGACAGATTCAATAGATTGGCTCTAATAAGAGACGAGAATAGAAACATACTGAAAAAAATCTGCTACAATTTTTCAGGAATGATAGAAGATTGTAGTTTACCCTGTACAACAAATACCCCTGCTAATTGGCAGAATACTTCAAGCCCTCCCACATGCCAACAGGGAGCATGTGGAAATTCTGGGTATCAATTGCAAGAGCAAAGGGATATAAATCCTTGTAGCGAAACGTACAATCAAATAGAATATATTCAAGTTTATAACGCAACGGCGTGCCCGTTGCCTACATCCTGTGTTAATCTTACTTCAACAAATATCACAGGATTTACAGGGTATACTGCCAGATACGATAATGGTGTAGGCGGAATTTATAGTTTCTTAGTGCCTAGCACAGCCGGCTTGCAGTCTCTGGGGGCTGTTCCGGCTGGAAATTATACCCTTACGATTTTAAGAACAGTAGGCATGCCTATTTGGGGAACATTCAAATCGGGCTGTAATAGACAAACTATGACTGGGACAATGGGGAATTTTTCTAATGTCGTTGTCTCTACAACTACATGTAATTCAATAACTGTAGATATTTCAGGAAACTAAATCTCTAATTATGTCAAAACTAATATTATTTATTGGGTGTTTTATTCTTTCAAGCTGGTATTGTACAGAAAGTATTTATAGCCATTCAGTTACAACTATTGAAGGAATAACTAAGCCATTGAATTTATATCAGGGAAAAAAGATATTAATTTTCACATTGCCAATAGAGCAAAATAGTGGTAATGATTCGATATTATTTTCTTTGGATTCTTTGAGAATGGCTTTTGAAAGCTCCTTGATAATTATTGCTGTTCCAGCCTACGAGGATGGGTTTACAATTAACGCAAAAGAAAATTTAAAGCAGTGGTATAGAAGTAAACTTAGCATGGATATTATTGTTACTGAAGGACTTTACACCAGAAAGTCTTCTACAAATAATCAACACCCATTGTTCAGATGGTTGACCGAAAAAAGCAGAAACGATCATTTTGAAACTGATGTTTATGCACCAGGGGATAAGTTTATTGTATGGATAAATGGGGAATTAATTGCGGTCTTGGGTGCACAAACAAGAATTGGAAGCAGTGTAGTAAACGAAATACTTCAGTAAACAAAAGCTAAAAAAGTTTTCAATGAACAAGATATCTAAGTTTTATATTGTTGTTATTCTGGGTTTTGTTTTTTCATCATTGGTAAGCGATAATTGTTTTTCACAACTACCGAGGCCAGTGCCTACAGCTTATCCACAGAACTCTCAACCAAGCTTTGTTAAGACTTGGAATGCTACTGCACCTGAACAAGACCCCAATTATTTAATGACTAGACATTTGAAGGATATAAAACAATCTACTCAATATTTAGATGGCTTAGGAAGGCATTTGCAAACAGTAGCAAAGGAATATTCAATGCAGACTGGTAACATTCCTGAAGACATGGTAAGCGCAATCGAATATGATGAATATGATAAGGAACTGTATAAATATTCACCCTTTGCTGCAAATACTAATGGCGGCTACCCAACTAATGACGGAAAGTTTAGGCTTAACCCGTTTCAGCAGCAGGCTTCTTTTATGACAGCACAATATGGCTCACAAAATGAAACCTTTTTTTACAGCAAAACCAATTTTGAACCTTCTCCTTTAAACAGAGTAACCGATGCATATGCACCAGGAAATAGCTGGGTGGGCAGCGAAGGTAATCCAGAAGCTCAAAGAAGGAATGTGCAGATGAAATATTTTATCAACACAATAAATGATGTAGTGAAAATATGGAAAGTAACAAATGCTCCTTTAGGCAGTTGGGGAATTTATGAAATTAATACAACAATAAACAGTGGCAACTACCCAGCAGGGGAGTTATACAAGAATGTAACTGTAGATGAACATAAAAAACAAGTTATAGAATTCAAGGATAAAGAGGGAAGGGTAATTCTAAAAAAAGTACAGTTAACCGCAACTGCCGATGATGGAACTGGACGTGATCATACCGGCTGGTTGTGTACCTATTATATTTATGATGATTTAAGTAACCTACGTTGTGTAATACAACCGCAGGCAGTATCACTAATGAACAATCCAGTCAACTGGAACCTTTCTCCCTATCTTACTGAGCAATGTTTCCGCTATGAATATGACCAAAGGAATCGGATGATTATGAAAAAAGTGCCAGGTGCAGGTGAAGTGAGTATGGTTTACGATAACAGGGACAGATTAGTAATGACACAGGATGCCAATATGCGCCAGGCTCCGGCAAAATGGATGCTGACCAAATACGATGTATTAAATCGACCCATTGAGACCGGACTATGGAATAATAACGGACTCTTGTTTAATGCACATTTATCTAATGCATACAACAATACAACTGAATATCCTGTCGTTGCTGGCAACTACGAAATGTTGACTCATAACCATTATGACGATTATGTAGGTTTACCGGGAGGCTTAAGTTCAAATTATATAAACACCTGGGACAATACATATTTTACGCCAACAAGTAATAACAGCTGGCCTTATCCACAAATGCCTATTCAAAGCAATGCAGTAAAAGGAATGGCAACCTGGAGCCAAGTGAAAGTGTTGGGTACAACAAATACCTATTTATCAAGCGTAACAATTTATGATGAAAAAGGAAGGCCTATCCAGGTTCAAAGTATAAATAATACAGGAGGTCTTGATGTGATAACCACTCAATATAGCTGGGTGGGCCAACCATTAGTAACTGTTCAAAAGCAGGATAAACAAGGAGTTCCAGTGCAAAGCCACATTGTTGTTGCCAAAATTACTTATGATGATTTAGGGAGAGTAATGAATATTAAAAAAACAATAAACAGTGTTATTAATGGAGTCAATGTTGTTAAACCCGAACTTGAAATAGTAAGCAATCAGTATGATAAGTTGGGTCAGTTAATAACAAAAAATATTGGAAAGAAAAAAGATGCAAATAATAATTATACAAATGCTCCAATTGAAACGCTTAACTACGATTACAATATCCGGGGCTGGTTATTGGGTGTAAACAGGAATTATTTAACTGATAATAATGCGAACACAGGTAGCAATTATTTTGCTTTTGAACTTGGGTACAATAAAACCGATAATAAAGCCGGTAATAATTTTAGTAACCCTGCTCAGTTTAACGGAAACATAAACGGAATGCTTTGGAAAAGCCGTGGCGATGGCATTAGAAGGGAGTATAGTTATGCCTATGATGCGGCCAACCGGTTATTAAAGGGAGATTTTATACAAAATAATGCAGACAACTCCTGGAACAAAAATACTGTTAATTATAGTATGCAAATGGGGAATGGAGCAGATCCAACTACTGCCTATGATGCCAACGGAAATATAATGGCTATGAAACAATATGGGTTTCAGATTGGCGCAACTAATCCTGCCACAAACTTAATTGACAATCTCACCTATAATTATAAGCCGCTTTCTAATAAATTACTCAATGTAATTGATTTAGAAAATAAACCGGCAACAAAACTGGGGGATTTTAGAACCAGCGCATTGCATCCAGAAGTAAATACAAAAACAAACAGTACTGTTGACTATGATTATGATGATAACGGCAATTTAAAGTATGACTTAAATAAGGATATTGTAAGTACAGCAGGAGCTAATGGTATTCAATATAATTATCTTAACCTACCTTCTGTAATTACAGTTGCAAAAGATGCACAACAAAATCCCAAGGGTACTATCTCTTATATCTATGACGCCGCTGGAAATAAATTACGGAAAACTACAGTAGAAAGTAATGCAACTGTGGTTTATAACAGTGTAAACTATTCAACTCAAATAACCACAATAACCAACTATATTGGAGGTTTTGTATACGAAACAAAATCATACAGCAATACGTCAATACCCGCTGCTGCTATAAATACTTATACCGATCAGTTGCAGTTTTTAGCACATGAAGAAGGAAGGATTAGATTTAAAAAAGGAGACAATGCTGTAACACCAGCGATACCTCCAAGTTTTGAGTACGATTACATGCTTAAAGACCATTTAGGTAATGTAAGGGCTGTATTGACAGATGAGGTTCAAAAAGACATTTACCCACCCGTAACTTTTGAAGATGCTTCTTTAGCTACCGAACAACTTTTTTATCAAAACTTAGATATTGGTAGGGTAGCAAGACCCGACCTATTTAATTCACCATCAACAAATGGTGCTAAGGTGCAGGTACTTCAAAAAAACACCAATGCTATAGGTGCCGGGCAATTACTAAAAGTGATGAATGGCGATAAGTTTACGATACAGGTTCAATATTATATACCTACAGCTGCTGTTAATAATTCACAGGCAAATGGCTTAAATTCAATACTAACAAGTTTGTTAAATACACTTAATGCTGCAACTTCACTCGGAGCTATTCACGGCTCTGGTGTACCACTTACAAATCAATTAAACAATAATGTGAATTTTAATACATTATTGTCTCCACAAGGAAGTTCATTTCCATCAAGTAACCCTAAAGCATTTTTAAACATTATATTTTTTGATGAGCAGTTTGTATTTGAAGGACAAAGCAGCAGGATAATTCAGACAGGCACAATGGGAAGCCCTCAGCAAATAGTGTTGACGGGAAATGATATGCCCGTTGCAAAGAAAAATGGCTATGTTTATATTTTTGTTAGTAATGAGAGTAATAATTTAGTTTATTTTGATAACTTACAGGTATTACAAGAAAAAAGTTCTTTAATTGAGGAAACCCATTATTATCCGTTCGGCTTGACGATGGCAGGAATATCTTCCAAGGCCGCAGGCACAATACAAAATAAGGAGAAGACTTTTCAGGGACAAAGATTTGATGATGATTTAGAATTAAACTGGGTACAGTTTAAATGGCGGAATCATGATCCACAGATTGGAAGGTTTATTGAGATAGACCCGCTTGCTGAAGATTACGTTTACAACTCTACTTATGCGTTCTCTGAAAATAAAGTAACCAATCACATAGAGTTAGAAGGTCTTGAAGCTGTTTTTGTTGGAGACCCTAAACAATATTTGATGGAGGGCTTTAGGCAAATAGGCCAAGCAGCAGGCAGACTGATTGATAAGGTTAATATATTTAGATATGAAGGAGAGGTTCATCTAAATTATAATAAAAATGTGGAGGTGAAAGCTGGATCAGTTTCAAGTAATGCCACAGTGTCAGTTAGTGAGAATACGGCTTCATTTAAGTTTGGCTCTTTTGAAGATTTATTTAAGTCCAACAAATCCCCGATAGAATTTAAGGCAGAAAGCAATACACTGAGTAAAGTAGAGGTTAAAAATGCAATTAATGCAACAGTTAATGGAGTACCACTGGAGGCTTCACAAAAAACTACTATAGATGGGAGTGGCACAAAAAATACAATCTCTGCTGGCCCTAAAATTACTGCTGATGCTGGCAATATAAAAGCTGATGGAAGTGCACAAGTTTATTATAGTAATCAAATGTCAGGAACTAATGCGGGCCAACAAGCTGTTGGAATCAGAGTTGCTGTTGATGCCACTTTTGTTAGTAAAAAAACTCCCATTATAAATACCCCTGCAGTTCAAGTATCCACATCAAATCAAACCAAAGTAGGAGCTTCTTTGCAATGGAATTATAAATGGCCTCAATAATTATGAAAAAAAATATCGGACATATACCATTAGCTGTCATTTCAATTTTAATGTTTTACTGCATATACACAGTAATGACAACTAATATTGCACTTCAAACGAAACACTATATTGGCATAATAGTCATTTTAATAAGTTTTGGTGCGTTATTTTTTAATAAGTCAATTAGTAAATGGGTTATCCTTTTTGGGTTAATCGGTGCTACTTTTAATTTTATAGCATTTACACCTATAATTGATTTTTTTACTATCGGAGGAAGTATTGAAGGCAAAGGACTTGATATTAATGTACAGCCTTACTCTTTACTAATTTTGTTACTCTTCATTCTTTTAAATTTAGATTTTATCAAATCAATTTTTAAGCGAGGGACTAAAACAAACTGATAATACAAAAGCTACAATCACTTACCTACGGCGGCAGAAAATGAGAATTGACTATCAGACAAGTAATTTTATTTTTTATTTAAGGCTGAAAATATTAAGAAAACTAAGAAAACTAAGAAAAAAACATACAGACATATATTAGCTAATTTTTTATATTTTGAAATTTTTTTATCATCTGTATAATAAACACTAATAGGGACAAAATATTTAAAAGAATATATTCGTCTTAATATTGACATCAAAATATTTAGGTTTCTATTGCCATTAGATAATTCATAAAAATATACCCTTAGGTAAAAAAATATCAATAATAAAATAACTAGTAGTAACATATATTTTTAAGATTAATTATTTTTTAAGAGGCGGTAATAAATATTGATGTTTTACATATGTTTTGTCACTTTTGGGTATAGGCAGAGGCTGCATAACTTTATCTGGTCGAATAGGTATTTTTAATTCTATTTCGAATCCTACAATAAGGGCTACTTTTAGTGAGACTCCAATATATGATTGACTACTCATTTTTCCCCTTTCATGGGTAGATTCAATACTTGATAATGGTGTAGTCAATATTGTTTTGCCTGTTTCTGTTGTTTTTGTACCAAACGCTGCTCCCGCTTGTCTCTTTGTTTCTTTTTGAACCTCAGCACCGAACCCTAAAATATTGCTACCAATTCCATTTCTTGAAGTAATTTGATTTTTATTATAGACATCATTACCGGCAAAAACAAAATGATTATCTCGAGTTCCAATAAGATCAATTTCATTGCTTCGAAAAGTCCCACCTACAGTAAAAGGAGTTCCTTTTATTTTTAAATCCAAAGCAAATGAACCAAATGTAATTGCAGCAGTAACACTGGGATGAGAAGTATCACCTAATACATCATTATACAAAATTGGATTATTCCTCATAGAAGAGTACAAACTATGTGCATAGTCTGGCTTAGGGTCTATCTGCCAAAACCTTCCTAACTGCGGGTCAAGGCTTCTATAAAATGTAGAGTATAATTCTAATCCACTTCCGTCACTGAACTCTTTACTTTCTAACTCAGAACCTTTGTTCCATTTCCTTTTATTCTCTAAACCACCAGCAGCCCTTGTACTAATCCCTGCCATTGTCAAGCCGAACGGATTATAACTTTAGCTCCCAAAACCTAATACCAACTTCGCTTGTAAATAAATAATATCAAAGAACAATTGTCCATTAAATATACAATATTGGTTTAAGATAACGGTTGGAGGAAGATTAGGGAAAGTTAACAACCGGGGCAGAAGAGTATTCATAATAATTCATGTAAATAATCTTCATCTGGATCATTTAACAAAACTAAATTTCCTTGTTTTTCATAGGATAAAATTAGACGCCCTTTTATTTTACTGTCCTCAATTGCTCTAATCCCATCTAGTACACATAAAAATCCAAAAACACTTGTTTCTACTGATTCTTTTACAATTTTCATCATCATATCTTTATCCTCAGGCTTTAGATTATTAACCCAATTAGATAATTCAACGATTTGTTTTTGGGGTTCTCTTCCTGGGGGCTTTAATAAGTATGATTCAATTGATTTGACTGAATCGCTAATAACCACCAATTTTATTGCGTCAATGAATTCCTGTTTATTCATATTGAAAAGAATTTAATTTTTTATAAAAGAAAGTGGAAATATTTTTTTATTTAAGTCGATAACTTGTTGAATACTTTGATTTGGAGCATTAGTAAATTTTCTTAAATCTTTTACATCTTTTGCTAATTGTTGCCTTGCAGAACCTGCTGTATTTGTTCCTTTCAATGTAGGTATCGCCTTATGTTCTGCAAGAGGTAATGCAATAGCTGGAGCTTTGCTTCTTTCATATCCAGTTATTATTTGGCTTGCAGGTTTACTTTGAGATACGTGATGAATGTCAAGACCATCCCCTTTGACTGAACGGCTTAATAAATTATCAGCCGTACCAACTTCGTATTTTAAAAGGGATTTTTCGATATTAACGACCCCCTTGACCTCCATCCCCAAAGCACGTTTTACTATATTTAATTCAGCTCCACCATCTATAAGAGAAATAGGATTTGCAAGTGCATCCTTTACGAATTGTTGAGGTATTGTATTACCGGAAGCCCAATTTTCTTTCCTGTTTGCCTCAAGAGTCTTTGCTGTATTTTTTATCCAATTCCCAGCCTCAATATAAGCACCCTTATATGCATTCCAAGCTCTTGTAAAAATACCTGGTGGATCGCCTTGCACGCTTTCTGGCTCATCGCCCAAAAAGTCATTATATTTAATAGGGTTGTCAAAGTTGGAAGCATAAGGCGACCACATTTCCATGTTTTCTATCTTTGGGTCAACTTGCCACCATCTTCCTGTTTGTGGGTCAAGTTCCCGGAAAAAAGCATCGTAAGTGTTTAAATCAAAATCATTCTCAAATTCAATTCCATTATACTTGTGCTTATTTTCTAATACTCCAGAAGCCCTACTACTTATCCCTGCCATTGTAAGCCCGAACGGATAATAATGAGTTTCTTCCAATATGACTCTTCTTGTTTAAATCACTTCACTTATAAAATATCAAAGAACATTTGCTAAATAAATATACGAATAAGTATTATTTAAAAGACAAATTGTTGATAGCTCAAAATTTCACTAGTTGAAACGCAAGCTATGGCAACTGCTCATGGAGGCTTACCTACGACGGCAGAAAAGGCATTGATTATTTTGGAAAGTGCAATCTAAAATAACTTTCTTGATAGGTCGTTTTTCTACTAGTTGAATCATACTGAATACCCGAAATCTTTATTGTCGAAAAAGTATCAGGAAAGTGGCTTTGCATCAGGTAATAGTGCTGGCTTTCGATACTATCCTTTTTCGCAATAGTGCCATTTCTTGAGATGTATTCAATTTTTACGACACTAAGATATTTGGGGGGATTTGATATAAGAATTTGTATTTTATGCGTAGGATCATTAGGAGAATTTACCCGCATAGTTTGAATGGAATCAATGTAGATAGCTTGTCGTTTATCAACTAGCATTTTCCCATTTACACTGTCGAATTTCATTAAATTGATAGGCCGTTCTTTCCAATCAAAAAAACTATATGCTTTAACAACGGTTCCTCCTTGACTATAGTAGTATGTGTCTCCTATCTGAAGATCATTAACAAAAAAAGCTCTACTTGCTATACCGCCTGATGCAAAATAAGTACAAAAAAAACCGTTAGCTAACCCATTTTCATAATCGATTATTTTGTGTATGTTACAGTTTTCAAAATAAGAAATAGATTTCACAGCATTACCTATATTATCGTAGATGTCTCTAGCTAAAATCTTCCCGGATTCATAAAATGTATACAAAGTATCAACTGGTATTGTGTCTTGTACATACCAGCCCATAGTTTCTACCCTCCCGGAAGAGTAATACTTCGTTTTATACCTTTTTTTTTGTGTGTCATTCGAACAAGAATACAAAAGAAACGTATATAGAATCACAAATAAAAACACACTTTTAATCATTTTTCTTCTTTTTAGGATTTGGCACTGTTATGACATTTTGAGTTCCGTTTGAGTCTGCCTTCCATTCAAAAATAGAATCGGGTTCATGATTGATAACTGAATGTTTTGTAATTTTGGTATTAATAGCTTTTTTTTCAGTGTCTTTTTTATTATTATTAGCATTCGGTGATGTTGAACTTGTGTTTTCTTCAGTTTTTTGCTCAGGAGATTTCTTATAAGCGTCTCCAACCTTAAGTATTTCATCGCCTACGTTTTTCACAATTCCCAAAAAGTCCAACCACTGACTTTCTCCGGGTTTAGGTTTCAATGGGCCAACCATAGTTGCACCATTAGCCAAATCCATTAAATTGCCAAGTTTAATAGAAGGTCCAGTAGGATTTTCTGATTTTGTATTAGCTCCTTGACCTAGCGGGTGCGTAAAAGAATTCCCACTTGGCTGGGTACTTCCAGATCCACTACTTACGCCGATAAGCCAGCTCCAGATTTTTGAAATAGTATTTATTGTCGATACAGGCATAGCTGGTAACATAGGTATAGTTACATTACTCTTAATTGACACTTTTTCTAAACCTTCTAATTCTACGTGGCTTGTTACATGATTTTCAGAAAATGCATAGGTGCTGTTATATGCATACTCCTCAGATAGAGGGTCTACTTCTATAAACCTTCCAATCTGTGGGTCATGGTTTCGCCATTTAAACTGTACCCAATTTAATCCTAAATCATCATCAAATCTTTGTCCCTGAAAAGTCTTCTCCTTATTTTGTATTGTGCCTGCGGCCTTGGAAGATATTCCTGCCATCGTCAAGCCGAACGGATAATAACTTTAATCCTTCAAATATAGTATTCACCACATTTTTAGAAAGAATATTATCAAAGAACTTTGTCTTAATAAATATACTACAACTATTCTGAAATATTTTAATGCTTATAGGGATAGATGTGTGATAATTAGTGTTTAAAATTAGAATACCGATACTATAAAAGAATCATATTACTACTTACTTAAAACGCCGCTGATTAAAACCCAAGCGATGGCACAATAACTCTTGGCTGCAATCACTTACCTACAGCGGCAGAAAAGTGTATTATTTTATTGATATGGCTTTATCACACCACAAGGCCAAGAAGGCTTTCGCTAAGTAAAATACAAAAGCCCTCAACTTTTTATGTATTATTAGTGCATTTCTAAAAATGCAGATAATTTTTTAAACAGAAAAAAATCCTGATCGTATTCAGTTAATTCTGTTAATGATTCATCAGGATCAAGGGACAAATAATAGCTTTCTTTTAAGCGCAAAAATTTATAACTATGTATTTGCTGCCCTATACTTTCTTTTGTCTGGTTAATGCTTACTATAGCTAACTCTTTAAATTCAAGAGATAATTTTTTATAAGTCTTTTGCAAAGGGAAAGTGAAATCTATTTTTACAATAAATATGTTATCCCTTTGCTCAATAAATAAATAATTAATAACGGAATTCAACAATAGTGATGTCCTCTTTTCAAATTCAAAAAATTCAATTTCGTTATATTTCATATTAACCATTATTGATTAAAATCTTTTTTTAGTTCATTTTTTTTAGGTGGCCGGCCTAGCTGTCTATCTCCTCGGCCTGTGGGGTTTTGAGGATTGGGTTTATAATCGTGTATATGATCAAGCTTTTCTTTTTTTGGTACATTATTTCCGGGATGACCTTTGTTAAATTCCTTTTGAACATTCCCGCCAGGGCCATATTTTTTTGTAGTAGTACCTGGTTTATTCGTTTGCGTTGAGTTTGGTTCACCTTTGTCAGGCAAGCGATTTTTTGATCTTGTTCCTCCTGCAGGGGGAACTTCTTGTTTAAGTGGAGTGCTAAATAAATTATATCCTACTGTAGCAAATACAGATACCCCATGTGTTGCTAACGGTATCGCAATCGGACTTGCGATACCCACACTAGCTATTTCGCCAGATCCTCCTGCAATGACTTCCAAAGCTCCAGTAAATAACGCTAATCCATCTCCTACAGTTTGCCCAGCTGAATAAAATGTTGCATTGTCTCCAGTCATCCCTACTTGGTTTGCTGTCTTTCTGCCTGCCCCTAATACTTGGTTTGATCCCCAAGCATTTGCAACTCCCGCAGCTAATGATGATACCTGTTGAACCGTTTGAACAAAAGCATCTTTTAATTCTCCCCAACAACATTCCGGTTGGTTACCTAATGGGTCTTTATATAAAATCGGGTTATCATAATTGGAAGCGTAAGGGCTCCACATTTCCATATTTTCAGTTTCAGGGTCAACTTGCCACCATACCGCAATTTGCGGATCTAATATTCTCAATGGTGAATCATATTGGTTGAGGCCTAAATCCCTTGTTTCTTCAATGCCATTGTATTTGTGCTTATTAGTTGGGTAGGTTACTCCTTTTGCTGCTTCTGAACTTATCCCCGCCATTGTCAAGCCGAACGGATAATAATGAGCTTCTTCCAATATGGCTCTTCTTGTATAAATCACTAATAAAATATCAAAGAACATTTACTTAATAAATATACGCATAAGTATACTTTAAAGTAATAATTTGTATTGTTTAAAACGCCGCTTTTTAAAACCCAAGCGGCGGCAACATGTCATGATGGCTACATTACTTACCTACATCGGCAGAATTCCACCACTTTTACTTTCTTTAGAATCATAACTTGTAGTAAAAAGGCGGGGGCTTTCTAGAGGGAACACCTACGCCGGAAAAAAAACTTTAAAGCTAAAAAAGCGTACGCTTCGTAAAATACAAAAGCCCTCGATAATTAGGCGTAAAACAAATCCTCGATTTGCTCTAACATTATGCCCAACTGATTTAATTCATAATCAATATTAAAGCCCTCTTTTTGCAATTTTTCTCCCGCCCAGTCTCTGATTTCAGTTGCAGAATCTTCATCAATTTCGAACACTAAATCGCTATTAAAAAACTTCATTAAATGCGGTTTTTCTTTTAAAAGATGTTCGCTCAAAAAAGTATATTGGTGATTGTTTAATTTTATTACCATACTATTCATTTAATTTTTTAATTAATTTTTCAGCTTTTTTTGTAGATGTTGGATTTACAGATAGTATCTTTCCTGTAGTAGGATTAATTACGACTTCCGCGGTTCTACCCACATATCTCTGACTTGGACGATCCAATTTATCAATAAGAACATTACCTGTTTTTAAAGGATTTTTAATTGCATCTAAGATTGCTGCCGGTTTAACATCTCTTTCAATAGCTCTATTAACAGCATGTTTTTTAAAGCCTTTTACTTCTGTCTCAGTTGCCGTTTTAATAATTGTTTTTTCTGCTTGATGGACTAATACTTTTTCTGCAGTTTTTACAACTGTGCCTGCAACTTTTCCTCCGGGTATTATTGATATTGCAGTTTCTGCGGTAGACTGCGCCCTGGGCTTATCAATATTAAAATTTCCGTTATTGTAATCTTTACCAGTTACGAGCTCTACTATTGGGGTTACTGGATTAACATTAGCATTTATCCAATCCATTCCAGGCTTTACGTAATTGTACCAAGCACTACTAAAAAAACCTTGCTTTGTTGGGGGGTCTCCGGGTCCATCATTAGGTTCATCACCTAATGGGTCACTGTATGTAATTGGGTTATCGTAATTAGAAGCATATGGACTCCATTGATCCATACTTTCTATCTTCGGGTCAACCTGCCACCATCTTCCTGTTTGTGGATCAAGTTCCCGGAAAAAAGCATCATAAGTATTTAAATCAAAATCATTCTCAAATTCAATTCCATTATACTTGTGCTTGTTTTCTAACCCACCGGCTACTTTAGATGATATCCCCGCTATTGTTAACCCGAACGGATAATAATGAGCTTCTTCCAATATGACTCTTCTTGTATAAATCACTTATAAAATATCAAAGAACATTTACTTAATAAATATACGCATAAGTATTATTTAAAAGACAAATTGTTGATAGCTCAAAATTTCACTAGTTGAAACGCAAGCTATGGCAACTGCTCATGGTCGCTTACCTACAACGACAGAAGAAAAAGCCCGTGAGGGGCTTTTGTGTTTTGCTTAAATTTATTTAGATTCAATAAGGGAATCAAGATTATAGATTTCTTTCTTTAGAGTATCTCCTTCTCGGTTAAATAATAAACTCAAGCCGTCCTTCCTTCCTTCGTTATATTGAATTATACTTTCTAAGTTTCCATTATCAAAATATGTTTTCCATTCACCTATCATTTTACCCTGTTTATCATTTCCTGTTTGCATTATCTGACCTCTTTCATTCCACAAGCGGAATGTTCCATTTGATTTTCCTGACGAGTCATAAATTTGTTCAAAATTCTTTTGCCCGTTAGAATGATAAAAAGTAACTGGCCCTATAAACCTTTCATTATGATAAGATGCTTTAGAATTAATTTTACCATTCTTGAAGTAGGTAATAGATTCCCAATCAACTTTTTTGTTTTTATAAACCTTAACTGATTTCAATTCGCCTGTAGAATAGTATTCTTTTACAGTATTGGAATCAGATGATTGCCTTTGGGTTTTGCAGGTACTTCCCACTAAAATAATGAACGTAAGTAATTTGAACATGTTTTTATTTTTTTTAAAATCTGGCATTGGTAGACCAATTTACAAGATTACGTATTGCTTGATTAAATGAACCACTTAATCCATCTAACAGTGTATTACCATTCATATCTTTCATACTTCTTCTGACATCTTGGGGATGAGTTACATCATGCTGCAAATCTCTTCCATTTGTAAGAACAGGATAAACAGCATCAACTGCCTTAACGCCGGGTATTACGCCCGCTAATGAGGCGGGTTTCCCTTCTCTATAATTTTGGGTAATTGGCAATGCTGTAAAACTCATTACTACATCTACTCCTAACATTTGCTTATTTCTTCTGCCTAAATCCTTCAATTCACCAATAGCGGCTTTGGAATCCCATCCCACTTCTTCGGCTCTAGTTTTCATAAATGTTCGTAATTCTTCGTTACCATTAACTTGAAGGCCTACTTTAGCCGTGGACCATGCTACTTCTTTTTGCATCGCACCTGATAATTTTTCAAAGTCTTTGCGAGGTTCTAATTTTTCAGATACTTGAAATAAAAACTGATTTTTCTCATTATAAAAATTATGAGACTTATCGTTCGTTCTTCTTAATAAAGAAAGACTTCCATCTTTATTTAATCTAAAATCATCTAATGGTTTAGAAGCAACACCTTCCGGCGCCATTCCATCGGGATCAATAAATCTTATCGGATTAACAAAAGCATAATTATAAGGAGAATGCCTGCGCATTTTATCGGCAAGGGGATCAATGGTAAACCACCTTCCAATCTGCGGATCCTGCATCCTCGCCCTGTAATCATAAAGTTCCAACCCGCTACCGTCACTAAATTCTTTTGATTGTAATTCCTTGCCGTTGTATTTGTTCTTGATTTCAATCCCGCCTGCTGCCTTGCTGCTTATCCCCGCCATTGTCAAGCCGAACGGATAATAATGAAAAATACATCAAACCCAATAATCCAAAGGGTTTCAAAGAACTAAATTTCTACCTAAATATAGCCAGGTTTGTCGAAAAACAACACTTTTACTACCACTTATTTCCCGATTTAAGCCCTTTCTTTTAGTGGATATAAATAGTCTGTTTCAACCAGTTTTTTATAAGCAATAATTACTTCCTGATTCATATAATCCTGTGCTACAG
Organism: uncultured Chitinophagaceae bacterium; assembly: GCA_947085175.1. Classification (GTDB taxonomy): domain Bacteria; phylum Bacteroidota; class Bacteroidia; order Chitinophagales; family Chitinophagaceae; genus Ferruginibacter. The sequence continues at coordinate 282,004 of CAMTVJ010000006.1, forward strand.
AAATATAGCGGTAGAACTCTTTGCTACCAGGGGCATGGCCAGATATTTTCCTTACAATTAATTCAGGCACTCCAAAAATCAGTAAAGTTGTAATTGCTGTGCGTCGCATAGTATGTGCTGTAATATGATGGTGAAAACACCAACCCTTTCCACCCTGTTTTTTAAGTTCTGTTAATTTACCCTGCTTACTTATTACTTTTGTAAGGGGATAATCCCATCCTGCCTTCTCTATTAGCTTTTTTATTTGAATGTTTAGATTGGTTACTGATAATCTCGGTAAAATATATTTCCCAGCTTTTCTTTTGTACTTATTTACTATATCAATAGCATAATCAGGTAAAGGAATCTTCACTTCGGTGGTTGTCTTTTTTGTATATAAATTCAAATAAACATCTTTACCTGAATAAACCAGGTTCTTTTTCTCAAGATTCATCAGATCACTTACACGTAAAGCAACTGTACAGCCAAAAACAAAAATATCTTTTGTACGTTTTAAGTATGGGTTGAGTTCTGACTCGAAGGCCTTATTTGTGATAAGATACTGGAGTCTTTCCGGTTGCAATACGACCGGCACTGTGTTTTGAAATGGAACCTTAAATGATTTATGATAGTTACCTACACTAAATCCTTTTTCAGCTTGCAGGTAGTTAAAAAACGATTTCAATATTTTGAATATATTTTTTACGTAATTATCATAATACCCCTTCTCTTTATAAAGAAATGCGGAAAACTTTAAATAAAATTTTGCCCAATAATTTTTTTCTTTTTGCAGTGTTCTCATTGAAGCCCGGTGGAGTAATTGAATTCTTAAAATAGTTTGTGTTTTACCTTCAAATTCTAACAGCAATTTTTGTGTATAGCGATAATTTTTAATAGTGCCTTGTGTAATTCTTTTACAGGATGGAGTTAACCTTCTGCCTGAAATTGAGGCTTTAATAAACTTATTGAAATACTCAGATAAGAAGATCTGTGGTACTACTTTTTTCATGATTCATAATTTAATAGTTTAAAATCAGGTTTGCATAATTAAATGAAATAAAAAATCACTTTAATCACCTAGAAAAAGTAATAAATATTTCGAGATAAATGACTGAAAATTATGTTTAATGAAAATCCGGTAAAAAGGTCTCTCAAAGAAATATTCCGACAAAGACATTTGCCAAACCAAAAGAACAATTGCGATTTCCTCCTTAATACACTTTGATGGAATCGCAATACTTCTTTTGCCCTTCGGGGTTGTTGAACAAGTTTGTCATAGTCTTTGTAACTCCATATTCCTTTGCTCGGGGAACTCCTGTGTCTGAAAAGACACTGTACCAACACTTTCTTACCCATACTTCGCTTTGGCTTGGTTATGTTCCTGCTAGGCTTTTGTATTTCATCAAGGGAATGCTTTCTTTATCACAATCCCAACCCACACCATTCCACTTGATTCATACAAGCTATACATACTCACTTCACCATGCCCGCTTAGTATGGCAGTGTAGTCACAGTCACTTTTCATCCACCCGTTTCCAATAATTTGGCGAGCCGGCGGCCACAGGCTGCGTTTGGGGCTGCCTTCACAAAACCCTTGCATATACCTTCGGTATCCTTAACGGCAGCCCCAGCACTGTGTGTTCACATTCCTTTCAGTCATTGTCCTGAACACGCCATCCAGTGGCACTCGCTGCCACATCCATTCATACTTCATTCCTGTGGCTTTGCTGGCTCGCTCATGGCTACAGTGTTGAAAGCTTTCAACACGGCTTTGCTTCTTTTTGGCTGAGGGCTCTTTTACCGTCAATTTTATAAATGAAGTGATAAAAATTTTTTTAAAGAAGATATTATTGCTAATAAAATTAGTATTTTTGAGAATAAGATAAATTCAAAATTGTTGCTATATTAAGAAGGTTAGTCTATTTTGTGTGCTCTACAGTACTAATTATTTACTAAGAGCTATACATATGAATTTTAAAATTATAGTTAATGATTTCTTTGAAATTTTAACAACTGACAATACCTTAACTCCACTTCATAATAAAAAAGTATTAAGCCTTATAAATGATTACGAAAATGGGGAATGGCGTTATGAAAATTTCCAAAAATTTATTTGGAATAACATAAAAGAGACAGCATTAAATTTTAAAGAAAGAAATTCCTTGATTACTGAAGGGGAAGATTCAATTCTGACAGAAGCAGCAAAAAATTTGAGATTATCAGAAAGTGAAAAAGATATTGGAAAGGGAAGTGAAATTGCTGAAATAATTCTTTATGGAGTAATGAAATTTTTTTACAAGGCATTACCAGTTGTTCCTAAAATTTTTTATAAACAAAATTCTCAGGATAATGCTAAGGGCGCAGATAGTGTTCATATAGTAATAGAAGGCCCAGATAAATTTTCGTTATGGCTTGGGGAGTCCAAATTTTATAACAACATAGAAAACGCAAGGTTGGGAACAATAATAGATTCGGTGAAAGATTCTCTTTCTTTAAAAAAACTAAGAAAAGAAAATAGCATAATTACTAGTCTTTCTGACATAAATGATTTTGAAGAAATTTCCGCCGAATTACGTAATAAGATTGTTAATTCTTTATCACAAAATGAATCAATTGATAATATAAAGCCGATACTAAATATCCCTATATTATTATTACATCAATGTGAGTTAACTAAATCTCAAACCCATTTAACAGATGAATATTTAGCGGAGATTATAGAATTTCACAGAGACCGTGCAACAGCTTATTTTAAGCGACAGATAGAACAATGTTCAGATGTAGATTTATATTCTGAAATTAATTTTCACTTAATTCTTTTTCCCGTACCCGAGAAAGATCCAATAGTTGATAAATTTATTGCTAAAGCTAAAATATACAGAGACTAAATGGAAAATTACATTTTTGATAATTGCCATACAATAAACGATCTTTTAATATCGAATAAAGACAATGAGGCTAGAGAAGAATTAATCAAGTTGTTGGATTATCATTATAACAATCAGATTAAGTATACACCTTTAATTAACCACTTAATTAGAGAAACGGGCTTATTCCCTTATTTGAATGTCGAAACTTCTAATTGGGAAGAAAGGTATATATATGAGGTTTTTAAAGTAGACGTTGGAAATGAGATTCCTGTTACATTGCATAGAGAACAATCATTTTTATTAAAGAAGTTGCTCAATGGCCAAAGTTTGGCGATAAGTGCACCTACAAGTTTTGGAAAAAGTTTTGTTATCGACGCATTTATTAAGTTAAAAAATCCTAATAATATATTAATAATTGTCCCCACTATAGCACTAACAGATGAAACACGAAGAAGATTATATAAAAAATTTGCAAGGGATTATAAAATCATAACTACTACTGAAGTTGAACCTGCAGAAAAAAATATTTTTATTTTTCCGCAGGAACGCGCCATTAATTATTTGAACAAAATTGAATCCTTTGATTTATTGATTATTGATGAATTTTATAAGGCTAGTAGTAAATTCGACAAAGAAAGATCACCAAGTCTGGTAAAGGCAATAATTAAGCTAGGAGAAAAATCCAAACAAAAATATTTTCTTGCACCAAATATTTCTACACTGATCGATAACCCCTTTACTCAGGATATGGAGTTTATTCACTTAGATTTCAATACTGTGTTTTTGGAAAAACATGAATATTATCAAGAGATAAATAAAGATAGTCAGAAAAAGAGTGAAAAACTTTTGGAGATATTAAACACGAAAGCCACCAAATCATTAATATATGCGGGAACTTATGCCAATATTGATAGCATCTCGACTATACTCCTTACTAACACTACAGAGACTAAAAGAGACTTATTAATACAATTTTCTGAATGGCTAGGTAAAAACTACGATTATAATTGGAGCTTAACCAATTTAATAAAGAGAGGCACAGGTATACATAATGGTAGGCTCCACCGTTCTTTGAGCCAAATTCAAATTCGACTTTTTGAAGATCCATTGGGATTGGATAACATCATTTCAACATCTTCAATAATCGAGGGAGTAAATACTTCAGCGGAAAATGTGATTATCTGGATGAATAAAAATGGTAGATCTGGATTAAATGACTTTACTTATAAAAACATAATGGGACGTGGGGGTCGAATGTTTAAACATTTTGTGGGGAAAATTTATATTCTCGACAAACCACCTGCTCTAGAAGAAACTCAATTAAATATTGAATTTCCTGAAGAAATTTTAGGCGATCTGGACGAGAAACAACATAATAGCATATTAACTAAAGAGCAAGTAGCTAAGATCATATTGTACCAAGAAGAAATGTCCCAATTATTAGGAGCTCAAGTTTTTGCCAGATTAAAAGAAGAAGGGGTTTTTCAATCTAGCGATTCTGAATTGGTTAAATCGATAGCTGTTGATATGTCGAAGAACCCAAATAACTGGAATGGTTTATCATTTCTGAACTCTGCAAATCGAGACCAATGGGAACCTTCACTATATAGAATTATTAATCTGCAACCTGGGAATTGGGAAACCAAGAGCAGTGCTTTTGTAGCTTTTATAAAAGCGTTAAGGAATAATTGGCTTAAAACTATACCTGAGTTATTAAAAGATTTAGAACCCTTTGATATTGGAATTGATGAATTTTTTAAACTTGAAAGAAACGTATCTTTTAAGTTTGCCTCTTTATTAAAAGACGTTAATACTTTACAAAAAGAAATATTAAAAGGCAAAAATTATGATATTTCAAGATTTGTTTCGTGGACGTCACACGCCTTTTTACCCTCAGTAGTTTTTCAACTTGAAGAGTACGGGTTACCAAGAATGATAAGTAAAAAAATCCACAAGGCTAAAATTATTGACTTCCTAAATCCTGATTTAACTATTCATTCATCAATTGAACTATTTAACAAACTAGGTATAGAAACAATACTTGGAGTTCCAGAGTTGGATGATTTTGATAAGTATATAATACATTACTTCTATGATGGTATATCCATGAATTCTTTCAACTAAAGATATTTACAGAAATATTTAATTTTTTTGCTTAAATGAAATTGTATTACTCTAATAATATTAAAAGTCTTTTTTCCCGCTTCCTGAGTTGATTAAAATCTTGCTTTTTTAGTGAAGGTTTTTGCTTTAAAATAGTAATGCAAAAGGAAATATCAGTAAGAGCCTTTTTATAGAGCCTAAGCTTTTCATAAATTTCACTTCTTTTTTTAAGTATGATAAAAGATTGATAAAAATCGTGAGTAGTAATTGCTATTTTAAAAGCAGAAGAGAACTTTTTTATTGCCTGTTCGTAATTACCTTTTTTAATATAGAAGCTTCCCCAATTATATTCGAGTGCACAAATTATTCTAGGCACTTCTAATTTGTCGGCAATTTTTTCAGCTTTCGTAAGATACTTTTTTGCAAGGAACAGATTATTAAGTTCTATACAAACAGCAGCAAGGCTATTTAATAAAATAACATCATTTTGCAGATTGGGTATTTTATTAGGGGTTTCTAAGGCTTCCTGATATATTTTAAGTGCGAAGGGAAAATTCTCTGAATTAAGATAAGCATTGCCTTTAATAATAAGGCAATTTCGTATTTCCTGATAATTTTCTAGTCTACTAAATATCCGTAATGCTTTATTTTGTAAATCAATTGCTAACTTATAGTTACCTTCTTTTCTGTTGGTACTGCCAAGATCGCTTAAAATCTTTGCATAATTATTCCAGTCTTTTGACTTCTTACAATAAATTAAAGATTCTTCAAAAGCTTCTTTTGCTTCAGCGTACATACCCAAATGACTATACACTTGCGCCGTGTACAAAAATATTTTGGTTATCTTATTATTAAGCGATTTATCCATTGCAAGTCTTAGAGCCCGGTTATAATATTTTATGGCCCTTTTATAGTAGCCAATGAAAGTCATTAGTTTGCCACATAGAATTAAACCATTAATGCCATTTTTATTCAAGGACGAATTAGTCGCCCATTTTTCAATCAAGGTTTCCCATATTTCAGAATTGGGTTTATTCGGGACAGGTATTGTTGAAGAGAATTTACCCCATAATTTTTTTACTAAAAGATCTGTGTTGATAGAAATTACATTTCCTCTTTTGAATCTTTCAAACGGATAAATAGTATTGATCAAATTAATAGCTGTACTATCTTCTTTGATATGGTTAATAAAAAAAATCTTTTTTGTTGTCTTAGAAGCCTTTTCGATTTCGGGGATAATATCAAAAAAGTCTGAACGGCTATACCCTGTAAAAATTATATTTTCATAGTCTCCACTGTGAAAGAAGTTTCTAATAGTATTTTGTACCGAAGAAATATTTGTTTTTGCTGTTATCCTTTCAAGAATTGCTCCTATCTTTTCGATGTCATCAATAGAACCGTGAATTTTTAATAAAAACAATTTCCCTCTTCTAATTTTAAACTTTTCTAATTCTTCAATCCTGAAGATTGCCTTAAAATTAACACCTTCTTTAACCAAAGCCTGCTCAATTAGAGTATCAAAGTTTGTAGTAATAATTACTTTCAATTTTCCTGTCTTTGCAATTTTCGCAATAAGTGTATGTGATTGATTCGGTTTTCCTAGTGTAAATATTTTCAAGATCTCTGAAATTTCAACCTCTGATCTGATTTTTTGCAAAAAAGCTTCAAAAGGGAATTTTCTTGAAAAAAATAATTTTGAATCAGCCTTTTTTAAAGGGAGGGAATCGACAATTTTTTTTATTAAAGCTGATACCAAGGGTATTCCTGAATTAAGAGAAATTCCTGCTCCTGCAAAAACCCCATAAGTTTCATTTAAATTACAAGGCAAAAAAAGTCCTGCATGTTTTACTCTCTTCAATTAGTGTTAATTTTGTAAAGAAGATAAGAAATCTTTTATTTTAAAAGTAATTACATTTCAGCCAGCATTCGGCAAAGCTATGTGCTCTACACAAATCGTCAGTAAAGGTCTTCGCTCCATTTTATTTCGCTTGCCGCAGGTTTTGCCAAAAAAATCTCCACCTCAAACTAAACTGATATTCGGTAGTATTTTTTATGTCAAAAACCTTGACTTCCTTCCAACGCTTCCATAATGGGTTGCCTAAGCTGGCCAAATCGCGGCGATGAGCCAAAGGGTCAGCAGTAAATTCATTTTAAACACTTAAAAACAAATGTTATGGTACTTATTGGTAGATTAACCAAAGATGCAGTTGTAACCCAACTGAAAGATGAACGCAAAGTTGTAAACTTCACTATTGCAGTTAATGACTATTACAAACCGAAGAACAGCGACAAGGGAGTAATCGTTACTACCTATGTAAACTGTGCCTATTGAGCTAGCACAGCCATTGCTATCTTGCTTAAGAAAGTCAACCTGATTGAAATCACCGGCAGGCTAACTGTAAATGCCTACAAAGACATGCAGGGAGAAGCCAGAGGCTCACTGAATTGTCATGTTGATTCAATCAAGATTCATCAGCAAATGAAAGCCGATGCAATGAAAGCCGAAGTTAAACAAGTAGAACCGGTAGAAGACTTACCATTCTGATTTGTTAAAGCCTGGAAAGCTGCCGAACTGCGAGGTTCGACAGGTTGGTTTAAAGGCATTTCAAGTATCATAAATACAAAAATTATAATTTAAATTTATGATGCCTAAACTATTAAAAAATGAGAAAGTTAATCATTACAATATTCTTTTGCCAATGTGTAACTTTTGCTAATTGCCAATTATCTCAAGTTGACAGTATCAAATTATCTCAACAATTAGAGCCATATCGCAAGCTCCTAGATTCTGTCGCAAAGGAACTTGATGCTGTATCGCTACTGTTTCTTTTACAAACAAAACCAAAGGAAAAAGATAAAGTAAAAACAGATATAAATAATAGGTCGAAAAATTCAACAGCATGGAATTTTGGAGATAAAGAAATCAAAGACAACTTACCTGAAGCCCGATATAATATCGCAGAAATTATACCCAATGACACTAATAATATTCTTTTTATTGAAACAGAATATGATCTGCCTAATAGGCAATACTTAATACAACTTAAGAGTCAATATAAAAAGCTATCAAGCAAAAGGGACAAAATAAACATTTTACTTCAATATATTAATAACTTGAATTTCTATTACCCCTCTGAATCCAATTGGAAATTTTCCAAAAGCAATACGCTACAAAAATACAGAAAGCTAATAGAATCACTTTGGTGGCCAATGCCAAATGACACATTAAAAAGTGACATCTTTGTTAATTATGCCGAAACATTGGAAAATATTGATGTGTCTTTTTGGCGAACCTATATCTATTCGCTATATATTGAAGCCAAAACAATTTTACTATCTCCCTACTGGAAGAAACTAAAAGAAAAAAATATTCCCTCCTACGCGGATACTGGTTATTACAAAGTATTTTTCAAAAATCACCCTTTTACAATTCAAAGGCTAATAACTATATATCAAGGGCTTTACTCTATGTTAAGCCCAGAAAACACATTTAATATCAATAACGAGCTATACCCTTTCGAAAAGAAAAAAAACGGATATCTTAGTTCGGCGAGAGGTCTATTACTTATAGCTGCTTCAATAGACAAAACAAAAATCTCTGAACTCGAAGATTTTGAAAACAATCTGGCTCTAACAAAATCTTACCAATTAATTACCCCAACTACTATACATTCAGAATACATACTAGCTGACTGGAAATATTTGCTTGAGAATATTTTTAGCAAACTCTTACCTCTTAATAAGGAAACGGTTTCAGAAAATTCAAAAATGTATATGTACTTTGGCTTGGCAAATGTTTTCTTTCAACTAAGGCAATATAATTATGCATTGAATGCGTATTATAAGTCTCTTGAGATTGCAATTAGTATTAATGAACCCATACAAGAGGAGCTATTTGAAATGTACTTTTATCAGATTACTTCTATTATTAAGACCGCATTAGTAAAAAGATCTGACGACAGAATTACTTTTGAAATCCCCAATTTATGTTACTTGTATGAATTAATGTCTGAGCAACGAGATTTTAAAAATACGCATCATCATCCTAGTATTCATGCTTTTAAATTTATTAACCACAATAGAAAACTTTTTTTGAGAGGTATGGTGGATAGTTCCAAAAAATTGTTAATTGGAATGAAGCAATTATTAATTGCCGATACAAGTAGTTCATCTGTCAATGATTACACTGTAACCCTTACGTATAAAGAGTTATTAGAAAATAATTGGCTTGAAACTAGGCATGACGCAAGTGGATATGAAAGGACATTGGATAGTGCTATGACGGCACACTATAAAAATCAGAAGAGCGGTTATAGCTTGAAATTTGACGAGAATCCCGATCTCATTGATCAGTTTAATTTGTTTGAAACTGTTGAAATTAACTCAAGGTGGAGTTACCAGACCAAAGAATTAAATGATGAAATTAAAAATAAAACAAGTGAAATTGATAAATTGAATTTAGAACGGATAAGATTATTCAAAGGAAATGAAAAATTGAATCAAGAAATCAACGAAAAAAATGAAATACTGAATCAGGCGACGAATAGAAATATTCAGTTAGATTCTGCCAATTCTAAATTAGTTAACCGAAACCAACAATTGGTAAAGGAATCAGCAGCTCTCATAAAAACTATTTCGTTGCAAAAAGAAGAAGTTAAATTTTGGGCGGGACTTGGAGTTGGAGGAATTATAGCTACAATTTTAACCTCAATCTTAGTAGTGTCATTTATTGTCAAGAAAAAGAAAAAGCAGATCGATTATTTAAATACAGAAATACATCAGTTAACTCAACAGAAACAGACTCTGGAAGAAGAGACATTTAATCTTAAATCAATACTTGAGGCAAATATACTAACCCACAAAGCCGAACTACAATCTGCTAATGATAAAATTTTACGTGAATTAACAGTAAAGCATGAAATTGTTGGGCTGATTACTGAATTATACAACGGATATGAAAATAGGTTTTTGAATATAAAAGATGCAGAAGCTAATTTTAAAGTAGAACTGGCTGAGTTTGGTACTCGTTTTCAAAACCTTGAATCTTTTTCCAGGCATTATTATAAACTATTACGAAGTAATGAGTATAACTCAGTTGACGATGAGATAGAATTATGTAAAAAATATGTGGAGGTTGTAAAAATCCGAAGAAACAACTTTGATGTGATACTTGAAGATTTAAGGAGTATAAAAAGAAACGATATTGTTTTGCCACATCATATCCTTAATAATTTTAGTAAAAATTCAATTGAAAAAGGGAAAGTGGCTGGGAAAGCTTTGAAGATAATTATAGAAGATAAGTTTATTAATGGAGAGTATTGCTTATCTATTTCAGACGATGGAAGGGGGTTACCCGATAACTTTAGTCTGAATAACTTGCCAGATGAATCAACAGGATTTAAAAATACACTTGGTCAGATTGACTATTACAACTCAAATCTTAAATTACCTTATACTATTGATTTTAACGACCAATCAATAATTAACCGAGCCGAATTTGAGAATATTTCTGGTGTATCAGTAAACTTAAAATTTAAATTGAAAGCGAATGCGATTTATAATTGATGGAGACGAAAGGTATAGCACAATTGAAATTCATGTGTTAATTGTAGAAGATAGCTTTGAACAGGGAAGGAATATTAAGAGTTCAATTGAAAGCTATCAATCATTGTTTAATGGCAAAAGAGATATTTTTAGAAACGATATCAAAATAAATTACAAGGTTTTTATTAATGGAAAATTTGATTATCCTGAACATGAGTTTAAATCTGAAATGGCTTTTGCAGATTCGTTGCAATACTTAAAGGAGAATGGGGTTTAGCAGATATTATATTATGTGATTTTGATTTGGGAAATTCAAAAGGTAATGAATTCTTAATTCAGGCAAAAAATATTGAAGAGGGCAGTAATTTTCGGTGGTACAATGTCTTGCATTCCATAGGCTGGGAATATCAGAAATATCAGGACACAGGGATTGCCGATCTAACATTAGATTCGAAAAATAGGGAAGCTGTCCAAGAAGTAATACTTAAAACTTTTGAGCAAAAAATTTTGCAATCAATATTATTTGGAAATTCTGAACAGTATGAATTGTTTTATATCTCTAACCTAAATCATAATTTTAAATTAAGGGATGATATAAAGTATAGCGGATTACGCTACGAAAGAATATTAACAGTATGCTCTCGCCCTGGCCTTGATAAGAGGTTCACTATATCCTACTTAAATGAAGACTATTCTAAAAACGACCTTATAACCGAAGAATCGCTCAAACTTTTGAAGGAATCAAAATGTTTTATAGAGATCAGCAGAGGCCTAGTCGTAAATAAACTGTGGATTGGAGATATTGATATTGCCAATAACAGGATAAAATTTATCAGACCTTCTAACTATCCATTCATATTTAATATTGATGAATTTTCTGAAACGGAAGGTAATAAACCTCATCTAGTTAAATATTTGTATTCTCTTATTTCAACAAAAAAATTAAAATCTTCCGAAGAATTCCAAGCACCCTACGCTTATTTTCATTTTACCTAAACCTTGGTATTTAAGTAGTTCCGACGAATCTACTTTTGGTCGGAAATAATACCCGATAAACCTTTCCTTTAGCCGTTTTTTACGCTAAACAAAGCTTGTATCCTTGTGCCATGATACACAACAAAACAAATAACATCACGCAAATTTCAGGGTAATAAAAAAGGGGAAGTACAGTGCTCGAAACACTATACAACCCCATGCAATGTCCAGGTCAAGTGGACACCTGAAATGAGTCTATCACATTAGACAGAAATGTCAAACGATATACCAAAAGGTTGATACTTGAGCCGGGCATCGGAAGATGAACCGGATACACACATTTAAATCAACCGAAAATGACACAACAATTAAAAGCAGCAAATCCAAATCAGCGGCAAGCCAGTCAGGAGCAAAACTGGGTTTTCATCGACCTTCAGAATCTGTACAAGGGTGTACAAGAACGGGGATGGAAAATAAACTGGTACTCATTCCGTAACCATTTAACTCACAAATATTCCGCTGTTAAAGCAGTCATATTTACCGGCTATGTTTCCGGTAATGACTGGCTGTACAAGAAATTAACCTTAGCCGGTTTTCAGGTAGAAACCAGACCGACCAGAATATTACCTGATGGCACAATTGATGGCGGCAATTGCGATGCAGACCTTGCATCGTTTGCAATGGACTATAAAGCAGACTATACCAAAGCCATTATAGTGGCTGACGATGCCGACTACTACCGAACCATTCAAAGTCTTCAAAGGCAAAATAAACTTAGGCTCATTATCAGCTCGCATCTCTTAGCAAATACTTCCTCATTAATTAAGCAAACAGTTAGCCGGGATATGCTCATTAGCATACACGGATTGCGTAATCAAATATCACAACCGGCTAATTAATGAGTATTGAATTTTATAACACAATAAAATTAAAAGAAGAAATGAAGACTATAATTTTTGATACTTCATAAATAACAAATAAAAAAGGAGGCCTTGTATGCAACTACAAGTAACCCCCTATATAACGGTGTCAGATGGTGGCTGACCTCCGCAAAACAAGCCTATCACGCATGGCGGTAATTGTCAAGTGTTAGGACGCTGAGGATATAAGTTAACCGGACATCGGAAGATGAACCGGATTTTTTATGTCATTAACCACTCAGCGTATGAAAAAGCAAAATTTTATTGAGTTTGAAGTTAGTAAGGCTGTAAAGGATGGATTTACCAACCAATTTTTCCTTAAAAACGGATTTCTAACTTATGGGATTGACCCCATCTTAACATTCTTACCCCAGGATGTTATCAAAGAACGCAAGCCTTGCGTGAATTCAGAAAATATTATTTACCGAATAACCACCAAAAACAAGGTTAAAGGATTTTTAATTGTACCTAGATATGGGGATGAAGAGGCCCTACCATTTACATAAAAGCCTCTTGTTAACTGGGGCAGTTACATTTTACTAATTGTAAAAACAATAAAAATGAAAAAGAAATTATCAAATAATAAAACAGAAAAAAGCGAAGAGAAAAAGCTGATAGTTCAGGATGACCTTAAATTCCTGGCAAGGTTACAGAAAACAAATGATCGGCACATAAATTTTAAACTGCTTTTAAATAATTATTACACCACTAAAAAATAATTTATGAAAAAAGAAATCACGCAAAAGTACAATTTCTGTAGTGCAGAAATTAATACCGAATTAACTAAACTTCAGTTCGAACTGGAAGCAACTGCTAAAGTACAGGCAAAGCATGATGCACAGCAAAGCGGAGCACTGACAGAATCCTTGTATGAAGTGCGGCTGCTGCATACCATAATTGCTCCCAAAATCCAAGCCAGCATTAATATAATACGTGAAAAATTGCTGGTAGCAGCCAAAGTTGTGGGAGTACAACAGTTAGAAATAACATCCCGGAAGACGATTGAAAAAGCCAGGATAGAGATCAATGAAAAGGAGTTAGCGGTAATTGAGGTTTGTAAAAATGGGCAAGCGGCGAAGACGCCTCCAGCAAAAGCGAGACTTAAGAATGTGATAAATATAGCTGGTCTTGTAATAGCCGGTATAGACGCCTTAGTAGCATATGGCAGTTACAGAGCAGGAAGCTTCTCTACTGTTCAGGCTGGGGCCATGGCACTGGCGGTATTTTCGCTTATCTTCTTTACAACAAATTTAATCACACCCTGGATAAAGAAATCAAAAACGGAAGGTATTAAAAACCTGAAAGCAGTTGTCGTTTGTGCAATTGTGTTTTGCGCCTTTTTAGGCATCTCAATGCTTCGGGCTGAAGGGTTGAATAATGTTATTGACCTAAATGTAAATACTGAAACTAATAGCAAGCAAAGCAATGATTCTCCGTTACCGATCCTGATGGTAAGCTATGGGCTTTTCTTAGCGCTGTTTATCATCCATCAATTCTACTGGCAAAGCGATGCAGAAAAGAAGAAAGAGCAGGAAGCGGAACTTCAATATCAAAATGTAGCACAGCTGAAAGCGGAAATAGATGCCTTACACAAAGAAATCAAGCAAACTGAAATCGAACTGCAGGTGAGCAAAAATGAGGTACGCAAACTCTTTGATTACTACCACAAACTTGTCCTGAAAGCTGAGCATATTGGCACCGTTGCAGCCGGTATCTATAAACGAACCTTTAGCCTTTACCGCTCTGAAGTACCTGACTTTTTTCATGTTGAGCAGAGAATCAGTTACAACACAGACATTACATTTTTTAACCCCGAAAAATAATTGCTATGAAAAAGTATGTAATCCTTTTGTTGGTATTTATAATGTCTGGCTGTACCGGCAATAAAGACAACCAGAAAGCACCAATAAAGCAAACAACAGTTGCCGCAGTTGTTGATTTAACCGATGCTACAACGCTTAAGATTTGGCCAATGGGAAAGCCAATAATAGCATTATACAAGTGTTCAGAATTTCCAAACCAGGCTTGTAAGTTTAGTATTACTGCAATCAGCGACCTCAAAACCAACCCGGTTTATCACGTTTTTTTACCGAATGCTTTTGAAACTGAAAAACAAAACAAAGATGATGATTTACAGTGGAGAAGTAAGGTAATACGTGGATATTATGATGATGTAAATAAACTAATCGCTCAGTTTTATCAGGAAAACGACACTACTATAAACAGAAACCATTCTGAGGTTTGGGAAACCATTGCCCAGAGTCTTGAAAACCTGGCTAAAGAACCTGGTGGTGAAAAGTGCTTACTGGTTTTTAGCGACCTGCAGGAAATGAGCCTGACAGGCAATGCGTATAAATCATTTAAAACAATGACTATTGAAGCTATTACAAAGAAGCTGACGTATGCCCACTCGATTCCAAAAAATATCAATGGAATTACTGTGGTAGTGGTATATCAACCAGTGAACAGGGAAGACGATTTGCGGTTTAATAAGGTGCTTAATGCCTATAAAACTATGCTCGAAGCAGAGGGGGCATCAGTATCCAGCCAGGCTACTGCTGGTCAATTTTAAAACCAGGATTTGATATGAAGCAGACATTTTCAATCATGTTGGATTTTGTTAAGAGGCTGGTATATATACTGGCCTGGATAATGGAACTGTTTGGCAAATTATTAATTACCACAAGCGAATCAATTTTTAAACTCAGGAAATGACAATACTTATTATTATAGCAGTCTGTTTTATTATTCTGATTGTAGGGAAATTCGCCGCAGTCAATAAAGAAGAAGTCTTTGGAAAAATCAACCAATTAGTTTCAATATTCAACTTTGGCTATTCGCTCACCGGAGGACTTCGGGCAACCACTCTTGATGTTGCATATAAAAACGCCCTGGTCGTTGGCCCATCAGGTTCAGGGAAAACAAGCACCGTATTAATTGGCACACTGAATGCAATCGCCAGGAGTAATAGCTCAATGGTGGTACTGGACGTAAGTGGAGAGATTTATACGTTGATGAGCGGATATCTTTCCACCAAGAGCAAAATATACTGCATAGATTTTTCAGAAAACTCAGACGGCTTTAACCCGCTTGATTGTAAGAGCGTTTCTGATATTCAGAAGATTGCCAGTATTTTGATAAAGAACTCTGGTACTGAATCAAAATCAGATCCGTATTGGTCGGCAAGTGCCGAGAAAATTTTATGTGTCTTTATTCAATATCTCATTGAATACACGCCACAGGAATATCATAATATGGCAACCCTTGTACGAATGATTGAAACTTTTGCCGGAGAGCCGGGAAAGATAGATAGATGCTTTGCAAAAACCAGCGGCGACATCCTCACCACATACAAAAGCATCATCTCTGTTGGCGAAAAGACACTTCAAAGTTCAATCAGTTCTGCTCTTGTAGGACTTAAATTGTTCAAAAACCCAGAGGTTGCAAGATGCAGTGCTAAGTCAACAATAAACTTTGAAGATTTCCGCAAGGAAAAATCCATACTGTTTATTAATACACCGGTAACCGATGTTAATTTTTTAGCGCCCTATTCGGCCCTTCTTTTCGAACAGTTATTTAAAGTTGTTTTATCAAGGATACCCCAAAAGGCAGAGTGTTCAATATTCGCAATCCTGGATGAAATGGTAACAATGCGGTTTCAAAATTTGGGATTGGTGTTTTCTAATATCCGAAAATACAAAGGAGGCTGCATTGGCATCGTGCAGGATGAGCGCATGATTGAAATGAATTATTCTGTTGCAGAAGCTCATGCGATCCGCACAAATTCATTTTCCAAGGTGTACCTATCTGGTCAGCCTCACGCCACCTGCAAGATGCTGGAAGAAATGATAGGTAAAGACGAGCATAATAAAATAGCAATGCCGGCATCGCAAATACGGACTGCCGAGGAAGCAATAATTATTTGTGGCAATAAGAAGCCGTTTAAGGAGAAAATGATCCCGTTTTATAATCATTGGATTCTTAACCGGAGAACCCAATATCCAAAATATGAGCTAACAAGAAGAATACCTTTTGATAATCCACCGATACTTAAATTTTAGCAATGAAAAAAAGCAAAAAGTTATATGACTATTTGGAATCAACTGGCGTACTTGTAAACGGAACTGTGGAAGATATCCTTAGAGCTAAAAAACAGTACTGGATATCAGTCCGCAAGGAGTGGCAATATCAAAAGCGTAAGGAATGTAAAAGCTATACGGTGTTCTTTACACACCCAGAACATAAAGCCATTACATATGCCCTAAAAGGCCCCAGAAGGAGTGTTACAGCCTTCATTAAGCAATCTGCCCTGCAGATAGTTAGAAATAGCCCAGGAGTGGATAAAATGACTATAGGGCAGGTGAGGGAGGCCTTTTTTGAAGCATATAATTCAATTGAGGCGATAGGCGAAGAAGAACCAACAGAAGTATTGAAACAATTCATTAATCTGGAGCAAAAAGTATTGAGCCTTTTACAATAAAAAACACAAATCAATTGATAATAAAATCACTTTCAAGAAAATCTAACCCAGCGCAGTTGATCAAATATGCGCTGAGGTATTCTTTGAAAGAGAATGATAAACAGGCACAGAAAGAATATTCGGCAATTTTATTGAAACATAATTTAAGGTCAAAGAATATAGAAGGATATATAAATGAATTTAAAGAAAATGAAACTTACAGGATATATAGGCGCAAAGACAGTATAGTTCTGTTTCATACAATTTTGAGTTTTGCCCCCGAGGACAAAAAGCGAATCACTAAATCCATACTGAAAGGTATATCTCAAAAGTTTGTTGAATTGAGAGGAATAGACTGTTTGAATTTAGCTGTAGCGCACTTAGAAAAGGATCATAAACATATCCATGTCTTGACCTCAGGCGTTAAGGTAAATGGCAGGAGTAGTAGGGTGTCAAAACAGGCATTTAATCATATTTTAAATGAACTTGAAAAATACCAGCAGGAAAAATATCCTAGACTGGTTCATTCAAAAAATACCCATGCCAAGATCAAAATACAGGATAAAGAACAATTGGTGGCACACCTTCAGAAAACCAGGAAAAGCAATAAGCTATCACTGCTAACCGAACTCGAAAACGCATATCAAAATGCAGTGTCGAAAGAAGACTTCACCAAACGACTTTCTTCCGGTGGGTATGAGATTTATTTCAGAAATGGCAGACCACAGGGAATATTGGCAGAAGGCAAGAAGTTCCGCTTCACCAGTTTAAATTTTAATGTAGAAAGCCTGGAGAAGTTAGGCGAAAGAAAGCTAAAAAACTCTCAGTCTTTAACTGAAATAAAAGCCATTAGGAATAAAGAAATATATCAGGTTAAAGCAGTAGAACTTAATAAACCACTAGATGAATTAGAATCAATCCGGGCAATAAGAGAAAAAGCCAAAGAGCCTGACGCTTTAGAAATATCAGCAAGAACAGAGTTTGGGCTGGGAAGAATAAGGGGTATGGGGAAACCCCATGAGCATTTCAACAGGTAGAAATGCATTCCTGCAATGCAGCTAATCGGCTTAAAATCGAATACTAAATTACAGACTATGGAAGTTATAACCATTGAAACAGAATCCTTTTATAAGCTTATAAAAGCAGTTGTGGAACGTATAAAATCCGAGAACAATATCACCGAAGACCGTTGGATTTCTGGAGAGGAGGCAATGCGAAAATTGAAAATTTCCAGCAAAACAACTTTGCAAAAATACCGTGATGAAGGAAAAATTCGCTACACGCATCCAGCACCCAAAATTATTCTTTATGATGTGAAATCTATTTACCAATTTTTGGAAAACAATGTAAAAGAAACTTTTTAATATGGACATATACGACCAAAATATCGAAGATTATGTTGCTGGTTTTAACCACGCCATAATAGTATCTGAATTTGTCCCTGAGTCAATGGCAGATTCTCCTATAATTAATGACCAAATGGATGATTATGCTAAAGGTTTTACAGGCGGGAAAGAGTTTATAGAAAGAGAACAAGAACAATCTAATTTGAGTATCATGGAAGAAATGGAAGCCATTAGAAATGCTGCAAAACAACTGGACAAGGAATTAGAAAGATAGCCTGCAAAGAAAAAGCCAAAATTTGATTTTGGCTTTAATGGTTTAAGATTTTTGCATTATAGTCATCCAGAATATTGGATGGCAAACTTTGCAGATACGATTCAGTTGTTTTAACACTTGAATGTCCGAGCATTGTGCTAATTGCTTTAACTGGAACTTCTTGTAACATGGCTTGGGTTGCAAATGAATGACGACTGACATAACTAGTTAACTTTTTTTCAATTCCGCAAAGTGTGGCCAAATCTTTCAAACGTTTGTTATAGCGTTTTCTTGCCCATTGAATATCCTTTGACTGAGTAAGTGGAGTATCTCTTTTCAAAATAGGAAAAACATATTTTGAATCTGGATACTTGTTTTGATAATGAAAAAGAATTTTTTGAAGAGAATCGACTATCTTAATATCATAGAGTTTGCCAGTTTTTTTACGTCTATATAAAATCCTTCCATTTTGAATATCAGCTTTCAACAAAAAAGCCATGTCAGTAAAGTTCATTCCATACATCATGTAGCTAGCAACAAAGTAATTTCTGGCATTAAAGCAAACATGATCTTTGGGAATTTTTGCCTCGATAATCTCCCTAATTAAAGGGAAGTCTAAAGCTCTTTTTTCCGTAGGCTCTGTTTTAATTTTATAGTCAGTAAATGGATAATGTTCTTTTTCGGCCACGCCATCTTTAATAGCTTTATTAAAAATTGCCCGAATTGTTCTGAGGTAAACTGCAAGTCCATTAATTCCATTGCCTCGGCTTTTGTGGTCGGTTTCAAACTTTGAAAGAAAGCTATAGGTAATATCTGAAAAGAAAAGTTCTTTTCCTCCATTAAAAGCTTTAACAACACTTACAACTTCCTTGTAAGATTTAGCTGTCCCTATTCTGTGAGCTTTCTTCAATTCTTCAATTAATTTTTCAGAGTACTTTGAAAAAGAACTTTTCGTTCCTTCCTTTTCTAATTTGTCTCTTAGAAGTGTAATTGTCAGGTTTTGCAATTGCTTTGCTTCATGTAATTTTAAAATAACATCCATTGCATCAGCTTTCTTTTTTTGAATCTGGTTGTTAAGCCTGGTAACAGTAGTTACCCCTTCATATGACTTTTTAACTACTCTATTTTTAATATCCCAATCCTTGTCAAATAAATGAATCCCAATCGGGATAGATATGGTTCTTTCATTGTGCCCAATCCTCATAATAAGTGGATAGGTGCCGTCTTTTCTTTTGCGGCGTGTATCTAGCGATATTACTATATTTGTATTCATAATTGGGAGGTTTTGAGTGTTTGAAGATAGATAAAATTTGCACAGGATTTGCACAGGAAATGTGGTTCTTTGTGGTCTGATATGGTTTTATAATTTTGTGAAATGTACTGGAATTAGGCATTTTAGAGTAAATGAAATTATTTAAATTCATAAATCCCATGACTCATAATCAGGTGGTCCCTGGTTCGAGCCCAGGTGGGCCCACAAACCTCACAAATATTTTGTGGGGTTTTTTATTTTAATAGTTTTAATTTTTGGACATGAAAATAATTAAGAATATCATTTTTGATCTTGGTGGTGTATTGTTGGATATCGATTACCAAAATACAATTGACAGGTTTAAACAATTGGGAATCAAAAACTTTGAAGATATGTTTTCACAATTAAATGCCGATGATTTATTTGAAAACCTGGAAACCGGAAAGCTGAGTGAGCCTGATTTTTATAAAACCTTAAAGGAAAAAATACCTTTTAAAATTGAAGATATTGAGATTACCAATGCATGGAATGATATGATCCTTCATTTTAGGCTTCAAAGTCTAAATACGCTTGAAAAGCTGTCAAGTAAATACAAATTGTATTTATTAAGCAATACAAACAGTATTCATCTTAAATATTTTCAAGATCTCTTTACCAAAGAAACCGGTATGCCCTTACTGGATAATTATTTCATAAAAGCTTGGTATTCGCATCAGATAGGATTACGAAAGCCAGGAACTAAAATATTTGAGTATGTATTGGGTCAAGAGGGATTACAAGCTGTAGAAACCCTTTTTATTGATGATACGGCTTCAAATATAAAAATGGCTAAAAATCTTGGGTTTCAAACCCATCTTTTATTGCCCGGTGAAACTATAGAGTCGTTGGGATTGTAAAAAAAAATTATTTAACCTCTTCAAATTCTATATAATCTTCCTTAGTTGGCTTGGTGGCTTTATTATCTGATGCAGTATTTCTGGTTTCAAACTGTTGTTGCTTTAAATGTTCATTCATTCTGCTTTCCATCTCTCCCATTTTGTTTTTCACTTGTTTAGTAGTTTGGAAAATAGGAATAATGAAATCGAAAATCAATTTGTAAACCAAGTATAAAGCTAAAAGTTGAAAAAGTACTCTCATAATGCAAAGTTATTAATCAAAGAACCGAAAAAGAGTTAATTTTAAGATAACTGGATAAAATAATAATATAAACGGTTACATTTTGGCAATTACAGGGGCTTTTTATATATTTGCACCGGATAAAGAAGCAAAGGAAGGGAACGGTGTCGTTCCCTTCTTCTTTTATTATGACTCAAGACCCACAAATACAAGCAGTAGAAAAATTGATTACACCTTTGTTGAAAGAGGATGTATTTTTAGTGTCCATTAAAATAAAGCCTACCAATAATTTTAAAATATACTTGGATGCGGATAGTGGATTGGGAATTGAGAAGTGTATTAAAATAAACAGAACTTTATATAAGATTATGGAAGAAATGGGGATGTATCCCGATGGAGATTTTTCTCTGGAAGTTTCTAGCCCGGGAATAGATGAGCCTCTAAAACTAATAAGACAATACAAGAAAAATATTGGTAGAAATGTAGAAGTTATTACAAATGATGAGCTTA
This sequence comes from uncultured Chitinophagaceae bacterium, assembly GCA_947085175.1. Lineage (GTDB taxonomy): Bacteria > Bacteroidota > Bacteroidia > Chitinophagales > Chitinophagaceae > Ferruginibacter. The sequence goes on from CAMTVJ010000006.1 coordinate 303,331, forward strand.
TTAGAGAAGGAGAGTTAACGGTAGTAACTGAAGAAAAAATTAGCATTAAATATTCGGAAGGAAAAGGCAAAAAGGCGATTGAAAAAAACGACGAGATTAATTTTACAGATATAAAACAAACAAAGGTTCAGGTAAAGTTTTAATTTTTTAATAAAACCCCCACCCCGGCGGGGAGCAATAGTGAGGCCGGAGAGGAATATGGCAAGTATTAATTTAATAGACTCCTTTCAGGAATTTAAAGAAGCAGAAAACATTGATCGTCCTACGCTTATGAAAGTGATGGAAGATGTGTTTAAAACATTGATCCGTAAAAAATACGGCAGTGATGAATGTTTCGATGTTATTGTTAATGATCAAAAAGGTGATTTGGAAATTTTTCGTCGCCGTACCATCGTTGATGATGATGATTTATATAACTCTTTAACAGAAATAGAGCATAAGAATGCTATTTTAATAGAACCCGATTATCAAGTTGGTGAAGAGTTGTATGAGGAAGTTGATATTCAAAAAGAATTTGGGCGCCGTGCTATTTTAGCAGGTAAACAAACGCTGGCGGCACGTATCAATGATTTGAAGAAAAACATACTTATAAAAAAATATGAGGAGCGAATTGGTGAAATTGTAAGTGGAGAAGTTTATCAGGTATGGAAAAAAGAAGTATTATTATTAGATGAGGAAGGGAATGAAATGTTATTGCCAAAATCAGAACAAATTCCATCCGACTATTTTAAGAAAGGCGAAAGTGTAAGAGGTGTTGTAAAAAAAGTAGAATTAAAAAACAGCCAGGCGGTAATTATCATATCAAGAACCAGCCCTTCCTTCCTGGAGAAATTATTGGAAATAGAAGTGCCTGAAATTTTTGATGGCTTAATTGTTGTTAAAAAAATAGTAAGAGATCCAGGTGAAAGAGCTAAAGTTGCTGTAGAAAGTTACGACGACAGAATTGACCCAGTAGGAGCATGTGTGGGAATGAAAGGAAGTCGTATTCATGGTATTGTAAGAGAACTTAAAAATGAAAACATTGATGTAATTAATTGGACGAGCAATCACCAATTATTAATTCAACGTTCTTTAACCCCTGCTAAGATTACGAGCATGGAATTGGATATGGAAAAAATGCATGCTAATGTGTTTTTAAAACCAGATCAGGTTTCATTAGCTATTGGCCGTAGGGGAGTAAATATTAAATTGGCTTGTGAATTAACAGGTTTTGAAATTGATGTATTCCGTGATAACGAAGGTGAAGTAGCAGAGTTTGATATTGACTTGGATGAATTTACCGATGAAATTGAATCATGGATTATTGATGAACTGAAAAGAGTAGGATGTGATACTGGCAGATCGGTATTGGAGTTAACCGCAGAAGAGTTAGAAAGAAGAACAGATTTAGAAAAAGAAACAATCGAAGACGTAAGAAGAATACTGAATGAAGAATTTGGAAAAGAATAAAAAAAGTATTCACAATTACGGCGTCAATTTATTCAGAATATTTAAAAGAAAATTTAGTCCGCTGTTTGGCAGCAGGCAAACAAACAAACGAATGTCAGAAGTAACTACACCAAGGTTGATGGCGGCAGCTAAAGAGTTTAACATAGGTAAAGATACCTTGGTAGACTTTCTTGTATCTAAAGGTTTTAGCGATGAAGATTTGAAACCTTCGTCAAAACTTAGCGAACCTATGTATAGGGTGCTGCAATCAGAGTTTCAACAAGATAAAGTGGCACACGAGAAGGCCATGAAAATTGACCTTCCGAAAGGGGCTAATTTAAACGATGCTAAAAAGAAAAGAGACGAAGAGGATTTGTCTTTTAAGAAAAAAGAAGCCGCTAAAGTAAAAGAAGAAATACCTGTAGTAGAAGAAAAAGTTATTGAAGAAGTTAAACAAGAGGAAGCTGTTCAAGTAACAGAAAAAATTGTTGAAATCGTTGAAACCATAGAAGTAAAAGAGGTTGAAAAAACCGAATCTGCAGTTGAAAATCTAAAAGCCCCTTCTCTTGTAACTCCCAAAGTGTTAGATAAAATTGATCTTGATGCCATTGATTCATCTACAAGACCAAAAAAATCTGCAAAAAAACCAGCTTCTGCAATAAAAGAAGAAACGCCAGTTGTAGAAGAAGTTAAAAAAACAAAAAAAGCGGCCCCTGCAAAAATAGTTGAGGAAGAAGTTAAAAAGCCAGTTGAAAAAGTTGTAAATGTAGTACCTACTGTGATTGCTCCTCCGGTTATTGAAAATATTCAAGCCAGAAAATTAACGGGTCCAAAAATTATGGGTAAGATTGAATTACCTGTAGACAATGATACCAGACCTAAAAAAGATAGTGGCGAAAAACGCAAACGTAAGCGAATTCCTGTTGAACGCAAAACAGGTACCCCTGCAGTAGGAGACCAACAAAGCAGAAGACCAAGTGGCCCTCCTAACAAACCATCTGGTGGAGCTTCATCAAGCGGAGGAAGATTTAATAGAGGTACAGGAACCGGTGCTGGCCGTAAAGAAGATAAAGTAATTGATGCAAAAGAAATTCAAGATAAGTTAAGAGAAACTCAGGCAAAACTTGCCGGAGGTGGAGGAAGAGGAAAAAGCTTAAAAGCCAAATACCGTAAAGCTAAAAGAGGCGAACAAACAGAACAAGTTGGCTCTGGAGAAGAGAATACTAAATTGCAGGTTACCGAATATATTTCGGTAAGTGAATTAGCAAATTTAATGGATGTGAGTTTTGCTGATGTAATTAGCAAATGTATGAGCTTGGGTATTATGGTATCCATTAACCAACGCTTGGAAGCAGATGTTATTGAATTGGTAGCAAGCGAATTTAATTTTGAAGTTGAATTTATTGGATTGGAAGATGCTGGTGATTTTGATTATGAAGAAGTAGAAGATAGTGCGGAAGATTTGAAACCTAGAGCACCGATCGTAACTATCATGGGGCACGTCGATCATGGTAAAACATCATTGCTGGATTATATCCGAAATACAAATGTAATTGCAGGTGAGGCTGGAGGTATTACGCAACATATTGGTGCATATGAAGTAACATTAAAAGATGGCAAAGCCATTACTTTCCTAGATACTCCTGGTCACGAGGCTTTTACAGCTATGAGGGCTCGTGGTGCCAAAGTAACAGATATAGCGGTAATTGTAATCGCTGCAGATGATGCGGTGATGCCACAAACAAAAGAGGCTGTATCTCATGCTCAGGCTGCCAATGTACCTATGATATTCGCCTTTAATAAAATGGATAAAGATGGCGCAAACCCCGAAAAAATTAAAGAGCAACTTGCCGGTATGAATGTATTGGTAGAAAGCTGGGGTGGTAAATTCCAAAGTCAGGAGATAAGTGCTAAGAAAGGATTGAATATTGACGCTTTAATGGAAAAAATATTGTTGGAAACAGAAATTTTGGAACTAAAGGCTAATCCAAACAGAGAAGCCAGCGGAACCGTAATAGAAGCTACGCTTGATAAAGGACGTGGTTATGTTGCCACCATACTTGTGCAAAATGGTACATTAAAAGTAGGAGATATGATCGTCTCTGGTTCAAACTTTGGTAAAGTAAAAGCCATGTACAACGAGCGTAATCAGCGTAAAGACGAAGCGCCTCCATCAACACCAGTATTAATTTTAGGTTTAAATGGTGCCCCACAAGCTGGCGAAACTTTTAAAGTTTTTGAAAACGAAAGCGATGCAAGAGAAATGGCATCAAAACGTGGACAAATTTTAAGAGAGCAAGGGATGAGGGCTAAAAAACATATCACACTGGATGAAATCGGACGTCGTTTGGCGCTGGGATCATTTAAAGAATTAAATGTAATTATTAAAGGAGATGTGGATGGTTCGGTTGAAGCATTAAGCGATTCTTTACAAAAATTAAGTACCGAGGAAATAGTGGTAAAAGTGATTCATAAAGCTGTGGGTGCTATTACCGAAAGTGATGTTACCCTTGCCAATGCATCCGATGCTATTATTATTGGATTTAATGTTCGTCCTTCTATGCAGGCAGGTAAACTAGCCGAGCAAGAAGCGATACAAATAAAATTGTATTCAATCATTTACAATGCCATCGAAGAAATTAGATCTGCGATGGAAGGTATGCTTGAACCAAGTGTAGAAGAGAAGATATTGGCTAATGTGGAAATTAGAGAAGTATATAAGTTTGATAAAGCAAGTGTAGCAGGTTGTTTTGTACTGGATGGTAAAATGGCAAGAAACAATCGCATCCGTTTAGTACGTGATGGTATTGTAATATTTACCGGCGACCTGGGAAGTTTAAAACGCTTTAAAGACGATGCAAAAGAAGTGACCTCAAGTATGGAATGTGGTTTAACAATCCGTAACTATAATGATATTAAGGTAGGTGATATAGTAGAAGCTTTTGAAGAAGTTGAAGTTAAACGTTCTTTATAAGCATAACCTCATATTCCTCTCTTCTCAAACTTTTGTTAAATGAACCAACATAAAGGCTGGTTACAAGAGCAGGGGTTTATTTTTGAAAATTGTAATTGTTGTTTACTGTTTTCTTAATAGTATATAAAATTTGAGTGAATGAAAAAGTATTTTTTATTAATTATAGTAAGTTTTGGATTTGTAGTAAACAGTACTGCACAAACAAGCAAGCCAAAAGCTGTAATTGCCGATAAAATTTTGGCTGTAGTTGGCGATAAGATAGTTTTAAACAGCGATGTTGAAAATAGTATTATTGATATGGAGCGTCAGGAAATGAAAATTCCTGCCAATGCAAAATGCCTGATTTTAGAACAAGCTATGGGAATTAAAGCCTTGGTATTACAAGCAGAAAAAGATTCGTTACCAGTAACTGACGAAGATGTAGAAATAATTATTGATAATAAAATTAGAGGGTTCATCCAGCAATTTGGTTCAAAAGAGGAGTTAGAAAAAGTAGCTGGTAAAACCATTTATAAAATTAAAGAAGATTTTAAAGAACCTCTGCGTGATCAGGAAATGGCCAAAGCCATGCGTAATAAAGTTGTTGAAAATGTACGCATCACACCAAAAGAAGTAACAGAATATTTCGAAAGCATTCCAAAAGACAGCTTATTACTTTATGAAAGTGAATTGGAAATTAGCCAAATCGTATCTTATCCAAAACCTCACCGGGAAGCTGAGGAATATTGTATTGAACAATTGAAACTGTTTAAGGCTGATATCGAATCCAAGAAAAAAGATTTTAAAACTTTGGCTAGTATTTATACAATGGATCCGGGGAGTAAGGAAACCGGTGGCCAATATGAAATTAACAGAAACTCAAAGGATATGGATCCAGTATGGCTTTCAAAAGCCTTTACTTTAAAGGAGGGTCAAATATCCAATCCATTTAAAACCAGGTTTGGGTACCATATCATTCAATTAGTAAGTCGTGCAGGAGATGATGCAACCATTCGTCATATCTTATTGATACCAATGGTTACTTCCATTGAAATGAGTGCCGGTATCGAAAAATTGGATTCGGTAAGAGCAAATCTAATTTCCGGGATTTTAGATTTTGGTGCAGCTGTAGCAAAGTATAGTGATGATGAAGCACACAAGTTTACGGCAGGTCAAATAACCGGTAAAACCGGAGACTCCTATGTAACAATTGATGAGTTGGATAAAGATTTAGTAGTCATGCTGAAGGATTTAAAAGTAGGGCATTATTCTGTACCTACTGAATTTGTTGATGAAAGAGGAAGGAAAGGCGTAAGAATTGTTTACTTAAAAGGAAAAACGGAACCGCATCGTGAAAACTTAAAAGATGATTACAGCCGAATTTCTCAAAGGGTATTGGAAGAGAAAAAAAATAATGTACTGGAGGAATGGTTTATGAAAAAAGTAAGTTCTTATTATATTTTAATAGATGATGAATTTAAAAGCTGTCCCGAATTAAAAAAATGGAATTCGGCAAGTATTACAACATCAAAATAATAAATATTAAAAAATATAAAAAGAAGCGTTTCGGTACTACTCCGGAGCGCTTTGATTTTTAGATTAACTTGAGACATTGATAGAAAAGAAAAAAATAGTACAACAAGAGGAACACGCCATATTGGTTGGTTTGATTTATAAAGAGCAAACCGAACAAATGGTTACCGAGTACCTGGATGAATTGGAGTTTTTAGCTGAAACTGCTGGAGCCATAGCTGTAAAAAAATTCACCCAAAAATTACCACACCCCGACAGTAAGATTTTTGTAGGGAAAGGGAAACTGGAAGAAATTAAACAATACATTTTATTAAAGGGGAACATCAATTTAGTGATATTTGATGATGAGCTTACCGGCTCACAAATTCAAAACATTGAAAAAGTTTTAAACGTTAAAATCATTGATAGAAGTGATTTGATATTAGACATTTTTGCCAGCAGGGCTAAAACAGCTCAGGCAAAAACACAGGTTGAATTAGCACAATACCAATATATTTTACCACGCCTAAAAGGAATGTGGAAGCACTTAGAAAGACAAGGCGGCGGTGTGGGAACAAGAGGACCGGGTGAAACTGAAATTGAAACCGATAGACGAATTGTAAAAGATAAAATAAGTTTGTTGCGTAAAAGGTTGTTGGAAATTGATAAGCAAGCTTTCACTCAAAGAAAAGATCGTGGCGAATTTATTAGAGTAGCATTAGTGGGTTATACCAATGTGGGAAAATCTACTTTGATGAACATCTTAAGTAAAAGTGATGTGTTTGCCGAGAATAAGCTGTTTGCCACATTGGATACCACCACCCGTAAAGTAGTATTTGAGCAAACGCCTTTTTTATTAAGTGATACCGTAGGTTTTATTCGAAAACTACCACATCACCTCGTTGAAAGTTTTAAAAGTACGCTGGATGAAGTAAGGGAAGTGGATGTGCTTTTGCATGTGGTAGATATGTCGCACCCACAATACGAAGACCAAATTGAGGTAGTTAATAAAATATTGGCAGAGCTTGGCGCCGCCGATAAACCAGTGATTACCATTTTTAATAAAATGGACAAATACGAAGAACTCACTTTTGATAAATGGCTTGAGCCAGAAGTAAAAGCTGAAATACTGGCCGATTTAAAACAACGCTGGCAAAATGAAACCAAGGGACATTGTGTATTTGTATCGGCTACCGAAAAAACAAATATTGATGGATTGCGCCAAACCATATTAAATGAAGTAAGGGACTTGTACCAGATACGGTTCCCGTACCGAGCTGAGTTTTTTTATTAATCATGTAGAAATAAAACATTTCAACCCGGCACTTCCTTAATAATTTTGCATATGTTATCTGCTTTGTATACTAGCTGGTTTAAGATTGCCGAAAGCCTGGCCGAAATTAATTTTTCGCCAGAAGGTTTAGCCGAAGTAGAAGTGAATGGCAAAAAACTATGTATTGGTATTCACAAACAAATCCCATTTGCTTGTGCTCAAAAATGTCCACATGCCGGCGGAATCCTTTCCAATGGTTATATAGATGCATTGGGTAATATCGTTTGCCCAATCCATCGCTATAAATTCAATCCCAGCAATGGCCGCAATGGCAGTGGGGAGGGTTATTATTTAAAAACCTATAAGGTAGAAGTTAGGCAAGATGGGGTTTATATAAACCTTATATAATATCCATTACCCAAAAACGAAAAAATAAATACACATAATTTGTTATTAAAAGTTAAAACTTTGTGTATTATTGTGCTTGTTAATATATTTTACCAAAAAACTGTGTGCTTGAAAGTGAGCTAAATTTTATTAAACCTTACTGCAATAATTAGCTATTTAAACCATTATCTGTTAATATCTCCATACCAAAACTAAAAGTTAGCTCATGAAAAAAGCATTATTTATAATCTTATTTTCTTTAATTAATTATTCCATTTATAGCCAATGTACTACAGGGGCATCCACGGGGAGTCTTATTGTTTCTTCAAGTTTTCAAACTATTCCAAATGTTACAGGTACTCCAAGTTATCGAACTTTTAATACAATAGCAGGACAATTATATACCTTTACTTATTGCCAGGGTGGGGGAAGTTATACTGGCGATCCATATCTTACTATTGCTGATAATGCAGGAAATCCACAAACGTGGAATGATGATTTTTGCGGGTTGGGAACTGAATTAAATTGGATTGCTCCTTCTTCAGGAACATACAGAATTTATACTAGTGGTTGTTGCCCATGTTCTAATGCTCCTGCAGCAACCCTTGCATATCGTTTTTTATGTGTGAATACAGTTACTTGCCCAGCTAATATTAATGTTAATAATACAGCAGGTACTTGTGGAAGAGCAGTAACTTATACAAGTTCTTCAACTGGGGCTGGTACAATTACTTATACATTTACTGGAGCAACAACAGCTTCTGGTAGTGGGGATGGAAGTGGCTCAACATTTAATGTTGGGGTTACCAATGTTACAATAACATCAACAAATGGTTGTGGTACAGTAAGTTGCAGTTTTACGGTAACTGTTGTAGATAACCAGGCGCCAACAATTACTTGCCCATCAAATATTAGTGTAATTGCTCCCGCTGGCCAATGTGGTACAAGGGTTTGTTATGCTAGCCCAACTGGTACAGACAATTGCCCTCCTGCACAACCTGCTGGTTTTGGGCCATTAACTTTTTATAATGGAAATTATTATGCTTTATCAACCACTCAAGATACTTATGCGAATGCAAAAGTAGCTTGTCGGGCAGCAGGGGGTCATTTGGCAACTGTTTCTAATGGTGCTGAAAATGCTTTGATTACTTCATTACTTGGAGGAAATAATGCATGGATTGGATTTACAGATGAATTGATAGAAGGAACTTTTGTTTGGGAAAATTGTCAGCCTGTAACTTATGCTAATTGGAATGCTGGTGAACCAAATAATTCTGGTGGTATTGAACATTATACTGAAATTTACCCAACTGGGTTATGGAATGATCTTCCAGGTATTGCTACTTCATTTTATTTACTTGAAATAGAAGCTGTAAGGATAACACAAATTGCTGGCTTAGCACAAAATGCAGTATTTCCGGTAGGAGTTACCACCAATACTTTTTTAGTAGTAGATGCTGCAGGTAATTCAAATACCTGTTCTTTTACTGTTACTGTAGTTGATAACCAGGCTCCAACTATGGGAAATTTAATATCCCGGGTTGCAATAATTGGAAACAATAGCAATGCTAACATTCAGACTTATCTTACTAGTTTAGGTTTTACAGCTACAGATTTTGGTAATGTAATTCCCGCCGCTGCTACACTTGCAAATTTTGATGCGGTAATTCTTTTAAGAATAAATGGAGACCCAACTTTAGCTTCATGGGTGACTGGAGGAGGAGTGTTAATAACAGAATGGAGTGCATCTAGTTGGGCTACCAATACAGCAAATTTACTTACTGCAACAGATTTAGGAGGAGCATTTATTGCTACTGGAACCCAAGTTACTTTTGCTGCAACTCCTTTAGGAACTCAGTTAAGTACAAGCCTTTCAAATCCATATTCAGATGGAACAGCTACTGAATTTTTTCGAAACTTCACTAGTATTGGTTCGGGTGTACAGATAGTTGGTACAAGACCTGCTGGAGTACCTGCAATACTAGCTGGCCCATCAGGTAGTGGCTATTGCTTTCTTATTGGATACGATTGGGCAGACGGATTCCCGTCAGGTGCAAGTAATTCTGGTACATTAATCAGAAATATCCTGAACTCAAATGTACTTTCTACTTGCCCTTCAAATATTGTATTATGTGGTAGCCAGGCTGTAACATTTGCTACACCTACAGCTTCAGATAATTGTTCTGTAGTTGTTACTCAAACTACAGGATTAGCATCTGGTTCAATTTTTCCAGTGGGAACAACAATAAATACCTTTGTAGCTACAGATCCTTCAGGCAATACAGCCACTTGTTCTTTTACCGTAACTATTAATCCAATACCTACAGTAAATGCAGTAACCAACCAAGTATTTTGTAACGGAAGCCCAACAACGGCTGTAACCTTTACAGGTGCTGTATCAGGTACTATATATAACTGGACCAATACCCAGTCATCCATTGGCCTTGCTTCAACAGGAAGTGGAAATATTGCCAGCTTTACAGCAACTAATACAGGTACAGCACCAGTAGTGGCAACAATACAAGTAACACCAAGCTATACCAATGCAGGGGTAACTTGCACCGGTACACCAATAAATTATACATATACAGTTAATCCAACACCAACCGCAGTAGCAACTCCATCTTCTCAAACAAGATGTTCTGGTATTGCTATTGCTACAATAGTAATAACGGGCAATCCGGTAGCGGGCGTAGTATATAACTGGAGCAGAGATAATGGAACCCTTGTAGGTGGACCTGTAAGTGGTATTGCAGCTTCGGGCTCAGGTAATATCAGTGGTACATTGACAAATACAACCAATACGCCAATCACGGTAACCTTTACCATCACGCCAACAGCGAATGGTTGTCCGGGAACGCCTGTAACAGCAACGGTATTAGTAAACCCAACCCCAACTGTAAATGCGGTAGCTAACCAGGTGCTTTGTAATGGAGCAGCTACTACAGCAGTAACATTCACGGGAACGGTTTCATCGCCTCCGGGTACGGTTTATAACTGGACCAATACCCAGTCATCCATTGGCCTTGCTTCAACAGGAAGTGGAAATATTGCCAGCTTTACAGCAACTAATACGGGTACAGCACCAGTAGTGGCAACTATACAAGTAACACCAAGCTATACCAATGCAGGGGTAACTTGTTCAGGAACACCAACCAGCTTTACCATTACGGTAAATCCAACAGCCATAGTTATTGTACCTGCTAATGCAGGTGTATGTAATGCGGTAGTTGAACCTGCTGGAACCTTTAATTTCTCTACAACAGCAACAGGTGGTGTAACCACTTATACCTGGATTAATAGCAATACAAGTATTGGATTGGCTAGCAATGGCGCTGGTAATACCTTACCAACCTTTACACCAACTAATGCCGGTACATCTCCTATATCAGGAACAATTACCGTTACGCCAACCTTTACAAATGGCGGTGTAAGTTGTGTAGGTACGCCAAGTAGCTTTACCATCACGGTAAATCCAACGGCTCAGGTAGTTCAGCCTACCAGCCAGGTATTATGTAATCAGGCAAGTACAACAGCTATTACATTTACTACTATTAATACAGGAGGGGTTACTACCTACGCCTGGACAAATAATACAACCTCTATTGGGTTAGCGGCATCAGGCAATGGTAATATACCAAGCTTTGTAGCGGTTAATTTAGGCACAGCACCAGTGGTGGCTACAATTATTGTAACACCAACTTTCACCAATGCAGGCAGAAGTTGTACGGGTCCAACAAAGACCTTTACGATTACCGTAAATCCAACGGGTCAGGTAAATCAACCTGCCAACCAGGTAGTTTGTAACGCAACAAGTACTGCAACTGTAACCTTTACAACTGTTAATACTGGTGGCGTAACTACTTATGCCTGGACGAATGATTTAACATCTATTGGTCTAGCCGCATCTGGTAATGGAAATATTCTAAGCTTTATAGCTATCAATACAGGAACAGTTCCGGTAGTAGCTACAATTATAGTAACACCAACCTTTACCAATGCAGGCGTAAGTTGCCCTGGTCCAACAAAAACCTTTACCATAACTGTAAATCCAACGGGTCAGGTAAATCAACCACTTAGCCAAGTAGTTTGTAATGGAGCAAATACAAATGGTATTATATTTACTACGATAAATAGTGGACCACCTTCTTCACCTGGTTTAGGAGTTACTACTTATACTTGGACGAATAGCGCTCCATCTATAGGTTTAGCTGCCAGTGGAAATGGAGATATCCCAACTTTTGTTGCCATAAATACAGGAACAGCTCCTGTTGTAGCTACTATTGTTGTTATTCCTACTTTCACCTATTTAGGAGTAAGCTGCACGGGTCCAAGTAAAACATTTACTATCACCGTAAACCCAACACCTAATGCGGTAGCAACTCCAGCGGCTCAAACTATATGTTCTGGATCGGCTATTACAAATATTGTATTAAGTGGTTCGGTACCAGGTACCGTGTTTAGCTGGACAAGAAACAACACATCAGCTGTTACTGGTATTGCTGCAAATGGTACAGGAACCCCTATTTCTGGTTCTTTAACCAATACAACCAATGCACCAATAACTGTAACCTTTACTATAATACCAACTTATACCAATGCAGGTGTAACATGTACAGGTACTACAATCACAGCAACAGTGTTGGTGAATCCAACGGCTGTTGTGAATCCGGTTGCTAGTCAGGTAATTTGTACAGGTGCTAATACATTAGCAGTAAGCTTTAGTAGTCCTACAACAGGAGGTACAATCGTTTATAATTGGACAAATACTAACAGCTCTATAGGTTTAGCAGCTTCAGGCACAGGTAATATTGCCAGCTTTACTGGATTAAATACAACCAACGCCCCTAATGTGGGAACAATAACTGTTACTCCAACATTTACAAATGGAGGAATAAGTTGTGTTGGTACTCCAACAAGCTTTACCATTACAGTAAATCCAAATCCTGTTGTTAATACAGTTGCCAACCAGGTTGTTTGCAATGGAGGAGCAACAGCAGCGGTAAACTTTAGTAGCCCTACAACTGGCGGTACTATTGTTTATAACTGGACAAATAATACTACTAGTATAGGTTTAGCGGGAACTGGCATGGGTAATATCCCAAGCTTCTTTGCTACTAATGCTACCAATGCCCCGGTTACTGCTACAGTAACTGTAATACCAACATATACTAATGCTGGAGTAAGTTGTATAGGAACGGCTATGATGTTTACTATCACGGTTAATCCTACAGCAACAATAAACCCAGTAGCTAATCAGGTAGTTTGTAACGGATCACCAACGGCAGCAATTGTCTTCTCAAGTCCAACAACAGGTGGAACGATTGTTTACAACTGGACAAATACTTTAAGTTCAATAGGCTTAGGTCCAAATGGTATAGGAAATATTCCAAGCTTTATAGCAACAAACCCTGGTACTGTGCCTTTAACTGCAACAGTATCTGTATTACCAACCTATACCAATGGAGGAATAAGTTGTGTAGGTACGCCAATTAACTTTACCATTACGGTAAACCCAACTCCAACTGTAACTCAACCTGCAAACCAGGTGCTTTGTCATGGTGCTACAACTGCGCCTGTTAACTTTACCGGTACAGTAGTTGGAACAGTGTATAATTGGACAAACAACAATACTTCAATTGGATTAGCTGCATCAGGAACTGGAAATATTCCAGCCTTTACAGCTACTAATGCTGGTACAACGGTACAAACAGCAACTATTCAAGTAACGCCAAGCTATACAAATGCTGGAGTAACTTGTACAGGAACAGCAAGTACCTTTACTATCACTGTTAACCCAATACCTACAGTGAATGCTCAGGCTAATCAAACTGTTTGTGCTGGTACTTTCACAACGGTTAACTTTACAGGTGCTGTAGCGAATACAGTTTACAACTGGACAAATAGTAACACTAGCATTGGTTTAGGTGCTTCAGGATCAGGTAACATTGGTTTCACTGCTACCAATTCTACTGCAGCTCCAATTACTGGTACTATTACTGTAACACCAACCTTCACAAATGGCGGGGTAACATGTACTGGAACATCTACCAGTTTCACAATTACAGTTAATCCAATGCCTACAGTTAATACAGTGGCTAATCAGGTTTTATGTAATGGATCTGCAACAGCAGCCATCAACTTTACAGGAACAGCAACTGGCACAGTGTATAACTGGACAAATAACAATACAACTATTGGCCTTGCTGCATCTGGTACAGGTAACATAGCAAGCTTTACAGCAGTTAACACAGGTATTACTCCAGTAACCGCTACAATAGTAGTTACTCCAGTATTTACTGCAGGTGGCGTAACCTGTACGGGTTCAACCATGAGCTTTACCATTACGGTAAATCCAACACCAACTGTTAATGCCATTGCTAACCAGATATTATGTAATGGAGCAAGCACTACTGCTGTAACCATCACTGGCCCTGTAGCTGGAACGGTTTACAATTGGACCAATAACAATACATTCATTGGATTGGCATCAAATGGTACAGGTGTAATTCCAGCATTTAATGCTATTAACACTGGATCAACTCCTGTGGTTGCCACAATTACTGTAACACCAACTTATACCAATGCAGGTGTAAGTTGTACAGGAGCAAGTATCAGCTTTACCATTACAGTAAATCCAACCGCAAATGTAAATCCAATTGCCAGTCAGGTTAGATGTAATGCTACTTTAACTGCTGCAGTAACCTTTACTGGCGCAGTGGCAGGTACGGTGTATAACTGGACAAATAGCAATACAACTATTGGACTAGCTGCATCAGGCACAGGGAATATACCAGCCTTTACTGCTATTAATACAGGTACTGTACCAGTAACAGCCACTATTACGGTAACCCCATCCGCAACTGGATGTGCTGGTTCACCAATTAGCTTTACCATCACTGTAAATCCAACGCCAACTGTTAATGCAATAGCTAATCAAACAGTATGTGCTGGTTCAAGTTCAACGGCTGTTACCTTAAGTGGTTCAGTACCGGGTACGGTTTATAGCTGGACGAATAATAATACTACCATTGGATTGGCAGCATCGGGTGTAGGAGTGGTTCCAAGCTTTGTAACAATCAATCCAACAACCTCAGCAATCACCGCTACAATTACTGTTACAACCGCTTATACCAATGGCGCATTAACTTGTACTGGAGCAACTACCAGCTTTACCATTACGGTAAATCCATTGCCTAATATCACCTTTACCAATGTTCCTCCAAGGGTATGTTTAACTGATACGATTGTAAGGTTAGCAGCATCTCCTATTGGTGGTACCTGGAGTGGAGCGGGTGTTTCTGGAAATAACTTTAATGCTAGAACCGCTGGTATTGGTGTGCATGCCATTAGATATACTATAACCAATAGTAATGGTTGTACTTCAAGTGAGTATGTGAATGTTATTGTGAATGATTGTGTAGAACGTCATAATATCTTTGCTCATGCTATTAAAATAGGACCAAATCCAAGCAATGGTATATTTAATGTGTACTACAAGAGCGATGTTTATACCGAGATGAACATAAGGGTTGTTACTGCAATGGGCCAAATTGTACAGGATAAGCAACATAAGGGGCTTATTTTTGGAACAACGATTCCAATGAATTTAAGCCGTTTAGCAAGTGGTACGTACTACCTACAAGTGTATAATACTAAGGAACAAGCTTCTTTCAAATTCATAATTGCTCGTTAATAAATTGCTTAATATAAAAAAAGCTGCCTCAATTGAGGCAGCTTTTTTTATGAATTGATGTTGAGTTCATGAAAATAAATAAGGCCTACATTTCTGATGAATTGGCAACTCAGAATGTGTAATGTTTAAAAGTTCTATTCAGATTCAGGAGTCTGTTTCTACGACTATTTAGAAAAACCATTTGATGATTTTTTCTATTCCAAATTGTGATTGAAAGGGTTAAAACTACTTTCAGGTTGCATGGCGTTTCCATAACCTTAACTTTGACAGCAAATAAAATCAACCATGCAAAACCCTAAACAAAAAGTTACTCTTTCCCAAGCATTTAAAGAATTCATTTGGCCAAGGCGAAAAATTGTGTTTTTGGGACTGCTGCTGATTGTTATAAGCCGCTTGGCAAGCCTTGTTTTGCCAGGGGCAAGTAAATACCTGATGGATGATGTGATTGTAAAAAAAGACATCCAAATGTTATGGGTCCTATTGGCAGTGGTTGCTGGCTCTATCGTGGTTCAGGCAATCACTTCGTACCTGCTCACAAAATTATTGAGTGTAGAAGCGCAACACCTTATCTCTCTGTTGCGAATTAAAGTACAGAAAAAAATCCTTTCACTACCAGTGAGTTATTTTGATAACAACAAATCTGGTGCCCTGGTAAGCCGCATCATGTCAGATGTTGAAGGCGTCCGTAATTTGGTGGGCACCGGGTTGGTACAGTTAATAGGTGGTTTACTAACCTCCATCATTTCGCTAGTGTTACTCATCCGCATTAGCCCGATGATGACTTTTTATGTTTTAGTACCAGTTGCTATTTTTGCCTTTGTGGCTTTAAAGGCTTTTACTTTTATTCGCCCCATTTTTAAAATGCGTGGGGTGATCAATGCCGATGTTACTGGTCGTTTAACAGAAAGTATAAATGGTGTTCGGGTAATAAAAGGGTTTAATGCCGAAGCACAGGAAAACAAAACATTTGAAAAGGGAGTAGAACAATTATTTTTAAATGTAAAGAAAAGCCTCACCTCTACCGCCATCATCACCAGTTCTGCCACCCTATTATTAGGACTTGCATCGGCAGGTATTATGGGAATTGGTGGTTACATGATTATTCAGGGGCAACTCACGTTTGGTGAATTTTTGGCTTTCACCCTGTACCTTGGTTTTATGATTGCCCCTATTGTTCAAATGAGCAATATCGGCAGTCAGCTTACAGAAGCATTTGCGGGGCTCGACAGAACGGAAGAAATTATGAATATGGATCCCGAAGATGACAAGGCGGTACGGATAATTCCTTTGCCAGGTTTAAAAGGCGACATACAATTTCAGGATGTTTCATTTGCATATGAAGAAGGAAAAGAAGTGGTACGAGGTATCAGCTTTGATGCTCCTGCCGGATCAGTAACTGCCCTGGTAGGCAGTTCGGGATCAGGTAAAACCACCATTGCCAGCCTGGCCGCCACTTTCATTACACCCGATTCGGGTAGGATAACTATTGATGGTATCGATTTGAGTAAAGTAATATTATCAGATTACAGACAGCATTTGGGTGTTGTTTTGCAGGATGATTTTTTATTTGAAGGAACCATCCGTGAAAATATTTTATTTGCCCGGCCGGATGCTGGTGAAGACAAAGTTGCCCATGCTGTAATATCGGCCTATGTAAATGAATTTACCGATCGTTTTGAAAAAGGACTGGATACGGTGATTGGCGAAAGGGGTGTTAAACTTTCTGGTGGACAAAGACAACGTATTACCATTGCAAGGGCCATTCTTGCCGATCCAAAAATCATTATCCTAGATGAAGCCACTTCTAACCTAGATACCGAAAGTGAATCGTTGATTCAACAAAGCTTAAATGAGTTGATGACTGGCAGAACAACTTTTGTAATAGCTCACCGCCTGAGCACCATCCGAAAAGCCGATCAGATTTTGGTTATCGAATCAGGCGAAATCAATGAACGTGGCAACCATGATGAACTGATTGCTAAACAAGGGCGGTATTATGAGTTATTTACTTACCAGGCGAGGATATAGAATTTTTTTTATGATAATAAAAACAAACGGCATTTCGGTATACTCTTCTTTGGAGTGATACTTTTGTTGATTCCGTTTATCGCCATGATGCTTACAACTGAAGTAAATGAGTCACTAATGAATTTTTAAGTGGCAGCAGCATTACTTTTTAGTACCAGCCTTGCCTGTGAATTTCCAATCAGTAAGAATTTAAAAACCAGATACCGGGTTCTTATCTGTGTTAAAATTGTAGTAGACTGATAATTATTGTAGTGGGTATTTTTTTAGATTGTTGTAGGTATTGATGATTTAGAACAAAGGCAGCATTCTATCTATAAAAAAAGGAAGTCGTTTTCGACTTCCTTTTGCTCCCCTTACTAATGAAAGTTGCAACATTTTTACATTGTTAGAACTGTCCAATATGCTAATTAATATATTGATTATCAGCTCTAAGGGGTTAAACGTAATCTAATAAAGTATCTATGGCTTAATTGATCTCATCCCCTTTTTTGAACTTAAGCATAAAAAAGCAAAATCCTTCAAATCTATTTTGTGATAAATTAGTAATGTACAATACCAATCGATAATATGTCGATTCAACTCTTTTAGAAATCATCATTTGTGCCCCAAAAAAAATTTCATAATATGCCTACAGGGCAATAAAAATGGAAAAACCGTAAAAGAATTTATAATCCCATTTTCTGTAAGCTAATTTTTACATATATGAGTCTTAGGTTAATTATTTTGAAACCAGAATGGGCTTACCAGATGATTTTGATCAGGTTTAAAACTATTTTGAGCGCTTAATTTTGTATTAAATCATTAATAACCTGCAAATGTTTAACGGATTATTGGAGAAATATAATGTTGCTGTACCTCGTTACACAAGCTATCCTACAGTGCCCTATTGGAAAGACAGCATTGATGTGCAACAGTGGCAGCAGGCATTTATGCAACAGTTTGCATTAAAGAATACTAAAGAGGGAATCAGTCTTTACATTCATCTTCCCTTTTGTGAAAAACTTTGTACCTATTGCGGATGCAATAAAAAGATTACAGGAAATCATTCTGTAGAAGAGGAATATATGGAGGCTTTGCTTAAAGAATGGCATTTATACCAGAAGATGATGGATAGCCGGCCGGTGATACGTGAAGTGCATTTGGGAGGTGGCACACCTACTTTTTTTTCTCCGGAAAATTTAACAAAGATGCTCAGCGGCATTTTTGAAAAAGCAGAAATACATCCTGAGCATGAATTTAGTTTTGAAGGCCACCCGAATAACACCTCACAAGATCACCTTGAAGCACTTTACAAGTTGGGGTTTCTGCGGGTGAGTTATGGTGTGCAGGACAACGATGCTGAAGTACAGCGAATCATTAACCGGATTCAGCCTTTTGAAAATGTTAAAAATGCTACCGAAATGGCAAGAGCCATCGGGTATGAAAGTGTAAATTTTGATTTGATATATGGGTTGCCAAAACAAACCCTGGCTACCATGGAGAAAACCATTCTTCAGTCAATAAGTTTGAAACCGGACAGGGTTGCATTTTATAGTTATGCACACGTGCCATGGACGAGCAGGGGCCAACGCCTTTTTGATGAAAATGATCTTCCTTCTGCAGATCTTAAAATGAAGCTGTATCAATTGGGTAAAAAATTATTCCTGGAAAACGGGTATTACGATATAGGAATGGATCACTTTGCGCTTCAAACCGACGATTTGTATAAAGCAAAGGAAGAAGGACGGCTGCACCGGAACTTTATGGGCTATACCACACAGCGTACAGCAATGCTTCTTGGCCTGGGCGTATCCAGCATCAGTGACGCCGGTATTGCTTTTGCACAAAATGAAAAAACATTACATGATTATTATGCCATCATTAATAAAAATGAATTACCGGTACAGCGTGGATATTTTTTGAGTGAAGAAGACAGTGCATTCCGTAAGTATATTCTTGATATAAGTTGCCAGGGAAAAACTGTTTTTCTGAAGGAACATTTGCCGGAATTAAAAAAATACAGTTTCCCGGAATTAAAAAAACTTGCTTCAGACGGGCTTCTGTTATGGGATGAGCATGGTTTAGTAGTAACAGAATTAGGCCGCCATTTTATCCGTAACATCTGTAAAGCATTTGACCTGCATTTACAGCGATCGCATAATGAATCTGAAAAGCCAAAATATAGTAAAGCGATATAAATGGTGAATAGTGCTTATTGCTTTTTGCCAATTGCCCCGTTCAGCTTTGTATCAGTCAAGGATTACTCTTTCTTATTTCTCATCAACTTATAAATTTTAATTGCACTCATCAGCAAAGCAATAAACAAAACCAAACCGATGAGCCCCCAGATAAAACTCATACTTTGTTTAACCGTTGCTAAAATTACAATGGCAATCAAAAAAACTGTTGCAACCTCGTTCCATATCCGGAGTTGATTTGAGCTGTATTTAAATTCTCCCCTTAACTCTTCATGAAAAATTCTCCCCAGTGTAAAATGATAAACGTAAAGAAGAACTACAAAGATTAATTTGATCAGCAACCATTTTCCCACTGGCAGGAAAATAAGGTTGAACCAACCTCCCTGTATAAGAACGGTTGTACCGAATATCAATGTAAGGATAGCTGATGGCCACGCAATTCCCAGCCACAGCCGTTTCATCATAATGCCAAACTGCTCCCTGAGAATATGTTTGACTACTTCGGGCTTATCTCCTGCTTCTGTATTGTAAATAAATAACCTGGGCATATAAAACAGGGCCGCAAACCAGGTGACTATGAAAATAATATGAAGTGCTTTTAGATATAAATACATAACAGTGCTAAGCTAATACCATTTCTTCATTTCCTGCTGCATATTCATTCACCCATTTTGTAATAGCCGATACCCACAGGGGATGTACATTCAGGCAGGGAATCATATCATAGGTTTCTCCACCTGCCTCCATAAAAGATTCCTTTCCTCTTTCGGCAATCTCTTCTAATGTTTCCAGGCAATCGCTTACAAAAGCCGGGCAGATGACCAGCAGTTTTTTTATGCCCTCTTTGGGCATCGCTTCTAAACGTATATCAGTAAAAGGTTGCAACCAACCTTTTCCCAAACGAGATTGAAAAGAGATGCTGTATTTATCTGCAGGAATCTGTAATTGTTGAATGATGAGTTTTGTAGTGGTAAAACACTGGTGCCGGTAACAGGTGTTGTGGGCCGGCGATGGCGTATTACAGCAGTCGGTTACCTGCAGGCAATGACAGCCTGTGGTATCACTTTTTTTAATATGTCTTTCGGGGATACCGTGGTAGCTGAACAAAATATGGTCGTATTCTTTTTCAAGATGTGGGCGTATGTTTTCAACCATTGCATTAATATAATCGGGCTGACTATAATAAGGCTTGATAGTGGTGAGTTTAAAGTCATATTCTCCTTTGGTATGGGCATCTTTCATATGCTCAACAGCAGTTTCATAACTGCTCATGGCATAATGCGGATAAAGCGGAAACAGGATTACTTCTTCCAGATCGGAGGATTGTTTCAGTAAATCCTCATAGGCAGCCTGTGGTGTTGGATTGCCATAACGCATGGCAATTGTAACTGGAAAATCCAGTTGATGCTGCACCGCATCTTTCAGTTGCTTGGTCAACTCAACTAATGGCGAACCTTCCTTCCACCAGATGGTACGATAAGCTTCGGCACTTTTTGGCGCCCGGAATGGAACAATGATTCCCCGTACCAATAAGAGTCTCCACAGGTAAGGAACATCAATCACCCTTCCGTCCATTAAAAATTCATTGAGGTACTTTCTTACGTCTTTTACTTCCGTCGAATCCGGTGAACCGAGGTTCATTAACACAATTCCTTTTTTTGTTGACATACTTATATTATGATTTGCAAATGTAATCACTTGCTGTTTTAAAAATAAAATGATTTAGTCATGCTTATGTCAGAATGCGGGGCTGGCTTATACTTTAAACTGATGGGTGATTCTCATCAGCAATAAACCTGATAAATCTCAGTACATAAAATGACAGTACAATGACGGAGAAATTCTGATACCCGAATTATGCAGGTTATTTTTGCATATCACTAAGCAGGTGAATAACGATTATGTTCAATTCCGGTTCAGCAGATATTACAAAATTTTTCGTTGCAGGGATAAATTATAAAAAGTCCGACGCTGCAGTAAGGGGAATGTATGCCATTGGCAAAGACCAATATGCCTGCCTGCTGATAAAAGCCCCTGAATATAATATCCCCGCATTTTTTATATTATCTACCTGCAACCGCACAGAAATTTATGGCTTTGCCAATGACGCAACAACACTTTGCAGCTTACTTTGTTCAGAAACAGAAGGAGATCTGGAAAGTTTTCGGCAGCTGGCCTATGTAAAAAAAGGTGGCGATGCTGTTGAACATTTATTCCAGGTGGCAGCAGGCCTTGATTCTCAGATACTGGGCGATTATGAAATTATAGGACAGATAAAAGATGCGGTTAAGGTTTCCAGGAAAAAGAATTTCATTAATGTTTTTATGGAAAGGCTGGTGAATGCTGCTTTACAGGCATCAAAAAACATCAGGACCAATACCGAACTGAGTGGCGGAACCGTTTCTGTTTCTTTTGCAGCCATACAATTCATCAAAGAAACAATATCAGACATTCCCAATAAGAAAATATTACTGGTAGGTACGGGCAAAATCGGCCGTAACACCTGTAAAAATATTGTTGATTACCTGAATACCAGAAATGTTATGTTGATCAACCGGACAGAACAGAAAGCCATTGACCTGGCGATGGAACTGGGTTTACAGTCGGCGCCGTTGGGCGACCTAGTTTGCCAAGCAAAAGCTGCTGATATAATTTTAGTCGCCAGCAGTGACGCAGAACCCGTAATCCTGAAATCATTTTTTGATAACCGGGATACAAAACTGATCATTGATTTGTCTATCCCGTATAATGTGGAAACAGCCATTCGGGAACTCGATCATATTACTCTGGTTAATGTGGATGAGTTATCAAAAATAAAAGATGAAACACTGCAGATGCGTATGGCCGAAGTACCAAAAGCAAAGGCGATCATCAGCAGCCATATGGCCGAATTTACTGAGTGGAACCGGATGCGGCGTTATGTGCCGGTGCTGAAAGCGGTAAAAACGAAACTGGAGCAACTGGATAACTGTAGTATGTACAATGCCTATTCTTCCAGATATACAACAACAGTTGTTAAGCCCGGCAAAGAAATCACTATACAAAAAGTAATCAATGGGATGGCTGTTAAAATGCGCCGGCAAAACCAGCAAGGCTGTTATTATATTGAAGCACTTAATGAATATATCGCTTCAGCAACAAATTAATATACATGGGCAACATGATACGGATAGGAACCCGGGAAAGTCAGCTGGCGGTTTGGCAGGCTACCCTGGTGAAGGATTTACTCATGCAAAATGGCTTTGCTGCCGAACTCGTATTTATAAAAAGCGAAGGCGATATTGATCTGCAAACACCGCTATATGAAATGGGTGTGCAGGGCATCTTTACCAAAACATTAGATGTCGCATTATTAAATAACAAAATTGATATTGCTGTTCACTCCATGAAAGATGTGCCGATTGTTCCTGCCGAAGGAATTGTGCAGGCTGCTGTTTTAAAAAGAGCATCCTATAAAGATATCTTTGTTTATAAGGAAGATGTTTCTTTTTTAAACAATTATACATCGCATGCTGTTATCGCTACCAGCAGCATTCGCCGCAAGGCACAGTGGCTGAATCGTTATCCCCATCACCGGGTAGAAAACCTGCGGGGAAATGTAAATACCCGAATACGAAAAGTAAAAGATAACAACTGGCAGGGAGCCATTTTTGCGGCTGCAGGTCTGGAGCGGATAGGGCTCCGCCCGGATAACAGTATTGATCTGGACTGGATGTTGCCGGCACCTGCACAGGGAGCCATCATGGTGGTTTGCAGAACCGGTGATAAGGATTGTTTAAAAGCCTGTTATCATCTGAATGATGCTGATACTGAAATATGTACTAAAGTAGAACGTGATTTTTTAAAAACCCTGCTGGGTGGATGCTCTACTCCAATCAGTGCTTTAGCCGAAATAAAAAATCAAACACTTTATTTCCGAGGGAATATTTTATCAACCGACGGTAAAGCAAAAGCGGAGATTGAAAAGACATGCCCGGTATCAGAAATTAAGGATTTAGGAATTAAGGCTGCAGATGAATTATTAAAAAATGGTGGCCAAAAAATAGCAGACAGTATACAACATGCAGAATAAAAGAATAAACATATTATGTACCCGGCCGTTGGATGATTCGCTGATTGAAGAAGCGGAACTAAAAGGAATTGATATAGATGTTTCAGCTTTTATTAAAACTGAAAGTATAACTAGTGATAAAGTTAAACTGGAAATAGAACAGGCTGCAACAGGTGCTGCATTAGTTGTATTTACCAGCATGAATGCAGTAGAATCAGTTATCGGTTTATTAGATGAAAAGCGGCCCGACTGGGGCATTTACTGCATGGGCAATACCACACAAAAACTCGTTAAAGAATATTTTGGTACTGCAGCTGTTAAGGGTACCGCAGCCGATGCCGCTGCACTGGCTGCATTAATTGCTGCCGACCGGTTTATTGACGAAGTGTTTTTCTTTTGTGGCGATATCCGCAGAGATGAACTTCCAGCTATTCTTAAGCAACAGGATATAGAAGTAAAGGAGATCATGGTTTATAAAACAACACCGCTGACACATAAAATTGATAAAGATTATGACGGGATTCTTTTTTTTAGTCCCAGTGCTGTGACGAGTTTTTTTAATGCTAATGAATTACCTGAATCAACAACTTTATTTGCAATAGGTAATACAACAGCAGCAGAAATAAAAAAACATTCGGGTAACAACATCGTCATTGGCGAAGAACCGGGCAAAGAGAACCTATTTAGAAAAATGGCAGCATACTATTCATAAGAATTGAGTTTATTCACGACAACAAAGAATATGACAGCATTAAAAAACGATTTATTATTAAGGGCATTAAGAAAGGAGCAAGTGGAACGCCCGCCGGTATGGATGATGCGGCAGGCCGGTAGATACTTGCCTGACTATATCAAACTCAGAAATAAATATGATTTCTTTACAAGGGTGCAAACACCGGAGCTTGCCTGTGAAATTACTTTACAACCTATTGATCAGGTAGGTGTAGATGCCGCCATTATCTTTTCCGACATTTTGGTAATACCTCAGGCCATGGGCCTGGAAGTGTTGATGGAAGAAGGCAAAGGTCCCTCATTACCTAAAACAATTGCCACACAAAAAGATATTGATGCATTAATTACTACGGGTGCAGAAGAAAGCCTGAGCTATGTAATGAATGCATTAAAGTTGACAAAACAGGAACTTAATGGAAGGGTGCCGTTGATTGGTTTTGCCGGTGCACCGTGGACTTTGTTATGTTATATGGTAGAAGGAAAGGGAAGCAAGACATGGGACAAAGCAAAACAGTTTGTCTACACCCAACCGGCCATGGCACATCAGTTGTTGCAAAAAATAACAGATATTACCATCGATTATTTAAAAGCACAGGTAAAAGCAGGAGTGGATACTGTACAGGTTTTCGACAGTTGGGCAGGTGCGTTAAGTCCGGCCGATTTTAAAATCTATGCCCAGCCATATTTACTACAGATTGCCGATGCATTAAAAGATGATGCACCTGTGATCTTGTTCCCGAAAGGCAGTTGGTATGCATTGAAAGATCTTAGTGAAAGTAGTGCGGCAGGTATTGGTATCGACTGGTGTGTTTCGCCACAAATGGCTCGTGAATTAACCGGCAATAAAATAACCCTGCAGGGAAATTTTGATCCTTCGATGTTATTGGCGCCCATACCAGAAATAAAAAAAGCTGTGAAGAAGATGATTGATGACTTCGGCACACAGAATTACATTGCCAATCTGGGGCATGGCATTATGCCCAATGTTCCTGTTGATCATGCTAAGGCATTTGTTGACGCAGTTAAAGAATACAAAAAATAGAAACTGAATATTTAATGAGCATTAAAGACACCTGGATACAAATCATACATAACCTGCAGAACGAGATCTGTGCGGCATTAGAACAGGTTGATGGTAAAGCGGTGTTTTTTGAAGACGCCTGGGAACGTGCTGAAGGTGGCGGTGGAAAAACAAGAGTGATCGCCAATGGCAATGTGTTTGAAAAAGGCGGCGTAAATACATCGATTGTATTTGGAGAAGTGACTGATGCCATGCGTACACAATTAAATATTGATGGGAAAAAATGGTTTGCCTGCGGATTGAGTCTGGTCATTCATCCATTAAATCCTTTCGTACCAACGGTACATTGTAATTACCGGATGTTTGAACTTTATGATGAAAGCGATGCCGTGGTTGATCGCTGGTTTGGTGGTGGTACAGATCTTACTCCTTATTATTTATTTGATGATGATGCAAAACATTTTCATAAAACCTATAAAAATGTATGCGATCAATTTGACCCGGCATTTTATCCCGAATTTAAAAAAACATGCGATAATTATTTTGTGAACTGGCATCGAAATGAAGAACGCAGAGGTATTGGTGGAATATTTTATGATTATAAAAGACTGGCTGAAAATAAAGACCTTGATTTCTGGATGAATTTCGGAAAGCAATGTGGCGAAGCATTTATGGAGGCTTATATACCCATTATTGAAAAAAGAAAACACACTCCTTTTACTGCTGCAAATAAACACTGGCAGGAGATACGCAGGGGACGTTATGTAGAGTTTAACCTGGTGCATGACCGGGGTACCTTGTTCGGATTAAAAACAAATGGCAGAACAGAAAGTATTTTAATGAGCCTGCCACCCACAGTCAGGTTCGAATATAACTATCAGCCCGAACCGGGCAGTGAAGAAGACCGGTTGCAACAGGCATGCCTGCATCCAAGGGATTGGTTATCTGAAATAACAGAAGCAGAAAAAATGGAGTGGGCAAAACGTACGAACTCATGTTAAAATAATTAAATCAATTTTATGTATTTACAAAGAAGAAACCGAATACTCAGACAATCAGCAGCCATTCGCTCGATGGTTACCGAAACGATTTTAACGCCGAATGATTTTATTGTTCCGCTTTTTATTGTTGAAGGGATAAATGAAATTTCTGAAATCAGCTCTATGCCCGGCTACTATCGTCGTTCCATTGATTTAACTGTAAAGGAAGTAAAGGAATTGTGGAGCATGGGATTGAAGTCTGTGTTGCTTTTTGTAAAATCAAAAGACGAACTGAAAGATAATAAAGGAACAGAAGCACTCAATCCAAACGGATTGATGCAAAGAAGCATTAAAGCCATCAAAGATGCGGTGCCCGAAATGCTGATCATGACCGACGTGGCATTGGATCCTTTTTCATCATACGGTCATGATGGAATTGTGGAGAACGGACAGATTGTAAACGACCCCACCGTTGAAGTACTTGCTGCTATGAGTGTAAGCCATGCACAGGCCGGTGCAGATTTTGTTGCACCCAGTGATATGATGGATGGAAGAATTGGTGCTATACGCAAAGCACTGGAAGAAAATAATTTTACCAATACCGGTATCATGGCTTACAGTGCTAAATATGCATCCTGTTTTTATGGCCCATTTCGTGATGCACTGGATAGTGCTCCTGGTTTTGGTGATAAGAAAACATATCAAATGGATTACAATAACCGGATTGAGGCGGTTAAAGAAGCCATCATGGATGTTGAAGAAGGCGCAGATATTGTAATGGTAAAACCGGGCCTTGCATACCTGGATATTTTACGGGAAGTAAAAAATGCGGTAAATGTTCCGGTGAGTGTGTATAATATCAGTGGCGAATATGCCATGATAAAAGCGGCAGCAAAGATGGGTTGGATTGATGAGGACAAAGCCATAATGGAAACTTTAACTTCATTTAAAAGGGCTGGAGCCGATCTGATAGCAACTTATTTTGCAAAAGATTTTGTAAGGATAACCGGACAATAATCAGTACCAAATTTCTTAGTGACCCTTTGTGGTTAAAAAATAAAATTACATGTATCAAAAAAGCAAAGAATTATTTGAAAGAGCACAGCAATCAATCCCCGGTGGTGTAAACTCCCCGGTAAGGGCATTTAAAAGTGTGGGCGGCACTCCGGTATTTATGCAAAGTGCCAAAGGTGCTTACCTGTATGATGTTGATGGCAATCAGTACATTGATTACATCGCTTCCTGGGGTCCAATGATACTTGGACACGCTTACGAACCGGTAGTGAAAGCCATCCAGGAACAGGCTTTGGGTTCCACTTCATTCGGTGCACCAACAGAACTGGAAATTGAAATGGCTGAACTCATCATCAGCATGGTTCCAAATGTTGATTTAATAAGAATGGTTAGCAGCGGTACCGAAGCTTGTATGAGTGCATTGCGTCTGGCAAGAGGGTATACGGGCAAAAACAAGTTCATTAAATTTGAAGGTCATTATCATGGTCATGCCGATTCGTTTTTAGTAAAAGCCGGAAGTGGATTAGCAACACTGGATATACAAATTGTGCCCGGCGTTACTGCCGGCGTTGCCAATGATACTTTAACCGCTCCTTACAATGATTTGGATGCTGTTAAAAAACTGGTAGCAGAAAATAAAGGAGAAATTGCAGCGATCATTGTAGAACCTGTTGCAGGAAATATGGGTTGTATCATTCCTCAACCCGATTTTTTAGAAGGGTTGAGAAAAATTTGTGACGAAGAAAATATCGTTTTTATTTTTGATGAAGTGATGACAGGTTTCCGTTTAGCTCCGGGAGGCGCCCAGGAAAAATTAAACATCAAAGCCGACCTGGTTACTTATGGCAAAGTGATAGGAGGAGGTATGCCTGTTGGTGCATTTGGCGGTAAGCAAGAAATCATGCAGCACATTGCACCACTAGGAAACGTATACCAGGCAGGAACATTGAGTGGTAACCCTATTGCCATGATTGCAGGGTTCACCATGTTGAAGGAACTGAAAAACAATCCTTCCATTTATACAGAACTAGATGAAAAAACGGCTTACCTGCATCATGGGTTAGATACCGTTTTAAAAACATGGGGACAACCGTATGTGATCAACCGACTAGGTTCCATGATAAGTGTTCATTTCAGCACTCATCCTGTTATCGATTTTACCTCGGCAGCATCTGCCAACAATGATCTGTTTAAAAATTATTTTCATGAAATGCTGAAGAGAGGAATCTATCTTCCCCCTTCAGCATTTGAAAGCTGGTTTTTAAATAATGCATTGACATACGAAGATCTGGATAAAACCATTCAGGCAACTTTTGAAAGCCTGCAAGGATTAAATACTTGAGTTTAAATAAGAGATTGAATAAAGTTTTGGTTTTATTGGAAATGCCATATGATAACTATCTAATGCATAAATCAAAAGAAAATATGATGCAAATAAAAAGGGTTTCAAACTTAAATCGTCTGAAACCCTTTACTGTTTTGCTCCCCCTGCCCGACTTGAACGGGCGACCCTCTGATTAACAGTCAGATGCTCTAACCAACTGAGCTAAGGAGGAATTTCCCATATTGGGGTTGCAAAAATAGGGGTTTTTAAGGTTGCTAAAAAAAATAATAGATTTTTTGTTGTCTTTTTTTAAATCTTTTTTTATCTCTAAATCTTTTACATCCATTTAATATAAAGTAACAGCTTCATTAGTTGGTGCATTTGGCATGAAAAAATTCAGAAAAACATTTCATACCGATAAATTTTTCCATTTATTAAAAACATTATCTTGAGTATCAATATGAATCAGTTTGATACTATAATTATTGGATCGGGAGCTGGGGGGTTGTCAGCAGCGCTTTGTTTGGCCCGTGCTGGACAAAAAGTGGCTGTAATTGAGCAACATTATGTTCCCGGAGGATGGTGTCATAGTTTTTATATTGATGGGCATCGTTTTAGTCCTGGGGTTCATTATATAGGAGGGCTGGATAAAGGAGAATCTACTAGTGTTTTATATGAAGGGCTTGGTATAGCCAACGATCTTGTATTTTTTAGAATGAATAAAGACGCATATGAGCATTGTTGGATTGGAGATAAGCAAATTGATATGCCTGCAGATATAGATAGATTAGCTGATTCACTTTCAGCAATTTTCCCAAAAGAAAAAAAAGGGATTAAAAAATACCTCAGTCTCGTTAAAAAAGTGAGTAAGGAATTATTTCTTATTCCTAAGATGAATGGATTTTGGGATAATATTACTATTCCTTACCGTACCCGGCATCTGGGGAAATATGGTTTATTTAGTTTAAAACGGGTAATTGGATGGCATATTAAAGACCCTATTTTAAAAAAGGTGTTAAATATCCAATGTGGCGACCATGGCTTACCACCTGGTAAAGCAAGTTTTCCGTTGCACTGTGCTTTAATGGATCATTATTTTAATGGAGGGTTTTATCCAATGGGTGGAGGAGCTGCTATTGTAAAAGCAATGACCAATGCAATTAAAAAATATGGCGGTGAAATCAAAACCGGGCAGGGGGTTAAAAAGATTTTAGTGGAAGGGGAAAAGAAATTGAAAACTATTGGTGTTGAGTTAGAAAATGGGGAAATTATTAAGGCTAATAGAATAATATCAAACGCAGACCCTGCTAAAACCTATAATTTGGTTGGACACGAAAACTTAAGCAATAAACTCCTTAAAAAACTTGACGCCACCCGCTATTCTGTTACCTCCTTAATGTTTTTTATTACAGTAAATATGGATATTCGTAAAGCTGGCATAGACTCTGGAAACATCTGGTTTATGCCCAAGCTGGATATGGATGAAATTTATAAAGACTCTACCGAAGTTTCAATTTTGGAACAAGATGAATTTGATTCACTGTTTATTAGCTGCTCTTCTTTAAAAGACCCTTTAAGTTTTAATGGAAAGCAACACACAATGGAAGTAGTCACTTTTATTGATTACGATTCTTTTAAAGCAAACACTTTAGATAGACATGAGGATGATGAAAAATACCAGAAATTGAAAGAAAGGCTTTGCGAAAAACTGATGAACACCTTCAAGAGGATAATGCCTGAGGTTCATAAGAACATAGTTCACCTTGAACTGGGAACTCCTATGACAAATGAATATTACATCAACTCAACAAAAGGTAATGTATATGGTACCGAAAAGGGATTTTGGCAAACAGGCCCATTTTCATTTACCGCCAAAACCGAAATTGAAAACCTATATATGTGCGGTTCTAGTATCATGAGCCATGGGGTGGCAGGCGCCAGTTACTCAGGGGTAAAAACTGCTGCAGAAATATTGGGTTGTAAAGAAGAAGATTTGTTGAAAAGAGATGAATTGCAGCATATAAGAATTTATGATGCCGAAGATAGTAGCGAATGGCCCGACTGGATTCACCAAAGAATGGAGGATAAAAAAAAGAGATCCGAAAATAAAATGAGCAGGGCTATTTAAAGAGAAAATAATTATTCCTTTTTATTGTTTTAATTTTATCGCAATTCCAGAAAATTTATCATTTAATGACAAATAGAAATTGTAATGACAGGTATTGTTTCCTTAAAGGAGAAGTTTGATGTTTTGAAGGCCTGTGTTATTATTCCTACTTATAACAACGCAGCTACACTTGCAAAAGTAATTGAAGATGTAGCCCTGTTCAGTAATCATATCGTTGTGGTAAATGACGGTTCAACAGACAACAGCGCTGAGATCGTAAAAAATTATCCCATAATTCAATTCATTAGCTATCCAACAAACGTTGGGAAGGGCTGGGCTATCCGTAAGGCTTTCTGTTATGCTATTGAACAGGGTTATCAATATGCCATCACAATAGATTCTGATGGACAACATTTTGCAAAAGATCTCCCCACTTTTATTAATAAGGTTGAAGAAAATCCCAATGCCATTATTATAGGGGCTAGAAATATGGAACAGGCATCAGTGCCTGGCGGCAGTAGTTTTGGAAATAAGTTTTCCAATTTTTGGTTTAAGGTTGAAACTGGGATAAGCTGTACAGATACACAATCTGGATTTAGGCTTTACCCCTTATCACTTTTAAAAACAATGCGTTTTATTACTCACAAATATGAATTTGAAATTGAAGTTTTAGTTAGAGCAGCATGGAAAGGTTTGGATATTGTTTCTGTGCCGGTAACTGTTTATTATGCCCCTAAAGCAGAAAGGATTTCTCATTTCCGGCCTTATAAAGATTTTTTCCGTATCAGTGTTTTAAATACTATTCTGGTGTTAATAGCTCTACTCTATATAAAACCAAGGGATTTTATAAAAGCCATGTTAAACAGGGAGAAGCGGAGACAAATGCTCGATCAGCATTTATTCAACCCTAATCAATCTGCTCAAATAAAAGCTATGTCTGTTTCATTTGGCATTTTTATGGGCATTATTCCTATTTGGGGCTTTCAATTAGTAGCTGCTATTTTTTTTGCTATATTATTTAAGCTAAATAAACCACTGGTAATTGTTGCTGCAAATATTAGTATACCACCCATGATTCCCTTTATTATTTTTGGAAGCTATAAGCTGGGTGCTTATTGGATGGGTGATAATGCTATGCAGATTCATTTTAACAGCTCGGTTACCTTAGATTCGATTAAAAATAACCTGGTTCAATATATATATGGTAGCATAACACTGGCTATTGTTGCCGCTGTTTTTTTTGGACTGTTCACTTTTGTATTGCTAAAACTATTTGTAAAAAAACCAAGTGTTACCAGCTAAGTAATTTGTAAAATGGAAAAAATTTTACTTCTCATCTATCATTTTTTTAAAAAACAACCAGTTGTTTTATTCAGCTGTTTTTTTAGCATATTGATTGTTACTGGATGGTTTGCGTTGAAGCTGGATTATGAAGAGGATATTTCTAAAATTTTACCCAAGGATAAAAAGATTGAAAAACTAAATAGTGTTTTTCAAAACTCCAAATTCATGGACAGGCTGGTGATTACTGTTTCATTAAAAGACAGCAATGCAGCAGCCCAACCAGATAGCCTTATAGCATTTGCCGATGTTTTTGTTAAAAATGCACAGGAAAAACTTTCTCCCTTCATCAATAAAATTAATTACAAAGTTGATGATGGTCTGGTTTTGGAATTGTTTGGAACCATTAATGATCATTTACCTGTTTTTTTAAATGACAAGGATTATACTTCCATTGATACCTTGATAGCACCCGACAAAGTCAAACAAACGCTTGAACAAAATTTAAGAACACTCACTTCACCTGTGGGCTTTGCTTTAAAATCAATGATCAGTAAAGATCCGGTGGGTATTAGTTTTCTTGGGTTAAAAAAATTGCAGCAGTTACAGTACGATGAAAACTTTGATCTCTATGACAACTGTATTATTACCAAAGATCTAAAACACTTGTTGTTGTTTATTACCCCTGCATTTCCACCAAACAACACAGGTAAAAATGCCCTACTCTTAAAAGGGTTGGATAGCTTAGTAGATAATAACAATAGTAAGGTTACGGCCAGTTATTTTGGAGCTACGGCTGTATCTGTAGGCAATGCTTTACAATTGAGGCAAGACTCATTGCTTACGCATGGCATTACCATTTTGTTTATCATAGTTTTCCTAGGGTTTTATTTCCGTAAAAAAAGAGCGCCCTTCCTAATATTGATACCTGTAATTTTTGGAGCATTGTTTTCTTTGGCTGTTATTTATTTTATTAAGGGTAGTATATCAGTGATAGCCTTGGGCACAGGTTCGATTGTGTTGGGAATAGCGGTAAATTATTCGCTGCATGTTTTTAATCATTACAGGCACACAAGAAACATTCCAGAACTGATTAAAGATCTTGCCATGCCAATGACGGTGGGTAGCTTTACCACGGTGGGAGGTTTTTTATGCCTTCAGTTTGTACAATCCGAAATGCTGAAAGACCTGGGGCTTTTTGCAGGGTTTAGTTTAATAGGAGCCTCAGCATGTTCCCTTATTTTTCTTCCTCACTTTATCAGTACTAAAAAAGAAGAGGCTAAGTATACCGGCAACGAATTTTCATGGATAGATAAAATTGCCGCCTACCGTCCGGAATTTAATAAATACCTGTTGCTGCTAATTTTAATATTGACAATTGTTTTTGCTTTTTGGGCAGGTAAAGTTGGTTTTCAATCCGATTTAACGGATATGAATTTTATGAGCGAAAAACTGAAAGCATCAGAAAAAAAACTCAACAAAATAAATCAATATGCCTTGCAATCAGTTTACTTGGTTAGCGAAGGTAAAACACTCAATGAGGCATTGTTGAATAATGAAAAACTGGTAATTGAGATTGAAAAATTGCAAGATAAAAAAATTGTAAAAAAATACTCAGGGGTTTCATCCTTCATTATTTCAGATTCTTTACAAAAACAAAGAATTGAAAAATGGAAACAATATTGGACGACAGAAAAGAAAGAACAGCTACTCAACATTCTTTATAAAGAAGGAGAGGCTTTAAAATTTAACGCTTCTGCTTTCAATGGTTTTAAAGAAATGCTCAATAAGGAATTTGTTCCTGTAAATGCTGAAGCTATTGCTGAAGTGCGTAAAAATTTCCTGGATGATTATATTACCGAAAAGCCCAAACAATCAACAGTTGTTACATTGGTAAAAACCA
The DNA here is from genome assembly GCA_947085175.1 of uncultured Chitinophagaceae bacterium. GTDB lineage: Bacteria > Bacteroidota > Bacteroidia > Chitinophagales > Chitinophagaceae > Ferruginibacter. The sequence goes on from CAMTVJ010000006.1 coordinate 337,198, forward strand.
GCCCTGATAAAAGACAAGAACTCTACAAATATTTTGAAAACAATGAACAGGTTACTGTTTTAGATAAACAATACCTCAGCAAACGTTTCGTTGAAATTATTAATTCGGATTTTACAAAGATTGCCTTAATGACTTCGATGCTGGTGTTTTTTGTTTTGTTACTTGTGTATGGTCGCATTGAGCTGGCACTGGTTTCTTTTATCCCTATGTTTGTAAGTTGGGTTTGGATTTTAGGTATTATGGGAATAGTAGGCATCCAATTCAATATCATTAATATTATCATCTCGGCATTGATATTTGGTTTGGGGGATGATTACAGTTTGTTTATTATGGATGGGTTGCTTCAGGAATATAAAACTGGTAAAAAGAACCTGTCTTCTTTTAAGTCATCTATCATTTTATCGGCGGCTACTACCATTGTTGGTTTGGGTGTTTTAATTTTTGCCAAACACCCTGCTTTACAATCCATCGCCATGATATCGATCATTGGAATTTTTTGTGTAGTGGTTATGTCGCAAATTTTAATTCCGTTTTTGTTTACGGTATTGATAAAAAACCGGGTAAACAAAAACCGGTTTCCCTGGACGCTATGGGGCTTTATCAAATCTTCTTTTGCTTTTTCATATTTTATTGGATGGAGCATAACTTTTACCATCATTGCATGGATTTTTGCCCTATTCAATATTAAAGAAAAGGGCAAGTTGATTTATCATACAATTATTTCAAGGGTTTGTAGGAGATTGGTATATATCATGATCAATGTAAAAAAGAAAATCATCAACCCACAGAAAGAAAAATTTAAAACGCCAGCTGTTATCATCGCTAATCACCAATCATCGTTGGATATTTTGCCACTGATTATGCTGCATCCAAAACTCATCATGTTTACCAATAACAGGATTTGGCATTCGCCACTCTTTGGTAAAGTGATTCGTTTGGCAGATTATTTTCCGGCAGAAAAAATTGAAACTGACTTTCATTTAATAGAGGATAGAATTAAAAATGGCTACTCAGTCATTATTTTTCCAGAAGGGACAAGGTCTGAAGACGGGGTAATTAAACGTTTTCATAAAGGAGCATTTTATCTAGCTGAAAAACTGAATGTAGATATTTTGCCGATAATGATACATGGCACAGATTATACCTTAACCAAACAAGACCAGCTTTTAAAAGACGGGCAGCTTACAGTAAAGTTTCTGCCAAGAATAAGACCAGAGGACAAAAGTTTTGGTAATAGCTATGCAGAAAGAGCAAAATTAATTGGGCGTTATTTTAGAGAAGAGTTTAAACAACTGAAAGAGGAAATAGAAACACCAAAATATTTTAGGGAAAAGTTGATATATAATTATCTCTACAAAGGCCCAGTGTTGGAATGGTATATGCGGATTAAAACAAGACTTGAAAAAAACTACCAGTCATTTAATGCCATTGTTCCCCGCCAGGGAAAAATATTGGATATTGGTTGCGGCTATGGCTTCATGAGTTATATGCTGGCTTTTACTTCTGAAGAAAGAATGATTACCGGGATTGATTACGATGAAAATAAAATTGAAACCGCCAATCATTGTTTTAGCAAAACAGAGAATATTAATTTTGCGTATTGCAATGCCATGGATTTTGATTTTGAAAAATATGACGCCATTGTTTTAGCAGATATGTTACATTACCTGCAACCTACTGAACAAAAGTTGTTGATAGAAAAATGTATTAGTAATTTGAATGATGGCGGATCTGTCATCATCAGGGACGGAGACATGGACAAAACCAGACAGCATAAAAAAACAAAGCTTACTGAGTTTTTGTCAACTAGGATTTTGAGTTTTAATAAAACAATAGAAAGTGGGTTGAGTTTTTTATCGGGATCTTTAATTAGAGAAATTGCCGCTGAAAATAATATGAGCTGTAGCGAAACAGCCGATTCGAAACTTACATCAAATAGCATTTTTATTTTAAAAGCAGTAGTAAACTAATGAACGAAGAGTTTGACATAGTGATTGTTGGAAGTGGCATGGGTGGCCTTGTTTGTGCAGATATACTGGGCAAGGAAGGTTATAAAGTTTGTGTGTTGGAAAAAAACAAACAGATTGGCGGGTGCTTACAAACCTATGTACGGGATAAAGTGATTTTCGATTCGGGAGTGCATTATTTGGGTGGATTGAGCGAAGGCCAAAACTTATACCAGGTGTTTAAATACCTAGGTATTTTGGAAAAGCTGAAACTGCAAAAAATGGAGGAAGATGTTTTTGATAAGATTATTATTGAAAACGATGATAAAGAATATGTATATGCACAGGGCTACGAAAACTTTATTCAGCACCTGCTCAAAGATTTTCCTAATGAAGAAAAAGTATTACGATTGTATTGCGATAAGATTAAGGAAGTGTGCAACAAGTTTCCCTTGTATAATTTGCGAAGCGGCGGAAATGTAAATGAAAAAACAACTGTACTGGGAATTGATACCAAGGAATTTATCGAATCTATAACTTCTGATAAAAAATTGCAGGCCGTATTGGTAGGCAACAATATGCTGTATGTTTTACAAGCGGGCAAAACCCCCTTTTATGTACATGCCATGATACTAAATAGCTATATCGAAAGTTCGTGGAAATGTATTGATGGGGGTTCTAATATAAGTAAGTATATCGCCAAAAATATAAGGCAACAGGCTGGGGATATTCGTAGGAATGCAGAAGTAAAAAGATTTGTAGTAGAAGATGGTAAAGTTGTTTCTGTGGAATTGGCAGATGGGTCTTTTGTATACGGCAAACATTTTATCAGTAATATGCATCCCGTAAGAACGATCAATATGATTGATAGCCATCTGCTCAAACATGCTTATACTTCTAGGCTAAAGAGTTTGGAAAATGGTATTGGTGGGTTCATCATCAATATTGTATTTAAAAAAGATAGCCTTAAATATATCAAGAACAATTTTTACTATCATAAGGATGGGCATGTATGGAATATGGCTGATCATACAGATGAGAATTGGCCGCTTTGTTATTCTGTATTTTTTTCGGCCTCTTCAAAATCTGTAGAATACGCAGAGTCAATGACTTTGTTAGCTTATATGAGGTATGATGAAGTGAAACAGTGGGAAAAATCCTTCAACACGGTTTCGGCAGTTGAAGATAGAGGGCCAGCATACGAAGCCTTTAAAAAACAGAAAGCTGAAAAACTATTGGATTGTGTAGAAGAAAAATTTCCTGGCTTGAGGGAGGCCATTAAATCCTATTACACAGCAACACCACTATCTTATCGTGATTATGTTGGTAACGATGATGGCTCTATGTATGGCATTGCAAAAGATTGTCAAAATCCATTGAAAACTTTTATATCGCCACGTACCAAAATTCCCAACCTTTATTTAACGGGGCAAAATCTTAATTTACATGGGATACTTGGCGCTACGATGAGCGGTCTTGTAACCTGTGTGGCTTTTATGGGAAACGAATCAGTTGTAGAAAAAGTAAGAAATGCTTAAAAGAAAATTATTTTGGAAAAGGGTTCTTTATGTAATAGGCGGCTTTTTGTTGTTACTGGTATCTCTTGCCGTTTATGTTGTAGTTGTTTCAAAGATGGATCCTCCTTCTCCAAAAAATTTGAGTAGCCTTCAATTACAGCGCTCTAATCATGGCAATGAATTTTACAGCTTAAATAATAATTGGTTTAGACACAGTAACAGTGGGTTGTTTGAATTGTATGTAGAAGGTGAACCTTTTGAAATGGGTGTAATCAATGGAAAGCTAACCAAAGAACTGGTGGTTCGCCAGGAAGATCATTTTGCTGAACAAATCAATAAATTGGTTCCCTTAAATTTTAAAAGAAATTTTCTCAAATACCTGATAGGTTTTTTTAATCGCAACCTCGATAAGAATGTAACCCAAGAATATAAAGAAGAAATCTACGGTGTGTCTGAATCAGCTTCTCCAGCCTATCAATTTCTTGGAACTAATTACCAGCGCATTTTAAATTACCATGCAGCACACGATATTGGTCATGCAGTACAAAACCTAGCCTTAGTAGGTTGCACATCTTTTGGCACATGGGGTGCCATGTCAGTAGATAGCAGCATGATTATAGGTCGAAATTTCGATTTTTATGTAGGGGATAAATTTGCAGAGGATAAGATTGTGGCATTTTTTAACCCATCAAAGGGTCACAAGTTTATGACTGTAACCTGGGGTGGATTTGTAGGGGCTGTATCTGGCATGAACGATCAGGGCTTATCAGTAACCATCAATGCAGCTAAAACAAGTTTACCCACTGGCTCTGCCACACCAGTATCCTTGGTAACAAGAGAGATTTTGCAGTATGCAAAAAATATAAACGAGGCTGTGGCTATTGCCAAATCAAGAAAAATGTTTGTAGCTGAATCGTTTTTGGTGGCATCGGCAGTTGATAATAAAGCAGTAATTATTGAAAAAACACCCGATGAGTTGGATGTGTACGATGCAAATAAAGATTTTATCATTTGCAGTAACCATTTTCAAAGCAAAGGATTGGCCACAACTAAATTGAACATTGAACAGGAAAATGAAAGCGCATCAACTTATCGCTACAAAAGAATGCAGGAGTTACTTGCTATGAATGGAAAAAACACAGTGCAGAAAACGGTTAACATTTTAAGGGATCAAAAAGGAATGGGTAATTCAAATATTGGAATGGGAAATGAAAAAGCGGTCAACCAATTAATAGCGCATCACTCTATTGTTTTTGAAAATAAAAAGGGATTAGTCTGGGTTTCTACGTCGCCCTGGCAGCTGGGGGCTTTTGTAGCTTACGACCTTAATAAAATATTTGAATTAAAAGGGAAAAAGGATAATAAAGAAATAGCAGAATTGGATTTAACTATTCCTGCCGATTCGTTTTTGTCAACTCCTGATTATAGAAACTTTCAATTGTTTCGTTCATATAAGCAACGCATCCTAGATGGGGATGATGTAAATACGGACAGTTTGATTAATACGAATCCGGCATATTACCATACCTATGTTTTAGCCGGGGATGAAATGTACAAAAAGAAAAACTATCTTAAAGCCAAGAGCTATTATCAATTGGCATTAACAAAAGAGATAGCTACTAAGAAAGAAGAAGAATACATCAAAAAACAAATAGCTAAACTCAACAAAAAAACAATTCAATGATTTTTGGTATTGGCACAGACCTGATAGAAGTAGAACGTGTAGCAGAAAAATTGGAGAAAAAAGCAGGGTTTAAAGAGCTTGTTTTTTCTGCTGATGAAATATTGTATTGTGAAGCCCGAACTAATAAGTACGAGCATTATGCCGCTCGTTTTGCTGCTAAAGAAGCTTTTTTTAAAGCCATAGGCACAGGTTGGAGAAACGGAACAGCATTTAATGAAATTGAAATTGTAAATGATAATGAAGGGAAACCTGAATTGCATTTTTTAGGTAACAGCGCCAAAACAATTGCAGATTTGAAGCTGGGAAAAATATTTGTTTCTTTATCGCATTTAAAAACAATGGCAAGTGCGATGGTGGTAATTGAAGCTTGATATAGAAAAAAACTGTCAGGGTGAGCTTGTCGAAACCGAGATTAATTGGAGAGATTGTAAACGCCTGCAATAATTTTATTATTTTTAAACTTATGAACTATTCTCCAGAAGCTGCTTTTGAAAGCAAAGAAGAAATAAAAGCCATGCAGGAAAAAAAACTGCAAGAGACGATTGCTTATATCAATGAGCACTCCCCCTTTTATAAAGAATTTTTTACAAGATCAAAATTTAATCCTAAGGGAATAAAAACTATTGAGGATTTAAATGTCATTCCGGTTACTATTAAAGAAGACCTCCAACAACGCAATGATGACTTTTTATGTGTACCCCGGGAAAAAGTTATTGAGTACAGCTCCACATCGGGCACATTGGGAAGTCCGGTTACTGTTATGCTTACGGAAAATGATTTAGACCGATTGGCTTGTAATGAATATGCATCTTTTGTAAGTGCCAACGGCTCTGTTAATGATACGTATCAACTCATGCTCACTCTGGATCGCCAGTTTATGGCGGGCATGGCTTATTATTCAGGTATTAGAAAATTAGGAGCAGGAATTATTCGCCTTGGCCCCGGTGTTCCTTCTCTACAATGGGAAACAATTTTTAGACTAAAGCCAACTGCTATTGTTGCAGTTCCTTCGTTTATATTAAAACTAATCGACTACGCCAATAAACATCAAATTGATATAAACAGCAGTGCTGTGAAAAAAGCAATCTGTATTGGTGAAAACATTCGAAATACCGACTTTACTTTAAACACTCTTGGCAAAAGAATTACTGAAGCTTGGGATATTAAATTGTATTCAACTTATGCCTCTACCGAAATGCAAACTGCTTTTACGGAGTGCAGCGAAGGTAAAGGGGGCCACCTTCAACCCGATTTAGTAATTGTAGAGTTACTAAATGAGATGAATAAGCCTGTTGCAGCCGGCGAACCCGGCGAAGTTACTATTACTACTTTGGGTGTAGAGGGGATGCCATTGCTGCGTTACAAAACAGGAGATATTTGTGTGTATGATGATAGCCCCTGCGCCTGTGGTAGAAATAGTTTGCGACTGTCTCCTGTGGTGGGCCGTAAAAAGCAAATGATAAAATTCAAAGGCACCACTTTATATCCGCCGGCTTTGTTTGATATGCTGAATGAAATGGACCTGATTAAAGATTATGTGGCTGAAGTATATAGCAACGAAATTGGGATGGATGAAGTAAAGCTGCATCTTTTGCCTGTTAATGATACGGAAGATTCCAATCGAAAAATAAGGGCATACTTACAGGCCAAGCTAAGGGTGAGTCCACAGGTGGAATATGTTTCTGCAGAGGAAATGCAAAAAATTCAGTTTCCCGAAGGAGGAAGAAAAGCAATAAAGTTTATAGACAGAAGAATGTAAAAAAAGGGCTTTCAATTTTGAAAGCCCTTTTTTATGATAAGCCGTTGGTTTATTTAAAAAATTTAGCTAAAGTTTTACCTGCTTTTGCAAATGCTTCAGATATGCGTAAACCCGTATCAAAATCGTAGCCAAAAGCCGTACCTCCCGGTACATTACTGATGGTAAAAGATGCCAGCTTAGTACCTTTATTGGCGGTTTCAACAATCCAGAATTCAGCATCTATTTCCGCATTTTTACGAGTTATGCCAATATTAAAGCCAGGTTCAATAGAAGTGGTTTTAAATAGTAAACTGTATTTGGCATTATCACTAACAACCATTCCGCTGGTTTGTGTAAACAGCTCAATAAATTTTGGCTCAAACCTGTTGGCTTTATCATTGGCCCAGCTTTTTGCCCAAGTATCACCCTTGCCAGCTTCTTTCTTATTATACTCTTCAGTTTTAGTTTTTATATAATCGTGTTCGTTTTTAAATTTTCCTACGCTTACATCATCATAATTGAATTCGATGTTAACGGAGCTTTCTGTTTTTAAAATATTGGCATCACCACTTAGGGTTTTTATTTTTTGAGCGGCTGTTTGCAAAGAATAAAAAGAGAATACAATTACGGCTAATGAGCATGTTATTAATTTCATCTTGTCTATTTTAAATGAAGTAAAGTTTAAATATAATAATATTATTTTGTAATAAAGAGCAAAGTTGCTTGGGAAAAGGATCTTTCTACAGCAGTATATTTCACAAAAAAAAGATGTAAAGTCTGCATTTATTTTAAGTTAATACAGTTATCTGCCAAATATTAATTAATTGAAATCTTTATTCTATTTTTACCAGATAGGATACCAAAATTATTATTGAGTTTAAATTAAGGAAAATGGTACATGTAGGTGATAAGGCGCTTTCTCTCGAAAACTTCTCTGACATACTTTTTAAAGGCAAGAAAGTTGACTTGGATGCTAAAGCAATTGAAAAGGTAGACACTAGTTTTAAATTTTTAAAGCAATTCTCTTCCAACAAGCTCATTTATGGCATAAATACAGGGTTTGGACCAATGGCACAGTATAAGGTCAATGAAAAAAACCTGCTACAACTCCAATATAACCTGATTAGAAGCCATAGTTCAGGTGGCGGTAACTTAATGTCGCCAATTTTGGTAAAAGCCGTGATGATTGCCAGGTTAAATAGCCTTATGAAAGCTTATTCAGGTGTTCATACAGAAGTAGTGGAACTGCTAAAAGAGCTCATCAACAAAGATATTAGTCCTTGTGTTTACGAACACGGTGGAGTTGGCGCTAGCGGCGACCTGGTACAACTGGCTCATTTGGCATTGGTGTTAATTGGAGAAGGAGAGGTTATTTATGAAAATGAAGTACAACCTACAGCAGATGTGTTTACAAAATTGAAAATCAAGCCACTTTCTATTCATATAAGGGAAGGGTTGGCCATTTTAAACGGAACCTCTGCCATGACGGGTATTGGAATGGTCAATATCATACAGGCTCAAAAATTACTGGAGTGGTCGGTAATGCTTTCGGCCATGATCAATGAAATTGTGGAAGCTTTTGATGACCATTATTCTTACGAATTGAATATTGTAAAACACCATAAAGGACAAAATAAAATTGCAGCACAGTTAAGGGATATTCTTAAGGATAGCAAGATGGTTCGCAGCAGGTCGGAGCATTTGTATAACCCCGATAAGCTAAACCAGGAAGTGTTTCAAGATAAAGTGCAAGAATATTATTCGTTGAGATGTGTTACGCAAATATTGGGTCCCATTTACGATACGATTTGTTACGCCGAAAAAGTGGTGGTGGATGAGTTAAACTCAGTGAATGACAACCCAATCATCGATCACGAAAATCAAAATATCTTTCACGGCGGTAATTTCCATGGCGATTATGTTTCCTTGGAAATGGATAAGCTTAAAATAGCGGTCACTAAATTATCCATGCTATCCGAAAGACAATTGAATTACTTACTCAATGAAAAGCTAAACCAAAAATTCCCTCCGTTTGTAAACCTGGGAGTACTAGGGTTTAATTTTGGTATGCAGGGTATGCAGTTTACAGCTACATCAACGGTTGCCGAAAACCAAACACTTTCTTTTCCAATGTATGTACACAGTATTCCAAATAACAACGATAACCAGGATATTGTAAGTATGGGTTGCAATGCTGCCTTGTTAACAAAAAAAGTTATTGAAAATTCTTTTGAAGTATTAACCATTCAAATGATGACGGTTTTACAGGCAATAGATTTCTTAAAATGTACAGATAGGCTATCAACCGAAACACTTCATATCTATTTGGAAATAAGAAAAATATTTCCAAAATTTGTTGAGGACAGCCCTAAATATAAAGACCTGGAAAGAATTAGGAAGTACTTCGAAAAATCTGATCCTGTCATCTCATTTAAATTAGGAAAAATTCCTGCGCCATTGGTTACAAAGTAAACCAGTTGATAAGGATTTATTATTAAAGCGATTATCAGAAAAATTATATAAATGAAGTTTGCATTAGTTACAGGAGGATCAAGAGGAATAGGCAGAGCCATTTGTATTAGGCTGGCAGAAATGGGCTATAATATCCTGATCAATTATAAATCGAATGTTGATGAAGCCAATAATACACTTGCTTTAATTAACGATAAAGGAGTTGAAGGGGAAATAATACAGTTTGATGTTTCGGACAAAGAAGAGATTATGACAAAGCTTGGCGGATGGATGGAAGCCAATCCGGATAAGGTTATTGAAGTTTTGGTAAACAATGCTGGCATTAGAGAAGATACTTTAATGATGTGGATGAAAGATGAGCAATGGGATTCTGTTATCAAAACAAATTTGGATGGATTCTTTTATGTTACCCGTTTGGTAGTTAACAGCATGCTTCAAAAAAAATATGGTCGAATCATCAATATAGTTTCCTTGTCGGGCTTAAAAGGTTTGCCTGGACAAACTAATTATTCTGCGGCAAAAGCAGGGGTAATTGGAGCTACCAAAGCACTGGCTCAGGAAATTGGAAGAAAAGGAATTACTGTAAATGCCGTGGCACCGGGATTTATAAAAACAGATATGACCGAAGGATTAAATGAGGCTGAATTAAAAAATATGATACCCTTAAAACGTTTTGGTTTGCCGGAGGAAGTTGCTCACACAGTAGGGTTTTTAGCTTCTGCGGAAGCGGCTTATATTACTGCAGAAGTAATATCGGTAAATGGGGGATTGTATTCTTAGAAATCAAAATTCAAAAGTAAAAATTCAAAATGGGTAAATTTTTTACTTTTGACTTAATAATATGAATAGAGTTGTTATCACAGGTATGGGTATTTATTCCTGCATAGGAAAAAATCTTGATGAGGTTAGGGATTCCCTATACAGAGGAAAGTCGGGTATCATACTAGATCCTTTACGTAAAGAATATGGTTATCGCTCCGGCTTAACAGGCTTTGTTGAAAAAACCGATTTAAAAGGAACTTTGGATCGCAGGGCTAGAATTATGTTGCCCGAACAAGGCGAATATGCCTACTTAGCAACAATAGAAGCCTTGGAAAACGCAGGTATTGATCAGGATTTTATTAATAACCATGAAATTGGGATTTTATATGGTAACGATAGCTCTGGAAAAGCGGTTATTGAAGCCAATGATATAATTAGAGAGAAAAAAGATACTACTTTGGTAGGCTCAGGTGCGGTTTTTCAAACAATGAACTCCACGGTTACCATGAACTTGGCCACCATTTTTAAACTTCGTGGGGTAAATCTAACTATCAGTGCAGCATGTGCAAGTGGATCTCATTCCATCGGCTTAGGTTATCATCTTATTAAAACAGGATTACAAGAACAAATCATTTGCGGTGGCGCACAGGAAATAAACCATTTATCAATGGGTACTTTCGATGCCTTGTCTGCTTTTTCAGTAAGAGAAGCATTTCCAACCCAAGCATCTCGGCCTTTTGATAGGGATAGAGATGGGTTGATACCAAGTGGAGGAGCAGCCACAGTAATATTGGAAAGCCTGGAATCAGCTCAAAAAAGAGGGGCAAAAATATTGGGGGAAGTAATTGGTTATGGTTTTTCATCAAATGGGGGGCATATTTCAAATCCAACAGTTGATGGTCCGGTAAGATCATTGCAAATGGCAATGAAAGATGCTGGAATATTAGCAGGGAAAGTTGATTATATCAATGCACACGCTACTTCTACCCCAGCAGGCGACGCTAGCGAAGCCAAAGCAATTAATGAGGTTTTTGGAGAGCATAAGCCATTGGTAAGCTCTACTAAATCAATGACTGGTCATGAGTGTTGGATGGCTGGCGCCAGTGAAATTGTATATTCAATGTTAATGATGCAGCATTCATTTGTAGCTCCTAATATCAATTTTGAAAATCCAGATGAGGATTCTGCCAAATTGAACATTGCAAAAACTACCATAGAAAAAGATATAGTTGTATTTTTGTCAAACTCCTTTGGGTTTGGAGGAACCAACTCATCACTCATCATTCAAAAAATGATATAATTGTACTGCTTATGACGAACACAGAAATAATAGACAAAATTCACGAATTCCTGATTGAGGAATTTGAGGTGAAAGCAGAAAAATTGGTGCCAGATGCCAATTTAAAAGATACGCTAGGGCTGGATAGCCTGGATTATATTGATTTAGTGGTTGTAATTGAAAGTAATTTTTCATTTAAGGTAAAACCCGAAGACTTTACCGAAATTGCCACTTTCCAGGATTTTTGTGACTATGTAATTTCCCGTGTAAATTCAAAAGAACTGGCATAATGTCTTTATGGCAAGGAAAATCTAAAGGAACGCCACTCGGTTATCGCATTTTTGTATGGGTATTAAAAAGCTTTGGTGTTTTTCCTGCCTACTTTCTGTTACGATTTGTTGCATTTTATTATTTTATCTTTTCGGTAAAAGCTTCCCGTCAAATTTATAAACTGTACCGCCACAAATTGGGGTATAGTAGATTTTCTTCCTTCGTAAAAATTTATAAAAATTATTTTTTATTGGGGCAGAGCATCATTGATAAAGTGGTATTAATGTCGGGCATTAAAAATAAATTCAGTTTTAATTTTGATGGAGAAGAGCATCTTCGAAGTATGGCCAGCTTGAAAAAAGGAGGAATCCTTTTGAGTGCACATATTGGCAATTGGGATATTGCAGGTCATTTGTTCACCCGATTAGAAACAACCATTAATATTGTTTTGTATGATGGGGAACATGAACAGATAAAGCAATATCTTGAGGGGGTTACCGGCAAAAAGAATGTCAATATCATTGTAATTAAAGATGACTTGTCACATATCTATGCCATCAGCGAAGCTTTTGAAAAAAATGAATTGGTTTGTATGCATTCCGATAGGTATATGGAAGGCAACAAAACATTAACTACTCCTTTTTTAGGGGAAGAGGCGAAATTTCCGATGGGCCCTTTTTTATTGGCAGCAAAATTTAAAGTGCCCGTTTCATTTGTATTTGCCGTAAAAGAAACCAAACTGCATTATCACTTTTTCGCTAGCGAAATAAAACAATATGACAATGCGGATAAAAAAATGGTAATGCAACAAATGCTTAATGATTTTGCCTTGGAGATGGAAATAAAATTAAAAAAATATCCTGAACAATGGTTTAACTATTACAATTTCTGGCAATAAAAAATATGATAGCATCGGTTGACATACAAACATTAATTCCTCAAAAACCGCCATTTGTAATGTTGGATAAAATACTGTCATGCAGTGAAACATCTACCAGCACCTCTTTAACCATAAAGGCAGATAATATTTTTGTGGAAAATGGTATATTTAAAGAACCCGGCCTGGTAGAAAATATTGCACAAACTGCGGCAGCAAGGGCTGGTTATGTTTCTACTTTGGAGAAAAAACCAGGTTTGGTAGGCTATATTGGGGCTGTAACTAACCTGCAAATATTTTCAATGCCTGCCATAGGAGATGAACTCATTACTGAAATAACTATAGAAAATCAAATATTTGACGTAACATTAATATCCGGAAAAATCAGTTGTAAAAACCAGATTATTGCTCAATGCAATATGAAAATATTCATTAACAAAAATAAAAACGTCTGATTATGAAACGTTCAAAAATGCTATGTGGTTTGTTGTCTGTTTTATTTTTTATGAGCAGCAGCATTAGTTTTTCACAAACTTTAAAAGAGGTCTTCAACGATAGTGAATCACCTCTAACTTATCTGGGAATCGATTTTAGTAAAGCAAGGGTATTGGATATTGGTAATGCGGATGATATTCGTAACAGGTTATATGCAAGTATCAATAGTCTTATCATCGACGAGCCAAAAAAATTCGATATCAAGGGTGCTTTTCGAAAGTCTAACCTAAACTCCGACCTGGGTCCTGTTGGTACAAGTAATGGAAAAGCTAACCTTAATGACATAATATCTACCAATTCCGCAGACTTTAACCGACTTAAAGAATCTGATATTGCCTCGGTAGTAAAAGGGTTGGATTTATCAGGAAAGTCCGGTGTGGGGCTTTTGTTTGTGATGGAAGCCATGCGTAAAGTAGATAAGAAAGGGGATGTTTCCATTTGGGTAACATTGGTGGATATGAAAACCAAAAAAGTTTTAATGACCGAAAGAATTGAAGAAAAAGCGGCAGGTGGTTTTGGTTTCCGTAATTACTGGGCCTCTACCATTAAAGCCTTGATTGACGATATAGATAAGAAAAGATATAAGGATTGGCGAACTAAATACGGAGGGTGATTTTAATCTAATTATGAAAACAGTATTGAGTTGTAAGACGGAAATTCAGGTTCGCTTTAATGAAGCCGATCCTTTAGGTATTGTTTGGCACGGACATTATGTTAGATACTTTGAAGACGGAAGAGAAGCTTTTGGCGACGTTTATGGCATGCGCTATTTGGATGTTTTTAAACAAGGATTTGTTATTCCGGTAGTGAGTGTACAATGCGACTTTAAACGTTCATTACGCTATGGAGACAAAGTGATTGTGGAAACTCAATACATTCCAACCGAAGCTGCCAAAATTAAATTTACCTATCGTTTGTTTAAAGCCTCAAATGGCGAATTGGTGGCAACCGGATCCACTGTCCAGGTTTTTTTAGATAAAGAAGAATCTTTGCTTCAATTAGCTAACCCGCCATTTTTTGAAGAATGGAAAAGGAAACAAGGGTTGATTTAATGGTTAAAAAACTATGACAGATATTTTTATTGCATCGGATAATATTTTATCTCCCATTGGCATAGATACTGCGACTAATTTTTCGCAGCTAAAAAATGCGGTGAGTGGAATAAAAAAACATGATAAGCCTGAAATATCGGTGGAGCCTTTTTATGCATCTCTCTTTGATGGACAAGAAGTTTTTTTGAAGGATGAAAAATTGAAGACCTATACCAAATTTGAAAAACTTTTAATTGCTTCCATCAGCAATGCAATGCAAAATTCTGAAATTGACATTACCGATAAAAAAACAATCTTCATCCTTTCTACCACAAAAGGAAATATAAGTTTGCTGGAAACTGAAGAACCTTCTACTGAATTAAATAAAAGAATTTCACTCAATACCTCTGCCCAAAAACTGGCAGCATATTTTGGTTTTAGCAATACACCCATTATTATTTCCAATGCTTGTATATCGGGGATGATGGCAGTGTTAACCGCAATGCGTTTAATACAATCTGGACAATATGAACATGCTGTTGTGGCTGGCGCAGATGTAATCAGCAAGTTTATTCTTTCGGGTTTTCAATCTTTTCAGGCTGTTAGTAATGGACCTTGTAAACCTTTTGATGCCGATAGAACTGGTATTAATTTGGGAGAAGGCGCAGCAACTATAATTTTAACTTCCGATAAGAATCATTCTTCTGGCATTAAAGTGAGTGGAGGGTCCATCAGCAATGATGCCAACCATATTTCGGGCCCGTCACGTACCGGCGAAGAATTGCATCTTGCTATCAATAAGGCAATGACGGCTGCCGGACTTACTGCTCAAGATATTGGATTTATCTCGGCACATGGCACTGCCACTATTTTTAATGACGAGATGGAAGCCAAAGCTATTCATCTTTCTAATTTGGAAGAAACGCCGGTTAATAGTTTAAAAGCTTATTACGGTCATACACTTGGAGCTGCCGGATTAGTTGAATCAATAATTTCTATTCAATCTTTAAAGGAAAATCTAATTATCCCATCTTTGGGATTTGAGAAGATGGGAGTAACACAACCAGTAAATATTTGTACAAGCATAAAAGAAACTAATTTGCAGCATTGTTTAAAAACAGCTTCGGGGTTTGGAGGTTGTAATGCGGCATTAATATTTAGTAAACATTAATTTTAAATTAAATCATTACATTTTTTATGAAGTTTTTTTCAAAGGATAAAAAATCGGCTTTTGAAGCCAAGGAAGCAGCACAATGGATTGCATTTGGCCCAGTTATTTTTCAAGTGGCAAGGGTGTTAAGGGACAAAGGAATTTTGGATGTGGTTGAAAAAAGTGGATCTACAGGCTTAACCAATGAAGAGATTGCAGAGAAAGTAAAGCTTTCCAATTATGGGGTTAGGGTTTTGTTGGAGTCGGGCTTGAGTCTTGGATTGGTTTTGGTAAATGATAAAAGATATACGCTGGGTAAAACCGGCTATTTTATTTTACACGACTCCTTGACCAAAACCAATATGGATTTTATTCATGATGTAAACTATAAAGGTCTTTTCCATTTGGAAGAAAGTATTGAAACCGGCAAACCAGTTGGGCTTAAAGAGTTTGGAGATTGGAGTACCATTTACGAAGGTTTATCGCAACTTCCACCTCATGTACAAAAAAGCTGGTTCAGTTTCGATCATTATTTTTCGGATGATGCTTTTCCTTTGGTTTTGCCAATGGTTTATAAAGAGGGCGTAAAAAAGATTTTAGACATTGGCGGTAACACAGGTAAATGGGCTATTGCTTCAACTAAATTTTCTCCCGATGTAGCCATAGCCATTATGGATTTGCCTGGTCAGTTAAATGTTGCCAAGCAACGAATTGCCGACTTGGGATTAACAGAAAGGGTTTCCTTTTTACCTGTAAATATTCTTGACGAAACGGTTAAGTTCCCCAAAGGATTTGATGTGATTTGGATGAGTCAGTTCTTGGATTGTTTTTCCGAAGCCGAAATAGTGTCAATCTTAAAAAGATGTTACGAGGCTTTGGATGAAAATGGCCAGGTGATCATTTTGGAACCTTATTGGGACAGACAAAAATTTGAAGTTGCCGCTTTCTGCTTACAACAAACATCTATTTATTTTACAGCACTTGCCAATGGTAATAGTCAAATGTATAGCGCCGAAATATTTATTAAATGCATTAAGGAAGCCGGATTCGATATCATTGAAGAAACAGATCATATTGGACTTAGCCAGACTTTAATAAAATGTAAAAAAAGAAAATAACATCTGATGAAAACAGAAAAAGTAGATGTATTGGTGATAGGTGCAGGTCCTTCAGGAACTGTAGCTGCATCCATCATCAACAAGGCAGGGTTTAAAGTAAAGATTGTAGAGAAAATGAAATTCCCCCGTTTTGTTATTGGCGAAAGCTTATTGCCTCGTTGTATGGAAGCTCTTACCGAAGCAGGTTTTTTAGATGCCGTAAAAGAATGTGGCTTTCAGGAAAAATTTGGAGCCAAGTTTGTAAAAAATGGTAAAATCTGTGATTACTTTTTTGCCGATCAGTTTACTCCTGGCTGGAGTTGGACCTGGCAGGTGCCTAGGGCCGATTTTGATAAAAAACTAGCCGATACTTGCGAAACAATGGGCATACCGGTTTGTTACGAAACATCAGTAACCGGTATTGTATTTAATGGGTCAAATTCGGTTACCACCGTAGAAGATAATGAGGGAAATATCTCCCAAATTGAAGCCAGGTTTATTGTTGATGGTAGTGGTTATGGTAGAGTGATTCCAAAATTGTTCAATATGGACAAACCCTCCAATCTTCCACCTCGCAAAACCTTGTTTACTCATGTGGTGGATACAAAACGAACTATGGATGATGAGCCCAACCGCATCACCATCATCGTACATCAAAAAGGAATTTGGATTTGGGTGATACCTTTTTCAAATGGAAATACATCAGTAGGATTTGTTGGTGAACCAGAATTTTTTGCAAACAATACCGGAACACCTGAAGAACAGTTGAGGGTATTACTTGCCTCGCAACCCTATCTCAGCGAAAGAATGCATGAGGTAGAATTTGTTTTTGAACCCAAAGTATTAGAATCTTGGTCAACTACCACCAATAGTTTTTACGGTGATGGTTTTGTGTTGACAGGAAATGTGACAGAATTTTTAGATCCTGTATTTTCATCTGGTGTTACCTTGGCTACGGTATCAAGTCAAAAAGCGGCAAACTTGGTTATAAAAAAACTAAATGGCGAAGCAGTTGATTGGGAAAACGAATATACCCAACCCATGATGCAGGGTGTAAATACTTTCAGGTCGTATGTAATGGCTTGGTACGAAGGCACTCTGGATACTATTTTCTTTGCCGACAACCAGGTACCCGAAATTAAAAGTATGATATGTTCTGTTTTAGCAGGATATGTTTGGGATACCAACAACCCTTATGTAAAAGATCATCAAACCGCCTTACAAAAATTAGCTAAGCTTATCACCCTTAGGGATTCATTAAAAAAATAGAAAACAAACAAATAGTAGATATTGTTAACCTCAATTCATATAACTGCAAGCGCTATCATTGGTCATAACACTGTGTATAAAAATGGAAAAAAGATTTTAGAACAAGCAGATACAGAGGTTTCGGATTTCTTAATGTCGGTTTATCAGAAATTGGCCATACAATACCCCAAATTTTATAAGATGGATAATCTTAGTAAATTGGGATGGTTGGCTTCTGAGGTTTTATTACAGGATGGATTTAATAAATCAGATTATCAACCTGCAGATATTGGAGTGGTTCTTTCAAATGCCAATTCTAGTCTGGATACAGATATAAAGTATTTCGAAACAGCAAAGGATATAGCTAGCCCAGCTTTGTTTGTGTACACTTTGCCCAATATTATTATAGGTGAAATCTGTATTAGGAATGGCTTTAAAGGAGAAAATGCTTTTTTTGTGATGGAGGAGTTTGATGCCGCATTTATGCTACAGTATATTGGTGGATTGTTTAACAATAATATATTGCAATGTTGTATTTGTGGTTGGGTAGAATTGTTAGGAGAAGAATATAAAACGGTTTTATTTTTAGTGGAGAAGAAACAAACTGAAGAATCGATTATTTTTACAAAAGAGAATATTAATAAAATATACGAGATAGCCCATGGATAAATTAATGTCGGATCTGAAAACACAGATCATAGCCCAGTTAAATTTGCAGGATGTAAAACCTGAAGATATTGCCGATGATCAACCCTTGTTTGTTGAAGGATTAGGTTTGGATTCTATTGATGCCCTGGAATTGATTGTATTGTTGCAGCAGCAGTACAAAATTAAATTGTCAAATGCCGACCAGGGCCCTAAGGTTTTCCATTCGGTAAGAACGATGGCCGAATTTATTACAGCTCATCAAGCCCAGAACCCATAAATAATGAATGAACCCGTTTTTGTTGCCGGTACAGGTATCATTTCGGCGATAGGTAACAATGTCGCCCAATGTTTTGATGCCCTGCAAAACGGAAGGGCAGGAATGGCGGATATGGTTTATTTCGATTCAGTGCATCGCCAAAAAATTCCGGTGGCCGAAGTTAAACTCAGCAATGAGGAATTAGCTGCCTTATCTGGTTTAGCAAAAACAAAAAGCCGTACCGCTTTATTAAGTACTGTTGCCGCTAAAGAGGCATTGCAAAATGCAGATATTCCCAATCTGTCTTTTTTACGTTGCGGTTTTATTTCTGCCAATTCGGTGGGTGGGATGGATAAAACCGAGAATTTTTTTTCTCAATTTTTTACAGATAATACCAAAGGACGACTAAAGGATGTGATAGATCATGAGTGTGGCGCTATTACCGAATTAACTGCCGATGCCCTTGGCATCAAGGATTATATCAGCACCATTAGCACTGCCTGTTCTTCATCGGCCAATGCCATTTTTTTTGGGGCACGTATGATTAAAAATAATTTGCTGGATGTGGTGGTTGCTGGAGGCACTGATTCGCTTACCAAATTTACATTGAACGGTTTTAATACGTTGATGATACTTGACAGCCAGCATTGCCAACCCTTTGATGAAAACCGTCGGGGACTTAACCTGGGCGAAGGGGCAGGCTATGTTGTTCTGGTATCGGAGAAAGTAGCAGCTTCATTAAAAAATAAACCTAAAATAATATTAAGTGGATATTGCAATGCCAATGATGCCTATCACCAAACAGCGTCATCGCCGGATGGTATAGGTTCTTTTTTGGCAATGAGTGGGGCACTTAAAAAAGCTGGATTGAAACCAGCAGATATCGATTATATCAACCTGCATGGAACCGGCACTCAAAATAATGATATTGCCGAAGGAACTGCTATTAAAAGATTGTTTGATCCAAAATATCCCAAAATGAGTTCAACAAAAACTTTTACCGGGCATACTTTAGGAGCAAGTGGAGGAATTGAAGCCGTGTTTTCAATTTTGGCTTTGCAGCATGGTATGGTTTTCCCAAACCTTCGCTTGGAAACCGCCATGCAGGATCTTCCTTTTGTACCCGAAAAAGAATTAGTAAAAAACTTAAACTTAAAACACGTGCTTTCTAATTCATTTGGTTTTGGAGGCAATTGTTCGTCATTAATATTTTCAAAAATTTAAAATGTATATCAGGTCAACCGGAAATATCTCACCACAAAAAACCTTTGGTCATCAGCCATTGGATGAGAGCCCTGTTGATTTTGCAGGAAACCGCCTTGCCTGTATTGAACCCGATTACAAGGAGCTTATTGATGCAAAACAAATAAGAAGAATGAGCCGTATCATCCGTATGGGGGTGGCCGCAGCAATGGAATGTTTGCAGGAAGCTCAGTTGGAAATGCCAGATGCAATTGTTACCGGCACTTCTTATGGTTGTTTAGAAGATACCAATTCTTTTTTAAGCAAGATGGTAGAGTTTAATGAAGAGTTGCTCACCCCTACATCATTTATCCAGTCAACCCATAACACCATTGGTGCCCAAATTGGGTTGATGTTGAAATGTAATAATTACAACAATGCTTTTGTTCATCGTGGCTTTTCATTTGAAAGCGCTTTGCTTGATGCATTTATGTTGTTGAAAGAGAATGAAGCAGCCAATGTGTTGGTAGGCGCCATAGATGAGATTACCAATACAAGTCATACTATATTAAGCAGGATGGGGTTTTATAAACAACAATCTGCTTCAAGCCTTGCTATTTTTAAAAATAAGACTAAAGGAACCTTGGCTGGAGAAGGCGCAACTTTTTTTCTTTTGGCAAATGAGCCTTCTGCCACTGATTACGCAAAGTTGGATGGAATGCATAGTTTTTATAAACCAACTGGTGTTGAAGAAATAGAAGAACAAGTCAATTCATTTTTAGAATCTCACTCAATCTCGATGAATGATCTCGATTTGGTCATTACTGGAAAAAATGGAGATGTTAAATCAGATGAACTGTTTGAGCAGTTGAACAAAACTATTTTCAACCAAACCAAGTTAAGAAACTTTAAAAACCTTTGTGGCGAATATCCAACAGCTTCGGCTTTTGCATTATGGTTGGCAGCAAAAACTATCAAGGCAACCGAAAATAACAGCAAACGCATTTTAATTTATAATAATTACTTAGGTATACATCATTCCTTATTTTTGGTATCCCAATGCTAAATTTCAGAAATACGAATATTCTCTTTGTGTTAATGCTTGCAATTTTAATTGGGCTGCAGCTAAATTTTGGGTGGTCTTTTTATTTTTATCTGCCCTTAATCGTCATTTATTCTTTCCTTGTTTTTTACGGTTGTTATTATGTGGGCTCCAATTTCTTTATCGATATTCCTTGTAAAGGCAAAACCAACAAAAAAGAAATCGCCATCAGCTTTGATGACGGTCCAACTGAAAATTATACTCCACAAATTTTGGATATTCTTAAAACTTCCAATATTAAGGCTACCTTTTTTTGTATTGGGAATCGTATTACAGGTAACGAAAAGTTGTTGCTACAAATTTATACGGCTGGGCATATCATTGGTAACCATAGTTTTTCTCATCATTTGTGGTTTGATTTATTCTCTGCTCAAAAAATGCAGAACGATTTAAAACAAATGGATGATGAATTGGAAAGGGTAATTGGTGTAAAGCCAAAGCTGTTTAGGCCGCCATATGGAGTTACCAACCCAAATGTTAAGAAGGCAATTCAAAAAGGAGGATACAGCCCTGTTGGCTGGAGCGTTAGGTCGATGGATACGGTAATAAAGGATGAGCAAAAATTGTTAAGCAAAATCAATAAAGGGATTAAGCCGGGGGCTGTATTCCTGTTTCATGATACCAGTAAAACAACAATGAGGGTGTTGCCTGAATTTATTAAAGAAGTTAAAAAACAAGGTTACAACATTATACCATTAGATAAAATGTTAGCTTTGAAAGCTTATGCGTAACACTATTCTTTTTTTCTTGACTTTGATTTCAGGCTTAACTATGAAAGCACAGTATGCCGGTTATAATCACGTAGTTGATGTGGTAAAATTCAATTCGGAGTTTTCGACCGCCACACAAAAAACAAATTCTATAAAAGCCAATTTTGTACAAGAGAAAAACCTGAGTATGCTTTCAGAAAAAATCATATCGAAAGGTGATTTTTGGTTTAAAAAAGATAGCAGGGTAAGGATGGAGTACAATCATCCCTTTCAATACCTGATGATATTAAATAAGGATAAAGTGTATGTAAAGGATGGCCAAAAGGAAAATAAAATATCTACCAGGGGTAATAAAATGTTCCAACAAATCAATAAAATCATGATTGATTGTATGCAGGGAACAGCACTTAATAATCCAGATTTTAAGACAAGGGTTTTTGAAAATAAAAATACTTCTTTGGTGGAATTAATCCCCATCAACAAGGGGATGAAAGAAATGTTTAAAGCTATTGTGGTTATTGTTGATCGTAAAGATTATTCTGTTACCAGCATTGAAATGAAGGAACTATCAGGCGACAATACCATTATTCGTTTTACTAATAAAGAACTGAATGCTGCCATTTCGGATACTTATTTTACTATTAAATAGTGCCTGTATTTTTGTTTTAGGCTGTAGTCCGATGCACAAACAAATGCAATCGGTACAGGCAGATGTTGGCCAGCTTCATAAATTTAAACCAGCTTTTAATGTGGCATTGTACAACACAACAGTTGATGTGGCTGGCAATCATTTAAGCGGATTATTACTGATAAAAAAAATGCCTGACAGTAGTGTAAGATTGGTTTTTACCAATGAAATGGGATTTAGTTTTTTTGATTTTGAATTTACAGCCCATGGAAACTTTAAAGTACATTCTATCATAAAAAAGATGAATAAAAAATCGGTCATCACTACTTTAAGGAAAGATTTTGACTTGGTGTTGATGAATGGTATTGGGAATTCAAACAGGTCAACTTATAGTCAAAATGGGAATTTGTACTTTGTATTTCCGAAGTCGAAGGGATTTAATTACTATATTACCAATGCGAATGCCGACGAATTGATTAGGATGGAAAGGGTTTCCAATAAAAAAGTTATTGTAGAAGCTGTAATGAAGCATTATCAAAATGGGATACCAGACTCAATTGGTATTTCTCACAAAACCTTTGAATTTAACATTGGCCTAAAACGTATAGAAAGATAATGCTGCTAAACGATTTTTTTACCATCAGCAATAAAGAATTTTCTCCCACAGAAATTTGGGCAGAGATCTACATTAATGCCTATCATAAAATATTTGAAGGGCATTTTCCCAATCAGCCGGTGGTACCCGGTGTATGTATGATGCAAATGATTAAAGAAATATTGGAGCATATTATTGAAAAAAAAACCAACCTTATAGAAGCAGTAGAATTGAAATTCCTAAAAGTGGTTAATCCTTTTGAAAACAATTTAATCAATGCAACAATAGCTTATGCTGCAGATGAAAATGGCGTAATTAAAATAAATGCTTCATTATATAAGGACGAGTTGGTACATTTTAAATGTAAGGCGATGTTACAGCTGTCAGGCCAATAAGAATTTTCTTCTTGTAATTGTTTTTTGTAAATCAACTAACTCTTTAATTTTAAGAAAAATTGTAGTGGCCTGACACTTAAATGCCCGAAACCAATTGTAAACTATGTTGCTTTCCTTTGAAGTTATTGTAGATTAAAATGTTCCTATAATTAGATGTTGATGTTTTGTGTTTAATCATATGGACTGGCACAATTTGTTCTTGAAGGATTTTACATGCATACCATAGCCCCATGGCAGAGGCGGTAGGATATTCTCCACACAAATGTTTAAATCTGCCAACTGTTACATTTTCTGAAAACTGTGATTCTGCTGCTAAGTAATAAGGAATTGTTCTGTTATCACCACTTTCTCCTGTAAGAAATAGATCAATAGGGAATTCGGCATTTTTGATAATAAATTCGGCAATAAATTGCTTTACCATTTCTTCATCTTCGCTATGCAAAGTACTAATGGCATTTATTTGGGCAATGGCATTTTCCTTTTTATCGCTTACCACAAATAAGGCAGCACCTTCACCGGCAACACTACCCTTACTGTTGGATTTGTACAACTGAACAGTGCTAATCTCTTCTTCTTTGTATGCATCAGAAAGCTGTTCAATAGTATAATTGTAAGAAGAAATTTCATCCACTCCTCCCAATAAATATTGTTGCCCCGGATTTTCTTTAACCTGCAAAATAGCATCCAACAAGGCATTTTCAAAAGCTAACCCTCGGTGTACGTGTGTACAGTTATAAGCTTTGTTGCTACTTAAAAGACCTATTTGTGCAGCAATGGCATTACTGGTGCTTTGTACAAAATTACCAGGTGCCAACAAGCCTTCCTCGTATTGTACAATCTGATTTAAAAACTTTATACAGTCTTCCATCCCGCCATTGGCAGTGCCTATTATTATTCCATTTAACTGGGGAGTGTTTTTTAATATTGGCATTGCAGCTCCCACACCTAACCTGATGGCTTTACCCATCCTTCGTAAAATACCAGGAGGGATACCATCGTAATCAGGTTCAATTGTCAACATTTTTTTATCATGGGATTCTACAAGCAAATCCATATTGCCATTTTGGAAAATGGTTTGGGGAGAGATGGAATGAGTTTGTTGAATGTATAACATCAATTAAAAAATTTTGAAAAAATAAGGGAAGAGCAATTTCCACCAAATCCAAAAGAATTGCTCATAATATTATTGATCTTCATTTTTTGATATTGTTGAACAGGAACTAGACTGGTTGAGGCTATTGGGTCTTTAAATTGAAGATTTGCATATGCCTCCTGATGCAGTAAACTTAAAATGCTGTATACAGCTTCAATAGCACCTGCTGCGCCAAGCGTATGGCCTATATTTCCTTTAGATGATGCAAATGCAGGCGGTTGATTAAACAACCTAATCATAGCTTTGCTTTCAGCTTCATCATTATTCTCGGTGCCTGTACCGTGCGCATTAATAAAATCTATTTGATTATTAGTTAGGTTGGCTTTTTGTATGGCACCCTGCATGGCTAAGAAAGGTCCATCTGCTTCAACTGATAATGAAGATGGGTGGAAGGCATCATTGGCATTGCAATAACCGGTTAATTCCGCATAGATTTTTTTCCCTGTAACATCCTCTTCTCTTTCCAATAATAAAAAAGCAGCAGCTTCTCCAAGGTTTAAACCTTTTCTGTTTTCATCAAAAGGGCTACATAGTTCTGCAGATAAAATATGTAGTGCATTAAAACCATTAATGGTAAATTTTGCTAAGCTATCGGCACCGCCAACAATGGCTCTTTTTGCCAATCCGTTTTTAAGGAGCATGGCACCATACATGATGGCATTGGCAGATGATGAACAGGCCGTGTTGATGGTATTTATAATGCCAGCCATTTTATAATGCTCCTGTAAAAACAAATTTACCGATGCACAATCATAAGAAGAAGTAAAAGCAGATCCATGTTTATTTTTATTGGCATCAGCATAAAGCTCATCTGTTAAGCACATGCCACCAACAGTGCTTGCGCCAATTAATGCTATATCCGATCTGCTGATTTCAGCATCAGAAAGATTTCCATTGCTGATACATTCTTTAAAAGCGTGCAAAGCCAAGAGGCTTGTACGAGTAACTCCTGGAATTTTTATTTGTAATGATTCTTGTAATGAGGCTGTACTTTGTTGCACCTGAGCAAAGGGTAAGCTACAGGCATATTTGCTTGGGAATAGGTTCATTTTATTCCTTATTCCCGTTTTTCCTTGCACAAGTGCACTATGATTTTCTGCTACAGAATTTCCTATAGCGCTGATGACGCCCATGCCTGTAACAACTATTCTGCTCAATTTAATGGGGGTGTCAGTCTGAGCTTGTAGAAGGCAGGTTGGTTAAATACTACTTTTCCAGTAGCATCGTCTTCGACAAGCTCAGACTGACAGCTTTTTTATTTGTAAAAAATTACTTAGTACGGTGTTCTTCAATATAAGCAACCATTGTATTGATATCCACCAAAATTTTTCTTCCTTCTTTTGGATCCTGAATATTGATGCCATATTCTCTCCCCAATAAAACAATCAATTCAATGGAGTCAATAGAATCCAATCCCAAACCCTCACCAAAAAGGGGTTCGTCATCCTTGATATCTTCTGGCTTAACCGATAAAAGGTTTAAAAATTCAATAATCTGTGTTTTTAACTGAAGTTTTAATGCTGCTGTGTCCATAATGTTTGTTTCAAATCAGGTTCTTTCTTTTTAAACCGAATAATGTAATTAACTGTATGATGAATGTAATACCCAGTAAAGGTAAAATATTTAAAATTACGTCTTTGAGTTTCCCTCCTTCTAAAAATAAGCCATAATATGCTTCAAGACACCAATGCAGTGGAGACATTTTCATCACAAATTGAAACGATTCAGGCATGGCAAAACTAGGGACTAACAATCCACCTACCGCAGCCATTAAAACAATTGAAACGGCACCAATGCCATTAGCCTGCTCCTGTGTTTTAGAAAATACGCCTATCATAAGGGCATAGCTAACAGCACACCATCCGCATATTAAGGTTACAGTAACAACACCTGTAATATCAGCTGGTAAATTTAATTTGGGTAATCCCATTATTGGAAACAACCAAATACCAATGGAGAAGACCACCACAGCCTGAACAAATGTCACTAATAAATAAGTTAGTTGTTTGGAAATAAGTGCTACTAAATAACTGGTAGGTAGCGTTTTTAATCGAACAAAACTTCCATTTAGTTTTTCTCTTACTACTGAACCTCCCAAAGAAATAACAATAAAAAACATGGCAAAAACCGTCCAGGCCGGAACATTGTGTTGAGAGGCATTGGGTATATTTCTACTCCCGTCTCTTGAAACAGGGATTTCATTAATGGTAACCTGGCTGTTCATTAAATCATTCTCTAATGAATCAGGTAATTCGGTTTCGTTCAACGAAAAATAAAGGCTTTTTAAAACTTCTTTGTTCTGTACCATCAATAAGGAACTTCGTAAAGCCCCTTGTATTGAATGCCGGAATGATTCCTGCAATACGGGATGATATAATAAGCTGATGGGTTGACTGCTGCTGGTATCAGAAGGTAAACTATCGGATTGTATGCCAAAATTAATGAGTGCTTTTTCAGCCGTGGCTTTAGCTTTTAACTTTATTTTTTGGGTGAAGTCGGCAGGGATAATGATAGCAATTACCGCATCTTTTGCATGCATTTTTTCTGAAATCTCTTTGTCCGACACACTATTGGTAATCTGTTTTAAATCAAACATACCCACTTTAATGATGGCGGCTTCCAGTTGCCTGCCAGCATCTCCGGTATCCCTGTTGCAAAGCATCATGGGCACTTTGTTGCTGTTCAGCATTTCAAAAGTGCTGTTTTGAACAGCTGTAATCACTACGGCTAATACAATGGGCATCACAAACATAAATATCAACCCAAGTTTATCACGGGTTAAAATACGTACGTCTTTTAATATGGTGCTCCAGAGTTTAAACATTATGCATTTCTAAATGATTTTCCGGTTAAGTTGATGAAAAGTCCTTCCAGTCCGTCTTCTTTATGATCTAACATCAGTTGGTTTAAACTGTCGTGTGCAATAATTTTTCCATCATCAATTAAAGCTACTTTATTGCAGAGTTCCTCGGCTTCGCTCAATTGGTGAGAAGTATAAATTAATGTGGTGCCAGCCTCATTTAATTTTTTAAGATAGTTGATGATGGCGTGCCTGGTATGTACATCCACTCCTACAGTGGGTTCATCTAAAAATAAAATACGGGGATTGTGGATGACGCCGATGGCAAGGTTTACTCTACGTTTCATACCACCTGAAAATTCATGAACATTTTTATTTCGTACTTCAGTTAATCCAAGTACATCTAGCAATTCTTCTGTTTTATTGTCGATCTCTGTTTTTTGTAAACCCGACCATGCTCCAAAAAAAGCAAGGTTTTCTACAGGAGTAAGCTCCTGGTAAAAAGAAAAATCCTGTGGTACAAAACCAAATAATTTGTTGATTGATTTTTTGTGCTGAGCAATTTCATGACCAAATAGTTGAATACTTCCTTGTTGGTATTTCAATAAGCCTGTCATGCAATTCATCAAAGTGGTTTTTCCGGCACCATTGGGTCCAAACAAACCAAAACGCTCTCCTTCTTTTACTTGCAGGTTTAACTGACTGAAGCAGGATTCTGTTTCAGTTGGATACCTAAATCCTAAATCAGTTATTTCAACAGCTGCAGCCATTACTTATTCCATTTGATTTTGCTCAATGCCTGAAAAGCTTTTTTCTCCACCTGTGCAATTTCGAGTAAATGATCTCCCATCACATCAAAATCGGCTTGGCTACCAATACGACCTTTGTAAATGCCGGCAGCTTGTACCGCAGCAGTGCGCCACATATCGCCAGACTGGGTAAATATTTTTGAAATCTCCTGTAATTCATCAATTGGATGAAATGCAAAAGATTCCTGTAAGAAGGCGCCATAGATATACCTAAAACCTCCCCCACCAGTGCCAATCTCCTCCTGCATACGCACCAACTGGGCCAAGTACAAACCAGCGGTTTGTAGACCAAGTTTATCACGCCACTTTTTTATTTTCCTGCCGGTAAAAGAAATGCCGTTTACACCAGCAATGGGGCCGGGGATGCCAATCATGTCTCTTACATTTCTTTTAATACCTGATTTGATGGCGTTGGCCATCTGATCATTGGTTACTATTGTTTTTTCTTTGGGATAATAGATTTGCCCATTGGGTGCTAAAGCTCCTTTGGCAAATCGCACTCTTTCTAATTCGTATTTGGTAAGGGTGGTTACATCTTCCATTACCGGATCACTGATAAGATAATTATCTCCTTCGCTACCATATACAATTAAGTTGTGTGCGTTAAAATGAAAACGATATTCTTTTGGAAAGTAAGAAAGATAATAAACTCCTACCTGACAACCAACCGGCTGTCCGGCTTGTAAACATTCGTCTAAAAACTGTTGAGCCTTTGCCGGGCTGCTGAATTTTTTTCTTACAACAGGAATCTGAAGTGATTTGCAAGTTCTTTTAAATATAAGACCAGGCATGGTTCTAAATGCAATAGCCGGTCCTTTATTAATTTTTAGTAAGGGAATGTAAACAAAGAATAATCCGCTACCAATTCCAAATGCCAAAGGCTCGGTCATTTTATCAACCCCAATACTTCTCAATAAATTTGTGGTCACGCCATTTTCGCAATGAGCCGCTTGTAAATGTGTAAAATCAGTCTTCATTCAGCTTCATAGTTTTAAGTTCTTCCACAGTAACATTAAATGCTTTGGCGTATTGTTGTAATTTTGATTCTGATATTTTTTTAAAAGCTGATGGTTTTAAATGTCGCTTGATAGTCCATTGCCAAAAGCTGGTATAGGCAGCCAGAATAGAAATATCCATCAACCTTAATTCCATAAAGTATAAAATGGGACTAGCCTTTTGTTGTAAAACTTTTTGCTTTGCATTTTCAATGCGATTGTCAATATCCTGCCAAGCAATATCTAAAGCAGTTGATTTTACATCCCAACCTGTGCTTAACTCTGTGGTGTAATTACCAGCACCATCAACAGCGTATACTATTTCTTTAGTTAGTTTGTTTAGTGCTCCATCATCCTGTGGAATCTCTTCTTTTTTCATAATGAAAGATGATTATAATTGAGTTGGATGTTGAAATTACAACAATACCCTAAACAATCCTTGAGTGCTTTTGATTTAACAAACTGTAAGCAGGCTGTACATATAAGAGAATCGAGCACTCTCTGGTACCAACAATAAAATTTTATCGCCTATTTTAAGTTTTCCGCTATGATACAATTCATCTACCATTAAATAAACCGATGCAGCCCCAACATTGCCAACAGTACTTAAATTCACAAACCATTTATCGTAAGTAATGCCTGTGCCATTTTCAATTAATTTTTGAAAAATCTTATCCTTAAAAAAATTGCTTGACATATGAGGTAGAAAATAATCAACCTCTTCCGACTTTACCCCATGTTTATCCAATGCTGCTTTTAGTCCAACACCACCAAGCGGAACAATATTTTCGCTAAGGAGTTTCACATCTTGTTTAATACTTAAAATAGATTTGTTGTTGATTTCCTCATGAGAAAACTCCATGTAACTTTTTAAAGTGCCATCCTTTAGTTTTTCGGAACCACTGTACATACAGGCAGGCATTTCGTTGGCATAAGAAACACCTTCCATCCACTCTACCCTTAAATTCAAACTGGTTTCGTTTTTTTTATTGCTCATTAAAAAGGCAGAAGCACCATCTGATAACATCCAGCGTAAAAATTCTTTTTCGAATCCGATATAGGGATTTTCAATCAGCTCTTTAAGTTTCTGAGCCTCGTCTTCAAAAACATCGGCAACAAGTAATGATGAAAAACGCTCAGAACCTGTGGCGACTGCTTTTTGAGCATCACCGGTTTTAATAGCCAGGTAAGCATATTTTAAAGCATGCATTCCAGCACAACAAACACCGGCAGGAGAAACAACTTCAATAGCATTGGATTGAGGTAACATGCCATGCACCATTACGCCATGCGAAGGCATCATCTGGTCGGGGGTGGAAGTGCCGCATGAAAGCAGATCAATACTTTTCAAATTTTCCTCATTATTCCCCAACACTGCTTTTACTGCATTGGCTGTAATCTCTGCATTAGTATGGGTAACTTTTCCGTCCTTGGTTAAAGCGTAGTACCTATTTGTAATACCATTATTTCTTAAAACTATTCTTCTTGATTTTGATGGTTGATCATCAATTAAACCCAAGTAATCTTCCATCTCATCATTGGAAACCGGATTATTAGGAAAAAAAGAAGAAGTATTGTTAATGTAAACCTCGTTAAATGACATCGTCTGCTATAAATTAATTGATTCCAGAAAAATATTGTTTTTGTTTTTTTATACGGGCCGATAAAAATGGTTTGAAGAAAATAGCATCAACTGTTAATATAATCGGCGCAGCTATAAAGAGTGCAATTAAAAGATAATATTTGAATGCAACAAGCCAGGCTGTCTTTTTTTTCTTTTTTGAGATAATGTTTGCCCAAATTGTAAATATTTTTTTTGCCTTGGATTCTATAAACATTAAATTATACTTTACTACAACAGCTTTTTGCTGCAATAAAGTAGGCTGAAGCTCCTCCCAATTATTGGATACTAAATGTAATTGAACCGTTTCGCCAAATAGCCTGCAATTTTTAATATCCTCATCTGCAACACCAGGTTTTGGAAATAGGTTAAGTAGCTTTTCTTTCTTGGCTTTAAACATCCAGTAAAAAATGGTGATAAAGCTAATGAAATTGTGGTGATGATCAACCAAAGCAACATGGCCACTTAGTTTAGCACCAGATTGCTTTAAACTCTTCTTTAATACTTCCATTGCACTAATCCACATGTTTCTGGCGCCGGTAATTGCAATTACAGGTGTATCTTTTAAAACAGCTTTTACAGAGGGTAGTTGTAAAATAGAATTGGTAGGAATGCCAGGCGACAGAAACCAAGCCTGGTAACCCAGTATAATTAAATCATATTTCGATTGTTTAAGGTCAATTGCTTTTAATTGGCTTGGTACGCCTTTTACACAGTCGGGCATTACCGCAAAAAAACTTTTACCGGTCCAGGGAAAGGGATATTCAGTTTCCATATGAACACGTACGGTTTCTACCTGATTGCCAGCTTCAATAAGAGGCAATGTTAAGGATTCTACTATTTCTCCCAGCTGACCCGATTGTGAATAATAAATGACCAGAATATTCTTGCTCATATTTGCAAATTAGTATTAAAGCACTTATAAAGCTTTTGAATTTTTGCTATAATTGCTAATCGCATCTCTAACAACCGTAGGAAGGTTTTTTAAATTTGTTTTGATAGACAGGCTGTCTTGACTAATGTTGTTTCTATAATTAACTGCTTTGGGGGCATTTTCTTGGATGATAAGCCTTAAAAAACAATATTCTGCATTATCGGCATCCTTTTTTATTGATGCTTCTAGTTTAGTACGACCCAATTTAAAGAAGCTCAATTTGTCTTTAGCTTTGGTAAGCAACCCCGCCTTTTTCATCAATAAAGCACCTTCATAAGCTTCCTTTTCTTTAATGGAAGATGCTTTTACATATTTTAATTGTATGTCTATCTCCTCAATATTAGTTGATGCCATGGCATGATAAAATGCCCGTTGATCAAAATCTAATTGTTGCGACCTCGTTGTTAAAGTAAAAGTAGTTATGATTAAAAGCAGACAAATTAAAAACTTTGAATTCATGGAGTGAGACATTAATTGGTAAAGATAAAGATTTAAACAAGGCCAGTTAAATTGCAACGCCTTTAAAAAAGACAATGCTTAGTTAATATACTTTTGAGTTTTTGTATTGCTCCTAAGTAGATTTACCCAAAACAAACATGCTAAAAATATATATTTATAGCTTTCAAAGTCTTAATACAATAAAATGATTTTAAATACGATTTATAGTAAGATAGACACATTTGCTAAACCCCTTTTGAAAACCATAAAAAATAAATTTATAACTGTATGCAACCGCATATAAAAGAACAGGGCTAATTTAAAAAATAGCAGTTCGTTTTTTCAAAACATTTAAAAATCTGGTATTTAAAAACTCTATTTCCTCTACAGTTTTAAAGTTTTTATTGTTAGGCACGACAGGAGAAGATGGTCCCGATTTAGACGGGACCTCTTTGTTTTTATAAGATAACAAAGGCGGCTGCAAACTGACAAAGCAAACCAACCAAAAGCCCCATATAAACATCTTTTGGAGTATGGTTGCTTACAATTAATCTTGAGCTACAAACCAGGCCCGTAACTAAAATAGCTATGCAAAGCGGCCAGGTCATGAGCATGGTATTGCTTTTCATAATTAAAATGAAAATCCCTAGTACTCCTCCAACGCCAATAGCATGCATGCTAATTTTAAAAAAGATATTGGCAATTAGAGCAATGGAAGTAGTTAAGAAAACCCCTGTCATAAAACTTGACAAAATAGGAGCAAGTTGTGGTTCGAATTTAAAAAATACTCTTGCTGCCCAAAAGTAAAAAATCATGCTGGAGAGGTAGGGGCCAATTCTGTCTTGCTGATCATGTAAAAAGATGGATTTAATAAATCCAAGTCCTTTCATTATTAAAATAGCAAAAGCTGGAAAGAAAACAGTGTTTAAGGCAGTAGTTAATATGAGCTTAGATTTTGTATAAGTACTAAAGCCAGAAAAATAGGATGGATGATAATACACTAAAAACAAAATTACATACAACGGTAAAAACAACGGATGAAATACAACCGAAATGAATTGGGCAAAAAACCTTGTAACAAAACTGTGGTTTGCTTTTGTTAGTTCTTTTTCATTTATTAGTGCTGAAACCATGTATTATTTATTTTTTCCTTTAGGGAAGGAGGATTATAATTCTTTCCTTAATCTGGCTACAGAAATATTTAATTGCTCTCTGTATTTTGCTACGGTACGTCGTGCAATATTATATCCTTTTTCCTGTAATGCTTCCGTTAATTTTTCATCACTTAAGGGGTGTTTCTTATCTTCTGCTTCAATAAAATCACTCAATATTCTTTTAACTTCTCTTGTACTTACCTCTTCACCGCTGTCGGTTTGTAAACTTTCACTAAAGAAAAACTTAAGGCGGTAAGTGCCAAATTCGGTTTGTACAAATTTGCTATTGGCCACCCGGCTAATGGTAGAAATATCGAGATTGGTAGCTTCGGCAATATATTTTAATATCATGGGACGCATATCGGTATCTTCTCCCGAAATAAAGAAAGCATGCTGGTAGTTCATAATGGCTTCCATCGTATTTAACAAAGTGTTTTGTCTTTGTTTAATGGCATCAATGAACCATTTGGCCGAATCGATTTTTTGTTTAATAAAAAGCACTGCTTCTTTTTGCCTTTTATCTTTTTTGCTTCCTTTGTCATAATCCTTCAGCATATCTCTATAACCTTCACTAATCCGAAGGTCGGGAGCATTTTTACTGTTTAAGGTAAGTTCAAGTTTTCCGGCATTATTATAAATAAAGAAATCGGGAACTACATAAGTCTCGGCTTTATTGGTTTCGCCAACCGTACCTGCCGGTTTAGGATTAAGGCGTACTATTTGACTAATGATGTCTCTTAATTCATCATCAGTTAAGTTAAGCCCACGCTGTATTTTTTCGTAATGTTTTTTCGTAAACTCATCAAAGTATTTGCTTAATACTTTGATAGCATTGTTAACCTGTTTACCATCGGCCTGTTTTCTTCTTAATTGAATAAGTAAACATTCCTGTAAATCTTTAGCCGCAATGCCAGGTGGATCAAATTGTTGAATTTGATTAATGATCTCATTTAGTTCTACTTCATTGGTTTCTATGTTTTGCCTAAAAGCCATATCATCAACAATGGCTGCAATATCTCTTCTCAAGTAACCATCATCATCTAAATTGCCAATAATTTGAATGGCTAATTTTTTTTGATGATTACTAAGGGTAAGCATACCTAGTTGTTCCATCATCAATTCATTAAAACCTCTTTCAACTTTTATAGGGATAACCCTGTTTTCATCTATATCGGGGTAATTGGTATCTTTTAATTTATAGTCGCCAACTTCATCATCACCTTCTTTTACATATTCACTGATGTCGATGTTGTCATATTCGTCTGCGCTGCCATCCATTTCAGTTTCTTCATTTCCTGTATCTGAAAATTCATCAGTAAAATCTGCATTTTCATCCTTAAACCC
This sequence comes from uncultured Chitinophagaceae bacterium, assembly GCA_947085175.1. GTDB lineage: Bacteria > Bacteroidota > Bacteroidia > Chitinophagales > Chitinophagaceae > Ferruginibacter. The sequence continues at coordinate 371,528 of CAMTVJ010000006.1, forward strand.
ATCCTCAGTTTCTTCTAAAGCTGGGTTTTCTTCCATTTCTTCCTTAATTCTATTTTCCAACAAAGCAGTAGGTACCTGCAACAATTTCATCAACTGAATTTGTTGGGGCGATAATTTTTGTAATTGCTTGTGATATAGTCCCTGACTTAATGCCATAATTCCAATACTTGTATTTTTTTAGTGTTTTTGTTACTTGTAAAACAATAAGGTTACAATGCCGTAAATTTACATAGAACACAATTGGTAAAATGAATAAAAAAGCTAAAATTTTATTTTATTGCATGATTATTGTTGCAAATGCTGCTTTTGGCCAAAACATCATTAAAAACAATAATAACAGAAACGCTGTATTTACAACCAAAATAAAAACTGGAGAATTTAATTATATGGCAAAGGAAAATAAAAAGTCAGTTTCAATGATTAACGCAAATTATTATTTTTCTCAGCTTGGTTTTTTTTGTACCCAAGAATTAAAATTTGAAAAAGCAACTCGATTGCCTCTTAAATTAAGACTAGGTTCGGTACAATATTGCGATTGGATGGAGGGAAAAATATCGGCAGGTATATTACCTATATATCAATAAAAACGGCAATCATTAGATTGCCGTTTTTATTTAATGGTTTAAAACTTTATGCCGAAACCTTTTGTTCGCTTAACACTTTCTTAATTATAGCAACCATTTGATCTCCCTTTGTTTTTAACTGCTCGTCGGTCCAGGTTAAGCCAATGGCTGTAGATACACATCGGCTCATAATGGTGTCGCTGGCACTAAAGTCTTTATTGGCATGATGCATTACCGCTGCTTTTAATTCGGGGTGAAGTGGATTAAGTGTTGCTGGGTTTTTTAAATGCTCCCACTTTTTTATATAGTGCCAGTTATTATCGAACCAATAAAAATTACCAGCTAAAATATTTTGAGCTTTAAGTTCATTAACTACCGCTCTTGTTGCTTCTTCAGTAGGTAAAAACCAACTAAGGAAAGTGCAACTGTCGCCCGATTCATCCGGGATTTTACGAAAACTAATTTCTGGAATAGTAGCCAATACATTTTTTAAAGAAGCATGATTTTTTTTCTGGATAGATAAAATAGTATCCAGTCTTTTAATTTGTGCCAAACCAACTGCTGCATGCAATTCACTTATTCTAAAATTGTACCCAACAAAGGGGTGTAAGTCAGCTCCACGATCTACACCATTATGGTCGTGCCCATGGTCGCTGTAGCCATCACTATTAATAAATACATCTTCTCTATTGGTCATCACCACGCCACCTTCTGCACAGGTCATCGTTTTTACAAAATCAAAACTAAAAGTTCCAGCATCGCCAATAGTACCTAATTTTTTCCCTTTGTAAGAAGCGCCAATACTCTGGCAAGCGTCTTCCAATAATAGTAAACCATGTTCTTTACAAATGCTTTGCAAAGCATCCATATCGGCCATGCTGCCACACATATGTACTGGCATCACACATTTGGTTTTAGGGGTAATGGCATTGCGTACTGCAGCAGGACTAAGTGTTAATGTCTCGTCCACGTCAACAAAAACTGGGATAGCACCCACACTTAACACCGCTTCAAAACTGGCCACAAAAGTAAAGCTGGGTAAAATAATTTCATCGCCATATCCAATACCCAAAGCACTCATGGCGGTGGTTAATGCAGCAGTTCCGCTACTTACCAGCTGGGCATGTTTGCTGCCAAAGGTTTGGCAAATTGCTTCTTCCAACTCTTTAGCTTTCCAGATTCCTTTACGTGGGCCATCAAAGCCATAGCGCATTAAAATGCCAGTTTCAAGTACATCGTTCACTTCTTTTATTTCTTCTTTCCCAAAAAATTCGTAACCGGGCATAGTATTTATTTTAATTATAAATTAAGTGAACAAAGGTAGATAAAATCCATTTGGGAGCAAAGATTGAATAGTATTAATGGCTATTTCAACCATTTCATTTCTGGTGTTTTAGCAGGCAGCTTAAAGTAATTCAACCTTAAGCTATCACTCCAGCCATTGAGATTTTTATCAAAGGATTTGCTACTAAAGAAAACCATTCCTTTAATATTGGGTGTAGTGCGTAAAGCTTCAATTTGGCGAAGTAGCTGTGTACTATCTTTCCAGGCTGTGTTGCTATTAGCTCTATATATGGCTAATCCAATATAGCAGTTTCTGCCAAATGTATTTTTGCTCCACCAATCAAGCAAAACTTCATAAGGTGCAATTTTATGACCAAACTCCCAATACAATTGAGGAGCTACATAATCAATCCAACCATTTTTTAACCACAATAAAATATCGGCATAAAGGTCGTCATAATTCGTTTGGGCTCCGTTGGTTTTGCTACCATTGATGGGGTCCCTGTCTTGGTTACGCCACACACCAAAAGGGCTTATCCCAAACTGACATTTTGGTTTTAACTTTTTAATAGCGGTATTCAATTTTAAAATGATAGTGTCCACATTGCTTCTTCTCCAATCATCTTTTTTCATTCCATTGCCATACTGCTGGTATGTAGCATAGTCAGGAAAGTCTTTACCTGGAATTCGGTAAGGATAAAAGTAATCATCAAAATGTATGGCATCCACATTATAGCGCTCCACAACATCTTTTACCACATTGGTTAAATATTTCTGGGCTTCTTTGTTACCGGGGTCAAAATATCTTTTATCACCGTAGGTAAGAAACCAATTGGGTTTAAGTTTGGTAATATGTGTTGGAGCTATGGAGGAAGTATGAATATTAAACACCGCCCGATAAGGATTCATCCATGCATGAAACTCCATGCCACGCTGGTGAGTTTCGGTAATCATAAATTCAAGTGGATCGTAATAAGGAGAAGGAGGTTGTCCCTGTTTGCCAGTTAAAAATTCGCTCCATGGCTCATATTGTGAGGGATAAAAAGCATCTGTAACAGGCCTAATTTGTACAATCATCGCATTCATACCATTGCGCTGGTGCATATCAAGCAATTTAATAAACTCCAGTTTTTGTAAATCAGAATTGTAATTTCCTTTTGACGGCCAGTCAATATTATCTACAGTGGCTATCCATACTCCTCTAAACTCAGGTTTTTGTTGTGCATTCGAAACAACAACCAACAGGCAACTGGGAATAAGTAATAAAAAAAAGAGGAAAAACTTCATAGGTAATTGTTGTTTAATCTGATTGTCAAATCTTGTCTAATAATAAATTTAATGCTTTCGATGCTGCCTGTGAAAAGTTGACTAAAATGGCATCCATTTATATTTAATAGAAATCAATTTTAACCAGCACCGGGTAAAATAGATTTGGCAGGAGCTTTACTAAATTCATTTAAATAAATCTTAACTAAAATAATTACATAGCTGAAAAGAAGGGGGCCAAAAATTAAACCCATAAACCCAAATAAGCCAAGCCCTACTATTACACCCAATGCTGTTACAACCGGATGTACATTGCCCATTTTTTTTAATAAACTTAATCTGGCAATATAGTCAACATTGCCTGTTACGATGAAGCTGTAAAGTATTAGCCATAAAGCGGAATAATGATTGCCTGTTGAATAAAGGTATATTACCAACGGCACCCAAATGACCATAGTGCCTATCAGCGGAAAAAAGGCTAATAAACCGGTTACAAAACCCCACATGCCCCAATCTTTTACACCAAAAATTAAATATCCGATGGCAGCAAACACCCCTTGTACCAGGCAAATAATGGGGATGCCAATAGCATTGGCCCTGATCATTAAAACAGTTTCTCCGGAAAGATCATCTACATTTTCAGGCTTTAACGGAATAAATTTATGTAAATATTTTTCAATAGCCGTGCCATTTACCAACAAATAATATAATAGAAAAAACAGCATAATGAGATTGATAAGCAGATTAGCTGTACTGTTGAGAAAGCCAGGAATGGCAGCAGAAATTTTTACTGCAACAGACTTTGTAGTTTCATCTGTAAATAATGGAACGCCAAACATAGCTTCCAGTCTGTCTGAAAAAATCTGTAAGCCTTGTATTACTTCCTGCTGATTATGTAATAAAGAATTAATTTTTGGAGAAACCATTATAAAAGCGAAATAAACAGGGATAGCGATAATTATAAGAGAGCCGAACATAAACAACAGAGCAGTTAATCCTTTTTTCCATTTTTTTTGCCGGGTTAATCTTAAATATAATCGCCGGGTAAGTATGTATAAAGTAATGGCGCCTAAAAAGCCAGGTAAAAAAATATAAAGCTCCTTTAATAATAAAGCGACAAGCAGTATTATTATTAACAGTAAAATTATTTGTCGCAGACGGTTGTTAAATACAGATGGCATAAATATGAATTTGCAAATTTATATTTGTGAAATTATACAAAATTGTGCTATTTAATCTTTCCAAACCGAAACACCTTCGCTGCAGTTGGCACAGATGTCGATGTTTCTTCGGCTTTTGTGTAAATCACTTCTAAACTGTTTGTAATTATCATTATGCCATATTTTTTTAAACGACTGGTTTTTTAAATTCCCCAACTGATGGGTAGCATCTTTATCAAAACAGCAAGGAACCACCAAACCATCCCAGGTAATTACATTGGCGTGCTGAAGTTTCCAACAGCGGTTGGCTAATTTGTTTTTGGCAGTATAACTTCCATCTGCATTTTTTTTATACCGGCTAAACTTATCAATAGTAGGAATTAATTGATTGGGATCTGTTTTATACTCATACACCTGAGCCGTTTTAAAACGCACTTCATCCACACCCACATCTTTAGCTAATTGCTTGATTTCTTCAATCTGGTGCTCATTGGGCTTCACTACTAAAAACTGAAAAAAGACAAACGGTGTTTTACTTTTTAGCTCTTTTTTCCATTTCATGATATTTCTGGCACCATCCAATACTTTTTCTATATTTCCTCCCACCCGATATTGTTGATATACTTCCTGTGAGGTGCCGTCAATGGAAATGATTAATCGGTCCAAACCGCTCTCCACCGTTTTTTTTGCGGCTTCATCATTTAAGTAATGGGCATTGGTAGAAGTAGCGGTATATATTTTTTTATCGTTAGCATATTTCACCATATCCAAAAAATCTGGATTAAGGTATGGCTCTCCCTGGAAATAAAAAATGAGATAGAGTAACTCCTTATGTATTTCATCAATAGTTTTTTTATAAAAATCGTTTTGCAACATGCCGGTAGGTCGGGTAAATTGCCTAAGTCCACTGGGGCATTCGGGACAACGAAGGTTGCAACTGGTAGTAGGTTCAAAGGAAATGGAAACAGGGTAACCCCATTGAATAGATTTGTTTATTAAACGGCTGATATAAAAACTGGAAAGCACTTTGGTGCCATTCCAAAAACGTTTAAAAGTAAGTTTGCTTAATAAATTTGTACTATCGTTCCAATTGAATTGGGGCATATACAAAGTTAAGCCGATTGTAATTCATTAGGGAAAGTATCTGTAAGGAAGATTAATTACAATCCTCTTTCGCTCAATGCTACTGAAACCAATTGCCCTAATTGTTCTGTCTTTGTACTCGTTTCAGCAAAATTTAAACTATTGGTTGAAAATTTTTCATAGTTATTAAAGATGACATTAAGGGTAATGAAATTCATTACATAGGATTTGGTTTCGGCAGGCAAGTATTTTTTAATATCCCAAAAACTTGGATTAGCAAGCCCAGTTTTTTTCATAGCATTCCAAACATTTCCAACCCCCCAATTGTAACTGGCTACAATTAACAATAGATCATTATTAAGATTACGGCTTCGGTCTTTTAAATATTTTGCTGCAGCAATGGTTGATTTACTAAAATTTTTTCTGTCATCTCTTACCGGGGTGGTTTTTTTAGACCCCTTCTTAACAATAATTTTTTTTGACTGTAATCTTTGATTTGGAACATATTTCAAACCATATTCCTTGGCAACATCATCCATAAATTGCCAATAACCCACAGCGCCAGCAGTAGAAACAGCATTTCCATTAAATGCACTCTCTAATGCTAACAATACTTTAAGCTCCGTAGGAAGATTGTGTTTTTCTAGCACAGTAGTTACTTTTGGAAAAAACTTTTGGCCCTTATTATAGGTTCTTATGATATATGCTCTTCTATTGGTAGAAAATTTTTCAATATAATCTATTGACTCTTCTTCGTTGCCTGTTAGGGCCTCAGGAAATTTAATATTGGTTGTCGTAATTTTTTTGGTAAGGGGTAGTTTATTTTCTTTTAATACTGCCAATACTTTTGTACTGGTATCGGCATAAGCTAAAACTACGGTGCTTTTAATCGTAAATACAGCAAGTATAATTACAATAAAAACATGGCATGTGGGTAAATAGCTATTCAGTTTCATACTTATGGGGGTACGGCAATTAAAAATAAAACGGCAAGTTTTAAAACGAATATCTGAATGGCATATTGCACTTTCATAAATATTTAGGAACTTTAATATGGTTTGAAAAGATTATTCATTCTAAATAGACTTACATGCGTATTCTCTTACTTTTTGTTTTCATGAACGGATTTCAGCTCTTGGCACAGCAATCAGATGAATCTTGTAAAACAGCCGATGAAATTGCTTTAATGGAGCAAAGAGCAATTATTGGCCGTACAGGGATGAATCATTTAATTGAAACCATGGCCGCCAGCAATAATTATGATGTAAAATATTATCGTTGCGAATGGGAAATGGATCCTGCTATCAGGTATATCAATGGAAAAGTGACCATCTATTTTACCATGCTGAGTAGCTCTAACAACATCGAGCTCGATTTAATGAATCCCTTAATAGTTGATAGTGTTAAACAAAGAAACACAGTACTTACTCGCCAACACATTAATAATGTACTCACCGTAAATTTTTCTAATTCTATTAATGTAGGAGTACTGGATTCTGTAACGGTGTTTTACAAAGGTGTTCCACCTAATACAGGGTTTGGGTCTTTTAATTTACAACCACATGCTGGAGTACCAGCCCTATGGAGCTTAAGTGAGCCATATGGAAGCAGAGATTGGTGGCCATGTAAAAATGGTATTGTAGATAAAGCTGATTCATTGGATGTGTATTTAACCATGCCAGCCATTTATAAAGGCGCTTCCAATGGAATGTTACAAAGCGAATTACTGGTTGCTGGAGGTACAAAGAAAACCATGCACTGGAAACATCGTTATCCAATTGCTACTTATTTGATTTGTTTTGCTATTACAAATTATGTGGAGTTTAATAATACTGTGATGTTGGGTACTGTCAATTTACCTATGCAAACCTTTTGCTATCCCGAGAGTTTGGCATCGTTTCAGGCAGGCACTCAAAATACTTTAGATGCCTTGGTTTTGTTCAGTAACACATTTGGTGAGTATCCTTTTATTAAAGAAAAATATGGGCATGTGCAGTTTGGATGGGGTGGAGGAATGGAACATCAAACCAGTTCCTTTATGGTTTCATTGAATGAAAGTTTGGTGGCACATGAACTAGCCCACCAATGGTTTGGCGATAAAATTACCTGTGGTAGTTGGGAAGATATTTGGCTTAATGAAGGTTTTGCTACCCAATTAGCCGCTTTTTATATGGAGAATAAATATCCTGCCAATACCTTAAGTGCAAGAAGGTCGGTACTAAATAATATTACAGCAGTACCCAATGGCTCGGTTTGGGTGCCCGATACCACCAGTGTTGGAAGAATATTTTCGGGGAGATATAGTTATAATAAGGGCTCTTATCTTTTATATATGTTAAGGTGGATATTGAACGACGAGGTTTTCTTTAAAGCCATTCGTAACTATTTAAAAGATCCAAAACTTGCTTATGGTTTTGCCAGAACAGAAGATTTAAAAAAACACCTAGAACAAGAATCGGGACGAAACTTGACTGAGTTTTTTAAAGATTGGTTTAAAGGAGAAGGGTTTCCCAGTTACCAGGTACAATGGTCGCAGATAGGAGCTAACCACGTTAAGATTAAAATGAACCAAATCACTTCTGATGCTTCTGTTAATTTTTTTGAAATGCCTGTAGCTTTAAAATTTAAAAATGCTACGCAAGAGAAAACAGTTGTAGTTGATAATAAATTTAATGGAGAGGAGTTTATTAAAAACATAGGCTTTATTGCCGATACGGTTTTGGTAGATCCTGAGCTTTGGCTGATAACTAAAAACAATACCACATTAAAAGTACCAGACTTGACAACTAGCCAAAATAACATTTTGGTTTTTCCAAATCCTATTGGAAATCAGTTTTACATTTATCTGCGAAATATGGTAGCCCCCGATGCTTCCATTAACCTGTATAATGCCGTTGGGCAATTATTGTACAGTAAAAAACTTCAATTAATAAATGGTTCAGAGTATGTAGAAGTGCCTTCGCAGCAACTGGCGTCGGGAGTTTATTTCCTCAAATTAAGATCGGGGAACGAGGTAAAATACATTAAAAAGCTATTGAAGTTGTAATTGTTTTAGGAAAATTTTATCAAAACAAATAAGCCAATTGTTGCACTTTTGCAAACAGGCGAATTTTAATAAATGCCTTATCAATTTGGCAAAAAGAAAAAAGAAGACTTCAGGATATTTTATTATTCCATTCATTGGTTTGGCTATAGCAGCAACAAGCATTTATTATATTATACAATATTTTAACCGCCCCAACTTTATTACTTATCCTGCTTTCGGCATTAGCTTACCGACCAATCATTCCATACATGGCATTGATGTAAGTAAATATCAAAACAATATAAATTGGAAATCTGTAAAAGCCATGCAAGTAGATAATATAAAAATTGGGTTTGTATTTATTAAATCTACCGAAGGGCTTAACATGGTTGATATGAATTACCGTAAAAACTGGTTTTACGCTCAGGAAGAAAATATAACTAAAGGGGCTTATCATTTTTTCATCTGCAGTAAAAGTGGGAAAGTACAAGCCGAAAATTATATTGAAACAGTGAAATTGAAAAAAGGAGATTTGCCTCCAGTTTTGGATATTGAAACAACCAATGGGGCATCCAAAGTATTGATACAAAAAAGGGCAAAGGAATGGTTGGATAAAATTGAAAAGCATTATCAGGTTAAGCCTATAATCTATACCAATGTAGAATTTTATGAAAACTATTTAAAAGACAGTTTTGCAGATTATCCTTTATGGGTGGCTCATTACTTTGTAAAAAATAAACCTCGTATTAAGCGCAAATGGCAATTTTGGCAACACAACGAAAAAGGAAGGGTAGATGGAATTAACGCCTTTGTAGATTTTAATGTGTTTAATGGGGATAGTTCAGACTTTAAAAAATTACTGATAAAATAAGCCAGAGAGGTTTAATTTTAAACTATCAAACAGCTTATATGGGGATGGAAGATGAAACAACTGGATTTTTGATTAGGATATTAAATACCATCTCCCTTGTATTGTTATGGATGATGTTGAATGTTTTTTTAGGAATATATATGGGTTTGGCTTTTTATACTCAATCTCCAACCTGGGTCAATTATTTATACTATACTTTCCTTCTCATCAGCCTTGCCCTACTATTATTTTATCTAAAAAGAAAATGGAAATTGTAATCAACTGCTATGGTCGGCAACAATTACCCATCGGTTCTTTACTTTTTTTATAATAAGATTAAAATGCCCTTCTACATCTCCAATACTACGGGTTAAATGCCATTTACCTACTACATGAAAATAAATTACCGACAATCTTTTCAATTCCAGGATATCAAATTTTAATTTGCCCATGGCTGCTGTATCGGGGTACCCTTTTTTATAATTATCCAATGTGTTTTGCCATCCATAGGTAACACCAGACTTCCCAATAAACATTAGGGAATCATTTTTCCAATACATATCCATAAAGCTAACAAGGTTCCCCTTGTTCCAGGCCAATCGTTGATCTTCTAAACCGGTAAGAATGGCTTTTTCATCTTTGCTTTGTGTAAATGCTATAGTAGAAAATAAAAGGCAGATTATTACTGCAGATAAAGAATGTCTCATAATATGAATTGAAGGATAAATATAAATCATCCAAAACAATTCAACCAATTAGCTGGTAAACTTTTAGTGCTTATGATGAGGCGACGAACATTTGCTTTTATGACAAAGCTTATAATTATAAAAATGAGCACTGATGATTAATGTAACTGCAATTAACAGAAAAGGAATTTCATATGAAACGTAAAACTGTTTTAAAACCAAAAAGCTAAACCCTATTGAAAAAATTAAAACCGGAAGTAAAGATCGGTGGTGTTTTATGTAACCATGAAACAAAGAGTAGGAACCTACCACAAAGGCAAGCACAATCATACCCCACTCAAAAAATAAATTATGGATGATATCTACCCCAAATAAGGGAAGCGTGGTAAGTATTATGGGCAATAAGGCACAGTGAATAGCACAGGCAATGGAGGTTCCAATACCTAAAGCGTCCCAATTGAGTTTAATATTCATAATTAATGAGCGACAAAGATAGTATATTTGCAATAATGTTGCAAATATTACACTCAATTAAAAATTGCTAAACTCAAGGGTTGTAAATTTGCCTAAAATAAATTGATATGGGTAGGAAGTTATTGTTATATGGAGGTTTTTTTGTGGTTTTGATAGTGGTTTTTTTGTTTTTTGTATTTAAGGATGAAGACCTTTCTAAATCGCTATTGCCGGTTATTAATGATGATGTAGAAAATTTTTCCTTTACCAATCAGGATGGGAAATTGATTACCCAGAATAATGTTGAAGGGAAAGTGTATGTGGCAGAATACTTTTTTACAACCTGTAAAGGCATCTGTCCAAAAATGAATGCAAATATGCGCCGTGTGTTTGATAAGTATAAAGATGAAGAAGGCTTTTTAATCCTGTCTCATACCTGTATGCCAGAAACTGATTCGGTTCCTGTGCTTAAAGCTTACGAACAACAAATGTTACATGGGTTATTGGCTAAAAATGAAGACGGCTCATTTAAAATTGAATATGACTCAACAAAACTAAACTCAATCAATTCAATCGAAAACAAGAATTGGCATTTTGTTACAGGAGATAAAACAGACTTATATAAAATGGCACGTACAAGTTATAAGATTGATAATAACAAACCCGACTCTACCCAAAACATGGCCGACCAATTTATTCATACACAGTTTTTTGCATTGGTAGATAAGTTTCGCAGGGTTAGAGGAATTTATGATGGACTGAAAGAAGATGAAATGGAAAAATTATTTAAAGACATTAAAGGGCTATTAAAAGAAAAAGTTACCACCAAACGGTTTATGAATGGCTTTAGCAATAACCCTAATTAATAGACATGGAGCAACTTTTAAACATACTGAAGAAGAACCAGCTTAGTGTAACAGAAGGGCGCAAAAAAATACTGGATTTGTTTTTAAACAGCCCGGGTGCTTTGGCTCATGCCGATATTGAAAAGCAAACCGACACCGCTTTTGATAGGGTAACTGTTTATAGAACCTTACAAACTTTTGTAGACAAAGGGATCATTCACAACATCCCAACTACCGATAATTCTATTTTGTATGCACTTTGTAAAGACAATTGCGAGGCTGGCCATCACCACGACAACCATATTCATTTCATTTGCGATAGTTGCGAAAAAACTTTTTGCCTCGATCATGTAGAAGTTCCTGAAGTAAAGCTTCCTAAGGGGTTTACACTTAAACAAACCGACGTGGTGATTAGTGGTATTTGCGAAAGCTGTAATTAAGAAGTCATCTCTTCTTTCACAAAATCCATCAACAGTTTTATCTTATCTGGACTAAAATCAAATTCCAAACCGGCGGCTTCAAATAATTGGGGCAATGTTTTAGTGCCACCCAAAGCAAGTGCTTTGCAATAATTGTCCATGGCCAATTGCTTATTATTTTTAAACTGCATCCACATGCCTACTGCTCCCAATTGTGCAATGCCATATTCAATATAATAAAAAGGCACTTCAAATAAATGGAGTTGGCGTTGCCAATTGCTCGATCTGTAAATCTCCAAGCCACTATAATCAATCACATCGTCTTTAAACTCATTTACAATGCTAATCCAATTGGCAGAGCGCTCTTCAAGGGAATGCCCAGAATTTTCATATATCCAATGTTGGAACTTGTCAATAATGGCTATCCAAGGGAAAATAGTAATTACCCTTTCCAGCTGATGTGCTTTAGCTCTTTTTAAATCATCGGCATCAGTAAAAAACGTTTCCCATTCATCCATACTAAAAAGCTCCATCGCCATACTGGCCACTTCGGCAATTTCCATGGGGTATTCTTTAAAACCACTTAGCTCTAAGGGATGTGCCAAAAAAGAATGCACCGCATGGCCACCTTCATGGAGCATGGTGGTAACATCCTGCATTTGGCCAGCCGCATTCATAAATATGAATGGAGCGCCACTTTCTGCCAAAGGACAATTATATCCTCCAGGAGATTTTCCTTTTCTACTTTCCAGATCAAGATGATTAAGTTGCTGCATTTTTTTAAGACAGTCGCCAAAAAAAGGACGGAGCTTTGTAAAGCACTCAACTGATTTTTGAATCAACTCTTCACTACTCTTAAATGGGGTTAATGGTTTAATGCCTTCTGGTTCGGCATCCAAATCCCAAGGGCGTAAAGTATCCAGCCCCAGTTTTTCTTTTTTCTGTTGGTAGATGATGTTTACTAAAGGCATTACATGTTGCTTTACTGCTTCATGAAACTGAAAGCAATCCTCCTTGGTATAATCAAAGCGCCCCAATTCTTTAAAGCGGTAATCTCTGTAATTTTTAAAACCGGCATTCAGTGCTTCCTGGTTTCTTTTTTCAATGAGTTTGTTGAACAAATCATTCAGGGCATCCTGGTCCTCTAATCTTCTTTCATTTACTTTTCTGTACACTTCTTCCCTTAACCCTCTGTTGCTACTTTCTAAAAACTTTGCGGCTTGTTGTAAAGTGTATTCTTCCCCGTTTACCGTAACCATCATTTTGCCAGAGATTACACCAAACTGCTGTTGTAATACTGAAAGTTCGGCTTGTAATGGAATATTCTCTTCTCTAAACAACTCAATACTTTTTCGCATGCTACGCAGGTAAGTAAAATATTTTTCTTCATCCAATTCTTTTACAAGAGGATGGTTCACCAACTTCTTATTCAGCGCATCGGCATAGGGCTGAATTTTGGGTTGAATTTCCATACAGAAAAAGGTAAAGGCTTCTTCCAAAGATTTATTCTCTGTATCACAGGTCATTTTTATCTGACGCCAGCAGGCGTCTTCATTTACCAGTGCTTCCAGTTCACTTTGGTCCATCAACCAGTTTTCCAATGCTGCTTTGGTTTCAATATTTCTATCCAGCAAGTCCTTAAAGTAGGGCTCAAGACTTAACCAGTCGGAAACCTTAAAATCTTTAGGAACAAAATGGCGAGGAAGTTTTTTTATATCTGCTGAGTACATAAGTTAAAACTGTTTTGAGAAAGTCAAAATCCTGCAAAAGCATTTTGCTAAGGCAGGATTTTGAATATTATTAAGTGCTTGTTATCAATGACCCTTTATGCCATCTTCCTAGGTGTGTTTATTTTTTTAGGAGGGGCTGCTTTTACAGAAGCTGCTTTTGCTTCTGCTCTTGGCTTATTATCCGGTGTAGTGGTTTCCATTTCCGATATTTCTGATAATTTAATCTCTACATTATTTTTTTGTAAAACAGCAAACCACTTTACCATCTTTTTCATGTCGCTGGCATATACCCTTACAAAATCCATTTCGGGATATACTTTTTCGAAATAAGCTTTTACTGCTGCATTATCATTATCTGCCGGCAAGGTTTCTTTGCTTGAAGCCATCGCTGTAAAAAGATCTACCAAATTTACATTGTCTTTTGTTGTGTAAACCTCAATACTCTCTAAATGAGAAAACTGGTGTACCCTTGTGCTTACAAACTTTGTGCTGTTATCTTGTAATGACTTTACAACGCCACCATCTGCTTTTGATGATAATAATTCAAACAATCCAGGTAAACCTGTTACCGATACTAATTTGCTGTATTCCATTATGCTTTGTTTAATTTTTAGGGCTGCAAGTTAATCTTTAAAAGGCAATTTATCTATTTGTAAATACAAGGCTTGTTAAATAAGGCTTTGCCGTTTATACATTATATCTGCCGTACTTAATAGAAAAGACTGTTTTAACTTAAAATAGCTGCTTTTAGCGCCAGTTTATTTATAAGTCGTCGTCTAATTAAGTACAAAAGAAATTTATGAATATAAAAAGATTGTTTTTAGTAGTAGCGTTGAGTTTTACAGCTTTTATGGTTAAAAGCCAGAGCATTACTCTCAAAGGGAAGTTAACGGATAAGGATTCCAAATCTCCTTTGGTGGGTGCAACGGTAAGTTTAACCGCACAAAAGGATTCTTTAAATCCTATAATCGTTTTAACTGATGCAAAAGGAAGTTTTTCAATTTCAGGACTAAACATCGATAAATACAGATTAGTTACCAGCATTATTGGTTACGAAATCATCATTCAAAATATTAATCTACAAGCTAGTAATAAAGAGCCATTACAATTCAGTCTTAGTAAAATGGCTAAAGATTTAGAAGGAGTTGTAGTAAAAAGCAAAACGCCTTTGGTTGCCCAAAAAGGAGACACTTTGGAATTTGCTGCCAGTGAATTAAAAGTTAATCCGGATGCTACTGCAGAAGATATGATTAAAAAACTACCAGGTGTTACTATTGATAAAAACGGAACTGTAACAGCCGCTGGCGAACAAGTAAGACAAGTTACTGTTGATGGTCGTGATTTTTTTGGAGACGATGCAACAGCCACTTTAAGAAATTTACCAGCCACAGTAATTGACAAAATTCAGGTTTTTGATCGATTGAGTGACCAGGCTGCTTTAACTGGTTTTGATGATGGCAACAGTACGAAGTCAATAAATATTATCACAAAGGCAAGTATGCGGAGTGGGCAATTTGGAAGGTTATATGCCGGTGCCGGAACCGACGGACGTTTTAATGCAGGAGGAAATATGAGCGTATTTAAAAAGAATTTACGTTTAACTTTTGTTGGCTTAACTAATAATGTTAATCAACAAAACTTTGCTTCTCAGGATTTATTAGGCATTTCTAGTGGCGGTGGAGGAAGCCGTGGTGGTGGCGGTAGAGGCGGCGGAGGAAACAGAGGTGGTAGCGGAGATAATTTTTCAGTAGGGCAACAAAACGGAATAAGTACTACCAACTCTTTTGGAATAAACTATTCGGACTTATGGGGTAAAAAAACTGAGGTATCCGGAAGCTATTTCTTTAATAACAGCAATACGGGCAACGATCAACTTTCAAACACCGAAAACTTTTTACCAGGAGGAACAACTCAAGCGTATAATGAGACGGCTTTATCCAATTCTAAAAACAGTAACCACAGAATTAACTTCCGCATTAACCATAAATTCAATGAAAGGAATTCATTAATGATTATGCCAAACTTAAGTTTTCAAAACAACACTTCTGTCAATGATATTCTTGGTATAAATTCATCAAGTCCTACAAATATTATTAGCCAACTTGATAATGAAAGTAATAGCAAAACCTCGGGTTATACCATCAGTAATAATATTTTATACCGTCATTCTTTTGTTAAAAAAGGAAGAACAATATCTGTAAATTTTAATACCAGCTTTAATAATAAGGATGGCGATACTTATTTAAAAAACATCAATAGCTATTATAATACCAGCGGTAATTTTATAGATACCTTACAACAGTTTACCGATGTTACGACCAATGGGCTTACTTTATCTGGCAATATTTCTTTTACCGAAGCCATTGGGAAAAAGGGTCAATTACAATTGAGTTATGCTCCATCTTATACTAAAAGCAATTCCGATCAAGAAACTTTTCAATACGACCAAGTAGCAGGAAAGTATTCGACGTTTGATAATAACCTATCCAACGTTTTTGACAATATAACTACCCGCCAAAATGTAGGTGCCACTTACCGAATTGGCGATAGAGACAATATGTTTGCAGTAGGATTGTCCTATCAATACACCGAATTAAATAGCGACCAGGCTTTTCCATATGTGGCAAAAGTGAATCAAAACTTTAATAATATATTACCCAATTTAATGTGGCGCAAAAAGATAAATGTTAAAAACAGCATTCGATTGTTTTATCGTGCCAATACAAACACACCTTCTGTTTCGCAATTACAAGATGTGATCAATAATACTAATCCCTTGTTTGTTTCAACTGGTAATCGTGACCTTAAACAACAAGCCGGAAATATTTTAAGTGCCCGATATACTTTTACCAATACACAAAAAGGGAAAAGCTTTTTTGCAAATGTGTTTGTTCAACAAAACAATAATTATATAACAAATGCAACATTTACAGCTCGTAATGATAGTGTGTTAAACAGCTCGGTGACTTTGTATAAAGGATCTCAATTATCGAAACCAGTAAATATTGATGGGTTTTGGAGTTTGCGTTCTTTCTTTACCTATGCAATGCCTGTGAAATTTATTAAATCAAACCTTAGCTTAAATGCAGGTTTAACCTATAGTAATATTCCAGGTATGATTAATAAAGTGAAGAACACTTCAAAGTCATATACCTATAATGCTGGTGCAGTTGTAGCAAGCAATATCAATGAGTTTGTAGATTTTAATATAAATTATTCGGCCAATTTTAGTAATGTAACCAATTCAATTCAGCCACAACTTAATAACAAATATGTGCAGCAATCTGCAGGAGCACAATTGAATTTATTATCTAAAAAGGGCTGGTTTATTCAAAATGATGTAACCAATCAAAAGTATAGTGGGTTAACAGATGGCTTTAACCAAAACTATTGGTTATGGAATGCGGGTATTGGAAAAAAGTTTCTTAAGAAACAAGAAGCGGAGTTAAAGCTTACCGTATTTGATTTATTAAAACAAAACCAAAGTATCATAAGAACTGTTTCAGAATCCTATATACAAGATGTACAAAATCAAGTATTACAGCAATATTTTATGCTTACGTTTAGTTACAACTTGAAGAATTTTGGGACAGCAAAATCGGTAAGTACTAATAATGATAATAATAGAATGGGAGGACAAGGGGGTGGATATCGTCCGTTTTAATTATTTTTAGATACTAATGATAAATGAAACGTTTTGAACCACCAACCCGAATCAATTGTACTACTGCAACAAGGAGATGAAACAGCTTTTAAAAAGCTGGTTGACGAGTGGCAGGATATGGTTTACAATACGGCTTTAAGTATTGTTCAAAACGATGAGGATGCGGATGACATTACACAGGAAGTGTTTATTCAGGTGTATCAATCAGTAAGTTCTTTTAAAGGCGATTCTAAATTTTCAACGTGGCTTTATCGCATTACATTAAGTAAGGCTCTGGATTTTGAAAAGAAAAAGAAAAGAAAAAAGCGATTGGGATATGTGCAGCATTTTTTTGGGAGCAAGGAAGATGAAAATTTACACCCTGTTGATTTTAATCATCCCGGTGTGCAGATGGAAAAAAAAGAAAAAGCAAAAGAGTTGTTTAATGCATTGAAGTTGTTACCCGAGAATCAGCGCATTGCTTTTACGCTACATAAACTGGAAGGACAAAGTTATCAGGAAGTGGCTGACATAATGAAAACTACTTTGTATGCAGTTGAATCTTTGATGGGAAGGGCTAAAGTAAATTTGAAAAAGGAGTTAAGTAAATATTACAATAATGTTACGGAATAAAAATTCATCCGGTATGAGCAAGAAAGAACAAATTAATACATTAGTAGAAGAAGCTTTAAGTAGTGTAGAAGATATAAAGCGTGCTGAGCCCAAGCCTTTCCTGTTAACACGTATTGCTGCAAGACTAAGCAACAAGCGGGAAACAACTTGGGAAAAAGCTGCCTGGTATTTAGGAAGGCCTGCAGTAGCTTTTACAGGCTTGTGTATAGTTATGTTAATTAATGTATTGGTTGTGATGTCGAACAAATCTTCATCCAGTACTCCCGCTATAGACCAGGTTGCACAAACCCAAGGGGATGAGTTTTCTTATACGGTAGCCACTATTTATGACTTTGAAAATAATCAACCATAATGACAAACAAATCAAATAACAACAAAATCTTACTTCTGATAATTGCTTTATTGCTGATTGCAAATATTGCCTTATTGGCTTTTCTATTTTTCGATAAAGAAGATCATCATGAAGGAAAACGTCCAGACAGAAGAACCATGATTTCAAATTTCCTTAAAACTGAAATCGGTTTTAATGCTGTACAATTACAGCAATATGATAGCATAAGTTTAAAACATAAGGAAAATATGAAAGCAGTGTTTGAGCAATTGAAAAATGGAAAGGGAGAGCAATTTAAAGAGTTAGTAGCCGGAAATTTCAAAGATTCGGTAATGATGAGTATTGCAGAAAAATCTGCTGCTGCTCAAAAACAAATGGAGCTTAACATGTTTAGTCACTTGCGAAAGGTAAGATCGATATGTACAGAAGATCAGTTGGCAAAATTTGACTCCCTTTTTGTAAAGATGTTGAAAAAAAATCGTGATGAAGGGAAAAGAATGGGTGCCAAAGAAAAGAATCATTAAATTTACCATATAAATTTTCACAAACCTAAAACACTACTAAAATGAAAAAACAAATTTTAACAATGATGGTAGCAGGAATCATCAGCATTACTATTGCAAATGCACAAGGCGGCGGACAACGTATGACAGCAGAGGAAAGAACCAAAGCGGTAGTAGAAAAAATGGCTCCAATGAAAATGGATGAGGCTACTAAACTAAAAGCTGAGAAAATTATTTTGACTTTTAACAAAGATCAAGAAACTGCTCTAGAAGAAATGCGTTCTAGCGGTTCTTTTGACCGTGAAGCATTTGGTGCCAAGCGGAAGGAACTTTCAGATAAAAGAGATGCTTCTTTAAAACTTATTTTAACAGCAGACCAATTGAAATCTTGGATTGATGATGTTGAACCTTCTACTCGCTTTCAAAGAGGCGGTGGTGGAAAATAGTGTAAAGGTGAGTGCGAACAAGGGCCCTGCTGTAAAGCGGGGCTTTTTATTTTGATGAAATAAGGGCGTTTGTTTTGTATAAATGGTTTTGATCGTAAAATTTATTATAGTATTTTCATAAGCATATTTTATAGCTCATTTAATTAATAAAAATGAAAAAGAGTGGTTTATTGCTTTTTATTTTAGCCTTTAGTTTTTTACAGGCTTCATCTCAATCAGACAGTTTGAGATGGGTGAAAGAAATTAATGAACAAGTTTGGAAGCCCTTTGTCAGCCATTTTATATCCGGAGATAAGGAAGAGTTTAGAGCAGTACATAGTAAAAAAATAGTAAGAGTAAATATTGACAAGAACCAAGTGAGGGATTATAACACTTATTTCCCGCCTATCAATCTAGGGCAAAATGAACAGAAAGTCGATCGTTTATTTGAAATTCGATTTAGCAAGAGAATCAGTAATGGAACTATGGCCTGGGAAACAGGTTTTTTTAAAGGAGCTGTAAATAGCCAAGGAAAAGAACAGGTTATCTACTATGGAAAGTTTTACATTGTTTTGGAAAAAGAAAATGGCATTTGGAAAATTATTGTTGATGCTGATTCCAATAAAGAAGCCAATGAAGAATTGTTTAACAATGCATCAGGAATGTAAATGATTATGAAAATATATTTGAATTAAAAGAATAAAAACTATGCAATCAAAAGCAACAACTGTAGAACAATATTTTAATGAATTACCTGAAGACTGAACATTTACTATGGCCAAATTGCGGAAAACGATTTTGGAAAATATACCCAAAGGATTTAAAGAAAGCCTTAGTTATGGCATGGTGGGTTATGTGGTACCTCATTCATTATATCCAAATGGTTACCATTGCGATCCTACCTTGCCTCTGCCTTTCATTAATATTGCTTCACAAAAGAATTTTGTAGCCATTTATCATATGGGAGTTTATGCCGACAAAAAAATATTTGATTGGTTTACCAAAGAATATGCAAAACGGGTTTCCGGAAAATTAGACATGGGGAAAAGCTGTATTCGATTTAAGAAAATGGAAAATATGCCTTTTGATCTTATAGGGGAACTTTGTACCAAGTTTAGTGTAAAGGAATGGATTGATCTTTATGAGAAAAGTTTTGTTGTTCCTAAAACCAAATAATTTAAACATGGAATATGGCATACAATGAAAAATTAGCCGATCGTGTGAGGGAAATCATTGCAATCAATCACAAAAAAGTGGAAGACAAAAGAATGTTTGGCGGCCTTTGCTTTATGGTAAATTATAAAATGTGTGTAGGGATAGAGAAAGACCGTATGATGGTAAGGTTAGATCCTTTGATCTATGAAGAAGTATTGGAAAAAGAAGGCTGTACTCCAATGGATTTTACAGGGAGGGTAATGAAGGGGTATGTATTTGTTGCCGATACAGACTTAAACACAAAAAAGAAACTGGAGTTTTGGGTAAAGCTAGCTCTTGATTTTAATAAGAAAGCAAAAGCATCAAAAAAGAGAAAATAATAATTATGGAAACCATTTCGCAATTAGAAATAAAAGCAAGCATTCAGGTATTAAAACCAGCTTTAGAAGTATATGATGCCATTGTTAATCCCGATAAAATGAATAAATATTTTATCAAGGAAAGTACAGGTTTTATGAAAGAAGGAGAAATGGTTGTTTGGAAATTTCCCGAAATGGACATGAGCTGTGATGTGAAGGTTGATAAGGCAGAAAAAGACAAGTACATTTCTTTTTTTTGGGATGGGGCAGACGATGGAGAAGATACTTTTGTAGAAATCACCCTAAAGGAAATTGAACCAGAGATTACCTTAGTGACGGTTACAGAAAGAAGTAAAGCCAATAACGAAGCAGGCATTATATGGCTGAAAAGAAATACAGGAGGCTGGGCCAGTTTTTTGGCATTCTTAAAAGCCTGGATGGAATATGGTATCAACTTACGAAAAGGGGCCTATCATTCATCTCAAATAAAAGATTAAAACTTCGGACATCTTAAAATGTACTATGAGAAAAGTAGGTATTGCATTGTTTATAGTTATAAGCTTATCAGCTTTTATAAAAGGGGATAACAATAAAATATTTAAAAAACTGTATCGATTAGAAGGCACCTGGTTAATGAAAACCAAAAATGGGTTTATTGGAGAAGAGTGGAAAAAGATGGATAAGTTTCATTTAAAAAGCAGGGGGATGTTTATTAAGGGCACCGATACGACACTGACTGAAATAGTGAACTTAGTGAAGAACAACAATGGCATATTTTACATTTCATCTGTAGAAAATCAGAATAACAAAAGACCCATAAGTTTTCGACTGGCATCATCAGATAATGATGAGTATATTTTTGAGAATCCCGAGCACGATTTTCCTAAAAGGATTGTGTACAGGTTTGCCACTCCCGATTCCATCCATGCCTACATCGATGGAGGATCTGCTTCAAAGCGACAAAATTTTTATTACAAACGACAATAAAAAAACCCTTATTTACTGGAAGATATAAATTCGCTTAATACATTTTCAATTCTAGTATTAACTGTTTCATAATCGGTAAAACCTCGAGCAAGCATGACAAACTTTAACTCATCGGTTTGAAGGAAAAGGGTAGGAAAGCCATTTACCTGCAATTGTTTCAATAAGGAAAATTCATAATAAGCCATTTCCTTATAAGGAGCTTCCTGTAGTTTTCTGTAAAATTCTTCGGGTTGAATATCATATTTATCAAGCAGATGACGATAAGATTCATTATCGTCTAAATCCCTGCCTTCGTAGTTTAAAGCAATTTGCAAATCAATAGCAAACTCAAGTTGTCGTTCCGGATTAACTTCTTTTATGATGGATAAAGCAATGGCTGGTTTTTCTGAGTTCATCACCCAATCACTTTTATCAGGGTTATTGATATGCCATAAAAAATCTTCTCCAAATTCTATCCCACTAAGCTCTTCCACTTTTTTGTAGGAAGTTTGAATATAGGGAGCAATCTTTTCAATGGGCATCACTTCTTCTCCAATCATCATACCTCCGCTCAATACTTCAAGGTCAAGTTGCTCTTTATAATTGGCTGCAATTTTTTTAATGACAGGGCTAAAGCCATAACACCAGCCACAATAGGCATCATAACAATAAATAAGGGTTGGTTTCATAGTGTAAAGATATGAATCGATTAATTACGTGTAAATCACAAATATTAACTTAATGCGCCTCCAGCCAATTATCACCCATCCCCATTTCGGCATCTGTAGGTACATCATTGGGTAATGCCATTGCTGTTTGCATGCAATTTAAAATGATGGGTTTTATTTTTTCAATTTCAGATTTATGAGCATCAAAAACCAATTCATCATGTACCTGCAATAACATCTTCGACTTAAAGCCTTGTTTCAAAAACTCGGCATGAATTTTTATCATCGCCAGTTTTATCATGTCGGCAGCCGTACCCTGTATGGGGGAATTAATGGCATTACGTTCGGCAAAAGCTCTTACAGTAAAATTGGCACTATTGATGTCTTTAAGCCATCTCTTGCGGCCCATTAGTGTTTGTACATATCCATGCTCTTGTGCAAAGTGAATGGTATCATCCATGTATTTTTGGATGTTGGGAAACTGCTTTTTGTAATTATCTATGATCTCTTTGGCTTCGGTACGGCTAATGCCTAAGTTTTCGGCCAAACCAAATGCACCCTGGCCATAAATGATTCCAAAGTTTACACTCTTGGCTTTGTACCGCATTTCCTTTGTTACTTCAGACTCCTCTACATTAAACACTTTTGCGGCAGTAGCACTATGAATGTCTTTACCCAATTTAAAAGCTGCACACATATTTTCATCGCCGCTGATAGCGGCAACAATGCGTAATTCAATTTGAGAATAATCGGCAGATATTAAAACATGATCTGCATCTCTGGGTACAAAAGCTTTCCTTATTTCTCTTCCCCTATCAGTACGGATTGGAATATTTTGCAGATTAGGATTATTACTGCTTAGACGGCCTGTTACCGCAACAGCTTGTGCATAAGAAGTATGTACCCTGCCCGTTTTTTTGTTGATCATTAAAGGCAACGCATCAACATAAGTTGATTTAAGTTTAGTAAACTCTCTAAAAGCTAAAATGTCGTCAACGATTTTGTTTTTTGCCGCCAGCTTCAACAAAACATCTTCTCCAGTTGCATACTGACCTGTTTTGGTTTTTTTGGCTTTTGCATCAATCTGCATTTTATCGAACAATACTTCACCCAATTGTTTTGGAGAAGCTAAATTAAATCGTACCCCCGCTTGTTTGTACACCGATTCTTCTGCCTCCTTAGCTTCTTTTTCCAATTCTTTTGAATAGTCATTTAAAAATCCTTCATCTACTTTAATACCTTCAAACTCCATGGCGGTTAAAACTTTTACCAATGGGTTTTCTACTTCATAAAAAACCTTTTCTACTTCTTTTTCTTTTAGTTGGGGAAGAAAAACATTTTTTAATTGTAAAGTGATATCGGCATCTTCAGCAGCATACTCTTTTATTTTCTCAGGCTCCACATCTCTCATATTGCCCTGGTTCTTTCCTTTTTTCCCAATTAACTCTTCAATATGAACGGTGGCATAACCCAGGTATTTTTCTGCCATGGCATCCATGCTTCGCTTACCTTCTGGTTCAATTACATAATGAGCAAGCATGGTGTCAAAAATATCTCCAGCCAGTTCAAAACCATACCATTTTAATAATAGCAAGTCGTATTTAATATTCTGTCCAATCCATGTTTTGGAGCTGTCGTTGAAAAGTTTTTCAAACTGAGATAAGATTTTTAAGCATCCTTCCCTATCGGCAGGACAAGGAATATAATAGCCTTCGCCAGGTTTAATAGAGAAACTCATGCCCACCAACTCGGCTTCATTGGCGTCAATGCCTGTGGTTTCGGTATCAAAACAAATTTCTGATTCGTTAATTAGTTTATTGGTTAATTCGGTAATCAATTGAGTGGTATCAACCAACATATAATCATGCTCAGTGTTGTTGATGTTGGCCCCCCCACCCTCCAAGGGGGGATTTTCGGGGTTTTCTATTTCTATGCTTTCCAATGTATTGTCAGCCGATTCTATAATATTTCCAAACAAATCCATCTGCACATTTGATGATTTTGTTTTCAAAGCCGCTGGCTCTGAATTCCCCCCTTCGGGGGGCGGGGGGGCTCCAAATATCCTGTCACCAAGTGTTTTAAATTCCAACTCCTCAAAAATTTCTTTTAAGGCTGGCTTATTCATTTCCTTAATTAAAAAATTCTCTTCATGAAACTCAACAGGTACATTGAGAATGATGGTGGCTAATTTTTTACTCATTAACGCCATTTCTTTTCCCTCCATTACTTTTTCACCCAGCTTTCCTTTTATTTTATCGGCATTGTCTAAAATATTTTCAAGGGTTCCATACTCTTTCAATAATTTGGCTGCTGTTTTTTCACCCACGCCTTTAATGCCGGGGATATTATCTACAGCATCACCCATTAAACCCAACATGTCAATCACCTGGTCCACATTTTCAATATCCCATTTTTCACAAACTTCTTTGGGGCCCATTATTTCAAACTTGCCACCCTGGTATGGGGGTTTGTAAATCTTAATATTTTCGGAAACCAACTGACCATAGTCTTTGTCTGGAGTAACCATATATACTTCATAGCCTTCTTTCTCGGCCATTTTGGCCAAAGCACCAATAACGTCATCAGCTTCGTATCCATCAATGGCGATCACGGGGATATTGAGCCCTTCAATAATTCTTTTTATATCCGGCACAGCCGATAAAATATCTTCTGGCGTTTCCTGGCGGTTGGCTTTATAATCGGCAAAGTCGGTATGGCGTTCTGTGAGTGCATGGGTATCAAAACACACAGCCATATGAGAGGGATTCTGATTTTTGATTAGCTCCAATATCGTATTGGTAAATCCAAACTGGGCATTGGTATTGCGGCCTTTACTGGTAATACGGGGATTTCGAATGAGTGCGTAATAAGCACGGAAGACTAATGCAAATGCATCTAGTAAAAATAATTTCTTTGGCATTGGGTAAAAATAAAACAATTCTACCCTACCATCAACTTATCCTAAAAACTTAAAAAGCCAACTCCCAAAGAGTCAGCTTTCTAAGTTCATTAAACTCTAGATAAGCAAAAACAACATTCTTTATTAAAGGCTGGTTATTTGTAACCGGCAATTGCTATTATTTTCTATATTATGAAAAACAAGTTCTTCTTTTGAAATGGATGAAACCTCCCAATAGTTATTCAATTTCTTTAGTTCTGGATCTTTGGTATCTAAACTAATTACCAGTTTGCCAGATATATTATCTTCCATCCAGTTACCTGATATTTCCTGACCGTTTTTAGTAGCTTTTATCACACCTTGAGGTTGAAAACTAAAAGCATATCCTTCTAAAAGATTAGTTTCTCCATGAGCTGCATCTGTACAATGTTCAACTTTCCATTCGCCTTTGGTTACAATTGGTGTAGCCGAAACGGCTGTTGTATAAGATTCAATTCCTGTGCAAGCGGCAAAATATACTATTACCGAGCACTTAATAGCTAATAAAAGGATAGAATTTTTCATGTTTTGAAGGATATTGGTACCTATATAACAGAAAAAGATGTTAAAGTATTGTGTTGGGTGGGGAAAAACTAGAACCTGGTTTCAAAATAAACGGGTAACATAGCCCTCCAGGTAGGCCAATCATGCTTCCATTCTTCGCCCCAAACATCCAATTCGTAATTAATTCCTTTGCTATAAAGTAAGCCTGCAAAGGATTTAGAGGCATTGGGGTCTTCGTAAGCGCCGCTTCCTGTTAATATATGAATATGGCCGCTTTGGCGTATTTGCTCCAAAATGGTATGATTGGTTAGGTTTTGTATATAATGCATGGGTGAGTTGAGGTATACCTGGTCGTTGAAGAAACCTTTTGTGTATTCGGTTAAATCATAAACACCGCTCATGGCAATTACGCCATTAATTAAATCGGGACGCTTAAAAAACAAGTTCATACTATGTAAGGCGCCAAAAGAAGCTCCACAGGTAATGATTTGTGTTTCGTTAGAAGTGCAATTTTTAATAAAAGGGATTACTTCATTAAAAACATAATCGTTAAACTGATTTTGGCGAATGGCTTTATGCTCTCCTGCCATTTCATTATTTAACCAACTCTCGTTGTTGATACTGTTAATTGAAAAGACTTTTATTTTACCGCCATTAATATAAGGCGCCAGGGTTTCCATCATTTGAAACCGCTCATACTCCAAATAATCTGCTGCTGCAGTGGGTACAAATAAAATGGCAGTGCCATAATCGCCATAAGTAACGATAGGCATTTCCTTTTGTAAGGCGGGGCTAAACCAGCTATTTAATTCTCTTTTCATATCTGGCAAATATACGGAGACTAAAGTTTTACGTTTTTTATCTAGATAAGGGCTATAGTTATTCCAGTACGCCTTCTTTAATCTCAGTCCATAATTCTCTATAACAATTTGCGGCATAACTACTGTTGGCAAACTCCATAATAGGGGCTCTATGGATACCCATTTTTTCTACATCACTTAAGTAAGGGATATAATTTTGGAAGAAACGTTTGTCTTTATAAAGCTCTCCCATTATTTCGTTGTGCATATTTTTGCGAAGATCAGTCATTGTAAAAAAGCACATCATTTTGGTAATGTCCAAAGATTTTTCTTTGAAATAGTCTTTTACCATATTGTAGGTACGAATGGAAAGGGTTGATGGGATAACTGGCATGAGCACTATATCAGCGGCATTAAAAATATTTTCACTTAGGGCACTAAACCCTGGATGACAATCGATAAAAACAAAATCATATTCTCCTTGTAATTGTTTTAATACCGATTTAAGACGATTTTTATTTCCTTTCATTTCTTCCAGCATGATGTCAAAACTCCTGCTAGAATTGTCGGCAGGGATGACATCTAGTAATTCAAAATCGGTACTCATGATGGCATTCTCTAAATCAGCATCTTTGGTAACCAGTTTTTTTATGCCTGGATGGGTTTTAGGTTTTACTTTATAATAAAAAGAAGAAGAGCCTTGAGGGTCAATATCCCATAATAAAGTTTTAAAACCGTCGGCCGCAGCCAGGTAAGCAAAATTTACACAACTGGCAGTTTTACCTACACCGCCTTTTAGGTTGTAGAGAGCAATCGTAGTCATAAATGCTGATTTATTTGGTTAAGGAGAGTTAAGATAATAAATTATTTCTTCATCTCTTCCAGATCTTTCTTCAATCTAAACATTTCATCCCTTAACCGGGCAGCTTCCATAAAGTCGAGCGCCTTAGCGGCTTTGTCCATTTCCTTTTTGGTTTTAACTACTGCTTTTTCAAGTTGCGGAATGGTTGTATAAACAGCCTGCTCTTCTGCGGCTATTGTTATCAGGTCTTCATCGGGTGCTAATGAATATGGATTGGACGGGTCGTAACCTTTTACATCCAGCACTGAGCCTTGGGCAAAAATCTGTTCAGTACTTTTTATTATAGTTGTAGGAGTGATATTGTGTTCAATATTATAGGCAACCTGTTTTTCACGGCGTCTTAGTGTTTCATCAATAGTACGCTGCATGCTGTCAGTCATCTTATCGGCATAAAAAATAACTTTACCATCTACATTTCTGGCGGCCCGGCCAGCAGTTTGCGTTAAACTTTTTTCATTTCTTAAAAACCCTTCCTTATCTGCATCCAAAATGGCAACTAATGAAACTTCAGGAAGGTCGAGCCCCTCTCTCAAAAGGTTTACACCCACCAACACATCTATAATTCCTAGACGGAGCTCACGAAGTATTTCAATTCTTTCCAGGGTATCTACATCGCTATGGATGTATTTACTTTTAATGTTGATACGATGTAGGTATTTATCCATCTCTTCGGCCATGCGTTTTGTGAGTGTGGTAACCAGCACACGGTCGCCTTTGGTAACTCGTTGGTCAATTTCATCCAACAAGTCATCAATTTGATTTACCGATGGACGAACTTCAATAGGAGGGTCCAATAAACCGGTTGGCCTTACCACTTGTTCAACAACAATACCTTCGCATTTTTCCAGCTCATATTTTCCTGGCGTAGCCGAAACATAAATGGTTTGGTTGAGCAGGTTTTCAAACTCATTAAAATTGAGTGGCCGGTTATCAAGTGCTGAGGGAAGACGGAAACCATAATCTACCAATACCAGTTTGCGACTTCTATCTCCCCCATACATACCACTTACCTGAGGAATGGTTTGGTGGCTTTCGTCCACAATACAAATGAAATCTTTTGGGAAATAATCCAACAGGCAAAAAGGCCTGGTACCAGGAGATCTTCTATCGAAAAAACGAGAATAGTTTTCAATACCACTACAATACCCCAGTTCTCTAATCATTTCCAAATCGTAATTCACCCTTTCTGTGATGCGCTGTGCTTCAATGTATTTGCCCGAATTTTTATAATATAAATCCTGTGCAGCCACTTCATCCTGAATTTCATGCACTACTTTCTGCAACATATCTTTTGGCGCTACATACAAGTTGGCCGGAAAGATGGCAGCATGGTCAACTGTACTAATTCTTTTTCCACTGCTGAGTTCGAGGGTTTCAATACTTTCAATCTCATCGCCAAAAAAGGCAATGCGATAGCCAAAATCCACATAAGGTAAATTAATGTCAATGGTATCGCCCTTTACCCTAAAAGTACCCCTTCCAAATTCGCCTTCGCTTCGGTTGTATAACGAATTTACGAGTGCATGTAAAAATCCCTGTCGTGAAATAACCTGACCTTGTTGTATGCGGATGATGCCATTTTCATAATCGGTGGGGTTGCCCATACCATAAATACAGCTTACACTGGCTACAATAATGATATCTCTACGCCCGCTTAATAATTGTGCAGTTGCCTGAAGCCTCAGTTTATCCAACTCCTCATTAATGCTTAAGTCCTTTTCAATATAGGTATTGCTTACAGGCATATATGCCTCTGGCTGGTAATAATCGTAATAAGAAACAAAATAGCCAACGGCATTATCTGGAAAAAACTGTTTGAATTCGCCATATAATTGAGCTACCAGGGTTTTATTATGGGTAATCACTAAAGTAGGCTGTTGCACATTCTGTATCACATTGGCCATGGTAAATGTTTTACCACTGCCTGTTACTCCCAAAAGAGTTTGATGTCTTTCACCATTCAGTATCCCATCCGTCAATTGACGGATAGCTTCCGGTTGGTCACCGGCAGGAGAATAGGGAGATTGTAGTTGAAATGGCATAATTACAGATATGCAATTTACAAAAGCTTAGCTCATTAATTATCTACCAGTTTATCCAATTCATTTTTTTTGATAAACCATGCTATGGTAAAGGAGGGAATAAAATCTGTAAATGGAATAATCTCTTCCAGGAAATTAAGCACACCGCCAATCATACCAAACCGGCCGCCAAACATGATATAAAATAGGAAGCCAGAAATGGGTGCCCAGATAATATCTCCAAACTCGGCGAAAGCAGGAATAAAATAAGTTGCCATACCAATCAGGTCCATCAAAATGCACATGACAAGATTAGGTATAAAAATTTTCTTTTTATTCATAGTAACGAAAACAGACTGTACATGTACAGTCTGTTTAAAATTAATTAAAACCGTTGAATATTATTTTTCTGTCTTTTTTTCAGGCATATCGGCTGATGCCATTTCAACCATCATACTTAATTCATCCACCAAGGCATCATCATTACCATTCCAGCCAACGCTTTTAAAACGGATGTTCCCGGTTTTATCAATGATGAATTTTGTAGGTATGCCATTTACTTTGAAATCGGCAACCACTTTGTCATTGTCATCCATCAACACATGAAAGGGGTAATTGTTCTTCTTCATAAAATCTTCGGCATTTTGTTTTTTGTTTTCAGCCGATTCCCAGGTATCAATAAATACAAAAGCCACATCGCCTTTTGCGGTTAATTTTTCCTGCGCCTTCTTCATAGCAGGCATTGATGCAATGCAGGGGCCACACCAGGTGGCCCAGAAATCGGCTATGACTACTTTGCCGTTTAAACTAGCCAGGCTTACATCATTGCCTGCAAAATCTTTCAGGCTGAATTTAGGTGCAGCTTCATTGATCATTTCTTTTGCAAGCTCTTCTCTTTTCTTTTCTTTGGCCGCCATTTCCAGTTTGGTTAAATAAGCATCATAACCTTCATCCGATTTGTTTTCAGCAACATACATTTCCTTCAACAGGTCTTTGGTTTTGGAAGAAGCCACACCCTCTTCAACAAATTTTTCAAGCTCTTTTTTAGCCAAAGCCGGTGGAGTAACTTTTACCATTAACTGGGCATAGCGTTCATTATACTCTGCATTTTTAAATTCGTTAATTCCTGCTGCCTCCTTTGCATACTGATAGCCGTTTTTATAATCGTTTAAATGATAAAGGATGAAAGCATAGGTATCGCCATACATTGCGTATTGTGTTTTGCGTTGCTTATCCCATTGTTTTTTTGTAAGGCTTTCCGGTTTCTTTTCAGTTGGTGTCAACATTTCTTTTTTTGCCCAGGTGGTTGCTTCATAACTCATCCGTTTGGCTTCAGCCAGGTTTTCTTTATCAAGTGCCATATACCATGATGAGTTGTTATACAAACTTGCTTTTTCTGCCATTGGCAATTGGTTTGCCCAGGTTTTCAGTGCTTCGTAATTTTTATCTTTTTGATAAGCGGCTGCTATACTGCTTTTTAGGTTAATTATATTTTCTTTTTCATCTTCTTTTATGGTGTAATTATTTATATACTCTTCAAATGCGGCTTTTTTGGCGTCGCCATCTTTGGCTTTATAAACTGCAAAAAAGGCCTCATTTTTTTTCCAGTAGCCGTCGGGATATTTTTCTTTCATAATGACAGTAAAAGAATCGGCGGTGGTTTTCATTTTAAGCCGGTTGTACCATTGTGTTAAAATGGAGAAGTCATTTTCAGTAATGTCGGCTTTAGCGGCTATGTTTTTTAAATGTTCAATAATTATAGGCTCAGCTTCTTTCTTTTTTGCTGTATTCAAAGCAAATAAATAAGATGAAAAATAGTTGATATCATTTTTTGCTTCGGGGTATGATCTTAATCCTTCTTCCATAAGCGCAAGATTTTTTTCCGGAACGTTTTTCATACCAAACAAGTATTCACCATACCCGCCATATAACGAGCCAGCTGCAGCGTAATAATCCAAAACTAGCAGATTATTACCTGTATATATAGGTATGATATAGCCATTGCCGGCATTATTATCTTTTAATTTATTATCATTGGCTGAAAATCCAAAGGCAATACAAACAGTATTCGTATCTAATTTAAAACTACCGGAATACACTGTTCCGGTTTGTATTGTTTTAGGTTCTATAACAACCGGTCCTTTCTTGTTAAAAATATAAATAACAATATCTACTTTCTTTTCATCCTGTAAAGGCGAAAGTTTTGTGTTATACTTAAAGCTAACAGTTTGACCAGCTTTAGGCATTTGCGGAGTAACCTGTAAAGCATCAAATTTAACCTGGGCATTAACAGCACTTATTGTAATCAATAAGAAAGCTGCAATCATTATTTTTTTCATTAAGGGATGTTGTTTATGGTATAAAAATTAAAATTAACATGAATAGCAGCAATCAGCAACTAAAGGTTGTTAATTTAATTGATCGATAACCAGCCGATATGGTTATCTGTGTTTTTTACATTCAAATTAATAAACTACTCATGGTGTATGCCACAAGGTGCTGCAACGTCAACAATATAAAGTGGATTGCGATGGTTGCATCACCTAGTGAAAGTCCTAAAGCCCAGATAGCATCCCGGCGTGACCAACTCTTTTGCATAAGTAATTGTTTAAAAAGATGATTTTTAAAGTTACAGATATTTGAAGTTTATATCATGCTCTCTTTAAGTCTATTGATCAATGCATAGCTGGTTGGATTTTAGTTTAAAAAACTATTCTATACAGATATAATAGAATAATACCGCTATTTACACGTTTAATTGGCAATTAGCCTTGCTATACAACCTATTTGGCGTACCTTTGCGCCTCAAAAAACAGCCCCTAGCTGTTAGCCTTTAGTCATTAGCTGGTTGCTTTTGTTTAAAACTAACTTCTAAAAGCTAAAAGCATAACACAATGGATATAAGAAACATCGCAATTATTGCACACGTAGATCACGGTAAAACAACTTTGGTTGATAAGATTTTGCATAGCACCAACATTTTTCGTGATAACCAGGAGACTGGAGAGTTGATCATGGATAATAATGACCTGGAAAGAGAAAGAGGGATTACTATTTTTAGTAAAAACGTTTCAGTTACATATAAAGACATTAAAATTAATGTTATTGATACCCCTGGTCACAGTGACTTTGGTGGCGAGGTAGAGCGTGTCTTAAAAATGGCTGATGGCGTTTTGCTATTGGTTGATGCTTTTGAAGGCCCAATGCCTCAAACTCGTTTTGTTTTACAAAAAGCTTTGCAATTGGGTTTACATCCTATTGTAGTTATTAATAAGGTAGATAAGCCAAATTGCCGCCCGGATGAAGTACATGATGCTGTTTTTGAATTATTCTTTAACCTTGATGCTACCGAAGAGCAGTTGGATTTCCCAACAATCTATGGTTCAAGCAAAAACGGTTGGATGAACACTTCATTAACCGAAACCGATAATATTTTTCCTTTATTAGATGCTATATTGGAGCATGTACCTGAGCCTAAAGTAAATGCAGGTACAACTCAAATGCAGATAACGTCTTTAGATTATTCTTCTTTCTTAGGAAGGATTGCTGTAGGAAAAGTAGCAAGAGGTTCAGTAAAAGAAGGACAACAAGTTGCTTTGGTACAAGCCGATGGTAGCATTAAAAAAATGAAAGTTAAAGAACTGTATACTTTTGAAGCCCTTGGAAAAAAGAAGGCTACAGAAGTATTTGCAGGAGATATTTGTGCGATTGTTGGATTAGATGAATTTAATATTGGAGATACCATTTGTGACGTTGAATTTCCTGAAGCTTTACCAGTTATCAGCGTGGATGAGCCAACCATGAGTATGATGTTCAGCATTAACAACTCACCATTCTTTGGACGTGAAGGTAAATTTGTTACTTCTCGTCACTTAAGAGACAGGTTGATGAAAGAAACTGAAAAAAACCTGGCTTTACGTGTTGAAGATTCGGACAGTGCAGATAGCTTTTTGGTTTATGGCCGTGGAATTTTGCACCTTGGTATCTTAATTGAAACCATGCGTAGAGAAGGATTTGAATTGACAGTAGGTAATCCTCAGGTTTTAGTAAAAGAAATTGACGGTAAAAAATGCGAACCTTATGAGAATTTGGTTGTAGATGTACCTGCTGAATTTAGTGGTAAGGTAATTGACCTGGTTACACAACGCAAAGGCGAAATGTTGATCATGGAAAGTAAAGGCGAAATGCAGCATTTAGAATTTGATATCCCTTCAAGAGGTTTAATTGGTTTACGTAGCAATATGTTGACGAATACTGCTGGAGAAGCTGTAATGGCTCACCGCTTTACCGATTACCGTCCTTGGAAAGGAAATATTCCTGGAAGAAGTAATGGCGTTTTACTTTCTAAAAACATGGAAAAAACAACTGGTTATTCAATTGATAAATTACAAGACAGAGGAAGATTCTTTGTTGATCCAGGAGAAGAGGTTTATGCAGGCCAAATTATTGCTGAGCATATTAAGCCAGGAGATTTGAACGTAAATGCTACAGAGCCAAAAAAATTAACCAATCACCGTGCAAGTGGTAGTGATGATGCTAGCCGTGCTGCTCCTAAAATCTTGATGACTTTAGAAGAGTGTATGGAATATATTCAACAAGATGAGTGTATTGAAGTAACGCCAAAAAGCGTTCGTATGCGAAAAGTGATTTTGGATGAGAATGAACGTTCTAAGGTTTCAAAGCAAATGAAGTCTGAAGCAGTTTAACACAATTTCAGTTAAGGAATATAATTATTTAAAATTTCCGCAATCTTTTCTTCATAAGGTTGCGGATATTTTTTTTGAAAAGTTTCGAAAGCCACTTTACCCATGGTTTCCCAATTAGCTTTTTGTTGCCAGCTTCTTTCCAACACTTCGTCAATTCCCTGAACAGTCACTTCGTTGCAAACAAACCCATTTACTCCATCCTCAACCCAAACAGGCATGTCGCCCACTTTGCTAACTACACAGGGCCTGGCCATTGCCATTGCTTCAACAACTGTAATCGGCATAGCATCAATACGGGTACATTGCAAAAGAAGATGATAATCCTGCAGGGTTAGTTTAATATCATTGGTGTATCCTTTAAATAAAATTTTAGTTTCCAACCCAGCGTCCGATATCTGCTTTTCCAACATCGGTTTATCTTTTCCTTTGCCAAATAAATGCAATTGCCAGTTTCTATCAGTCCATTTTTGGGAGGATAAGGATTTAATTAGAATGTCTTGAGATTTACGAGCCGTATCAAATTCTGCAAACATTACCCATATGCAAACATTATCTTTAAATGCAGGATAAGGGGATGGTTGAGTATCCGGTTGCGAAGCAATTGGGTTGATGAGTGTTTCCTTTTTATCAATCTGGATATTGAAATTTCTTTTTAAGAAATCAAATATCTTTTGAGTATCTCCAAAATTCATTTGGGCATTACTTACCCATTGCTGAAGTAGTTCTTTCTTTTTATTGGTTAATACTGCCTTTTCGTTGTAGTTGTGATTATTTAATACATAGGCTGACAGTTTTTTATACAAGTGCTTAAATGGTGCATGTAAAACATCTTCCCAACCTCCTTGGTTAACCATGGTTAAGTCATAATCCGAAAAAGGTATTTGATCCAATGATTTCTTTAAACTCCATTTTTTAAGCAACCCTTTTTTATTTGATAATAGATACACATTACAGCCTGCTTTTTTTAATTCATTGATCCGCCCTTTTTTTTCTTCCCAATCAAAACAACCAATGCCTATTTTGTAATTATTCTTGCTCATCCATAAGGCAGCCTTATACCAAAATTCTTCACTTCCGCCCCAAGTGCTACCATTCATTAAGGATAAAAAAAACACTGATTTCATGTACAATTTTTTGTAAAGAAAAGATAATCGAAGGTATAATTATCTTTTATCTACCAAGCAGCAGGTTATTTGGTAAAATACTTTTTGAGGAGTTTTGGAAAATAGTCTTCATTAAAATGGATGTTAAAAGTTGAGAATAGGGCATCAACTTTTGTGGTATCAATAATAGGCCCACCTCCCTTATCAACGAGGATGTAGTTACCTTTTACATCAAAATGAATTTCAATACAACTGATAATATAGCTCACCGAGTAATTTTTTGGGTTGGCAATATTGATTATTGAATTTGTAAAAAGTTTTTGCTGCAGAATTTTATTACAGACTAGATACATGTCATCAATGTCAATAATATTTCTACTGGCTTTTTCCCAAACTTCAAACTTGTGTTTTTCAATGATGTGTTTAATAAAGTAGTTAACTACAGTATGTGTGTTATTGGTGTACCCAATCGGATTAGTTATTCGAAAAATGATAAACTGAGGGCAATTCGTTATGATAAAATCTTCCATTTTTATCTTATGACGAACATAGGAAGATTGTAACATGGAAAGATCATAAATGCTGCAGGTGCTAAAATACACAAATAGTTTACCCTTGTTATTTTGTATGGTTTCAGTTATGAGGTTTAATTCTCTTTCAAATGCGACTACATCTGTGTTGGTAGAGTCAGATACTCCCGATGCAAAAATGATAATTTGATCAATATTCCGATAGCTCTCAAATTCCTTGGCTATCATTCCGTTTCCAATTACCATAATTATTTCTTTTTTGCTACTACAAGATAATTCAATGTCCAAACATCGTCGAAATGACGTTTGTCAATCCAAATGGCAAATTGATTGATAAGCCAGGTAAGCTTTAAATCAAGAAAAAGAGTTTTTAAAAACTTTGCCTTTATGGTTTTGTATTTAAATGTAGAGTAAACGGTATTCAACATCATCTGAAACATGGCGGCCCATTTACCTCCATTGGCCTTAATATATTCAATTTCAAAACCACTTTTTTCAAACATCTCTTTTAGCCCATGCTTTGTTATTCTAAAAAAATCATAAGGCTCTTCATGTAATTCCCAAGTGAAAGGAACAGAAAGGATAATGTGTCCATTTTTTTTAAGAACCCTGGCTGCTTCATTAATCATTTGTTGTTGTTCAAAAACATGTTCCAACACTTGAGTAGAAAAAACAGTATCAAACGATTCCGTTTCGTATGGAAGTGTAGAAGCCAGGCAAATGGTATCAACAATGTTTTCGCTGCTTTGTGTTGCATCGCAGCCAATGGATGATTCTGTTAACGTTTCGTACCATTCTTTATAAGGTTTATTGCCACACCCAAGATCCAGCAGTTTTCCTTTTGCATATTTGTCCAGCGAATGTTTTATATCTTTCATTAAAAAATAAAGATGTATATAAGCTGGATCTTTCTTCCTTACTTTTATTCCACTTAACCTGGGTAATGCCTGTCGCATAAATAATATTTTATTGGGCTACGTACTAATTGTAATTTCACGGCTAAATTAATTTTTTATTTGTTCTTATGTCTAGATTTAAAAATTTAAAAAAACAACTTGGCTTTTTTAAAGCAATTGCTTTTTATAGAAAGCTAAAAAGTGGCAAGCTTTCAAATTTATCAATAGACAACCTTTCGCATCCTTTTTGCATTCGTAATAATCCCTTTGACTATGCCACATTTGAAGAAGTGCTTTTAAACGAAACCTATAAAATAAATCTACCATCCAATCCTCAATATATTATTGATGGGGGCGGTAATATTGGTTTAACAGCTTGTTTTTTTGCAACCCAATACCCCAATGCTACTGTTGTAAGTATAGAGCCTGATGCAGATAATTTTAAAGTGCTTAACTCAAACTGTAGCCAATATTCAAATATCAGGGCTATGCAAAATGGTATTTGGAAAAAAAATACAAATTTAAAAATTGAAAATAGCCAGGTTGGCAACAACGCTTTTACAGTAGTTGAAACTGACGTTGAAACATCCGATGTTTTAAAAGCGATTACTATAACACATATCATGGAATTAAATGGTATGCCACACATCGATGTTCTTAAACTAGACATTGAGGGATCGGAAAAAGAAGTATTTGAAGAAAACTTTGATCAATGGCTTCCTAAAACCAAGGTTTTAATCATTGAACTTCATGATAAAATGAAAAAAGGATGTTCACATGCCGTTTTTAATGCTATCAATAAATACGATTTCTCTTTTGATATTAAGGGAGAGAATATCATTTTTACCAATAATGCCTTTAAATAAAATTTTGACAATACCAACTCATATAAGTAATTACTTGACCCATTATTTCGATAAAATTTTGGTTGTTTCTGTTCCCCGTTTTACAGACAGGCACGAAAAAGTAAAAAAAAATTTAGAAGGCTTGCCCTTTGAATTTTTTTGGGGTGCAGATAAGTTGCAACTTAATTATGAAGAATCAAAAGTAAATGGCACTTATGATGAACAAAAAGCAAAAAAACTTCAAAGACAAGGTAAGGCATTGAATTTGGGAGAAATTGCCTGCTCTTTATCGCACCGAAATTTATATGCCGCCATGTTGGAGAATGACTGGAGTAAGGTTTTGATACTTGAAGATGATGTATTACCCATTCTTGAAAATATAGATGAATTACCAGGAGCCTTGGAAGAACTGCCAGAAAATTGGGAGTTGGTTTATCTGGGGTATTTAAAACATGAAAAAATTAATTTCCAATTAAAAGCAAAACAATTTTTGTATAAAATTCCTGCTGCTTTAGGTTTAATGACCTGGACTTATAGAATGGTAAGCAATCTTTTGCCAAAGCCTTTCAGCAAACATTTAAGAAAAGCAGGGTTTCATGATTGTACCCATGCTTATGCCATTAGTTTAGCAGGGGCAAAAAAACTATTGACTGCACAAACACCAGTTGTTTATCGTGCCGATGATCTTTTGTCGGCAACAATAATGAATGGGGAATTGAAAGCGTTTGTTACGGAACCAAAGTTTTTTGATCAGGAGATTTTTCAAAATGAAGCTTCAGTATCTGAAATAAGGGAGCAATAGACATTACTCTAACCCATCAATTTTTTTCTTTAAAGATGCTGCCATTCTAGGATTTACTTTCAGCAATTCATCATATGCTTTTACAGCACCTTCTTTATCTTTTATTTCAGCATAGCATAGTCCCATATAAAGTAAAGGAAGATCCACAACTTTTATATTCAATAATTTTTGAAACGTAATGATTGCTTCGCTAAATAATCCTGAAAAACGATATGCATGTCCAAGTTCATTATATGCAATACGGTATTCAATATCAATATCTAAGGCTTTTAATGCAAATGAAATAGCCTTTACATAATCTTTACTGGCATTATGGCACCATGCTAAACTATAATAAGTTAACTTATTGGTGCTGTCAAGTACAACTGCCTTCGAATAATTTTGAATAGCTTCTGGGTAATTGGGTTTGTGATCTCTGTAAATATTGCCCAAAGTCAAATAAGCATTTGTGAATGTAGGGATTATGGAAATTGCTTTATTTAAAAGTAGGATTGCACTATCAACATAATTAATTTTTAAATAGGTATTAGCCAATTCAATATATGCCGAATCCAATTTATTATTTATAGAAATGGCCTTCTTGAAAGAAAATATAGCATCTGTAAAATTGCCTTTTTCAGCAAAGGAGACGCCCCCCTTAAAATAATCAGTAGCAGTTTGTATTCTTTGGGCATTCGTATTGCTAAATGTTAATATAAGAATAGTAATTATAATAATCCGTTGTAACATGCTTTGTTATTTTAGCTGCAATTTAAAAAATCTTTATTTGAAGTAGACAATTGCTTCGTTAAAATTATTAAACAATTGTGCTATTAAAAGTAGCTTAACTTTGCAATGCGAAATGAAAAAATTAATTACTATATCTATTTTAGTTGTTTTATTTACAGGATTAAGCAATGTTACTTCCGCTCAATGTTCGGTTTGTTCTAAAACAGCACTTCAGTTGGGGGAAAAGCCAGCCGAGGGGTTAAATACTGCCATTCTTTATTTAATGCTTATGCCTTTTGCCATTGTTGGTGTTATTGGTTTCCGCTGGTGGAAAAATAATTATAAAGCAGAAAAAAAGGCCAATGAGGAAGCTTAAGAAAAGCTTTTTATGAATTGATATAGATTAAAATTTTCACCCGCTGTTTCAATTTCTTCTTTCAATAATTTTTTGTTAATGTCTTTCATTCTTTTTTGTTGAATAAGCTGAAAAGCTTTCTCGGCCAATAACCAGGATTTTTTATCATTGGAATTACCCAAAATGAGAACTTTATTAATGGCTTCAAGCAATTCGTAAATACCTGCTTTTTGTGAGGCGGTAGTTTTTATAATTTCAATTGCATTGCTGTGATTATAAAAAGCAGGTGCTAGCATCAAACGTAAATTCTTAACAAAATGATCGGCATCGGGCCTATCGGCTTTGTTTACAACAAAAACATCTGCAATTTCCATAAGCCCTGCTTTCATCGTTTGAATTTCATCTCCCGCCTCGGGTACAACCACTACTACCGTCACATCGGCAAGGCCGGCTACTTCAATTTCACTTTGTCCTACACCTACCGTTTCAATTATAATATAATCAAAAGGAGCCGTTTTTATCAATTCACTAATTTCTATAATTTTTGGATGAAGTCCGCCAAGTGAACCACGTGTTGCCAAGGAACGAATAAACACTTTTGGATTATTGTACCATTCACTCATTCTAATCCTGTCGCCAAGCAGGGCGCCTAAATTAAAGGGAGAGGAAGGGTCTACACAAATTACAGCTACCGATTTGTCTTGTTGAACTAATAAATCAATCAGGGCATCTACCAAAGTGCTTTTGCCAGCACCAGGAGGGCCGGTAACGCCAATAATCGGCGTATTGGAAACAGGAAGTTGTTGTAAAAGTTCTTCGTATCCTTCTACTTCATTTTCTATTAAACTAATACAACGGGCAAGCGTTTTATTATTCCCTTCTTTTATTTCCAATATATGTTGTTGCCACATAAAACAAATTTCAAGGTTCTGATTTCAAATTCCAAATTAATAACAACTATTAATTTAAGCCAATACTGGTATTTATTTTATTGTTTCTTTGCAATATGAAGATATCGGTTGTTATCATTACTAAAAATGAAGCTCATATTATTGCCAGTACCATAAAGTCGGTACAACTGGTAAGTGATGATATCGTTATAGTAGATAATGGCAGTACCGACAATACCATCAATATTTGTAAAAATTTAAATACTCATGTAATTGAAACCAATTGGGAGGGTTATGGAATTACAAAGAACAAAGGAATTAAAGCAGCAAAAAATGATTGGATATTAAGCCTTGATGCGGATGAGGCCTTGGACGAAGAATTACAAAAAATTCTACTGGCAAAAGATTTAAATAATGAACAAGAAGTGTTTGAATTTAAGTTTAAAAATTTTTATTGTAAAAAGTGGATAAGGTTTGGGGAATGGGGCTTTGATAAGCACATAAGGTTATTTAACCGTACACAAGTAACTTGGAATAATGCAGCAGTACATGAAAACCTTGTTTTCCCTACATCTGTAAAAATTACAAGACTGAAAGGGTATGTTTTGCATTATACTGTTCAGGATCCCCAAGAGTACGCTTTTAAAACAGATCATTACGCTAGGATGAATGCAAAAAAATATTTTGAATTGGGGAAAAAAGCTTCCTTTTTTAAACTTTACTTTTCTCCAATTTTTGCTTTTGTGCAGCATTATATTTTCAGGTTTGGCATTTTAGATGGAAAAGAAGGATTCATCATAGCCATAACTACTGCCCGATATACTTTTTTAAAGTACTACTATTTAAAGCAAATGCAATCCTCTGACAAAATCAATAAAAGCTAACTTGCAAATAAAAATAGCTTCAATGATAACAACCATTTGCTTCGATTTTGGAAACACCAGGCTTAAAGCAGCCATTTTTAGGGGTGATAAGTTTGAAACAGAATTAGTTATGCCTAATGATGCTGTTGAAACCATTGAGCAGCTTTTAGTCGAATATCAACCCCAAAAAAGCATATTATCCTCTGTCATCAATCATAATGTGGACATAGAGGGTATTTTGAGTTCAAAAACCAGTTTTCATAAGCTCTCCCATCTTACCAAAGCAAATTTTACAACCCCAGTGGGTAAACCAGAAACCATTGGTGCTGATAGATTGGCACTTTCGGCTGCTGCCGTATATTTTTATCCAGGGAAAAACAACCTAGTCATTGCATTGGGTAGCTGTATCACCTATAATTTTATAAATCAATACCACGAGTTTATTGGCGGAAGCATTTCTCCAGGGATGGAAATGCGCTTTAAATCAATGCAGGACTACACCGCAAAGCTGCCATTGGTGCAACCGGAATGGAATTTTCCATTGATTGGTTACGATACTAAAACTAATTTACAAAGTGGGGTTATAGCCGGTATAACCTTTGAGATAGCTGGTTTCATTGATTCGTATGCCTCAAAATACGGGAACTTTAACGTGGTTTTAACCGGGGGCGATACGACCTATTTTGCCGGACAACTTAAAAACAGGATATTTGCCGACTCTAATTTCTTATTTAAAGGATTGTATGCACTCAGTGAAACTAACAATGACTAAAATTATATTCGTTCTTTTTGTGGCTTTAGGCTTTCATTCAACGGTAACGGCACAGGAAAACTCACCTTATTCAAGATATGGCTTAGGTGATATTGTTCCTAATAGAAATATACTTTCAAGAGGTATGGGTGGTATTGCCGCCGGTATCAGCAACAGTCGTTATTTACGTGAAGTACAATCCATCAATTTTACAAACCCAGCTTCTCAAGCCAGTGTGAGTAATACCATTTTTGATGTGGGTACTGATTTAGCTTACAGGACTTTAAAAAGCACCACACCTGCTTCTAAATTCACATCAGCCAATGCTTACTTTTCCTACTTACAATTGGCTTTTCCTGTAACACCTAAAAAATGGATAAAGAAAGACATGAGCCTTGCTTTAAGCCTAGGACTAAAACCAGTAACTAAGATTAATTATAAGATCGAAAGTTTTAAAAGACTTTCCGGAATTGACAGTTTGAATAGTTTATATGAGGGCAATGGTGGATTAAACCAAGCACATATTGGTACTGGCTTTAGGTATAAAAACCTAAGTGTAGGTGTTAATGTAGGCTATATGTTTGGATCAAAAGAATACAGTACAAAACTTGAGTTTATCAATGATTCGGTGTTGTACTACATGTCTAACTCGGCCAATAAAACAAATATTGGAGGCTTGTTAATCAATGCAGGTGTTCAATACGAAACAGTTTTAAATAAAGATCAACCCAAGGAGATACCTAAAGTATTACGTTTTGGTGTTTATGGAAATGTGCAGCAAAAGTTAAATGGTTCAAGCGACGATATCAGAGAGACTTTTTCTTATGATGGTAATGGAGGAATCTTTCGCTTAGACAGTGTATATGAAAACTTAAATGTAAAAGGCGATATTGTTTATCCGGCAACTGTTGGAGCTGGTTTTAGTTATCAGGGTCAAAATTGGTTATATGGTGTCGATTTTGAAATGACCAGCTGGAATAATTATCGCTATTATGGTAAGACAGACCTAGTTCAAAGTAGTTGGGTGGCAAGAGGCGGAGTACAGTATTTTCCTGCCAAGCAAAATTCTCCTACAACTAAATACTTTCAATTTGTAAAATATAGGGCTGGTTTTTATTTTGGTAACGATTATATAAAACTAACAAAGAATAGACCCGATTACGCCTTTACAGTTGGAGCAGGAATGCCACTTACCTCTTTAAAACGAATTAGCTATACCGGCGAGTATGTAATGCTAAATACTGCTTTGGAAATTGGTAACCGTGGTAATAAACAAACGAATATTAGAGAGAATGTGGTAAGATTTAGCGTAGGTATTTCTATGAATGCCCGTTGGTTTCAAAAGCCTAAGTACAATTAATAGGCTATAGATTTTATTACTTACAATAATTATTAATGATAAAAGGGTTGAGTCATTCATTCCAAGTTTTATGGAACAATACCAGCCAGAAAGTTTTTGTAACCAAGACTTTCTTTATACCCTTTTGCCTATTAATAACGATACTGATTTCATCTTGTGGTAATTCAGATAAGGAGGTAAAGGATTTCAACAGCAAGAGCCTTGGTATTGAAGAAATTAAAAATGCCGATATTAATTACAGCTTATCAGGAAGAGCGAAGGCCAAATTATTATCTCCTTTGATGTTAAGAGTGCAGGATACTAATCCTTATGTTGAATTTCCCAAAACAGTACATGTCGATTTTTTTAATGATTCTGCAAAGGTAGATAGCCGGTTGGATGCCTTGTATGGAAAATATTTTGAGATTGAAAGCAAAGTGTTTTTAAAAGACAGCGTTAAAATAATAAATGTACTTGGCGATACTTTGTATTGCGATGAGTTGTGGTGGGATAGGAACCGTACTGGGGCTGAATTTTATACCGATAAACCAGTACATATCCGTCGCAAAACTCAAATCATTGATGGCATAGGTATGGAAGCCCGCCAGGACTTTAAAGAATATGTTATTAAAAAAGTTACTGGTACCATCAGTGTTCCCAATTCACAGTTCCCCACTAACTAGATAAAACAAAACAGATTGGGTTTTGTTATCTTTACAATTATCACTAAAGGTTTTAAAATTTATGGAATATCGTCGTTTGGGAAAATCCGGATTGCAATTAAGCGTATTGTCTTTTGGTAGCTGGGTAAGCTTTAGCAAACAAATAAATGATAAGGTAGCCGATGAGTTAATGGGCATTGCATATGACAAAGGAATTAATTTTTTCGATAATGCAGAAGTATATGCCCTTGGCGAAAGCGAAAAAATGATGGGCAGGGTGTTGAAAAAGAAAAAATGGGATAGGTCGTCTTACACAGTTTCTTCAAAAGCATTTTGGGGCTGGAGAGGCAAGGATAACAAGCCCAACCAAACAGGCTGTAGCCGCAAACATTTACTAGAAGCTTGCGACGAAGCCCTGCAAAGGTTACAGGTAGAGTACCTTGATTTATATTATTGTCATCGCCCCGATAAGAATACTCCCATTGAAGAAACAGTTTGGGCAATGAACCACCTTATTCAACAAGGAAAAATAATGTACTGGGGAACTAGCGAATGGAGTGGTGTTGAAATTATGGAAGCTCATCGAGTTGCCGAAAAATTCAGGTTAATTGGGCCAACCATGGAGCAACCTCAATACAATTTATTTGAGCGGGATAAAATGGAAAACGAATTTTTAGAAATTTATAAAAATGTGGGTATGGGTACCACCATCTGGAGTCCATTAGCATCAGGTTTATTAACCGGAAAGTATAATGAGGGTATTCCTAAAGGAAGCCGCTTTGCCTTGGAGGGTTTTGATTGGCTTAAGGACAGATGGGTAATGGATGATAAAGTAAAGAAAGTAAAAAAGTTAACCGATTTGGCAACAAAATTAGGAGTAAGTACTGCCTCGTTAAGTATTGCTTGGTGTATTAAAAACCCTAATGTAAGTACTGCCATTTTGGGAGCTACTAAAAAATCGCAGTTGCTCGATAATTTAAAAGCATTGGATGTAGTGGTGAAACTTACACCTGATGTAATGGAAAAAATTGAGGGTATTATGAAAACTAAACCAACCCTACCCGACTTTTAAAATGGCTGAAATAATAGTGTACGGTATTCCCAATTGCGACAGTACCAAAAAAGTAATGGACTGGTTTAAAAAGAATAAAATACTTTTTACATTTCATAATTATAAAGAAGAAGGAATAAGTAAACAAAAACTGGAGGTTTGGTGCTATAAACAAGGCTGGGAACTTATCTTTAGTAAAAGAAGTACAAGTTGGAGAACTTTAACCGAATTAGAACAAAAAAAAATTGATAACCCATCAGCTGCTATTAAAGTAATGATGGAAAC
Organism: uncultured Chitinophagaceae bacterium; assembly: GCA_947085175.1. GTDB lineage: Bacteria > Bacteroidota > Bacteroidia > Chitinophagales > Chitinophagaceae > Ferruginibacter. Next base: position 416,486 of record CAMTVJ010000006.1, read on the forward strand.
AAACAGTATTATTAAAAGGCCAATCGTTGAGTATGGCAATAAACTGATACTGGGTTTTAAAGAAGCTGATTATAAAGGGCTATTTAAAATAACTAATCAAAAGTAAAACCACCCAAACCATTGTGAAGCAGAGCCCCTTCAATGGTTTGGGATAAAATAAAAATTATGAAACGTAACGCAACTGCCGTTTGGAACGGTACTGGTAAAGAAGGAAAAGGACATTTAACTACACAAAGCACTGTATTAAATGAAACACAATATTCATTTGGTTCTCGATTTGAAGATGGAATAGGTACCAACCCCGAAGAATTGGTAGCTGCAGCATTATCAGGATGCTTTGCTATGAAACTAAGTTTTGTTTTAAACGCCGCTGGCTTTACTGCAGATGCTATTAACGTAAATAGCACTATTTCTTTAGAGGGTGGAAACATAACCAATGCTCACTTGGTAGTTAAGGCAACAGTTCCTGGAATAGACCAGGAAAAATTTGATGCTTGTATGGAAGACGTTAAAGTAAATTGCCTGATATCTAAATTAATTAATACCGGTAAAACTTATGAAGTAAGTTTAAATTAGTACAACGCTTTATTTTATTTAAATCCTTTAAGTATTGCCAAATGCTTAAAGGATTTATTTTTGAGCTTTGCTTTTTGATTCTCCTTTTATTTAAAAAAGCGATAAATAAGTTACATTTGGCAAAAGCAAATTAAAACCTCATTTATGTCATTTCAAAACAAAACAGTCATCATCACAGGTGCTTCACGAGGAATAGGAAAAGCCATTGGGTTACGCCTAGCAAAAGAAGGTGCAAATATTGTTATCGCTTCAAAAAGTGTGGAAGAAAACCCAAAGTTAGGAGGTACTATTTTTACTGCTGCCGCAGAGATGGAAGCTGCCGGTGGAAAAGCATTAGCAGTGCAATGTGATATTCGTTTTGATGATCAAATTCAGAATGTAGTAGATAAAACGGTAGAAAAATTTGGCGGAATAGATATCTTAATCAACAACGCCTCTGCCATCAATCTTTCTCCTACAGAACAAACCGAACCAAAACGTTTTGATTTGATGTATGATATCAATGTTCGTGGTACATTTATGATGAGCCGTGCTTGTATCCCTTATCTAAAAAAAGGAACCAACGCACATATTCTTAATTTATCTCCACCTATTAATATGGATTTAAAATGGTTCGAAAACCATTTGGCATATACCATCAGTAAATACAATATGAGTATGATTGCCCTTGGATTATCGGCGGAGCTTAAAAAATACAATGTGGCTGCCAATACTTTATGGCCTCGAACCACCATTGCTACAGCAGCAGTCAATAATTTATTGGGTGGCGAAATGTTGATGAAGATGAGCCGTACGGTAGATATTATTGCCGATTCGGCATATTATATCTTATCTAAGTCATCAACAGTTTGTACAGGTAACAGTTTTATTGATGAAGCTGTTTTGGCAGCAGAAGGTATAACAGATTTAACTGGTTATTCAGTAGTGTCTGGGGCACAATTGTATAACGATCTCTTTATTTAAAAATTAGGGGACTTTAATATAAAAAGCCTTCCCAAATAGGGAAGGTTTTTTTACTGTTTTTTATTTTTTACTTAGACGAATTGTTGCCAATCATAATAGCAGCCATTGCCATAGCACAATCTTTTAATACCTGACCTGGATTACCTGTCTGAGCAGCATCCATATGAACAGTTAAGGCAATGATAATAAGCATTACTGCCAATAAATAACAAGCCAGTGTTTTAAATTTATTGATGATGATCGCCAATGCTGAAGCAATAAGAGCTGCGCCAGTAATATACACCCAAATGGTAGGGTCTGCTGGCATAAAAGTAGGAATCATTCCACTCATCGCTTCTGTATTCATAAAATGGGCAACGCCAAAAAAAGCAATAATAAGTGCATATAACAATTCTGCAATTCTTGTAGGAATAAATGATTTCATAATATTTGATTTTGGTTTAGACTGAAAAATAATCTAAAATCCTTGAAAGGACAAGCGTACAATTACTTAGTTTAAAAAGGCGAAAAACTAAAAGAGCAGTTTCAATTTATTGAAACTGCTCTTTTTATAAACTGATTATTTTATTATCTCAACATGGATTTTGGAACTTCTTTCTCTAATAAATAGTTATAGATGAATTTGGTTTTCATATTTTGATAATGGAGGCCTTTATCTCCTCTAATACCATGTCTGTTTCCGCTGTAAGGCATGTATTCAAAATCTTTTTTAAGGTCTTGTAATTTACTGGTAAGTTGAATACTGTTTTGTAAATGAACATTATCATCAATAGCGCCATGTACAATTTGTAACATTCCCTTGTATTTTCCTACATGTGTTAATACAGAAGATGATTTATATCCATCGGGATTGTTAGTAGGTGTACCCATAAAACGCTCGGTGTAATGAGAATCATACAATGTCCAGTCTGTTACACTTCCACCAGCCATACCATGGGTAAAAACATCGCTGCCATAGGTTAAAGCATAGCAAGACATATACCCACCATAACTAAAGCCAGTAATGCAAACTTTGGCGGCATCGGCATTGCCATTTTCAATAAGCCATTTAACCATTGTACTATAATCTTTCATTTCCCAATAACCAAGGTTATGGTACATATTGGCTACGCCTTCTTTTCCAAAATGGCCACTGGCTCGGTGATCCATCGAAACTTGAATCAAGCCTTCTTTTGCATACCATTGCTGACTACCGTTTAAGCTCCAATTGTCCATTACGGTTCCTGCATTAGGTCCGCCATAAATAGATACTAGTACAGGATACTTTTTATTTTTATCCATATTTAAAGGCCAGGTTACTTTCATTGGTAAATCATATAAGCCATCATCGCTTTTTACACGGATGATTTCTGTTTTAGCGATTGTATAATTATCAAATTCAGCTCCTTTACTATCCCCAAAATCTTTAATGATTTTTCTTTTGTTACTCATTAATGTCATTTTGGGAGGGGTAACAGAATTAGAATAAGTGGTAACAAAATAAGACCCGCCAGGAGACAAGTTGATGCTATTATTATATTCTCCAAGAGTAAGCCTTTCCATATTCTTGCCATTAATATTCACACGGTAAAAATCAAATCTGGCTGTGTTTTCCAAACTCCTTGCCGTAAAATAAACCACACCTTTTGCTTCATCCACATATGCAAGACTTGTAACTGTAAATTTTCCAGTGGTTATGGCATTTACTAATCTTCCTTTCATATCATAGAAATACAAATGATTCCAACCTGTTACATCACTGGTAAGAATGTAACCTGTTTTGTTTTCTAAAAACTGAATTCTATCTCCCTGATCATCCAAATCAATCCAGCTCTTTTGTTTTTCATTATAAAATTCAGATTTGGCACCAGTAAATACATTTACTTCATAAATGATTAAGTTGTTTTGTAAACGGTTCATCCATTGTACCAATAAAGAACTTCCATCGGGTTTCCAATAAGGAAGCCCAAAGTACTGATCGTCTTTTTCATTAAAAGCAGCCCAAACAATAGCGCCTCCATCTGCACTAACCATACCTACTTTTACTTCAGGATTAGGATCGCCTACTTTGGGATATCGCTGTGTTTCTACCAAGCCATGAAGTCCGGTTGCATCGGTAATAGTAAATTCAGGAACTTTTGTATCATCCGATCTGAAAAAAGCAATTCTTTTGCTATCGGGGCTCCACCAAAATGAACGGTATTGAGAACGGCGCCCTAAAATCTCTTCCATATATACCCAACTGGCATAACCATTTAAAATTAGTTCGCTACCATCGTTGGTAATCCTGTTTTCTTTTTTTGTGGTTAGATTGAGAGAATACAGGTCGTTGTTTTTTGTATAAGCCACATAATTATTATCAGGGCTTAAAGTAGCATTGATTTCTTTTGCCTCGTCATTTGTTAATCGAATGTCTTCTGTATTTTGAGAAAGGTATAAATCGTTTCCTTTGGTAATAATAATAGGTTTTACAGCAATCGATCCTTTATTGATAACCTCTTCCACATACTCTTTTTCAGCACCGGTTTTACAATCTATCTCATAATTTTTACCTTCTCTTTTTAAAATAAAACGACTGTCATCCAACCATTTTACAACAGCAGGAAGTGTATTGGTAATCCCTTTAAAATTGCTTTTAAAATACTGATCATCTCCAAGGTCTTTTTTCTGTGCTACCGCACTCATACTTAAAAAAGCCAACACTAAAACGGCCAGGCTATGTTTAATAAACTTTATCATATAAAATTGTTTAATTATTTAGAGAAACAAGATAACTTTTTTTGAAAGAATGTGTAATCATAAATTGATAAGCGGAATGAATTTAACTATAAAAAAAGCTGCTGTTTACTTACAGCAGCTTAAAGTTTATAATAAAGTTTATTTAATCATCCATTCTTTCTGGTCGCATCATAGGGAAGAATAGGACATCCTGTATAGAATGCTGATTGGTTAATAGCATAGCAATTCTATCAATACCAAAACCGATACCACTGGTAGGAGGCATCCCATATTCAAGGGCACGTAAAAAATCGTGGTCAATAAACATGGCTTCATCATCCCCACGTTCCATTAATTTAGTTTGCTCTTCAAAACGTTCACGTTGTTCAACGGGGTCATTTAACTCGCTATAAGCATTTGCAATTTCCTTTCCATTGCACATTAACTCAAAACGTTCAACAAGGCCTGGCTTGCTTCTGTGTTTTTTGGTGAGCGGACTCATTTCCACAGGATAGTCTGTAATAAATGTGGGTTGAATATAATTGGCTTCACATTTTTCTCCAAAAATCTCATCAATCAATTTGCCCTTCCCCCATTTTTCATCGGCATGAATGTGGAGTTGCTTACAAACATCTCTAATGCCAGCTTCATCCATTTCGCTGATGTCAAAACCAGTATGTTCCTTAATGGCATCATACATAGTAATCCTTTTGTAAGGCGCTTTAAAATCAATTTCTTTATCACCAACCATTACTTTGGTTGATCCATTAGTGGCCATGGCTGCTTTATCCAACATTTGTTCAGTTGTATCCATCATCCACTCATAATCTTTATAAGCTACATAAAACTCCAATACTGTAAACTCGGGGTTATGGGTGCGGTCCATACCTTCGTTGCGAAAGTTGCGACTGAATTCATACACCCACTCAAAACCACCCACAATCAATCTTTTTAAATAAAGCTCATTGGCAATACGCATGTACATGGGCACATCTAATGCATTGTGATGTGTGGCAAATGGTTTCGCTGCAGCACCTCCAGGTATGATTTGTAATACCGGCGTATCCACTTCCAAGGCGCCTCGTTCGTTTAAAAACTCACGAATAGCATTTACCATTTTGGTACGCTTAATAAAAATTTCTTTAACACCAGGGTTTACAATTAAATCGGCATAGCGTTGGCGATACCTAAACTCCGGATCGGTTACTTCGTCAAATGATTCGCCATCTTTTTCTTTTACAATGGGTAAAGGCCTTAATGACTTTGTAAGAATGGTGAATTCTCTTACATGGATAGAAGTTTCTCCGGTTTTGGTGGTAAAAACATATCCTTTTATGCCAATGATGTCGCCAATATCAATTAGTTTTTTCCAAACAGATTGATACATGGTTTTGTCATCACCTGGGCAAATATCATCTTGTTTAATATAAAACTGAATTTTTCCAACTGCATCCTGCAGTACTGCAAAATTAGCCTTGCCCATATCTCTAACACTCATGATGCGACCAGCAATACAAACATCTGCAAAGTGATCTTTATTTTCTTCGCCCTTATAATTTTCCTTAATGTAATCCGAAGTTGTGTTTACCGGATAAAGTGCTGCCGGATAGGCATCAATGCCCAGTTTTGTAAGTTCGCCCAGTTTTTCCCTGCGAATGATCTCCTGTTCTGATAAGTGTTTTGTGCTCATTTTATAGCTTAAAAAATTTCGGCAAAGATACCGTATCAAACTGATTTACCCGTTTACAGTACTTAGATTAAAGTTTGGCAGGAATCTTGCCTATGTTTAATTTTAATAAAACCCCCTCAAGATGAAAAAAATATTTACTGCCATCATATTTTCTAGTTTGTTTTATGGATGCGAAGTTATTAAGCAGTTGCCACAGCTAAGTGGGGTAACAGAAGCTGAGGCAGGGGAAGGTATTAAGGAAGCCCTTGGACAGGGTTTGGCTGGTGCTGTATTAAAATTAAATAAGGAAGATGGATTTTTTAAAGACAATTTCTATAAAATATTATTGCCTGAGGATGCCATTAAGGTTGAAAACACATTAAGAGATTTAGGGCTGGGTAGCTTGGTGGATAAAGCTATTTTGCAAATCAATAGAGGGGCCGAAGATGCTGTAGGTTATGCCAAACCCATTTTTGTGAATGCCATTAAAAGCATGACGATACAAGATGCCATTGGTTTGGTAAGAAACGGAGATACCAGCGCCACTCATTTTTTTAGGGAGAAAACAACCACGCAGTTGACGGCTGCTTTTTTACCAGTTATTCAGGCGTCATTAGATAAAGTAAATGCCACAAAATATTATGGTGACATGGTTAATAAATACAACAGCATACCTTTTGTAAAAAAAGTAAATCCAGACCTGTCGGGTTATGTAACCATGAGAGCGACGAATGCTTTATTTGAACTAGTTGCACAGGAAGAGAGAAATATCCGGAATAATTTTGCGGCGAGGACTACTGATTTATTGAAAAAAGTTTTTGGAGGAATTTTCTAAACATCTGCCAGTAAAACCTGCCAGGCTTCATTTACTTTTCCGGCATCTAAAAATTCTTTTGCGTAGCGATGTAGTTCTTTGTCCATATCATCGGGGTTAATAGAAAAGTATTGGATAATATTTTTTAATTTATCATCATTAAAAGTTGGGTCTACAAAAGGTATTTCATTTACGTTGGCTAATTGTGCCAAATAGTTTCCTGTAAGAATTTCACTTTTTTGAATACTCTCTGGTAAGGCATCAATACCAATGCCCAATTGAGTGTTAGGTTTAGCCACTTTAAATAAATTGGTTGCATCAATTTTGGCATACCAGTCGCCGCCAAGCCGGGCTACATGATGCAGTTTGGTTTGATCTATTTTATTGTTTTCATCCAAAATGCTTTCATCTATATGCATACAAAGCACTTCGCAAATTACCAGGTTACCAGCTCCGCCTTCAGTACCCAGGGCTTTTACTTCTAGTATCTTACATTCCAGTTTTACCTTACTTTCTTTTACCATAGGAGGGCTTACCATACTGGCTTTCTCCATAGTAAATCCAGCTTTAATGAATTCATTGGTGCCTTTTGGAAATTCACAACTAGCTAATGAGGTTTGCTGCACCATATCATAATCTACTATATTAATCACCACCTCAGGTACTTCTAATACATTTTCTAAACTATGTTTTGTGGTGTTGTCCCTCACTCTACGTGCCGGAGAAAATATTACCACGGGTGGATTAGATGAGAACAGATTAAAAAAACTAAAAGGGCTAAGGTTTACATTGCCAGCCTTATCAATTGTAGATGCAAAACAAATTGGCCTTGGAGCAATGGCATGCTGCAAAAAGTTTTGAGTATCGGCGGGGTTAGTATCTTTTAGGTTAATTATCATAAAAATCTGTTTTCTACATTTTCTTTAGTGCTAAGATTGAAAAATCAGCTTCATCTTTCACAATGGTATTACTTAGTTTTCCTAACCCTTCAATTTCCATATCTACCACATCCCCTTCCTGCAACCATTGCGGAGTAAATTCAGGATTGTTTAATAAGCCAGTGCCATTTAATTCTAAAAAACAACCTGTACCTACAGTGCCACTACCAATCACATCGCCAGGCAATAAATTTACGCCGTAACTGCAACGTTCAATAATTTCGGCAAAAGTCCAGTCCATATCTGCTAAATTCCCTTCACTTACTAGTATCTCATTTACCCAGCATTTCATTCCCAAATTCCAAGCTTTGCCTGTATGATTTTCTTTACAAGGCACTTCGTATTGTAACAACTCATCCAGTGTAACCAACATAGGGCCAATTACTGTACAAAAATCTTTTCCCTTTGCTGGGCCAAGATTTAAAACCATTTCTTCCATCTGAAGTGTTCTGGCACTCATATCATTCATGATCATCAAACCTCCAATATACTCATCCGCTTCTGCAGCTTTAATATTGCGACCGGGTTTACAAATAACGATAGAGGCTTCTAATTCAAAATCCAGTTTTTGAAAATGATCAGGCATACAAACAATATCTCCTGGCCCCTGAATGCTATTGTGGTTGGTAAAATAGAAAATGGGGTATTGGTCGTACTCGGGAATCATATCCACTTTACGGTTTTTCCTTGCTGAAGCAACGTGTTGCCTGAAGGCATAAGCATCTCTACAACTTGTAGGATGAGGAACAGGCGCAAAAATTTCGGCTGTATCAAAAGAATCTGCTAAAACCTCCCTCACTAGTCCTTCTTTAATTCTGTTTTCACAGGCTTTTGCCAAGGGCATCAATTCATCCCAGAAATTTAAAAACATGGCCATCGACATAGGCAAGTCGTTGTGCAACAAATCGAGGGCATATAATTTACCATCTACCAACATTCCCAATTGGTCGTGATTTTCTTTTAAATAGGTAACTAACTTCATAAAGAATATATTAATGGCTCCAAAAATAACCAATTCTATTGGAGGAAAAATATTTAACCGTTTGCATATTCATGAATGTTTAATTATTTTAGCAACAAAGCATTAAATATGAAGTTCGAAAAAATTCATAATAAAGGCCAGGCTCAGATTTTTAAAAATCGATACTTAGAGTTTCTTACTAAAACGCACCCTTTGGTAATATGGGGACTGTATATTCCAATCATTTCATTATTGCTGTATTATTGTTTTGTTGTAATTAGATTAAGTTTTACGCAAATTGGCCTAATTTTTTTGGGAGGTATAATTTTTTGGTCTTTTTTTGAATATATGTTTCATCGTTTTATTTTTCATTTTTTTGCAGAGACTAAACTGGCTATTCGAATTGTTTATATTATTCATGGCAATCATCACGAATATCCCAGAGACAAGGAAAGATTGTTTATGCCCCCTGTTCCCAGTCTTGTTTTGGCTTCTGTCATTTTTAGCATTATGTATTTGTTAGCCATGTTGCCTGGAGTTACTGCATATGTTTTTGCTTTTTTCCCAGGATTTATGTTTGGGTACTTACTGTATGGAAGTATGCATTATGCTATTCATGCTGGCAATCCTCCTTTTAAATGTATGAAAGCTTTGTGGCGCAATCATCATTTACATCATTATAAAAATGTGGAACTGGGTTTTGGTGTAAGCTCAACATTGTGGGACCATATTTTTGGAACAATGTTCGATTTAAGAAATGAAAAAGAAGATAAAGAGAAAGTTGAGGAGTTGATGTTTTCAAAAAAGGTAGTTAAAAAAGAATTGCAAGAAGATTAATAGATTACCATTTTTCATCATCATCATTATCAACCTGCTGACTAAATTGCTCACGGGTTTTAGTTTTTTGCTCCTGTCTTTCCACAATGAGTAATGCTATAATGTTACCAGCATCTTCAGTAGGATATTGTTTTAAAAGTATTTTTAATTTTTGTTCGCTAATGTCTATACGATAGAGGTAAGAAATCAGTTTTTCAAAATCATGTTTTATCAACTCATTAATGTAATTGGCTAAATGGGTTTGTATCTCACTATAAGAGAAATCGCCAGCAAAGTCTATAGCGAGTTCTTTATTTAGTAGTCTTATCAATTCAGCATTTTCCATTAACGTTTGTTTTCCATTACTCCAGTCCCAAATAAGGCGAAGTCGTATTTAACTGGATCGGTTTTATCTAATATACGCAATTGGGCTGTTAAATCCAATGCCCATTGCCAGCCAAATACTTTTGGATCGTTTTGTTTTGAATCCAATAACCCTAAATGGAGGACAACCCTTGCTACATGAACATCTACCGGTATAATAAGCTGAGCAGGGCTGATGTTTTTCCAGATGCCAAAATCCACTCCAGCATCATCCCTTCTTACCATCCATCTTAAAAACATATTCAGCCTTTTGCAAGATGATTTTTTTTCGGGACTGGCAATATGCTTCCTTGTTCTTTCGGGTATATGGGGTAAAGAAAAAAAATAATGATAAAATCCAATCAATCCATTTTCAACGGTTATATCTGTTTTATTCATCCATTTTGTAAATGCTGTTTCAAGGCTGTTGTTATTTTGAAAATGCATTTTAAGGAAATCGATAAAGTACAAAAGGTCGGTAGCATTGAAAGTACGGTGTTTAAATGCCAGTAGCTTTTTAAGATCGGCGTTTGAATGATGCAAACAAAAGTCATGCGGGCTATTGCCCATCAACTTCATTAATTCCGATGATTTGTTAATGATAGTGGTTCTGTTACCCCAAGAAAATAAGGCGGCAAAGAATCCGGCAATCTCTATGTCTTGTTTATTTGTAAAACGATGAGGAATGGAGATAGGGTCGCTGGGTATGAAAGAGGAGTTATTATACAGCGCTACTTTACTGTCGAGGTAGGGTTTTATTTTTAAAATATCACTCTTCACCGATGAGTTTTTTTAAAACTTTAAACCCTAAGCCATCTGCTAAAGCATTTTTGCTAAATTGATTAATTACTACAATTACTGCCCTGCTCTTGTCTTTTGTAAAAGCACAAAAAGTTGAAAACCCATAAGTGCCACCATTATGCCAGTAAATTGTGGGTAGGTCCTTTAAGTTAATAATTTGCCAACCCAGACCAACAGATTGTACCTCATTTAAATTAATTGAGGGAGTAAGTATTTTATTTACCACTGTGGATGATTTTTCTGTATCAGGGGAAGCTATTTTTTCGAGATAAGTAAGCATTTGGCTTCCTGTATATTGTAATACACCTGCAGGAGCAAGCACATTCATATTCCAGTATTCTGCTTCTTTTTGTGGGTTATAAAAACCCAGGCTTTTATTATTTGGATCAACATTTCCATTAGCTTTCATTTTAAAGGGCTTAAAAATATGTTCATCAATAAGTTGTTCGTATGTTTTACCACTAATACGGGCAGCTAAAACACCAGCAAGGCCTGCACCAAGATTGGAATAGTCACTATTGCCAACAGGTTTTGGAGAACAGGTTTTCAAATAAGTATATAAATCAAGTACGGTATAATTTTCATAAGGTTGAAGAAATGATTTGACTTTAATATTATTTGGAAGCCTTGGTAAACCAGATGTATGATTCATTAAACTAACAAAACTGATGTCTTTTAGTTTTTCGTTTTGTTGAACCGAATCGGGAAGGTATTTAAGGATTAAATCGCTTTCAGCTATTTTATTTTCAATTAATACCGCAGTTAACACATAAGCGGTAAAGGTTTTGGTAATACTGCCAATTTCGAAAACAGTTGCTTCGTCAAAACTTAATTTGGTATTCTTATTGGCTAAACCAGCTGTGTAATAATGTTTTTCATTATTGTTTAATACGCCTACAAAAATGCCTGGTACATTTTCTTTTTTGTAAATACTATCTACATTATATTGTATAAATAGCGACAGGCTTTCTTTAGTTGTTTGAGCAAACGAATAAGTAAAGATTGTGCTACCTAATAATCCTAATATCAGTTTGAGTATTTTCATTTTGATTATCCAATGGCTTTGTTCAAGTCTTCAATTAAGTCATCAGCATCTTCAATACCTACACTCAGTCTTATTAAACCATCTGCAAGGCCGTTTTTAATTCTTTCTTCCCTTGGAATACTAGCGTGGGTCATACTAGCAGGATGGTTTATCAATGATTCTACTCCACCTAAGCTTTCTGCCAAGGAAAATAAATGGGTTGATGATAATACTTTTGTTGCTGCTTCAATGCTTTCGTCTTTCAATAAAAAACTAATCATACCACCAAAACCACGCATTTGTTTTTTAGCAACAGCATAACCAGCACTATTTTCAAAACCTGGCCAATACACTTTGGATACCTTTGGATTACTACTTAACCAGTTGGCTATTTTTTCACCATTTTCGCAATGTTGTTTCATGCGAACATGAAGTGTTTTAATTCCTCTTAAAACCAAAAAGCAATCCATGGGCCCTGGTACTGCTCCACAGCTTTTTTGAATGAAATATAATTTTTCACGCAAGTCGGCATCATTCATCATCAGCGCTCCTTGTATTACATCACTATGGCCGCCCAAATATTTTGTAGCTGAGTGCATAATGATATCGGCACCTTGGTCTAATGGGTTTTGTAAATAGGGTGACGCAAAAGTATTATCTACACATAGTAAGGTATTTGCGGCTTTTGATATGGCAGCTATGGCAGCAATATCACTGATGTTCATTAATGGGTTGGTGGGTGTTTCAATCCAAATGAGTTTGGTATTAGAGGTAACAGCCGCTTGTACATTTTCAGCAACTGTGGTATCTACATAAATAAATTTAATACCAAAGCGTTCCCACACTTTTGTAAATAAACGATAGCTACCACCATACATATCATTAGCAGCAATCACTTCGTCGCCCGGGTTTAATAATTTAATAACTGCATCGGTAGCTGCCACACCACTGCTAAAAGCCAGCCCAAATTTTGCATTTTCAATAATGGCATAAGCATCTTCTAAAGCTTTACGGGTAGGGTTTTGAGAACGGGCATATTCATAACCTTTGTTTTTTCCTGGTGCTTCCTGCACATAAGTACTGGTTTGGTAAATAGGAGTCATGATGGCTCCAGTACTTGGGTCAGGTTCTGCACCGGCATGTATAAACTTAGTGGCAATCTTCATTATAATTGTCTATTTAGTAGTGATAGATTTAAGAATGGCAAAGGTGAGAAAATAATAGGGATTTGCAAGTTATAATAGCTGAGCAGCACATAAGTAGCGCCAGTCGTAGTTCTTGTCTGCATGAGCGTCTTTTGGTTCAATACTTTTTTTTATGGCTTTTTCAGTAAGTATCCCTGCCGAGGCTAATTTTCTTTTTGACTCTTTTATATATTCCTGCAAAGCAGGATCCGTCATCCAGTTTTTTTGAGGAGGCTCAAATCCCACTTTATCTTGTCGCCATACAATTTCATTTGGCAGGGATTTATCCATTACTTTTCTTAGAAGATATTTTGTCCAACCGTCATGCATTTTTAAATGGGAAGGAAGAGAGAAAATAAATTCTACCAGCTCATGATTTAAAAAAGGTAATCTTATCTCAAGACCATGGGCCATACTGTTTCTATCAGCAAATCTTAACAATTCTTCCAGCCCCATTTCAAAACTATTGAAATGAAGAATATCATTGAGTTTAGTAATAATGGGTTTATGGATTCCTTCCCAAGCCCTGCCATTAACTTGTTGTAAAAAATCGGGATGTATATCGGGGTGACTAATGCTTTTTGAATACTCAAGTTTCTCTAGTTGCATTGCAGCATGAGAGGGTAAAAAAGCTGCGAAAATATTTTTGTAATTCCAGTTAAATGGTTGTTTGTTTTTTACAAATGCCTTTTTTTCATGACTGGTAGCTCCAAGCCTATGTCTGCTTAATGTTTCCTGTAAAAACCAATGGATATGCCGAGGGTAACCCGCAAGGGTTTCATCGGCGCCCTGGCCATCTAATAAAACTTTCACATCATTTTCTTTTGCCAACTCATACAGTTTGTATTGTGCATAGATACTGGCCGATTGAAATGGCTCTTCCTGATGAAGACAAATATTTTGAAACTGATTGATTAAATCATCAATATTGGGTTCAACCTGGCTGTTCTTTATTTTTAAAAAATCAGTTGCTTGTTTAATATGCGAAGCTTCATCGTTTTCAAAACCAGGAAAAACTGCAGAGAAGGATTGAAAAGAAGTTGGCTTGCCACTATTTTTTTGTTGCTGTATTACCAGTGCAGCAATGGATGAACTATCTAAACCTCCACTCAAACAGCTTCCAATGGGAACATCACTTCTTAATCTTCTCTTAATTGAAATATTGAAAAGGGTAGTAAATTTATCAATGGCATCAGTTTCAGAAATTTCAATTTCGATTTCTTTATTAATTCGCCAGTATGGCGAAACTTTTAAGCTATGATTAGCAGAATTAAACTTTAGATAATGAGCAGGCGGCAGTGAATAAATGGATTCAAAAAAGGTTTGTTCTTTATCTACACAGTTTTGAACGTGGCCAAGGGTAAGGTAATTTAACATCATTTTATTATCGATGTTTTTTTCAATTCCGATGGCCCAAAGCGCTTTCATTTCACTGGCAAAAATAAAATGTTCTTCATCTTCATAATAATAAAATGGTTTTTCGCCAAAGCGATCTCTGGCTGCAAAAAGCTGTTGTTCTTGGTTATCCCAAATAGCAAAAGCAAACATGCCATCAAATTTTTGGAGGCATGTTTCTTTCCAATAGTCATAAGCTGCAACAATAACCTCTGTATCCGATTTTGAATTAAATGAATACCCCTTTTGTTGTAAATGGGTTCTTATTTCCTCATAGTTATAAATTTCGCCATTGTGTATAATTTGGTAGCGATTACCATATGGCATAGGTTGAGATGCTTTGTCACTTAAGTCGATGATAGAAAGTCGGCGATGACCTAAATGAACATTTCCATTGGGGCTAATCCAATGGCCTACACCATCTGGACCTCGGTGTGCCAATGCATCCGTCATTTTTTGTAAATGAAACGGGGCGATGTTTTTTCCGGGAGTTAAAAGTATGCCTGCAATGCCGCACATATAATTGAAGTATGTAAAAAACTAGTGGGGTTATTAAATATACATCTGTTAATTATTAAATTGTATGGGCATACTTACTTTCATATCGCCCCACGACATTTCAAGTGTACAACCAACCGTAGTATCTTTAAATAAAAGGGTAAAAAATTCGATATTAGCTTTATTGAAGTTGACAGGAATTTCAATAAAGCCAATGTCTTTCGATTGGTCAATATCAAGCCCCCAACAATTAATATTATTGTTAAAAATAATTTTCCATCTGTCGGGATAGGGAATACAATACATACTATATCTGCCAGCAGCTATAGTATTGTTTCCAATTTTTGCTGGGGTAAAAAATTCAATTTCGGTACACTCATTAGCCCCAAGCCGCCAAGGTTCGCCATAGTGTTGTATGTAATTTTGATGAACAGTTGTGTCTGCAAAAATTACTCTTCCCTTTTTTTGAGGGCGACTATATATTACCCTCGCTAATGGTGCTTTAGCATTAGGATTACCCATTTTAAGCATGGGGTAGTCAACCGGATAATAATTCATATCCATGGGCGACTTATCGATAGATAAGTTTACACTATCATTGATGGAAACAGGGATCCGCATATTTTCTTCTACGCCAACTTTTTTATCAATTGGATCATTGCAGGAAGCGAGCCCCAGAATTGTAAAAGCAAACAATTGAAATAAAGTTTTAATCTTCATCATGCAGCATCAATTAAAATACAATGGGTAAATTTAATCTCAATACATCCCAGGCAATTACTAGATTGGCTCCAGTTTCTGATTTTTCAAAAACCATTACAAATTCTTCAACCAATTCTGTTTGTTGAACTACAGGGATATCTATTCGTACAATATCGTTCTTTGATTCATACTTATACGACCCCCAGGTGTCTGTTTCTTTATTTACAATAATTATCCACTTTTGATCATTAGGGATACAATACAAAGTATACCTACCTTTTTTAATTTTTGTATTGTTAATCTTTACGTCAGTGTAGAATTCAATTTCGGTAGCTTCATTGGCACCCAGGCGCCAAACTTTATCATACTCTAATAACTCACCAAAAATAGCCCTACCATTTTTTTGTGGACGACTATAAATAACTCTAGCCACTAAAGGGTCTGTTATTTTATCCTGAATTTTTAAAACCGGATACCTGTTTGGATAATAACTCATATCCATTGGTGATTTA
This sequence comes from uncultured Chitinophagaceae bacterium, assembly GCA_947085175.1. Taxonomy (GTDB): domain Bacteria; phylum Bacteroidota; class Bacteroidia; order Chitinophagales; family Chitinophagaceae; genus Ferruginibacter. The sequence continues at coordinate 432,399 of CAMTVJ010000006.1, forward strand.
TCAAGAGCCGGTAGTTTTGTTTGAGCGTTTATTGGGTTTATAGCAATGCTTAAAAGTAGAATAACAGAATATAGGAACTTCATATTGTTTTTATTTAAAGATAATGAAATCATGGCACTAATAATTTTGTTAATTCCTGTTGTGTAAATGTTTTTAAAGATGGGAAAAACTCGGTGTAACAAATTTGCATGGAGGCGTAGTGAGTAGAAAAAATTTCGAAAGCAATATCACATTCTGTAAGATAAGTAGCACGCTTAACCAAGCCGCCAAAACTTTTTTGTATTCCCCATTTAAAGCTATAATTGAATAACCAGTTTTGGGATTTCATGTAGGGAAATTGTTTTTGAAAGTAGGCGGGAAATAAAGAAAAATGAGGTTCAAGTTGTTGATAAGTAATAGAAGTAAAATGATGAAGCGCTTCTGGTGTTGAAAATTCTTTTTTATCGGTTGCTAAAAAATGGTCATACACTACATCAGCAAAAGCGCCAGCATAAAGTCGATATTGAGGTTTGAAGAAAGTTTTTAGCGTTTTAGTAGCCTCATGTTCATCTGTAAACTGATCGATTGCCCTGTGTAACCTTATGCCCTTTTGTATTTCGATGGGATAATCATACTGCTTTTTCCCTTTTACATAATCACTGATCATATTGCCTACTAATATCTCAGGATTATTAAAAGAAAGATATGCATGGGCCAAGTAGTTCATTGTACTTTGTTTAAATGTTTAATTAAACCGCTCTAATCTTATCCAATTGCTAATTAATGCCAAAGTGGCTATGTCAAAAGTTTCTTCCAATTCAGCATATTCGTAAATGCTACAAGTTTTGCATTTTTGAAACAAGTGATTTAAGCCTGCCATCTCTATAGTTTTAAAGTTTTTGTTTTTAGCCTTTGTAAGCGCAACATTTATACCCTCTAAATTTTGTTTAGATGCAACCTGTATATCTTTCTCTCCATTTAAAGCCAAAACAGGGCAATATACTTTAGAAAGATAATCAGCTGGATTTGCTTTTAAAAAATAGTTGAACCAGGAGTCGTTTATTTGATTAACAAATGTATTTGTAAACCTAATCATGCTTTTTTCATCAGTAACACCTGTTGTGTTTTTTATGGTTGAATCAGCTACAGTATTCTTCCACTTTTTAAAAATAGCAATTGCCTTTTGCTTTGCCTTAATCGTATCGGATTCCATCAATAAAGCAGCCAATAGGTTTTTATACAAGGGGCGATAAATAGCCCTGTCAGTAGTTGATACACCCGATGCTGCCAAAACATCATCACTTTGCTGTTCCATTAATTCAATTGTTTTTATACCCGGCCCTGCCAATAAAATGATAAAGGAAACATCTTTTCTTTTTGAAGCAATCATGGGGGCAATAAGCCCTCCTTCGCTGTGTCCAATTAAACCGATACTATTACTATCAATATCTACTCTTGTTTTCAAATAATCAATACCTGCTTCTATATCATTTGCAAAATCGGCAGTGGTAGAATTTTTAAACATGCCACTTGTTTTTCCAATTCCTCTTTCATCAACACGTAAAACAGCAATCCCGTTTCGGGTAAGATGATCGGCAATAACAGCAAAAGGCTTGTGGTTAAAAATTGTTTCATCTCGGTCTTGGGGGCCACTTCCAGATATTAAGATAACTACAGGATAAATTGGTGCCCTAAAATAATCCACACTTGGATCTGGAATTGGAACGGTGATGCTGCCGTCAAATTTTATAGATTTATCTGCATTGGTAAATTCCACTTCTTCAATTTTATAAGGGAATGGAGGTTTGGGAGTTTGTGGTCTTTTAGGTGTGTTTGAAGTAACATAGTCTGAAGTTTTGAGCATACTTAATGGAAATTCATACCCACTTTGGTGCCAGATGCCCGATAATGTTTTCTGATCAGCATCGAGTTTGCCAGCAAATCGTCCATTAATTTTAGCCATTAATAATATAAGGCTGTCATTTTTTACAAAAGCATCACTGCAAGCAATGTTGTATGCTTTTTGACTAGGGCTGTCGAAACTCGCAGATAGACTTTCATTGGTTTTTGAGACATGAAAAATGATAGGTAAATCTGTACCCCTAATTTCTAAAACACCCTCCCAATTGCCAACATAATTTTGACAGAAACTAGCAGCAGAAAAAAGGAACAAGGTTATTGTAGCTAAAACTTTATTCATTGGAAATGACTTTGTTTAAAAATAGCCCAAATTAGTTGTTTTGCATAGGAATGTATTGCATTCAATCTTTTCAATAATTCAATTTCAAATGCATTTATTGTTCTCGGCTCCCATATTATCAATGGGCTGTCGTTGTTTGTCTATTTATTGCCATATGTTATTCGACAAACGGGTACCTAAAAAAAAATTACATTTGCAGCCTAAAGATTTTATAAATAGTATAAAAAAGATATTATGAGCAAAGGGCCAGTTTCAAACTTTATTGAGCATCATTACCGTCATTTTAATGCTGCGGCTTTAATGGATGCAGCCAAAGGATATGTTACTCACTTGGATGAGGGGGGTAAAATGATGATTACTCTCGCCGGGGCTATGAGTACAGCTGAACTAGGTTTAAGTTTGGCAGAAATGATCCGCCAGGATAAAGTGAGTATAATTAGCTGCACTGGTGCTAATCTGGAGGAAGATATCATGAATCTAGTAGCACATAGCCACTATAAGAGAGTGCCAAATTACAGGGATTTGTCTCCACAAGACGAATGGGATTTGTTAGAGAATCATTACAACCGGGTTACTGATACCTGTATTCCTGAGGAAGAGGCTTTTAGAAGATTGCAAAAACATATCCATCAAATTTGGAAGGATGCAGAAGATAAGGGAGAAAGTTATTTTCCGCACGAGTATATGTATAAAATGTTGTTGAGTGGAGTATTGGAACAATATTACGAAATTGACCCTAAGAATAGCTGGATGCTGGCAGCAGCTAAAAAAGGTATACCCATTGTTGTGCCTGGTTGGGAAGACAGCACTATGGGTAATATTTTTGCATCTTATGTTATTAAAAATGAAATGAAATCTACCACAATGAAAAGTGGGATTGATTATATGGTGTGGCTGTCCGATTGGTACCGCAATAATTCATCGGGCAAAGGAGTTGGTTTCTTTCAAATTGGTGGAGGTATTGCCGGCGATTTCCCTATTTGTGTAGTTCCTATGATGTACCAGGATCTTGAGTGGCATGATGTTCCTTTCTGGAGTTATTTCTGCCAGATAAGTGACAGCACAACTTCTTACGGCTCATACTCTGGCGCAGTTCCAAACGAAAAAATAACTTGGGGTAAACTGGATATTAATACACCAAAATTTATTGTGGAAAGTGATGCTACGATTGTAGCACCATTGATTTTTGCATGGGTTTTGGGCTGGTAAAAAATAGCAATGACATCGAACAAGAAATACTGAATTATGAAGTATGCAAACTCCAATATTCGCTATTTCTTGTTCGATGTTCAATATTTTCTATCTCGTCCCCATATTTAGCGGCGTATCTCTTTTTAGCATCTCATTCCTGTTGGCCATTTCCCATGCAGTATGAAAAATCATTCGTACTCTTTTCTCGTATAATTCAAAATTGATTTTATCAACGGTGTCAGTGGTTTTATGATAATCGGCTTTTAGCATACCATCATAAAAAAACAAGATAGGCACTCCTTTACGGGCAAAATTGTAATGGTCACTTCTAAAATAAATACGGTTCTGATCGTTGGGATCATCAAATTTATAATCCAAAACCAGGTTGGTATACTTATTATTAGCCCCTTCATTAATAATGGGTAAATCGCTGCTGATTTTGTCGTGGCCAATAACATAAATATAGTTTAATGTGTCAGCCAAATTGCGTTCTGTATCCACTCTGCCCACCATATCAATGTTTAAATTAACTGTTGTTTTTTCTAAAGGAAAAAAAGGATTGTCACTATAGTATTCACTGCCCCAAAGGCCTTTTTCTTCCCCACTTACTGTCATAAAAACAATGGTCCTTCTGGGCCTAAATCCTTCATTGGCGGCTTTAGTAAAAGCTTCAGCCATTTGAATCACCGCACAGGTTCCGCTGCCATCATCATCGGCACCATAAAATATTTGTCCATTGCGTATGCCTAAATGATCATAGTGCCCAGTTACAAAAACATATTCATTTTTTTTATCGGTACCCTCAACAATGCCTACCACATTGCTCGACTTAATTACATGGCGATACTTTTCAAATTTAAAAACAAGCTTTGCTTTTATTTCCAAAGCCCATTGTTTATCAATCATGTCATAAGCCTTACAAATTTTTACTAGGGTATCAAAGTTTGCTCCTAAAATTTTTTTTGCATATTCATGTGAAAGTTGAACTACGTTGATAGGATTCTTTATATCATTTTCTCTTGGATAATAAACCCCTGTCTTTTTTCCATTATCAACGGCACGTTGGTTAAAGGTTTCCTGTGTTGGATTAATGAACAACAAACCCATAGCCCCCCTGGCTTTAGCAGCGGCCAATTTTTTAGCAATACCAGGAAAAGTCCAGGCGCTTGAACGGGTGCTGCCACTCAGGAAATACTTGCCTTCTTTTTTGGGTTCACCCAAAAATACTACTACTAGTTTCCCTTTAACATCCAGTCCATTGTAGTCGCTGTATTTTTCATCATCAATACCATAGCCGGCAAAAATTAATTTCTTGCTGTTGAATTTCCCATTTTCATTGCTATTTAAAGTAGCAATAAAGTCTTTGCCAAACTCTGCAGTAATGCCATTGTATGTTAAACTAGCTGATGTTAAACTGTCTTGGTATAAAGGAAAGTATTGTTGAAATCCTTTTAAGGATGGAACTGATTGTAAACCCATTTCCTTAAACTGGGTTTCAATATAAGCCGCAGCCCTTCTTTCACCAGCAGTGCCAGTTTCACGGCCTTCCATTTCGGCGCTTGCAATAATACTTAGGTGCTTGTAAAGACTATTAGCTGTTATTACCGAAGCATATTTTTGTGCTACATCCAGTTGAGCAAAAGCCATGCTTAAACACAACAAAAAAGAAAAGGATAAAATTATTTTTTTCATTTGTTCAATTTAATGAACAGCAATATAGTCAAATCAAAAAAAGGTTGATTCAAATTATTACAAACGGCAGTATAATTTTTTGTGAAAAGCGCTAATTCAATTAGCAGGATATTTTTTCAACCCTGTTTTGATGTCGACCACCTTCAAAAGCAGTGTTCATAAATACATCCATCATTTTTTCGGCAAGCCCGTCTCTAACAAAACGGGCAGGTATACAAATGATGTTGGCATCATTATGTTTACGGGCAAGCTCAGCAATTTCTTCTCCCCAACAAATGGCAGCTCTAATGCCAGCATGTTTATTTGCCGTCATAGCCACTCCATTGGCACTGCCACAAAGTAACACACCAAAAGCAGCTTCGCCATTTTCTACTGCCGACGATACTAAGTGTGCAAAATCGGGATAATCTACAGAGTCTTTTGAATAAGTTCCTAAATCATTAAAAGTTAAACCTTCACCTTCTAAAACAGATATCAAGTCTTCTTTGCAATCAAAACCAGCATGATCGCATCCTATGGCTATGGGTAGTTTTAAATTGAAGGGAGACATAATGTTAAATTTAAAAGATAAAAGAATCAGGTTGTTCAACTATATCGTTAAAACGCTTGTTACAAAGTTAACGATATAGGTTCATGGGGAATACTTTAAACCCTTAAAATTTCACATCTTAAAATCTTTTAACTCCATTCTTTTTCTTCCTTTGCTTTTTTACGATCGATACGGGCCACCAGGAGTACACTTATCTCATAAAGTAACAGTAAAGGCACGGCCACTATGGTTTGGCTGGTTACATCTGGCGAAGGGGTTATTACAGCAGCAACTATAAGAATGATAATAAAAGCATATTTGCGATAGGTTTTTAAAAACTTGGCCGAAATTAATCCGATACGACCTAATACATAGGCCAATATGGGTAATTCAAATGCTATTCCACAGCCTAAAACCAAATTAGTAAGGCTATCAATATAATCATTAATAGAAGGGCGGTAAATAATTACACCCGACTTGCCTAAGGTAAAACTGGCTAAAAAGTTAAATGTAAATGGGGCTAATAAATAGTACCCAAATGCTGCTCCAGCAAAAAAGCAAAGCGATACCCAAAAGATACTACCACGGGCATGTTTTTTTTCTTTTGGAGATAAAGCCGGTTTAATAAATTGCCAAAACTCCCAAAAAATATAGGGGAATGCAACAATGATGGCACCTATGAGTGCAATTGATATAGCTGAAGTAAAGGTTCCATTCACTTGGGTAACCTGAAAATCGATTTTGATTGGAGGCATACATAAGCCATCTCCAATACCAATCCAGTGGCCAAATCGGCAGAGTAAATCATAAGTAACAAAATTTTCACTGGCAGGGGCTAATATAATCACATCATACACCCAGTCGATATACACAAAAATGACAATAACTGCTATTAACCAAGCAATTACCATTCGCATTAAATGCCACCTAAGCGCTTCAATATGCCCCATAAAAGACATTTCTTCTGGCTCTGGATTGTCTCTATTAGTTAATCGCTTAAAAAATTTTTTTCTGTCTGATGAGTTTGTAGCCAATTGCGTAAAATTTGTCCTCCCAAATTAAGTTCATTTTAGCGGAGATTGCAAAGGTAAAGTTCTAAACCTTTAATACATCATCTTATCGAGGATAGGCTTAAGTAATTGATTGAGTGGTATTAAAAGAGAAGCCCCTGTTGAAACAGGGGCCGTTACCAAAACTAACTGCTTATGAGAAATTTTTAATTATAATCGTTTTCTTATTTTAATAGATGCAAACTAAGTGCCAAAGTTTAAACTTGCTCTGTTAAGGTTATCTTAAGAACCCTTTTTGATAACCCTATAAATCCTGTCTTATACGCTCTTATCTATATGTATTAACGAAAAAATGGAAGGATTATTTTTATTTCTTACAATTATTTTAAAATTATTCGCTCAAATAAAAAAACACCCCAAATTTTGGAGTGTTTTATCAAAAAAAGTTGTCTTGTTAATTTTGAGAAGTCATCTTTTCGGCATTTTCGGCAAATTGTAAAGCATCTAAAAACTCCTGAATCTCTCCGTTTAAGATGGTATCTAAATTGTAAACTGTAAGTCCAATGCGATGATCAGTAACTCTACCCTGAGGAAAGTTATAAGTTCTAATTTTAGCACTTCTATCACCCGTACTCACCAAGCTTTTTCTTAAATGCGAAGTGGCTTCTTCCACTTTTCTTACCTCTTCATCATATAATCTGGTTCTCAACATTTCCATGGCTTTAAGCCTATTGCCGAGCTGCGATCGATCTGTTTGACACATCACAACAATACCGGTTGGTTTATGTGTAAGAAAAACTTTGGTCTCTACTTTATTTACATTTTGTCCGCCTGCTCCACCACTTCGGGCAGTTTCCATTTTCACATCAGATTCTTTTAAATCCACATCCACATCTTCTGCCTCAGGCATTACCGCTACGGTTACCGCACTGGTATGTACCCTGCCACTAGCTTCGGTATCAGGCACTCTTTGCACCCGGTGCACACCCGATTCAAATTTTAATATACCATACACATCATCTCCCTGTACTTCTACCTGAACCTCTTTATAACCACCAACCGTTCCTTCACTTTCACTTAAAATGGCTGTTTTCCAACCCTTTTTCTCAAAGAATTTCAAATACATCCTCAGCAAATCACCTACAAATAAAGAAGCTTCATCGCCACCCGTACCTGCTCTAATTTCTAAGATGGCATTCTTTTCGTCAAATGGATCTTTCGGTATCAACATATTCCGAAGCGTTTTTTCCATCTGCTCCTTTTTCGTTTCCAACACCGGTAATTCCAACTTGGCCATATTCCGCATTTCCTCATCATCTTCATTCAACACCTCTTTGTTAAACTCAATGTCTTCCAGTAGTTTAATATACTCGTTACGGGCAATTACAATTTTCTCTAAACTGCGGTATTCCTTGCTGGTGGCAGCAAATTTCTTGTTGTCACTCACAATATCCGGATTGGAAAGTGCCACTCCCAAGTTATCAAATCGTCCTTTTATAGCGTCCAGTTTGTCTAGCATAAACCTTTTTTAACAACCCTAGGGTTGTTTATTTTTTAATAATGATACCAGTATTGGCAATAAATAATCATAGTTGCGTCGCACCCTTGTGCTACCTACCTTTATTCAGCTTAAATTGCGTTTTGCCTGGCAGGCGGCAAATTTACATTATATCAACCAATCAGTTTGTACAGAAAATTCACAGCCCATCAACTATTTACAGGATACGAGTTCTTGCAAGAAACCGTGTTGATTACAGATACCAAAGGCAAAATCATTGACTTGTTACCTGAAAAAGATGCCGGAGACAATATTGAAATACTGGACGGACTGCTTTGCCCGGGTTTTATTAATGCCCATTGCCATATGGAATTATCCCATTTGAAGGGCCTTTTTCCTAAAAATACTGGATTGGTAGATTTTGTATTTAAAGTAGTGAGTGAAAGACATTTTGAAGAAGAAGCTATTTTGACTGCTATTGAAAAGGCAGAAAATGAAATGCTGCAAAATGGGATTGTTGCTATTGGAGATATTTGCAATAATTTGCTAACCATTCCTCAAAAAATAAAGAACCACTTACACTATCATAATTTTATTGAAGCCAGTGGGTTTACTTCCGCAGTTGCCGAAATCCGTTTTAAAAGAGCTTACCATTTTTATATTGCCTATAGTAAAGTGTTGCCTGCAAACTCTATTGTGCCTCATGCGCCTTATTCAGTTTCGCAACAATTGTTTCAAATGATAGATGCGTTACCCAATAATCATTTACTTACCATTCACAACCAAGAGACAGCAGCAGAAAACGAATTGTTTGAAAAAGGCACTGGCGATTTTTTAAGAATGTATGAAAAAATGGGAATCGATATTCCTTTTTTTAAACCATCAAAAAAATCAAGCTTACAAACCTGGTTACCTAATTTTACAAAAGCACAAACAGTTATTTTGGTACACAATGTGGCTACAACTGAAAAGGATGTTGAATACATAAAACAACATTCAAATATAAATACCTATTTCTGTTTATGCCCCAATGCTAATTGGTATATAAGTAAGCAATTACCCGATGTAAATATGTTGATGAAACATACTCAACAAATTGTTTTAGGTACCGATAGTCTTGCCTCCAACGATCAGCTTTGTATTGTGGAAGAAATGAAAACACTTCAACATTATTTCAACGACATTGGTTTAAGCACTTTGCTGCAATGGGCTACCAGCAATGCTTCCAAAGCCTTGCAAATGGATGACCAGTTGGGGAGTTTTGAAAAAAGTAAACAACCAGGCTTGGTTTTAATTGAAGGGTTGCATGAGTTTCGGCTCACAAAAAATACAAAAGCAAAAAGAATATTGTAATTGAAAAATTATAATACCTCATGTAAAATCATTAAGGTTTTCATTTGTCCAAAATCGCTAATGTGCAGGCTGTAATAATCAAGGTATTTTATTAAAAGCGTTCTTCTAATTTCCCGGTTAAGAGCAAAATCTTCCAACTCATGTGGTTGCATCACTTTCAATAATTCGGCAGTAAGTGCTGCATTTTTTCCATCCATAAAATATGGATGAGTGGGTTGCTGATCAATAAAATTTCCTTCCTGCAAATCCAGAATTGAATTGTTAGGACTGTAATTGTCTGTCATTCTAAATCCAAAAAAATGGGTGAGATGCAGGGAAAAGAAAAGGGCAAAATTGGCTGAAATTATTTTGTTGGCTCTATCCAATTGTAAAAAAGATTCTTCACAAAAATGAAACAAATCGGCATTTGGTTCTGGTTGCTTCAAGCATTTATACATGAGTTCGGCCATAAAAGAAGCGATGCTGTTTTTGATGACATCACTTAAAATATCTTGGTATAAAACTGCCCAGGAAAACTCTTTAATCCTTTGCATGGATTTGTTTTCGCTGTGGTAAACTACCATATCTAAAATGGCAGTTGGCTGAAAGTGATTTGCTTTTGAGGAAGATTTTTTGGAGGTTCTAACTCCGTTCACCATATAAGTTTGAATCCCAAACAACTCAGTAAATATGGTTACTATCAGGCTGGTTTCACCATATTTAATACTTCTGAGAACAATACCTTTGGTTTTATGTGTCATACTCCTAACATGGGTTATCTTTCATCTAGTTTTCAAAAATAACAAACATTAGCTCAGCCAAAAACTACATTTAGCCTCAAATTGTTTTTCTTTGCAACTCTATTTACCAATACCATTTTGTATGTGGCAACGATTAGGAAAGTTTGTAATTAAAAACAGGGCGGTTTTACTTGTGATATTAATGGCGATTACTGCCATAATGGGTTTTTATGCCAGCAAGGTAAAATTAAGCTACGAGTTTTCGAAAGCCATACCAACCGATAATCCAAAGTATAAAGAGTATGTAGCATTTAAAGCTAAGTTTGGCGACGATGGAAACCTGCTAGTTGCCGGAATACAAACCAACCAGCTTTTTAAACTGGAGACATTTAAAGCATACCAGGATTTACAGAAGCGACTGAAAAAAGTGCCTTTTGTTGAAGACGTATTATCTATTCCATCGGCTATAAACCTTGTTAAAGATTCTGCCACTCAAAAATTAAATGCCCTAAAAATATTTGCTGATGATATTCAAACTCAGGGACAATTAGATAGTGCGTTAAATGTTTTTTATAATCTGCCTTTTTATAAATCGCTGCTATATAACCCCGAGTTAAAAGCTTATTTAATTGCTGTTAGAATTAACAAAGATGTATTGAATTCTAAAGAGCGATCATCAGTTATTGAAAACATAAATAAAGAAGTAAATATTTTTGAAGAAAACACTAAAATAGAAGTGCATTTAAGCGGACTCCCTTTAATAAGAACGGTAGTGGCCGACAGGATTCAAAAAGAAATGAAATTCTTTTTATTTGGTTCACTTTTATTAAGTGCTTTCATTTTATTGCTCTTTTTTAGATCAATAAGTACTACGCTACTTTCTTTACTGGTAGTGGTTCTTGGTGTAGTGTGGAGTGTGGGCATATTGTATTTATGTGGTTACCAAATCACGTTGCTCACTGCATTAATTCCTTGTTTGGTTGTGGTAATTGGAGTGCCCAATTGCATTTATTTTATTAATAAATACCATAGCTCTTATATTAAAACCGGCGAAAAGGAAAAATCACTCATTGATATGGTAAGCAAGATGGGAGTGGTAACCCTTTTTTGTAATCTTACCGCTGGAATTGGATTTGCAGTTTTTGCATTAACCAAAAGTGCCATCTTAAGAGAATTTGGCGTAGTTGCCGGAATCAGCATTATGCTGATTTTTGTGATTTCTTTTATTTTATTACCAGCCGCTTTGAGTTATTTGCCAGCACCCAAACCTTCTCAAACAAAATATTTAAACAACCGATGGATTGTCAATTTTCTATTAAGGATTGAAAGATGGGTGATGCATCATAAAAAAACAGTGTATGCCATAACAACCATTGTTATCATTTTTTCAATTGTAGGAATTTTTAAATTAAAAAGCGTTTCTTATATCGTTGATGATTTGCCCAAAACAGATAAAATTTATACCGACTTAAAGTTTTTTGAGCAAAACTTTAATGGCATTATGCCACTTGAAATAGTGGTAGATACTAAAAAGAAATATGGGTTGGTGGGTATGAGGGCCTTAGCAGTTTTTGAAAAAGTAGATGCTTTATCTATATATATAGCACAACAAAAAGAAATGAACCGCCCTTTAAGTATTGCAGAAGGGTTAAAATTTGCCAAACAGGCATTTTATGAAGGCGATTCGGCTAATTATAAGTTACCCAATAGTTTTGATGGGGCTTTTGTAGGGGAATACCTTAGGCCAAGTAAAAACGACAGCGGCAAAAATAACTTATCCAAAATGCTCAGCAGTTTTATGGATAGTAACAGGCAAAGCACCCGTATAAGTGTAAGTATGGCAGATGTAGGTACAGCTCAACTACCTGTTTTACTAGATGGGATTCGAACAAAAGCCAATGAGTTGTTTGATACCGCCTCTTATAATATACAGCTTACAGGCACCAGCATTAGTTTTTTAGAAGGCAGTCGTTTTATTGTAAATGGACTAGAAGAAAGTATTTTTTGGGCATTCCTCTTGATAGCGCTTTGTATGTTATACTTGTTTAAGTCTTTCAGGATATTACTATGTTCTCTTATTCCTAATCTTATTCCATTGGTGATAACAGCAGGAATTATGGGTTGGGTTGGGGTACCTTTAAAACCATCTACCGTCTTGGTATTCAGTGTGGCACTTGGAATAGCAATTGATATTACCATTCGTTTTTTAGTTAATTACAAGCAAGAGTTACCTCTTAATAACAATGATGTTCTTAAAACCGTAAGGGCTACTATCCAAAATACCGGGTTAAGTATAGTATATACAGCACTTGTTTTAATAGCTGGGTTTATTATTTTTTGTGCAAGTAGTTTTGGAGGCACTATTGCACTTGGTTGGCTTACTTCGGTAACACTATTAGTAGCTACACTTACCAACTTGGTTTTATTACCTGTTTTATTATTGCTTTTTGCACCTAAAAAGAAGTAGATAACATTATTTCAAAATGCATAAAATATTTAATAAATCCACATTGAAAGGGTTTTAGTAAATAAAAGCAGCAGAAAGGTTAATAAAATTGTCAAACTATTTGATAATTACAGTGAATGTGCTATATATTTGTCACCATAAACTATTAAGCAAATGAGAAAATTGATTTTAATCTTATCAGCCGTATTTGTATTCGTATTAAATGCTGCTGCTCAGAACCGTACTGTAAGTGGTAAGGTATCTGATGAAAAAGGCACACCAATTGAAGGTGTTTCTATTACCAGTCCTGATGGAAAACACGGTACACAAACAGACAAAGAGGGTAATTACAGTATTTCTGTTCCTGCCTCTGTTAAGACCTTAAACTTTTCAAATGTAAATTTTGAAGCTCAATCAAAAACTTTAGGATCTCAAACAAGTGTTGCCATTACTTTAAAAGGTAAGAATGCACAAATGGATGAAGTTGTTGTAGTTGGTTATGGTACTCAAAAAAGAAAAGAATCTACTGGTAGTATTGCTTCTATAAAAGGTGCTGTAATTGCTGATAAGCCAGTGCAAAGTTTTGAACAAGCTTTAGCCGGACGAGCAGCGGGTGTACAAATTACCATTCCAAATGGTGTATTAAATACGCCTCCTGTATTTCGTATTAGAGGTACAAACTCTATTTCTAATAGCTCGTATCCATTGATTGTGGTTGATGGTATCCCTAGTCCTACTGGTGATTTTAGTTCTTCAAGTGCTGCTGGTAATGCCTTGGCCAGTATCAATCCAAATGATATTGAGTCGATAGATATCGCAAAAGATGCTGCTGCTACTGCCATTTATGGTAGCCGTGCTGCTAATGGCGTGGTTTTTATCACTACCAAAAAAGGTAAGCCGGGTAAGTCAAAAGTTAATTACAATTCTACATATAGCTTAACCAGTGCCTATGGTATTCCTGAAGTGTTAAATGCACAACAGTATACCGATTATAAGAATAGGGCATTAACTAATAATCAAAATATTAATTCTACAAATCCGGCTGCACCTCTTTACACCAGATTTGCATTAACCATGGGGCCAGATGGTAAGCCTATTAATACCAATTGGGCTGATGAGGTTTACAGACAAGGGTTTTCACAAGATCATAATGTAAATATCTCAGGAGCTAATGAAACTACTTCTTATTATTTTTCTGCTGGCTTTACACACCAGGAAGGTATTTTAAAGGCTAATGATTTTAATCGTAAGAATATTTTAATGAATGTAGATACCCGATTCAATAAAAAACTTACTCTTGGTGGTAAAATAGCTTACTCAAACGAAAATAACTTAGCTGCGGTTTCTTCTGGTTCTTTACCTGGAGAAGCATTTGCTACAGCAGGTTTAGGTCGAGTACAATTTGTTACCGCACCTAATATTGCACCTATGAATAACAATGGCACCTATAATATTGCGCCAGCTCTTGTAGGTAATTTTATTGGTGGAATGAATAACATCATAAATGGTGTTGCTGGCGGGCAGGTTGGTTTTAACAATCCAAGAGTACTTATAGATAAAAATCGCTCAAATAGTGAAACCAATCACTTACAGGGTAATATTTACTTAGCCTATAAGCCCTTTAATTGGCTGACTCTTAAATCTACCTATGGTATTGATTATCTGTTTGTAGATAATGAAATTTATCAAACACCAATACATGGTGATGGTTTAACACCAATTGGAAATGCTTCAAGCAGTTTTAGGAAGGAGAAAAGATGGACATGGAATAATACATTGCAAATTGATCACAGTATTAAGCAAACACATAATTTTAGCTTATTAGCTGGTCATGAGGAAGATCGCAGAACTTCTCTTGGTTTTGGTATTAATCGTCAGCAGGTTGCAGACCCAGTATACACCAATATTCAGGCAGGATGGGGAATTAATAACCCAGCAGGGAATTTGTTAAGTGAGAATTACTTATTGTCTTATTTTGGTCGTATTAACTATGACTTTAAGAAAAAGTATTTCTTTACTGCCAATCTTCGTCAGGATGAATACTCTGCTTTACCCTTTCAGGTGGAAACCTTTTGGGGAGCTTCAGTTGGTTGGGATTTAACCAAAGAGAAGTTATGGGGTAAAATGAATAATGTGTTCAGCAGTTTCAAGTTACGTAGTAGCTATGGTAAGGTTGGTAATACCGGTGGTATTGGCGATTTTGCTTCATACTCAACTTTTGGGTCTGGTCTTTATGGAGGAAATCCAACTTTAATCTTTAACCAGGCAGGTAATAATAACTTGGGCTGGGAAACCAGTAAGAAATTTGATGTAGGTTTAAACTTTGGTATCCTTAAAGAAAGAATTACCATTGAAGCCAATTATTATAAGAATAATGCCAGTAATTTAATATTAAATGTACCTCAGGCTCCTTCTGCAGGTTTACCAACTTCGGTTCCACAAAATGCTGGTAAAATGTTTAATAAAGGATTTGAGTTTACAACTAATATCATTCCAATCCGTACAAAAGACTTTACCTGGACTACTAACTTCAATTACACAACCAATCAAAACCAAGTAACTGAATTAGCACCTGGTTTAACTCAGGTATTAACAGCCTCTTCAGGATTAGAAACAGTTAACCGTACAGCGGTTGGACATCCAGTAGGTAGTCTTTGGTTAGTACGTCATGCGGGAGTTGATAAAGCTACTGGAAGTAGAATTTTGTTAAACCAACAAGGAATAAAAGTATTATATCGTTTTGCTCCCATTGCTTCACAGGGTCAATTTAACTGGTCGAATACTGATGGAACAAGATATAACAATGCAGCTGGACAACCCATTTCTATTACTCAAGCTGCCGATGCTGTAATGTATAATTCATTACCTACATTTTATGGTGGTTTAAGTAACAACTTCCAGTATAAGCGTTTCGACTTAGATGTGCATTTAACTTATCAGGGAGGTAATTATGTTTACTATGGCTCTTGGGCTGGTTTACATGATCAACGTTTTTGGAATAATGAAGTAGGTGTTTTGGATGCATGGAAGAAATTTGGTGATGATGCAAGAATCCCTCGCCCTGTTTTTGGAGATAACGTATCGAACGGTTCGGCATTACCAATGGATTTTAATTTATTCAAAGGCGATTTTATTAAATTAAAGAATCTAACCTTAGGTTATAACTTGCCTTCAGATGTAACAAAGAGACTTAGAATTAGTAGCGCCCGTTTCTATGTAAGTGGTACAAACCTTTTTATCTTCACTAAGTATCCTGGTCCTGATCCTGAAGTTTCTTCAAATGGTAATGGATCAAGTAACCAAGGTGTTGACAGAAATACCATTGCTAATGGTCGTACCATGTTAATGGGTTTAAACATCGGACTTTAATTAAATTAGAATAATAAAATATAAATTCTATTAGAATGAAAAATAAAATAAAAAACTTCAAATACATCCTTAGTTTAAGTTTGGTTGTATTACTAATGGTTTCTTGTAAGAAAGAGTTATTGGTACCTATTCCACAAACTTCCATTACTGATGCCACTTCATTTGATACACCGGAACGTGTGGCAAATCAGGCCCGCTCATTATATAGTGCGTTAAAAAATGGCGCATTTTATGGTGGCAGATACCAGGTTTGGGGGGAAGTACGTGCAGAAAATTTCATCAACGAAACAACAAACGGTGTAACTGGTTTTGATGTTTGGAATTTAAACCCACTGGGTACTTCTACTAATTCGGTTCAAAATTTATGGGCACAAGCATATTACACCATTAATTTGTGTAATCTATTTTTAGATGGGATGGCAGTAAAAGGTACTTCAGTTGTTGGTCCTCTTGTAAGTAATAATTTACAAGCAGAAGCTAGATTGATACGTGCACTTTCTTATTATAGCTTATTACAATTTTATGCCAGACCATATACTGATGGAAATGGAAACAAACCAGGTCTTCCTTTGCGTTTAGTAGGTATTAAAGGTTCAGGTTCTTCGGCTTTAGCAAGAAGTTCTGTATTGGATGTTTATACTCAAATATTGAGAGATTTAGATTTTGCTGAAACTAACTTACCAGTTACCAACACTACTGCAGAATTAAATACCACCCGTGCTCATCGTAATACGGCCATTGCTTTAAAAACAAGAGTGTATTTAAGTATGGGAATTTATCCTTCTGTTATTACAGAGGCTAATAAAATTGTAAGCCTTGTTGCTCCATTTACAGCTACTTCAGGTGTTTTACATGCATTACAGCCTAGTATTACTACCATTTTCCTTTCTACTTATAATACCACCGAGTCCATCTTTTCATTGCCAATGACAGCAACAGCAGGAGATTTTCCTGGTATACAAAACCAATTGGGTTTTTATTTTGTTAGAAACGGGGCTTCTTTGGGAGCAGCTGAATACTCATTAAATCCATCTGGAATCCTTGCTAATACAAACTGGTCGGCAACTGATGTTAGAAGAACTAATTTGGTATTTACAAACGTAACAGCAAACAAACGTTATCTTTCAAAATACCAAAACCCGTCTCCATATTTAGACTATCCTCCAGTAATTAGATATGCTGAGGTTTTATTAAATGTAGCTGAAGCTTTGGCTCGTGGTAATGCAGGCGTAGATGCCAGAGCACTAGCCATTGTAAATGCAGTTCGTATGCGTTCTGATGCTTCTGCTAATATAGTAGCTGCAAATCAAACAGACTTAATTAATGCTATTTTATTAGAAAGACAAATTGAGCTTTTGGGTGAAGGGTTACGTAATAACGATATTATGCGTTTATTACAACCTATTCCTGCAAAGTCTTCTGTTCCTGCAAAATTACCAAGTGAAACAGGTTATATCTGGCCAATTTCTTCAAATGAAATGAATTTAAATCCATTAATGACGGATAATTAATAAAACGAATCAATAAAAAAAAGCCCCCAAAATTTTTGGGGCTTTTTTTTATTATTTTATAAGTTGTGAGAGCTGACTTATCAATTGAGGGCCTCTTAAATTTTCGGCTATAATTTTACCTTCTGGATCAACCAACACATTATAAGGTATTCCATCAAATCCATATAAACCAACTGCAGCACTGTTCCAATATTTTAAATCGCTGATATGAGGCCAGATTAAATTATCCGTTTTAATGGCTTCTAACCAAGCAGCTTTATCTTTATCTAAGGAAACGCCAAGCACAGTAAAGTTTTTATCTTTAAACTGATTGTAAGCTGCAACTACATTTGGATTTTCGCCACGGCATGGGCCACACCAGCTTGCCCAAAAATCTACCAACACATATTTACCACGTAATTGCATCAATGAAAAGGGTTGATCGTTCACATCGTTCATGATAATATTAGGGGCAATTGATCCTACAGCAGCTTTAGGTTGAGGTTTTGGCTGTTCCTGTTCTTTAAGTTTTGCAATTTGATCATTTAAAAAATTAACAGCTTCGGCAATTCCTTTATGTGTAGGGAATCTTTTTACCAAACCAGCCACAGGGCCTTCAAATTCATTTAAACCAACAGGTGCCATTGTTACTGCAAATAATGCCACGATAGGGCTTTTACAACTGTCTCCATAAGTGAAACAATATTTTACAAAGGAAGATTTCATTTTGGTAAACTCCTTTGTTAAAACCATAAACGTACTGTCGGTTTCACTGGTGCCGGCAGCTTTTAGGGAATTTAACAACTGCTCCTTTGCCGCAATTATTTTTTCGGCACTATCGGCAGCCAAAATAATTTTCTGTAAAGAATTATTGGCTGTACTCGAAAACTTTTGACTTACAATAGCAGGGTCAAAAGCATCTACAAGTACAGAACTCTCTTTACTATCATTGATAAACAAAAATGAAACATTCTCTTTTTCAAAACGAATACGAAACAAACCTTCTTCTGCAGCAATGGCTTTTAAGAGGTATTTGCCATTTTTCAAAATTCCTGTATCTAACACTTCAGGGGGTTTCTGGCTAAAAAATATTTCTTCCAGATATACATTTTGATCTTTGGCATTTTTAAGCTCGCCATTTATGGTAAATAAAGAACCATCGCCATTATTATTACAAGCCGACAGGCCAGCAACTACCAAAACGGTCATCAATAATTTGTTCATATATTAGTTGTTTAGTTTTTGTTCGAGTAATGAATTTACTATTTGCATATCGGCTTTCCCCTTGCTGAGCCGTTTTACTTCTCCGGCAAACAAGCCAAGCAACCCTTTTTTGCCCGATTGGTATTGACTTACTTTATCAGGCATCTTTGCAATCACTTCATCCACCCATTGCTCAATAGATTCCGAATCTTTTTCCTGTATTAAGTTTAAGTCAGTAGCAATTTGTAATCCGGTTTTTTGAGGTTGAGATAAAATGGCAGTAAATATTTTAGATGAAGCAATGCCAAAACTTAATTTTCCTTCATCTACCAGCGTAATCAATTCTGCAAGTTGATTTGGTGATAAAGTAAATTTGGTATAGCCAATACCATT
This sequence comes from uncultured Chitinophagaceae bacterium, assembly GCA_947085175.1. Classification (GTDB taxonomy): domain Bacteria; phylum Bacteroidota; class Bacteroidia; order Chitinophagales; family Chitinophagaceae; genus Ferruginibacter. The sequence goes on from CAMTVJ010000006.1 coordinate 451,471, forward strand.
TTCATTTAAATAATTTTTAAGAGGGCCAATCATCCAATTGGCAACTGCTTTATAATTATTTGTAAGTTTTATAGTTTCTTCAAAATAGGCTACCTGATCCTTATCATCACAAATCACTGATGCATCATACTCTGATAAACCATAGGTTGCCATATAATGCTTTTTTAAAGCTTCTGGTAAAACGGGGAGCCCTTGTTTAATCGTTTGTAAATAGTCGTCGGTAATATGAAATGGCGTTAAATCGGGTTCGGGAAAATAGCGGTAATCATCGGCATCCTCTTTAGTTCTTAAAGAAAAAGTTAAGTCATTATCGGCATCATAACTCCTCGTTTCCTGTACAATTGTTTGATTCGCTTCAACCAAGGCAATCAATCTTTCAGTTTCAATATCTATAGCTCTTTTTACATTTCTAATGCTGTTGAGGTTTTTAACTTCTACCCTGGTGCCTAATTTGGTTTCACCCATCAGTCGAACAGAAATGTTGGCATCGCAACGCATACTTCCTTCTTCCATGTTCCCATCGCAAATGCCCAACCAGGTAACCAGCTTACGTAATTCGGTGATGTAAGCAAAGGCTTCATCGCTGCTATGTAAATCGGGTTCACTTACAATTTCAAGTAGTGGTACACCGGCACGATTTAAGTCAATGGATGTAAAATGCTCATCCACATCATGCAAGCTTTTGCCTGCATCTTCTTCAATATGTATTCTATTTAACTTTATTTTTCTTTCTACTCCTGCAACTTTAATGGGTACTACTCCATTTTTACAAATAGGAGTAGTATGTTGAGATACCTGGTATCCTTTTGGGAGGTCGGGGTAAAAGTAATTTTTACGGGCAAAGTAGTTGTGTTGTTCAATATCGCAATGTAATGCCAAGCCAAGTATAACGGCGTACTCAATGGCTTTGGTATTCATTTTTGGCAATGTACCTGGGTGGCCAAGGGTAATAGCACTGATATTGGTATTTGGGTTGGTATTAAATGCAGCACTATCGCCACAAAATAATTTGCTTTGGGTAAGAAGTTGGGTATGTACTTCCAGCCCTATTACTACCTGGTATTTCTCGTTTTGCATCACGCTGGCAAAGGTAAGGAATAGCAGATAGAGCCTTAACCTACTTGATTACAAAGCATGTTAAAAAATTTGAAATAAAAAAACTGCCCCAAATATTGGGGCAGTTTTTTATGCATGTTCAAAGCTTATAAATTTGCGGTCTTTAATTTTTTGGAAATTTTAATATCAAAACTCATCTCTTTACCAGCACGGATTGCTTTGATGGTATAAGCAGATTTTCCCATATTCTCATGAAGCTGAGATCGCATTTCATCTGTATTAGCTACTTTGTTTCCAGCAATTTCAGTTACTAAATCGTCTTTTTGAAGACCAGCTTTTTCGGCAGGGGAGTCCTTATCAACAGCTAAAATTTTTACTCCATTTCCTTCTTCTGTATCCTGAATTTTTAAACCCAGTTTTTGTTGACGAGGAAATGCATCTCCAAAAAACTCAAAATTCTCTAAAGTAAAATCATTATTGTTTTTATCATTCCACATTTCTACTCTCGGTTTGCCTGGCGTTTTTGGGATGCTAAAAGTCTTCATATCTCCCTTAGGGCCTGTAAAGGCATACTCCATAACTTTCGCCTCTTTACGTTCACCTAGTTTAACTTTCATTGATTTTTCTTTTCCATCTCTGGTATAATAAACTTTTACTTCTTCATTGGGTTTGTATGAAGTAACAGCCTTTGATAAAGTACCAGGGTTATCTACTTTTTTATCTCCAACTTTAGTAATAATATCTCCCGCCTTTAATCCAGCTTTTTCAGCAGCACTTTCTTTTGAGACTTCTTTAACTAATGCTCCACCCTTGGTTTCATCGGTAGTTACACCCAAGAAGGCTATAGGTTTTCTATTGTCTTCTGACCAAAAGTTAAAGTCACTCATATCAGCTGGAGAAATCATGAACCTTTGATTGCCTTTGCCATCTCGAATAATTATTTTTCTTTTGTTGATGGAAACTTCATCATCCTTAAACTCAATTAAGGGCTTACCATTGATGATTACATTGTCACCATTAATTTCAACAATAATCTTTTTTTCTTTATCTCCTTTTTTGCGGATGATAATTTCCTGCGTTTCTTTTAGCTCTTTTTTTTCTATTTCGGTTTGTGCCGATACAGTAATTGCAAAAGATGCAAAACAAAAGCTGAGAGTTAATAATATTTTTTTCATGCTATACTATTTTATATACGAAATGTTTAGTAGGTCAAAAGTAGGTTCTTTTTTTTAATTACGAAAGTTTTCGCAGATAAATTATTTTCTTTAACAAATCCTAAACAGGGAGCCTTTAACTGGGTGATAAGAGATCAGGAATTAAAGCTTTACAACGAGGGGTTTGTGATTTGATAGGTTCTAACAGGGCAATCATCCACAATTCCCTGGCCTATAAAAGTCATCCCTAGTTTCTCCAATATTTTTATTGATGCCCAGTTTTCTACATGGGCTCTGCCCGTTATTTTGGTCAATAATAAAGATTTGAATCCGTATTCCAAAGAATGTAAAGCTGCTTCGGTGGCGAATCCGTTTCCCCAGGCAGACTGTATAAGCCGGTAACCCAGGTCTATTTCATCCAGCTCGGAGCGGTGTTTTAAGCCACACCAACCAATAAATTCATTATTTTCCTTAATGTGCATGGCCCATCGACCAAGCTTGTTTATGTATTGGGGTAATATTATAGTCTGAAGAACATGTAAAGCATCGTCCTCTGTTTTTAGTGTAGGCTCATGTAAATACCTAACTACTTCGGGATTACTGTTGAGCGATAAAATAAGTGCAGCATCGTCTTCTGTAAACTGCCTAAGTAGTAAACGAGGAGTATGGAAGACGATTTGCATGGATAGTTTTACAATAAACTTTTTACTTTATCAATCACATGCTGGAGATTTGAAATGTCTTGACCACCAGCAGTAGCCAGGTTTTTTTGTCCGCCGCCACCGCCTTTAATTAAAGCAGCAACATGCTCTTTGATAATTTTACCGGCATCTAAATTTTTGGCAACCACTACTGTATCAGAAATACTTATTGCTACATAAGCCTTACCATTGATATTGCTGCAAAGCACAGCCAAATGGTCGTGAATATGATGTTTAATATCGAAACAAAGTTTTTTTAGCGCATCAGCATTGGGCACTTCAACAATATCACCAATGAAAGTTACATTGTTGATGATCTCATCTTTTTGCATCAGTTCATTTCTGATACCCACCAATTGTCTTGCTTCCAGACTTTCAATTCTTTTTTGCAAAGCATTATTTTCGGCCTGTAAGTTTTCAATGGTCTTTGTAAGGTCGGCAGGGTTTTTTAATAAATCACGAATGATATCCATTTCATTTAATGCAGTATTGATTAACTCCTCAGCCGCTTTGCTGCAAACCGCTTCCACTCTTCTAACACCTGCTGCCACAGCCGATTCGGCCTTTATCTTAAACAAACCCAGTTCACCAGTGCTGCCAATATGCGTACCGCCACACAATTCAATAGAATAATCTGGATCTATCATTACCACTCTTACCACATCGCCATACTTTTCGCCAAATAATGCCATGGCACCAAGTGCTACAGCTTCATCTTTACTCATTGATTTTATCACCACAGATATATTCTCTCTTATCTTTTCATTCACTTGCTTTTCCACCAAAGCGATTTCTTCAGCAGTTACCTTGGCAAAATGGCTAAAGTCGAAACGGAGATGCTCTTCATTCACCAAGGAACCTTTTTGCGCCACATGGGTGCCCAACACTTTGCGTAAGGCAGCATGCATTAAGTGAGTAACACTATGGTGAAGGGTAATTTCTTTTCTTCTTTTTGCATCAACTTTTGCAACAACTTCAGCGCTCATATCTTCAGCAATCCGCTCTGCAAAATGAATGATTAAGTCGTTTTCTTTTTTGGTGTCGATGATAATAATCTCTTTGCCATGTATTGAAATCGTGCCGGAATCTCCCACTTGTCCGCCACTCTCGGCATAAAAAGGTGTAACATCTAATACAATTTGATATTGCTCTTTTCCTTTGCCACTCACTTTTCTGTATTTCACTACTTTAGCTTTGGACTCCAACGAATCATAGCCTACAAATTGAGATGAAGGGATGTCATTTATAATCACCCAGTCTTCAGTATCCAAAACAGAAGCAGAACGGCTACGGTCTTTCTGTTCTTTCATGGCCAGTTCAAAACCCTTTTCATCTACTTCCAGTCCTTTTTCCTGAGCTACCAGTTTGGTTAAATCCAGGGGAAAGCCAAAGGTATCGTATAGTTTAAAAGCTTCTGTACCGCTGATGTTTTTTGTTGCCTGGTCCAACATCGCCAAGCCATTATCCACCGTTCTTAAAAAAGAATCCTCTTCTTCTTTTACTACTTTGCTCACAAAATCAAGCTGCGCCATTAACTCCGGAAAAACTTCGGCAAACTGCTTTGCCAAACCTGGCATCAGTTGAAACAACAAAGGTTGTTTATAGTTGAGATAGGTATAATAATAGCGAACAGCTCTTCTTAAAATTCTCCTAATTACATAGCCAGCACCAGTATTACTTGGTAATTGGCCATCGGAAATAGTAAAGGCTATGGCACGAATATGATCGGCCAAAACTCTAAATGCAACAGCTTCCTTACTATCGCTGAAATCGTATGTTTTACCTGTTAATTTTTCAATTTCATGTATAGTTCCTGTAAATACATCAGTATCGTAGTTAGATGTTTTCTTTTGAATTACCCTTACCAATCTTTCAAAGCCCATTCCAGTATCTACATGTTTGTTGGGCAATGGTTCAAGGCTTCCGTCTTTTTTACGGTTAAATTGGATGAATACATTGTTCCAAATTTCAATCACTTGTGGGTGGTCATTGTTTACTAATGTTTTTCCTTCAACAGCTTTTCTTTCTTCATCTGTACGGCAATCCACATGAATTTCGGTACAAGGGCCACAAGGGCCCGTATCTCCCATCTCCCAAAAATTATCTTTTTTATTGCCTAAGAGGATTCGATCTTCTGCTACATATTTTTTCCACTCGTTAAATGCTTCGTCATCTCTTGGTAGTCCTTCTTTATCATCTCCTTCAAAAATGGAAACGTATAACCTGTCCTTGTCGAGTTTATAAACATCAGTCAGTAATTCCCAACTCATGGCAATGGCCTCCTTTTTAAAATAATCTCCAAAGCTCCAGTTGCCCAGCATTTCAAACATGGTATGGTGATAAGTGTCAACTCCTACCTCTTCTAAATCGTTATGCTTACCACTTACTCTTAAACATTTTTGAGTATCTACAACTCTTGCGTTAACCACTTCTTTATTGCCTAGGAATAAATCCTTAAACTGGTTCATACCTGCATTAGTAAATAAAAGGGATGGGTCGTTTTTTACAACGATAGGCGCCGAAGGAACTATGATATGTCCTTTGGAAACAAAAAAGTCAAGAAATTGTTTTCTTATCTCTGCACTCGTCATCATATGCCAATTGTTTAAATGGGTTGATTTTTGTGATTTATGAAGTTATATTTGTACACTATAGTATAACGGGAGCAAAGGTAAAGAAAAACAGGGCATAGCCGCCTGTCCTCCCCGGGGGGAGGAAAAATGAGAAGATTTAATTTAAATATCTTTTAAACAACCAATAAAATGCTTCTCCTGGTGGGGAAAGGGGTATGAAAAAAATTAAGTACTACTATAATACGCATACACTCCGGTACGAAAAACTGGTCACCCCATTCAGGGTAAAGCTGTTGCGTATTTTTGGTTTTATTTCTGCGGCATTGGTAACATCTGCCATTATTATTTGGACTTACACAAATTTTTTCCCAAAGGCATTAGACAAAGAGTTGCAATTGAAATATGAAATTGTAAGGGATAACTACACCAGTCTTGACCAAAAAACAAAATTGCTTCAACAGCAAATGGCAGATTTGGAAAAAAGGGATAATGAAGTGTACCGTTCCATTTTTGAAGCCAATCCTTTAACCGACAGTGCCCGAACCAAAGCCATTGAAAAGAAAAAGGAAATTGCCAAAGTGAATTTGATTAAGGATGATGAATTGGGAGAGGGCATTGCAAAAACCCTTAATAATATTACTGCTAGGATGGCTTTTCAATTTGAAAGTTATAACTCCATTGAAAAACTTATCAATAACCAGGAAGCTAAGTTGGCCAGCATCCCCGCCATTCAACCCATAAGCAATAAACAACTTAACCGTATTGCCAGCGGTTACGGTATGCGTATTCACCCCATTTATGGTATTGCTAAAATGCATGCTGGTTTAGATTTTACTGCACCACAGGGCACACCAATTTATGCCACAGGAGATGGTGTTGTTTCAACAGCTGGAGGAGGAATGGGAACAGGAAACCATGTAATTATTAATCATGGATATGGTTACCAAACTTATTATTTACATATGGTGCGTATTAAAGCAAGGGCCGGACAAAGGGTAAAGCGTGGCGAAGTGATTGGATGGGTTGGCAGTACTGGAGCCAGTACAGGGCCGCATTGCCATTATGAAGTGCATATCAATGGCAATCCCGTAAACCCGGTTTACTTTTTCTTTAATGATTTAAATGCCGAGCAGTACGATAGGGTACTTAAAATTGCTTCATCTGGAAGTGCCAAAAGTTTTGATTAATTTTAATTATGCCCCTTAACCAAATTTCTTTTGATTTTGATGATGCACCGGAAACTTCAATTCCGGAAGTAAAAGCTTTTGTTATTGAAAAACCCAAACTCGAAAAAGTTAAAATAAAAATAGACAATAAAAAAACCACCCGGGGAAGAGTGCCGTTGAAAGATTCGGATGACGGGGCAGATTTAATTGAAGTACCCAATGATGAGATCCTTTTTCAAAAGCAATATTATGCAATTGGCATTGTGGCCGATATGTTTAAGGTAAACCAGAGTTTGATACGATTTTGGGAAAATGAATTTGATATTTTAAAGCCTCGTAAAAATGGCAAGGGAGATAGGTTATTCAGACCAGAAGATATTAAAAACCTACAACTGATTTATCACCTGATTAGAGAGAGAAAATATACAATGGAGGGGGCTAAGGAATTTATAAAGCAGAATAAAAGGGCAGATGAAAAGTTTGTGATGATAGCATCTCTAAAAAAATTAAAAGGATTTTTAAACGAATTGAAAGCAAGTTTATAGCATGGAAAAATTATCGGGATTATTTAAAAGCATATGCATTGCTACAGTATTAATGTACAGTACTGGACAGGTTTTTGCACAGGCACAATACGAAGCCAGCCAGGATGAGAAACACCCCGAGGTGAAAATTGTAAGGGGTATGATAAATAAATACCTTTTGCAAAACGATACTGCTTTTAAGTGGTACAACAGCAGTGCAAGTTATTATCATCCTGATGTGGCTAATTTGAATGCTTTTGAGAAGGCAAAGGGTAAATTTCAGTTTATTGTTTTTACCGGTACTTGGTGTGAGGATTCGCAGTTTATTATACCCAAGTTTTTTAAGCTGCAGGAAAAAGCTGGCATTTCGGACGATGCGATCACTATGTTTGCTGTAAACAGAGAAAAAAAATCTTTGGGGAATATTGCTAATGCCTTCAATGTAACTTTAGTGCCTACCATTATTGTAATGAAAGAAGGTAAAGAAATTGGAAGAGTAGTAGAGTATGGTAAAACAGGTAAATGGGATAAAGAGTTGGCTGAATTGTTAAACCAATAAGTTTAGAATTACTTCAATTGATACACATCAATACCTTTTTCATTGAGCAGGTAAACTTTTCCATTCATAACTTTAATGCTGCTGGAGGTTTTAAAAAAATCAGGAAGTTTATATTCTTTTAAATTAAAAGATTGCATTTCGTAGCTATAAAGCATATTGTTGCTAAAGCCGTACATCGTATTTCCATTCACTTCTACATTGTTCCAGTTTAAAAGCGCCAACCGATTTTTAAAACCCCCATAATAATCAAAAATGTAAAATCCTTTTTCAGGGTCGTATAGGTAAATAAAATTATTTTTGTCGAAAATTTGTTGAGGAGATGGAACAGAGTCAAACAGCATTCTCCAATCAGTTGTTTCCTGCAGTAGCTTACCCTCTTCATTTACCTTTTTAAGTTTGTAATCCTGCTCATCAAATAACCAGATATGATTATCGTAAGACAGTGCTATGCTTTTTACAAAAAAAATGTTTTGTTTACGGAAGTTGATGGTGTTGCGGATGGCTAAAAACCGATCCAACACAACTACGGTAGAAAAATTCTTGTAGTATAATAAAACTTTCAGTGGATTTGTTAGATCAATAAATGTAGGGTTGCCATACTTTTTCACATCATTAAATACTGCAACAGAATCGCCTTTTGCAGTTATTTTCTTAAGTTGATTTGTGCTATTGATGTAATAAACATTGTCTAGATTGTCTACATTAAAATAAGAGAAATTACCGCTTATGGTTTTTAGAAATTGAAAAGACGAATCGGATTGGGCATGTGTTACCACTGCAGTAAAGAAGCATAAAATGAATAATATTGACTTATTTTTTTTCATGGGTGTAATACTTCAATTCCAGATCGCTACCATCAAAAACGGCATAACTAAAATAATTGATCCAGTCGCCCAGGTTAATATACCTGCTGTTGGGTTGCCCCTCTTTGTTTTTAATATTAAAATCAATAGGTAGATGACGGTGACCAAAAATTAAGAAATCGAAATGGGAGTCTTTTAAAACTTCTTTACAATAGATGATTAGCCATTCCTTATCTTCTCCTAAAAATATTTCATTGACTTTTCCGGTTTGGGCCCTGCTTTTTCTGCTAAAATAATCTGCCAAAGCAATACCTATATAAGGAGGTAAAATACCAAAAAGAAAATTACTAAAACGGTTACGAAATACTTTTTTAATAAATTTATAACCGTGGTCGCCAGGGCCAAGCCCATCGCCATGGCCAATAAAAAACTTTTTATTATTGAATTCAAATTTGGCTGGTTCAAAATACACAGGTACATTCAGCTCCTTTTGAAAGTAATCTTTCATCCACATATCGTGGTTGCCAACAAAAAAGTGAACAGGAATACCAGCGTCTGTTAATTCAGCAATTTTGCCCAATATTCGTACATATCCTTTTGGAACTACTTTTTTGTATTCGAACCAAAAATCAAACAAATCTCCTACAATAAAAATCTGGGCAGCATCTGATTTAATGCCGTCTAAAAATTTGATAATTTTTTTTTCCCTAACTAGGCTGGCTTCTGCGTTGGGTGCGCCAAGATGAAAATCGGAAAGGAAGTAAATCTTTTTGTTTGCAGGTACTTCCATTGTTATCCTGGTTTATTTTTTTGTTGTAAGTATTGAAGCAAATCGCCGGATTCTATTTCTGCCTTCCCTTCTACATTGCCATTAAACCAATAAATCCACGCATCGATGGGTTTACCTTTGCGATAAACCTGTACTTGTTCTCTTTTATAAAGAGGGGTTTCACCTTCTTCTACATTCAAACCTTCATAATCATCTAGCTGCTCAATAGCCCAGGTAAACTCGGCTGGAATGTTAACAGTATATAATTCGCCGGAAATAAACTTTTCTTCGGTAGTGGGCAAAGCAACAGGGTATTTGCCCATATCGTAGAGAATGCCTTTTACCACAGCTTCGCCTTCCAAATGAAAATATTTGGTGAGGTAATTATAAATGGGGTTCCTGAATCCACTGCGGAGCGATCCATACACAAATAAATTAAACACATCATTGCTCATACGATACTAAAGATAACTTGAAAAATGGAATTATGACTCGATAACGAAGCAATACACTTCTTTTGGACCGTGAACTCCGGTTACCAATGTTTTTTCAATATCTGCTGTGCGGCTTGGTCCTGTTGCAAAAGTGATAAGAGAAGGGATATTTCCAGCATATTTTTCTTTGATCTGCTGTAAAGCGTCTTTTAAATTAAATACCAGCTGATTGGTATAAGCTATACAAATATGAATGGGAGCATACACACTTACTGTTCTACCGCTTTGTTGGGCTGCACTCATTACAATTGTGCCGGTACGGGCCACTAAATATTCGCAATCAGTTACAGAGGCGTCGCATTCGGCAAGATCGACGGTATTGCTAATCTCGTTTTTCCATTTGTTGGTATCGCAATACATCTTTGTCCACTTTCTTTCTTCAATAAGCAATTGCAATTGAGCCAACATATCATTTTCGTCAACACAAAAAGCAAACTTTCCTTGCATGGCGGTAAACTCCTGGGCAAACATAACTTCTAAATCATCAGTAGCAGGTAAGTAAACCGAATGGGTTCCTTCACTTTGAGGAAAAGGCAAAGGCACTGGGTTACTCAGTGCCTGCCTAATTCTTTTTAAAATATTTTCTTTTGCCGGTGTTACAGCCATTTTAATTTTTAGTTTGTAGAAGAGCTGCTATCTACTTTAGGTAAATCTGAACTAGGTTGCTCATCTGTTACTATTTTTTCTTCAACAACAATATCTAAAAGTTTCTTTTCTTCAAAGGGTCTTTTGCCAATCAAAGTTTCAACATCACTTTTAAATAGTACTTCTTTCAGTAATAATTCTTTTGCCAATTTTTCTACATCTGATTTCTTTTCTGTTAATAATTTTTTAGTAATCTGATAGGCTTTGTCAATTAGTATTCTAACTTCCTCATCTATCATTTTACTTGTTTCCTCACTATAGGGTTTAGTAAAAGTATTTTCCTGATTAGGATCGTAATAACTGATATTCCCTATTTTTTCGTTCATACCATAAACAGTAATCATGCTATAAGCAATTTTAGTAATCTGCTGCAAATCATTACTTGCGCCTGTGCTTATTTTTCCAAAGAAAATATCTTCACTGGCACGGCCTCCAAGGGTCATACAAATTTGATCCATTAATTGATCGGTATTATATAAGTATTGTTCTTTAGGAGTGTATTGGGCATATCCCAAAGCGGCAGACCCTCTTGGTACTACGGTAACTTTTAATAAAGGATAAGCATGCTCCAAATACCAGCCACAAATGGCATGACCAGCTTCGTGGTAAGCAATGATTTCTTTTTCCTCTGGAGAGATAATTTTATTTTTCTTTTCTAAACCACCAATTACCCTGTCAATGGCATCTTGAAAGTCGGACATATCCACCGATCCTTTTCCTTTACGAGCAGCAATTAAAGCAGCTTCGTTACAAATATTGGCAATATCGGCGCCAGCAAACCCGGGGGTTTGTTCGGCTAGTTTATGAACGTCTAAAGTTTCAGAAATTTTAATAGGCTCTAAATGCACTTTAAAAATAGCTTCTCTTCCAACCATATCTGGTTTATCAATAGAAATTTGTCTGTCAAACCTTCCTGGACGAAGTAAGGCCGTATCCAATACATCTGGTCGGTTAGTAGCTGCAAGTATAATAATACCCAAATCGGTTCCAAAACCATCCATTTCTACCAGTAATTGATTTAGGGTGTTTTCCCTTTCATCATTACTCATCATCATATTCTTACCTCTTGCTCTACCAATGGCATCAATCTCATCAATAAAAATAATACAAGGTGCTTTTTCTCTGGCTTGCTTAAATAAATCCCTAACCCTACTTGCTCCCACACCAACAAACATCTCCACAAAATCACTACCACTTAAACTAAAGAAGGGTACCTGGGCTTCGCCGGCTACTGCTTTAGCCAATAAGGTTTTACCAGTACCAGGAGGGCCAATTAACAAGGCGCCTTTTGGGATTTTACCTCCAAGGGCAGTATATTTTTTGGGATTTTTTAAGAAGTCAACAATTTCCATCACTTCTACTTTAGCTTCATCAAGGCCGGCTACATCACCAAAATTGATGTTAACTTTAGTACCTTTTTCAAACAAAGTAGCTTTTGATTTTCCGATGCTAAAAATGCCACCTGAACCGCCTCCGCCACCTGGGCCACCTACTTTACGCATCATCATCACAAACAATAAGCCTATCAATAAGATGGGTAGTAACATATTGATGATTTGCCCAAAAATCTCTCCTTCTTCTGCCGGCTTATCCGATACTTGTTTTATAGTAGGGTTGATTTTATAGAACTCAGCCATTTGAGTGGCAAATGTTTTATCATCTACAATACTAAAAAAAAGTTGGGGCTGATCTGGCTTAACAGCCAAGACTGCATCATAATTTTTATCTTCTTTGGTTTTGTTAAGCATTTGCTTATACATACCAGCTTTGGCAAGCAGGCTGTCGTTGTTAAGAAAAACACGAACAATTTTTTTATTACGGATGGTCGACATTTTAGATACATCTCCCTGTAAAACCATAGCATAAAACGCTTGCTGTTCGGTTTCCACGCCAGCACTGTTTACATTACGGTAAAGATTCCAAATAATGATACTCACAAATAAAATACCATATATCCAATAGATATTAAACTTGCTTTTTTTCTTTTGCGGATCATCTCCTTTTGGAGGTATGTTATCAGGATTAAATTTCCTATTACTGTCTTGCTGACTCATAAATTTATATTCTATTAATTTGGGGTACTTTTCTTATTGCTCAATTTAGTTGGTTTGCTGTTTACCTACAAGTTTAAACTCTGTTAAATCTATAAAAATCAGCAAAAATACTTTTAGCCTTTATGTTCGTTTAATGGAGCATCACTCCATAATTCTTCAATCTTGTAAAATTTCCTTTGTTCTGGCATCATCACATGAATAACCACATTTACATAATCAATTAAAATCCATTGCTGTCCTTGTCTGCCTTCGTGTTTATAAGCTGCCTCTAGGCATTTTTCTTTTACGTCTGTTTCAACAAAATCTGCAATGGCTCTTAGTTGGGTACTGTTTGTTGCCTGGCAAATGATAAAAAAATCAGCAACTGCTTCAGGTATTTTACGGAGGTCGAGGCTAACAATGTATTCGCCTTTTTTCTCCTGAATAGCATGAATAATGGTTTTAAAAATTTTACTGTTTCTAGTTATTCTTACAAGACTACTTTTTTTCCTACTGTTTAATGCGTTCAAATTGTCCAAATGCTGATAATTTTTAAGACTGATTTTTTTGAGCCAATCCGGTTTTTGTTATTGTTTTTTATAAACTTGCAAGTAGCTTGCAATCATCAGCAAAAGTAAGACTTCTTTACCATTTGATATATGATGTCAGATACCCGTTTTTTTAAAGTATTAGATAGCGTGGATAGTACCAATAACTATGCCATGGGGCAGGTACATGCTGGATTGGCTACTCATGGTATGGCATGGTTTGCAAATGAGCAAACGGCTGGTAAAGGACAAAGAGGAAAATCCTGGGAAATGGAAAAAGGGAAAAACATTATTTTAAGTATGGCTATTGAGCCTGCACAGATTTTTCAGGGGCAACAATTTCTATTAAGTGCCTGCATTGCTTTGGTTTGTCATGATTTTTTTAGTGCATATTCTTCAGATGAAACAAAAATAAAATGGCCAAACGATATCTATTGGCGTGACAGAAAGGCAGGGGGGGTATTGATTGAGAACGTCATTCATGGTAAAAGCTGGAAATGGGCCGTAATTGGAATAGGAATTAATATTAACCAGGTAAAATTTACCGAAGGGTTAAAAAATCCTGTTTCGCTTAAACAAATAACAGGTAAAGATTTTAGTGCAATTGATTTAGCTAAAGAGTTGCATCTTAAAATTATGCAGTATTTTGGCGATTATAATACGCTATCTGCCCAAACCACCATGAAGTCGTACAATCAAAATCTATTTCAATTAAATAAGCAACAGCAATTGAGAAAAGACAATATCCTTTTCGAAACAGTGATAAAGGGCGTTAATAACAAAGGCCAATTATTAACCGTTGATGCTATTGATAGGCAATTTGACTTTGGAGAAGTGGAATGGGTTATTGGAGTTTAATTATTGGCAGCACCCGCATCTATCCAGCAAATAATTTTTTTCTTTTCATCCAATGTTATTGTTCCAGTTTGGGGCATTGAGCCAGCATTGAGGGTTGATTTTATAGTAGCCCTTTTATTAAAAACTTTATTGTAATCCGTCAATTCGCCACCAGCATTAACACTGCCTGCACTATGGCAATTGCTACCCAATAAGCACTTGGACACAATAAGTGGCTGTACATTGGCCGCATATGTTGAAGTTACGCCATCACAAAAAGCAGGTGTTGTTCCGCCTCCACCACCACTACTACTTTTACTGCAGCTGATAATAAAGAAGCAGCTGAACACAAAAAAACATAGGGATAAAATAATTTTTGTCATTGATGAAGTTTTGATTTTGGAAAGAATAAATTGATTTTTAAATATAGGTATTATTACAAAAGACACCATTTATTTTTGAATTGCTGCCCATGCAGCTAAAATCTCTTCGGTATGTTGCTTGCTTTTTGGTTTGAAGAAAATTTTACGGATAACTCCTTTTTCATCAATTAAAAAAGTAGTACGGTGCAAGCCCATATAGGTACGGCCATACAATTGCTTTTCACCCCAAACTCCATACTTGTCAATAATCTTCATAAGGCTATCGGCAATTAAAGTAAAAGGAAGATCATACTTTGCTTCAAATTTTTTATGTTTTTTTTCTTCATCCGGACTTACTCCTAAAATCACAATTCCATTCTTTTTTAATAAACTAAAATTGTCTCTTAGGTTACAAGCTTGTATAGTACAAGTTGTAGTGTCATCTTCGGGATAAAAGTATAAAACTACTTTTTTACCTAAATAGTTTTTAAGGGATACCGGGTTGCCATTTTGGTCTGTACTTGTAAATGCCGGGGCTTTTTTGCCTTCTATTAAATGTGTCATTTGGAGTTTGTTTAGTAGGTTACTGGTTTAAAGGTATCAACCTATTATCTAATTAACTTAATCATCGTGTAAATTGATAAGTTTTTTCAGTTTTATTGCCAACAAGATCTTCGGCAAATATTTTTAGCTCATGTGATCCAGGAGAACATTTTTCATCAAATTCGTAAATAAATTTTCGGCCTTTGTCATTACTAAATCTTAACCATTTCCCATCCAATGTGGCGGTAAAATTCTCAACTTCTTCGGTATTGTCGGTTATACTAAATATAATTCTGGAGAGGTTGCTACAATTCATTCCATCTCTAAATCCTATGGGAGTTATCACCGGAGGTTCGTTATCAATTAATAATTGAAATTGGCCAAATTCCCTAAAACTGGCTGTAAACCAGTTTTTATCTTTTTTGTTTGGGACGGCTTTTTTATAATCATCTTTTCCATTTGCCCATCGATGTATAACCATCTTTTGGTTATCTGAAGAGATGGCAAAATTTGATGGTCCTTTAATTGATACAGGAAAATAGCCATGTAAGGGAACCAAAGTATTATGTAACTGATGAATGGCATATCCAGTATTGGGCATGGTTTCGTTGTAAGTAAAAACAAAGGAATCGTAAAGGCTATTTTCGGGAAGGTAAAAACGGATATTGCTATTTTCAAAAACATTGATAAAACCCGGATGGAAAACTGTTTTATCTGCTAAAGCTTTTTTTACCTGATCTGTGTTGGGGCTAAAGTTTGTGTACCGCTTTACATCAAATTCTATAAAAGATGAATTGCCATCCGTGTCTTTTACTTCAATCTTAATATGGTGAGGGCTTTCGTTTTCTAATGCAATGATCCCATCTGCATTTTTGGGAGCATAAATAGAATTTTTGTAGCCGGGTAATTTCGATAAATGCTGAAGATAGGGACCGCCAGCTTTTTTGTATTTATAATCTATATGGGCATTAAGGTAGCGGGTGGCATCATAATTGATTTTATCTAATTGAAACCCTATTACTAGTTTTTCATTGTCAAACAAAATAGCTTCATAAATACCGTTTGCATTATTTGAACCATTTACTTTATCGTTGGCCGAAATGGCAAAACTTACTTTATCGCTATTAGCAATAATTAAAGGGATAGTAGTGGTATAAATGCCATTTATCTTTTTAAGCGAATATATTTTTGGGCTTTGCTCAAACATACTTTGTTGCCTGTCATACATAGCCAAACGTAAGATTGTGGGAGGCACATTATCGGCAACTTGAAAATTAAACAATGCTGGATTTAATACATCATCCGTTTTTGTATCTCTTATTTCAAAATGGACGTGTGGCCCCTGCGATCCACCTGTATTGCCGCTGTAAGCAATTTTGTCGCCCTTTTTTACAGTAAACATATTGGCAGGAATGTCTTCTAAGAAAACTTTCCAGCTTTGTAATTTATATTGTTGCGCTTTTATGTAATCTTCCAACTCTGGATAAAAATCATTCAGGTGGGCATACAAGGTTGTAAACCCATTTGGGTGGTTAATATAAATGGCTCTTCCAAAACCCCAGGGTTCAATTTTTACTTTTGCTATATAACCATCAGCTGCAGCATAAATCGGTTTGTTTACCCTTTGGTCAGTTCGGCAATCAAACCCCATATGATAATGATTACTCCTAAGTTCTCCAAAATTGGCCGATAAGGATTTAGTTGCATCAACTGGCCAAATAAAATAATCTTGCGGATAATGCTTTTGAGGAAACAATTGGGCATGGCATATTAAAATACTAAACTGTAAAATAATTATACAAAATGCCCTACGCTTATAAATAAGAAGTAATTTTAAGTTAGTAAATTTATCAATTGTTGTCATTTCGATAAAAATACAGCTATTCAGTTAATAGGTATTTAATTGTCAACTCAACTTTATGAAACATCTGTTAATTCTATTTGCAATTTCCATCTTTTCTCAAATAGCAATGGCACAAAATGCTACATGTAAAGTAATGCTTGAAGCCATTAAAGGAACCTTTGTAGGGGATTGTATTAAAGGCAAGGCTGAAGGTATTGGCAAATCCATTGGTACTGATATTTATGAAGGAAGTTTTAAAGCTGGTTATCCCGAAGGGCAAGGGAAATACACCTGGAAAAACGGGGATTATTATGAAGGAAATTGGAAGAAGGGATTAAAAGAAGGCAAGGGAGAATTTCATACAAGACTTGATAAATCCGATTCGGCCTTAATTGGTTATTGGAAAAAAGATGTGTACAAAGGTATTTACGAATTCCCATTTATAATCTATAATTCAACCAGTGAAATTGGTAGGGTACAAATATCAAAGATTAGCGAAAAAGATAAAACACTTACCATTACTGTGCAAAATTTACTTGATGGTAGCGGCTTTGGTGCCGCCACGTCTAAAGCAACTACCACCATGACGGCACATCAAATAACAAGAGGTTGGTACATCAGTACTTCCCAAGCCACTCTTAACAATAAAGACATTACTTATTTTAGAGGTTTAGCTTTTCCTTTTAGGGGTACTTTCAATTTCGGCAATTCTATGATAGATATAGAATTTTTTGAAGAGGGAGCTTGGGATGTTTATGTTCCCATCAATAAATAAATTTTCTTTTAAGCCGAAAATGCAGTTTGGTGCTGCAATTGCTGCAAATACTCAATAAAAAAACATTTATTTTAGAGGTTGCTTTTTTTATTTACGGCATTAACAAGTAGTTTTGTACGCCACTTCAGCGGCAATACTACTATGCCAAAAGACAATTCCATTAAAACAGTTTTAATCATCGGTTCTGGTCCTATTATTATTGGCCAAGCCTGTGAATTTGATTATTCAGGTACGCAAGCTGCCCGTTCTTTAAGGGAAGAAGGCGTAAAAGTGATACTCATTAACAGTAATCCGGCAACCATTATGACCGACCCCATGATGGCGGACAGGGTGTATTTATTGCCTTTAACGGTAGAAAGTGTTGAGCAGATTCTAAAAGAAAACCAAATTGATGCTGTTTTACCCACCATGGGTGGGCAAACGGCCTTAAATCTTTGTAAAGATGTGGATGAACTGGGTATTTGGGAAGAACATAGTGTAAGGCTAATTGGGGTTGATATTAAAGCCATAGATAAGGCGGAAGACAGGGAGAAATTCAGGCTGTGGATGATTGAAATGGGGATTGCTGTTTGCACTGCAAAAATTGCCAACTCATTTTTAGAAGGGAAGGAATTTGCACAGGAGATAGGATTTCCATTGGTACTGCGACCATCCTTTACTTTGGGAGGAACAGGGGGAAGTATCGTTTTTAATAAAGAAGAACTGGATGAAGCATTGAATATTGGTTTAACCGCCAGTCCTATTCACGAAGTGCTGGTAGAAAAAGCGGTATTGGGCTGGAAAGAATTTGAACTAGAGTTATTGAGGGATAGCGTAGATAATGTAGTAATAATTTGTGGGGTAGAAAATTTTGACCCCATGGGTGTACATACAGGAGATTCTATCACCGTGGCTCCCATCATGACATTGAGCGACACGGCTTATCAAAAAATGCGAAACACTGCTATTGCCATTATGAGAAATCTGGGCAATTTTGCAGGAGGTTGTAATGTTCAGTTTGCCATCAATCCGCAAACTGAAGAATTAATCGTTGTGGAAATCAATCCAAGGGTAAGTCGCTCCTCGGCCTTGGCCAGTAAAGCCACTGGTTATCCCATTGCAAAAATTGCAGCCAAGTTGTCTATTGGGTATAATCTCAATGAACTTAAAAATCAAATTACCCAATCCACGTCTGCTTATTTTGAACCAGCATTAGATTATGTGATTGTAAAAATACCCCGTTGGAATTTCGATAAATTTAAAGGCGCAAAAGATACCCTTGGCTTTCAAATGAAAAGTGTGGGTGAAGTAATGGGTATTGGCAGAAGTTTTGCAGAGGCGGTTCAAAAAGCATGTCAGAGTTTGGAAAACGAAGCCGTTGGTTTGGGATATTATGGCAAAAGCTTAATGCATGCCGATGAATTGATTGAGTATATTAAAATACCAAAGTGGGACCGGATCTTCCGTATTAAAGATGCATTGATGGCCGGAGCCAGTATCAAACGTATTTGCGAAAGCACAAAAATTGACCGCTGGTTTATCTATCAAATTCAAAAAATTTGCGACTGCGAAAAACTTATTGCAAAGTATGATTTAGAAACTTTGCCCGATGAATTGCTGAAAGAAGCTAAGTTTTTAGGCTTTAGCGACGAACAGATTGTAAGGATTATGAAACTGGATAATGCGGATGAGATTTATGAAAGAAGAAAAAAGATGGGATTAACCCGGGTTTTTAAAATGGTGGACACCTGTAGCGCTGAGTTTGAAGCTAAAACCCCTTATTTCTATTCTACTTTTGAAAACAAACCTTTAATTGAAAGTAAGCTGGTAAGTAACGAAAGTATTGTTACTGGTAAAAAGAAAATTATTGTTTTGGGCAGTGGCCCCAATCGTATTGGGCAAGGTATTGAGTTTGATTATTGTTGTGTGCATGGTTTGTTGGCTTTAAAGGAAGCTGGTTACGAAGCCATTATGGTAAACTGCAACCCCGAAACAGTGTCTACAGATTTTGACATTGCAGATAAGCTTTATTTTGAACCCGTTTTTTGGGAACATCTTTGGGAGATAGTTGAACATGAAAAGCCAGAAGGTGTAATTGTACAATTAGGAGGGCAAACGGCTTTAAAACTTGCCAAGCGATTACATGAAAAAGGCATAAAAATTATTGGTACCTCTTTTGATGATATGGACATTGCCGAAGACCGTGGACGTTTTAGTGATATGCTTAAGGAGTTAAGTATCCCTTATCCAAAATATGGCACAGCTTATAATACCGACGAAGCTATTGAAGTTGCCAAAGAAGTAGGTTACCCTGTTTTAATTAGGCCAAGCTATGTATTGGGCGGGCAAAGAATGCGAATTGTTATTAATGATGAGGAACTAGAAAAAGGGGTGTTGAGTTTGATTAAACATTTACCCGGCAATAAAATATTAATTGATAATTTTTTGGATCGATGTCAGGAAGCAGAGATTGATGCCATATTTGATGGAGACGATTTTCATGTAATGGGATTGATGGAACATATTGAACCTGCCGGCATCCACAGCGGCGATAGTCACGCTATGCTACCTCAGTTCAATTTATCGCCATTGATTGTGCATACCATGGAAGAGTATGCCGAAAAAATTGCCAGAAATTTAAATATCAAAGGACTAATCAATATCCAATTTGCTATTAAAGACGGAAACGTTTTTGTAATTGAAGCAAATCCAAGAGCAAGCCGAACCACTCCATTTATTGCCAAAGCTTATCAAATCCCTTATTTAAATATTGCCACCAAGGTTATGATAGGAGCAAATAAGCTGAAAGACTTTAGCTTTGAAAAAAAGCTGGAAGGGTTTGCCATCAAAGAACCTGTTTTTTCTTTTAATAAATTTCCCGGAGTTAATAAAGAACTTGGCCCCGAGATGAAAAGTACAGGCGAAGCCATTCGTTTTATTAAAGATTTACGAGATCCTTATTTCAGACAATTGTACAAAGAACGAAGTATGCACTTAAGCAAGTAATACTGCTTGTAAATGATAAGCCAATTTTATATTTTGTAAAATGGTTCGTTATTATGGAATGGCTGTTTGGAAACAATCTCCCTTCATTAGGTTGTTGTTGCCCTTAATTTTGGGCATCATTATTCAATGGTATTTGCCATTAAAATTTTTTGCAATTGTATTTTCCTTTTTCTCATTCGGCTTTGCTTACTTTTTATTTTCTGTACTTCCCATTTCTATCCGTTTTAAACTAAGGGTTTTTCATGGCCTAGTATTGAATTTGTTGATGCTAACTATAGGCTTGCTTGTTACCTGGCAAAACGATATAAGAAACTCTGGTAGTTGGTATGGTGATAAATATCAGAAAGGAGATTATTTAGTAGTAACCATTGATGAACCTTTGATAGAGAAAGCGAAAACTTTTAAAACTACTGCCTCAATAGAGGCAATAATTCAAAATAAAGAAATAAAAATAAGCAAGGGTAAAATACTCCTGTATTTTTCAAAGGATAGTTTTAAGGAAAACCTACAATATGGCGACAAAATTATTGTACATAAAAATCTTCAGCCAATAAAAAACTCTGGAAACCCAGGTGCTTTTAATTATCAACGATATTCCTCTTTTCAACAGCTTCATCATACAGTTTATTTAAAAAATAAAGACTGGCAAAGGATAAGCAATGGCTCAAAAAATGTGCAATGGTTCACACAGTTTATTTACAATGCAAGGGCTGGTGTTCTGGATATTCTTCGCAAAAATATTGATGAAGGAAAAGATGAATTGAGTATTGCACAGGCATTATTAATTGGCTATACCAACGACTTGGATAAAGACTTGGTGCAGGCATATAGCAATACTGGCGTGGTACATATTATTGCTATTTCCGGAATGCATTTGGGTTTAATCTATGTTATGTTGATTTGGTTTTTTGCTAAAATTCCTTTCATCAACAAATCAAAAAAAGGGCAACTGGTTTTAATATTGAGCAGCCTTTGGCTGTTTGCTATTTTAACTGGGGCTTCGCCTTCTGTGTTAAGAGCCGCAGTTATGTTTTCAAGTATTGCCATTGGAAAAAATTTTTCCCGGCAATCGTCAATATATAATTCATTGGCAGCATCTGCATTTGTATTGCTTTGTTTTAATCCATACTATTTGTGGGACGTTGGATTTCAATTATCCTATTTGGCGGTTTTGGGTATAGTGATGTTTCAAAAGCCAATCAGCAATTTGCTTTATATAAGGCATAAATGGTTAAGAAAAATTTGGGACTTAATGGCTGTTTCCACTGCGGCTCAACTGCTTGCTTTTCCTGTGTGTATTTATTATTTTCATCAGTTCCCCAATATGTTTTTAATTTCCAATTTGCTGGCTGTGCCATTGGCTGCAATAATTTTGTATGCCGAGATTGCTTTGGTTGGGTTGAGTTGGATTCCCATTGTCGCTATTGCTTTGGGTAAAATTACAGGTTGGTTACTTTGGCTATTGAACAGTATTATTCTTTGGATTAATGATTTGTCATTTTCTGTTTGGGATAAGATACCTGCTTCTGTAAGCTCTACTTTTTTATTGTATATGCTGGTTATTGCCAGTTTGTTTTGGTTGATGAACAAAAATAAAAAATTATTTACATTGTCAATGGCTACATTATTACTTTTCGCCATTCAGCTTGCCTACGGCAGATGGGAAAGTCATCAGCAAAAAAAAATAATTGTATACAATGTACCACAGTATCAAGCAATAGATTTTGTGCAAGGGAATGATTTTCTATTTGTGGGAGATAGTGTTTTGCTGAAGGATGGGATGCTACAGAATTTTCATTTAAAACCAGGAAGGATTGCAATGCAATTGAATAATTCAAATAAGCCAATACTAAATTATTTTTCGAAGGGAAATTTTTATCTATTCAATAATAAAAGAATACTAATCATAAATCAACAATTCAAATTGAAAGAGCCTTTAGAAAAAATGAATTTCGACTTAATCATCTTATCAAAAAATCCTACGATAAGTTTAACGACCCTGCTAAAATATTTTAATTGCCCTCAATTTGTATTTGACGCCAGTAACTCAGCTTGGAAAATTGAAAAATGGCAAAAAGAGTGTGATGCAATGAATCTTCGTTTTCATTCAATTCCTACACAAGGCGCATTTATTTATAATACTCAGTTGAAGTGAATTTAATTAATTCACTTGTGAAGTTTAAAGTTGATTTTTTTTAAAATAGAGAAACTACCTTTGTATTCCTATAAATTCCATAAATGAAAACACCGAGGCTCTTGCTTACTTTTATTGTACTCATCAATGCCTCGGTTGCAGAAGCAAACAATCATCTTCCTAATTTTACAGTATCAAAATTTATTTCTCCCATCAAAAAGGTTTTAAAAGTTGAAAACGATACTCTTGTTGTCATCAGATTCGATTATAAGCAGTCTGCCATTTTTCAATCATATACCTTTTTGGTACTTGATAGTGTTGTAAGAATGCTAAATAATAACAAACGTATCAATTTAACCATTGCTGGGTATGCTTATCCCGATGAAGGGAGCGATACCATTTGCTACTACCTATCATTAAACCGGGCATTGTTTGTTCAAACTTATATGCTGGGTAGGGGTATAGATAGTTCAAGAATAATTGCAGTAAAAGGATATGGGAAAACAAAACCAAAATATACAAGAACTGACAAAGATGGCTTACTTATAAACTGTAGAGCCGAGCTGGGGTTAATTTACCCACCGCCAGTTGTTGAAGCTATAATACAGGATAGAGATGAAGACGGGATAGTGGATAGTGAAGATGCCTGTCCGGATGAATTTGGCTTTTTCGACAATGCTGGCTGCCCTAATAAACAAGCCGTTGTAGTACCTTTTGAAATTTATACAGCCTCGTTAAATGCAAAAACCTTTAATATTCTGGATAGTGTAATATTGGTTTTAAGGGAAAATCCAGATTTTAAAATATCTATTGGTGGGCATGCTTATAAAGAGGAAGGGGCAAATTACACTTGTAATTTATTAGCTTTAGAGCGTGCCAATATGGTAAAGAGCTATATACTGTCACGTAACATTCCGGCTTCAAAAATAATAGAAGTAAAAGGGTATGGCCTATCTCGGCCATTGAATGCTAGGAAAAATAACCAGGAGATCATGAGTAATTCCAGAGCCGAAATTAATTTTGGTGATAAGTAATGTTTTTTAATTCTTTCCTTTCTCTTTTCGAAAATGCCTCCATAAAAAACCTGTAAATTTGCCCAGCTTTGTTCATCTTGGATGCTTTAATTAATAGTATCCACTTTAATTGTTGCTCATGCAAAAGAAAATACAGTCGGCACTTATCTCGGTTTTTTATAAAGATGGACTTGAAGAAATTGTCCAATTATTACACAAATTGGGGATTACCATATATTCTACCGGGGGTACACAAATGTTTATTGAAGATTTAAAAGTGCCTTGTATTCCAGTGGAATCATTAACTACTTATCCTTCTATCTTGGGAGGTAGGGTAAAAACATTACATCCATCAGTATTTGGCGGAATACTTGGCCGTAGAAATAATGAAACCGATTTGCAGGAAATGCAACATTTCAATATTCCAGAAATTGATTTGGTGATAGTGGACTTATATCCATTTGAAGAAACAGTGAAAACAACTTCAGATGAAAAGCTGATCATAGAAAAAATTGATATTGGAGGACCATCTATGATAAGGGCTGCAGCTAAAAACCATTCCTCGGTGGTTGTGGTGGCTGCCAAAAAGGATTATAGTTTACTAGAAAATTTATTAAAAGATCAGGAAGGCGAAACTACGCTTGAGCAAAGAAGATTATTTGCCATAAAAGCATTTGATGTATGCACAGGATATGATATGGCTATTTCCAATTACTTTAATCAAACCGATTTCATCAACCCATTCGATAAAGAAAAATCGATATTGCGGTATGGCGAAAATCCACATCAGAAGGGGGTATTTTATGGCAACCTAGATGAGTTGTTTAATAAACTTCATGGCAAGGAACTTTCTTACAATAATTTGGTAGATGTGGATGCAGCTGTACAAATTATAGCAGAATTTAAGGATACTACTTTTGCAGTTTTAAAACATACCAATGTTTGTGGCATAGCATCAAGAGATTCGGTTAAAAAATCCTGGGATGCGGCATTGGCAGGAGATGCAGAAAGTGCTTTTGGGGGCGTTTTAATTTGTAATAGGCCAATAGATAAAGCAACTGCAGTAGCCATTAGTGAAATATTTTTTGAGGTATTAATTGCGCCTTCCTTTGAAGCAGATGCCCTGGAAATATTAACAGGTAAAAAGAACAGAATCTTGTTACAACAGCATAAAGTTGTTGAGGCAACCCATCAAAATAAAACCATTTTAAACGGTACGCTCACTCAGGAGTTTGATGCTGGTAATTTTACCGATTGGAATGAGGTTGGGGGAAGAGCAACCACCGCAACTGAAAAAGAAGATTTGATTTTCGCCAATCTGGTTTGTAAGCATTTAAAAAGTAATGCCATTGCTTTGGTAAAAAACAAACAGCTTTGTGGTAAGGGCTGCGGACAAACAAGCCGTATAGATGCGCTTCGCCAATCGATAGAAAAAGCGAAACATTTCAATTTTGATTTGAAAGGTTCGGTGCTGGCCAGTGATGCTTTTTTCCCTTTTGATGATTGTGTAAAGATTGCGCATGAAGCAGGAATAACAGCATTTATTCAACCAGGGGGTTCAATACGGGATAAAGATTCAATTGAGTTTTGTAAAGTAAACAATATTGCAATGGTTTTAACTGGGCTTCGTCATTTTAAACATTAATAGCTCATCAAATAAATGATAAATAAAACTCGATTACTAAAAGGAAATGTGGCAGGCTATATTGCTTTGTCCATTACCTGTGTGGTTTGGGGAACAACCTGGGTAGCTAGTAAAATTGGTATTGGAGATATGCCTGCTTTGCAAATGGCATCTATTCGGCAATTTATTGGCGGTATCTGCTTTGTAACTTTTTTTATGATTTATCGCAAATTAAAAGTGCCCAGTTTACAAGAGTTTTATTGGTTAATCATTATGGCATTAATGATGTTTGTTTTTGCAAATGGGTTAAGTACCTGGAGTTTAAAATATATTCCAACAGGGCTTAGCTCTTTGGTTGGAGCATTGTATCCTCTAAGTGTTGTAATCATTGAAATGGTGGTATTCAAAAACCGAAATTTAACCATCCTTACTTTTATTGGGCTTTTGCTTGGCTTAACAGGAATTGGTATTGTATTTTATGAAAATGCTTTTAACAATCACCCCGGGGGCTTTTTGTTTGGCGTTACACTTTCTGTAACAGCTATGTTGTCTTGGAGTGTGGGTACACTAATTCTTACCCGAACAAAAACAACCATCAACCCATACTATTCTATTGGATGGCAAATGTTGATTAGCTCTGTATTACTTTACTTTTTTGCACTTGCCACCAAGCAAACCATTCCTATAGAAGAAATTTCATCAAAAGCATGGTGGGTTATTTTTTACCTAGTTGTAATGGGGTCTATAATCAGTTTTGTAGCATTTATTTATTCAATGAAAAAGTTGCCTGTAGCAGTTGCGTCATTGTATGCTTATATTAATCCTTTGGTGGCCATTGTGGTGGCAGCCATTGTGCTAAAAGAAAAATTGACTATTCATATTTTATACGGAGCCATCGTAACTTTAGTTGGGGTCTTTCTGGTAAATTACAGTATCAAGCGTAATCAGGAGAAGCTGGTTGCGGAAGCAGAGTTATAAATTGTTCATATATTTCTCTCCAACCTTTAAATTCTTTGGCTGTACCTAAAAAATTGTTATGCCAAATGCAAATGAATGTTCCATCTACTTCTTTACAAGCATTTAAATAGTATTTTATTTCATCTAAGCTGGATGATGGAGTTTGATGTTGTTCATAAAAGGCATTAGCATCCATAAAACAAAAAGGTTGAATCCTTAAAAGAGTTTGTTGTTCAGTTTCTAAATTATACCAGTAAAATGGTGCAGCCACTGAGGCCCTAAAACCATTAATGCTACCATATCCCATAGAATAATCATTTTTTATTCCTGCTTCTAATATAGCCTTGTAACCTTCGGGAAGATTGAATCTTATATAATGTTGGCGGGAAGAATCAATGGTTTTGTCAGTCATATCCTCCAACTGTTCTATTTCCATTGATAATAGTTTTTTACGATCGCCTGTCTGCCAGCTGGGGTGAATGCCTACATTATATTTTTTGGCATGGTGCTTTATTAGCTTCCACATAATGTTTTTATGGGGAAGTATGTTTTTATCGTATGGCCCATTCTTTTCAGCCACCAAAAAAAAGTAAATGGGTTGTAGGCTGTTTTTTTTGTGAAGCTCATCCATCCAGGCATATACATCAAAAGGGTCTTTTTTAAAGCCTAGTAAAACGGCAATCCTATTCAAAGTTGGAGCTTTGATAAAGCCGCCAAGGGATCTAATAAAGCCTTTGTGTTTATAAGAGAAGGCCATATCAATATCGTAAGTAAGTACTGTTTTAAATTTTGAACTTTGCGTTTTGAATTCCGGAAATTTATTTTCAATCGTCAGTGCTAGTGCATTCGCCCAAATATTGATGACTGGCTGATGAAGGAATCCTTCTTTAAATGCCAGTGAGTTTTGGTGACCAAATCTTCCATACATATCTTTTGTATGGGGTAGGTATTCTTCAAAACGGCTGAGCAGATAAAAGGAGGCTGCAAATATGTCAAAGGGAAAATGCCCGTCATCTACTTTAAAAAATGCCTTGCTGTTTTCAAAACTAAAACTATCAATCTCTTGCTCATTAATACCAAAATCAAAAAGCAGTGAATGGTTTTTGATCCAAAATTCATCGGGAGAAATTGGCCTGTTGCTATAGTTGATTTTTATTCCCGGGTACTTTCTAAATTCTTCAGAGTCGATGGTAAACCTATAATCGGTGCCCATAAGCTCTTTACAAATAAAAAAACAAATGTATTGCAGCCGGCTTGAGGAAATATGGGAATATATTAAAACCATTGTGTCGTAAATTAAAAAAGTTCCAGCAGAGTGGAACCTTTTTGTTATTTATAATTTTCATTTTTTATACCTTTCCTTCCACATTTGGTTAAAAGTTTTTGGGCTAAAGTTCAAATCACTCCGGTTTTTACTCCAACCTTTAAATAATGAACTCACTAATTTGTTTTTAAGATTTCCGCTTCCTAAATTCATTAATCCTCTTTTTAAACTGGAAATGCGCCATATCTTCCAAGCTATTTTTTCGGTAAAAGTTACAAGTCCTTCTTCTACTGATTCTTTTCTATTGTCCAACAACAGTTCGTGTAAGTTTATTTTAACGGCACATACTTCGGTACAGTTACCACAAAGCGATGAAGCAAAACTGAGGTGCTTAAAAGCCTCCATACCTTGTAGGTTTGGTGTAATTACACTGCCAATGGGTCCGCTGTAAGTGGTGCCATAAGCATGGCCGCCAATATTTTTATAAATAGGACAAGCATTTAAGCAAGCACCGCAACGTATACAATACAAACTTTCTCTTTGCTTGGGGTTTTTAAGGATATTGGTACGACCATTGTCGAGCAATATCACATACATATCCTCAGGTCCATCGGTTTCATTGGGTTGCCTTGGTCCAGTAACAATAGAATTGTACACCGTAATTTTTTGCCCTGTGCCAAATGTGGAAAGTAATGGCCAAAACAAACCTAAGTCTGTTACAGAAGGGATCATTTTTTCGATACCCACAATCACAATATGCGTTTTAGGAAAAGCACAACTCAATCTGGCATTTCCTTCGTTTTCTGTAATGGCAATAGCACCAATATCGCTGATAATAAAGTTGGCGCCGGTTACTCCAATCTCAGCTTGTACATATTTTTCCCTTAAGATTTTACGGGCTATCAAGGTTAGCTCTTCCGGTGTAGATGAAATTGGAGTTCCTAATTTTAAATTAAACAATCGGGCCACATCCTCCTTGCTTTTATGCATAGCAGGCGTTACAATATGGTAAGGAGCTTCACCATCCAGTTGCTGAATATATTCTCCCAGATCGGTTTCCACACTTTCAATACCTACTTTCTCAAGAGCATCATTCAGATGAATCTCTTCGGTAACCATACTCTTGCTTTTTACCACCGATTTGCAATTTTTCTCTTCACATATCTTTAGGATTTCAGCAATAGCTTGTTCACTATTCTCTGCCCAAATTACTTTGCCTCCACGTTTTGTAAAATTGAGTTCAAAATCTTCCAGTTGTTTATCAAGGGTTTCAATGGCACGCCATTTTAAATTTTTTGCTCTTTCCCTGGCAAGGTTTACGTCGGCAAACTGTTCTTTACCTTTTGGTACCGATGCATTGTATTTTCCAATATTGAAAAGGATTTTACGACGATGCTCTAAATCCGCAGCTTTGATAGTGCTTTTGGCTATAAAGGTTTCTGATTGATCTGACATATTGTTTTATTTTATTACACCCAGTGCTTTACCAATTTTGGTAAAAGCTTCCACCGCTTTTTCCAAGTGACGTTGCTCGTGGGCGGCACTTATTTGAACCCTGATTCTTGCTTGTCCTTTTGCTACTACCGGAAAGAAGAAACCAATAACATAAATGCCTTCGTCTAGCAATTTACTGGCAAAATTTTGAGCTAAAAGTGCATCATACAACATAATGGGTACAATTGGATGGTCGCCTGGCTTAATGTCGAAACCTGACTCCGTCATTTTAGTACGGAAGTAAGTGGTGTTACTCTCTAGCTTATCTCTTAGCTCTGTAGTTTCACTCAACATATCCAAAACTGCTATTGATGCACCCACAATACTTGGAGCAACTGTATTACTAAATAAGTAAGGGCGGCTACGTTGACGAAGCATTTCTATAATTTCCTTACGGCCACTTGTAAAACCGCCACTGGCTCCTCCCAAAGCTTTGCCCAAGGTTCCGGTAATGATATCAATTCTGCCCATCACGTTTCTATACTCATGTGTACCACGACCAGTTTTTCCTATAAACCCGCTGCTATGGCATTCGTCAATCATAACAATAGCATCGTATTTATCGGCGAAGTCACAAATTTTGTCTAACTGAGCAATGGAGCCATCCATGCTAAAGCTACCATCGGTTACAATAATTCGGCTGCGTAAGTGGCTCGACTCTTTTAATTTGGCTTCCAGGTCTTCCATATTATTATGGTCGTAGCGAAAACGCTGCGCCTTGCATAATCTTACACCATCAATAATAGAAGCATGATTAAGCGTATCTGAAATGATAGCGTCTTCTTCTCCAAATAAGGGTTCAAAAACACCACCATTGGCATCAAATGCGGCTGCGTATAATATGGTATCTTCAGTACCTAAGAAGTTGGCCAGTTTTAATTCTAGTTCTTTATGAATATCCTGTGTACCACAAATAAAACGTACGCTGCTCATGCCATATCCCCTAAGGTCAATATATTTTTTAGCGGCCGCCACCACTTTTGGGTGAGAGGACAGACCAAGGTAGTTATTGGCACAAAAGTTAAGTACCGTTTTACCATTTACAATAATTTCGGCACCTTGTTCGCTGCTGATGATTCTTTCTTTTTTTGAAAGTCCGGCATTTTCAATTTCGGTTAACTCGTTTTTTATCCGTTGTAAAAAAGTTTCATTCATGTTTTGTAAAAGTTGATTTGGGGTAAAATTAAGTTAAAATGGAATGCTGATAGTAAAGCTTGGGTATATTACAACATAATCTAACAAGACAAAATAATACGATCTGTTTTTATCCGCTTCTGTTTAAGCCCAATAGAAGTAGTAAAGATGAAAGGATTGCGACGCAACAATGATTCATCAGAGGCTAAAAGCTGGTATCAAAATTATTGCTTTTTCTATATTTTTTGTTAATGTATTTTGATGATTTAAAATAAAGATTCACGGCATAGCGTTTGTAAAGTAGAAGAAAATATTATTTGCCCAATGAAAATGAATCGAATTCTCCATATTAGCCTAGTAACAATAGTAATTACATTACTTTCCTTTGTTGTAGTAAAGAAAAAAAGATCGGCGGTAAAAAATATAAAACACTCTAAGTCTAAGTTGGCAATAAAGAAAGCCGCAGAGAGTCCCTATTACATTATTATTGATAAAAGTGATTATGAATTAAAAGTATACGATGAGGAAGGCTGGTATGCTACTTACCCAATTGTTTTTGGTAGTAAGGACCCTTCGGATAAAATGAAGGAAGGAGATAAAAAAACGCCAGACGGAATTTTTAAAGTGATTTTGAAAAAGATTCATCCTAAATGGGGAGAAGAGTTATTACTCGATTATCCAAATAATGTAAGTCAGCAAAGATTTATTGAAAGAAAATCAAAAGGGTTATTACCCAAAAATGCAAAGATTGGAGGAGGTATTGCCATACATGCAACCCGGCCACAGGAAGAATGGACCGTGGATAATTTTTACAACTGGACCGATGGTTGTGTTTCAGTAAAATACAGCGAAATGAAAGACCTATTTTCCTATATCCCTGTTGGTACGCAAGTAACCATTCAACAATAATAAATAGTTATAGTTTTATCATGATGGCGTGCCCATTCAGGTTGTGAATGATATGCCTGTCGGTATGAAGGCGGTATTCTTCTACCAGCTTAACAATACCTGTGCAGCTATGAAAACCATAATCATCAAATATTACCAGTCCGCCAGGAATCATTTTATCCCATACCCATTCCAATACATCTTTGGCCGAGCTGTATACATCTACATCAATATGGCAAAGTGCAAATTGCTCGCTGCTAGAAATACTGTGAGCAGTATCCTCCGGAAAAATGCCTTTTAATATTTTAATATGGGAGTAATTCGTTTTTTGTAATAAGTCCTCCACCAGTTTTTGGCTGGTGTCGCTGTGCTCGCCACCAATATAAAAATCGTCATTAACGCCAGCCTTGGCTACACCAATAAAAGTATCTGCCAGGTATAATGAAGCACTGCTATTTACTTTTGATAATTGGGTGGCCATAATGGCTGCAGTGCCACCACGCCAAACCCCTACTTCCAAAATAGATGCAGTTGGGTTTAATAAACTTGTTTTTTGAACCAGTTGCCAGAGTTCGTAACAACGGTAAATATCTACCAGCGTATTTTGCTTAATCTGATTGTAAATTTCTAAAAAATCTTTGTCTCCCATCCATGGTGTATAATTGGCCGAAGGAAAAGAGAACCCGTAATGCAACCCATCTATATTGAATTGAGCACTACCCTTAAAACTGGGGCGTTTGCCAATATAAATTCCGGTTTTATTAAAAAGGGTTCTTACTAATTTTTTCAAAAACATAGGTAGAAAAATTTTAAAATAATAAGTGGGCAATATTACTGATTAATAATCAAAAGG
This sequence comes from uncultured Chitinophagaceae bacterium, assembly GCA_947085175.1. Lineage (GTDB taxonomy): Bacteria > Bacteroidota > Bacteroidia > Chitinophagales > Chitinophagaceae > Ferruginibacter. The sequence goes on from CAMTVJ010000006.1 coordinate 483,202, forward strand.
CTGCCATCGCCATAGCTCAAAAATCTAAAATCATTTTCTAAAGCGTGGTTGTAAATCGTTTTCCACTGGTTGCCTATAGCAGCAGCAACTAATAATAATAATGTGGATTGTGGCTGATGAAAATTAGTGACAATTGCATTGGCTATTTTAAATGAATAGCCAGGGGCTATTAGTATTTGTGATTGGGTAACTAAACGATCCATTGAATGCAATTTCATCCAAAGCAATAAAGCAGCTAATGCTTCTTTGGCAGATAAGTTGCTCTCTTTAAGAGGAGCCTCATAAACTTCCCACTGGGTAATTTGTAATTGTTTTAATGTAGGATTTAATTTTGCTTTTACACCCATCCAGTACAAACTTTCCAGGGTTCTTAAAGAAGTGGTGCCAACGGAAACAATCGTTTTATTAAGTTGGGAAAGCAGGTTATCTATAAATTCATAACTCACATCAATCCACTCCGAATGCATTTCATGCCCCAGCATGGTATCGGCCTTAACGGGTTTAAAAGTGCCGGCGCCAACATGAAGGGTAACAAATGCGGTTTGAATGTTTTTAGCAGCAAGTTTTGTAAAAATTTCTTTGGTAAAATGTAAGCCTGCTGTTGGTGCAGCCACAGAGCCTTCATCAATTGCATAAATAGTTTGATAGCGCTCGGTATCTGCCGTTTCTGTTTTTCTTTTTATATAAGGTGGCAATGGTACATCGCCGGCTTGTTCTAATACTTCGGCAAAACTATAATCACCCACCCAGTTAAATTCCACAACATAAGCATCAGTTAATTTTTCTACTAGTCTTACTCTTAATGCAAATCCAGCCTCATTAAATTTGCCTGTTAATTCTCCTTCTTTCCATTTACTGGCGCCACCAATCATGGCTTTCCATCTTACGCTTCCTTTTTTGCTCATTATGGTGCTATATTCCCCAATGGCTTCGTAAGGCTCTAGGCAAAATATTTCAACAATACCACCGCTATTTTTTTGAAACCGGATCCTTGCTTTTATAACTTTTGTATTGTTGAAAACAAGAAAACTTTCCTGCGGCAGATGGTCTACTATGTTTTTGTAGATGTCTTCTTTAATCTCTCCGTTTTTATAAATCAACAGTTTTGATTCATCTCTTTCTTTTAATGGGTGCAAGGCAATTCTCTCCTGCGGAAGAGCATAAGTATAATCGAGGATGGCTATGTTTTTGGGATCTATCATTTCAAAAAAGCGTTCACTTCTGTTTTCCATTTTTCCGATTCTTTTTTGTAAAGACTTTCGTGTGCACTATTGCCGTAAACTACAAATTTTTTATTTTGATGTGGGATATTGCTAAATAACATTTCCTCTTCGGCCTGACTAACCCTTGTGTCGTTTTTACCCCATTGCAGTAAAACCGGGCAGTTAATACTTTTGGCATATTCCTGAGGCTTCATCCCAAATGCCCAAAAACCATGTTGGGCACCTCCCCAAAAAGTAAGTAGGCTGGCAATTGGTTCTGTTGGAACCCCCATCATTTTTACACGGCCTATTACCGCATCTTTAATAGTACCGAAAGGCATTTCCAAAATGATTTTTTTAGGTTGTAAATCATAATCTTTTACAGCTTTAGTAATAGTAGAAGCTCCCATAGAAATCCCCCAAAGCACAATATTATTTTCGCCTCGGCTCTTTATAAAATCATATGCTAGCTTCACTTCTTCCGATTCGCCGTAGCCAATGGTACAAGTGTTTCCTTCACTACTGCCATGTGCTCTAAAATCAACCAGCAAAGTATTATACCTCATTTTTCTAAACTCTTCCGCTTCTTTAAAAATGGCCGATTTACTACTGCCATGACCATGGAACATACATATAGTACCAACTGCGCTGTCAACTGCTAAGTACCAGGCATCAATATTTAGGCTGTCTTTTGTTTTTAAGCTAATGATAACAAAACTGCTGTCTGGAACAACTGTGTTGACTTTCTTTATTGCATTTATCCCAGTTAAAATTTCCATTGTCTTATCCCAGCCCGTTTTATCTTCTGCTTTTTTTATAATTATTTCACCCTTGTTATAAAAATGGGTGAATTTGTAGGCATGAAATGCCACTATGATATTAATTACCACAAATAAGATAATAATACTCCGAAACAGGTACTTTAAAAAACGAGTCATTTGGTTCTTTTTATTTTAAGCCGCTAAGTTAATAATGTTTTAAGCGGTACATAGATAACAGGGTAAAATTTGTAATTTTAAACCTCATTTTATTAACTTAAAAATATCACTTTATGCGTTTTCTTAAACAATCCCTATTTGTTTTATTGGCTTTGGGGTCATTTACAGCTTTTGCCCAAACCAGTAAATTCGAATGGAAAGATGCTGTTTCAAACGGCTACTCATATAAATATGTAAACAACGACCCAGCCAATGCCAGGTTTTATACTTTAAAAAACGGGCTTACTGTAATCCTGAGTCCTACCAATAAAGACCCAAGGGTTCAATGTTATGTAGCCATAAAAGCCGGAAGTAAAACCGATCCATCCACCAATACAGGCTTGGCTCATTACTTAGAGCATATGCTTTTTAAAGGAACAGATAAATATGGTTCATTGGATTGGGCTAAGGAAAAACCTGAGTTGGATAAAATTGATGATTTGTATGAGTTATACAATAAAACCACGGATCCTGAAAAGCGTAAAGCCATCTATAAGCAAATTGATTCTGTTTCGGGAGTTGCATCAAAATACAGTATTGCCAATGAGTACGATAAGATGATGGCTGCCATGGGTGCAAAAGGCACCAATGCCTTTACCTCATTTGAACAAACTGTATATACCGATGATGTGCCTGCCAGTGCCATTGATAAATACCTGGCTGTACAGGGAGAGCGTTTTAGAAATCCTATTTTAAGAATTTTCCATACAGAGTTGGAAGCAGTGTATGAGGAAAAAAATAGGGGATTAGATAGTGATGGCAGAAGGGTTTTTGAAAAACTATTTGCAGAGTTGTTTAAGAACCATAATTACGGATTGCAAACAACTATTGGAACCATTGAACATTTAAAAAATCCTTCATTGGTAGAGATTAGAAATTATTTCAATAAATATTATGTGCCTAATAATATGGCTGTGGTAATGAGCGGCGATTTTAATCCAGATGAGATGATTAAAAAAGTGGATGCTACTTTTTCTTATATGAAAAATACGCCTTTTGCTAAATATACATTTCAACCAGAACAACCCATTACTTCTCCAATAAGTTCAGAAGTAGTTGGTCCGGATGCTGAAAACGTAACCATTGGTTTTCGTTTACCAGGCAATAAAGCAAAAGATATTTTGTTGGCCGATTTGATTGGGCAAATTCTTACAAATGGCAAAGCTGGTTTAATGGATTTAAATTTAGTTAAAAAGCAAAAGCTATTGGGTGCCTCTGCCTCTGCCTTTACTTTAATTGATTATGGGGTTTTATTTATGCAAGGTCGCCCTACACTAGGACAGTCATTAGAAGAAGTGAAAGCATTAATGTTAGCTGAAATTGAAAATTTAAAGAAGGGGAATTTTGATGATAACCTCATCACTTCTATTGTCAACAACCAAAAGAAAAGTAAAATTCAGGCATCTGAAACTTATGGTTCAAGAGCCAGTGATTTGATGGATGCCTTTACCAATGAATTGGATTGGAAGGAGCAAGTAGCTTATACAGAAATGCTGTCGAAGCTAACTAAGAAAGAAATCATGGACTTTGCTAATAAATATTTTCAGGAAAATTATGTGATCATTTACAAACGTAAGGGAGAAGATAAGAGTATTATAAAAGTAGAGAAGCCACCCATTACACCAGTAGAAACCAATAGAGATGCACAGTCTGTTTTTGTAAAACAGGTCAACAATATCCCGGCAACGGCAGTAAAACCCATTTGGCTTGATTACAATAAGGATTTACAAAAATCAAATTTTGGACAAGCACCAATATTGTATGTACAAAATACAAGCAATAGCTTATTCCGATTACGTTATCGTTTTGATATGGGTACATGGAATGATAAAAAACTAAGCTTAGCTACTCAATATCTTCAATTTTTGGGAACAGATAAAATGACTGCAGAAGATATTACCAAAGCTTTTTATAAAATTGCTTGCAGTTTTAATATTAGCGCTGGTAGCGAATACACAACTGTAACTATTGAAGGGTTGCAGGAGAATTTTAGCGAGGCCACCTTGCTTTTTGAAAATTTATTAAAGAACTGTAAAGCGGATGAAGCTGCGTTAAAAGCATTAAAAGCAAGGATTTCAAAATCGAGAGTAGATGCCAAAGCAAATAAAGGCGCCATAATGAATGGTTTGTTTAATTATGCCAGGTATGGTAGTAAGAATCCTTTCAATTTTGTAATGAGTGATGAAGAGTTGTCAAATACCACAGCAGCAGAATTAGTGAATGCGCTACACAACTTAAATAATTATAGCCATAAAATATTGTATTATGGTCCTCAAACGTTAATGAGCTTAAAGGCTTCTATTAAAGCGGCACATTATATACCAGCAACATTTAAAACTGCTGCAACAAAAACAGCATTCAAGCCTGTAGTGCAAACAAAGAATGAAATTTTATTTGCTGATTATAATATGGTACAGGCAGAAGTTCGCTGGGTTAGAAACACTACAACCTATGATGCATCTAAGGAGCCAGTGATTGATGTTTTTAATAATTATTTTGGAGGAGGAATGGGAGCGTTGGTATTTCAAACTATCAGGGAATCTAAGGCCTTAGCTTATTCAACATTTGCTGTTTATGCTAAACCTGATAAAAAGGAAGACCCTTTTTATGCATTGGCTTATGTAGGTTGCCAGGCAGATAAATTCAATGAAGCGGTTACGGCCATGAATGAATTGTTAAACGAATTACCTAATGTAGAAGAGAATATTAGGGTAGCAAAAGAAAGTATAAAAAAGGATAAAGAAACAGAGCGCATCACACAGGATGGTATCATCTTTAATTACCTGGCGGCTGAACAAAAGGGTTTAAAAGAAGATATTCGTAAACAGATTTATATGGCGGTAGATAAAATTGGCTATGCAGAGATGAAGCAATTTCATGCCGATAACATTGCCAACAAGCCATACACTTATTGCATTGTTGCATCTGATAAAAAAATGAATGAAGCGGATATGAAAAAACACGGGGAACTGAAGAAATTGAGTTTGGAAGAGATATTTGGATATTAATTACGAGGTAGAAATATTTACAATAATGGCAACCTATAAGGTTGCCATTATTTATATTTTCCCATTTTTAATTTCTTCTACCACTAGCGGATCTAACAGTGTTGAAGTATCTCCCAGGTTTTCCGTTTCTCCTTCTGCAATCTTTCTTAAAATCCGTCGCATGATTTTACCACTCCTTGTTTTTGGAAGTCCGTTTACAAACTGAATTGTATCAGGCTTGGCTATGGCACCTATTACCCTGGAAACAGTTTGTAAAATATCCTGTTTTCTTGAAGCTTCATCCCCATGATGTCCGTTGTATATTACATATGCATAAATGCCTTGTCCTTTTATATCATGCGGATAACCAACCACAGCACTTTCCACCACACCAGCGTGCATGTTAATGGCATTCTCCACTTCGGCAGTGCCAATGCGATGACCGCTTACATTTAATACGTCATCAACACGGCCTGTGATACGGTAAAACCCTTCTTCACTTTTTAACGCCCCATCACCAGTAAAATATAAATTTTCGTAAGTGGCAAAATAATTAGTGCGGCATCTTTCGTGATCACCGTAAGTTGTTCTTAAAATAGCAGGCCAGGGAGTGGACAAACACAAATTTCCTTTTATTAGACCATCTTCTTTTTCAGTAACTTCTTCCCCTATATCGTTGACAATGATTGGTGATATTCCAGGCATTGGTAAAGTGGCCCATCCCGGCTTTGCCGGAGTTATACCGGCAAGGTTTGAAATTAAAATTCCACCGGTTTCGGTTTGCCACCAAGTGTCAACTATCGGGCATTTTTTCTTACCTATATTTTCATCATACCAATGCCATGCTTCTTCATTGATGGGTTCGCCAACCGTACCTAATACTTTCAATGAAGAAAGGTCTTTGCCTTTTAATGGTTCCAATCCATATCCCATTAAACTTCTGATGGCAGTTGGAGCCGTGTATAAAGTATTTACTTTGTATTTATCAACAATGTCCCAAAACCTGCCAGCATCGGGCCAGGTAGGAATGCCTTCAAACATTAAACTGGTGCCACCTGCACTTAAGGGGCCATAAACAATATAACTGTGGCCGGTTATCCAGCCAATGTCTGCCGTACAGAAAAAAACATCACCTGGTATATATTGAAAAACATTTACAAAAGTGTAGTTGGTCCAAACCAAATATCCTGCGCTGCTATGTACCACCCCTTTTGGTTTACCAGTGCTGCCCGAAGTGTATAAAATAAACAATGGGTCTTCTGCATCCATTACTTCTGCTGGAAAATTAATTTCTCCTTTTTCTTCAAGTTGTGTTTCTGCATAATCCATTTCATCCTCCCACCAAACATCACGGCCTTTGATCATACTTACTGGTGTTCTTGTTCGGGTATAAACAATAACACGCTTAACGGTTTTATTGCCAATTAGGGCATCATCAATAATACTTTTCAGTTGAATATCTTTCCCCCCACGGTATGCCCCATCGCAGGTAACAATAAATTCAACACTAGCATCTTCCAGTCTATCAGCAATACTTTGTGCACTGAAGCCACCAAAGATCACACTGTGTATTGCGCCAATTCTTGCACAGCCTAATACGGCATAAGCTAATTCAGGAACCATGCCCATGTATATACAAACTCGGTCTCCTTTTTTAACGCCATTGTTTTTTAATACTTGAGCAAACTGACATACTCTTTTATGCAACCTAGCATAAGTAACCGTCCTGGTTCTTTCTTCAGGATTATTTGGTTCCCAGATGATAGCAGGCTTGTCGGCCATGGTTGCTAGGTGACGGTCAATACAATTTTCGGTGATATTGAGTTTTGCATTTTTAAACCATTCCACTTTAGGCTCGGTAAAATTCCAATCCAATACTTTATCCCATTTTTTATGCCATTGAAAATGATTGGCCACATTACCCCAAAATCCTTCAGGATCTTCAATACTCTTTTTATAATCTTCGTGATATTGTGCTAATGATTTTATTTGATAAGGATAGGCCATATAAAACTCAGAATTTACTTTGTTGCCAATTTAATATATTTATGTATACTACCTGTCAAATTTCGGATAAAAGATAAATATGGCAACAAAACCTATAAAAGGAATTGGTAAAATAATTTTCTCCTCTTCGCTGGGTACTTTAATTGAGTGGTACGATTTTTACATTTTCGGAATGTTGGCTAAAACCATCTCTTTTCAGTTTTTTCCTGAAGGAAATAGTACCGCCGCTTTACTAAGTACACTGGCCATTTTTGCTGCAGGGTTTTTAGTAAGGCCTTTTGGGGCTTTGGTTTTTGGCCGATTGGGCGATTTAATAGGAAGAAAATATACTTTCTTGCTCACCCTTGTTTTAATGGGAGCTTCTACATTTTTAATTGGATTGGTACCTGGCTATAAAACAATTGGTATAGCTGCTCCTTTATTGGTTTTATTGTTAAGATTAATACAAGGCTTGGCATTGGGAGGGGAGTATGGCGGTGCTGCTACTTATGTTGCAGAGCATGCACCAGTGGGTAAAAGAGGGTATTACACCAGTTGGATTCAAACCACTGCTACTTTGGGTTTGTTTGTGGCTTTGGGTATTATTATGTTGGTAAAAACAAATATGAGTGATGCTGCTTTTAATGCGGAGTGGGGAGGCTGGCGCTATCCATTTTGGATTTCTATTTTATTGGTGCTTGTTTCTATTTATATAAGGTTAAAGATGAGTGAATCACCTCTATATGCAGCTTTACAAAAAGAAGGCAAGACATCTGTTAATCCGCTAAAAGAAAGTTTTGGACATAAGGCTAATTTCAAATTAGTGCTATTGGCATTGTTTGGTGCGGTAATGGGACAGGGAGTAATCTGGTACACCAGCCAGTTTTATGCTCAGAGTTTTTTAGAGAATACAGTAAAACTGGAATTTATACAAAACAGAGAAATACTTTTATGGGCCATTGGATTAGCGTGCCCATTTTTTGTTTTCTTTGGATGGCTGAGCGATAAGATTGGAAGGAAATGGATCATGCTGACTGGAATGTTGTTAGGAGTAATTTTTTACAGACCAATATTTTCTACATTTTTAAAAGATGCCAATATAAAAACCCATTTATCCAATATACAACCTGGGTTTGATAAAATAAAAACGTCTTCAACCTTTCCAACAATTGATACTGTTCAGCTTAATGGAATCAAAACCTTTATTACAAAAACCAATACGAATTATATGTTGACTAGCGGTATGGCATTTACTGAAAAAAGATCCGATACACTTGTACTATCAACAGCTGGATTGGAATATATTTTGAAGAAAGATTTGAACCCAATTCAAACAAGTATTATTCTCAACAAAACCCTAAAATGGAAATTCATCATGCTGATATGGGTCATGATTCTTTTTGTAACCATGGCTTATGGCCCTATTGCGGCATTCCTTGTGGAACTTTTCCCTACCAAGATACGCTACACTTCAATGAGCCTACCTTATCATATTGGCAATGGCGTTTTTGGTGGATTAGTGCCTTTTATCGCAACTTTATTGGCAACTACCTTCATTACCGACCCATTAGTTGGATTGTGGTATCCCATTGCAGTTGCCGGGTTATGTTTTGTAATTGGTGCTTTGTATCTTAACAATGATAAAGACCTATAAGGTTTTAAAAACCTTATAGGTCTAAATTAAAACCTTATAGGTCTAAATAATTATTATAAAATGAATAGAATTAAAAAAATAATGGGCCTTGTTTGGATGCTGATAGGGCCAGTGATTTTTTATTTTTTAATTAGAAGTGCTATACAAAACATCAATAGTGGTGGAACGAAAGATATCAATAATCCTGTACCATGGATCATCATCATTACCGTTTTTACACCCATTGCAATTGGACTGATGGTTTTTGGGTACTATGCTATTAATGGAGAGTATGATGAAACAGCTGAATAATTACAACCCCATTGATTTATAAATAGCTTCCTGAATTTTTCCTCGCACATTCATAGTGAGAAATTTTTTATTATCCCCTCCATTTGGGTTTACCCTGTTGCTTACAAAAACGTATACTAAATTATAAGCAGGATCGGCCCAGGCACAGGTGCCGGTAAAGCCAGTATGACCAAATGTTTTATGTGAACTACTTAAACTAGGGTATGGGTCTATTCTGTCGGCATTGTCTTTTTCGGGCTTATCAAATCCATAGCCACGTCTGCTGTCATTACTTTGATATGCTGTAAATAAATCTATGGTTTCTTTACGCAAATAATTTTTCCCATTCATGTTTCCACCATTCAATAGCATTTGCATAATGAGGCCAATATCATAAGCATTGCTGAATAATCCAGCATGGCCAGCAACACCACCAAACATGGCAGCGCCGGGGTCGTGTACATCGCCACGCAATATTTGTTGCCTAAATACTTTTTCATTTTCTGTAGCAGCTATCCTGCTTAAAGGGTAATGTTCACTGGCTTTAAACCCAGCAGTGGTTAATCCCATTGGTCTGTAAAAATATTTCTCGGCATATTCATCCAGGGGTAAACCACTTATGGCTTCTACTATCTTCCCTAAAAAAATGAAATCGTTATCGCTGTAAACATAGTTGCCTGTTTTCCCAAGTGGACTTTCTAAAATTCTCTCATACAATTTATCACTCCATGAAGTTTGCATATATAACCCAGATGCCACTTTTATATTGAATAAATCTGTTTTTACCTTGGAATAATATTTCGGCAATGGGTTTCCATTGGCATCAATAGTTTCTTTATAAAAAGGAATCCATGCAACTAAACCAGCCTGATGTAATAATATGTTTTCGATTGATAAATTAGCTTTATCACTTCCTCTTACCCATGGAAGATAATCTCCCAATGTTTTTTTAAGGTCCAGTTTACCTTCATCATATAATTTCATGATGGAAATGGTGGTGGCACAAATTTTTGTAACCGATGCCATATCATAAATGGATTCGGTATTTACTGGCTCTTTATTATCAGAAGAAAGATTACCAAAAGCTTTATGATAAACTAACTTACCATCTTTTGCTACCAATATTACAGCACCAGGCATAGCGCCTCTTTTTATAGCATCATTGGCAATTGAATCTATGACCGTAAGTTTTATCGGATTAATTTTAATAAGGGCTGGAGAAATTTCTTTTACAAGAGTAGCTTTTACCATAATACCTGACCCATAAGTAAATTGCTCACAAACTGTTACAGGTAATTTTCCTTTGGCTGCAATCTTTCCTTGCAACAAATCGATAGCTGTATTTTGAATGATAGCATCATCCTCATAACAAACCACCATATTTTTTGCTTGGCACCAGTTTTTTATGGCATAAGGATTTCCAAAAACAAAACTGATGACGTTGGTGGTTTGCTGTAGTTGGTTAACTAGTGAAACTGCAGCATCGCTTAACCCAAAGTTTTTAGCCGATGTACGGTTGTAAGCATGGATTCCAATAACCACATACTTGTAATTATCTCTTGCAGAGTCTATCAAAGCAGCAATGCTTGTGCTGTCTTGTTTATAATCGAAATAAACAACAGCCGCATTGTAGTCAGTTCGCATTCTGGTGGCAAAAGCATTGTCTGTGTTATTACCTACACTTACATAAAGCACTTTGCTGGTATTGGGAGGCAAAGGAAAAAAAGTAGAATCAGTTTTTTTTAAAACGGTAATTGCATTTTGAGCAATTCTTCTTCTCATATCACTTACTTTACTGTTTAAATCGTTGGTGATATTGTCGGTATCGATGGGCTGTAGTTTCGACAAACCATACTGATATTTTGCCAGCAATACTTTTCTGCAATGCATTTCAATTTCGGCCCAACTTAAACTACCGCTATCTATGGCTTGCTTAATCTTTGTTATAGAAAGCGGCACATCTCCTGGTAAACAAAGCATATCATTTCCGGCAATTAATGATTCTACAGAAGCTTCGCCATCTGGAAAGAATTTCTTTACTCCCTGCATTTCTAAGGCATCGGTAAAAGTCAATCCCTGATAGCCCAATTCATTCCTCATTAATTGTGTTACATTATTTTTTGATAATGAGGTTGCTTTATTTGCTGTAGTGTCGATGGATGGAATATACAAATGGGCAATCATCACACTGCTAACTCCTGCCTTAAAAATGGCACGAAAGGGAAATAATTCCAATGAATCCAGCTCTGCCCTACTTTTATTAATCACGGGTAAATCATAGTGAGAATCTACACTTACATCACCATGTCCCGGAAAGTGTTTGGCACAAGCCATCACACCCTGATCCTGCATGCCTTTCATATATTGAATGCCAAAGGCGGCAACTTTGTATTTATCTTCTCCAAAACTACGGTCATTAATAACAGGGTTATTAGGGTTGTTGTTTATATCTACCACCGGTGCAAAGTTCACTTGCACACCCACTCTTTTACATTGTTCTGCTATTATTTTACCATAGTCATAAACAATTTTTGGATCGGTTACGGCGCCTAACATCATTTGTCTTGGTAATGGCAATACACTGTCTGTCATTCTCATACCCACTCCCCACTCAGCATCAATACACATCAGTATGGGCGTTTTTGCCATTGCCTGTAAATTATTAATAACAGTGGCTTGTTGTACCGGACTTCCCTGAAAAAGACAAATACCACCCACATTATACTTTCTTATCAATTCGGCTACTTCATTTTCAAAAAAGGTTACTTGTTTTGTTCTGGAGTCGATAGTTGAAAGACGAACAACCATCAGTTGAGCTATCTGCTCATCGGGACTAAGTGTTTTTAAAACACTGTCGGCCCAAAGGGATGCCTTATTGTTTTGCGCCAATCCGTTTATGCTGATAAAAAGAAATAATATAAATGGAATTTTCTTCATGTGGTCTATTAATTATATAGTGGTTAGGATGTGTTATTTTTGCCGTTCTAAATTACAGGATTTTGCCGGATATCATTCAATTATTACCCGATAACATTGCCAACCAGATTGCTGCAGGTGAAGTTATTCAAAGACCCGCCAGCGCTGTAAAGGAGCTGTTGGAAAATGCCGTGGACGCAGGTGCCGATGAGATTAAGCTATTGGTGAATGATGCTGGTAAGGCTTTAATTCAGGTAATTGACAATGGCAAGGGTATGAGTGAGACGGATGCAAGAATGGCTTTTGAACGTCACGCTACTTCCAAAATTAAAAATATTGAAGACCTCTTTAGGATAAAAACAATGGGTTTTAGGGGAGAGGCTTTGGCCAGTATTGCAGCTGTTGCACAAGTAGAATTGAAAACAAAAAGAGATGAGGATGAAACAGGGGTGTTTATTGAAATAGAAAATAGCCAGGTGATTAAACAGGAGCCAATTGCCGCTCAAACGGGTAGCAGCATTGCTATGAAAAACCTTTTTTTCAATGTACCAGCACGTCGTAATTTTTTAAAAAGTAATGTTGCAGAACTAAGGCATATTGTAGATGAGTTTATCCGTGTGGCTATGTCATTTCCCGAAATATTTTTTTCTCTTACTAGCAACGGACAGCAAGTGTTTCACTTGGAGAAAGGAAGTATGAAACAACGCATTGTTCAAATACTTGGGAATAATTATGCCGCTAAATTGGTGCCTGTACAGGAGCAAACAGATTACATGAATATCTATGGTTTTGTTGGTAAACCCGAAACTGCCAAAAAAACTAGGGGCGATCAATACTTTTTTGTAAACAACCGGTTTATTAAAAGTGCATACCTAAATCATGCTGTGATGAATGCTTTTAGTGAGATGATTGCCAAAGATAGTTTTCCCATGTATTGTTTGTTTATCGATTTGGACCCGTCGCATATTGACATTAATGTACACCCCACCAAGCAGGAAATAAAATTTGAAGACGAGAAGATTGTTTATGCTTTTGTACAAAGCGCCATTAAGCATGCATTGGCACAGTTTAGTATTACCCCCACTCTCGATTTTGATTTGGATGCTTCTATTCAAAGTCTGGATGCAGTAAATAAGCCCTTTACCGATGAAAAGAAATCGTCGGCATCTTCCTCTTCTTTGTACAATACATTTACCCAAAAGCATCAATCGCATTTTGTTGAAAGAAAAAATGAACTAAAGCACTGGAGAGATTTTTATGAAAAAGACAAACCAGAAGCAGATCATTTAACTACACCTTCAGAAGCACTTAGTTTATTAACAGCAAGTTCCAAACCTTCAACCGATAATTTATTTCAGTTACACAATAGTTTTGTGGTTGTTCAAACCGATAAAGGATATTATTTAGTACATCAGCAAAATGCACATGAAAGAATTTTGTATGAGCGTTTTAATGTTGCCATTGAAGGTAAATCCATTGCAGCACAACAAAGCCTTTTTCCGGCAACCATAGAGCTTGCCACTGCTGATGCTGTTTTACTTGCCGAATTATTGCCCGACTTAAACCATTTAGGTTATTTATTAGAGCCATTTGGGAATAATAGTTTTATCATTCAGGGAACACCAGCCGATGTAGATAATGGCAATGAAAAAACCGCCATCGAAAAAATGCTGGAGCAGTTTAAACATTTCAGCAACGATTTAAAATACAGCAAAAGAGAAAAGCTGATGAGGTCATTGGCATTGCAACAATCTATTAAAGCTGGCAAATCATTAACCGAAAAAGAAATGAAAGTATTGGTGGATGAGCTGTTTAATTGTGCTGTTCCAAATGCTACAGCCAATGGCAAACCTACCTATCTTGAGTTTAAGAAAGAGGAACTGGACAAGATGTTTGGCCGATAATCATTTCCTTTGTAAAAAAAGCCTGCAACATTGCTGTTACAGGCTTACATCATGAACTTAAACTTTACAGTTTTTGAAATCTGGCATAACAGATTTTGTTTCCATAGATTAATTTTATTGTATAAAGCCCGGCAGGTAATCCGTTTAATTCAAACTTAACCAAATTGCTTCCACTAATCCCTTGTTGGTGTTTTTCACCTACCAATACATTTGTACTATTGTATAAGTAAGCATGTATCATTTCTGGCTGATTGAGGGATACATTTACATTAATTAAGTTTGATGTAGGATTGGGGAAGGCCTGTAATTCACATACATTGGCAATGTGAGTGATTCGAATTGTTTTACAAATTTCTTTCACACATCCTCCTAAAGTAACGGCTCTTAAACAAACATTATAAGTTCCGGTATCACTAAACAAGTAGGTTGGATTATTCTGATGAAGAATTACCGGGGGGTTAGAAACAGAAGCTGGCATGCGGGTAATTTTCCAGGTTTGATCAATGATAGGTAAAGTTGAATTTGCCACAAACTGCACTTTATTTGGCACCTGTTGATTTAGATGAAAAGTAAAACCAACTTGCACACTATCGCAATTTATTTGTGGCAAAACCCTTATTTCTTTACAAGTAGTAGAAGCACAGTTTGGTCCACGCCAAACTGTAAGACAGGCTGTGTAAATTCCAGGCTGTGCATAGCGATGAATGGCTATTGGATCCTGGCTACCTGTGCCATCACCAAATGTATAGGTGTATTGTAAGTTTGGATTGATGTAATCTGCTACAAACTTATACTTCTGATTATCGTTGCTGAATTTTTCAAATTTAAATTTTGATATTTGCTCACAAGTTGGCACAGGATGTGGAACCAAAATGGTATCACATTTTTCACGAATGCAATTAGGACTCATTTGTATTCTTAAACAAACTATATATCTACCTGGTTGTGCATATTCATGCATGGCATTCCAGGTAGTGGCAGAACTACCATCTCCAAAAGTCCATGTAGCTGTAGTAGAAGCGGTAGTAGCTACAGTAAGATTAGTGAAATGTATTTTTTTAGGATTAGTACTATCAACTCTCCAGCTAAAATTAGGTTGGATGGTACAAGGTGCGGTAACTACAATTGTTTTACAATATTCACTTACACAAGGGTGGGCAATGGTACTATTATTCTTTTTTACTCTTATGCAAACATTATAAGTTCCTGGATGAGTATAATTATAAGTAGGGTTAGCTACATTAGGGTCGCTTTGTAAACCAGTTATTGTAGTTCCATCTCCCATGGTCCACTTTATAGAATCGGTAGCCTGAGACGGAACGCTAAGGTTAGTGAATTTTACTCTTAGTGGATGGGTAGGGTCGGGTTGAGCACTGAAGTATGCTTGTAAATTACATGAGGCAATTACTACAACAGTTTTACAATACTCACTTACACATGGATTGGCTGTTGTATTAGTATTCTTTTTTACTCTAATACAAACTGTATACGTACCAGCTTGGTTGTAGGTATGAGAAGGATTTGCTACATTAGGGTCAGCTTGTAAACCAGATAAAGATGTGCCATCGCCAAATGTCCACTTAATAGAATCAGTTGCATGAGAAGGGACACTTAGATTAGTAAATTTAACTCTTAATGGATGAGTTGGATCGGGTTGAGCACTAAAGTAAGCTTGTAAATTACAAGCTGCAGTTACTACAATAGTTTTACATATTTCTTTCACACAAGGGGCTGTACCGGCTGGGCTATTCCTTTTTATTTTTAAGCAAACAGTATAGATGCCTGGTTGAGCATAAGTATGAATAGGATTCACCGCATGAGAACTGTTGCCATCTCCAAAGGTCCAGGTAATAGAATCTGTAAGTGCTATGTTCTGACTTAAATTTTGAAATTCAATTTTTAAAGGATTTGCGGCAGTAGGATGAGAACTAAAGTTAGCTACTAAATTACAAGGCTGCGTAATGATAACTAACTTAGTAAATGATTGAGTACATACAGAAACACCATTATGATTAAACCTGGCTACAGTATGAACAACAGCATAAGTACCTGGTAAGTTGTAAGTATGTGTTGGAGAAATCAATTGACTAACCTGGCTACCATCGCCAAAGTTCCAATAATGATATACAAATGGAGTATCGCCGGTAATAACAGGGTTGAATTTTACCGTATTGCTATTTTGAAATTGTATGGCGAACTCTGCATTGCAAGTGGTAGTGTTTTGAGCGCTAGTGTTAAATACCAACGAAAACATACTTAGCCAAATTAGGGTAATGATTCTTTTCATAAAAAGGTTTTAGGTTTTGTGTATTGAGGTTTTCAGTTATAATAGAGATACGGCCATTTTTGTTTTTGTTGCCTGATGGAGAAAATTAATTATTCTCTCTTAATTCAATCAGGAATTTTTCAATGGCTTTTCTAACCGGCGTGGCTCCGGTGATATAGTTGTTGTTTATAATAGAAAACAGTAAGACTTTTCCTTTTTTAGTAATTAAAAAACCGCTTAATGCACAATTATTGCTTAGAGTGCCGGTTTTTGCATAAATAAAATCAGCTTCGTTTTTATAATAAGAAGATAAGGTTCCAGTGCCCCCAGTGGGTAAAATGTTCTTTAATCGTTCAAATCCAAATTCCTCTTTCATTTTATTGAGGATATAAATAAAAGAGTGAGGGGTAAATAAATTATACCTACTTAGACCACTCCCATCTACCCATTTTGGTTTTTGAGGGATGTCTTTTAAATCGGTTTTTAAAAGACTGTCAATTAGTTTTCCTTCATTCATATAACCCAACAGTTCATTGCTGGCCATTAGTAATATTTGTTCTGCAAAAAAGTTATCGCTTCTGTGCATCATAGGTTTAAAAATAGAATCGGAAGGTTGAGAGTAAATTCGTTTTAAGTTATCAAAATTGGGAAAAGAAATTTTTCCAAATTCAATGGATTGCTTTAGGGTATCGCCTAGCAAACTACTTTCAATGGATAAGATTTTATCGTCGTACCCAAAATGAATGGGAGTTTCAATATTTTTAGTGTTTTTAGATTCGCTGGATACAAAAAAGAAGTTAGTTTCTTTTTGTCGCTCTATGTTAAATCCACTGATGGGTTTATTATACTGATAAATTTTATTGCTAAAGAATGATGGCGAAACTTTCACTTGATTGTTTTGTAAACTAAAGCTGGCCATATTGCCATAAATGGGAAAGAAATTTCTTTCTGCCATGTAACTACTATTGTAATCATCCCAGGCCCAACCCCTGCCCAAAGGTTTAAAACTTGATGAACGATTATCATTAGGAACTATTTCAAAAAGGGTAATTTTTTTACCGGCTTGTTGTTTTACAAAATCAAATAAAGGTTGGTATTTAAAATCGGGGTGTAAAAAACTTGGGTCAGCTGTTCCTATCAATCTTATTTTACCATCCTCATCATCATACAAAGCGGCGGTTAAACTATCTCCTAAATATTTCAAGCCGGCATACAACGTAAATAATTTGGTATTGCTTGCGGGTATAAAATATTTATCGGCATTATAATTATACCAATAGGTATTGGTAGCGGGTTCGTAAATACTGATACCTATATGGCCAGTCCTTATCGCACTGTCTAATAACAAAGAGCCATCAATTTTATGGAACGTATTTTTAGAAACAGAGCAGGAGACTATAAAAAATATTGAACAAGAAAAAAATAATAATAAACGACTACATCTCATTGTAATTAATTTTAATCATCAAATCATCAAATCATCAAATCAATCCCTTTCCTGTGCTCTCAGCCACCTTTCCGGAATTTGATTTCGGCTGGCATTAATGTAATCATTATAGCTACATGCAATGAATTTTTTATTAGGAAGCTGCATCCACCAGCGGCCCGTTTTTTTACTTTGTAAGAAAACGGTTTCTACTTCGGTAAAGCTGGTATTGTATTCATTAAAATTATATGAGTCCTCCATGGAAGATTCATTTTTACTCCGGCTTTTCCCATCAATAAAATACCAAAGCATTTGTGCAATTTGTTTGGCAGACAGTTCATTAATATCCAAATGAGGTTGATAGCCAAAAATGCCAAAACTATTTACATGGCTACTAAGCCCGGCAAAGCGTGAGAGTATACAAGCTTCTTCGCCATTAAAACCATTAGGGCTTTGGCGGCTAGCAGGGGAATCGCTGTATTTTATAGCACTTATATCGAAGCTGAGTAAATGGGTATTCCGAATAACGGGTTCCATCTCTTCTATATTTTCTTTTACAGCGCCAAGCCTGTGGCAATCAAAACGAAGTTTGTCCATTGTTTCCAACATTCGTGGATGTACAAAATAACTTTGAAACCCAATGTGATTATAATGTTTTACTAAGTTGGGTTCGCTGGTGAGCATTTCCAATAAAAAATTTTTGCTTCTTAAAGGATTTTCGCCTTGCAAGTTGATGTTGGCATCTATACAAGTTGCTTCCACCACTTGTTGTAATTCTTTGTAAGCAAAATATTGAGCTAAGGTAATGTCATGCGATCCGCCGATGATGACTACGGTTTTCTTCATCCCTAGTAATTCAGCCAATACTGTTTTAATTGCAGCATAGCTGTCTTTTAATGTTGCTCCGGTTCTTATATTGCCAATGTCGGCAATGGTAACATCGGTATGCCAGTAATGTAATTGGTATAATTGTTTGCGGATGGCGTCGGCGGGGTTAATTAACATTTCTAAAATTCCCGAACCTCTATATTCGGTAACTCCTACAATAATAATATCGGCATTTGTAATATCTGGCAATTCGAATTCATATATATCAATATGTTTAGCCAATTGTCCATCGGTATATCCCATATCATCATTCAATTGGTCAGTAGAAACAGGGTTCAAAAAGTCATGCAAGTCGTACATTCAAAAAATTTGAACAAACCTAAATTATTAATTTCAGATTGTTGGTTTAAGACAAATAAAAATGAATAATTTGTTATGTTTTTTCTATTTGTTAAATTCGTTAGATAATAAGAAGACACATGAGTATAAAACAGGAAGTTTTACAGGATGTAGTAATAAAATTTGCAGGTGATAGCGGCGATGGAATGCAGCTTACTGGAAGTCAGTTTACAAATAATACCGCCTTAATGGGAATTGATTTAGCCACTTTTCCGGATTTTCCGGCAGAGATTAGAGCTCCAATAGGAACCTTGCCAGGGGTGAGTGGATACCAGCTTAGGTTTTCTTCCGACAGGGTTTTTACACCAGGTGATGCCTGTGATGTGTTGGTGGCTATGAATGCAGCTGCATTAAAAACCAACTTGCAGGGTTTAAAACCCGGTGGTAAAATTATTGCCAATGAAGATGGATTTGATGCCAGGAATTTACGTTTGGCAAATTACCCCGAGGGAATTAATCCATTGAATGACGAAAGTTTAGGAAATTATGAAGTGATTAGAATGGATGTTACCAAGATGACAAGAGAGGCATTGAAGGAGATTACTATGGGGGTTAAAGAAAAAGATCGAGCAAAAAATATGTTTGTATTGGGTTTTTTGTATTGGATGTACAATAGGGATATGGACAGTAGCATCAATTTTATTAAGCAAAAATTTGGATCTAAGCCTGAGATCATGGAGAGTAATATTAAATCGATGCAGGCTGGGTATAATTATGGCGATACTACTGAAACCTTTACAACCAGGTATAGTGTAGAAAAAGCGAAGATGGATCCAGGCACTTATCGTTCCATTATGGGTAACCAGGCACTAGCTTACGGTTTGATTGCGGCTTCACAAAAAAGTGGACTGCCATTATTTTTGGGAAGTTATCCAATTACTCCAGCAAGCGACATTTTACATGAATTAAGTAAATACAAAACATTTGGTATTAAAACCTTTCAGGCCGAGGATGAAATTGCGGCTATTACCTCTGCCATTGGTGCCAGTTATGGTGGAAGTTTAGGAATTACAACAAGTAGTGGACCAGGTATTGCATTAAAGGGAGAAGCCATTGGCTTGGCTGTGATGTTAGAAATTCCTTTATTGATCATCAATATTCAAAGAGGTGGCCCATCAACAGGCTTACCTACTAAGACGGAACAAAGCGATTTGATGCAGGCTTATTATGGAAGAAATGGAGAATGTCCAATGCCTGTAATTTCTGCCTCAACACCAAGTGATTGTTTTGATGCTATTTATGAAGCAGCAAAGATTTCGGTGCAACATATGATTCCGGTAATGTTTTTAAGTGATGGATACATTGCCAATGGCGCTGAGCCCTGGAAGTTTCCAGTTGCTGCAGACCTGGAAGAGATCAATGTAAAGTTTGCTTCTCAAGAAGATTTAGACAATAAAGATGCCGATGGGAAATTTCAACCCTATATAAGAGATGAAAAATTAACCCGGCCATGGGCAATTCCTGGTACAAAAGGTTTGGAACATAGAGTTGGAGGCTTAGAGAAACAGGATATTACCGGTAATATCAGTTACGATGCCGATAATCATCAGCATATGGTAAATGTCCGACAGGCGAAAGTAGATTTAATTGCCAATTATATTCCAGAGCAAAAACTAGATAGTGGCCCCAATAAAGGAAAAGTATTGGTATTGGGTTGGGGTAGTACTTATGGTGCCATTAAAACTGCTTGTGCCGAATTACAAAAGCAAGGGCATGCGGTTGCTCATGCTCACTTACGTTATATCAGGCCTTTTCCAAAAAACCTTGGAGACATACTAAAGAGCTATGATAAAGTGTTGGTTCCAGAAATCAATAATGGTCAATTAGTAAAAATTATAAGAGACGTTTATTTTGTTGATGCCAAGGGGTATAACAAAATAATGGGTATCCCAATTACTAAAGGAGAATTAATAGAAGTAATAACTAAAATGCTTTAAACTCTAAAAGATAGAAACAAAAAAGCCCAACTTACTAAGTTGGGCTTTTTATATGGTTTGTTTGAATTATTTAATACTTTGCCTGCCGAAGGTATAACCTATCTTAAGATTGAATGTAAAATAGCTATCGTTATTTTTAGGATTGCCACGTTCTCCACCTTCTGCAGTTATATAAGTTGGATCCAACTCATGTCTTCTGTCATTTAAAAAGTAAGCATTGTTTAATTTAGCCCCGGTAAAGTAGTCAGGATATACGTTTGGATTGATGTTAAATGAGCTAACATCATCCAAGTAATCAGTAGAGAGTTTACGATAAACAAGTTCAGCCCTTAGATTCAATTTGTCAGTTAGTTCGTATTTTATACCAGCACCTACTGGAATATTCATCTGTTGTAACTTATAAGGCTTTCTATCTGGGTATTCAGAAAATCCCTGCCCTTCTGTACTTAAAGGTTGTAAGTCTATCCACTTATCATTCAATTTGGCCTGTGGGTTAAAAGAAAACAAACCAATACCTCCTAATAAGTAAGGGGAAATCCTTGGGGCTTCGGAATTATCATCATATTTCTTAAAGATGAAAAGAGGATGTACTTCAAATGCAAGCATAAATTCAGTGATTTTGCTTTTGAAGTGAAGATTTCTTTCGTACCTACCAAAAGTTGTTTCCTTGTGTTTTTCCAATACTTTGTCATCTGCTGTTACTTCGCCAAATGTACCTTCAAGCCTAAGCCCAACAGCATCTTTATACATAGCATTTAAATAAATTGACCCCGCCATCCTGGTTTTGCCAATATTTAAATCTTTAATAAACTTTTTACCAACTCCTTTGCCGCCACCCAAATCAGTAAAACAATTCATAGCAGCAACAGACCCACCCAATTCAAAAACAATGGGGCTATAATAATACTTATCGTTGTAAAAATAATATTGAGCAGAAACTTTTTTAACTGAGCCAATAAGCAACAAAGTAATTCCTAAAATAAAACAAATTTTTTTCATGTAACGCCTAGCCTTTTTTGTATAAATAATAATGGCTTTATGTAGAATATGGATTGAATTACAAATAAACCGATAATTTTTCAATAAAATTTCATCTGAGATTATTTTTATTCACATAATTACAGATGCTCTGTAATCCACATTTGCTGCATGAAGGCTTTCTTGCAGTGCATATATATCTTCCATGTAATATTAACCAATGATGTGCTTTATGAACATATTCAGTTGGGATATGCTTGATTAATTGTTTTTCTGCCGCTAACACAGTTGTAGCCTTCTTTGTTAAACCTAATCTGGCACTTACTCTAAAAACGTGAGTGTCAACAGCCATGTTGGGCTGATGATCTATTACTGAAGTAATAACATTGGCAGTTTTTCTTCCCACACCTGGTAATTGTACTAGTTCATCAACTGTCATTGGTACTTTTCCATCAAATTTAGAAATGAGCATCGTTGCCATACCAATTAAATGTTTTGTTTTATTACTTGGATATGAAATACTTTTTATAAGTGGAAACAAATCGTCAAAAGTTGCCATACTTAGTACGCTTGCATTAGGGTATTTTTCAAAAAGGGCAGGTGTGGTAAGATTCACTCTTTTGTCGGTGCATTGTGCCGATAAGATGACTGCTACTAATAATTGAAAGGGGTTATCATAAATGAGCTCAGTTTCGGCATCGGGAGCATGTTGAAGAAAATAATTAATAAAAAATTGATACCGTTCTTTTTGAGTCATAAAAAATCCTCCCTTTTTGAGGGAGGATAAAATTACATTAAAACTCGGTTACATTAAGCCTGTGGGCTAAGTTCTGGTACCGAAGTTTCGGCATAGTTTAAAATATTGTCAATTGTGCGCTTACTGGGAGATATTTTTAGTGTTTCAAGGCTTTTTTGTCCTGAGGTTAACACTTCAAATTTTTCTTGTAAACTCCAGTCTGATTCCAAAGCAGCTTTAATTTGAGCTGATTGTGCTGGGGAAGTTTCATTGTACAAATACAGTAATAAATCTTCCAGAGTAAAATTGTGCATAAATTAGAATAATTGCTTGTGATTAAAAATTAAATATCCGTTGTCCATTTATATAAACGGAGCTTGTAGAAGAATATTGTTTTTTAGTTCAAATTTATTTGCTTTCTGTAGTAGAATTAACAATAAAAAGGTCTTCATTATCTTTTTTCATCATGTATTTTTCTCTGGCATATTTTTCAATGCTTTGGGCATTATTCTTCAATAAATGCAGTTCATTTCGGGAATTGGATATCAATTGGTCTAAATGCTGCTCATTTTCTTCCAATTCATTCAACTTTTCCCTTCTCTCAAAACCCGAAACAATATCTTTTGGATCAAAAAAACTTATCCAAACTAAAAAAAACAGTCCTACAAGAAGGTACTTGCTCTTTAACCAGGATGGGATATGGGTTAATAACTTCATGAATTCATTTTTTTGATGCTAATAGCTAGATATTACTTACCAAATTTAATCTTTCCTTTTGGATATAATCCAGTGTCGGCTAAAACTTCTTCAATGCGTATAAGCTGGTTATATTTTGCCATACGATCAGATCTTGAAGCTGACCCCGTTTTAATTTGGCCACAGTTTAACGCAACAGCCAAATCGGCAATGGTAGTATCTTCCGTTTCGCCACTTCTATGACTCATAATGGTATTGAAGCCATTTTGTTGGGCCATACTTACCGCATTGATGGTTTCGGTAATGGTACCAATTTGATTAACTTTTACCAACAATGCATTACCAATATTCTCTTTTATACCTCTTGCTAAACGATTTACATTGGTTACAAATAAATCATCGCCTACCAACTGGCATTTTTTTCCAATAGCATCGGTCAGCATTTTCCAACCCTTCCAATCATCTTCGGCCATTCCATCTTCAATTGAGCAAATAGGGTATTGCTTTACCCAGCTTTCCCAATATTTAACCAGCTGCTCACTTGTCATTTTTTTATTGTCACTCTTATGAAAAATGTATTTTTTCTCTTTTGCATTCCATAGCTCACTATTGGCAGCATCCATGGCTATCATTATCTGGCTGTCCGTTTTATATCCTGCTTCCTGAATAGCAGTAAGTACCGTTTCAATTGCTTCTTCATTGCTTTGGATATTAGGGGCAAATCCGCCTTCGTCACCCACATTGGTACTGTATCCTTTTTTCTTAAGAACTGTTTTTAAAGCATGGAATATTTCAACACCCCAACGTAATCCTTCACTAAAACTGGAGGCACCAACTGGCATTACCATAAATTCCTGAAAATCTATTTTATTATCGGCATGTGCACCCCCATTTAAAATATTCATCATAGGCATGGGTAAAACCCTTGCATTAGTGCCACCTATGTATCTGTATAAAGGCAGGTTGGCTTCTTGAGCCGCTGCTTTTGCTACCGCCATACTAATTGCCAGGGTAGCATTTGCTCCTAGTTTTGATTTATTATCTGTTCCATCTAAGGCAATCATTAATGAATCAATGCCGGGTTGGTCACTTACATCCCAGCCTAACAAATTTTCAGCTAATACCGTATTGATATTTTTTACAGCTTTTAAAACTCCTTTACCGCCATACATCTTTTTATTACCATCTCTTAATTCTACAGCTTCATGTATGCCAGTACTTGCTCCACTTGGTACAGCAGCTCTGCCCATACATTCGTTTTCGGTTAAAATATCTACTTCTACCGTAGGGTTTCCACGGCTATCTAAAATTTGGCGTGCATGAATGGAGGCGATATAACTCATGTTAGTTAATTGGTTTATTTATTTAGTTAAAGATTTAAAAATTTCTTCCAGGCTATTACTTTCACTTTGCAAAGAAACAATGTTCCAATTGTTTTGCAAACTCAGCTCAAGTAATTGTTTTCTTACTGCCTCTGGGTTGTTGGTTTGTAGTTTGAAACTTGATGTTGATGATTGTGTTACATTATTAACCCCATTTACATTTTTCAATGTTTCGAGGGATACCAATTCTTTAAATTCCACCAACACCATATGCTCTCCCTTGTTTTCTTTTTGAAGATTACTTAATGAATCGTTGGCTACAATTTTTCCTTTGTTGATGATGATCACCTTGTCGCAAATAGCTTGTACTTCCTGCAATATATGTGATGAGAATAATACCGTTTTGTTTTCTCCCAGTTTCTTTATCACTTCTCTAATCTCTATTATTTGGTTCGGATCTAACCCAGTTGTAGGTTCATCCAATATCAACACTTCTGGATCGTGAATTAATGCAGCTGCCAAACCAACCCTTTGTTTATAGCCCTTACTAAGCTGCCCTATTTTTTTATTTGCTTCAATAGATAGGCCAACCGTTTTTATTACTTCTTCTATCTTCTCTTTTTTGTTGATGACGGCATGTACATTGCTAATAAAGTTTAAATACTCTCTTACATACATATCATAATACAAAGGATTGGCTTCGGGTAAATAACCAATCTTGCTTTTTGTATCATTGTTGTTTTCATGTACCGTAATGCCACAAACTTTTGCTTCGCCTTTGTTCGCTTGGAGATAACCTGTAATCATTTTCATGGTAGTGGATTTGCCGGCTCCATTGGGCCCCAGAAAACCAACAATCTCTCCTTTGTTTACATTAAATGAAATGGAATCAACCGCTGTTTGTGTATCGTAAACTTTTGTGAGATTAATTACTGATATTGACATGATTACTTTTGTGTTGCAAAAATAAAAAACGCCGGGTGTAAAAACCCGACGTTTGTGTTAATTTTTAACTTTTATCCCCGCTGTTCTTATCGGGGTTTTGATTTGGTCGTTGTTGTTGACCTTGTTGTCTGTTTTGACCTTGTTGTCTGTTGGGATTATTTCCCCTGTTTCTGTTTTGCTGACCTCCAGATCTGTTTGGTTGATTCCTTCCTCCCTGTGGTTGATTGGTATCGGCATTTTGTTGCTGATTTGTTTCTCCACGGTTTGGCTGATTAGGATTTCTGTTTGGCTGGTTGCGATTTTGTGTTTGTTGATTTGGATTTTCTCTACGATTTTGCTGGCCACGTTGATTACCATCACCTCTTTCCTGATCTCTTCTTTTGCGGCTGGTTTTTTCCAGGCTCTTTAAACTAATTTGTCCAACCACATCGGCATAAGTAGGTTCCACTTCTTTTTGTTGTTTGTTTACTACTTCTACAGGTTCCAAATCCTCTGGACGAATACCTTGCTTATTTAATTCTTTTATTTTTTTAACCCTTTCAATGGTAAGTGGGTATTGTTTATTGCTATCTGGCATGGTATACCACATCAAATTGCGGAAGATATCTTTCTTTACCAGAAATGCCCGGCTCTTTGCCATTTCAATCATATCGGCATCTGTTGGGAAAAACTGGAGTGCATCCATATAAGTATCCAACTCGTAATTTAAACAGCATTTTAGTCGGCCACATTGTCCGCTTAATTTGGTTTGGTTGATACTTAAATTTTGATATCGAGCTGCATTGGTATTTACACTTTTAAAATCGGTGAGCCAACTGCTACAACAAAGCTCTCGGCCACAACTTCCAATGCCACCAACTTTACCAGCTTCCTGTCTTGCTCCAATCTGGCGCATTTCTACTTTAACTTTAAACTCGCCGGCATATAACTTTATTAATTCTCTAAAGTCAACCCGGTCGTCGGCTATATAAAAGAAAGTGGCCTTACGACTGTCGGCCTGCACTTCTACTTCAGCCATTTTAAGTTCTAGCTTTAAAGTACGGGCAATGGCACGGCTACGAATTAATACATGAGCTTCTCTTGCTTTTGCTTCCAACATTTTAGCAATATCGGTATCGGTGGCAAGGCGTAATACTTTTTTGATATCGGGGCTTTTTTCGTCGATCCGGTGTTTTTTTAATTGTAAACGTACCAGCTCGCCGGTGATGTTTACCATACCTACATCAAAACCATTTACGCCTTCAAGAGCAACCATGTCGCCTTTTTCGAAATGATGTAAAGTGGTATTTCTAAAAAAATCTTTACGGCTGCCATTATTGAAACTTACTTCAATAACACGGCATCCACTCTCTGGATCACTAAAGGGTAAGTTGGCTAACCAGTCGTGAACATTCATACGGTTGCAACCGCCTGTTGAGCAAGAGCCATGACTTTGACATCCACCCGGTGCTCCATCTTTTGAGGTTCCGCAACCTCCGCTTCCACATCCCATATTTTGATGAATTAAAAAATTAATAATTAGATAGTAAGAATTGGAAATGTAGGAGAATTACTTTGTAACGGCGCCCGGTTTAGCCCGGTTTTATCATATTTTCTTATCGGCAAGTAAAGCTGCTTATAGGTATGCCGATGAAAGGATTGCGACGCAACGATGTTGATTATTGCTTTAAAAGCCGGTATTATTATTAAAAATACACTTAGATCAACTCAAAATAGTAATTTCTGTCTCCACCATTTCTTTTCCTCAGTTAACCAAAATTAACGATTTGTTGCTAATAATATGGTATATCCTAATGGAAAGGGCATGAAATAGCATTTTTGCGTTGGCATTGCGTTCAATATAGTAGCTGGCTTTATCTAATTCGTTGATGATGGCTTCTTGCTGGCTGAGGTTGCAGAGTTTATTGAGGCGATGGGCAAAATCGAGTTCATTATTGGTGGCTCGCTGTTCCTGTTTGGCTGCTTCAATGACTTTTAGCCTGATAGCTTCCTGAAGTAAGTGGATGAAATATTTAAGAAACTGCTTTTGTTTTTCTCTTCCCAACTTGGCGGTTTCGTCAATCCATCTTACCAAAGCCAGCGGACCAGTTTTTAATACCGCATTCAACCAATCCCTTAACATAGCTTCCCAATCATCGTCGGCATGTTGCAGAATTTGTAAGGCTTCTCGGTAATTACCTTCGGCTATGGCGGCAACCTGTTGGGCTTTTTCTATTGGTACGCTATAGTGCATAGCCAATGCCGACTCAACCTCCAGATTACTGAGCGCCGGAATTTTAACCAGTTGTGTACGGGATAAAATGGTGGGCAGAATGAGGGATTCATTTTCGGCTACCAATAAAAACAAGGTATTGGGTGGAGGCTCTTCAATTAGTTTCAAAAGTTTGTTGCCTTCTTTTCCTAAAAACTCGGGCATCCACATAATCAGAATCTTGTATTCACTTTCAAAACTTTTAAGGTTGAGCTTGCGAATGATATCATTACACTCGTGAGCAGTGATATTGCCTTGCTTGTTTTCGGCACCTATAAATTGTAGCCAGTCGTAATTATTGCCATAAGGGTTTTTACTGATGAACTCTCGCCATTCGGCAATAAAATCAGTGCTAATTGGTTTGTCGCCCGATTTTTTTGTAATGACAGGATAAGAAAAATGAATATCGGGATGAACCAATTCATTTGCTTTTTTACAGGCAGGGCAAATGCCACAGGAATCGTTTTTTGTTGCTTGACGTTCGGTTTCTGGTTTCTCGTTTGTGGGTTGTGTTGTTGCAAATAAATCAATTTCTATTGGCTGAGGTTTACAAACAATATATTGAGCAAATGCCATTGCTAATTGTATAGCTCCCGATCCTTCTTTACCTAAAAATAACAAGGCATGGCTTAGCCTGTTGTGCTGAACCATTTGTACCAACTGTTCTTTGGTATCTTTTTGACCTATGATGGATTGGAATTGCATTGCTGCAAATATAGTTGATGTAGGATGAGTTAAAAAGGCAATAGCCTGTGTGTAAATTTTTGTAAATTGGTTCGTAGGAGATAAGGCCGAGTTTACAGTTTTGAAATAATCTCATCACTCATTGGTTTTACCTTTGAACCAAAATAAGCAATGGGTTTTCCTTCTTCGTCAATTAAAAATTTGCCAAAATTCCATTTTACCTCTGCATCTAAAATTCCATTTTGGGTTTTGTTGCAAAGCCATTGGTAAATAGGAGCTGCATCTTCGCCTTTTACCGAAATTTTTGCTGCCATTGGAAAAGAAACACCGTAATTTTTTTTGCAAAACTCTTTTATGTCGCTATTACTACCAGGTTCTTGTCCACCAAAATTATTGGCGGGAAAACCAATGATCACCAATTTGTCTTTATAGGTTTTATAAAGTTTTTCTAAGTCTTCGTATTGTGGAGTATTACCACATTTGCTGGCGGTGTTTACAATCAGTATTTTTTTTCCTTTAAAATCGGCAAAGTTGATGGTGCCGCCATCCAAAGATTCAACTTTAAACTCGTAGATGGTTTTTGATGCATCAGATTCAATGATAGTTGTTTCATTGGTTTGTAATGTACTGGTAAGTAAAATACAGCTGATGGCTAATAATTTTATGATCATGTTATATTAATATTATTTAGTTATTGTTTTTCGTAACATCCTAAATCAGGAAGACCAATATTACGATTTTTGTCGTCAAGGTCATTTAAAAAAGAAGTTAAAGTACCTGCATTAATTCCCGGAGCTCCTGATTGTGAGATATGAAAGTTGTAAATTTTCTTTGTTACATCTATACTATCGAACAATGGATTTTGGTTTTTAATGTTACCTGTGAGGGTGCTATTGGCTGGGTCAATTATGAGCCTGTAAATATTTTTTTCGAACAATACATTAAAGTTGTTGGTACCCATTTTGTTAACCCATACTTCATTGTTTACAATACCAGGGTCACCCCAAAAAATATTATTTCTAAAAACGGCATTTAAATCAGCACTTACAAAAGCACCATTGGCAATAGTAAAATTATTTACAGCCAGTACCGGGTTTTTATGATGTATATAATTGTTGGAGTAAGCTGCCACGGTACAATGCGTAAAAGTATAATTGCCGCCATAACTTAAAACAATATTGTTGCCACAGTTGCTGATTAAACTGTTGCTGGCCTGTAAGCTGCTATTGACAGCAAGTATACCGGCATCATAGGCATTATCAACAACACACTGATTTAATATTAGTTTAGGATTTGCATTGATAGATGGCTTTTCTGTTACGATAGCTTGGTAAGCATTTTTAACAACTGCAAATTTCATTGTATTGTTTTTGCTGTTACCTCTAAAATATATGCCGGGCCAGCTTGCAGGTAAATCTTTGTAGGGATCATCCAACCTGTCGCCAGTGAAAACAACATTATTAGCAAAAGTTCCATTAACAGTTAAAGTACCATCTACAATAAAAGGTGCATCCGCATGCGAATATATCTTACAGCCAGGTTGTATGGTTAATGTGGCTGTGGTATCTACCCTTAAACTGCCGAGAATTACATAAGGCAGATTGTTTGTCCAAACCACATTGCCGGTGATTATCCGGTTACGTAAAAAATTGGCATTTTGTCCGTATGCCTGTAATTGTACATACCGGTTGTTACCGTTATAATTTACCAGAATACTGTCGCTGACTATAAAAGGCAGATTAGCTGCATTTGGATTGATGGTAACAGAAACAAAAACGTAGATGCTGTCTTTGGCTTCAATATCCAGGTTGTTTACTTCAGTAGTTGCTGCTCCATCAACATTCATTTTAAAAGCAGATGTTGCGCCACCCATTAGTTTTACTTTACCAAGACGAAGCTTTTGGTTATTCTCATTTATGATTTTAAAAGATTTGGTTATGGAGCCAGTGGTAGTAAAAACGGTATCGTATTTTAAACTATCAGCAGTAATATTAAGTACCGCATTGCTACTGTTTATGAAGCTGTCTTTTTTGCAGGAAGCCAGAAAAAGGCAAAAAGCAAAAGTAAAAAGGCAAAAAAGTAAATAGGGTTTCCTCATTGTTCAAATTTAATCTAAAAGTACAATTCATAAACTATTTAGCTGCATGTGCCAAAGTGGCGATACTGAGTTTTACATTTTCAATTTGTAAAATGGTATTGCCACAAGCTTCTAAAGTGGCACCTGTGGTTACTACATCATCTACCAGCAGCAAATGTTTACCCAATAAAGCCTTTTCGTTAGCGATTGTAAAACTGCCATCTACATTTTCCCATCTTTCGGTTCTATGCTTTCGGGTTTGTGTTTGCGTGTTGAGTTGCCTGATGATATGGTTTGTTAACACAGGTACATTTAATATTGAAGAGATGCCATTGCAGATAATAGTTGCCTGATTGTATCCACGAATGTGCTCTTTATCAATGAAAAGGGGCAATGGGATTAGAGCATCAATGTTATCAAAACGATTGCTTTTGAGCATGGACTTCCCCAGCATCTCACCTAAGTAAAATCCAATTTTTGTATTGCCTTTGTATTTGAGCTGATGAATGAGATGTTGTATTAAGGAGTCTTTTGAAAAATAAAATTCGCTGTGGGCAGTAGTCAAATTTATACGCCCCCAAAAATATTTTTCAATAGGATTGTTGGCAATGCCTGCAAAATGCGTATGTGGTAAATCCCTAATGCAGCGTAAACAAAGTAGATTCGTTTCTTCCAAAAGATCAGATCCACAGCCAGTACAAACATGCGGATAGAAAAGATGCAGAGTACTGGTGAAGATATTTTTTAGTTGGGCAAACATGGAAGAAAAGTATTTCTACATTGAAGTTAAGGTTTAATTAATTCTGAAACATGAACTTCTAAAGCCTCTGCAATTGTATAAGCACTTGATATACTAGTATTTATAACGCCATTTTCAATTCTGTTTATTTGAGAAAACTCCATTCCCGTTGCCCAGGCAAGTTGTTCCTGGGACATGCTTTTTTGCTTCCGTAATTCTTTAACGCTGGTTCCAAACAGTTTAATCCCATCAGTATGCCTCAAATACTTCATTGAGGCATACTCACTTTATATTAAAAAATTAGTAATAGAAATATTACTATAATATGAATTTTTTATTTGTACGTTTGAAACATGATGTTATTTTATCATTTAAAACTTTTGTTATGAAGAAATTTTTTTTAAGACGTTTTGGAATCTTCATTGTTGCTTTTAGTATCTTATGTCTAGTAACACTCGCTAATGTTGCACCCGATACTTGTTCAACTCAGACCATTTTTTGGGGCACTAGTTGCTGTACTTACGCCGCCTACTCAGAAACTGGAGCCACAATGTTGATGACTAAGTGTTGTGAGTATCGATTTTGGTTTGTTTGGAGATGTGAGACTACCTACGGTGGACCAATCTAAATTTAGATTAAATGGGTCGGTTGGGTTTCTAAGTAAAATAATACTAATGTGAATAGTATATTTGGCATTTTACAGTTATTCATAAACCTGATAAATTTTTCTATGAGAGTAATAAAAATTGGTATTATTTTACTTTTTTTAACATTAAAAACGACGTTAATTTTTTCGCAGCAGTCATTGGATTTGTTTATCAAAGATAGCCATGGTAATCCGCTACCATATACATCGGTAATATGGGCCAGAAGCACTGGATTAGTCTCAAATGTAGACGGATTCATACAAATTCCAGATAAAAGTAAAATAGATTCTTTGTTTGTATCTGCAATTGGGTACAAAAACAAAATATTGTATAGGGAAGATATTATTAATAGAGCAAGAATAGATATTAGTTTAGAATATAGTGTAATTCAATTACCTGAAGTCATTATTGCGAAATATAACGAAGAGAGTGTTTTCGGGGTTGAGGAGAAAAGAGAAACGTCATATATTAAGAATGGAATATGTACCAATCTTCAAGGAGCACTGTTAATAAAATCATACAATTACCCTGCTCAATGTAGGAGTTTGAGTGTTTTTATAGCTAAACAGTCAACAAGCACAATACCATATCGATTAAGACTTTACGAAGTTGGGAACGATGGTCTTCCTGGAAATGATTTGTTGACAGAAAGCCTGATTGTCAATTCCTATAATACTAATGCCTGGAATACATACGAATTAGATTCAACCATTGTTCAATTGCCAAAAAATGGTTTTTTTGTAGCCATTGAATGGTTGTGTATAGACTTAAAATCTGATAATGGACTTTGTATTGGTCTCAGTAGCAAAAAAGACGAAAGTTTAACTTATTACAAATATGGAAATGTTGGTTGGATTCAATTGAGGTATAAAACGAGCATTAGCAAAGATAATCTCATGATTAAAGCCACAATAGCTTCAGTAAAATAACATATGAATTCTATTAAATGTATACTAATTTTTGCCGTTATAATTTCGGCATGTAGAAATAAAGTGAATTCGTTTACCGATGTTAGTAAAGATAGTACGATTGTTAACTTAGAGCAACTTAAGGAAACAGAGTTGACAAGAATCGAAATCACTCCAATGATTTATTTTGCTGACACAATTAACAAGGGTGACCAAATTGAAGGTAAATTTGCAATAGTTAATAGAGGGAAAATACCATTCACTATTAAAAAGGTTGTAAACATTTGTGGTTGCACTGTTACAGAGTCAACAAAAAAAGAAATTCAGCCCCAAGATTCTTATTCCATCAATTTTAAAATCGACACGGATAATTTTAGAGAGGGATTTAATGTTAGGACGATTACTATTATGGGAAACTTTCACCCATTTTATAGAATTCTATATGTTGAATGTTTTGTTAGAAACAAATAATGATTTTACCATAGTCCTTTTTCTAAAATAAATATTGATACAATTCCTCCACTTTCCCCAATGGTACCACTTCAATATTGAATTTTTGATTGCTCAATGATTTAGAGTTGTATTTGCTGACAATGATTTTTTCGAAACCCAACTTCTCTGCTTCTGCTATGCGTTGCTCAATTCTGTTTACTGCTCTTATCTCTCCGCTTAAACCTACTTCACCTGCAAAACAATAATGTTGGTTAATGGGACTGTCCTCGTAGCTACTTAATAATGCCGATACAATGGCAAGGTCTAATGAAGGGTCTTCTACTTTTATACCGCCGGCAATATTTATAAAAACATCTTTAACGCCAAAATGAAAGCCTCCTCTTTTTTCCAAAACGGCTAATAATAATTGTAAGCGGCGCAAATCAAATCCACTAACTGTTCTTTGTGGAGTGCCATAAACACTTTGTGTTACCAATGCCTGTCCTTCAATTAATAGCGGACGCATTCCTTCCATTGTTGCTGCAATGGCAATACCACTCAATTGTTCTTCTTTTTGGGTGATGAGCAATTCAGAAGGATTGTTAACTGCCCTCATGCCATTACTTGCCATTTCGTAAATGCCTAATTCTGCATTAGAGCCAAACCTGTTTTTGAGTGTTCTTAAAATACGGTAAGCATAATGCCTATCACCTTCAAACTGTAATACGGTATCAACCATATGCTCCAAAATTTTTGGTCCGGCAATGGCTCCGTCTTTAGTTATATGTCCAATTAAAAATACGGGCGTGTTGGTTTCTTTAGCAAAACGTTGCAATTCTGCTGCAGATTCTCTAATCTGGCTAACACTTCCAGGACCGCTTTCAACAAAAGGTGATTGCAAAGTTTGAATAGAATCCACAATCACTAATTGGGGCTTTAATTTTTTTATCTCTTTAAAAATGGTTTGAGTATTTGTTTCGGTAAGCAAATAAAAGTTTTCGCTGCTGATACCAACTCTGTCGGCACGCATTTTAATTTGCTGCTCACTTTCTTCTCCACTTATATATAATGTAACAATATCTTTTAATTGCAACCCTATTTGTAAAAACAGAGTGGACTTTCCAATGCCAGGTTCTCCTGCAACTAAAACAATACTGCCTAAAACAATTCCACCACCCAGCACTCTATTTAATTCTCCATCAGTGGTAACAATTCTTTTTTGCTCTGCACTGCTAACTTCATTTATAGAAATCGTTTTTTGTAAACCAGCTCCTGCAAATTCCCGCCAATCGTCTTTTTCTTTTTTATCCGATCCTTTAACAATCACTTCTTCTACAAAAGTATTCCAGTTATTGCATGACGGACATTTGCCTGCCCACTTCGCAGCTTCGTAGCCACAGCTCTGACAAAAAAAGGCGGATTTAGTTTTGCTCATTGTATAAAAGTAAAAGGGAAAAAGAAGAAAGAAAAATCAATTAAAAGAGAAGTTTTAAAAATGAAATTATTAAAAAGGCCTTGTCATTAAAAGATTTATTAATACCGTTTAATAAAAGTAGAATGAACAGTTTTTTGCTTAGATAAAAGTAAAAGGGTCAACATTTCTGCTGACCCTTTGTACTTACTAACCCATTAAATTCTATTGCTAAATTACTATTTGCCCTCACAAAAAAAAATAAATTTTCTCAGATGTGAATAAGTTCTTAGCCAAACATGCTCTATATTGGGGTATCCACTTTATAGGCTTTATACGCTAATAATCAATAGTTTACAAACGTTAAAGGGATAAAAAACCCCCTAGTTTTACGTGCTTCAAAAAATATTTATTTTAATATATTTGGTTTATAAAATAAACTACTTTACGTTTGTGGTAAATTATGTTTAATGAAAAAGGTATTGACTTTATTGATCATGTTTGTTGCTTTTAAAACAGAAGCTCAGGTAAAACTACATGGAAAAGTGACTGATTTTAGGGGGAAACCTTTGGGAGGTGTTAGCCTGAGTTTAAAAAACAGTTATGATGGGGCGACTTCAGATTCTTTGGGTAATTATAGCTTTGAGACTTTTGAAAAAGGGGCTAATCTATTAGAAATATCCTTAATTGGTTATAGGCAAATAGAAGAAAAAATTAATATAGAAATAAAAAAGGTTGAACTTAATTTTTCATTAAAGGAGCTTATTACAGAATTAAAAGCAGTTGTAATATCTGCAGGTTCCTTTGAAGCTAGCGATAAAAACAAGGGCGCCGTGTTAAGTGCCCTTGATATTGTAACCACTCCAAGTGCCAATGGAGACTTAACGAGTGCATTTAAAACTTTACCAGGTACCCAGCAGGTTGGAGAGTCGGAGGGGTTATTTGTAAGAGGTGGAAGCGCAACAGAAAGCAAAATCTTTATGGATGGTAACCTGGTAAACAATTTTTTTTACAGTAGTACTCCCGGTATTGCAACAAGGGGGCGTTTTAATCCATTTTTATTTAAAGGAACCATTTTTAGTACTGGAGGATATTCGGCTTTATATGGCCAGGCGCTTTCATCGGCATTGATTTTAGAAAGTAAAGACCTGCCAGAAAGAACCGAAGCCGACCTTGGGGTTTCTGTTGTTGGAATTGGTGGAGGTATCCAAAAACTGTCGAAAGATAAAAAATCATCTTGGGGTGTTTCCTACAATTATGCCAATTTATTGCTTGCATTTGCAGTGAATAAACAAGAGCAGGATTTTTTTCAAGTTCCAGAGTACCACCAATTGGATGCCAACTTTAGAATTAGAACCAAGAGTGGCGGTATGATTAAGTACTATGGATATTTAAGCGTTAATAAAACAGGATTTAGAAGTTTTGATATTGATTCATCCGTTTTAATGAATGCTTTTTCAATCAATAATCTCAATACGTATCAGAATGTCAATTGGCGTGAAAACTTTGGGAAAGGTTGGAAATTGACTGCAGGCTTAAGTTATAGTACCAACAAAGATGAAATGACTAATGAACTGCAGGATGCTAATAATCAAAAACAAATTATTACTAGTCCTTCCTTTTATGCTTTTAAAAACTTTGATCTTTTAAACAAAGCACAATATGCACAGGCAAGATTAGTAATGGAGAAAAAATTGGGAGGTTTAAATGCTATTCGTTTTGGATCCGATTATTTTTATAGCGATGAAAAATCGACATATACTTTATATAATGGCAGTAGCTTTTCAGAATCGGTAAAAGATAACCTTAAATCTATTTTTGCAGAATCCGACATTTATATAACAAATAAACTTGCGGCTAAATTGGGAGGAAGAATTGAGCATTCTCAGCTCATTAATAAATGGAATGTGGCACCAAGGGCTTCATTGGCTTATATGTTTCCTGATAAAAGCCAGGCTTCATTTGCCTATGGTATTTTCTATCAAAATCCCGAGCGTAAATATCTACCATCAGTTGTGGGTTTAAATTATTCGAAAGCTTCTCATTACATTTTCCAATATCAAAAAATGACCGATCAACGCAGTTTTAGAATGGAAGCATTTTATAAAAAGTACGATGATTTGTATAAAACGTCTATTAACAGTACCGGAAGAGAAATTGCTGCTAATAATAATGGTTTTGGAAATGCCAAGGGGATTGAATTTTTTTGGCGAGATAAAAAAACATTCAAGAATGTAGATTACTGGGTTTCTTATTCATACCTAGATACCAAAAGAGATTTTTTAAATTTCCCAAAAGCCATAACACCGTCTTTTGCGGCAAATCATACCACATCATTGGTGATTAAAAAATTTGTGATGCCTTGGAAGACAGGCTTTAACCTTAGTTACAATTTTGCCAGCGGCAGACCTTATTATCATATTGGGTATGATGTTGCTCAGGCTAAGTATGTAATTACCGATGCAGGTAAAACAATCAATTTTAATAGCATGAGCTTTAGTGTAAACTATCTGCCAGGCATTGGAAAAACAAACCCCAAAGCTTTTACGGTTTGGGTATTAGGTATAAATAATGTGCTGGGGCAAGACCAGGTTTTCAATTACAATTACAATAATAGTGGTAGCAGAAAAGTTGCGGTAACGCCTCCATCAAAACGGTTTGTTTTTCTTGGATGTTTTTTAAGTTTTGGTATAGATAGAACACAAGATGCAATTAATAATAACCTTTAAATAAAAAAATATGTCAGAGTATCAACCAACTCCCGAAGGAAAGGATCCTGTTTTATGGGAGATAGCGCAAAAGAGAGCAAGTTTTAAAAAACATGCATTAACCTATGTCATTATGAATATATTTTTCTGGGCAGTATGGTTATTTTCCTCCAATCATCATCATATGGATTTTGGAAGATATGGGTGGAACCATTTTCCATGGCCAGTTTGGCCCATGATTGGCTGGGGAATTGGTCTTGCCTTTCATTATGCTGGAGCGTATGTTTTCCCAAAAACAAATTCTGTAGAATCGGAATATGAAAAATTAAAAAAACAACAAGAAAATAAATCATAAACTATTTAAAATTTAAATAATGAAATCAATCATAATCAGTTCGGTGTTTTTATTGTTGTCTATTTCAAGTTTTGCACAAAACGATAAATACGAAGCAGCTATGAAAAATAATATCGCTGCCATAGACACAAGTTTTAATGTGCCTGCTAATCTTTTAAAACTGGCTAATAATTTTGAACGAATTGCTAATTCAGAAAAAACCCAATGGTTGGCATATTACTATGCATCATTGTGTCAGGTAAATTATACCTATATGGAGCAGGACAAATCCATGATTGATGCCATTGCAGATAAAGCGTCTTCTTTATTGGATAAGGCAGATGCTTTACAACCCAACAATTCAGAAATTAGTTGTGTAAGAAGTATGATTGCCAGCGCACACATGATGGTGAATCCAATGCAACGTTATATGGAATATGGCCCTGCCAGTGCAGAGTTTTTAGAGAAAGCTTTAAAGCAAGATCCTACTAATCCTCGTCCGGAGTATTTAAAAGGACAGGGGTTAAAATTTACACCAGAGCAATTTGGTGGAGGATGTGCAACCGCTAAGCCCGTGTTGCAATCATCTCTTGCTAAATATGGTAAGTTTAAAGCGGCAAGTGAAATTCACCCAAACTGGGGCAAGGAAAGAGTGGAATTATTAATTAGTGAATGTAAATAAAGACTTGTTATAGGCTGACAGAATAGTTAGCCTATTCATTTTATTTTAAACAATACATAATGGAAACAGAAAAATTTTCACCCAAAGACAGCCTTTTATTAATCGATAGAATGATTAATCAGGCTAATAATCGATTTAATGAAAATGGATTTTTGTACTTGCTGTGGGGTTGGTTAATATTAATTTCCGCAATGGGGCATTTTGTAATGCTTAAGTTTAAATTATTTAAACACCCCGAAATGATTTGGATGAGTTGCTGGCTTGCAATTGTTTTTCAAATTATTTACCTGGTTCGTAAAAAGAAAAAGGAAAAGGTAAAAACTTATAGCGAAAACATTATTGATAATATTTGGATGAGCTTTGGAATCTGTATGATGGTGTTAAGTATCATTTCTTCTCGTATTAATCTATTGCAACAAATTTATCCTTTAATATTGTTGATGTATGGTATCCCAACATTTTTATCAGGTGTAGTCATGCAATTTAAACCTTTGAAAATAGGAGGGGTTACTTGTTGGGTGTTGGCCATTGTGTCCACTTATTTAGCATCCATTTATTACTTACCCTTATTAGCTGCAGCAGTATTGGTAGCTTGGATTATTCCTGGATATCAGTTGAAATTAAAGTTTCAAAATCAAAATTAATATGTCAAACGATCAACAACTTTCGAACGAAAAAAGTCTGGCCATTATTCATCAAATGATTAGCCAGGCTAAAAACAATATCAATGAGAATGGTTATGGGTTGATGCTATGGGGGACCCTGCTTTTTTTAACTTCTCTTTCAACCTACTTTTTTATTAATGTAGGGTCAGATAATATTTTTATGGGTTGGAATGTATTTGGTCTGATTACCTTGATATTATTGGTATATGATTTGACAAAGCCAAAGAAAAAAATAGTTAGCACATATGTTGATGATTTATTAAGATGGGTAGATATAGGATTTATCGTTTGTCTTTTCACAATTATTTTTGCCATTAATGTAGCTGTAAGTGCCAATGTGGGATTTGGATTTTTCCTCATGATTTTCGCAGCCTTTATGTTGATAAAAGCTGGAGCCATAAAATCTTCCATTCTTAAAATGGGAGCAACTATCAACTGGGTTGGTTCAATTGCCATTTTTTTAAACAAAGACTTTAAGTACGATATGCTGATTATGGCTGTAGCTGTATTATTGGGGTATATTATACCTGGAATAATACTTTGGGTACAGTATAAAAAAATTAAAAATAACCTTTATAAAAACAAAGGATTATCAGATGGAATTTAAAGAATTGGATCCCATATTACATTCGCAACTCAGGTTGGCAATTATCAGTCTTCTTATTAGTGTAAAGGAGGCTGAGTTTACTTTTTTAAAAGAAAAGACTAATTCTACTGCAGGTAATTTAAGTGTACAAATTAACAAACTAAAAGATGCAGGTTATATAGAAGTGACCAAGCAGTTCAACAATAATTATCCTCAAACCATTTGCAAAATAACTAAAGTAGGGATTGAAGCTTTTGAAGCATATGTAAAAGCCTTGCAAAGTTATATGAACCTTAATGGAACATAAATTACTCTGGAATATTACTTAAAGATTCATCCACCGCATTAGCATTTACAATAGAACTCATTTTATTTAATGGGTTTTTGTGTTGGGTATCATATTCAATTCTTCCATTAATGATATCAATACATTTGAACATTGCTTCTCTAATAGATGCTTCATCGGCTTTGTTTTGACCAGCAATGTCAAAAGCTACCCCATGGTCTGGCGAAGTTCTAACAGCTGGCAACCCGGCTGTATAATTTACGCCTTCACCAATAGCCATCGATTTAAAGGGTATTAAGCCCTGGTCGTGGTACATAGCCAATACTGCATCAAATTTCTCATGCTGGCCTCTGGCAAAAAATGCATCAGCCGGGTAAGGACCAAAACAAAAAATATCTCTTTGCTTGGCTTCTTTTATAGCTGGTTTAATTATTTCTTCTTCTTCTTTACCAATTAAGCTTTCATCACCAGCATGAGGGTTTAAACCTAGTACAGCTATTCTAGGTTTATTAATATTAAAGTCACGCTTTAAACTGTTATTGATAACCTGAAGTTTGCTGATGATATTTTGCCTAGTAACGTTTTCAGCAATGTCTTTAATAGCTACGTGTTCGGTAAGTAAAGCTACTTTCATGTTTTCAGCGGTCATTAACATGGCAACATCCGAGGCGGCAAATAAGTTTTTTAAATATGGGGTATGGCCTGTAAAATTAAATTCTTTGCTTTGTGTATTGCTTTTGTGTATGGGGGCAGTAACTAAGCCATCGATTTTATTTTCTTTTAAAGCTTTGGCTGCGGTTACTAAACTCAAAACTGCATATTTTCCACCAATTTCATTTAAAATACCAGGGTTTATTATCACATCCTCTTCCCAACAATTAAATACATTAATTTGTTTGTAATTAATACGGTCAAGTTCTTTTATTACTACAAAATTAAAATTGATGTCGGATAAACTTTTACGATAAAAATTGATAACCTTGTTATTGGCAAATAGTACCGGGGTACAAAAATCAAGAATGCGGTTATCGGAAAGCGTTTTTATAATAATTTCTATCCCAATGCCGTTAATATCGCCACAGGTTATTCCTATCAAAGGTTTATTATCTGTTGATGAGTTCATAATTGTTACTTTAATGCGTAAAAATACAATATCTTAAGTTAACCTTTAAAACCCCTTTTTAGTGCGTGAATTTTGTTATACAGCTATAGCCCATGTGAATGCCTGTGAAAAACCAAAACCAGTTGTATATTTGTTACCACATAGAAATACGGGTTTTATACAGTATTTTTAAATCAATATGAAAAAAAATTATATCCTGTTTTTCATTGTTTTTGTTTTTGCATTATGTTCTTTTTCTTTTAAAAAGCCAAAGGACGATCAATCTTATTCATCCTATTTTTCTCAAAAAATTAATGCATTTAACGAAAGCCAAAGAGATTTTCTAAGCGTTATCCAAAAAGCTGATATTGCTACCAAGGTGGGCGTAGAACAAATCAGAAACCAAATTGCTGTTGTAAGAAAGGATTTAAAAGGACTTGATTTCTGGTTGAGATATATGGACCCTATCGCATATAAAAAACTCAATGGTCCACTGGCCGTTGAATGGGAAACTGAGGTATTTGAGAAATTTGAAAATCCCTATAAGCGTGAAGGTTCTGGTTTAACACTTGCAGAATTATACCTTGATGAAAAGGTTGTGGAGAAAGACAGTTTACTGCAACTGGTACAATCATCCATTAATACCCTTCCGGCTTATACGGCAGATTCTATCACCAGCCAGTTGCAAACCCATCATCATTTCTTTTTAGCAAACCGCCTTTTTATACTTAACCTGGCAGCCATTTACACAACAGGATTTGAATGCCCAGATACAGCCCGTATCATACCAGAGTTACATTTAATGCTGACAGAAGTAAATAAAATATATGCTGCATTTAATGGTAATTTCCCGCAAACTGTACTCTCGGAAGCGTATTTAAACCTTTTTAATCGAGCCATTGCATTTGTAAATACACAGTCAGCCTATTACTCAGCGTTCGATCATTTTACTTTTATTAAAGATTATGTAAATCCTCTTTTTAGGCTCAACCAGCAATTCATTAAGCAATACGCAGTTTTTACAAAAAGTTATGTTGATTATTCATTGAATAACACCACAAACTCCATTTTTAGTAAGGATCTTTATTTTGGGCAAAATCCCAAAGGTGTTTTCTTAAGGGTAGAAGATCAAACCGCATTGAATGAAATTGAAAAAATCGGTAAGTTGCTTTTTTTTGATCCGCTTTTATCGGGAAATAATAAGCGTAGCTGCAATTCCTGTCATAAATCAACCGAATATTTTACCGATACTGTATTATCTACATCACTGCAATTTGACCAGAAAACGCTACTTGCACGTAATTCTCTATCACTGATAAATGCCACTTATAATCATTTATTAATGCTGGATGGTAAACATATTTCATTGCAAAACCAGGGAAGGGATGTAATTACAAACCCGATTGAGCTTGGTGGTAACGAAAAGGAGGTTATAGAAAAAATAATGAGCTGTGGCGACTATAAAAAAGCATTCAACAAATTTTTAAAATACACCCCACAGGAAACGGAAGTTACGATAGACCATATTGTTTCGGCTGTCACCATGTATTACAGCAAATTCAGCAACTATTATGCTCCCTTTGATGAGGCTATGAATAAGACTAAGGATATTGAACCTGCGGTAAAGGACGGATTTAATGTATTCATGAGCAAGGCTCAATGTGGCACCTGTCATTTTGTTCCCCAATTCAACGGTGTAAAACCCCCTTATATTGGAAGTGAGTTTGAGGTGTTGGGCGTTCCGGCTGATACGGGCTTTAAAAAACTGAGTATAGATAAAGGCAGGTATGGTATAAACCCCGCTGGCGAAATGCTGAATGCTTTTAGAACCGGCTCTTTAAGAAATGTAGCGTATACCAAACCTTATATGCACAATGGGGTATTTACTACATTGGAGCAGGTAATTGATTTTTATGATGCAGGCGGCGGTGCAGGCAAGGGGCTGCAGGTTAACAACCAAACACTTTCATCAGATTCATTGCGGTTAACTGCTGTTGAAAAAAAGAACCTCATCCTTTTCATGCAATCTTTAAATGAAAATATTACTTTTGATACAGCCCCGTTAAAATTACCGGCTTCAAAAGATAAATTATTGAACAGCCGGAAACCAGGCGGCGAATATTAGCATATATGACAACAAAGATCATTTCAACCATTCTCCTTTTTTTTATTTTTTTGGTGAGCTTCATAGCATGTGTAACCCAGCCCAAGATACAATACTATAATTTTCCTGATGATATTGCAGAAGAAGCAAAAATAGCTAACCTCAAAATGCTTGAAAAAGGCAGGGTGCTTTATAATATTAACTGTGCAAAATGCCATACTAAAAAAGTAAACCGCAGGCTTATTATTCCGGATTTTACAACAGATCAATTAGACAGTTACATTATAAGGATTAAGAATGAAGTTCACGTATCTACGCTTACCGAAAATAAAGTTACATCCCAGGAAATGGAAGCCATTCAGTTTTTCTTTACATATAAAAAGCTGGGCCAGCCTGTAATACAGCAATAACCCTTTCTACCCCAATAAAAATTTCTACAAGCTCTTCATAAGTTTTCATATACCAAAATTTCTATTAGCATTCCGGCTTACGGCCAAGCATAATTACTTGTTTCTTAGCTTTATTCACGTGTATTTACTAAGTGCTTTT
Source organism: uncultured Chitinophagaceae bacterium (assembly GCA_947085175.1). GTDB lineage: Bacteria > Bacteroidota > Bacteroidia > Chitinophagales > Chitinophagaceae > Ferruginibacter. The sequence goes on from CAMTVJ010000006.1 coordinate 526,796, forward strand.
ACATTTTTAAAAATTAAGGTTAAAAAAAACTATGCAAATACAATAAATACGACAAATCAACGTATTAATTAGCTACAATTATAGTAGGTTTTTTTCTACAAGGAATTCTCTACAATAATTTTAAAAACCTAACCAATATCCAAAATAATGAATCCAATTTCTACTGCAACTAAAATTTGCCTGTTAACCTTGTTGTTTTTTAACCAACAATTGTTTGCACAAACCATCGGTACATTTAATTCAGTAACCCCGGGAACCCAAACTTCAAGTTTGATCATTCCGGCCACACACACTTTTCAAAGAATAATAAAATCGGGCGATGCACTCAATTCAGGTACCTTAGGGAATGACCTTGATTTTACCGGCTATGTACCCATCAGTGGCAGTAGCCGTAATGGGTATCTTTCTATAAGCAGTGAAAGTACTCCGGCCGCAGTAGCCATCATGACGGTTACCTATAATAATGCAACTCATACCTGGGTAAGATCAAATAGTGGTAATGTTCCTTTTCCTACTGCTGCATTTGGAACAACTCCAACATCAAGATTTTGTTCAGGTATGGTTACTCCAAATGGAACCATTATGGTATCTGAAGAATCTGTCGCAACAGGAGATACTAATGCAGATGGCTATACAGATATTGGCTGGATCATTGAAATAGATCCTGCTACCAAAACAGTTATTGAAAGCGATGCTACCCATGCCGGGGTTGATAAATTATGGGCAATCGGAAGGGCTTCAAGAGAAAATACTATGATAATGCCCGATAACAAAACCTTGTACACGGGTGCAGATGCAGGTGGTACCAGTTATGTTTATAAGTTTGTTGCAACCACTGCCGGTAATTTCAGCAGTGGTCAATTATATGTTTTAGTTACCACTGCCGCATTGGGTACCGGTACATGGGCATTACTTGCAAATACAACCCAGGCAAACAGGAACAGTACAGTGTCTTTAAGTACTTCTGCAGGGGCCTATAGTTTTAATGGTGTAGAAGATATAGAAAGAGGCCCCGATGGTAAAATATATTTTACTGCAAAAGGACCTGGCAGAATTTACAGGTTTACTGATAATGGAGCTTCTGTAAGTAATCTGGAAGTGTTTGTAGAAAATGCCACTTATGATGTAGATCCGGGAGTTGGCGTATCTAACGAGGCATGGGGAATAGGTAATGATAATCTTGCTTTTGATGGGGAAGGAAATTTATGGGTATTGCAGGATGGTGACCGAAATCATATATGGGTAGTAGGGCCAACACATACTGCAGCTACTCCGGCAGTACGCCTATTTGGTAAAACCCCATCAGGAAGTGAGCCAACCGGTATAACTTTTACACCTGATTATAAATTCATGTTTCTATCTTTTCAGCATCCAAGCGCTGGTAATGCTACCTCGCAATTAGATGCTGCAGGTATTTCAGTTATATTCAATACGCATACTACCGTGGTAATAGCAAGAATTGAAAACCTGGGGCCTACAGCCACCTTACCGCTAAACTTTACAGAGTTTAAACTTACCGAAGATAATAATACACCCCGGTTAAGCTGGTCGGTATCAAACGTTGTTAATCACGCCCGTTTTGAAATAGAAAGATCTTTGGACGGAAGAAATTTTGAAAAAATTTACGAAGAAAATAAAATACTTATCAATGGATCCTCTCATTCATTTGTATATAACGACAGGCAGGCACCTGTAACAGGATCGTTGATTTACTATCGAATTAAAGAAGTAGGAGTCAACGGAGATTTTCACTATTCTGAAATAAGATCAATCAGGTTAAATGCCAAAGATTATGACATCGTTGTTTATCCTAATCCTGCAAATGAAATTTTAAATATTGATTATACTTCAACACAAACCAATGTTGTAACAATAGGTATTTTGGATGCAATGGGCAGAATAGTATTAACGGAACAAAAAACAGTATCTCCAGGCAAAAACATTTTAAAGGCAGAGATTCATAAGCTGACTAAAGGTAATTACACGTTATTTATTAATAGTAATAGCAGTAATGATAAACAAGCTTTTCAGTTTACAAAACTGTAAACTAATATTTAAACCAAAAACAGAAGTGAGAAATATACCGTATGTATGCACTCCATTTTCCAAAATATTTTTATAAAAATCGAGGTATGAAATTTTTTTTACAACTTTTACTGGCAGTAATGATCTTAACTGCCACAGCGCAAGCCCAGTTGCTTCGCCCGTTTGCATCAAGATATTACAACCCATCTGTAAGAGGTAATATTGTGTATGTTTCTAATAGCATAGTATCTACGGCCGGTATAGGGGGCGGTAGTCCAGGTACTGGAGAAGTACCACCAGCCGGAACTACAAGGAATAATACAGGAGCGGGAATAAATATTGATGTAGACAATCCGGCACCAGCCGTTAAGTTACCATTCGGTAGCGTTTGGAATTATCATGCAAGTAACGCAGCACCTCCAAATGATGGAAGTGCAAGAACATGGATAAACCCTGCATATACATTAACCGGCCCATGGAATGTGGGAGCATCGCCTGTAGCTGGAGCAGGTAAATATGGTTATAGCTCTGGCCAGGCCACCTGTTTGCCAAGTGGCCAGACTCCAATTTGTACCCCTGCATCTGGAAATAAATACACAGCTTATTATTTTAGAAGAAATGTTTCTTTTACTACACTTGAACTTTCAACTACATTTTATGCTATTCAATTAAATTTATTGAGAAACGATGGAATAGTTGTATATATAAACGGGGTTGAAAGAATAAGGAATAATATGCCCACAGGTGCAGTAGCTTATGGTACACTAGCATCTGCTAATATTACACCGGGGGCCGCAGAAGCTGTTTCTGTAAATTTAAGTCCTTCTTTTTTTGTTGCAGGCGCTAATACTATTGCGGTTGAGGTTCACCTCAGGGCAAATAATTCGGTGGATATGTCTTTTGATATGCAGGTTTTAGGCCTGGATAATAACGGAACTTTTAATTCATCAACTTCAGATCTCAATTTGCCTTCCTGTTCACAGGTTTTATTCGCAGGCTTGTATTGGGGAGCCGACCAGGGTACTTCAGGCACAGACAGTACCTGGATGACGGCTGGCTTCAATACGATCAAATTAAAAATCCCCGGAGCAGCTTCTTATCAAACACTTACATCAACACAAACAAACAGGCATAGCCTTGCCTGGTCAACAGCCGGGTTTAACCATACAGGCTACATGTGTTTCATAGATATTACCTCATTGATCAATGCATCAAATCCTAATGGTACTTACACAGCAGCAGATGTTGTGGCACCGATAGGGATCGTTAATGCTGCGGGAGGCTGGACCATTGTAATTGCTTATGCCAATGCAACGCTTCAGCCACGTAACCTTACTGTATTTGACGGTGCTGTTATTGTAAACCTGGGCGATCCGCCTGTTGATGTAAATATCAGCGGATTCTTAACACCTCCCTCCGGCCCGGTAAGTTGCGAATTGGGTGCGGTAGTATATGATGGTGACCGTAGTGGCCAGGACTCTTTTTCATTCAGACAAATCGGGGCACCAACTTTTTATAACATGGCGAATGTTACTGTACCACTCAATGGCGCTGCAGATGCATGGAACAGTAAGATATCTTATAAGGGTACCGTTGTTGCAGCACGTAATCCCGCATTCCAGAATACATTGGGTTATGATGCATCTATTTTTGACCTGCCCAATACAGGAAATACGCAGTTATCAAATTCTCAAACCGGCGCAACCGTAAGATTTTCATCGCCAAATGAAAATTACTTTGTGCATGTATTATCCACTTCCATATCCCAGTATAACCCAACTTTTGCTTTTGATAAAACAGCAACAGACCTGAATGGAGGATCATTTTTACCAGGCGATAGTTTGCGATACACGATCAATTATACCAACCAGGGTAATGATTCAAGTATTAATACGGTTATAACTGATAACCTGCCTTCGGGTACTGCTTACATGCCCGGTAGTATAAGGATTGGAGGCGTAAGTAAAACAGATGCAGCCGGCGATGACCAGGCTGAATATGATTTTACAAACAACAGAATTGTCTTTAGGATTGGTGTTGGTTCAAATGGCGTTTCCGGGGGACGTGTAGGACCAGGCGTTAACAGTACTGTTGATTTTAAAGTAGTAACAACCTCTTCCTGTGCTATAATCGGCTGTATTGGTTCAATAAGAAACAGTGCAAGAATAAATTACGGAGGTAAACTTTCAGGAGCCGTACTTTATGATTCAAGTGGAGTTAATACTGCAGGTTGTATTGTTCAGGGTCCTATTATTAATCCACTCGTTGGTCCTTGTTCAACACCGGCAGATACGTTATTGGCGAACTGTACTCCTTCACCAATACTTCTTCCTTATGCCCGTTACGCAGGATATACATTTTATTCGGCCATGCCATTTATACCTGCTAACATTTATAATCAATATACGCCCATAGCAGCCAGTGGTACTTACTGGGCTTATTATTCCAATGGATTCGGATGTTCCGACACGGTAATGATACAACTTACCATAGCTTCGCCATCAACGGGACCATCAAGTATATCTGCATCCTCAACAACAATTTGTAATCCTACCTCTGTACCTCTAACCGCTGTGGGCGGTACGCTGGGTACAAGTGCCAATTACCAATGGGGTACAGGCGCTGTAGTGGGCACCAGCCCAATAGCAGGTGCAACCAGCTCAACTCTTACTGTATCTCCAGCTGTTACAACTACGTATTGGGTCCGCATCGAAAATACTATCTCACCTTGTGCTGCTACAACAGGCGGTACCACGGTTACAATAACTGTAAGGCAGCCATCAATAGCACCTACCAGTGTAAGTGGCCCGGATATTTGCAACCCCGGTTCTACCACGTTAACAGTTGTAGGTGGTACCCTGGGTACCAGTGCAAATTACCAATGGGGTACGGGTGCTGTGGTAGGTACCAGCCCAATAGGAGGCGCAACGAGCCCAACATTAACTGTATCACCAACAAGTACAACTACATATTGGGTACGCATTGAAAATACCGCCGGGCCATGTACGGCTACAACAAGTGGCATAACAAAAACGGTAACGGTCTCTCAACCATCAACCGGGCCAACAAGCATAACAGCACCTTCAACTATATATTGTAATCCTGGTTCTGCCACACTAACCGCGGTGGGTGGAGTTTTGGGTACCAGTGCCAATTATCAATGGGGCACAGGCGCTGTTATAGGAACCAGCCCAATAGGTGGTGCAACCAGTTCAACACTTACCGTATCACCAACCGTTACAACAACTTATTGGGTTCGCATTGAAAATACTTCATCACCCTGTACGGCTGCAACAGGTGGAGTGACGGTTACAGTAACTGTAAGGCAACCATCTGTAGCACCAACCAGTATAAGTGGCGCAGATATTTGTAATCCAGGTTCTACCACGCTAACAGCAGTAGGCGGCACATTGGGTACCAGTGCCAATTACCAATGGGGTACGGGTGGGGTTGTGGGCACCAGTCCAATAGGCGGCGCAACCAGTTCAACACTTACTGTATCGCCAGCTGTTACAACTACGTATTGGGTTCGTATTGAAAATACATCTTCACCCTGTTTAGCCACAACAGGCGGCACCACAGTAACCATAACCGTAAGGCAACCATCAATAGCACCAACAAGCATAAGCGGCGCAGATATTTGTAACCCCGGCTCCGTTGTTTTAACGGCAGTGGGCGGTACCTTGGGTACCAGTGCCAATTATCAATGGGGCACGGGCGCTGTGGTAGGCACCAGTCCAATAGGTGGTGCAACCAGTTCAACATTAACCGTATCCCCAACCAGTACAACTACATATTGGGTTCGCATTGAAAATACTGCTGGCCCTTGTTCCGCCACAACCAGTGGCCTTACAAGAACTGTAACAGTAAGTCAGCCATCTGCCGCACCTACCAGTGTGACCGGTGCAGATTTTTGTAATCCTGGTTCTACCACGTTAACGGCTTTGGGTGCAACTTTAGGCACCAGTGCCAATTACCAATGGGGTACCGGTGCTGTAGTAGGGATTAGTCCAATAGTGGGTGCAACCAGTTCAACGCTTACGGTATCACCAGTTGTAACAACTACGTATTGGGTTCGCATTGAAAATACTGCCGGCCCTTGTACTTCCAATACCAGCGGTCTTACTAAGCTGATAACAGTAAGCCAGCCATCTGTAGCAGCAACCTCTGCAGGTAAAAATAAAAATAATATTTGTCCTGGCATATCTGCAAAAATATTCCGTACAGGAGGCACATTGGGAACTGGTGCCACCTGGAAATGGTACACAGGAAGCCCTGGAGGAACCCTGATCGGATCGGGCGATACCTTAACAGTAACGCCCCTGGTAACTACAACATATTATGTATGGGCCGAAGGGTTCTGCAATACAACTGCGCAACAGTCTGTTACCATCTTTATTAGTTGCGATATAGATAAGGACAGAGATGGGATACCGGATTGGGTTGAAAGCAATATTGCTGCTTCTTTCAATTTTACAGGTGGTATTATTAATGCTTATGCTCCTACTTACCCTGGTTTTGTTGACAATAACAATGATTATATTAATGACAATTTTCAAGCCGATGGAGATTCTGATAATGACGGTATTCCTAATTATCTTGATCTGGATTTCCCGGGTAGGATTGACAGCAATGGAGATGGAGTAGATGATCGTTTTGATACTGATCTTGATGGAATCATTAACATGTATGACCTCGATAGTGATAATGATGGTATACCAGATGTGGTGGAAGCCTATGGTGTGGATACGGATGGGGATGGAAAGTTGGATAACTTTATTGACATAGATGGGGATGGTTTATCGGATCAGGTTGACGCTAACTTAAGTAATGCATATAATTCTGGATTAGGATTAGGAAGACCAGATTTTGATGGAGACGGTATACCTAGTTATTTAGATTTAGATAGTGATAATGATGGAATACCAGATATTATTGAAGTGGAAGCACCTGATACCAATAACGATGGAAAAGTAGATGGATTTGTGGATAATAATGGGGATGGATTGCATGATGGATATATTAATGCAACTGCTTTGTTAAAAACAGGACCGGATGTGTCACCAATTGATGGAAGAGCGGATAGCTGGCCTAATAAAAATAAGGACCGAGATTTGAGACCTAATGCTTACGATTTAGATAGTGATGGTGATGGTATTACCGATGTAGTGGAAGCTGGATTTCCTTATTTCAATGGTTTAGTGACTGGTACTATTGGTGCAAACGGATGGGCCACGGTTATATCCTCAAGACCTTCTTTAGGACTGCGATTTACAGATTCAGATCCATACCCCGATTACCTGGATATTGATTCCGATAATGATGGTATCCCCGATAATATTGAAGGGCAGTCAACCAATGGTTATTTAACACCAGGAACAGTTGATATAGATGGGGATGGGTTGGCAGATACTTATGAAACTCCCTGCCCCTGCCCATTAGGTACCAGAACCATTTATGGTGGTCCCGGGATCATACCATACGACCATGATTTAGATGGCATCCCAGATTACAGAGATTTAGATTCGGATGCGGATGGCCAACCAGATATTGTAGAAGGAAATGACTTTAACTTAAATGGTTTAGCCGATGATTTGGTAACACTAACTGGCTTTGATACAGATGGAGATGGACTTGACAACCGTTTTGATTCTTTAAACTCAGTTACCAATTTAAAAGGTACTTCTTACCGGATGGGAAATGGCGGAAGTTTCACAGGTGACCCTACACCAGGTTCTAGAACAACTGTACAAAAGAAAGTTCCTTCTCAGCCTGACAGAGACTGGCGTTTTGTGGGGGTTATTTTACCTGTTGATTTTTTAAGTTTTATCGGCACTCTTAAAAATAATAATGTGCTGCTTAACTGGACAATTATTGCCAATAAAGAAGTTGACCATTTTGAAATAGAGCGAAGTGTAAACAACAATACTTTTAATAAAGTAAATACAGTAACAGAACCTGTAACACTAAATGTACAGCAATCATTTTCTGCAACTGATAATATTACAGGTATAAATACTGATGTGATTTATTATCGCTTAAAAGTTATTGGCAAAGCTGGTGAAATTAAATACAGTAATGTTATTGCAGTTAAGTTAAATAAGGTTAAACACGACATAACTATAAGCCCCAATCCTGCAAAAAACAAAGTGACAGTAACTTTTACTGCAAATAAAAACCAGGACGTTGTAATCCGATTAATAAATAACCTGGGAGAAACTATGCTGTTTAAGAATGTTAAGGCTGTTAGTGGTTCAAATACAATACAACTTCCCGAAATCATTAACTATGGTGCCGGTATTTACTCAGTTCAGGTGCTGGTAAACGAAGAGATAAATACAGTAAGATTAATGATAGTAAGATAAAAAACCTTATTACTTTTTTAATTTACCCTTGCCAGAAACCGGCAGGGGTAAATTATTAATAGCCTACCTATACTTTTTTAAAAGTAGTATTATAACCTTAATTTTGGGAACAGCTTAAAAATTACAGGCATACCTTTTATGTACTTAAAATTTGTATGAACAGAATTGTTTATTTTCTTTCTATTACTTTAATGCTGCAACAAACTGCTTTTGCCCAGTACAAGCCGGTTCAAGATTCTTCCAAAACACTGAATGAAGTTGTTATAACTGCCTTTGAACAAAATAGAGACATTAGCTGCGGCACCATCGTAAAGGTTATAAACAGTTCCAATGCCGACCGTTACAATAAAGTATCGCTGGTACAAGCATTCAATTCAATAGCCGGTGCCAGGATGGAAGAGCGTTCTCCCGGCAGTTACCGAATCAATATCCGTGGCAGTTCACTGCGTTCTCCTTTTGGTGTTCGAAATGTAAAAGTGTATTGGAATGATATTCCAGTAACAGATCCGGGAGGAAATACTTATTTTAATCAGATGGCATTTAATAATTTTTCTACAATTGAAATTGTTAAAGGCCCAGCAGGTAGCCTGTATGGTGCCGGAACAGGCGGTTTGCTTTTAATGCATAGTTTAGATAACTCTTGGAAACCTGCAGTAAAGTTTGAATACATTACCGGAAGTTATGGCTTACAAAATATATTATCGTCTTTCAGTTTTGGTAATAATAATAGCAGAAGTGTAATAACATATGCTCATAATCAAAGCGATGGTTATAGAAATTATACTGAAAGTAAAAAAGATAATTTTAGTTTTGTAAACCAATTTAAAATAACAGACAAACAACAAATAACAACAAGTGTTTTATTCAATAACTTGTTTTATCAAACTCCGGGTGCCTTAACGCTAACTGAGTTTAAAGCCAATCCAAAACAATCTAGGCCGGCAGCTGGTGGATTTCCGAGTGCCAATGCAGCTAAAGCTGCCATCTACCAGAAAAATTTTACAGTAGGTGTTAATCAGCGCTACCAATTAACTTCTGCCTTAAAAAATTCAACAACATTATACGGCGCTTTTAGCCAAATTAAAAATCCAACATTTAGAAACTATGAGCGTAGGAACGAACCAAGCTTTGGGGGAAGAACTTCTTTTGTTTTAGAGAAAAAACTGAATGAAACCAAATTGCAATTTGTAGCCGGGGCAGAATTACAGTACGGTTATTTTAATACACAGGTATCCAAAAATAAAAATGGTAACCCAGATACGTTACAAACCAATGACGATATCCAATATGCTACCAGTAGCTTGTTTGTGCAGGGAGATATTAATATAAAAGAAAATTGGATTATCACTGCTGGCTTAAGTATGAACAAATCTAAAGTTAATTTTACCAGACGAAATGTTTATCCTGTACTTGACCAAGGCCGCACTTATCAAAATGAATTTTCACCAAGGATAGCCCTTCAAAAAAAACTCTTTAAAAACACACAATTGTTTGCAAGTGTTTCCAAAGGGTTTTCACCGCCTACTATTTCCGAACTACTTCCTTCAACAGGTGTCATCAGCACTAATTTGGAAGCTGAGTATGGAACAAACTATGAATTGGGAGGAAGTATTTCCTTGCTAAAAAATAGATTACGATTAGAAGCCACTGGGTTTTATTTTAATTTAAACAATGCCCTGGTTAACAGAAAAGACCTTTCGAATGCAGACTATTTTGTAAATGCTGGAAATACAAAACAGAAAGGGCTGGAAGTAAATGCAGATTATATAATGTCTTTACGCAAATCGGTTCTTGAAATTTTAGTGATAAGGGCTGCTTATACTTTAAACGATTTTAAGTATGGCAGTTTTCAAAAAGGCACTACCGATTTCTCGGGCAAAAAATTGCCCAGTGTGCCAAACAATACGGTTTCTATATTAGCAGATTTACAGTTTAAGAAAAACCTGTATTTCAACAGTACTTACTATTATTCCAACAAAATATTTTTAAATGATGCCAACAGTATTTCGGCAGACGACTATCATTTGATGGGATGCAGGATAGGTTGGAAACCTACTTTAAAGTCAGTAGGTGGTTTTAATATTTATGCAGGTATTGATAATTTGTTTGATGAAGTTTACAGTTTGGGTAATGATATTAATGCTGCAGCAGGTCGTTTTTATAATGCAGCCCCCGATAGGAATTATTATGTAGGTATTTCTTTTCAGTGGAATACACAATCCCTTAAATAAAATTTTACATGATTATGTTGTACTAAGCAGGTATCGCCAGCTTAATGGGTAATAGGTGTTACTTTTGCCCAATGTATACTCATAAAAAATCCCTTGGCCAGCATTTTTTGAAAAATGATAGCATTATTCAAAAAATAATGGATGCCCTTAAGGAAAACCCTTTTACTAATTTGTTGGAAGTGGGCCCAGGTACAGGGGCATTAACTAAGCACTTAATGGTTTTACCCAATGTTAATTTTAAAGCCGTTGAGTTGGACGATGAAAAAGTAGTTTATCTCTCTAATAAATATCCTGCATTAAAAGATAAAATTATTCACCATAGTTTTTTGGATATTGATAAACCTTTTGATGAGCCATTTACATTGATTGGAAATTTCCCTTACAATATCTCTACTCAAATTCTGTTTAAAGCTCTGGAATGGAAAGATGATGTACCCTGCATTATTGGAATGTTTCAAAAAGAAGTGGCACAAAGAGCTGCATCAAAAGAAGGTAGTAAAGTATATGGTGTATTAAGTGTGTTGATGCAAGCTTATTACGAAGTAGAATATTTATTTGATGTAAGTAACGATTGTTTCGATCCTCCTCCTAAAGTGCAAAGCGGTGTTATTCGTTTAAAAAGAAAAGTGGTGGCACTGGAATATAAAAGCGAAAGGGCTTTTTGGGTATTGGTAAAAACTGCTTTCAACCAACGTCGTAAAACCATGCGTAATGCTGTTAAAAGTTTATTTCCTCCGGAAGTTTTGCAAGAAGAAATATTTCTAAAACGTGCCGAAGCACTGAGTGTGGAACAATTTGCTGCACTTACATTTAAAATGAGCTAATTGAATACAGCTTTCAAATATTTCCTATTATTATCCATTTGCTTTGTGCTTTTTGGATGTTATTCTCCAAGATATGTGTATAGCCCCTCGGCAGCCAATGTGCCCGTGTTTACCAAAAAAGGCGATTCAAAACTAGCTGCCTATTATTCAAGTTCAACATTTGGGGGGAGGGATTTAAAAAAGTTTTATGGTTATGGTTTTGATGCTCAAGCAGCTTATGGTTTACATAATCACTGGTTGGTTATGGTCAATCAATCTAACCGATACGAAAAAAGTGCGGCTAATTTTGAAACCTATCTTCTCGACAGCAATTCAATTCGCTATAAAAGAAGGATGACAGAAATTGCCGGCGGATATTTTACTGCCATTAAGGACAGTAGCAAATTATCTATTCAACTGATAGGAGGTATTGGCTTTGGAAAATTTAATTTTGATGACAATGGGAAGGATGCCATAAGTGGGAATTATAGTCGATTTCACCAAACCGGAGTTACAAAACTATTTATCCAGCCAGCCTTGCAAATAAGGTACAATAAAAACTTTAATACTTCCTTTGCTTCTAGGTTTATTGTGTTATGGTTTCATTCTATCAAAACAAATTACAATCTAGGCGAGCAACAGGTTTATTTGTTACATGATCTTTCAGCTACTCCACGTACATTTTGGGAACCAACCATCATCAATAGTTTTTCATTCAATAAATTTCCTTCTCTGAGGTTTGAGCTACAATTTGGCTTTTCTGCACTCATGAGTAAACAATTTGTAGATTACCGTAGTCTCAATCTTTCAGCTGGGGCAATGCTTGATATGTCGAAGTTTAAGAGGAAACGTTTCTGATTCATATAAAGCAAATCTTTCAACCTTAATTTTTACATCGCATTAGTTGTATTTTTGCAACATGAGTTTTACACTACAAAATAAAGTAAGGATCGTTACTGCTGCAGCATTATTTGATGGGCATGATGCTGCTATTAATATCATGCGTCGCATCATGCAAAGCAAAGGTGCCGAAATCATTCACCTCGGTCATAACCGAAGTGTGCATGAAATTGTTGAATGTGCCATTGAAGAAGATGTGCAGGGAATTGCCATTACCAGTTACCAGGGTGGCCATGTAGAGTTTTTTAAATACATGAAAGACTTACTTAATGAAAATGGTTGTGGTCATATTAAAATATTTGGTGGAGGTGGAGGAACGATTTTACCTGATGAAATTGAAGAGTTACATCAATACGGAATTACAAAAATTTACAGTCCGGATGATGGCAGACAAATGGGGCTTGAAGGAATGATAGAAGATGTAGTTAATCAGTGCAGCCCCCTCCCAACCTCCCCCGGTGGGGGAGGAGATTCGATGCAGTCAGACTTTTGGAAAGCATCGCAAAAATGGAACGGGGAGTTACCTCTTGGTGAAAAAAGAGATATTAGAAAAATTGCAAGGGCTATTACTCTTGCTGAAGCAGGGATGGATTATTCTGATATGTATGATGGTTCTTCCATTACGGTCAATAATTTTATGGCAGATCCACTGCTGTATGGAAAACTAAAAGAATTTGCGTTATCACATCGAAAAGAAGGAACCGATACAGAAAAAATACTGTGGGATAATTTGCGTAGCAAACAGAGTGGATATAAATTCAGGAGGCAACATATAATAGGGCAGTATATAGCAGATTTTGTGTGTTTAAAAAAAGGGTTAGTATTAGAAATTGATGGAGGCTATCACCAATTACCTGAAATAAAATTAAGTGATGAAGAACGAACAGAAGCTTTAAACAGATTGGGATTTGAAGTATTAAGATTCACTAACGAAGATGTGCTGAATAGTATTGAAAATGTTTTGAAAACTATTGGCAATAAATTATCCCAACTTCCGGATAAAAAAACGGCTGTAAAAAATATTAAAGGCTCAGAAGCCTCCCCCACCGGGGGAGGTTGGGAGGGGGCCGTTTTGGGAATTACTGGTACAGGTGGAGCGGGAAAAAGTAGTGTAACAGATGAGCTAGTAAGAAGATTTCTAAATAATTATTTAGATAAAACCATTGCAGTAATTTCTGTAGATCCATCAAAGAAAAAAACCGGTGGCGCTTTGTTGGGTGATAGGATAAGAATGAATTCCATTTCTTCGCCCCGTGCTTATATGCGTAGCCTTGCTACCAGAGAAAGTGATAAGGCACTAAGTGAATATGTACAGGAGGCTATCGATATTTGTAAAGCTGCAGCATACGATTTTATTATATTAGAAAGTGCCGGAGTAGGACAAAGCGATGCTTCAATTTTAGATTATGTAGACATCAGTATGTATGTCATGACACCAGAATATGGCGCCGCATCTCAACTGGAGAAAATAAATATGCTCGACTATGCCGATGTGGTTTGTGTAAATAAATTTGATAAGGCTGGCGCTTTAGATGCATTGCATGATGTAAAAAAACAATACAAACGCAATCATGCTTTATGGACGGCAAAGGATGAAGAACTGCCAGTTATTGGCACCATTGCTGCCCAGTTTAATGATGCGGGGGTAAATGAGCTTTTCGAAAGGTTGATGGAAAAAATTGCGGAAAAAACAGGGGTTAAATTTCATGGCGAGATAGAGCACCACATACATACCAAAGAAACATTCAGCCAATCAACCATCATTCCACCCAAAAGAGTAAGGTACTTAGCTGAAATAGCTGAATCTATTTCTTCCTACGATCAATGGGTAATTGAACAAGCTACCATTGCTACTAAATTATACCAAATTGAAGGAATATTAACGACAGCATCTACTTTATCAACTGTAGTAAAAGATGAATTGCAAAAGATAAAAGCTGATTTAGAAGAACAGTTTCATCCAGAGTGTAAAAAACTTGTTTTGGCTTGGCCATCTGTTTTAGAGCGTTACAAAAAAGAATTTTACGAGTTTAAAGTGAGAGATAAAGTAATTAAACAACCGCTTACCTACAAAAGTTTATCGGGCACTGTATTATCAAAAGTTATATTACCGAAGTATAAAGACTGGGGAGATATCTTAAAATGGCAGCTGCAAGAAAATGTACCGGGTGAATTTCCATTCACTGCAGGAGTTTTTCCATTAAAGAGAGAGGGAGAAGATCCAACAAGAATGTTTGCAGGCGAAGGTGGTCCCGAAAGAACCAACAAACGATTTCACTATGTAAGTTTAGGCCAACCAGCCAAACGTTTATCAACCGCTTTTGACTCAGTTACTTTATACGGAGAAGATCCGGATCCTCGACCGGATATTTATGGAAAAGTGGGTAATAGCGGTGTTAGCATTGCCACGGTAGATGATGCTAAAAAATTATACAGCGGTTTTGATTTATGCGATCCTAAAACATCGGTAAGTATGACAATTAATGGTCCGGCACCTATGTTGTTGGCATTTTTTATGAATGCGGCTATCGATCAGCAATGTGAAAAATATATTATTGAAAATAACCTGAAGGAAGAAGTTAATAAAAAGATAGAAGCCATGTTTTCTATTGCTAGCCTCCCAAAATATGCCGGGGTAGATGGAAAGGAAATTGTGCCAGAAAACGGAGAATTGAAAGGAGCTTTACCTGAAGGTAATGATGGATTAGGATTACGATTACTTGGCTTAAGTGGCAAAGATGTGTTACCAGCCGATGTGTATGAAAAAATAAAAGCGAATGCTTTAGCTACGGTAAGAGGAACGGTACAAGCTGATATATTAAAAGAAGACCAGGCACAAAACACTTGTATTTTTTCTACAGAGTTTGCTTTAAAGCTAATGGGGGATGTGCAGGAATATTTTATTAAAAATTCGGTTCAAAATTTCTATAGCGTAAGTATAAGTGGTTATCATATTGCCGAAGCAGGAGCAAATCCAATTTCACAATTAGCTTTTACATTATCTAATGGATTCACTTATGTAGAATATTATTTGAGCCGTGGGATGAATATTGATGATTTTGCGCCTAACCTTTCTTTCTTCTTTAGCAATGGAATGGATCCTGAGTACAGTGTGATTGGCAGGGTGGCCCGCAGAATTTGGGCAAAGGCAATGAAGCATAAATACAAAGCCAACAGCCGGTCTCAAAAATTGAAATACCATATTCAAACTTCTGGTCGTTCATTGCATGCGCAGGAAATTGACTTTAATGATATCCGCACCACCTTGCAGGCCTTATATGCCATCTATGATAATTGTAATTCCTTGCACACTAATGCTTACGACGAAGCTATCACAACACCAACTGAAGAAAGTGTAAGAAGGGCTATGGCCATTCAATTAATCATCAATAGAGAATTAGGTACGGCTAAAAATGAAAATCCAAACCAGGGAGCTTTCTTAATTGAAGAATTAACTGATATCGTAGAAGAAGCGGTGATGGCAGAATTCCATCGCCTTACCGAAAGGGGCGGCGTGTTGGGTGCTATGGAAAGAATGTATCAGCGTAATAAAATACAGGAAGAAAGTTTGTATTATGAAACATTGAAACATACGGGGGAATATCCCATTGTAGGTGTAAATACTTTTCTGAACAAAAATGGCAGCCCTACTATTTTGCCAACAGAAGTCATCCGATCTACAACTGAAGAAAAAGAATTTCAAATAAGCACCCTTAAAGCGTTTCATAATCGACATGCCAATCATGCTGCAGCAATGCTAAAACGTTTGCAACAAGTAGCCATTAACAACGATAATTTATTTGAAGAGCTAATGGAAACAGTAAAGTTTTGCTCACTTGGTCAAATAACCAACGCCTTATATGAAGTGGGTGGACAGTATAGAAGAAATATGTAAGCGACTAAAAAGAAAAATCAAATACGGCATTAGTGCCGTATTTTTTATGCGGCTGTATGGACACACCAAGTTTAGTGTAATTGGTTAGGAAAACGTTTCGGTGTCCTAGGTTAGGGATACCCTCATCAATTAAAAGAGCTAGTACTATGTCCAATGGGTCTTCATTGCCATAATCACAACACTCGCCATTATAACTTTTTAAAGTTTTGCAGGCATTGGTTTTTCTCTCGTGTCCTACATAGCCAATCAATCCCGATGATGTGGCATGACATTTGGCACTTTCAAAACATTTTTTATCTGGGTAAAGCATTGTCAAGGGTTCCAATTTCCCCAAGGTTTTTATTAATGACTGATAATAGTATGTATCATCTGTCAAATAACCTTTTCCAGAAAGGGAAGGATATTTTGCTAATACTGTTTTTACAAATAAAGACGGGTTGTAGCGCAAAAGATTTAAAATGTAAATAGTTCTCTTTTCATCACTAGTCAGATAGTCAACTTTTGCTGCGGTATTACATTGAGCGTACTTAGCATCATTCCATTCATTACCATATAATGATAGTGGAGATAGGGCCATACGATTTGCACTGCTGTTTTGTGCAAGCAAGGGAAGCGAAAAAACAAAAAATAAAAGGCTTAGTGAAAATTTCATTTGTAAGTATTCATTGAGAATACGGTAATCTGTATTTTTTATTGTGGTATAAAAAATGAATCAATCTCATTTACGAAAGCTTTAACAAAATTGGCTGCTATATTTTTTAATAAGTGGAAGTCATGTCTTCATCAACACAAATAATAAAATCTGCCTTTCCCTTATTTTCAGCCAACAATTCCTTTATATTTTTTTGAGAGACGGTACTGATGGTGCCATACTTAAGTCCTGGTTGTTTTCTTTTTAAGTACCAGTTAATGCCATCAAAATTGTCGGAGTGAAAAGCGCCATTAAAATGAATGAACAATTGCCCTTGTACAAAATGTTGTAAAATAAAATAAGCCATAGTTGCATCTTTAGAAGCTTGAGCCTTGGGCATATTGGGCGAACCGTGTCCGCTCATCATCTCCATCATTTTTACATAGCCGGGTAGTTGGGCATCATATTCCATTGGCAAGGGAGCCATCCAGGTTTTTTCTTTTTCCGATAGTGTGTCCAGCGCTTCAAACCCTTTTTTAGAAACCATAGAAGCATACCTGCGTGGAATATTTGTGGCAATAAAAGCCGCTTTTTTTTCTTTGGCAAGATTAACAAGCGGTGCGTAATCTGTTTTATAGTTGTTCCAAAGCCTTGCATTAGAGTCTAACCCCTTGGCTGTAATTTTTCCGGCTAAATAATTGTCTAAAGCTTCCTGGTTATCAGCTTCAAACATTTCGGCACCAAAAGTCAACGCTCTTTTTTCACTTAAATCTTTCGAAACTTCCAATTGTAGCCAGTGGGCTATGGGATTATTATGAAACTCTCCAAAAAGAATGATGTCTTTTTTGACAAGTTGTTTAATCATTTTTTTATAGGAAACTTTTTTACCTTTTGCATTATACAAAACATAAGCAGGTTTTTGTTGAGCAGTAATAGTTACTGAGGCAATTGATAATAAAACTAAGAGTATATATTTTTTCATTTTACTTGTTGATTTGGAAAGATATTAATTAAGCTGCAGAACTTTAATATTAAAAATCGCAACTAATCTCTTAGGAAAATGTATATTAGAGTTCACTCAATAAAATAAGACTATGCCATCAACAAAAGCATTTGCAGCAAATGATGCAATTTCTCCCCTGGTTCCATTTACAATAAGCCGAAGAGACCCCAAACCACATGATGTTCAAATTGATATTAAATACTGTGGTGTTTGTCATAGTGATTTGCATTTTGCCCGTAATGATTGGGGGATGACTGTTTATCCTGTTGTGCCCGGTCACGAAATTGTAGGTGTTGTAACAGCAGTAGGTGTACATGTGAAAAAATTTAAAGTTGGTGATTTGGCAGGTATTGGTTGCTTAGTGGATAGTTGTAGAGAATGCAATAATTGTAAAGATGGATTAGAACAACATTGTAGCGGTACAGGCGGTGTGTTTTCATATAATGGAATGGAGAGGGATGGTAGTGGAATAACTTATGGTGGCTACAGTAAAAATATATTAGCTCATGAAGATTTTGTTTTAAAAATTTCTGATAAACAACCTTTAGAAGCAATTGCACCTTTATTATGTGCTGGTATTACTACTTATTCACCCTTGCGACATTGGAAAGTTGGAAAAGGGCAAAAAGTTGGGATATTAGGATTAGGAGGCTTAGGGCATATGGGCGTTAAATTAGCGGTATCCATGGGTGCCGAAGTAACCATGCTTAGTCATACAGCTTCAAAAGAAGCAGATGCCAAAAGATTGGGAGCGCATCAGTTTATTTTAACAACAGATGAAGAACAAACTAAAACTGTTGCCAATTATTTTGATTTTATATTGGATACTGTTTCGGCACAGCATGATTATAATTTTTATTTAAATATGCTTAAAACAAACGGCAATATGGTTTGTGTGGGAGTACCCCCACCAGCTGAACCTATTGTTCCTTTCAACCTTATTTTTCAAAGAAGAAGTATCGCCGGCTCTTTAATTGGTGGCCTTCCCGAAACACAGGAAATGTTAGACTACTGCGCTGCCAATAATATTGTAAGTGATATTGAGTTGATAGCAATGAAAGATATTAATGAAGCTTATGAAAGAATGCTTAAGGGAGATGTACGCTACAGATTTGTGATTGATATGTCAACATTGTAATTATTGAGGGTCATAAATTATCTTCCTCTATAATTAAAAATTATGAAATACAAAATTTTGCTTGTTTTGCTAATACTGATAGGCAGTTGTTCCCCTAATCCATATAAAGTAACTAATAAAAGCTATAAGCAACAGGCCAAAGCAATTGCAACTGAATTAAAAAAGCGGCCAGAAAATGTGGATAGTAGTGTGGTTTCAAGCATGTGGGTGGGCACTACCAATTTTGGTATGCGTAAACCTAGTTTTGTAATCATTCATCATACGGCTCAAAATAGTTGTGAGCAAACCTTAAAAACTTTCTCAGTGCCCATAACCCAGGTTAGTGCCCATTATGTTATTTGTAAAGATGGAACCGTATATCATATGCTTAATGATTACTTAAGGGCTTGGCATGCCGGTGCTGGTAAATGGGGAAATCTAACGGATATCAATTCGTCCTCCATTGGTATTGAATTAGACAATAATGGTTTTGAATCTTTTTCAGATGCTCAAATCAATAATTTGATGTTTGTATTAAAATCTTTGAAAAAGAAATATAATATTCCTACTGCTAATTTTATTGGTCATTCAGATATTGCCCCAACCCGAAAAGTAGATCCTAATAAATATTTCCCTTGGCAACAATTGTCACAAAATGGATTTGGTAATTGGTATGATACTACAAACACTACCCTGCCAGAAAATTTTAATGCTTTGCAAGCTTTACGCATTATTGGATACGACATTAAAGATTCTATTGCCGCCATCAAAGCATTTAAACTACACTTTGTACAAACAGATTCCTTGCCAATTATAAATCAATCTGACAAAAAAATTGTTTACGAACTTTATAAAAAAAGTTAGGGGATAATAGTTATTTTTTATTGAAAAATTTTCCAATTACCGGAAGCCTAACTAACTCATTGGCTTCAACTCGGGTTACAAACCAGGTAAACAAAACAAATAACACGGCACCTGAACTTAATGAAAATAACATCGATTGGTTTACAAATTTCAAAAGACCCATATGGATGAAATAAATGAGAATAACCAAAGTTAAATAAGCAAATAATTTTTTTACCGGGTATGGAACGGGATAATGTCTTTGGCCAAGCAGGTAACTGCATATCATCATAAATAAATAACAACTAAAAGTAGCAATAGCTGCCCCAGTATAATGAAGTTTGGGAATTAAAATAATGTTTAGCCCTATGGTAATAGCTGCACCAAAAATAGTAATTAAAGCACCATACATATTTTTGTTGGTGAGTTTATACCAAACACTAAGGTTATAATAAATACCAAGGAAAATATTTCCCAAAGCTAATAAAGGCACTACTTCTAATCCTTCGGTCCAGCTTTCATTGGCAAATGTTATAAATATCCAACGAAAAACATCTAAAAATAAACCAATGCCTAAAAACATAAAGCAACAGGCAATCACAAAAAACTTCATCACTCGGGCATAAGTTTTTTGCGCATCTTCATTTTTACTTTGGTTAAAGAAAAAGGGCTCGGCTGCCATACGAAAGGCCTGAATTAAAATAGTAATGAGTAAAGCAATTCGGAAGATATTGGCAAAAACACCCAGTTCATGGTCGGCTTGTTGTTGTGGTAAATCAACAACATGGCGGTATATTAATCGGCTGAGTACATCGTTAATCATGCCGCCTAGTCCCACAATAATTAATGGAGTGCTGTAGCGCATTACTTCTTTCCAAAGCTTAAAATCGAAACGAAAACTTATTTGTTTAATTTCTTTTGATAATACTAAGAGGGTAAATAAACTTCCGCAAAGATTACCCACTAAGTAATACCCTAACCCAAAGTCTTTATTAAAAACGGATTGTAAATAATGATCTGGATTTGCTTCTACTATTTTGGGAATAACACCCAAAAATAAAATCACCATCGTTACATTGATCAATATACCTGCAATTCTGGCAAAAGCATAACGCCTTGGGCGGTTCTCCTGCCTAAGTTTAGCAAAGGGTAAAGTATTTAAATTATCAACAGCAATAATAGCAATCATCCATAGCACATAATTGGGATGGTTGTTTAAATCGGCAGCAGCTGTAATGGAGTTTTGAAACAACAATAACACAATAGTAAAAAATATACTGCTGAATAAAAGCGAAAGGGAAAGGGTGTTGTAAAGTTTTTGTTTGTCGTGGGTTTGAGAAAATCGGAAATAAGCTGTTTCCAATCCATAAGCATACAACACATTTAAAAAAGGGATAAGGGTATACACTTGTACCAGATCGGCGGTGTCCTTAGGCATGGCAATGAAAAAAGGCAATGCCATATTCATTAAATAACCCAAAAAGCGGCTGGCAATTGTTGGTAAGCCATACCAAAGAGTTTGTCCCGCTAAAATTTTAATACCGCTCAAAGATTTTTATTTAAGCTCAAATTTACTTTTATAATTGAGAAATATAGGTTCTAGATTTTTTATTTTACTGGTTAAATCTTGGGTTCTTAGTCATTGTGGTATCCGTAAGCGTATTTAGAAAAAAGAGGAGGTCGTTTTTTTCGGTAGCTGTTATTGCTATTCGGTTTACCAATAAAGGGTCGAGGGTGGGTTGTGTTGTGATAATACCAGTTCGATAATGATCGATGGCAGCGCCAATGGAATAAATTCTTCCGTCATGCATATAAGGAAAAGTAAGAAACACATTTCTCAAACTTGGCACTTTAAACTTTAAAGAATCGCTGCTGTTATTAGTAATGCCCATCCGGCCAATATCTTTAATAAAAGAATTAAGGGAGAGGCCATTATTTCTAAAACTGTTATCAGTAAACAAAGGTTCTTTATGGCAGGCATCGCATTTAGCCTTAAAAATATTGTATCCATTTAATTCAGTTGGTGTAAAGCTGGCTTCGCCCCTTTGTACTTTATCGTATTTGGAATTATAGGAAACGATGGTACCCATAAACTGTACAAGGGCTTTATACATTTTAAGGTTGGTGATTTCTGTACTGCCAAATGCAGCTCCAAAAAGTTTTGGATAAGCTGTATCATTTCTTAGTTTGGCCAAAACAGCTTCGATGGTTTCTCCCATTTGATTATTGGCAGTGATAGGGATCAAAGGTTGTGTTTCAATATTGCTAATAGCACCATCGAGATGCCACTTAGTCATCCAGGCTAAATTAAATAATGCCGGGGCATTTCTGGTAGTAAATGTATTGTTGATTCCATGGCTAAAGTCATGATCGTAGGTGGCAAAAGCTGCATTTGATTCATGACAACTTGCGCAAGGGAAATGACCATCCTGACTTAACCTACCATCGTAAAATAATTTTTTACCCAATTGAAACCCTTCTTCTGTAAGTGGATTATTGGCAAAAATATTGGTAGGAGGCATGGGCCATCCTGCAGGAATTGTTAAATTAATATAGGTTGGATTATAAGGAATATTATTTTCTATACCCGACTTTTTGCAGGATTCTGTTATCAAGGTAAAAACAAAAACAGTAAAACAAAAAATTAAAAGGATACGTAATTTCAAAATTATAAATTGATGATTGAGTAAAATAATTTAAAGCATATTAGGCTTAATTTTTTTTCTAGTATCTTTTAAATCCCCTACAATTTTTTTCCCTTCAATTCTTTTTTCTTTGGCTGCTTTTGAAGGTTTGGTCGCTTTTCTAACTTTTGGTTTAAATAATGCTTTTGCTACCAACAGATTCATTTTATGAATGACTTGTTGTTTATTACCCAATTGCGATCTGTCGGTTTGGCTTTTAACCAACATAAATCCTTCCGAATTTATTTTTTTTACGAGTTTTTCCTGCAAGGCGTTTTTCTGATCAGCCGAAAACAACTTAGATGATTGTACATGCCAATAACCTTCGGCCATGGTTTCCACTTTGTTTACATTTTGCCCTCCTTTTCCACCACTTCGGGCTGTTTTAAATTTTATCTCGGCAGATATATCAATCATCTTACCAAAAATAAGTATAAAAAGTACGAATTTGAAGCTATATGCGTTTAATTAGAGGTTAATATTTCTATAAGAACGTTTTTTTATACATTTTTGCATCAAACCAACCGACAGGAAATGATTAACAGCATTTATCATTCATTAACAGAACGTAAACAGCAGGCTAAAAAATCTTTTGCCGTATTGATTGATCCCGATAAGGTGAACGATAGCAATATGGAACAGTTGATAGAGCTGGCCGTGAATGCCCAGGTAGATTATTTTTTGGTTGGAGGTAGTTTGGTAATCTCTAATTATTTAGATGAAGCTGTTCAGTTAATAAAACGGAGTTGTAATATTCCAGTGATTCTTTTTCCTGGAAGCCCTAGTCAAGTAAGTAAATATGCCGATGCATTATTATACCTATCACTCATTAGCGGCCGCAATGCCGATTTATTGATAGGACAACATGTTGTATCGGCCCCAGTGGTTAGGCAAAGCGGATTAGAAATTTTACCCACTGGTTATATGGTTATTGATGGTGGTGCACCCACTACTGTTTCTTATATCTCAAATGCAACCCCATTACCTGCCGATAAAAACGAAATAGCCATGTGTACGGCAATGGCAGGCGAAATGCTGGGCATGAAATTAATTTATATGGATGCTGGCAGTGGTGCCAAAAGAGCCATTTCCGAAAACATGATTGCAAAAGTTGCATCGGTAATTGAAGTGCCTTTAATTGTTGGTGGCGGAATTATTGAACCCGAAAAAGCTTACCTCAACTGTAAAGCGGGTGCCGATGTTATTGTGGTTGGTAATGCCATTGAAAAAGACCCCAATCTTATTAAAGAAATGGCTGCAGCGGTGCATAGCGTTAAAATTAAAGTATAAGTTATTTTTGGCTTTAAAAAAACTAAATGCTAAAAGCTAATCCCTAACTCCTTTTACTTCTTCGCAACCCTTGTTGGTGTATCTTTTCCACTGATGATAGATCTACTGCTAATGGCAATCGCTTTGATGATTTCTGTCATGTTGTTCATGTCGAGGATTTCAATTTCATCATCTACTGTGTGGTAAAATTTTTCACTATCCATTTTAGATGTGGAGATAGTATGTGCTGGAACACCCAATGCTGCAAGCGTAGCATTATCACTTCTAAAAAATAAATTTTGTGATGGATAAGGGTCTGCCTCAAAATTAAAAACTGTGCCTGTAAGATTGCGTTGTAAAATTGCACCCATATCAGATTTATCGAAGCCAGTGATGTAGGCGCTATTAGTACCCCATTTACTTTCGGTGCCAATCATTTCAATATTAAACATGGCCATTACTTGTGCCGGATCGAGCTGTTTACTAAAGTAACGGCTACCATATCCTCCAATTTCTTCGGCGGTAAATGCTACAAAGAGTAAACTCCGTTCATTATTATTTAGTTTGCCAAAATAGTTGGCCAACATCATTACTGCCGTAGTGCCGGCAGCATCATCGTTGGCACCATTGTAAATACTATCCATGTCTTTATTAGGCTTTCCAATTCCCAGATGATCATAATGGCCACTAAAGATCACAAACTCATCCATTTTAGATTTGCCTGGAATATATCCAATTACATTTTTAAGCTTTTGTTCTGTCACTAAATTTTTTATGTGCAAATGAATGGTTTCGGGTTGCAAGTTGGATGTTAAAACAAAAATCTGCGACACCGGAGATAAAAATTTTGCATTGCCGGCAAAGCGTTGCATGCTTTTAAAACGTCTGGTATGGGCTGTGTCCACTAAAATAATAATGTCTTTTTCCAGTTCGAATAAAGGGAAAACTGTTTTATTAAAATCATCATCTTTATTTACCACTACCACTTCATATCCTTTAAATGAAGTAATGTGCAGTTCATTTGCTGTGGTATTGGCTGCAATATTACCGAGGGTTAAGGAATCGGCATCCAATGTGCCATCAATTTCTAGAGCCTTGGTTTTTGTCATCACAAATTCCTGGAAGTAGGAACTCGATTTTCCAAAAAACTGCAATTGGCTTTTAGCAAATTCGGCGGAAATAAAATCTGCGGCTTTATCTATTCCAGCTGTAAAAGTTTTACGTCCTTGCATGTTATCAGCCGATAATATATTTTCTATACGCTCTACTTCTGCAGCATTAATTATTTTATCAATATTTTGAGAAAAAGAAAGCAGACTTAAAAAGCCTGCTATTACTACAAAAAGTATTTTCTTCATTATCTTTTTTTGAATTATAGAATTAACCATTATTAAAGGCTCATCATTTCTTTAAACTTTACAGCTTGTCTTCTACTCACTTCCACTTTTTCGCCGGCTTTTAATTCCAATAAAAGTCCTCCATTAAAATAGGGTTCAATTTTTTCAATCATCTTCAGGTTTACAATATGTTTTCTATTGGCTCTGAAAAAAGTTTTTTCATCCAGTCTTTCTTCCAATGCATTCAGCGATTTAAGAATTAATGGTTTGTTAGTACCAAAGAAAACTTTGGCATAATTACCAACACTTTCAAAAAGACGGATATCCCCCAGTTTAACAAACCAGCATCTTTCACCATCTTTCACAAAAATTTGATCAGCTTCAGTGAGTATTCCTCTGTTAATACCTACCATGGCAGAAGCTATTTCTTTTTCTTCTGCAATTTTCAATTTTTGTATGGCATCTGCCAATCGCTTGGGTTCTACTGGTTTCATTAAATAATCCAATGCGTTTACTTCAAATGCCTTTAAGGCATATTCATCATAAGCTGTTGTGAATATTACATGAGGGGCACTGTCAAGTTCGGTTAACATATCAAAACCTGTTTTACCGGGCATTTGTATATCTAAAAAAATCAGGTCGGGAGAGTGAGATTCAATTTTTTCAAGTCCTTCATTGGCATTGGCAGCTTCGCCAACTACTTCAATGTCGGCAAACTCTATCAAGAGTTTTTTAAGCTCATTTCTTGCTAAACGTTCATCATCAATAATAATCGCTTTCAACATATATTTCTAATTTTAAACAGTTACTGGAATGGTTACTTTACATTCAACCATAGTTGAATCCATATTTCTTATTTCAAAAATTCCTTTACCCTGATACATTAAATTCAATCTGTCTTCTGTGCTTTTAATGCCAAAGCCATCTTCATTTATCTCTAAAGATAATTGCCCCGTGTTTTGAACCATGAGTTCAATATTATCGTTTTTAAAAGTAGC
Organism: uncultured Chitinophagaceae bacterium; assembly: GCA_947085175.1. GTDB lineage: Bacteria > Bacteroidota > Bacteroidia > Chitinophagales > Chitinophagaceae > Ferruginibacter. Next base: position 552,897 of record CAMTVJ010000006.1, read on the forward strand.
TAATATTCTAACCGTTCCCCCCTTTACTAATTTGCTTATACCATGTTTAATGGCATTTTCTGCTAGGGTTTGTAACATCATTGGAGGTACTGGATAATCTAAAGTGTCTTCATCTATTTTAAATTCAATTTTTAAGCGTTCTTCAAAACGCATTTGCTCTAAAGCCAAATAATCTTTTACAATATCCAATTCATGTTTTAAAGATACTGTTTCTTCCTTTTCTGCCTTCATGCTGCTGCGCAGGATATTACTTAATTCAGTGATGGCTCTTCTGGCACGGGTGGGGTTTTCATCTACAAGTGCCCTGATGCTGTTTAATGAATTGAAAATAAAATGAGGGTTAATATGCGACTTGATGGTTTTTAATTCCAACTCCTTTACTGTAGTTTCCAGTTTCAAACGATCAATTTCATTGTTCCTTATTTTTTCTACATAGTGATATACGATGTATATCAACATCCAAATACCAACCAACATGAGATAATAATAAATGCCAATCAAATCAGAGTTTTCTTCAAATACCCAATCACCCTTTTTATTACGATGCCAGTTGGTTGTTTTCTTAATTTCAGTAATGCCTTTGCTGATACTGCTGTCTTTAATAATTTGGGGGTTCTTATAATATTCTATTTCTGATAACCCAAGTTTAATTTCCAGTTTTTTTGCTTTTTCTAATCTTTTGTCTTTAACAAAATTCTCATAAGAATAATTAGACTGTTTAGTTGCAAAGTGGGTAGTGTAAAAAAGAACAACTCCAGTGCTTGCTACCGAAATAGCAAACATTAAAGTAATTCTCTTAATAGAAAACTTTAACCAACTGGTCTTTTTGATGATCAGTCTTAATATATGGGTACAAATAATACCACACAATAAAAAAATGGCCAAACTAATTAGATATTCTTTTTTTCCGCCTTGTTCTTTAAATCGTTCGCCAAAAACTACTAAATTAAAATACAATAAAATCAATCCCCAAATTCCCCAGCCAGTAATCTGACAAAGCCAATACCTGATATTTGTTTTGCTCATAAAGTAAAATTACCTCCCAATATAGTGAAATAAAGGACTGTTTTGATTAGTGGCGAAATGCTGTGCTGGGAGGTTTAGTGTAATAAGGGGCCCCTCTAAACCCGGAATTAGTGATTTATGGTTAGATTTACAGCCTCTATAAATAATTGTTCATGGCCAATCCCAATTTAAACAGCGATTCTTCCTCTTTTAGCCCTGCTGATAGGGAATTTGAAAATACCATCAGGCCATCGGTTATCGATGATTTTTCGGGCCAACCTCAAATCATTGAAAATATTACCATCTTTATTAAAGCTGCAAAATTAAGGGGAGAAGCATTGGATCATATCTTGTTTCATGGCCCTCCTGGATTAGGAAAAACAACTTTATCTCGTATTGTAGCCAATGAGTTAGGCGTAAATATTAAGGAAACCAGTGGTCCGGTTATTGAAAAAGCGGGTGATTTGGCAGGATTGCTCACAAACTTAGAGCCCAATGATGTGCTGTTTATAGATGAGATTCATCGATTAAGTACAGTGGTAGAAGAGTATTTATATGCAGCCATGGAAGACTATCGTATTGATATCATGATAGATAGTGGGCCTAATGCCAGAAGTGTGCAATTGAATTTGAATCCATTTACCTTAATTGGAGCTACCACCCGAAGCGGATTACTTACTGCTCCATTGTTATCACGTTTTGGAATAAAATCGAGACTGGAATATTACGATTCCATTACTTTAAAAAACATTATACAACGCTCTTCTAATATATTGGGCACCAAAATAACAAGTGATGCAGCTTCAGAAATTTCGGGAAGAAGCAGGGGAACACCCCGTATTGCCAACAGTTTATTACGAAGGGTAAGGGATTTTGCACAAGTAATTGGAAATGGTGTTATTGATTTGGGTATTACTGAACATGCATTAAAAGCATTGAATGTAGATAAACATGGGCTTGATGAGATGGACAATCGCATCCTTAATGTCATCATTAATAAATTTAAGGGCGGCCCTGTTGGAATTACTACTATTGCTACAGCAGTTGGAGAAGAAGTGGGTACACTGGAAGAGGTATATGAACCCTTTTTAATTCAGGAAGGTTTTTTGCAACGCACTGCTAGGGGAAGAGAAGCCACTGCCAAAGCCTATGAACATCTTGGTAAAAAATCTTCTTTTACGGGGGGAGATAACTTATTGTTCCCTGATAATAAATAGGGCATCTATTCGTTAAACTTCAGCCGTATTTATTGATCTGAACAATTCAACCTTTTATATGAAATTATATTTTGCAGTAGCTGTTGTTTGTATTTCCCTCTTGTCATGTAGTAAAGATTCGGGAGTAACTACTCCAGTTCAACCTCCTACCACTATGTATTTCCCTCCGCTTGTTGGCGATACCTGGGAAACAGTTTCACCGCAAGTTTTAGGATGGGATGCCAATAAATTGAATGAAGTCATTGATTTTGCAGGAACTAAAAATACTTACGGCCTCATTATTTTGTATAAGGGAAGAATCGTTTCTGAAAAATATTGGAATAATTGGAACAGTAATACCGTTTACTATATCGCCTCGGCTGGTAAAACAGTTACAGCATTTTTGGCTGGCATTGCACAGCAAGAAGGGCAATTGAATATCAACAATAGAACAAGTACCTATTTGGGCAATGGATGGACATCGGCTCCGCTGGCTAAAGAAAATTTAATCACTGTTAAACATCAATTAACGATGACAACAGGATTGGATTACAATGTGACCGATTTGGATTGTAAAACTCCTGCCTGCCTTAATTATAAATCAGATGCAGGCACTGCCTGGTATTATTATAATGCTCCTTATTTGTTAATTCAAAATGTAATTGCAAATGCAACAGCCACTAATTTTAATACCTATACCAAAACTAAACTGGCGGATAAAATTGGGATGAAAAATTTTACATGGTTTAGCAATACCCTTTGGCTTAATAGCAGGGATATGGCTCGCTTTGGATTATTGACACTTAATAAGGGTACTTGGAATGGAAATGCAATCATGACTGATCAAAATTATTTTAGTGCCATGACCAGCACTTCACAAAACCTCAATCAGTCTTATGGTTATTTATGGTGGTTAAACGGGAAGTCCAGTTTTATGATACCAGGAACAACACTTGTTTTGCCGGGATCCTTATTTCCGGATGCACCAGCTGATATGATATCGGCCTTAGGCAAGGGCGACAAAAAGATTTATGTAGTGCCATCAAAGGACTTAGTAGTAATAAGGCATGGAGATGATACAGGCGATTTGGTTGCAGGGCCCTCTTCATTTGATAACGTTTTCTGGGCTAAATTAATGTTGGCCATAAAATAAAAAAAGTGCCCGTTAAGGCACTTGCTTTATTTTAAAAAGGATAAAATTATTCTGTAACTACTAATCTAAATCCATTACCATGGATATTTACAATTTCAATGTTGGCATCTTCCTTTAAGTATTTACGCAATTTGGCAATGTACACATCCATACTGCGTCCATTAAAATAAGTATCACTACCCCAAATTTTCTTTAAGGCTATCTCACGGCTCAATAAATCATTTTTATACTCGCTCAACATTTTAAGTAATTCGTTTTCTTTTGGGGAAAGGGTTTGTGTTTTACCATCAAAAGTCAATTCTCTTAGCCGTGGGTTGAAATGATATCCGCCCAAATCATATTCTGCATTGGCTTCTTCTCTGTGTAATTCTTCATTACGCTTTAAAATAGCTTTAATTTTATGCAGCAACACTTCGCTGTCGAAAGGTTTGGTAATATAATCATCTGCACCCAGCTTGTATCCCTGTATAATGTCATCTTTCATAGTTTTTGCACTCAAAAAGAATAAAGGCACATCTGGGTTAACATCCCTAATTTCTTCAGCTAAAGTAAATCCGTCCATGTTGGGCATCATAACATCCAGCAAGCAGATATCGAATTTTTCACGATGAAAAGCAGCCAAACCTAGTTTGCCGTCTCTTTCCAAAACAACTTCATAGTCGTTTAATTCAAGGTAATTTTTTAACACCATGCCAAGGTTTGTATCATCTTCGCAAAGTAATATTTGTGGTTTTACTTGTTCCATAATTGTTTGTTTAATAGCAAATAAAATTAATTCAAACTTGTTAATGCCAATATTGTGCCTAATATTTTGTTAAAGCACTTTTTTAAAAAATTAACAACACAATAAAGTTAGTTTTTTAAAAATGCTTTATCGGTTAAAGTTTTTAAAAATGCAATAATGTCTTTCTTTTCTTTTTCTGTAAGGCCAAGAGGAGATTTTAAAACCTCATCTATATTTATTGGATCCTTTACAATACTGCTAGGGTTATTGTAATAGTCCAAAACTTCTTCCAGGGTTTTAAACATCCCATTATGCATATATGGTGCAGTTACGGCAATGTTGCGTAACCCAGGAGTTTTAAATTTTCCTAAATCAGATTCTTTTTTAGTTATGTTGAAAAGTCCAACATCATTTAAAGTAGTGCCATTAAACAAACCAATGTTTTTAAACTCATCATCGGTAAAATCTTCTCTAAAATGGCAATCAAAACATTTCGCTTTGTCGCCAACAAATAAACCTCTTCCTCTTTCTTCTGAAGCAGTTAATTTTTTAAGATTATTACTCCAGTCGTCAAATTTACTGTTCACTGTTTCAAGGGTTTGCTCAAAAGCAGAAAAAGAAGCTGCCAGATTTTTTTCAGTTGGTGGCTGGTTAAATATTTTTTGAAATAGCAATCTATATTCTTTGGATTCATTTAAACGGTGGACGGCTTCATCAATAGGTAAACCCATTTCATCAGGATTTTGGATTGGCATTAAAGCCTGTTCTTCCAGCGAAGCAGCCCTACCATCCCAAAAAAAATATGGACGGTTTTTCATATTTAAAACTGATGGGGTATTTCTATTGGAAAGTTTGCCGCCAATGCCAATGCTAAATGCCAAAGTGTCTGCAAATGCAAACTTGGGTAAATGACAACTTGCACAGCTGATAGATGAATCTTTTGAAAGTAGTTTTTCTGAAAACAATTTCTTGCCTAAATCAGCTTTGGTTTTAATGACTGATTGAACAGGTTTTATAAAAGAGCTAACAATCAATATTAAAATTGACATAGATAGTAAAATAGGAATCGTTTTATTCATCATCCCAAATTTACGGGCAAGATGATTAAAATTGTTGTTTTTCAATTAAACAACAGGTTGTACCTTTCAAAAAACAAAAACCAATGGCAAATAAAGAAGCATTTATAGAAGCAATTAACAAAGGTTATGCTTTTAAAGGGGAGTCTGTAAAACTTGGAGCGGCAGTGTTGGATGGAGAAATAGTGGCTGGTGCTGGTATTTACCTTCCCTTAAAAACAATGAACAGGCACGGATTAATAGCTGGAGCAACCGGAACAGGAAAAACAAAAACTTTGCAAGTAATTAGTGAGTTCTTAAGTGACGCAAGTGTACCTGTATTAGTAATGGATATAAAAGGGGATTTAAGTGGTATTGCTGCAACTGGAGCTACAAATTCTAAAATAGATGAACGTTACCAAAAACTAGAAATGGAATTTAAGCCTGCTTTGTTTCCAACAGAGCTAATGACTTTAACCGGTAAAAATGGCGTTCATTTGAGAGCTACAATAAGTGAATTTGGCCCAGTTTTATTGAGCAAGATTTTGGAGCTAAACGATACGCAAGGTGGGGTAGTAGCCTTAATCTTTAAATATTGTGACGACAATAAATTACCACTACTCGACTTAAAAGATTTTATCAAATTGCTGCAGTATATAGGGGATGAAGGGAAGGCTGAAATTGAAAAAACGTATGGTAAAATATCCACTTCTACAACAGGTACTATTCTTCGTAAAGTTATTGAACTGCAACAACAAGGTGCCGATATATTCTTTGGAGAAAGGAGTTTTGAGGTGGATGATCTGATGCGTATTGGAGACGATGGTAGAGGCATAATAAGTGTATTAAGAGTGACTGATTTACAGGATAAGCCAAAACTGTTTTCCACTTTTATGTTACAAATGTTAGCTGAATTATATGCCTCTTGTCCGGAAGAAGGGGATTTGGATAAACCCAAGCTGGTAATATTTATTGATGAAGCACATCTAATTTTCAATGAAGCAAGTTCCTCATTATTGCAACAGATAGAAACTATTGTAAAATTAATTCGGTCAAAAGGTATTGGGATTTTCTTTTGCACACAAAATCCTATGGATGTACCAGCAAGTGTATTGTCTCAGCTGGGTTTAAAAGTGCAGCATGCCTTAAGGGCTTTTACTGCTGCCGATAGAAAAATTATTAAACAAACTGCCGAAAACTATCCCGAAACGGATTATTATAAAACGGAAGACCTGATTACACAATTGGGAATAGGCGAAGCCCTAGTTACTATGCTTAATGAAAAAGGGATTCCAACACCTTTGGCTCATACTATGCTTTGTGCTCCTAGAAGCAGAATGGATATTTTAACAGAGGAAGAAATTAATACGCTGAATTCGAAATCTAGATTGGTTGCTAAATACAACCAAGTGATAGATAATGAAAGTGCATATGAAATATTGACTGCCAAATTAGAAGAAGCTGCAAGTAAAAGCAATGAGGTATCAATAGAAAATAAAAAATCATCAAAAGAAGAGCAATCTACAATGGAAAAAGTAGCCAATAATACCATAGTAAAAAGTATGATGAGAACAGCTGGTAATACTATTGTTCGGTCTTTACTGGGTTCTTTAGGATTGGGGGGACGAAGCAGAAAAAAAAGTAATAGTTGGTTTTAATGCATCATTGTTTTGAATTAATGTGCCTACTGTAAAGTAGGTACTTCGTACTTTTGTTCTATGAAAAAATTTAAAGCAGCTTTTACTCATAGGTTTGGACCATTGGTTGTTTTAGCCTTATTAGTTTGTAGTTTAAGTTTTTTAACCAGATTTGTTTTGCTTATTAAAAGCTGGTCGAATTTAGAATTGACAGTGAGTCGCTTTTTGAGTATTTTTCTAATTGGATTTTTTTACGATCTGGTAGTTTGGAGCTTTTTTGCCATTCCGGTTTCTTTGTATTGTTGGCTGATGAAAGACTCATGGTATAAAAAAAACTGGCAAAGAATTCCATTATTTATTCTCTTTTTTATCATTGTCCTAATTCTCTTCATAAATGTGGGGGGTGAAATTATTTTTTGGGAAGAGTTCAATGTGCGATATAATTTCATTGCAGTTGATTATCTAATTTATACTACGGAAGTATTGGGCAATATTTGGGAGTCTTATAATATACCCTTAATTGCTGCAGCAGTAGCTGTGGTAACTGTGTTCACCGTTTATTTAATAAGAAAAAAACTAATTGCTTCTCAGCAAGTAAGTATGCGTTTTGGAAAACGTACCATTTTCTTTTTATGCTTTATGTTATTACCTGTTGCAAGCTATTTTTTAGTGAATAACCGTATTAAAAACAGCAGCAACAATAATTATGTAAATGAATTGGGAGGGAATGGCATTTATGAATTTGGATCAGCTTTTTGGAATAATGAAATTGACTATAATAAATTTTATCAAACAAGAAACGATACTGCGAATTTTGAAATATTGAGACAAATGTTGGCTGCTCCTAATGCCATTTTTTCATCGGATCTATTAAGTGTAGAAAGGCAGATAAAAAATGATAAGCCAGAGCAAAAACGAAATATTGTTCTTATTAGTGTAGAAAGTTTAAGTGGCGATTATTTAAAGAGATTTGGCAATAAAGATAATATTACGCCTTACTTGGATTCGCTTATTCCATATGGCTTATGGTTTGACCAGTTTTATGCATCTGGCACTAGGACAGTACGAGGATTGGAAGCCCTGTCAATGGCTATACCTCCTACACCGGGGCAATCTATTGTTCGTAGACAAGATAATAATGACATGTTTACCATGGGAAGTGTTTTAAAAGCAAAAGGCTACAAAGTGAATTTTATCTATGGAGGAAATTCATTTTTTGATAATATGGGAAAATATTTTAGTAATAGTAGCTATACCGTTTTAGATAAAAGTGATATACCAGAAAGTATGGTACATCATACCACTGCTTGGGGAGTTGATGATGAAGCTGCTTTCAATTTTACTTTGCAACAATGTGATAAGAGTTTTGCAATGGGGCAACTGTTTTTTAATCATATTATGACAGTAAGTAATCACAGGCCATATACTTATCCCGAAGGGAAAATTGATATACCTCCCTCTTATCAATCAGTAGAAGGCGCTGTAAAGTACACAGATTTTGCAGTTAATAAGTTCATCAAAGAAGCACAAAAGAAGCCATGGTTTAATAATACCATTTTTGTGATTGTTGCTGACCATTGTTCAAAAAGTGCCGGTAAAACAGATCTGCCTGTAAATAGGTATCATATTCCTTGTATCATTTATGCACCAGAAATAGTTAAGCCTGCTATTGAAGAAAGATTGGTAAGCCAAATAGATTTAGTGCCAACCATTTTAGGATTAATGAACCTTAATTATACCAGCAGGTTTTTGGGTTATGATATATACAATATGGTTTTGGGTAATGAAAGAGCTTTTATTAGCAATTATGAAGATATAGGCTACTTAAAAAAAGGAAAATTGGTAATTCTATCCCCTCGCAAAAAGTCAAATACGTATAAATTAAACTACAGTTCAGGAAAAAATGAAATGGTTATTGGTTTAGATAGTTTGATTAACGAGGCTATTGCTTGGTACCAGGGAGCAAGTTATTTATATAAATCAGCAAAGTATAAAAATTTGTATTAAATATATAAAGTGTAAAGTATTGGTATTCAGTAATTTAAAATTTATTTTGAATTTAAATATTAATAGATGATTTTATAAATAAGTTGAGACTATAAAATTACTTGCTAAAAATCTTGCATAATATAAAAAAGCCTGTTATCTTCGTTTCGGTTTTTCATAGGATATTGGATTTTAAAGCGGGACTAGATTTCTATCTTGGTCCCTTTTTTTTTATACCTCAGGCAATTTGAAACATATTTTACCTTCCTTATCTGAAACAACTTTTTTTTCTGCCAGTAAAAAATCAATCACTTTCAAAACTTTTTCTTTGTTTATTCCTTTTAGCTTTTGATGTAATTCATCAAATGAAATGAAGTTATTCTTACTTAACTCAATCATCTGACCAGCAATTAAATCAAATTCTTCAGTAGAGATATGGGAAGATTTAGCTTTTATACAATTATCACAAATGCCACAGTCCTGTATTTTTTCAGCCGTAAAATAAAAGGCTATATGGTTGCTTCTACAATAAATTGGCAATTTTATAAAACCAATGATAGCAGCAACCCTTTCTTCAAACTTCTTCTTTCTTATTAAATAATCAACTGTATTAATTTGATAGCTATCATTATACATCCTGTTCTGCAATAAGGTAATCTGTGGAATGTCTTTTTGTGCAGCATAACTAATGATTCCCATGTCATTCAACTTCTTTAAATCCTTTTTTAGACTGATAATATCAGTCTGTAAAAACTTGCTGAGCCTGGATTCATAAATGGTAGTGGGAAAATCAAAAATACCTTCATAGGATCTAAGCAATCCTTTTATCAATGGTTCCATATTTGGATATTGCTTTTCAAAATCCATTAACTCTTCTCTGGTTGTAGTAAATAAGATAGTAGAAGGTTTAAAGAAAACTTCATTAAAACTTAATACATCCTCTTGTTCCAATGCTTTAATGGCATAGCTGCTCGAAAGCAGATTAAGTTTAAAAGCAGTACAAAAAGTGGAAATATCGAAATCAAAACTTACTCCCGATCCCCCTCCGGCTGCAACCTGTAAATGGTTCATTAAGGCTATGTAAACTTTTTTAATCTCTTCTTCTTTTGGAAAACGAATATCGCTTTGCAGTTGCAGATTTTCCAGTTCTTTAGTGTTGTAAAGCAAAACGGCGTAAGCTCTTTTACCATCCCTTCCGGCTCTCCCAGCTTCCTGGTAATAGTTTTCAAGGCAATCAGGTACATCGTAATGTACTACTACGCTCACATTGGCCTTGTCAATACCCATTCCAAAAGCATTGGTACATACCATTACCCTGGTTTTATTATTTATCCAGCTTTCCTGTTTTTTGTTTCTCTCTTCATGGAGTAAACCAGCATGGTAGAAATCGGCAGATATTTTATTTTGTATGAGTAATTCTGCTGTTTCTTTTGTGTGCTTTCTGCTTTTACAATAAACGATGGCAGATCCTCCTACATTTTTTAAAATTTCCAGTAATTTATTTTGTTTAGAATCAACATTAAATACACTGTAAGACAGATTTGGCCTTTCGAATGATTGTTGAAATTTAACTTGTGATTTTTTAAATAGAAGCTTTTCACAAATATCGGCTTGTACCAGTTTGGTAGCTGATGCTGTTAATGCCAAAACGGGTACATTGGGTATTTGCTCTCTTATACTTGCAATACGCATATAGGGAGGTCTAAAATCGTAACCCCATTGCGAAATGCAATGTGCTTCATCAACAGCAATTAAATTGATGTTCATAGAAGCCAGGTGCTCTAAAAACAAATTTGTTTCAAGCCTTTCGGGAGAAACATACAAGAATTTATAATTGCCATAAGCTGCATTCTGAAGCGTTTTTTTTAATTCAATGAAACTCATGCCTGAGTAAATAGCTAATGCTGGTATTCCTTTGTTCTTTAAGCTTTCTACTTGGTCTTTCATTAATGCAATAAGAGGGCTAATTACTAAACATATCCCTTCTTTAGCCATTGCAGGTACTTGAAAGCACATGGATTTACCCCCTCCAGTAGGTAGTAAGGCTAAACAGTCTTTTCCTTCCAATACTGCATTGATGATATCTTCCTGTAAAGGCCGAAAGGAATCGTATCCCCAATACTGCTTTAAAATTTTATGAATGTTCAATACAATTTTTTATGGCCTGAAATTAAACCACTTTCTTGTATTTAAGCTTGATAGAATTGATAGCCAGTACAACATCACTAAAACCCATTGCCAAAGCAGCAATGCCCGGACTTAATAATCCTATAGCTGCCACTGGGATGGCTATCACATTGTAAATAAATGCCCAAAACAGGTTTTCTTTAATAGTGATGAAAGTATGCTTACCCAATCCAAGAGCCAATGGTAAATGCTGAATACCTTTATTCATCAATACCACCTGGGCACTTTGTACTGCCAGTTGAGTTGCATCGCTCATAGAAATACCTATGCTTGCTTTTGCAAGGGCTGGAGCATCATTAACGCCATCACCTACCATTGCAACAGGCTCTTCGTTGTTTAATTGTTCTATGATCAACAGTTTTTCTTCAGGCGATTTTTCGGCATATACTTTATCTATATCAAGTAGATCGGCAATTTTTTGTGTACGCTCCAAAATATCGCCACTCAATAAAATGGTTTTAATGTTTTTAGAGTGTAGGTAATTAATGACCTCTTTTGCTTCGGTTCTAATCTCATCTTCTAAATCAAACCAGCCAATTAGTTTATTGTTCAATAACAAATATGCTGTATGAGTTTTGTCAACAGCTAATGATTTTACCATTTTACTCGAACCCAATAAATAAATATTTCCATCAGCATCCTCCGCTTTCATGCCCTGACCCTTTATCTCTTCCATTTTTTCCCAATGAATGGGATTATTGCTTTTCCATTTTTCAGCAATGGATTTTGCAATAGGGTGGTTAGAAAATTTCTCTATTGAAAAAATAATCTGCTTAAATTTTTCTTCTGGTAGGTCATAACTTTCAAAACCCGTTACCGTAAAATTTCCTTTAGTTAATGTTCCGGTTTTATCAAACACCACTGTTTTAATATTTTTAAATAACTCCAAACTTTTGGCATTCCGAAAGAGGATGCCATTTTTGGCAGCTCGTCCCAATCCTACAGCAATAGCAGCAGGTGTAGCTAGACCCATAGCACAAGGGCAACTGATTACCAAAACAGCAATACTTCGCATTAAAGAACTGGTAGCTGTAATGTCAAAAGCAAAATAGTTGATAAGAAATGTAAGTATTGAAATACCCAATACTACTGGAACAAAAACGGCACTAATTTTATCTGCCAATTGTTGAATGGGTGGTTTTTCTCCCTGCGCCTGTTTTACCAGGGTTAGGATATTGCTGAGGATGGTATCTTTTCCAACAGCAGTTACCTGTGCTTTTACCGTGCCATCCATTATCATGCTTCCACCAATCAAGCTATCTTTTTTTTCTTTGAAGATTGGTTTGCTTTCGCCGGTTAATAAAGCTTCATTTACTTCCACAGAGCCCCAAAGGATTTTACAATCCATAGGAACCTGTTCTCCTGTTTTTATGAGGATAAGATCTCCAACATGTAAAGCCGTATTTTCTACCGGAAAAATCAATTCCTTATGGTCCTCATCAAAAGCAATCATATTGGCCATTACTTTTTGTTGGGCAGCCAGTTTGTTTAATTCTTTTTGGGTAGTAGCTACAGATTTATGTTCAATCCACTCCCCTAAAAATACAAGGGTAATTATGGTGGCGGTGGTTTCGTAAAATAAATAATCCATTCCATAGTTACCGATGCTTCCAATTAAGCTATACACAAATGCGGCTGTGGCACCAATAGCAATTAAGACGTTCATATTTGGAATGCCATGGCGTAAACTTTTAACAGCACTCACACCAAAATAACTCATACCAACAATAAATACGGGCAAACAGATGGCCATTTGAATCCATGGGTTCATTAAAAAATGAATATGCCATGGTAACATATGTAACATTAAAACTAGGGTAAAAGGCAAACAGAATAAAAATCGTTGAAGATGATTTCTAAAGAGATGTTGAATATTGAAAGCCGAATGTTGAATTTCTGAAGCAGTTGACTCGTTCACAACATTATATCCCAGTCCAACAATTCCCTTACTAATCTCCTCCTTAGTTTTATTTCCGTTCATCTCAAAACTCACGTCTCCCCCTATAAAATTTACTTTAACTTCTTTTAATCCTTCCTTCTCAAGGTATTTATTGATGGTTAATGCACAATTAGTGCAGGTCATTCCATCTACTTTCCATTCAATTTTCTCCATATTACAAATTTATCCTACTAAATATTTTTCTGATTACTAATGAAGGAAAATATCTTTGCAACATGGAGGTAATTTTTACATTAGATCAAATACAAGAAATAGCCAAGCAATTGTTAACCCAAATGAGTAGCCATAAAGTATTGGCTTTTCATGGTGAGATGGGTGCTGGCAAAACCACTTTTATTCATGCATTATGCGAGGCAATGGAAGTTAAGGATACAGTTTCAAGTCCAACATTTTCTATCATCAACCAATATAGTACAACAAAAGGAGATGCAGTTTTTCATATGGATTTGTACCGAATCAAAGATGAAAATGAAGCCATCAATGCTGGTGTAGAAGATTGTTTATGCTCGGGTGATATTTGTTTAGTAGAATGGCCCGAAAAAACGCCCGGCATTTTTCCCGACGACACTTTGCATATCTACATCAGTTCTATAGATGATAATACCCGAAAGCTGAAAATAAATTAGTAATTTGTAGGCTCACAAATTCTGTTTATGGCAAAATCAAAACCATTTGTATCTTCTTCATTCACTTACGAAACATTAGAGGAGACATTGGATGTAAAGTCCAAAGGTTCGGAGTTGCTAATTGGTATTCCCAAAGAAAATTCATTTAATGAAAGCCGTATTGCGCTAACTCCAGAAGCTGTTGGGGTGATGGTTGCTAATGGCCACCGTGTAGTTGTGGAAACCAAGGCAGGAGAAGGAGCCAGTTTTACCGATAAGGATTATAGCGAAGTGGGTGCCAAAATAGCTTATGATAAAAAAGAAGTGTTTGAATGTGATATTTTGGTAAAGAGTGCACCGGTGAGTGAGTTGGAATGCGAATTACTTAAACCAAATCAATGTATTATTTCTCCCATTCACTTGGCGGTAATGAAAAGAGAGATTTTGCAGAAGATGATGGATAAAAAAATTACTGCACTCAGCTTTGAGAATTTAAAAGATGATACCGGGCATAATCCTATTGTACGTAGTATGAGTGAGATTGCAGGTAGTGCAGTGATGTTGATTGCCGGCCAGTATTTAAGCAAAACCAATAATGGCAAAGGAGTATTGGTAGGTGGAATAAGTGGCATACCACCAACAAAAGTTATTATCATTGGTGCAGGAATCGTTGGTGAATATGCTGCCCGTACCGCTTTGGCGATGGGTGCCAGTGTAAAAGTTTTTGATAATAGTATTTACCGTTTAAAAAGGTTACAAAATAATATTGGGGTGCGGCTTTGGACTTCAGTTATTGAACCAAAAATACTGGCCAAACAATTAAAGACCTGTGATGTGGCTGTAGGAGCATTAAGCGGCGCAGGAGGAAGAACGCCTGTTGTAGTTATGGAAGAAACAGTGAGTAGTATGAGGCCGGGTAGTGTTATTGTAGATGTAAGTATTGATCACGGAGGTTGTTTTGAAACCAGTAAAGTTACAAGCCACGAAAAACCAGTGTTTATTAAATACGATGTAATACATTATTGTGTACCAAATATACCAAGCGGATTTGCTCGTACGGCATCTCAAGCAATAAGTAATGTATTAATGCCTCTGTTACTTGAAACTGGCGAAGATGGCGGAATTGACCATATTGTTTGGCATAAAATAAATATACGCAGCGGAATCTACCTGTTTAAAGGCAGTCTTACCAATTTTTACCTAAGTGAAAGGTTTGATTTGAAATTTACCGATTTGAATTTATTAATAGCTAGCAGAAGATAAAATTATTTATTATGAGATATATTTTAGTATTGATTGCACCACTTTTTTTTACTATCTCTTTATTTTCCCAAGTGGCTAATAGTGATAATAAGTGTCCTTGTGATTATCCTACTTTAGTTTTTAAAGGCGATGAGGTTGTATTGAGTAAAGAGCTAAAAGAATCATTGGCAATTGCTTCAAAAAAACTAAAGGAAAACCCATTTTGTAAAATAATGTTTAATGGCTATTCAGAATCCAGTAAGCGGACTCAGAAATTATGTCAAATACGTCTTGATAATATTAAATTATATTTTATTGAGAGGGAAGGAATTAGTTCCGACAGAATATATGTTAATTGTGAAATTGGAGGTGGAGATAAAAAGATTGTTGATATCAAGTGCGATTAAATTTAATCTTAATTAAATAGTTTTATGGAAAAAGAAAAAGTAGAGAATTATTTATTAAAATTTTTGCCTTTAGTTTTAACACTGTTAACAGTGCTTGTTGGCTTGTATCAATTCAATAAGGGGCAAAAAGCAAATGCCGAAAGCAGGGATTATCAATTTAACATGCAAATTCTTTCCAAGTTTAAAGAAACGCAGCAAAAGGTTTATGCCGAAACCATGGGTATTGTAAGTTATTTAGCTGCAGCTGATACGGCTGATTTTAAAACTCAAAAATATGCGGATAGTTACAATAGGCTTGATCAACTTTATTGGGTTGAGCTTTCCCCTGTTCAATCTCCTGATGTAGATACTGCACTCTTGTTTTTTAAAAATGATCTTGATAATTTAAAGGCAAATAATTTTAGAAAAATTAATGAAAAGAAAATTCAATTAATGGAACATGCCAATGGAGTAGCTGAAGCTATTCGTAATTCTCTAATGGATTGGAGTTTGCCCGGTGGAATGACGGGGCTTGGTGGTACACTAAACTTAAAAAAGAAATAACTTAAAAACTGGATTTAATTACTTGTAATCCCCCACTTCAATCACCGTTTCACAAAAATCATATTCCTGTTTTACGTTGCTACTAATGATGATCAATTTACCTTTTGTGTAATCTTTAATCAAAGAATGATAGAGTGCAATACCATCTGCATCTAAATTAGTGGTAGGTTCATCAAGTAAAAGGATAGGACTGGTACAGAAAAATGCCAATGCCAGCTTTAGCCTTTGTTTCATTCCACTACTAAAATACCTGAGTTGTTTGTTGATGGCATTTTCGAGGCCTGCAATTTTTAATATCTCTTCAACAGAAAATCCCGGCATCAATTTTTTAAATCCCATATGAAATTCAAAGGTTTCTTTGGCCGTCAGTTCCTCAATCAAATCTAAATATGGCGTGGCAATAGAAATGTATTGATAATATTGCTCTGGAGTTATTACTTCTGTAGCATTTTTATATTCAATACTGCCTTCATTATGAATTGTAGCTCCTGCAATCACTTGTAATAGCGTAGATTTACCCGAACCATTTGGTCCGGTGATGGCGTATGCTTTTCCAGCAGTAAACTCAAAATTACATTTACGGAATATCCAATCCCGGTTATACCTTTTTCCTATATTTGATAAAATGATTTGCATATCCCCAAAGAGAGTTTATAACTTTTCGTTCATAAAAGTAATAAGTAACCAAACTGCTTTTATTGAAGATTATTCGTCATCTCCACTTCCTTTTGAAAAACGTTTGATAATACCTCTGCCGCTTTCTCTAATAAAAGTTACAATCTCATCTCTTTCGTCAGTAGCTGGTAATTCTTCTTCAATATAATTGAGTGCCTGTGAGGTATTCATTCCTTTATTGTAAATAATGCGATAAATATCGAGGATATGATTAATACGCTCCAAAGAAAAACCTTTACGTTTTAAACCCACCGAGTTTACACCTGCATAGCTAAGAGGGGTACGGCCAGCTTTAATAAATGGAGGTACATCTTTACTTACTAACGAACCACCCGATACAAAAGCATGTTGTCCAATTTGTACAAACTGGTGTATGGCACACATACCAGCAAGAATGGAATTATCACCCAATACCACGTGCCCTGCCATTTGAGTGTTATTGCTCATAATACAGTTATTGCCAACAATACAGTCGTGGGCAATATGACTATAAGCCATAATGAGGCAATTGTTACCTACTTTAGTTGTCCATCTGTCTTTACTGCCACGGTTTACGGTTACAAATTCTCGGATGGTGGTATTGTCACCAATTTCTACAGTGGTTTGCTCTCCTTCATATTTAAGATCCTGAGGAATGGCAGCAATAACAGCTCCTGGAAATATGCGGCAATTTTTTCCAATTCTAGCGCCTTCCATAATGGTTACATTACTTCCAATCCAGGTGCCTTCACCTATTTCTACATTTTGATGAATTACACTAAAGGGGTCTACTTTTACATTGGTAGCCAGTTTAGCATTTGGATGTATGTATGTGTGCGGATGAATCATTGATTGTTATTTTGTTCTTTATTCAAAATGTATGTGCTGATTTATTTATTTCTTTTGACTAATTGAGCGGTAAGGTCGGCTTCGGTACATAATTTATTGCCAACATACACACTGCCTTTCATAACACAAATACCACGGCGGATAGGTTCTATTAATTCCATTTTCAAAATCAACGTATCACCCGGTACCACTTTTTGTTTGAATTTACAGTTGTCAATTTTTAAGAAGTAGGTATCATATTGCCCATCGGGCATAGCATTAATACAAAGCAAACCGCCTGTTTGTGCTAATGATTCAATTTGTAAAACACCTGGCATAACTGGGTTACCGGGAAAATGACCCTGAAAAAAGTATTCGTTAAAAGTTACATTTTTGATACCCACAATCTGCGTATCTGTCAATTCAATAATTTTATCTACCATGATAAAAGGAAAACGATGTGGCAAGGTTTTTTCAATTTGCTCCTGTGTGTACACCGGTGCCTGGTTAGGGTCGTAAATTGGAATATCCTTTGTGTGTCTATTCTTTTTGATGTATTGTTTTATCTTTTTGGCAAATTCCACATTACTGCTATGGCCGGGTCTGTTGGCAATAATATGTGCTTTAATAGGGTAGCCAATCAAAGCTAAGTCACCAACAACATCTAATAATTTATGTCGTGCCGCTTCATTAGGGAATCGGAGTTCGAGGTTGTTTAAATAGCCTTCGCTTTTAACTTCAATTTTTGTACGACCAAATGCTTTAGCTAGTCTTGCCATCTCATCATCGGTAACTGGTTTGTCTACGATAACAATGGCATTATTAATATCGCCACCTTTTACCAGGTTGTTGTCTAAAAGCATTTCCAATTCATGTAAAAAACAAAAAGTACGGCAGGGTGCAATTTCTGCTTTAAACTCTTTCATTGTTTTTAAACTGGCATGCTGGGTTCCTAAAACCGGACTATTAAAATCAATTAAAGTAGTAATTTGATAATTAACAGCAGGTAAAGCGGTCATCTCCACTTTTTTTACATCGTCGAAATAAGTGATATTTGTGTCGATGGTATACCATGCTTTAGCAGCATCTTGCTCTAGTACTCCTGCTTCTTCAATAATTTCTACAAATGGTTCGCTACTGCCATCTATGATGGGAATCTCGGGTCCGTTTAATTCAATCAGGCAATTATCTACTCCCATACCCACTAAAGCTGCTAAAATATGTTCTACTGTGCTTACTTTGCAATCGCCTTTTTCTAATGTTGTACCTCTTGAGGTATCGGTTACTAAATCACAATCGGCTTTAATGATTGGCTGACCCGGTAAATCACTCCGTTGAAATTGAAAACCAAAACCCGGGTTCGCTGGTCTAAGGGTCATATCTACATTTATACCCGAGTGAAGCCCAGTGCCTGAAATGCTTACTGCTTTAACCAGTGTATGTTGCTTATCTGGATTAAAATTTTTATCCATGTGTTCTTTTGAATTTTGAGTGCAAAGATATTTAAAAAAAACTGTTGAAAGGATTAAGCCAGCTTGAGGCCATTTATGGTTTAAAATTGAAATTGGAAGCTGCCAAATACGCCAAATCTAAAATTATTGCCAGAAGGCACAGTTGTAGGAGAAAGTCTCCATACAAAATCTAGGCGAAGTACTTTTAATATATTATCGATACCTGTACCTACTTCTATGTAGGCTTTGTTATTTAAGGTTTTAAAAGTGCCTAATTTATTATTGATAGCTATGTTTTGATCACTTAAAGAGCCAAAAACTGTTTTTACATTCCAAAACTGACGCAGTTTTAATTTACGGGTAATGGGTATAAAACGAAACAATCCTGATCCAAAATTATGTTCAACATTAATGCCGGCATATTGATCACTCAGGTACTCGAACCTTGTCATTAAGTTAAATACATTGGAATTGTAATAATATAAATCGTTACCCGGATGGTTTTCTAAAAAAGGAAAAGGAACAGCGCCGCTTGTTTTTCCAGCATAAATTTTATAATTCAAGGTGCCATAAGGCGATATCTTCATAAAGTCTTTTATGGTTGCCGAGTATTTGGTATAGCTATAAGCACTATTGAAAACACCCCTTATTCCTTTCGCAAACATTAACTCTACGATGGGGTATTTAGTACCCATTGAGTATCTGTTATAATTGGTTTCAATAAAACGTTCCAGGTAGGCAAATCGGAGTTTAACTGCCATTTCAAAATCGGTTAAAGAGGTTCCCTGGCTTACCGGAAAGCTAGTTTTTATTGGGAGGTTTAATAATGGATTGTGTTGCCTGTGTACAAAAAACCATTCGGTTGAAAAGCCCTTACCTAAATCATTAAACAGTTCTAGTCTTATATCTCTTACCTGGATAAATTTACGGGTAACATTTGCCTTGCGTATGGCCAGAGAAAAAATATTATCCTGGCTTACTTCTCCTACCTGGCTTATGCCATTATCAACATCATCGGTATAAGCTGCATGTAACCTTATTCTTTTTGGAGACCTTTTTATTAACCAAAATGCTTCTGCCTTTCCTTTCAGTTTTTTATCTCTCGTGCCGTAGGCCAAATAACCATGTAGGTATATGTTTTTATGAAAGCCTGTATTGGTGCCCAGGTCGAAACGAAAACGGGTGCCTTCCCATTGGTTGCCACTAATCCAATTAAACCAAGGGCCAATTTCGTAGTTGCCAATATTGCGATAACCCCCAGC
This sequence comes from uncultured Chitinophagaceae bacterium, assembly GCA_947085175.1. Lineage (GTDB taxonomy): Bacteria > Bacteroidota > Bacteroidia > Chitinophagales > Chitinophagaceae > Ferruginibacter. The sequence goes on from CAMTVJ010000006.1 coordinate 572,792, forward strand.
CAAAAACATTAAGTTTCGTTGTAGTTTTTGAAACTTAGGCATAGCTAATAATTTGTCTACAGTTTCGTAAATGGCTTTTTCATTTGCTGATAAAGTATCGTGCCTGAGTTCGTGCCAAGCCGAATCTGTAGTTTTGGTTATGTCTTTATTGGCACTGATGATTTCTTCAATTTTTTGTTCATTAAAAACTTGAGTTAAAGAATCGCTGTTGATGAGGATGTCTTTATAGGATGTGGTTTTTCGACCAATAAGGGTGATAGAATTTTTACCCAACGCTCTGTAATCGGCAAAAAATTTATCCCTGTTTAAAAAGATGACAGAATCGTTAATGGGTAAAAATTCCTGAAACACACTTATCCTGTCTATATAATTGATGTTGGCATCTTTACCCAAGTAAAGAGAAATTTTGCGAATTTGAAATGTTCTTTCAGTTACCCAAGCATCACCTTCAAAAGTATTTTGGCCTACATATTTTGGTCGAAAAACAAAATGAAATAATTTTTTACCATTTACTATTTGTGTATCAGGCACAGTAAAAGTATAATAAGCATCTGCCCGGTCGTTAAAGGGGCTTATGAAATCCTTATCCATAACATTAATATAATTATTATAGACACTTACATTCTGGTTCATAACACCTAGTAATTTACTAAAGCTTTCATTTTCTACCCCTTTGGTGTTACTGGCTTTCATGTTTTCATAAAACTTCTTAGGGCTGCTCTGATAACCATAGTCACTTAAGGTTTCCATGAGATAGAGCGGTAAAAACGGCTCTTTTTCTGATGTGCTATCAATTTTGTCAAAAATGAAAGAGAATGGTTTTAAAAGAAAATTCTTTTTGGCTTTATCAGCATTAAAGTTTTTTACATCTACTTCCAGTTTATTATAGGCCTCATAACTAAAATTGGTAAGATCGTAACGATTGTATTGCTTTTTCTTACTCATTATCTTGCGCCACAAATAAAGCCCTTTATTAAATTTTGTTCTTATTACTACCACATTATAGAGTCCTCCTCTTTCGAGTTGTATTGTAATAGGCTTATTGTTAGCTGATGTTGTAACCGGAATTTTATAGAGGTCGTATCCTACATAGCTTACTATAAGTGTATCGGTTTTAAAGTTGTTGAAATAAAAAGAGAATTCGCCTGTACTATCAGAAGTTTTTCCAATTTTAGAACTAGCAAAATATACCGATGCATAACTTACTGGCTCTTTTGTATGGGCATCCACAATTTTTCCTGAAATAGATATGGGCTGACAAAAAGCAGTGAATGAATTTGTAAGAGAAAATAAAAATATTATGGTGTATCTAAGCGACTTCAAAATAAAGTTTCGGTTTTAGGGTATTAAAGAAATAATGGTCAGTTATTTTTTCTCCATCATTTCTTGCAATAAACGCTCCAATTCTTTCACCCTTTTTTCAAGGTTAGGTAAATTACGGCTTGCTACCTGGCTCCTTAATGCCAAAGTATAATCAAATGCCGGTGAGCCTGTTACAGCCGAGTTTGGATTTTTTATGGATTTGCTTACGCCACTTTGTGCATTTATTTTGCTACCATCAGCAATTTTAATATGTCCAACAATACCAGCCTGTCCGCCAATCATCACATTATTACCCACTTTCGTACTTCCACTTATGCCACTTTGAGCAGCAATAACAGAGTTGTGCCCAATTTCTACATTATGAGCGATCTGTAATAAATTATCTAGTTTGGCTCCCGACTTAATAAGGGTACTTCCAATGGTTGCTCTATCAATTGTGGCATTAGCACCTATTTCCACGCCATCTTCAATCACAACATTTCCAATTTGAGGTACTTTTTTAAGGGTGCCATCGGCCTGAGGTGCAAATCCAAATCCATCGCTACCAATTACAGTACCAGCATGGATGGATACATTTTTTCCAATGATACAATCGTAGTAAATTTTTACACCGGGATGAATGATACTGTTTTCGCCAATGGTTACATTATTACCCAAAAAAACGTTTGGATAAATCTTTACACCCTCTGCCAGCACAACATTGTCACCTAAATAAGCAAAAGCACCAATATATACATTTTCGCCAATTTTTGCTGTAGGAGATATAAATACTGGTTGTTCAATGCCATTTAACTGCTGCATTTGCATTTGTTGGTATTTATCCAAAAGGGTTGCAAATGCTGAGTAAGCATCGGGTACCTTAATTAAAGTTGCAAGTACGGCCTGTTTAATTTCTTGGGTTTCATTAATGATGATGATGCTGGCTTTAGTGCTGTACAAATATTCTTCGTATTTGGGGTTGGCCAAAAACGCCAATTGACCATCTTTTGCTTCTTCTATTTTACCAAATGAAGCCACAGAAACTTCGGCATTGCCTTCAACTTTACCGCCAATGATCATTGCTATTTGTGCTGCGCTGAATTGCATGTTCTTGTAAATAATTAATAGTTAATAGTTGATAGTTAATGGACAAGGAAGGCAACGCTTTAATTAAGCGATCATTGCCTATAACTACAATCTAATGTGACAAATGTAATATTTTTTCACCTTGCCCATCAGGTTTTGATTAATGAGGGCATTATCTACTTCCGATATATCTTTTATAGTTCCATCTTTAAATAAGATATAAATGTGTTCTTTTTCCGGATCATAAGTACTGCTTTCCACTTCGCCAGTAAAAACAAGCCAACTGACCTCCTCACTACTCAAATGTAATTTAGTGCAGGTTTCTTCCATTTTTGTAGCTAATAGTTGATCATCAACTGGATTGCCAAAAAATTGAACTTTAAATAAGTTTCTGTCAATAATTCCTTTGCATAAAGTAGATAAAACTTTATCCTCATGGCTACACCAGGCTTTTATGGCAGCAAGTACATCATAGTCGTCCAAACTACAAAACTCTTCTAGCGTAACTGAATGAATGGGTTTATTGATGAAATTATTTAAAGGTTGCTGTGTAGTAGCTTTTATTAGTTTGGCTCTTTTAATAATGCGTTTTAGCATTTGCTCGGCACACAAAACTGTTTTGTGCAAATACACTTGCCAATACATTAATCTACGGGCTACCAAAAACTTTTCAATGGAGTAAATGCCTTTTTCTTCCACCATTAATTCACCATTGTGAACGGTAAGCATTTTTATTATTCGGTCGTAACCTATTACTCCTTCATTAACACCAGTAAAAAAACTATCTCTGGTTAAATAGTCCATGCGGTCCACATCGAGTTGGCCGCTGATGAGTTGATAAAGAAATTTTTTGGAATAATTATCTGTGAAAATTTCAATAGCCAGGTTGAGCTGATTATTAAATTGTTGGTTGAGATCTTTAATAATCTTTAAAGATATTTCTTCGTGATGCATGCCTTCAATTAAAACATGCTCCAGTGCATGGCTAAATGGACCATGTCCAATATCATGTAATAGGATGGCAATTTTGGCAGCTTGTTCTTCTTCGGGAGTTATGAATACGCCCTTGTTTTTAAGTTCGTAAAGTGCATAGCTCATTAAATGATATGCACCTAATGAATGGTGCAAACGACTATGCATGGCTCCGGGGTAAACCAGGTTGGCCATGGCCATTTGATTAATACGACGTAGGCGTTGATAAAATGGATGAGCAATGATTTTATATATCAATTCATCGTCGATAGTGATAAAGCCATAAACAGGGTCATTAATAATTTTTCTGAAAGGCATTAATGGTTTTTTGTTTGTTGATGGTTGAGAAGCTAAGCCCAAGCCGGTATATGTTAAATGTTCTACAAAGCTAAATAAAGCTGAGCATCCTTAATATAAAAAATTAAATTTGTAAGTATCGAAAAGTTATTGAAATTTAATCCATCCTTCTTTCACTTCAATAAGGGTATACTGTACAAGTGAGTGACACAACGATGATGAACAATGCTTAAAAAGCCTAAAACAAAAAATAAAACCACAAACCAATATGATGAACGTTGCTAAAATTCTTTGGGTAGACGATGAAATTGAGAGTTTAACATCTCAAGTCATGTTTTTAGAAAACAAGGGTTATGAAGTGCAAACCAAAACAAACGGGTTTGATGCTATTGAATATGTAAAAGAAAATATTGTAGATGTGGTATTGCTTGATGAAACCATGCCTGGCATCACAGGGTTACAAACTTTGCAACAGATAAAAGAGATCAATAGCAATTTGCCTGTGGTTTTAATTACAAAAAATGAGGCGGAGAATTTAATGGATGAAGCCATTGGGTCACAAATCAGTGATTATTTAATTAAGCCGGTAAACCCTAATCAGGTTTTGTTGAGTCTTAAAAAAATAATTGATAATAAAAGACTGGTGGCCGAAAAAACAACCTCAGCTTATCAGCAGGAATTCAGGAGTTTGTTTATGTCGTTAAACAGCAATCCAAATTATAATGAGTGGATGGAGATTTACAGAAAGCTGGTTTATTGGGAACTGGAAATGAAAAAAAGTGATAGCCCCGAAATGCAGGAAGTTTTTCAGTCGCAAAAAAGCGAAGCCAATACCGAGTTTTTTAAATTCGTTTCTAGAAACTATGCTTCATGGGTTAATCCAAAATCCGAAGAGGCGCCTATCATGAGTCATAATTTAATGAAGTTAAAAGTGTTCCCGCACCTCGAAAAAGGCACCCCACTGTTTTTTGTGTTGATCGATAATTTGAGGTTTGATCAATGGAAAACTATTCAGCCCATCTTTGCAGAAAGCTTTCGCATTCATGAGGAAGAAACCTTTTATGCTATTCTTCCCACAGCTACACAATATGCACGTAATGCCATTTTTGCTGGCATGATGCCTATTGATATTGAAAAGAAATTTCCACAACAATGGAAGAATGATGATGAAGAGGGTGGTAAGAATATGTTTGAAGAAGATTTTTTTAAAGGTCAGTTAAAAAGTATGGGGAAAGGGGATTTAAAATATTCGTACACAAAAATTACTAATAATCACGATGGACAAAAACTGGTAGATAATATTCATAATATGATGGAAAACGATATCAATATTATCGTATATAATTTTGTAGATATGCTCAGTCATGCCCGTACCGAAATGGAAGTGTTGAAAGAGCTGGCAGGAGACGAAACCAGCTACCGTAGCATTACCGAAAGCTGGTTTACGCATTCGCCGCTGCACCAGGCGCTTAAAAAAGTATCGGATAAAAAATTAAATATGGTGGTAGCAACCGATCATGGAAGTATTAGGGTAAATACACCAGCAAAAGTTATTGGTGATAAGCAAACAACTGCAAACCTTAGGTATAAGCATGGCAGAAATTTAAATTATGAAGCAAAAGAGGTGTTGGCTTTTCGTGATCCAAGGGAAGCAGGATTGCCCGTACCCAATGTAAACTCCTCATTCATTTTTGCAAAAGGTGATCTGTATTTATGCTATCCAAATAATTACAATCATTTTGCCAATTACTACCGCAATACTTTTCAGCATGGAGGTATAAGTTTAGAGGAAATGATAGTGCCAGTAATCAGAATGTCGAATAAATAGCCCCCCTGCCCCCCAATGGTGGTAAGAAAGGCTGTTTTGTTTTTAACTGTTATATTGAGTTGCAACCATTTTGTATTTTTAGTTATCAACGTTTGTTGAAAATTTTATTTTGTATAGCCCTCTATTTATAAGAGGTTGCACTTAATTAAAAAACTTTAAAAATTTCTTTAGGTATTTAGGGTATGAAATACACACAAAACAATTTGGATAAGATAGAAGCCATTGCTGAAGCATGTGGTTATGTAATCCGTTACGAAAGAGGATCTTTTCAAACTGGCTATTGCATTTTGCAAGAAAGAAAAGTTATCGTTATCAATAAATTTTTTCAAACAGAGGGTAGGATGAATGCCCTAATTGATTTGATGCCTCAGTTAAATATCAACTTTGATGCATTAACACTCTCTAGTCAGAAAATGTATGATGAAGTGATGAGTGTGGTTAGTACTCGCTAGCATTTTGTAGTTACTGCTTCCTAATTCCTTACATTTGTTGGGTGCATTGCCCTCCTTTAAAAATAACATTTCTTGGTACTGGAACCAGTTGCGGTGTGCCCATGATTGGTTGCCATTGTGAGGTATGTTCATCAACTGATAAAAAAGATAAGCGACTACGTTCCAGTATTCTAATAGAAACTGAAACCACTTCTATAGTGGTTGATACTACTCCCGATTTTCGTTTTCAGATGCTAAGGGCAAATGTTAAGAAATTGGATGCTGTGATATTTACGCATCCACATAAAGACCATGTGGCTGGCCTAGATGATGTAAGGGCTTTTAATTATTTCCAAAAAAAGCCGATGGAATTATTTGCAAACTCATTAACTGAGGAAGCAATTAAAAGAGAGTTTGCTTATGCATTCTCCGATAAAAAATATCCCAGCATTCCCAATCTAAATTTAAATACCATTGATGATACGCCATTTGTTATTGGAGACATTCCAGTAATTCCAATTTTGGTTTGGCATTTAAAAATGCCTGTATTGGGGTTTCGTTTTGGAGATTTTACTTACATCACCGATGCCAACCGTATTGAAGAAGAAGAAAAAGAAAAAATTAAAGGCAGTAAAGCCATCGTGTTGAACGCACTCCGCAAAGAAGCACACATTTCTCATTTTACTTTGGATGAAGCTGTGGCCATGGCTCAGGAATTAGGGGTGCCTAATGCTTATTTTACTCATATCAGTCATCAGTTAGGGCGTAATGAAGTGATTAATCAAGAACTTCCTTCTGGAATTATGCTGGCCTTTGATGGGCAACAGATAAACATATAAATTACCTATTTAGAGTATTGCAATGGCTTATTTAATGTAATATTTTGTTAGTCCTAAATTGGGAATATGTTTAAAAGGTTTATTGCAGACTATTTTAAATTCAGCAAAAAAGAACGGGCTGGAATTTTTGTCATAATCTTTTTGATTTTGTTTTTTCTAGCGCTCCCATTTTTCTACCCATACATTCTTCCACAAAAAATTTATGATCACAAAGATTTTGAAAAAGAAGTAAGTGAGCTAAGTAATAAGAAATTGGATAGCTCAAATAATAACGAAGATAATAATTATCAAAGTTTTTATCAGCCCTCCGAAAAGGAATATCCCTACAAAGCATCTAAAGCAGCGTTATTTTATTTTGATCCAAATACTTTACCCTTTGATGGCTGGCTAAAGCTTGGGATTAAAGAAAAAACAGCCAAAACCATTCAAAACTACCTATCAAAAGGCGGCAAGTTTTATAAGCCAGATGATATTGCTAAAATTTGGGGGATGCATAAAGAGGATGTAAAACGGTTGGTGCCTTTTGTAAAAATTCCGCCAAAGCCAGTCAACCAATTTACCGATTCTAAAAATGCGGAGCCAGTAAAATATACTGAGAAACCAAAAACTAGCATTGGGAGAGTAGAAATTAATACCGCAGATACATCAGCCTTTATTGCCTTGCCAGGTATTGGAAGTAAATTGGCAAATCGTATTGTTTCCTTTAGAGAAAAACTGGGAGGTTTTTATAGCATTGAGCAAGTGGCAGAAACATTTGCTTTGCCAGATTCCACATTTCAAAAGATAAAGCATTGGCTTACCATTAATAGCAGTACCATTAAGCAAGTAAATATTAATAATGCCTCGGTTGATGAAATGAAACAACACCCTTATTTAAGATATAACCTGGCCAATGCCATTGTTCAATATAGGGTACAACATGGTAATTTTTCCTCTTTGGATGAAATAAAAAAAATTACATTAATTACAGATGAAATCTTTGCTAAAACGGCTCCATATTTAACCATTAGATAATTAATCCTGCGTAACGATACTTTAAAAAAGCTTAAATTGCAACCCTAAAGATTTTACTCAATATGAATTTTAGTACCAACGAACTTACCGAGCAGGTTGCTCAAACAGCCCGTGATTTTGCCATTCAACATATTAAGCCTCGATTAATGGAGTGGGACGAAAGTCAGGAGTTTCCTGTAGAGGTGTTTAAGGAAATGGGCAAATTAGGATTGATGGGAGTGTTGGTGCCTGAAGAATATGGTGGAAGCGGATTGGGTTATTTTGAATATAATAGCATCATACAGGAAATATCAAAAGTTTGTGGTTCAATTGGCTTGTCTTTAGCTGCACATAATTCACTTTGTACAGGTCATATTCTGGCTCATGCAAATGAAGAGCAAAAGAAAAAATATTTACCCAAATTAGCTACAGCCGAGTTCATTGGCGCCTGGGGTTTAACCGAAGCCAACACAGGTAGCGATGCAGGCAATATGAAAACCACCGCTGTTAAAGATGGCGATGATTGGGTTATTAACGGAACTAAAAGCTGGATTACCCATGGCAAAAGTGGCGATGTTGCGGTAGTAATATGTCGTACAGGTGAACCAAGAGCAAAAAATAATTCAACAGCTTTTATTGTGGATAGAGGAACTGCCGGATTTAGTGCTGGTAAAAAAGAAAATAAATTAGGTATGCGTGCCAGCGAAACCGCAGAAATGGTTTTTGATAATTGTCGTATCCCGGATGCCAATAGAATTGGTGAAGTGGGGATGGGGTTTAAGCAAAGTATGAAAGTGTTGGATGGGGGTAGAATTTCTATTGCTGCCTTAGGTTTGGGGATTGCCCGTGGAGCTTACGAAGCATCACTTCAATATTCAAAAGAACGTCATCAGTTCGATCAACCTATTTCAAGTTTTCAGGGAATTAGTTTTAAACTGGCTGATATGGCTACAGAAATTGAAGCGGCTGATTTATTAATTAAGCAAGCCTGCGACTTAAAGATGAGAGGCTTACCCATGACCAAAGAAGCGGCAATCGCAAAATATTATGCTAGTGAAGTTTCGGTAAGAGTAAGTACAGATGCTGTACAGATTTTTGGAGGCTATGGCTATACCAAAGATTTTCCTGTAGAAAAATTTTATAGAGATAGTAAACTGTGTACCATTGGAGAAGGTACCAGTGAAATTCAAAAGTTGGTAATTAGCAGGGAAGTGTTGAAGTAATTACATACCAGGTTCATCCGATCCTGAATCTGTTGAGCCAAACATATTGTCTACAGCCCCACCCAGCATTGGAAATTTTTCCTTTACAAAATCCTTAATGGTTTCAAGAGCTTTAGCTGCTTGTTCATCATTAATGCCTGCATTTTCCTTTAAACGGTTTATTAATTCTTCCATAGCTTCAGCCCAACCCATCTCCTGGGAGAAGGAACTCGATTTGGGCGATTTTTTAATTCGAGATTTTTTTGTGTTATTTTAATTCTTTGCTAAAATCATCTCCAATTCCTCCACCTTTGGAGAGATAGAGGGGCCTTACTCCGTATCATATCTGTCTACTCTTTCAATGCCTTCTAAAGAAATTAAATGGTTAACCAGTTCATCAAGTTCATCTTTGTCGTGTACAAATATTTTTACGTTTCCTTCAAAAATACCTTCTTTGGCTTCAATAGTCATCGCAGCAATATTAAATTTTAATTCGCCGCTAATAAGGTTGGTGATTTTATGAATAACACCCACATCATCCAGTCCAATTATCCTTAACCCAGTTAAAAAGGAGATTTCTTTATTTTTTGCCCACTTTGTTTTTACCACCCTGTGCCCATAGTTAGCCAGTAGCCGGGTAGCATTAGGACAATTGGTTCGGTGTATTTTCAAACCTTCGCCGGTTGTTACAAAACCAAATACGTCATCACCCGGTATGGGTTTACAACAGTTGGCTAAAGTGTACTGTATTTTATCGCTGCTTTCTCCAAAAATAATAAGTTCTGCTTCTTTTTTATTGTAAGTTTTGGATGAGCTGTCTTTTTCGTGTTTATCTTCTATAACCTGTTTTACAGGTTTTGGTGCAAACAGCTTATCGCCATGCACCGTAAAATCTTTCAGTTCTTTTAAATCTATTTTTTTAATTGCGATATCATATAACAGATCTAAGGATGATCCTGTTTTATAAAAATTAGAAAGCTCTTCCAAATTAGTATGGCTCATGGAGACTCCAATACCATCTAGTTTTCTTTGGAGGGTGTATTTACCTTCATCGGCTACTGCCCTTTTTTCTTCTTTTAAAGTGTCTTTAATTTTTGATTTGGCCTTACTGGTAACAACAAAGTTTAGCCACTCAATATTGGGTTTTTGTTTGGCACTGGTAATAATTTCAATTTGATCACCACTGCGTAATTTATGACTTATGGGCACCAGTTTATGATTCACTTTTGCGCCAATACATTTACTACCAACAGCAGTGTGCACATTAAATGCAAAGTCGAGTGCCGATGCACCAATGGGAAGCATTTTAACTTCTCCTTTTGGTGTGTACACATAAATTTCTTCGGCAAGAAAAGATGTTTTAAAATCTTGTAAAAAATCAATTGAATTTTCATCGGGGTTACTAAGTGCTTCTCTTATTTGATGAAACCACTTGTCAAAGCGGCTCTCATCATCTTTACCTTCTTTATATTTCCAGTGAGCTGCCAAACCTTTTTCAGCAATTTCATTCATTCGCTTAGTCCTAATCTGAACTTCCACCCATTTGCCATGAGGGCCCATTACGGTGGTATGCAAAGCTTCGTACCCATTACTTTTAGGATTACTAAGCCAGTCCCTCAATCTTTCGGTAGAAGGATTATAAGCATCTGTAATGATACTATACACTTTCCAGCAATCTTCTTTTTCTTTCTCTAAAGAAGAGTTTACCAAAATACGGATGGCAAAAAGATCATACACTTCTTCAAAACTCACACCCTTTTTTTTCATCTTATTCCAGATGGAGTGAATGCTTTTTGGACGGCCATAAATCTCAAATTCAAAATCGGCCTTATCTAATTTTTCCTTCAGTGGTTTAATAAAGTCATTAATGTATTTGGTGCGTTCTCTTTTTGTATCATTTAATTTTTGAGCTATATACTTGTAGGTGTCTGGCTCCATATATTTCATGGCCAGATCTTCCATCTCGGTTTTAATAATGTACAAACCCATACGATGAGCCAGTGGAGCATAAACATATACCGTTTCACTCGAAATCTTCAATTGCTTCTCTCTTTTCATGCTTTCCAAGGTTCGCATATTATGCAATCGGTCGGCAAGCTTTATTAAAATAACCCTTGGATCATCTGTAAGGGTCATTAATATTTTTTTAAAATTTTCGGCTTGTTGAGTGCTGTTGGTGTCCATTACTGAATTAATCTTGGTAAGGCCATCTACAATTTTAGTTACTTCGGCACCAAATTCTCTTTGTATATCCTCCAAACCAATATCTGTATCTTCTACCGTATCGTGTAATAAAGCACAAATAGTACTTCGTACCCCTAAGCCAATTTCTTCAATACAAATTTTTGCAACTGCAATGGGGTGTAAAATATAAGGTTCACCACTTTTACGACGCATGGTTAGATGAGCATCCACAGCCATTTCAAATGCTGTACGTAACAATTGTTTATCTCCTGGCTTAATTTTAGCTTTTAAGGACCTCAAAATTCCACGATATTGTCTGAGGATCTCCTTCTTTTCTTCTTCTTCGCTGAGGTTATAATTTTGTATGTTAATGGCTGTTTCCATAAGTTAAAACGAAAATACGTAAACAATTCTGTTTTCTGTTTTGATGAAATCCCTTACTTTTGCAACCCTTTAGCGGATGTGGCGAAATTGGCAGACGCACTAGACTTAGGATCTAGCGGAGCAATCCATGTAGGTTCGACCCCTATCATCCGCACTAAAGAACAAAGTGCCTGCCTGTTGGTAGGCAAGCAAGGAACAAGGAATATCGAATTATGAAATTCATCATTCAAAATTCTTTGTTCCTTGTTTAATATTAAACAGATAAATTATAATTAAATGGCAAGCGTAGCAAGAGAAAACATTGGTTTATTACATGACAAACTGATTGTTAAAGTAAGTAAAGAGGATTATTTCCCCACCTATGAGAAAAAGCTAAGAGAATATAGCAAAACGGCCAATATTCCTGGTTTTAGAAAAGGGATGGTGCCTGCTGGTATGATTAAGAAAATGTATGGCGGTTCTATTTTTACTGATGAGGTTTTAAAATCGGTGGAAAAAGAATTGTACAACTGGTTAAATACCGAAAAGCCTGAAATATTTGGACAACCATTGCCATTAAATAATGATGTTCGTGATTTGGATATGAATGATCCTAAAGAGTATGAGTTTGGTTTTGAGATTGGATTAAAGCCTGATTATACAATGGCTGACCTTACAAAATCAAAAGTTACACTACATAAGGTAGAAGCAACTTATACTATGGTTGACGATGAAATTAGCCGAATGCAAATTAAGGCTGGTAAAATGACAGAGCCAGAAACCGTAGAAAGCGACGAGCATGTTTTAAATATCCTTTTTACAGAAGCCGATAAAGATGGTACTGTAGTTGAAGCTGGTGCAACCAAAGAAAATTCTGTAATTGTTAAGTACTTGAATGCTGGCGCTCAGAAAAAATTTATGAGTAAAAAAGTTGGCGAAATGGTTACCCTACAATTAAGCAAGGCTTTTGATGATGATAAGTTGGCCATGATTGTACAGGATTTGGGATTTGATAAAGAGGATAAAGAAGCAGGAAAAAAATATTTTAACCTGGAGATAGTTAAAATAGGATTGGTAGAAAAGCGTGAGTTGAATGAGGAGTTATTTAAAGAGATTTATCCAACCAAGGAAATAACAACAGAGGTTGAATTAAAAGATGCCATTAAAGAAGAGATTGAGCAATACTGGCAATCACAAAGCCGTAGTCAATTACAGGATCAGTTATACCATTATTTAATTGATGAAACCAAAATGGAGTTTCCGGCTGAATTTTTAAAGCGTTGGCTACAAACAGGAGGAGATACTGTAAAAACGGCGGAGCAGGTTGAAACTGAGTTTCCGGCATTTACTGGTCAGTTAAAATGGACTTTAATTAGTGATACTTTAATTAAGGAAAATAAGCTTGAAGTGGGAAATGAGGAGTTGAGAGAATATATGAAAGTGGAAATTATGCGATATTTTGGTACTATGAATTTGGGCGAAGATACCAGTTGGATTGAAAGCTATATAGACAGAATGATGAAAGACGAAAAGCAAGTAGATAGTAGCTATCGTCGATTAATCACCGATAAATTATTTAAGTTTATTGAGAGCCAGGTAAATCCAAAAGAGAAAATAGTTACACCTGAAGAATTAAATGCTATGCAACATAATCATCAGCATTAATATATTAACTAGTAATAAAAATCCCCTGAAATTCAGGGGATTTTTTTATAGTTTAATTTCTTCGTCACTATTATCAAAAAAGTGAAATTCTGTGAGGTGATAATTGGAGTTGGACTTTAATTTAATGCGTTGTTTGTATTTACGACGCCATTTCGACAATTTCGAAAACAGCAATCCTTTTGTAAGATAAGAATGTAAAATGGGGTGAACTTCTATGGTTAAGCCCGTATGCTTTTGCATAATTAGGTAACTCAGGTTCTTTTCTATTTCGTCTTCTAAAATTAAGGTAGAAGATATTTTTCCGGTTCCGTTACAGCTTGAACAAACTTCACTGGTATTGATGTTCATTTCTGGCTTCATCCTTTGCCTCGTAATCTGCATCAAACCAAATTTGCTAATGGCTAAAACAGAATGCTTGGCCCTGTCGGATTTCATAAATCCATCCATGGCATCAGCCAGCTTCTTTTTGTTTTCCATCAATTTCATATCAATGAAATCAACTACAATAATACCACCCAAATCCCTTAAACGCATTTGACGAGCAACTTCTTCTGCAGCTTCCAGATTTGTTTCCAAAGCATTTTGCTCTTGGTTGTTGCTTACACTTTTGTAACCACTGTTAACATCAATAACGTGTAAAGCCTCAGTATGCTCAATAATTAAATAGGCACCGCTAGGGAGGTTCACAGTTTTACCAAATGAAGCTTTAACCTGTTTGGTAATACCAAAACTATCAAAAATGGGAGAACCGTTATTGTAATAAGAAACAATATCTGCCTTATCTGGTGCTATACGCTGAATATAGGTTTTAGCATCAGTATAAATATTCTTATCATTAACCACTATCTTATTAAAATCCGAACTTAATAGATCCCTTAAGATGCTGGTGGTCTTTCCTTGTTCACTTAATATTTTGGTAGGAGGGGTAGCTCCTTTTAAATTAGTTTGTATTGTTTTCCAAGTGGCTATCAGGCTTAATAGATCCTCGTGTAATTCTGCAGTATGTTTCCCTTCTGCAGCGGTACGTACAATTACACCCAAGTTTTTGGGCTTAATGGCTTCAATAATTTTGTGAAGCCTTTTTCTTTCGTCTGAAGAGTGAATTTTACGAGAAACAGCAATAAAATCATTAAAAGGGGTAACAACAACAAAGCGACCGGGTAATGATAATTCGCAGCTTAGGCGAGGGCCTTTGGCGGCAATAGGTTCTTTTAATATCTGAACTAAAACATTGGGTTTGCCATTTAAAACCTCCGCTATTTTACCTGTTTTAACAATTTCTGGTTCAACTTTAAATTTTGAAAAGTCTAAACTAGTAGCGCCATTATCATTAATAGCAAGTGTTGTAAACTTTAATATGGAACGAACGTATGGACTTAAATCAGTATAATGGAGAAAAGCATCTTTTTCGAAACCTACATCAATAAATGCAGCATTAAGTCCTGGAATAAGCTTTTTAACTTTCCCCAAATATAAATCTCCCACACCAAAACTGGCATCGGCTTTTTCGTTGTGCAACTCCACAAGTTTTTTATCCTCTAAAAGAGCAATTTCAACTCCTTGTGGGGCAGCATTTATAATAAGTTCTTTGGTCAAGCGTAATAATTTTGTCAGACCGTCTTACCATGCAAGAAAAACATACACGCATACATATACCAACTCTAAATAAGCAAGTAATGTATGCATGTAACATAAGCCAGGATGAGGATTCCCAGCATCAATAAAAAGAATTACTTCTTCTTATGACGATTCTTTCTTAAACGTTTTTTACGCTTGTGTGTTGCAATTTTATGTCTTTTTCTCTTTTTACCACAAGGCATAACTAGTCTTTTTTGTGTTTTAAAATAATTTTTTTAAATATGTAAATCGAATTTCACTTCGATGTTTTACCGTAATAATTTAATCCTTTCATCTACTTCTTTACTGTAGTGTGGATTATTCACCATCCTTTTACTAATCAAATACCATTTTATAGCTTCAGCCTTATCTCCTTTTGCAGCGTAAGTGTCTGCTAAAAAAGCAACGGCTTCCATATTTTCTGGTTGTGCATCTACTACTTTAAGTAAACGATCTATGGCTTTATCGTATTGCCCCGAAACATAACCCCCAACTCCCAGCATTAACTGGGCTTTCATATTGGTAGAATCTTTGTGTACAACAGCCAATAATTGCTGAATGCCCTTCATGGTCTGTTCTGGACCACCAAATCTTCCTTTACCAAATACATAGCAACTTCCCAATCCCACTTTTAAATCTTCATTTAAAGGGTAAAGTTCAATAGCCATTTCAAATAACGATATTGCTAATTCTGATTTCCAACCTAATTTAGCTTCATCTTGTTCTCCACGAAGATTCTCTAAAATCAATTGGGCAGCAAAGGTGAGGTTTTTTTCTGACTTATCCAACTTAACAGCTTCAGATAAATAATAGGCATACGGCTCAAAGGACTTTACACTATCCTTCCAAAAATTAGCTAATTGAGTATAAGCTATAATTTGTTGGGCAGAAACGTCACCCCTAGTAACGCTATTTTCTAATTTTCCAATGCTGATAGACTGGGATGGACTTAAATGAGTTTTTTCATCTTCAATGAAAGCATTGATATTAAATGTGTTAGTAGTAGGGGGAGTTGAAACTGTATTTTCCTTTTTAGGAGCAATGGTTGACCCGAAAAAGAATATTAGTACTATTAATACCAATCCAATACCTGCAAAAATCAGTTGTTTTTTCACCTTTAAAATTTAAAGGCAAAGGTACATTAGTCTTCTCTGTCATCCTCTTTTTCGTTACTTTCTTTAACATTTGGCGATGATTTTATTTCAAGCATAAACTCTTTAGCTGGTTTAAATGCAGGAATAAAATGCTCTGGTATATGTACAGCTACATTTTTTTTAATGTTTCGTCCAATTTTAGCAGCCCTCTTTTTGGTAATAAAACTGCCAAATCCCCTGATATATATATTTTCGCCATTAGCTAAAGAGCTTTTAACTACTTTAAACATATTTTCCAATGTAACTAAAACATCTACTTTAGGGATGCCTGTTTTATCAGAAATTTGATTGATGAGGTCGGCTTTTCTCATATAAATAAGTTTTAAAGATGAACGAATAGAAAAATACAACAAAAAATCCGAATTTTCCAAATAAGTTGGTGATTATCAGGTACTTTGTAAAATAATAATATTGGCAATTGGTTAATTTTATTTTTATAACCGGTTGGTTATTAAATATATATCAACTTTATAGATATTTATTAGTTTCGATAATTTTTTTGGTAATTTCGGTTCATGAGACACCAACCAAGGCGAAGAGATTCCCTCAAAATAAATTTGCTTTATATTATAAAGTTAGTACATTTGTAGTGTTAATATACCGCCTATGGATAAAAACAAAAAAACAAAAATCCGCGTATTAAAAATTAGTTCTTGTTTCAAACGATTTTTTGTAAGTTAATTTGTTTTTATTTCTTCAATTCTCCCTTCTGAATATTGACATATTAGAAAATCAAGTTGAAAACCAGGTTCAAAAATTAATTTTTCTCAGTTATTTTTATTTTAAAAATCCGGCTCTAACCTTAGCCAAAATAAAAAAATACATTATGAAAAAATTTAAGATGGGGGGGGGTATTTTATTACTTCTCACTCTAGGCATTGTAATCTTTTCTTCATGCAAAAAAGATTTTATCTCCGATTCAGTAAAGATAGAAGCTGCTTCTAAAAATAAAAATAGCGAATTAATTAGTGCTTTAAAAGCAGGGCAGCAATTCTCTGTAAATAATACTAATAATTTGCTCCCCAATACTGGAGGTGGCTATTCAGTTTCTTTGGTTAATGGGATGCTTAAATTTAATAGCTCTGATGGCATGCTGAATTTTTTGAATGCTTTGGATACGGCTATTTCAAATTGGGATACAAATTCAGACCCGGAACTTGAAGGATTACCATCAGAAAAAAATCTTGCAGGTGATCCAACAAAAAATGCTTTTGATTCAGCAATGGGATTTCTTTCACTTCGAAAGAAATATGAAAAGGCATATTATGATGATCCTGGTTTTCAAGCCAATTTATCAGTAAAAATTGATGAAGAAGATACCAGAACAGTTTTAAATGAAAATAATGAGGTACAGATTGGAACGACTATTTATAAATTTATGGGAACTAATATTATTGCTGAAATAGTAAATGAGGATTATACTACTTTACAATTTTTGAGAGACCACCCTGGCTTAATTAATAATAGCCCTAATCTTACACTTAAGGATATTACCACAGGTTTAAAATTACCACAATCTGACATTGTTTTTGGAACCTGTGTAATTACGGTAGTTTATGCCATTCAAAAAAACATAAATGGAGACTTCAGACAAATACAGCTCAGGATGATACCAGTTGCAACACCTGACAATGGGCCAACTGCTTTTTGTGGCTACTATTATTATGTAAAATGGGGTGATGGTTTTGAAACATCCCCTTTTAACCTCGTTCCTACAATAAATCATACCTATAATGCATCTCCAGCGCCAGGACAGTGTCCATCCTATAATATGTCTATAAAGGTTACAGCCATTGCCTGTAATAATAGCGACTGTAATAATAAAGTTGGAACTGCAAACCCTACTGTAGCAATTTGTAATGCTGTTCCGGGATGTGGAAAAAATACAAGCTCTGTTCCTTCTCCACCAAATTATTTCACTTATGGAGGGATAAATTATAGAATTATTGGTGAAGTTGGAGCCCAACATGCAACTTCAATTTGGCCCAGAAGGAATATAATTTATAGCCGTACTTTTTGGCAAAAACAAAATTCAAACGGCAATTGGTACCCAACTAAAAACAGAAAGGCACGGTTAACTGCAAGGGTGTATGGGCCTGTATTTTTAAACGATTGTACAACCACAAGCCCTCGTGATAAGACTACACATAGTCGCAATCAGGTTCACATGACAACGAACGATGTAATTGGGGAGCAATTTGGATATACCAGAATAGACCCTAATTTAATCAAAAGCGATCATTATGTTTTTATTGACATTGGAGGCGGGTATACTGTTAGTATACTCGGGCACAAACTACAATAACAATTTTTAACAAAAGCAGGTTGTATGTAAAATGCAACCTGCTTTATATACTACTATATGAAAAAAATGCTGGGCCTAATCATCTTTGTATTATTCTTCAGTTGTATTGTTAAATCTCAGGATAGTTGGGGGTTTTATATTAATGCAGCTAATACTTCTTTAATAAATAAAGATGCCAATTATACAAAAACTGCTTTTAACAGCATAGGTGATTTTGCCGAAAGGCAGCCTTTTTATGGCAGCCTTATAAAAAAATCCGCCACCTGGCATAAAAGCTTTGGCATTTGGTATAAAATCCCTTTAAATAAAGAAAAAATAAATTATTACATAGTTGCAGGGGTAGCTACTTACGGGCATAAAGAGAGATTAGATGGTGGCAAAAGTGAAGATTTTCCCTATGCTTTTTATCAAAATTTACCTGCTGGCGATTCTGCCATAGAAATAACTAATAAATACCGGAATTATTTTTTTAATGTAGGATTTAAAGCTGATATTAAACTTTACAAAAGGATTTTTACGGAGGTTCAATTAAGTTATTTAGTGAATAAGAATAATCATAATAAAACTGTAAAGGCATTTAGATCACTATTTGATTATGCAGTATTGTATCAAGACGGTTTTGCTAAAGGTAAAGATCATTCTTACAATGATGTAAATTATACCGGTATTTTGTTTTTTCAGGGAGGTGTTAATTATCAAATATTAAAACAACTGAAACTACATGTACTTTACAGCCTTTCTTTAACACCTGTAAATAAATATACAGAAATTAAAAAACTATACTATCGTGGTGTTGCTTTACAAGTAAGCTACTCTGCCTGGTAAAAAAAAATTAAAATGAAAACATTAATAAACATAATGGCAATTGCATTGCTTATATTTTTTACACCAGGCTGCAAAAAATTAAATACCAGCGGGCCCTGGAAAATTACCATTGATGATGGGGTAGAAATTTATAATTATTCTGGCGTTACCTACCCATCTGCTGATGGGTATTCTGCCACATTCAAAAGCTCCGCTTCTTTTGGCTCCAGTGGCAGCAACGATACCTATAACACCCGTTCACAATTTTCAATTAACCTGGGTAATGTAACCCGGATTGATTTTACGTTAATATTAAATACAGCCGATTCCGCTATTGTTGCAGCTTTAAAGCCATCCAACTCAAACACTATAAGGTTTATTGCATTTCAAAAGTTGGTTAAAAAAGGGGTTTACGCCTTCAATGATATTGCAAATGGCCCATTTGTGTTTTACACCGATAAAAAAGACAGTACCTGGGTATCAGATTATTCACAAACTAATTTTTTAGAAATAGTTTCTATTAGCCCCAATGCACAGGATAATACAGCTAATGGTATAATTACACAGGTAAATTTTGACCTTGCAGTAAAAGGGTTTAATTTTTCAGGTACTAAAAGAATAAAAGGTACTATTTTTAGTTTCTTTAACCTGAACTGATTTGCCCGATTCTAGATGCAAGAAAATAATCAAAAATCTTTCTTTACAAAAAAATTACTTACATGGAATAGTAAGTATAATAATAGACCCATGCCTTGGAAAGGTGAAAAAGATCCCTACAAAATATGGTTGAGTGAAATTATTTTACAGCAAACAAGGGTGGAGCAGGGCTGGGCTTATTACAACCGTTTTGTTTCAACTTTTCCTAACATAGAAAAACTTGCAGCAGCACCCGAACAAAAAATTTTTAAGCTTTGGGAAGGCCTGGGATATTATACACGCTGCAAAAACCTGTTAGCAACCGCAAAATTTATTGCAAACGAAAAGCAGGGTAAATTTCCGGATAGATATGATGAGATTTTAAACCTGAAAGGAGTTGGCCCCTATACTGCAGCTGCTATTGCTTCCTTTGCATTTAATTTGCCTTATGCTGTTTTAGATGGGAATGTGTTTAGGGTTCTGGCTCGTGTTTTTGGTAATAAGAAAGACATTAGCAGTGCCGAAGGCAAAAAAGCTTTTGCTGTACTTGCAGAAAAAGTTTTAGATAAAACTAATCCAGGTATTTACAACCAAGCCATCATGGATTTTGGTGCTGTCATTTGTAAGCCTAAAAACCCTGAATGCGAAAATTGCCCTCTTTCCAAAATCTGTTTTGCCTATCAAAATAATAAAATAGAACAATTGCCGGTAAATAATAAAAAGTTGGTAAAGAAAACAAGGTGGTTCTACTATTTTATTATTGAGCATAAATCAGAAATCTATATAAGAAAGCGAACGAAAAAAGATATCTGGCAAAATTTATATGAATATGTATTGATGGAATCTGATGTAAGTATTGATGATGAAAACCTCTTAAAAAGAACTTTAATTAAATCAGTAATTGGTCAATCAAAGTTTAAAATAATGACAGTTTCTAATTTACAACAGCAGCAATTGACCCATCAAACTATAAAAGGTAAATTTGTTCATATTAAAACGCTTGCCCCGCTTCAAATAGATGAATATGCAAGCGTATCGTTAAAAGGCATAAAAAAATTACCATTTCCTAAGTTCATTACAGGGTATTTGGCTAAAAATGAAACAAGGTATTTGAAAGATAAAAATGTATCTTTAAATTTGTTGTAAAGCAATACGAACCAACGGTACAAAGATTTAAACCTATTTATATGAGAGGCGTAAACAGGGTAATGCTTATTGGAAATTTGGGGAAGGATCCAGACATTCAATTTTTGGAAGGAAATATTGCCGTTGCAAAATTTTCATTAGCAACTACCGAAACGTACAAAGACAGAAATGGAAAACTTATTTCTCAAACCGAATGGCATACTGTTGTTCTTTGGAGGGGTTTAGCAGAGTTGGCTCAAAAGTATTTACATAAAGGGAGTTTGGTTTACATTGAAGGGCGTTTAAAAACACGTAGCTGGGAAGATAAAGACAACAATAAGAAATTCGCAACAGAAATTGTTGGCGACAATTTAATTATGCTTGATAAAAGAAGTGATGGCTCTCATGGTTCTGCAGGTTTAGAAGGCTTTGAAAATCCTGAACCGGGTTCAGAAACCCCACCTATTATTGACGGCTCGGAGCATTTGCCTTTTTAATACACATAGGTATTCTTTAAACAGTTCATTCAGTTGAACATTAGGGAATATTATTTTTTACTTAAATTAATTGTTTTGGATTATCATTCGGTTATTGATTTTACAAATTATTTTAGCATTCCTTTTTTGGCAATAACACCTGTAGCAACCACTGTACTCATTTTTATTGCTGTTATTCTTTTCCTACTTTCTTTTTTGTTAGCTGGTTCCGAAATCGCTTTCTTCTCACTTACTTTTAAGGATATTAATATGCTTAAAACAAAAAAGCAACCGGCTTATCGCCGTATTGTTAGTTTGTTAGATCATCCTAAAACTTTGTTGGCATCCATGTTAATCAGCAATAGTTTTGTAAACATTGGCATCATTTTAATTTCTAATATTTTAATCGACAGTTGGATTGTGGATTTGCAACTAAGCTTTTGGCCAGTGTTTTTATTAAAAGTAGGTTCTGTTACTGTTTTGTTGCTTTTGTTTGGAGAAGTATTACCCAAAGTTTGGGCAACACATCATAAAATATGGTTTGCGGCAACAGCTTCTTTAATTGTTGAAATTTTCAGTAGTGTGTTTTACCGTTTTAGTAGGAGAATGGTAAATTTTAGTGATAAGGTAGAAAAGAAATTTTCTTCCGAAAATTCTTCTACAATGGATCGCAGTCATTTAGATTATGCCATTGATCTGTTGCCTGAACACGAAGCTACTAATGAAGAAAAATCAATTTTAAAAGGCATTCGAAAATTTGGGGATACCATGGTTAAGCAAATCATGCGAACTAGGATGGATGTAAGCGGCATTGACCATAATTTGAATTTTACAGAAACGATGAATAGAATTGAAGCCCTGCATTATTCCCGATTACCTGTTTATAAAAATAATTTGGATGAAGTGGTTGGTATTTTACATACAAAAGATATGTTGCCACATTTAAACGAGGCACCTGATTTCGATTGGCATGCCTTAATTCGCCAGCCCTATTTTGTTCATGAACAAAAATTGATAGAAGATTTATTACAAGAATTTAGAAACAGACGAATTCACTTTGCTGTGGTGGTAGATGAGTTTGGTGGAACATCAGGTATTGTTACATTAGAAGATGTGATGGAAGAAATCATTGGTGAAATTAAAGACGAGTTTGATGATGAAGAAAGCAACAATAAAAAACTAGATGATTTCAATTATATTTTTGAGGGAAAGACAATGATCAATGATGTTTGTAAAGCCATTGGATTACCAGGAGATACTTTTGATACCGTAAGAGGAGACAGTGATTCATTAGCAGGATTGGTTTTAGAAATTGCTGGAAAGTTTCCTGCCGTTAATGAAGAAGTACCTAGCGGTGATTTTGTTTTTATTCCGCTTGAAATAAACAAAAACAGACTCCACAAAATTAAAATTACTATTAATATGCCCCAGCCTGAATAATTTACAAAGGCTAAACAAGTTCTAATGAAAAATCAATCACTCTTATATTTCACAATCCTATTAATTAGTTTTACTGTTGTTGCCTGCAACTCTACCTATACTTCCAAAAAGAAAGGCTACTATAAAATTAATTTTCCAGAAAGAGAATACAAGAAATTTCAACAAGAAGGATTCCCATATAGTTTTGAATATCCTATGTATGCAACTATCATTAAAGACAGTACTTATTTTGAACAAGATGCTCAAAACCCATATTGGATAAATATAGATTTCCCCGAATTTAATGGTCGTATTTTTTTAAGTTATAAGGCTATCGGTGGCAAATCAACCTATAAAGTAAAACAAGTCAATGGGGTTTATAAAGATTCTCTTGGTGTGAACGAGTTCGACAGGATGGTAAATGATGCATTTAAGCTTACTAATAAAAACGAAACTGTGGCTTCTTCCATAAAAGACAGCTTATTTCGTACCCAAAACGGAGTTACAGGTGTATTTTTTAAAGTATCGGGCAATGCCGCAACAGCCAAGCAGTTTTTTATGAGCGATACCACAAAAAACTTTTTTAGAGGCGCTTTATATTTTGATGTTACCCCCAATTCCGATTCGTTAAAACCTGTGCAAGATTTTCTTCAAAAAGATATCGACCACCTTATCAATACTTTTAAGTGGACGAATAAGTAGCCCGCTCATCCCTGTTGTTGCGGCTCTTGCCAACTATAAAGTTGATGTGTTAACCTTCGCTTTATACGCATTTGCCTTGGCTAAAAAAGTGGTGCAATGTGTAAAATGGTAGCGCTTCAGCTTTCGAACTTTTAGCATTAACGTCAACAAAGGCAAAAAGAGAGGGTAAATATTATAATGGTTTTGAACAAATAAGGTATTTGCAAACATTTCGATAATTATCTAAAAAAATTATTTCCTCATTTAAACGATTTAAATCGTATGGGGGAAGATCATTATCTGATCGGTATTTTATTACTTTCTCCAAAAAATTATTAATAATTTTCTTTTCAATTTCAGACAATTCCCTTTTATCATCAATATCGATACCTAAAATCCAAACATCCGTATACTCTTGCTTTTTTTTTGTGTATAAACCAGATATTTTGTTTATTAAGTTAAGGAATTGCCTTTTGGGGGTTATAAAAAGAATGGACGCCCTTGAACTGCTATAACTTGCATTTGCAAATTGATACATTGAGAATTCTTTTCCTTCATCTTTTTTATAATAATCTATAATTTCTATCTTAACATTTTGGCCAAAGCAAAAGCTACAAACAAATAAAGCCAGAAATAACATTTTTGTTTTCATTTTTATTTTCTTAAATGTGAATTCATATAATTCTACTATTCGTTTTAAAAAATTGATAAAAATTAATTTAAAACCCAAACATCTATATATGCAATCGGCCCATTAAAATGACAATTGTTTCCACAAGTACTATTTGAATTTAATAAATCTGCATGTCCAGACGCCCAGTTGAAATCACTTGAATATAAAGAATATATTCCCTTCTTGCCATTTAATAAAGAAGGTAAATTTGCTCCATGAACCCCAGCTTGAGTGCCTGTATAATGATAATGATTTGTATTTAATGGCGTAGTAGCAGTTGCAGGGTTTGTCCCAAATGTTTTTCGCATCCAAAGATTCATCTCATACGCAGATAGAAAATAAAATTTATTATCTGCTCCTTCAAATGTTTTATTCAATATGTTTGGGATAATTACTCCTGAATAATTTAAAGCTTTTGAGAGTCTTAAGGCACAAGTGTTTTGATATCTAAGTGGATTGCTGGTGTATAAACTAGCCACTGTACCGCCTACAGAATTATAAATTTTATCAGGCGTATTATAAAGTGGATCACTATCCAAGGGGAAATTTGCTTTAAAGTCGCTCCATGTTGGAAGGTTTTGCTGTGGAAAAGTCAAACTGGGATTTCCCCAATAAGTTGCATCAAAAACACCGTCATGCCCTTCGGAAACACCCATAAACTGATTTTGAAAAACAGCAAAACTAACTGTAGGGTTTTGATTAATATAATTTATTGCCCAGCTCCCAAAGTTTAACCCTCCATATGGTGTTAAAAATGTATCATCTACCCACCACACTTTTAAAGGATCTCCTGTTGTAAAATGAATAAGATTAAAATTAAAGTAATCAAAATCCTGAGTTATTCTATTTATATGATAATAAGCTATTTGATTATTTTGCTGGTTACCTCCTGTTCCAACATAGCTGTCTATTTGTTCTGTTATGCCGGGAAATTGTAATAAAAAAATCTTTGTAAAGTATTAAGGCCTAGTAAATAAGCTAATCTGTTTACGACCTCTGTTAATTCGCATGGGCTTAATATTGAAGCCTCGTTACTCCACCATTTGGAAGTGAAAGTTTCAGTGTTACCTCCACCTCCACCGCAGCCGCCTGTAACACCACCACTTCCTCCTCCTCCTCCTCCTCCTCCTCCTGGATCACCACCACCCCCAGGTCCACCTCCCATCACTTCACAATGCCATTCCCAATATCCTCCTGGATCACCACCACCCCCAGGTCCACCTCCCATCACTTCACAATGCCATTCCCAATATCCTCCTGGATCACCACCCCCTATTGTCATATTGCTTGTAGATTCTTTTTGAAATGTTTCGTTAAGAATCCATATCCAGAAGCAATTCCTAAGAGAATTAGTTTCCTCTGTATTTTGAAGTTTAGGATTATTACTAAAAATATCCAAAATATTTTTACTTACTGTTAAATTAATATTACTATAAGTATATTCAGCTTTTTTTAATTTGATTGCATTTTCTCTATGCATTTCAAATTTGATGTTATCCTTATCAAAAGTTATTGCAAAAAAGCCCGTTATTGTTCCACTCTTTTGGGTTGGTATGGCGTAAGTAGTCAAACCATTTTTATCTTTTTCAAATTTTATTATTTTATTCCATACTGGTTGCCCATGCCAGTTTAAAAAATCCTTTACATCATTTTCTTTTAACTGTTTTTGCATTTCTTTTACAATTACCCTTATTGCATTCGGGGCATTTTCTGAAATCGTAAAAAAATCTAAGAATTGGCTGCTTTTGGGTGCTAGGGATTTTTTTTCAAAGTTGTTAGGAATATCTGCTTTTTTACAAGCCGTAAATAGTAAAAGAAAAATTAAGAAGATACTTACAAAAGACAATTTACCGGGGTTGGCTAAATTTAGTTTTGAGTTTTGCATCACTAGGGTAGTTCAATTTTTAAATTAGTAGTATAAAAAAAGCATAGTGTAAAACTAATGGTTTCTTTTTACCATACAATACCTCAAAGCGGTATTAGGTTAAACAAAATACTTTAATAACTTGCTTCTTTAAAATATGAAACTGCATACTGAAATTTTTCCACCAACCTCACTTAAAATACGGAATGGTGTTTTTTACCAGCAGTAAACTAAAAAAAACTACCGTATCCAGAAAAGTGCAGCAAAAAAAACAAATGATTGTTGCAGAGTTAATTTGTGACTGTTGAGCATGTTGGTTGGTTTCAGGTTTGTTGAGCAGATGCAATCACAAATGGTGACAACTTGCATTATGAATTATATCGTATAAAGCATTTATTGAAAAGGGGGGATACCTCTTTACCAAACAATCCGTTTCTTCTACATTGTAAATCTTTAACTTTGCGGCCATGATTGCTATTGATAATATATTGGTAAGTGATGATGTGATTACAGAACAATTCGTTTGCGATTTGACTCAATGCAAAGGCGCCTGTTGTGTGGATGGAGATGCCGGCGCTCCTTTGCAAGCTGATGAATTGGATAAACTGAATGAAGTGTATGAAACCGTTTTGCCTTATTTAAATGAGGAAAGTAAAAAAGAATTGGACCGCCAGGGTAGATATGTGTACGATAAGGAATATGGTTGGGTTACTCCCACCATCAATAGCAAGGTTTGTGTATATGGTATTATCGATGATGCTGGCATTGTTAAGTGTGGCATAGAACAGGCGTATAGAGATGGAAAAGTAACATGGAAAAAGCCAATAAGCTGTCATTTGTTTCCAATTATTACAAAAGAAAGTAAACGTAATGAAAATGTATATGTGAATTACGAACCAAGACAGGATAGTTGTAAAGCTGCCTGTTCCCTGGGTAAAAAATTAAAAGTGCCGGTGTATGTTTTTTTAAAGGAGGCATTGGTTCGAAAATTTGGTTTAAAATTTTATGATACACTTCAAGCAACGGCAGAGCATCAAAATAAAAAATAAAAATATTACAATGAAAAGAGTGTACAGTTATTTAATGGTTGTTGGTGCTTCAATGGTTTTGTTTTCCTGCACGGTAAATAAAGCAACAAATGACGAAAGCCTTAAAAAGTATTTTGATGAAAATAAAGTAGAAGGTTGTTTCACCTTGCTTAACAATGCCGATGCAACAGTTACCGTTTACAATATGAAAATGGATACCATGCGTTTTTCACCTGCATCCACTTTTAAAATTTTCAATTCATTGGTTGGGTTACAAACAGGAAAAATCATTGATGAGAAAATGCAAATTAAATGGGATGGTGTAACCCGTAGAATTGCCGACTGGAATAAGGATATGGATATGACCGAAGCTTTTAAAGTAAGCAGTGTGCCTTATTATCAGGAAGTGGCTCGCCGAATTGGTAAAGACACAATGCAACATTGGATAGACAGTGTTGGCTATGGCAATAAAAATATTAGCGGCCCAGTGGATTCGTTTTGGTTAAATAATACTTTGAAAATTTCTCCCGATGAACAACTTGGCCTGATGAAGAAATTGTATTTCGACCAGCTGCCTTTCCGTAAAAGTGTTCAGCAAATGGTAAGAGATGTAATGCTGCAGGAAAACAATACCGCTTACAAACTTAGTTATAAAACTGGCTGGGGTTTTGATGATGACGGCAAAGCAATTGGATGGGTGGTAGGTTGGATTGAAGAAAATAAACACGTTTACTTTTTTGTAACATTTATTAAAGCACCAGATGCAACCACCAATATTAGTACTGCCAGAATGAACATCACCAAAAGCATTCTTAAACAGTATGGCTTTTTTGAAGGAAAGAAATAAAAGAAAAACTATGCAAGTTTACAACGAATCTTTAGTAACCTATCAGCGTCTTAAAACAAGAGAAGTTAAGATTGGAAACCTGTTGCTAGGTAACCATCACCCCATTCGTGTGCAAACCATGACCACCACCGATACCATGGATACCAAGGCAACAGTGGAGCAATCCATTCGCTGTATTGAAGCAGGTGCCGAGTTGATTCGCATTACAGCCCCCTCAAAAAAAGAAGCAGAAAATTTACAAAACATCAAAGATGAATTAAGGAAACGGGGTTACAATACTCCCATAGTTGCCGACATTCATTTTACACCCAACGCTGCTGAGATAGCTGCCAGAATTGTAGAAAAAGTAAGGGTAAACCCCGGTAATTATGTTGATAAGAAAAAGTTTGAACAAATAGAATATACCGACGCTGAATATGCCGAAGAAATTGAAAGAATAAGAGATCGTTTTACGCCGCTTGTATTAATTTGTAAAGAACACGGTACTGCTATGCGAATCGGCACCAATCATGGTAGTTTGAGCGACAGGATTATGAGCAGGTATGGCGATACCGCCATGGGAATGGTGGAAAGCGCTATGGAGTTTTTAAGAATAGCTAGGTCCGAAGATTACCACAACATCATATTGAGTATGAAGAGCAGTAATCCGCAAGTAATGGTACAGGCTTACCGTTTGCTCATCAATCATATGATGGAAGAGTTTGGCGAAGCCTATCCTTTGCATTTGGGAGTTACAGAAGCTGGAGATGGTGAAGACGGCAGAATAAAATCGGCAGTAGGGATTGGTACATTACTGGAAGATGGTATTGGCGATACCATCAGGGTTTCATTAACCGAAGATCCGGAATTGGAAATTCCAGTTTGTAGGGATATTGTAAAAAGATACTGCCCCCCCGCCCCCCAAAGGGAGGATTTGGAAGTACCTATTGATCTTAAGCTGCCTTATTCGCCCTTTGAGTATAATAGAAGAGAAAGTTTTGAAGTAAGTAATATTGGAGCAAAACATGTTCCAGTAGTTATTGCTGATTTTAGCAAGTTTGAAAAAATTAATCCAAACGATTTACAGGCTATTGGGTATAAATATGATGCAGTAACCGACAAATGGAATATTGCAGATGCTGCAGCAGATTATATTTTTTGTAATCACAAAATTGACTTTGCATTGCCGGGGACTTTAAAAATAATTTGTTATCAAAACATTTGGCAACAAATTATGGGCAATGCCTCCCCCACCGGGGGAGGTTTGGAGGGGGCTAAGTATGTTCCAATTTTTGATGGAGAGCAGTATTTGAATGAGACGCTTGAAAAGTCATCACTCTTGAATTTTGTAATGATTGATTGTTTTTCTGATGGATATCCTCCTCAGCCATTGGAACAATTGTTTGCAAAACTTAAAACAGATACAACAGCGGTCATCTGCCTAAGCAGTACCAATAAAAATGCCATGCAAAGCATTAGAAGGATGTTTATGGAAATGATGCATCAGGATATAAAAAACCCTGCCATTATCATTTGTGATAGTTCGGATAATACAACCGACGAAAGCCTGATTCATTATTCAATAGAGGCGGGAGGATTACTGCTGGATGGTTTTTGCGATGGTGTTTGTTTTGGTCATCATTTTAAAAATAATAAAATCGCTCCTCAAACCCAATTATTAAATTCCATTGCCTTTGGCGTTTTACAAGCCACACGTACAAGAATTTCTAAAACTGAATACATCAGTTGTCCCAGTTGTGGCCGCACCTTATTTGATTTACAGGAAACAACGGCTAAGATTCGTGCTGTTACCAATCATTTAAAAGGAGTAAAGATTGCAATTATGGGTTGTATCGTTAATGGACCTGGCGAAATGGCTGATGCCGATTTTGGTTATGTAGGCAGCGGTGTTGGAAAAATTACTTTATACAAAGGCAAGGATGTAGTAAAAAGAAATATAGATAGTCGAATTGCGGTTGATGAATTGATCAACTTAATAAAAGAAAATGAGGCATGGGTAGAAATCCCCTCTGTTTAATAATTTAAAATATAAAATTCTCTTTTGAAAATTGGGTATGCAAACAGATTTTCTCATAATTGGTAGTGGTATAGCAGGGCTAACCTATGCTTTAAAAGTAGCAGAAGCTTGTCCCGATAAATCAATTACCATACTCACCAAAACCCAAAGCGACGAAACCAATACCAAATATGCACAGGGAGGTATTGCAGGAGTAATGGATTTTGATAAGGATAGTTTTACCAAACATATTGAAGACACCATTATTGCTGGCGACGATTTATGTAATGCAAAAGTGGTAGAATTTGTAGTAAAGGAAGGGGTAGAACGAATTGAAGAAATTATTGAATGGGGTGCACAATTTGACAAAGACAAACAAGGTGAATTTAAATTAGGAAAAGAAGGAGGGCATAGCGAATCCCGAATCCTGCATCATAAAGATGTTACGGGTAAAGAAATGGAAAGGGCTTTGTTAGAAGCTATAAAAGCCAAACAAAACATTCAACTATTAAATCATTGTTTTGTAGTCGATCTCATCACACAACATCATCTTGGTTTTCTTATTACCAAAGCAACAGCCGATGTGGAATGTTACGGAGCGTATGTTTTGAATTTGAGTACGAATAAGGTGGAGAAAATTCTTTCCAAAATAACTTTGTTAGCAACAGGTGGTAGTGGACAAGTGTATCGCTCTACCACAAATCCTGCAATAGCAACAGGTGATGGAGTGGCCATGGTTTATAGGGCAAAAGGAAGAATTGAAAATATGGAGTTCATCCAGTTTCATCCCACTGCTTTGTACGAACCTGGCCTAAGGGGTCATAATTTTTTAATCACCGAAGCACTTCGTGGCGATGGTGCCATTTTACGAAATCATTCCGGCGAGGTTTTTATGGAACGTTATGATGAGAGAAAAGATTTAGCGCCAAGGGATATTGTAGCCCGTGCCATAGATAATGAAATGAAAATTGCCGGAACCGAAAATGTTTTTTTGGATTGCAGGCATATTAGTAAAGAAAAATTTATAGAGAATTTTCCAAACATCTATGAAAAATGTTTGGGAATTGGTGTGGATGTAACCAAACAATTAATTCCTGTAGCTCCTGCGGCTCATTATACCTGTGGTGGAATAAAGACCGACCAACATGGACAAACTTCCATAAAAAATTTATATGCAGCAGGCGAGTGTGCCAGCACCGGTTTACATGGAGCCAACCGCCTGGCAAGCAATTCTTTGTTAGAAGCAATGGTTTTTGCACATAGGGCGTATAAAAATTCTGTATCTGCTATCAAACTTCACTCAACATC
This sequence comes from uncultured Chitinophagaceae bacterium, assembly GCA_947085175.1. GTDB lineage: Bacteria > Bacteroidota > Bacteroidia > Chitinophagales > Chitinophagaceae > Ferruginibacter. The sequence continues at coordinate 603,887 of CAMTVJ010000006.1, forward strand.
TCCCTTGGAAAGAGTAGGCGCATTTCCCGATTGGAAAACCGATGGTACTTCTTCACCAAAAGAAATGATTCTCATCACCCAAAGTGTAAAAGAATTAAAACTATTGATGAGTGATTATGTAGGCATAGTTAGAAATAATGAAAGGCTTAATAGAGCAATGAAACGGCTCGATTTGTTGTATGAAGAAACAGAAGCCCTGTATCAAAAAACAGTGGTATCGCCTCAGCTATGTGAGCTCAGGAATATGATTACCGTTGCCTATTTAATTGTAAAATCTGCAGGTTTCAGGCAGGAGAGTCGGGGGCTTCATTTTAATACCGACTATCCAAACAAGCTCGTGATGAAACAAAATATAGTGTTGTAATTGATGGGCCAGGCTTTAGTTATACGCTTAAGCATCGTTGCGTCGCACTCTTATACCACATACCTTTGCTCATCCAAAAGCAAATAAATTAATAGATGTATTATATCGTTTACGGTTTTTTTTATTTAATGTCCTTATTGCCTTTTAAGGTAATGTACTTAGTCAGCGATGTCATTGGTTTTTTTCTGTATCATATTTTTGGTTACCGAAAAGCAGTGGTACTAGCCAACCTTAAAATTGCTTTTCCCGAAAAATCGGATAAGGAGCTTAAACAAATAGCTATAAGGGTTTATCATAACCTTACAGATACTTTTATGGAAATAATAAAACTCATTTCCATTTCAGATAAAACGTTTAATAAAAGATGTGTTGGTGATTTTTCTTTAATTACAGATCTGGAGAAAAAAGGGAAAAGCATTCAATTTCATGCTGGCCATCAGTTTAATTGGGAGTACGGAGGTTTGTTTATGTCAAAATCTGTACAAACTACTCCTTCCTTTGCTGTGTATATACCAATAAGTAATAAAGCCATTGAAAAACTATTTTTGGGCTTCAGGGAAAAATATGGCACTAAATTCATAAAAGCAACTCAATTCAGGGTATTAAGGGACGAAATATTCAAAGATAAATTCGCTATCTTTTTGGGTGCCGACCAAAACCCAGGCAAACCAGATACCGCTTACTGGTTAAATTATTTCAATAAACCAACCCCATTTATCACAGGTCCCGAAGTGGGAGGTATTAAAAATAACACGGCTATCGTTTTCGCCCGATCCAAAATCATTAAAAGAGGGCATTATAAAATTGAGTTTACTTTGTTTACAGAAAATGGAGCTGATACCCTGCCTGGAGAAATTACAAGGGGTTACAGGGATTTTTTGGAAAAAGTAATAAAAGAAGAACCACATAATTATTTATGGACTCACCGCCGCTGGAAGTGGGAATATAAAGATGAGTATAAAAACAACTGGATTGATTTAAATTAAAGAGACTATCCAATTATTCTAAAATTGTAAAACCAATTAATGTATTACATTATATACGTACCGTTGTACCTACTTTCATTATTACCACTTCGTGTGCTTTATGCCATCAGTGATATTATTTCTTTTTTCCTTTTTAGGATTTTTGGCTATCGCCGAAAAGTTATTGAGGGTAATTTGGCTATTGCATTTCCAGAGAAATCGAATGGTGAAAGAAAAACAATTGCGCATAAATTTCATCGCAATTTCACAGATACTTTTATTGAAACTATTAAGTGTCTTTCAGTTTCAAAAAGTTTTTATGAAAATCATTCTACTATAGATTTAACAATTGAGCATGAGTTTGCCAAAGAGGGTAAAAGTTTTCAACTGCATGCCTGTCATCAATTTAATTGGGAATGGATAAATATGGCTTGGGCTGTAAAATGCAAGCAGCCGGTGGTTGGGATTTATATGCCCATCGGCAGTAAACCATTGGAAAAACTGTTTTTTAACTTACGAACAAAATTTGGTACAATTATGTTACCAGCAACAGATATGAAAAATACATTTGTAGCCTGGAAAAGCAAACCACATTCTTTGGTTTTAGTTGCCGATCAAAAGCCTGGGAACCCTTCATTCTGCCATTGGTTGAATTTTTTTAACAGACCAACCCCTTTTGTAACCGGCCCCGAAAGAAATGCATTCTTAAAAAAATGCCCGGTAGTATTTGCGAAAGTTAAAAAAATAGCAAGAGGAAAATATCATACTTCACTAGCGTTGGCAACTATGGATGCATCAAAACTAAATCTCGGAGAACTTACCATCATGTACAGGGATTTTATAGAGGCAGCCATAAAAGCCCAACCCGAAATGTATTTATGGAGTCACAAACGTTTTAAATTTGAATGGAAAGAAGAGTACCAACATTTATGGATTGATACAAAACCTGTAAATACTTAATTGAGCATACTGGCTTCTTTTTGGATTTTAATGTCCTTCTCTTCTTTAATTTTACTCCACCCACCTAAAATATTTCTTAGATTATGAGTGCCTTCTCTTTTTAACAAAGAAGCTGCAATTACACTTCTATAACCAGCAGCACAGTGAATGTATAAGTTCTGGTTATCTTCAAAATGTGCCATTTGTAAAACATCATTCATTTCATTTAATGGAAGGTTTTGAGCATCTTTAACATGGCCATCTGCAAATTCAGTTTCTCTTCTTACATCCACTACTACAATATTAGGATCGTGGGGTAAATCCATGGCCAATTCATCGGCTTCAATATCAATAATAATATCAATTGTTTCTCCAGCAGCTTCCCAAGTTTCAAATCCGCCTTTTAAATAGCCTTGTATTTTGTCAAACCCCACCCTTGCCAAACGTACAATCGTTTCTGCTTCCTTACCTTCTTCGGTTATAATAACCATCTCTTTATCAAAAGAAAGTAAACTACCTGCCCACTCAGCAAAGCGTCCTTCTAAACCAATGAATATGCTGCCAGGGATAAATCCTTGTGTAAAAACAGTAGCTGGTCTTGTATCTAAAAGTAATACTTCATCAGCCATTAATTTTTTAAACGATTCAATGGATAAAGCATTCAATCCTTTTTGTTTTACCACTTCTATATTTTCATATCCCTGCATATTTATTTTTGCGTTGATGGCAAAATACTTTGGTGCAATAGCAAGCCCATTGGTAACCGCAGCTATAAACTCTTCTTTAGATTGAGGCTGTAAAGCATAATTAGTTTTCTTTTGTTCACCAATGGTACTAAAAGTTTCGGGGCCCATATTTTTACCACAACTACTTCCTGCTCCATGAGCTGGGTAAACCAATATATCATCTGCTAATGGTAATATTTTGTTTTGAATGGTATTATACATAATACCGGCAAGATCAAGACTACCCATATTTCCACTACTTAAATCTGGACGGCCAACATCTCCAACAAATAAAGTATCGCCAGTAAATAAAGCATGAGGTTTGTCTTTTTCATCTCTTAGTAAATAGCAACAGCTTTCTAGTGTATGACCGGGAGTATGAATAACCTGAATACTTATTTTACCTAGTTTAAAAATTTCATTGTCTTTACTATTGTAAATTTTGTAATCCGTTTTTGCACCAGGGCCATAAATGATTGGGGCTTCAGTTTTCTTGCTTAAATCAATATGCCCACTTACAAAATCGGCATGAAAATGAGTTTCAAAAATATATTTAAACTGGGCTTTTCTTTCTTTAGCTAGAAGGAGATACTCATCAATATCTCTCAATGGATCAATAATGGCCACTTCGCCTTCACTTTCAATATAATAAGCTGCTTCACTAAGGCAGTTGGTGTATAGTTGTTTAATAAACATAATTTTCAATTAGGATTAATGTAAGAGCAGTAAAGTTAAAAATAAAAAAGCGCTCTTGCTTTTGCAAGAACGCTTTTTTAATAAAATTGTCAGAAATTAACCTACCAATTCTTTAACAAAATGGCTGATTTCATCAATACGCTTAAAATTAACGGTATAAAAAATGAATTTACCGTCACGCTCAGTATTTACAATACCTGCTTTTCGTAATATAGCAAGATGCTGAGAAGCAACAGATTGCTCCAAACGTAATCTTACATAAATTTCTGTAACCGTAATCCTGTTTTCATCTTCAATTAACTTTAGTAATTGTTGACGAAGCTTGTGATTTAATGCTCTTAATACCAATGCTGCTTTTTTAAGTGCTTGGTAATCTACATTTGCTGTAGAATTTGTTGAAGATTTAGCAACGGCTAAAGTGCCATGCTCAGTTGATTGAGTCGCAACCATCATAAGAATTAAATTTTAATTATGCTTGAATATTGTTGAACGACACAAATATAGTAATAAAGCAATACCAATATTGTAGTATTAGTATTACAATATATTTAATGGGGGAGAAGGATTTTCTAATTATTTTGTAAATGATTGAAACTCCTTTAAATAGAGAGGTTCACTGTATGCCAATTCAGTAAAAGATTTTTTTAAATATTTTTTATTTGTAAGATTATTCATGGATTCTGGCAATATTTCAACATTAAAAAACTTAGCATTAGCATTTAAACAAACAGCTTTCCATTTTGAAGAGCCGCTACCAAAAAAAAGAATTTCATTATTCTTAAGCTCATTTTTATAAGAATGCTCATCAAGTATTAAAGCACATGGTTCTAGAATTAACTTTAAATCAGTTGTATAGATTCCTGTAAATACTTCCATTCGCCTAGCATCCATCATGGGACAAAGCAAAATACTCGTATCTAATGTTGGATTTGATAGCAATGCAGATGAAGCCAATACTTCCAAGCTGTTTAAAGTAATAAAAGGCTTTTGTAAAGCATAGGCTAAGCCTTTTGCTCCCGACATACCTACTCTAAGGCCAGTATAAGAGCCAGGGCCTTCTGTAACTGCTATGGCATCTAATGCATTTAATTGAATGCCAGTTGATTTGGATAACTCTTGAACAGCTGTTTGTAAAAAAGAAGCATGTTCTTTTTGTACTTCATTATATAATACTCCTATTATTTCTCCATTATTTGCAATACTTACATGTGCTCTTTCAGACGAAGTGTCAATATTTAATATTAAACTCATAATTGAATCTCTGTTGTTTCTTCTATTAATAAACCAGAAGGCAAATATCGCTTATCATTTATACTTAACTTTTGTAATAAAGTTAAAACATTAGTACTGCCTATTTTAGTACACCACTCAAAAGGGCCTAGTGGATAATTAGTGCCTAGCTTCATGGCTGTATTAACTTCTTCTTTACTGCTCACATTATCTTCTACAGCAAAAAAAGCTTCATTAATAATCATAGATATTATTCTTGCTGATACAAAACCTGGTTGATCAGCTACTAAATTTATTTTTATACCAAGTTTTGTAAATATTGTTTTAACAGCATCATCGATATCGCCAACTAATTCCCAAACGGGTCTTTTCAAAAAAGTTGCCCATCCATTTATTCGAAAGATATTTTTTGGGGCATTTAATTCTTTTAATGTTTCAGTTACTGCATTTATGAAAATGGGTTTGCCTAATGAACTATAATGAGGTGCAATAGTATCATCTTTTAAATTAAAATAGGCAATGGTTTGCTCATCTATATTAAAATTCGATGCATCATTTACTCTTTGCCATTCTATATTCAGTCTATTGAGAATTAATTCCTCCCATTGTTCGTCTGTAGCTGCTACCACTATCTTCATAAATATTTTTTACAAAAATAGGTGGTTGAGAAAAGATATATTTGTAATTCTTTTAAATAAATATAATTCATGAAAAAATTAATTAACACAGTCAATGCACCAGCACCTATTGGCCCTTATAATCAAGCAGTGCAAACTGGTGGTATGCTTTTTATTTCAGGTCAAATTGCACTAATCCCTGGCACATCCGATTTAAATGATGCTGATATTCCTACTGAAACACAACAGGTAATGAAAAATTTAAAAGCAATACTTTTAGAAGCTGGGATGGATTTTGGGCATATCGTAAAAACAACCATTTTTTTAAGTGACATGTCGCTGTTTGCCCAGGTGAATGAAGTGTATGGTAGTTATTTTGAATCAGATTATCCTGCAAGGGAAACAGTAGCAGTAAAAGGGTTGCCTAAAAATGTTAATGTGGAAATAAGCATGATTGCATCAAAATGAGCAATGAAAAAATAGTTATTGTAACAGCCAAAGTTCATGATGTATTTATTGAAACCATGAAACAGAAAGGATATGCCATTCAATATCTGCCTACAATTACTTACAATGAGTTATTACAGATTATTGATAATGCAACTGGCCTAATTATTACTACCAGATTATCTATTGATAAAAAAATATTGGATAAAGCGTTGAAGCTTCAATGGATTGGGAGAATGGGCAGTGGTATGGAATTAATTGATGTTGCTTATGCCGAAAGTAAAGGGGTATTATGTGTGAGTAGTCCCGAAGGAAATAGTAATGCAGTTGCCGAACATGCATTGGGATTGTTATTGAATTTAATGAATCATATCAGCAGCAGCCATAATGAAATAAAAAATGGGGATTGGCTAAGAGAAGAAAATAGGGGGGTAGAACTTAGCGGAAAAACTGTGGGCATCATTGGATTTGGTAATACCGGAAGTGCTTTTGCAAAATTACTATCCTCTTTTGATGTCAATATTTTGGCAAATGATAAATACAAAGTTGATTTTGATTCAGATAGGATAAAAAAAGTGAAATTAGATGAACTGTGTTGTAATGCCGATATTATTAGTTTTCATGTGCCATTAACAGATGAAACTAAGTATATGGCCAATGAAACATTTTTTAATAACTTGCTCAAAAAGCCTTATATCTTAAATTGTTCAAGGGGGGGAGTTGTACAAACAAGTGCATTAATTAATGCTTTAAAAAGAAATTTAATTACTGGAGTAGGGTTAGATGTACTTGAAAATGAAAATTTAAGCAATCAATCTGTCTTTGAAAAGGCAGAAATGAGTTATCTTACACAACAGTCCAATGTATTACTTACTCCCCATATTGCTGGGTATTCAAAAGAGGCATTTTATAAAATGAGTAAGTTGATCATCGAAAAGCTGAATATTTAGAAATTTCATTATTTTTGTAATACATACAACGCTTTAGGAAATCTGAAGCGTTGTATTTTTTTTCTGTTTTAAATGAATTGTTATGAGTGAAACTAATTATGTAACCGAGGAAACTTTTGAAAGATTAAAGGTTGAGTTACAACATATGAAGGGAGTGGATAGACCAGCTGCCAGTAGTGCTATTGCCGAAGCCCGTGAAAAAGGCGATTTGAAAGAAAATGCAGAGTATGATGCTGCCAAAGAAGCTCAAGGCATGTTGGAAGCGAAAATTAAATACCTGGAAGGGGTTATTGCCAATGCCCGTATTTTGGATGAAAGCAATATTGATACCAGTAAAGTATCAATTCTTACCAAAGTATCCTTAACTAACCTAGGTACTAAAAAGAAAGTAACCTACAAAATTGTGTCGGAAAATGAAGCCGATTTAAAACTAGGTAAAATATCTGTTACTTCTCCAATTGGGCATAGCCTGCTTGGGAAAGTAATTGGCGATGAAGTTGAAGTTCAGGTGCCAGCTGGTATCCTTAAATTTAGAATTGAGAATATTGAGTTGTAATAAAGGCTAAGAATTTTACAGCCCATCTTTTATGATGGGCTTTTTTGTGTTGTATCTTTATTGAAATTATACCATATGACCATTTTTTCAAAAATCATTGCTGGGAATATTCCATCCAATAAAATTTCAGAGAGTGATAAGTTTATTGCTTTTTTAGATATTGAACCACTTGTTATTGGCCATGTTCTAGTGGTTCCTAAAATAGAAGTGAATAAAATATTTGATGTGCCCGATGATTATCTAGCTGAGATGCTTTTGTTCGCTAAACCCATTGCTAAAGCTATTGAAAAAACATTCGACTGTAAAAGATGTGGTATTACAGTTATTGGATTAGAAGTGCCACATGCTCATATGCATTTGGTGCCCATTAATTCGGCGAATGATTTAAATTTTACCCGAACCCCACTAACCATTTCTCAGGAGGAGTTAAATGAAATAGAGAAAAAGTTAAAAGCTAATTTGTAGGTTATTACTTTTTTAGTTTTTCAGGATTCTTTATTAAAAAGTCTTTCCAGCCATTAACTTTTCCACCCACAGTAGGTAAAAATGTTTTTTGTTGTAAATAATGACAAACTGCTACTGCCAAAGCATCGGTGGCATCAAAATGTTTTGGTTCTTCTGTAAAAGATAAAATCTGTTGAAGCATTTTTAATACCTGTTCTTTTGATGCATTCCCGTTTCCAGTCACAGACTGTTTCACTTTTTTGGGAGCATATTCAGTTACATCCAATCCATGCCTCATGGCAGCAGCAATGGCCACACCTTGAGCCCGACCCAGCTTTAACATACTTTGTACATTCTTACCAAAAAATGGTGCTTCAATCGCAAAAGTATTTGGCTGATATTTAGTAATTAGACTGCTGACCGTATTAAAAATCAATTGTAGTTTTTGATAACTGTCTTTAACTTTGCTTGGTTGCAATACCCCCATTTCCAGCAAAGAAATTTTATTCCCTTCTACTTTTACCAACCCATAACCCATAATGATGGTGCCCGGATCGATGCCTAAAATAATGGTTGATTTATTTTCCAAATGTTTTATGAATTTTTCAAGCTTTATCTTTGAAGGAACATTGTGTATTGAACAAAAGTATCAAAATATTTCTCAAATGGTTTGTTGGCCCTTTATTGGCCATCTGGTTATTTTATTCTTTGTATGTGCAGGTAATAAATCAACCAGATATTGAAGGGGCTTTAGCTTTAATAAAAACATTGCCTTTTGGTGAACAGGGATGGAAGTTTTGGTTAGTCATCATCCTTGTATTTGTTAACTGGGGCATGGAAGCCCGTAAATGGCAAATACTCATGAATGCCATTCAACCCATGTCATTTACTAAGGCATATAAATCAGTTTTATGTGGGGTAACACTTTCATTAAATACACCCAATAGAATTGGAGAGTATGGAGGTAGAATGCTTTTTGTAAATGATGGCAATAGGATAAAATCAATATCGCTTTCTATAGCAGGTGGTATGGCTCAATTAATTATTACAATGATTATGGGATGCCTGGGTTTGGTTTATTTACTGGCTTCAAATAATACAGCAGAGACGTTAATGGGGCTTTCTGTTTTTTGGTTAAGAATATTTTTTTATGGCAGTATATTTGGCACAATCGTTTTTGTTTTTTTCTTTTTTAGATTGGGCTGGTTAATAAAATTGATAAATAAATTGCCATATGCCGACCGATTTTCAAAATACATTAACGTTTTAGAAACATTTGATGCAAAAATATTGTTAAGGTTACTCTCCATTTCATTTTTCAGGTACATTGTTTTCGTTTTTCAGTACATCTTTATGCTTCAGCTTATGCAGGTTGAACAAAATGTGTGGACGGGTCTTTGGATTATTACTGTTATGTTTTGGATTTTAGCCATCATTCCAACATTTGCCATTGCCGAATTGGGAATAAGAGGCACTATAGCAAAAACATTATTTTATTACAGTACCAATGTATTGGGAATATTAACAGTGACTTTTGCCATTTGGTTTATAAACTTGTTTATACCTGCATTGATTGGGAGTTTATTAATTTTAGGAATTAAAATAAAAGCGAAGAATGAAGCAACCTGTTAAATATATTTTATTACTTTTTACTTTTTGTGGCTTGGGGTTTACCTCAAACAATGTAGGTCCTTGCCAAATTAGAAATACAGCATTTAAAGTAGATGAAGAAGTAATGATGAAAGTGTATTACAGTACGCTGGGTATGTATGTGGGCGCAGGAGAAGCAACTTTTACAACTTCATTGGAAAGATTTGGAAGTAAAACGGTATATCATTTTGTGGGTCATGGAAAAACCTATTCTTTTTTTGATAATTTTTTTAAAGTTAGAGATAGATACGAAAGCTTTGTTGATACAGTAAGTATGCTGCCATTAAAATTTATTCGTAATGTGGACGAGGGAGGTTATAAAAAATACAACCATGTCACTTTTAACCAAGCAGCAAAGTCGGCTATTAGTACTAATGGTGTTTTTCCGGTTACAGCTTGTATTCAAGATGTAGTAAGCTCTGTGTATTACGCAAGGAACATTGATTTCGATAAGTATAAAGCTGGAGATAAAATCCCGTTTGATATGTTTTTGGATGATGAGATATTTCATTTGTACATCCGTTACATGGGAAAAGAAAAAATTAAAACCCGATTTGGGAAATTTGATGCCATCAAAATAAAACCATTGCTTGTAAAAGGAACCATTTTTGAAGGTGGAGAAAAAATGACAGCCTGGTTAAGTGATGACCCTAATCATCTATTATTAAGAGTAGAAAGCCCTATTTCTGTTGGAAGCATTAAAGTAGATATGATGTCGTATAAAAATTTACGCTATCCTTTAAGTTCACTTATTGAAGCAAGATAAATTTTACAACTCACTCAGTTTAAAGGTTTCGTTTACTCTTACTCCTTTTTCTGTCATTTGCAGATTGCAACACTCTATTGTAGGGTCATGTTCAAAAAACAAAACATAATCATTTTGATGTGCTTCAGAAAGGAATGATTTTTTTTCCTGTAAAGTGGTAAGTGGAAACATATCATAAGCCATTACATATGGTAAGGGAATATGTGCTGCCGATGGTAAAAGATCAGCCATATACACAATCGTTTTTCCCTTGTATTTTATTTTTGGTAGCATCATCGCATCGGTATGGCCGGATACGGAATAGAATGAAAGGTCTTCTAAAAGTAATGAGGGATAAGTTGTGAGTGATTCAGCTAAGATTGACGATTCGTTACTCAACGTTAAAAATTTCAACATGCCACTTTCCTGTATAGGCAAAATATTTTCTTTTAAAAAACTGGCCTTCTCTCTTACATTGGGTTGGGTAGCCCATTTCCAATGTTGCTCATTACTCCAGTAGTGGGCATTTTTAAAAGCGGGTACTAATTTATCTCCTTCTCTTTTAATACTGCCTCCGCAATGATCAAAATGAAGATGGGTTAAAAACACATCCGTAATATCATCTTTGCTAAAACCATGTTGGGCTAATGATTTATCTATACTATCATCGCCATGTAAAAAATAATGCCCAAAAAATTTATCATCTTGTTTATCTCCCATTCCATTATCAATTAAAATGAGTTTTCCCTCATCTTCAATTAATAAACTTCGTAAAGCCCAGCTACACATATTATTGGCATCTGCAGGATTTAATTTGTTCCACATGCTTTTGGGAACCACACCAAACATGGCGCCTCCATCCAATTTAAAATAACCAGTGTTTATTGTGTATAGTTTCATGGTTCAATTTATTTAGTGATGTTCTATTGCATCAATCACGGCATGTTGTTGTTGTTGAGCATTTTTTGTAACAGATAAGAAAAGCCAAATTAGGCCTATAACAAAAAATACAATTAAGGCTAAAATAGAGTTGCGCATGTTGTTGGTAAGTCCTTCAATTACGCCAAAGCTTATCAATCCAATAACAATAGCTAATTTTTCGGTTACATCATAAAAGCTAAAGTAAGAAGCCGTGTCTTTTGTTTCGGGCATCAACTTTGAATAAGTAGATCTGCTTAATGACTGTATACCTCCCATCACCATACCTACCAAAGCTGCTAAAATATAAAACTGAAATTCATTATTTACAAAATAACCACCTATGCAAATGCCAATCCAAAGTAGCACTGTATAAATTAGTACTTTAAAATTGCCAAATTTTTCAGATAATCTTGAAATGCCTATTGCCCCTGCAACGCCAACCAATTGTATAATAACTGCTGTGATGATTAGTTTCTCGTTGGGTAGTTTTATTACTTTTATGCCGAAGTCAATCGCTACCAACATTACAGTTTGAACTCCCATGCTATAAAAGAAAAAAGCGGCAAGAAACCTTTTTAATACTGGGAGCTTTATAACCTGGTTCCAAACAATATTAAGTTCATGAAATCCATTTGCCAGTGCATGCTTTTTTGTTTTCCTTTCATTTTTAGGACTAATTGGCAATCGATTAAAGGTAATTTGAGCAAACCCTACCCACCAAACACCTACCAATAAAAAAGTAATAGTGATAGCAAGCGCTTTATTATCCATGATAAACAATAAGGCAAACCCTACTAATTGCATTAATACACTACCTATATAACCAAAGCTAAAACCACGGGCACTAATACGATCCCTATCTTCTTCAGCTGCTATTTCTGGTAAATAAGAGTTGTAAAAAACCTGGCTACCATAAAATCCAATACCGGCAAACATAAAGCACATTAACCCTAGTGTAACATGGTTCTTATCAAAAAAGAAAAGTAAACAACAACTTATAGCGCCCATGTAACAAAAGAACCGCATAAAGTTTTTCTTATTCCCTTTATAATCGGCAATGGAAGATAATATTGGTGAAAGAATTGCAATTATGATAAACCCAAAAGCCAACACATAAGCTTTTAATTCTGTGTTAATGTAATGCCGGCCTAAAAAATAAATACCATTTGGAAAATTTTCGAGGCTGGTAACTGCAGCATAGTAAGCCGGGAAAAATGTTGTTGTAATAACCAGGTTATACACCGAGTTGGCCCAGTCGTACATAGCCCAGCCATTGATTACTTTTTTTGAGGCAGTTTGCATGGTATTAAATTGTAAGGATTGAAAGTACTAAATATCATTGTATTGAGGGTAATTAAAAAACCTGCAATTATGCAGGCTTTTTAATTATACAAAGATTCTTTTATGCACTTATGGATCCTGAGTATATGAGTACAAGCAATACAATACCTACAATGATTCTATAATAGCCCCACAATTTAAAGCCATGTTTTTTTAAGAAGCCAATAAAAAAATTGATGGCTAGTAATGCCACAACAAAAGCAACCATATTACCAATGGCAAGTTGTTTTATTTCATTTGAAGTAAATCCGCCATAATCATTATAATATTTCAGAAGCTTATATGCTGTTGCAGCCAACATGGTGGGTACTGCCAAAAAGAATGAAAATTCTGCAGCAGCACTGCGTGTTAATTTTTGTTGCATGCCACCAATGATGGAAGCGGCACTTCGGCTTACACCCGGTATCATGGCAATGCATTGCCATAGGCCAATTAAAATGGCTTTGGGGAAAGAGATATCTTTTTCTGTGTCGATTGTAGGATTTTTAAAAACATTGTCGATGAATAATAAAACAATTCCGCCAAGTAATAATGAAATGGCTACTGTGGTAGAACTTTCCAACATAGCATCAATTTTATTAGAGAATAAAAAACCAAGTACCAATGCTGGTACAACAGCTGCTGCCAGTTTTGCATAGAACTGCCAGTTTTTAAAATCAAAAAACTTTTTCCAATACAAAACTACCACAGCTAAAATGGCCCCCAGTTGAATGGCTACAGTAAACATTTTGCTGAAATCATTTTCTTCAATCTTCAAAATCTTTTCTGTAATAATCATATGCCCTGTTGAAGAAACAGGAATAAATTCTGTAAGCCCTTCCACAATTCCAATAATGATACTATGTGTGGTTTCCATTGTTATTCTTTTAAAAGAAAAAAGCGAAGTATTATCTCCGCTATAAATTATAAAATCTTTAAACTAAACGATTAATTATTTTTTAGATTTAATCATGATGGCAAAAATTTCAATGATAAAGCCTGCAATAATTAATATAGGGGCAATAGTAATTCTGGTTGTGCTATAAACATCTGAATCATTAAAAACATTTGGGTCGGTACTTTTACCACCAGCCATTAAAATAAAACCTAAGGTTAATACTGCCAATCCAATCAACATCCATTTGTAATTCTCTTTTCCAAAAAGACTAGTTGTTGCAGCCGGGGTTGTAGTTTGTTTCTTTTCGTTACTCATGTTTAATTATTGAGGTTGCAAATTAATATAAATCGTCCAATTTCATGCGCAGGTATTTAATTACTGAGCGATGAGTGCTTATTACAGTAATACTAATGCCTAAAACGATGATGAACAAAAATAATAGCAACATACTGGTAGTGTCATGTAAAGCTTTAAAACTTGGGGCAAAAGATTCAATTGCCATGATAGCAATCCAAACTGCAACAATAGCTAAACCAGAAGCTATAAGCCCATTGATGATCGCTCTTAGATTAATAGGCTTGGCAATAAACCAACGGGTAGCTCCCACCATTTGCATCGTTTTTATTAAGAAACGGTTGCTGTACATGGCAAGCCTGATGGTATTATCAATTGAAAAAACTACAAATATGGTAAGTAAGATGGCTGCAAATAAAAATAAGTAAGCTCCTGTTTTTACAAATTTGCTCACCTGCGTAATGGTTTCTTCGGGAAATTGAAATTCCTGTATAACGCCCGGGAAACGTGAAATTAAATTAACTGACAAAGCATCTAAACTATCTTTTTGAACATAGTTAGCCTTAATATAAAAGTCCACACTTTCAGGTAAAGGGTTGGCATCAAGGAATTTTTTCCAGGTAGTATCATTTGCTTTGTTCCACAGTTCCATTGCTTTTTCCTTAGTAATATATTCGGCACCTTTTACAAAGGGTAAAGCAGTAACATAATTGGTAAGACTATCAATTTTCTTTTTGGAAGCACCAGGATTCAACCAAGCATGCACCTGAATATTTTCTTTAACATAATCTCCGGTTTTACGAAGGTTTAAAAAGAACCAGCCAACGATCCCGAATAAAAATAATACCAAAGCCACACCTATGATGGCATAGGCATAAGTAGGTTTACCACGTTTGCTGCTTGCTTTTCCGAATTGAGCCATAATTTTTGCTTATTTGTAAGTTAGTGCTTTGTTTTTTATTTAAGCGTTGTATCGAGAGGGGCAAAAATAAAGGATTTTACCTGCTTTGCCGTACTTTTGCTCACTTCAAAACGATTGCTTGCCAAATATATTTTTGTTGGCGGAAGTTATTGTGGTTTGTGTTGGTAAAATAACTTTTCTTTCACAATCCTATGATTGAAATTCTTTTTAAAAGAACAAATAATTCAAATAGCGCTATTCAATGGAGTACGATTTTAGACAAATAGAACCTAAGTGGCAATCTGCCTGGAAAAATTCAAATGCTTACTCAGTTAGTAATAATTCTGATAAGCCTAAATTTTATGTATTGGATATGTTTCCTTATCCAAGTGGTGCAGGTTTGCATGTAGGGCATCCGCTTGGATATATTGCCAGTGATATTTACAGCCGATATAAAAGATTGAAAGGGTTTAATGTTCTTCATCCAATGGGATATGATAGTTTTGGATTACCTGCAGAGCAATATGCTTTGGAAACAGGACAACACCCTGCAGAAACTACAGAAAAAAATATTGAAACTTTTAGAGCCCAATTAGATAAGATAGGATTTTGTTACGATTGGAGTAGGGAACTTAGAACAAGTGATCCCAAATTTTATAAATGGACACAATGGATTTTCCTGCAATTATTTAATAGCTATTTCTGTCATACTCAAAAAAAAGCATTACCCATTTCTTTGTTAATTGAGAAGTATGCAGCAAAAGGTGCCATACCTAAATCGGGGCAACCCATAGCTGGAAAACATTTTACTGCAGAACAATGGAATGCCTGGTCGAAAACAGAGCAAGAAGAAGTGTTGATGAAACGTAGATTGGTTTTTAGTGCTTATGGCGAAGTAAATTGGTGCGAAGCCTTAGGAACTGTTTTGGCTAATGATGAAGTAGTAAATGGGCTCAGTGAAAGAGGGGGGCATTTGGTAGAGAAAAAGAAAATGCGCCAGTGGTTTTTAAGAATTACAGAATACGCAGATCGTTTGTTAGAAGGACTAGAGACAGTTGAGTTTAGCGATGCCATGAAGGAAATGCAAAAAAACTGGATTGGCAAAAGCGAAGGAGCGGAAATGTCTTTTGAAATAAAAGGCTCGGCTAATCAGTTAAAAGTTTATACAACCAGGCCCGATACCATTTTTGGGGTAGATTTTATGGTTGTTGCTCCAGAACATGCGTTGGTTTCTCAAATTACTTCTGAAGCACAAAAATCGGAGATTGAAGCTTATTTAAAGTATGTAAAAAGCCGTAGTGAGCGGGAGCGCTTGGCTGAAGTAAAACAAATTACGGGTTGTTTTACGGGGGCTTATGCCATAAATCCTTTCGATGGTAAAGAGATTCCAATTTGGATTGCAGAATATGTTTTGGCGGGATATGGTACAGGTGCAATTATGGCAGTACCATGTGGCGACCAGCGTGACTTCTTATTTGCAAAGCATTTTAATATTGCCATTACAAATATTATTGGCAATCATTTTAATGGAGTTGAAGCCAACTCTACTAAAGAAGCCATATTAGAAAACTCCGGTTTTTTAAATGGCATGATGATGAAAGATGCCATTGGAGTAGCAACGACAAAGATGGAAGAGATGGGCATCGGAAAAAGAAAGATTAATTATAGAATGAGAGATGCAGGGTTCAGCCGCCAAAGATATTGGGGTGAGCCTTTTCCAATCATTTGGTCGGATGGGATTGCATTACCATTGGATGCAACAGAACTTCCTTTGGAGTTACCACATGTAGATAAATATAGTCCGGGCCCGGATGGTGAAGGACCTTTAGCCAATTTAAGCAATTGGGTAAATACTGCATCGGGCAATAGAGAAACCTCTACCATGCCTGGTTACGCTGGCAGCAGTTGGTATTTCCTGCGTTACATGGATCCGCACAACAATGAAACTTTTTGCGACCGCAAAGCCAGTGATTACTGGAACCAGGTTGATTTATATATTGGAGGAACTGAGCATGCAGTTGGACATTTATTATATAGCCGTATGTGGACCAAAGTTTTGTTCGATTTGGGCCTAATTGGTTTTGAAGAACCATTTAAGAAATTATTGAACCAGGGAATGATTCAAGGAAGCAGCCGATTTGTTTATAGGGTAGATGCTTTAAAGATTGAGGATGTAAGAGAACAAAAATTTTCTGCCGATTTTTCTCCCATCTTTATTTCTGAAGGTATTTTTAAAAAGCTACAATCTAAAGAACATTTTTCCGATAAAATTAATATCCTGGCAGAGTCGTTGGGTAAAACTCATCCATTTATTGAAATGGCTGTTCATTCAAGAAAGTTATCGTTGGCCAGTTTACATGTAGATGTAAATATTGTAGAAGGCGTAGAGTTAAACATTCCTGCATTTAAAAAATGGAAGAACGGAGAGTATGCTGCAGCCGAATTTATTTTAGAAGAGGGTAAATATATATGCGGTAGCGAAGTGGAAAAAATGTCCAAATCAAAATACAATACAGTTAATCCCGATGATTTAGTAGTGCGATATGGTGCCGATACATTTAGAATGTATGAAATGTTTTTAGGCCCGGTGGAACAAAGCAAACCTTGGGACACAAAGGGTATTGAAGGAGTGCACCGCTTTTTACGCAAGCTATGGCGTCTATTTTATGACGACTTAAAAGGCAAGGTTTGGAATGAAGAAAAAGCTACTGATGCCGAATTAAAAATTTTGCATCGAAGCATAAAAAAGATTGAAGAAGATACTGAACGATTTAGTTTTAATACTGCAGTAAGTGCTTTTATGATTTGTGTAAATGAATTGGCCGATGCCAAATCTAATAAGCGTGAAATACTGGAGCCTTTGTTGATTTTATTGGTACCTTATGCACCTCATATTGCTACTGAATTATGGAATAAGTTGGGTAATGAAACTGCATTAGTGGATGCTAGTTATCCTGTTTTTGAAAGCAAATACCTTGTAGAGTCGGTAAAAGTATATCCGGTTTCTATTAATGGAAAATTAAGAACCAATATAGCCATTGATTTAAATGCAAAGCAAGACGAAGTTGAAAAAATAGTTATAGCAAACGAAATTGTACAAAAATGGCTGGAAGGCAATTTGCCTAAAAAAATAATTTTTGTAAAAGGGAAGATGGTTAATGTAGTAGTTTAAATAATTATTGATATGTATTTAAAAAAAGCTAAGGGATTTCCCTTAGCTTTTTTTGTAAATAGCCGCAGTTTAAGTTAAAAGTTATTACCATTGGTAAAAAAAGTTATTAAAATTATTTAATACCTATAAAAGCCTTTCTCACAAAGCATTTTATAAAACATTGTTAAGGGCATCATAAAAAAAATGAGATTTAATTTGAAAAGGATGAATAAAATGTTTTTATTTGTACTAGTGAATTATAGTAGGATTATAAAATTCACTACTTTATTAATGGTTTTAGGCTATGAGATAATAATTTATTAAATAAGCTTTTACATAGAATATATTCAATTGCAACATCAATATTTCAAATTTTAAACCAAAACTTATATGAAACTCTTTACAAAAATTTTACAGGTCACAAAAGTGGCAATCAATTTTAAACTAGCCATTCTCAGTATTTTATTTGTTGGGTTTAGTCATTCTTCATTTAGTCAAACTCAAAATGCTGCTCAAGCACCTAGTTCTAAAATTAACGATACTCAAAAAGAAGCTCAATTAAAAGCTACACAGGCTAAACAAATGAAAGAGCAGTGTCCTAACCATCCATCATTTAAGTCATCCTCAAAGTCTCCAGGTGTAAACGCTGAGTTAAGAAATGAATATGAAAACTGGAAGAAAAACTACCCTTCTGAATATGCTGCATATTTAAAAATCTTCAATTTTAAATACTAAAGCATTTTAAATAAAAATAGTCTTATATCATTTTAAATAAATAAAAATGAAAACAACAATACTAATTCTTAATTTTTTAGTTCTAACATTATTAACCTCAGTTAATAGTTTTGGGCAATGTGTAACTGTACCTAGTTTTGGAGCTGGTGCCATTATGGAGTCTTTTGAAGGAGTACCTACTTCTGCAAGTAATCCATCGGCTGGTGGCGGGTATAATGTACCTGTAACTCCTTTTACATTTAGTAGCGGTATTACTTTAACAACCCCTAATCCAAATTCGTTTAGTAGGGCTGTGTTGGCAGATTTTTCAAAGGGCGGCGCTGGTTGGGGTCTTTGTAGTTCATCTACAGATCCATCTACTGTACCTCATGGCTCTGCATCAATAAATTTAAACAATCCATCAGATGTAATAACATTTACATTACCTATCCTTGCTGGTAAAGTAGGATTATATGTTGAAGGAGCTCCTTGTGCTGGAACAACAATTACATTAACTGCTTATAATTCATCAAATGTAGTTTTAGGTACTTGCACAGTTACTCCAACTGGTTTAGCTAGCAATTGGGCCACTACTTTTTTAGGGTTTAATAGTGCATCAAATAATATAGCCAGTATAACTATAACTGGTCCTTTTGTTGTATTAGACCGATTAACTTTTGAAGCAGTATGTGTAACAGTAAGTTGCCCACCAAGTATATCAGTCAACAACAACCCAGGGGTTTGTGGGGCAACGGTAAATTTTGTAAATACTTTTCCATGGACAGCACCATCTTTTACAGATGTTTCTGTAAATGATTTCAATAATGCTACTCATGCATTATTGCCTGCATTAACACAAGGTGCTACAAGTGTTTCATTTGGTGCAAATGGTGGTTTTGCTCATTCGCATGGTGGATATGTAGATATTGGCATTGATATTTTTAATGCTGCAACTGGGTTATGGGTGAATATATTCAGTAGTAATTTAGCGCCATCAACTAGTTACAATTTAAATAATGTTACTATTAATTTCCCTCTCATTGCACAGCCTACACAAATAAGGTTTACTAGTAATCCAGGTCAAAATCAAACCTGGCATAGTATGACTAATTTACCAATGACCATAGGGAGGCGTGTAACTGCTACTAGCTCTTGTGGTACTATTGTTAGTATTACACAAACAGCTGGATTAGCTTCTGGTTCTGTATATCCAATTGGTGTTACAACCAATACATTTTTAGCTACTGATAATAATGGCAATACTGGTACTTGTTCATTTACGGTAACTGTAGTTGATAATCAGGCGCCAACTATTACTTGCCCTGCAAATATTAGTGTAAATAATACAGCAGGCACCTGTGGTGCAGTAGTAAATTATGCAATGCCAACAGCCACAGACAATTGTTCTGCAGTGGTTACACAAACAGCTGGTTTGGCTTCTGGATCTGTATTCCCTGTGGGAGTAACTACCAACACCTTTAGAGCAACCGATCCAGCTGGTAATTTTACAACTTGCTCTTTTACAGTAACAGTGGTGGATAATCAAGCGCCTACTATTACTTGCCCTGCAAATATTAGTGTAAATAATACAGCAGGCACCTGTGGTTCAGTAGTAAATTATGCAATGCCAACAACCACAGACAATTGTTCTGCATTGGTTACACAAACAGCTGGTTTGGCTTCTGGATCTGTATTCCCTGTGGGAGTAACAACCAATACCTTTAGAGCAACTGATGCTGCAGGTAACTTTTCAACTTGTTCATTTATTATAACAGTTGTTGATAATCAACCACCAGTATTAGGAGCTTGCCCAGCACAAATTGTTAGGTGTGGCAGTCAGGTTGTTAATTATACAGCCCCAACAGCTACCGACAATTGTTCGGCTGTGGTTACTCAAATTGCGGGTTTACCTTCTGGTTCAGTTTTCCCTGTTGGAACTACAGTTAATACTTTTAGAGCAACAGATCCTGCTGGTAATGTATCAGCTACCTGTTCATTTAATGTAATTGTAAATCCAATTCCAGTAGGAGTAGCAACGCCTACTTCTCAAACAACATGTAGTGGAAATGCAATTACTCCTATTAATTTATCAACTTCAAATATAACCGAGGGTATTTATGTTAACATAAATTACTCCAGCACTTGGGCAGATGAAATTACCTTTGAATTAAGAAATGCTAGCAATGCTGTCGTTCTTTCTGGCGGTCCATTTGGATTTGGTTCTACATTTACATCAGCTTTAGTAGCTTCAACCAATGGTCCATTTACATTCAACATTGCTGCAGGATCAGGCTTTGGTGATAATTTTGCTAATTGGACAGTATTTTGTAATGGAAACTCTTTGGCCAATGGTTGTATAAGAGGTCCAGTGGGACCAGCTTGTGGTAATACCAGTTCACTTTCTGTGCCTGGTTTAAATTGTGCTTCAGGTGTTTCTTATAGCTGGGTTAGAAATAATCCTGCTGTAACAGGAATGCCAATGAGTGGATCAGGTACTCCAATTACTGGCACTTTAACCAACCCAACCAGTAGCCCTATCACAGTTACTTTTACTGTAACTCCAAGTTATACTAATGCAGGTCTTACTTGTACTGGTACTCCATTTACATCAACTGTACAGGTTAATCCAACAGCCACTGTAAATACAGTACCTAACCAGGTTTTATGTACTGGAGCACCTACAGCAGCTGTAAACTTTAGCAGCCCAACAACGGGTGGTACTATTGTATATAACTGGGTAAATAACCTTCCATCAATTGGCCTTGCTGCCAGTGGAGCAGGTAATATACCATCGTTTACTGCTATCAATACAAGTTCAACAGGTGCCGTGTCAGTAGCTACAATTACTGTTACGCCTTCTTATACTGCAGGTTCTGTAACCTGTGTTGGAGCACCAATGTCA
>CAMTVJ010000007.1:0-149982 GCA_947085175.1 uncultured Chitinophagaceae bacterium
AAAACATATTCACTCACGTTATGTGAAATACGAGGTCGAGCCAAAAGACTTTTATAATTAACACCCCAACTTCTTGTTATTACAAATGACATTTCTATATATTAGGGTCTTGTAAACTTACGCCCAACGGGCAGGGCTTGCTTGCAGGGCTGGAATAGTTGCTGTGTCCGCCCGGAACCGCTGCTGATTAAAGATATAAAAGTACAAGTTAACAAACAAAAGCCCAGCGATGTTTGTCCAGCCCAGATGAAGTACAATAGCGATAAAATGACCATTGCTCCAATGTCCAGCCAGCCTTGCAGCAAACCCCATGTTATATGCAGCCTTAATTACTGTCTCTAACTAAAACATTTTCAATTTCTTGAATAGTCAAATTAAAGCCGATTATTTTCCCAGCCTTGTCTACAAGTATTTTGAAAGGAATGGATTCTATATCGTAGTACTTACTAAATTCACCATGTGGGCCATTTTCTTCTAATAGCTGTGGCCAATTCAGATTGTCTTGTTGTATTGCTTTTTTCCAGGCTTTTGCATTTAGATCAATTGAGATACCAATAATTTCGAGATTTGTATCCTTATATTTTGCATATAGCTTTTTTAATTGTGGATTTAAGGCTCTGCAGGGATTGCACCAAGAAGCCCAGAAGTCGATTAAAATATATTTTCCGGTAAATTCTCTTATGTTTTTTTTATTGCCGTTGGTATCTGTTAAATCTGTTGAAAGAATTTCAGAATGCAATGAACGATGTCTACGAGATTCTAACTTTGAAAGTAATCTTAAGATATTTTCCCATTCAAAAGTTTTCTTTAGCGATTTGTCCAAATAATTTGATAACTCTTCAACTTCTGAGTATGAAAAGGGAAAGTCTTCACCTATAAAATATCCCGAACCTCGAAAATGAATTCCATCCGCTATCATATAGGCACTGGCTTTGCTTTTAGGATGAGCTTTTACAAATCTTTTAAGCTTATTATATACCATGGAGTGATCATCGAGACTTGCCTTTTGCCTTGATTTCCATTCGTTAAAATTCCGAATCATAGTTTCAGTTTCTGACCCGTTGACTTTTGGAATTGTAAACCTTGTATTTGGACCGCCAAGGCTATCTGGAGTTTCTTTACTGCTTAAGGTACTTGAGATTTCTATAAATGTCTTTTTTTTATCAATATAGAATTCTTGTATCTGGCTATTTTCCCCGAAATGAATTCTGCATAATGCAGGCAAGGTCGATTTTGTGATAAAATGAAACTCTTTACCTTTTACAGACGTGAAAATGCTATCTCCGGAATTAAAACTGTTCTCGAAAAAGATAAAAATTTTGCTTTTGCATTCACCTTTAATTTTTCCAAATATTTCAATGTTTGTCTGTTGTCCATAAGCCATAACAGAAATACAAAAGAAGCATATGAACGATAAGTGTATTTTCATAGTGCTGATTTCAAATGAGGATTCATAAAAGGTTGCATATAACGTTCGGGGCTTTGTGCAGTTTGGGAATTAACCAACTGTCTGCCCGGAACTGAAGCTAAATTAATAACTAAATGCCGAAGTTAACCAACAAAAGCCTGGCAAAATTCCGTCCGCCGAAACCAAAGCTTGGATATGCACTGCCGATGATTGCTTCAACGTCATGCCCCAATTGCACAAAACCTTTTGTTGGCTGTAGGTTTTAGTAGTTGTCGTCATACCAAATTAAAACGTTGTCAATGTTTGCAATTTGTAAGTTTTCATCAGAGTTGATTCGTTCAAGTCGTTCTGCAAAAGTCACTAATTCCTGTTTTGTTTTTTCAATTGCCATTCCTAATTCAGTTTTGTCAACCTGAAATAAAAGTACAGGTGGCGGTGGTTGGAAAATTTCGTCAAATTCATTTGTTGTAAGGTCAAACATAATTGAATTTCTTTTGAATGCGATTTGAGGTGCAGGGTGTCCTTCATAATAAGATTCCTTACCATTGGAAATTTTTGTCCAAAAATTAATGTCCGCAAGTAGGCCGCAACATTGAGGAAAAAGCCGGTCTTGATTGTCAACTCGTAAAACGTAACCGCCAAAAAATGAGCAAGATTGCTCCTTTAATTCTTGTGTGTGGTCAATGGCAAGTTTCTTTAAATTGTCGTCTGAAATGTCGGTTAAGCGATAAAATGAAGAGCCTTTTAAATATGGAATTAGCTTATCCTTAAAACCTGCTTTTTTATAGCACTCAATATGAAAGTCATCCCAAATTTCTGAATTGTCCCAATAAGGATATTTGTCAGGGACTTGAACTCCTTGATTGTTATAACCTATTTCAATAACTGGAATTAATTCTATTGTCATTGTCGATGTGTAGGGTGTCGAATAAACTTACAGCCAACGTTCGAGTATTTGCGAAGGCAGGGGATTCATTGAATGTCCTGCCCGGTACAAATGCTGATTGAAAATATTTTGTTGAAGATACCAAGTAAAAGCTTAATAGAAAAAGTCCAGCCCGGACAAATGATGCCACATTGCTACTGCTGAAGATAACAATGTCCAGCCCTGCTTTTGCAAATACTTTTGTTATGCGTTCGCCCTTTACTCTGTCAGTAAAAAAATTTGGCCGAATGAAAGGAAGGTATTATTTTGTGCTAAAATTATTAGTATATGAAAGTTGTGTCATTTTTTGCAGGTGCTGGCGGTCTTGATTTGGGCTTTGAACAGGCCGGTTTTGATGTTGTCTGGGCAAATGAATACGATAAAGAAATATGGGAAACCTATGAAAAGAACCATAAAAATACTGTCTTAGATAGGCGAAGTATTGTTGATATTCCTTCAAACGAAGTTCCTGATTGCGATGGCATAATTGGCGGTCCACCTTGTCAGAGTTGGTCGGAAGCTGGGTCGAAAAAAGGAATAGCTGATAAACGAGGGCAATTGTTCTATGAATTTATGAGAATACTTGCCGATAAGAAGCCAAAGTTTTTTCTTGCTGAAAACGTGTCGGGGATGTTACTACCAGCACATAAAGAAGCATTAGCCAACATAAAGCAAATGTTTACGGATATTGGATATGATTTGTCATTTCAGTTATTAAATGTGTCTGACTTTGGAGTGCCGCAAGATAGAAAAAGAGTTTTCTTTATAGGTTATAGAAAGGATTTGGGTTTGAAATTTCAATTTCCTATTGCAACAACACCCGAAAAGAAAATAACACTTGAGAAGGCTATCGATGATTTAAAAGACACTGTCTTACCTGCAAAAGAAGGAAACTATACCAATGGAAAAGATTGCAAAGTAACAAACCACGAATATATGATTGGTGGATTTTCCTCCATTTTTATGTCAAGAAATAGGGTACGTTCATGGAATGAAGTTTCATTTACAATTCAAGCTGGTGGTCGTCATGCACCAATACACCCACAAGCACCTAAGATGAAATTTATAGAGCAAAATCTTAGAGAGTTTGTAAAAGGGAAAGAAAAACTTTATCGTCGTTTGTCTGTAAGGGAATGTGCAAGAATTCAAACTTTTCCTGATAGCTTTACTTTTCATTATAGTAGCGTTGTAGCTGGTTATAAAATGATTGGTAATGCTGTTCCTGTTAGGATGGGAAGAGCGTTAGCTCAAAAAATTTATGATGATTTGAGTAATTTAAAAGTTGCCAAAAAGAAAACAATTGCCAAACAAGAACCATTTTTGAATGGAGTTATTGTTCGTGAACGAATGCTTGAAATTATAAATGCTATAGCCCAATAAAACAATGGCAAAAGAAGCTAAACAAACTAAGACAGGTAAAGCGTTTGAGTATTCCTTACTAAATGCTTTTTTGGGAAGATTGAACATTTTAACATCAGTTTCCGTTGTTGAGAATGACCCATATAAAACAGCAAAGAAACATTTTGATAGTTTCAGTAAAACTGAAAAAGGCTTGTATAATTTAAACGCGAGTTTTGCTGTAAACTTTTTGATTGATTTAGAACCACGATTGTCTAACGGGATAAGCAAAAATGATATTTTGCAACTTGAAATTGTTTCCGACAAACAAGGTCAAAGCGGCGATGTTAGAGATGTATTAGCAATTAGGTCGTTGCAAAAATGGGAAATTGGAATTTCGGCAAAGAATAATCATCGTGCTGTAAAACATTCTCGGTTGTCGAATGATATAAACTTTGGTGAAAAGTGGCTTGGTGTGTCATGCTCCCTGAAATATTTTGCTGGAATAAAACCAATTTTTGATGACTTGGCAAAACTCCGAACGGCAAGTAAAGCGACTCAAAAATGGTCAACACTTGGTGATTATCATTCTTCTGTTTATGTGCCAATACTTGATGCTTTTAAGAAAGAGCTTTTAAACCTTGATAAGGAAAATCCTGGTATTGTTGCCAAAAGGCTTGTTGAATATTTAATTGGCAATCAGGATTTTTATAAAGTCATTAAAGGCAAAAATAAGGTTGAAATTCAAGCGTATAATTTGCATGGTACATTGAATTTACCTTTTGAAGGTATAAAGCCAAAATTAAAAATGCAAAGGCTAAAGTTTCCAAACCGATTGATTGAAATAGTTTATCAAGATAATTCCCAAACTACTTTGTTAGTGTCATTAAACGAAGGCTGGCAAATTTCTTTTAGGATTCACAATGCAAGTTCAAGAATTGAACCGTCTTTAAAATTCGATATAAATTTGGTGTCGGCCCCACATACACTTTTTGTAAACCATCTTTCACTTGGCTAAGTATGAATTTAAAACCACTAAGGAACGTTCAGAATTAATGAGCAAAATCCGTGGTGTCAATACAAAACCCGAATTAGCATTACGAAAAGCACTTTGGAAATTAGGTTTTAGGTATCGTCTTAATGTGTCAAAGCTAAAAGGCAAACCTGATATTGTTTTTAATAAATACAAGATTGTTGTTTTTGTTGATGGTGAATTTTGGCATGGCTACAAATGGTCAGAAAAGAAACCCAAAATAAAAGCAAACCGAAAATATTGGGTCAAGAAAATTGAACGCAACATTGAGAGAGATTTAGAGAATACAAACTATCTCTTGTCAAATGGTTGGGTTGTCTTTAGATTTTGGGAACATGAAATAAAAAAAAATTTATCAGGGTGTGTCAAAAAAATTACTGTTGAGTTACGAAAAGCTGCTCTGAAATAGGGTGACGCATAACGAACAGGTATTGCTGCAGGTGTGGAATTCAATGTTCGTCCTGCCCGGAACTGCTGCCCAATAATGATTTAAAAGTACAAGATAAAAACTAAAAGCCCAACAGAATTCCGTCCGCCGAAACCGCTGCTGATAGAGAACTGCAGCCGAAGATTACAACGTCCAGCCACACTTGCAGCAATACCAATGTTGTGTGCTGTACTTCCTATTTTGTAAGCTGTAAAACATAACCTTGAATTGATGTTTCTTGTTTCAAAATACTTTTAAATGCTCTGTGGTATCCATCAAATAAAATGTAAGCCTTGTCAATTTGTAATATTGAAACTGGGGCGTTTATATCAC
The DNA here is from genome assembly GCA_947085175.1 of uncultured Chitinophagaceae bacterium. GTDB lineage: Bacteria > Bacteroidota > Bacteroidia > Chitinophagales > Chitinophagaceae > Ferruginibacter. The sequence goes on from CAMTVJ010000007.1 coordinate 5,465, forward strand.
TGAATCTTGGGCCGTCGATACCAACGTCTGGTTGATAATATTGCAGGTCTGTAAAATTAATTTTCTGCAAACTGCCGTAATCTATAAAACATTTCCTGTCATTGTCAAAAGTGACTTTAAGTTTATTTCTAAGTTGCTCGATTATGCCTGCCTTAATAAAATAGAATTGCTTAGAAAAATACCGAGACAGAAATATATCAAAGTGAATTACTTGATAATTCTCTGGCATACGATATTGTGTTTGGTAAATAATATCAGAATAATCTTTTAAAACAGATTTTAACAAGTAAAGCGTATTTTAGAAATTGAATAATCTTTTCTTTTTTGACTTTTTATCAGTATTAGGATCGTACATAAGTGATATGTAAAGTGTAGCATAAGATGGATAATATCTACCATTTTTTGCCTTAAATTCTTTAAGTTTTATTCCTGCTATAGCATTATCAATTAAGGGTAAATATTTTTCGATAATATGTCCTTGCTTGCCATTTGGAATCGCTTTAATAACATATCCATTCGAGTCTATAAGAATTTTGAAATCATTGTAGAAATAGTCATTTTGAGATACTTTAACCTTAGCAGCTATTGTGTCAGCTAACCATTCAATTTTAACTGGGTTGTAATTATCTCCTTTTGAGTAACGCAAATCCTCTGCAATTCTTATTAGACTATCCCTTTTTACAATATACATAGAATCGTCAATTTCACTTTGCCTTTTGATGTTAATTTTTTCAGCTTGACGGATTGTTCGTATACTATCATCAACTTGTTGTTGGAGGTGTAATTCGTTCCAGTTTAACACTTGTATATTACCATTAACTTTACCATTCTCACTATATTTTTCAGCCTTTTCAACTAAGTATGTAAATCCATTAGGATAAACTTTGTCACCAGGATAGCTTGGTATGTTTACTTGGAAAATAATTCCATCCTTATTTTCATCAATCATTATTCCATAGCGTCCGTCTGATGTAGTACTGGTTTCTTCACTTATAAATTCTGTATGCAGATACTCGCCAATCAATTTTGTTTGGTAACCTCTTGTTCTGAAAAAGATTGAGGCTTGCCCATCTACATAAAACTTACAGTAGTCTCTGTTATAAATTATGTATATGCTCTTTTTTACTCTTACCATTTTGTCAACTCCATATTTTGCTGTCTCCAAATAGCTATTTGCAAAAAGCCCTAAAAAGTTATTTTGGGCAAAAGAAAATGAACCGACAAGTAATAAAGGAATAATTATAAATTTTTTCATTGTCATAGTGTTGCAATTTTAAGGCTGTCGTATAGCACACAACGTTCAGGTATTGCTGCAGGTGTGGAATTCATTGCTTGTCCTGCCCGGAACTGCTGCTCAATAAAGATTTAAAAGTACAAGATAAAAACTAAAAGCCCAACAGAATTCCGTCCGCCGAAACCGCTGCTGATAGCGAACTGCAGCCGAAGATTACAACGTCCTGCCACACTTGTAGCAATACCCATGTTATGCGTAGCCTTTCTCCGACATTGGTTTAATGTAATTTTCTTGAAGCAGCTTAATAAACTGAATAATTTGTTCCTCAATATTTCCTGTTACGGCAAGAGTTACTAAAATTATATTTTCACCAATTTCAATTTTCGGTTTAGAAATGGAACTATGAAATTTGAATAAGTCCGATTTGATTTTATCCTTCAATTCAAGTTCAAAGACAGCAATAATAGAATTCCACTTGTCATGTTTTTTGAAAATTACAATAGGATAACCTTTGACTTTCCCAGTCTTAATTCTTTGAGCTAATTGCCATTTATTTTTATTATTGATTATGTCAGTTTTAAAGTCATACTTACTTAGAAATTCTTTCAAATTATCTGATGCAAATATTGTTTCCTGTCTACTAAAATAGAAATAGCCACTCAAATAAATTATTGTCGCAACTATACTCGCAATAAGAAATGATAAACCCAAATGAAAGGCAACTAATATCGGGAATATTGGTTTGTCAGCTAACGGCAAAAAGTAAAGTGAAGTCAATAAAATAGCGAAAGTAACTAACAGTACTTTAAAAATGAAGGCAAGCTTCTCTTTGTTTAAATTTATGAACGCTGTCATTTTAAGGTTACGCATAACATTAGTATTTATGTTATAACACGCAATGTAATAAATTATTATTACTCTGATTCTCAATATTTTAATATCTAAATTTGGGAAATTGCTATTACAGCAATCCATTTTATCGTATTTCCCAAATTCAAATAATAACAACCTATTTACGGCTTCGCCGCCCCTAAATCACAGCCGTTTTTTAAGGTAAAGGTATTAAATGTTAAATTAATGTATTAAAGCATTGCTTGTTGCTTTTTGACTTTTTTTTATTGATTTATTTTTTAATCTATCACAGAGTGAGGCTTTACCAGTCAATTGATTCGGTTTTCCATAAATCATCAAAAGGGCTTGCGATGTTTATAAGTTGCTTTTTGCTTAAGTGAAGGTAGCGTTCGGTGGTTTTTATGCTAAAATGACCTAATAATTCCTTAATGTATTTAATGTCGGTGCCTTTATCTAATAAATGGGTGGCAAAACTATGTCGCAGGCTATGTACACCTACTTCTTTTTTAATGCCTGCCTTAATTTTAGCATTGGTAAAAATTTGTTGTACAGTTCGGGTGGGGTAGGCTTCTAAACTCCTTTCCGACTCAAATAAGTATTTCCTGGGTGCTGGCTTGTATTCCTTAATGTAACTCCTTAAAATGTCGAGCAGTACCGGACTTAAATTAACATACCTGTCTTTTTTGCCCTTGGCCCTGTGTATAAATATTTGCATTCTTTTACTGTCGATGTCGGCAATTTTTAGGGCTACAATTTCACTCACCCTTAGTCCGGCACTATAGGCCGTAAATAACATGGCTTTGTGTTTTTTATTGGTTAGGGCATTAAACAGTTTTCTTAATTCTTCTTCATTAAGTAATTTGGGAAGCAGATAGGGTTTCTTGGGCCTGGGTATTTCCCAAAAAAACTTTTCTCTGCCAAGCACCTGTTCGTAATAAAATTTAAGGGCATTCATACGGCTGTGGAGTGTATTTTCTTTAATCCCAAGCTTCTCTAAGCAAAATACCAGGTAGCGTTTAAGTTGATCGGAATCTAACTCATCGGCCAATTTGTTTTGGAGTAATTGCAGCAACTGGCTCGTTTCATTTAAATAAGTACGTATGGTGGATGGGCTATAAGCCATTAAAACCAACCGCTCATGCATGGCTAACAATACATGGCTGTTTACTGGCTGAATGGTACTGTTTTTATAAATACTGTTGGCTAAATTGGTTGTTTCTTTTATGGCAGCTGGCTTTAAACGAATGGCAGTTTGGTTTTCTTTTCCTTCTTTTTTGTTATGCAGATATTTACTGAGATTGCTGTTATTGATGATGGCTTTATTTTTTAAAGCATATTGAATTTTAAAGTAATTTTTTTGGGTTAGCGGTACATACCAGCACTGTTGCAATTTGCTCCAGGTGGCACCTGCTTCTTTTTGAATGATGTTGTTTAAGGGTGTAAGGTTGTTGAAATAAATGCCAATGCATTCCAACCGGCGATGAAGTAAAGCTTTTAGAGTTACCGTTTCCATTAATAAATATAAAAAATAATTCTTCATATTTTTCGTTTTACTTCTACATTTGTACCTGTATTTTAAAATTGAAGTCTTTGCTTTTAAACAAAATGCCCATTGATTTGCCGATGAAGTGATTGGTTATCCTTTCATTTTCACCGAAAAAAAAAGAATAACAGAACAAAGTTTGCAACGATGATGCCCATAGTTAAAATGCTGGTATTTTTAAATTTTATACCCCTTTGAACGATTAAATTTGTAGTGTGTCTAAACATGTTAACAAGGTTACTGCAGCCGGCCTTTTGGTTGCTTTAGGAATTATTTACGGCGATATTGGTACTTCTCCGCTTTATGTTTTTAACTCTATTATTAAAGGAAGGGTGATTGATGAGCCACTCATTTTGGGTACGCTTTCTTTAATCATTTGGACCATTACTTTGCTTACTACCATTAAGTATGTGGTAATGGTGTTACGTGCCGACAACCGTGGTGAGGGTGGTATTTTTGCCCTTTTTGCCTTGGTACGCCGACGTAAAAAATGGCTAGTGATTCCGGCCATGATTGGTGGAGCGGCTTTGTTGTCGGATGGTATTATTACGCCTCCTATTTCCATTACTTCGGCTATTGAGGGTTTAAAAGAACTTCCTTCTTTTCGTGATTTGAGTAGGGATACCATTGTATATATAGTGTTGGGTATCATCTGTGTTTTCTTTTTCATGCAGCAGTTTGGTACCAGCAATATTGGTAAACTGTTTGGCCCTTTTATGTCGGTTTGGTTTGGTATGCTTGCTTTGTTGGGGCTTTTGCATATAGGCGATTACCTCTACATTTTTAAGGCGCTTAATCCTTACTACGCCATTCACTTTTTATTTACATACAGCGAGGGTTTTTGGTTATTGGGAGCCGTGTTTCTTTGTACCACGGGTGCCGAGGCACTCTACAGCGATCTTGGGCATTGCGGCGGTGGCAATATCCGTATCTCTTGGATTTTTGTAAAAACCTGCTTACTGCTTCAATATTTTGGTCAGGGTGCCAGCTTATTAAAGCACCATAGCGGTAAACTTTTAACCGAAGCCACTATTAATGCCGAGGGTATTAATGCTTTTTACGATTTGATGCCACATTGGTTTATTGTGCCGGGGGTAGTAATTGCTACCAGTGCTGCCATTATTGCCAGCCAGGCAATGGTTACAGGGTCTTTTACTTTAATTAACGAGGCCATGCGCCTTAACCTTTGGCCAAAAGTTAAAATCAATTATCCAACCGAGGCTCGTGGTCAAATTTATATTCCTGCCATTAATACTATTTTGTTTGTTGGTTGTGTGGGAGTGGTTTTATTTTTTAGAGAGTCGGCAAAAATGGAAGCGGCTTATGGCCTTGCCATTATCACTACCATGATTATGACTACCATTCTCTTTGCCAATTATATGGTATTACATAGGGTGAAGGCGGGATGGATTTATCTTTTCCTATTCGTATATGTTATAGTAGAGGCAGCTTTCTTAATTGCCTTGATGGATAAATTCATTCACGGCGGTTATATTACTTTAATGATCGGTTTCTGTCTTTTCTCTGTAATGTACGTTTGGTTCCGCAGCCGTAAAATTAAAAACCGCTATGTAGAGTTTGTTCGCCTGGAGGAATACGTTCCCAAGTTGGAAGATTTGAGTAACGACTCTTCGGTTCCTAAATATGCTACCCATTTGGTGTATTTAACCAGTGCCAATAACCCTAAGGAGATTGAACATAAAATCATGTATTCCATCCTAAGTGGTAAGCCCAAACGTGCCGATATTTACTGGATGGTGCATGTGGATACGGTAGATGATCCATATACCTGTGAGTATTCGGTGGAGCATATTATTCCTAATGATATCATTAGGGTAGAGTTTCGTCTTGGATTTAGAATGCAGCCCCGACTTAACCTCATGTTTAAAAAAGTGGTGGAAGACTTAGTTGCCAACCGTGAAGTAAATGTTACCAGCCGATACGATAGTCAGCAGCGTAATAATATGATTGGCGACTTTAAATTTATTGTAATGGAGAAATTCCTGAGCCAGGATAATGAACTGCCGTTTTTTGAGCGGATAGTTTTAAAATCTTATTTCTGGCTAAAGGAGATATCGCTTAACGAAGAAAAAGGATTTGGTTTGGAGCAGAGTACGGTAGTGGTTGAGAAGTTCCCTTTAATTATATCGCCAGTTACTACTTTAAAGTTGAACAGGGTTTATCCAGAGGATGATGTATAAAAGGAGTTAGGTTTTAGCTATTGGCTTTTAGCATTTAACATTTAGTAGGTTTCAGATAATAATCAGTTTCGGACTAATAGCTAATTTCTTGCAGCTAGCAGGTTTTCACTATCTTTCTATCAATAACCTAAACTGCCATTGCTTCAAATTCTTCTTTATATCATTATTGGTATTACTGCCCTGTCGGTGATTGCCTACTTATTACAGGAGCGGCTGATATTTAAACCCGAAAAATTAAAATCGGATTTTGTATATAAATACGATGTGCCTTTTGAAGAACTTTTTTTTGATGTAGAACCCGGAGTTCGTATCAATGGTCTTCATTTTTTTGTAGATAAACCCCTTGGGCTTGTTTTATATTTTCACGGCAATAGCCGAAGCATTAAAGGTTGGGCTAAATACGCCAAAGATTTTTACCGATATAAATACGATGTGGTGCTGGTTGACTATCGTGGCTTTGGTAAAAGTACCGGCAAGCGAAGCGAAAAAGACATGCTCACCGATATGCAGTTTGTATATGCCAGTCTTGCTGCTAAATTCGAAGAGCATCATATCATTGTATATGGCCGTAGCTTAGGTAGTGGCTTTGCTGCTAAACTGGCTTGCGATAATAGCCCCCGCTATTTAATTTTAGATGCTCCCTATTTTAGTTTTATTAAGGCCATGGAAAGATTTTTACCCATCTTACCCATGCGTTTTGTACTTCGTTTTCATATGCGTACCGATAAATGGATTACCAAAGTAAATTGCCATACTTATATTTTACACGGCACCAAGGACTGGCTTATCCCCATTAAAAATGCAGAAAATCTTCAAAAACTCAATCCCCGAAAAATCACCCTCATCCGTATTCCGGGTGGCGGACATAATAACCTTCCTTCCTTTCCTGAGTACCATAATTTTGTGAGGGATATTTTGCAGTATTAATTGGTAATGGTAAATGGTTAATGGTTAATTGTGAATGGTTCATCATTCAACTGCCTGTGAGCCTGAGCCTGTTGAAGGCGGGGTTGGGAATTGATAATTGATAATGGGGTGAACTTCATCATTCATATTGCTAGGCTGACACAACGCTTGAATTCGTAATTTGTAATTCGTAATTCATAATTCGTAATTCATCATTCAAAATTCAAAATTCATAATTCCTCAATCCCATACCTTTGCAACCCATGAATCGAAAAAGAATATTTAGCTGGCTAAAAATCATCATCATCATTTACTGTGGTATTGGCATTGTATTATATTATATACAAGAGAAGTTTTTGTTTCATCCCGAGAAACTCTCGCAGGCTTATGTTTATCACTTTAATGTGCCTTTTGAAGAAGTAAATTTGGTTATTAATGAAACCGATACGGTAAACATGATTAAGTTTTTACCCTCCGATTCGGTAAGAAGGGGAGTAGTGGTTTACTATCATGGCAATAAACAAAATATAGAGCGCTATGCAAAGTTTGCCAATAATTTTACTCAATTAGGATATGAAGTATGGATGGAAGATTATCCCGGTTTTGGTAAAACCAGTGGAGAGCGTACCGAAAAGAAAATGTATGAGCAGGCATTGCAGGTTCAAAAAATGGCAGCCAGTCAATTTGGGAAAGATAGCATCATTATCTATGGTAAATCATTGGGTACTGGTATAGCTAGTTATGTAGCTGCCGAGTCAAATAACAAACAACTTATTTTAGAAACGCCATATTATAGCATTCCTTCTTTGTTTAGTTATTATGCTCCCATTTATCCCACTTCAAAAATGTCGACATACAAATTACCGGTGAATGAATATTTAAAGGAAGTTAATTACCCAATTACTATATTTCATGGAACCGATGATGGAGTAATTCCTTTAAGTAATGCGGCTAAACTAAAAAAAGTTTTAAAGCCTGGCGATGAGTTTGTTACCATTGAAAAAGGAACACACCACAACCTAAACGATTTTGATTTGGTAAAACAAAAGCTGGATAGTTTACTAAAGCTCTAATAAACTGGTTTTGGTTTTTCCTACTTTTAGTGAGTACTCTACACCAACTTTTAAAGCATAGTTTTCGGTTTGGTGCCCTACAGGAAAACCAAAGCAAACAGGGTAATCATATTCTTCCGTCACTTCTTTAATGAGTGCTTCCACCGTTTTGCCCATAGGCCGGTCAGTGTCTTTCATATCTGTAAATCCGCCAACGATTAATCCGGCCAGGTCTTTTAATTGTCCGCTACGTTTTAATTGCCAAAGCATTCTATCAATATTATAAATAAACTCTCCAATATCTTCTATAAAAAGTATTTTATTTTTTGTTTTGTAGGTAGATGCGCTTCCACATAAGTGGGCAATGAGTGCAAGATTACCCCCAATTAATTCGCCAGTGGCTACACCTGTTTTGTTAAACGGATTTGCCTCACACTGGTACTTTGCTTTTTTACCTGTAATGGCTTTTTGTATGGATTTGATGTATTCATTTTCCCCCTCATTAAATGCTGCTGCCATGGGTGCATGCAGGGAAGCTACTCTTATTTTTGAATGCAAATGAGCATGTAAAACAGTAATGTCGCTATAGCCAATCAACCATTTGGGCTTCTTTTTAAATTGGGTGAAATCGAGGCTGTCAATAATCCGGCTTACCCCATAACCACCTCTGCCAAATAAGATGGCTTTAATATTTTCGTCATCCAGCATGGCCTGTAATTCATCCCGTCGGTCCTCATCATTACCACTAAAATAGTTTTTCGATTTGCTGCCCAAGGTTTTGCCTACCATTACTTCAAATCCCCATTGCTGCAATGTGCTAATACAGTTTTTCGCTTTTGAAGTTGCCATATAACCTGCCGGACAGGTAATAGCAATACAGTCGCTTTTTTTTAAATAGGGTGGGGTGGTTATGGGTTGATGGTTCATAATTCAAAATTCATAATTCGTAATTCAACATTCATCATTTCTGTTCCGTTAATCTGCATTCATTTAAATGTACACCTAAACTATGTTTTGCACCACATTTTATTGCAAAGTTATTTTTCTGGTGCCCCACCGGAAAGTCAAAGCAAACGGGGTAATTAAATTCAGCTACTTTTTCCAAAACAATTTCTTCCAAGGTTTTTCCAAACTCTTCGCCTGCATCATCTTTCTTTACTTTAAAACCTCCAATGATGAGGGCTTTTAGTTCATCCAGTTTTCCGCTTCTTTTTAAATTCCAAAACATACGGTCAATGCTGTATAAATACTCGCCAGTGTCTTCTACAAATAAAATTTTGTCTTTGGTTTTGATGTCCGATTTGCTGCCCGCTAATGATTCAAGGGTTTTTAAATTGCCGCCTACCAATTCGCCGGTGGCAATACCTGTTTTGTTTTTGGGATTAGGCGTAAACAAATAGCTCATTCTTTCACCCATCAAACATTTACGAATGCTTTCAATGGTTTCTATTTGTATGGGTTCGGCTTTTGCCCAATCACTGGGGAAGCTATTACACATTTTGGAATGGATAGATGCTATCCGAAAGTTTTCATTGATATGCGAATGAAAAACCGTGGCATCACTAAAACCAATGATCCATTTGGGATCTCTTTTAAATTTTTTAAAATCCAACCTGTCTATAATCCTTACAGCGCCATAACCACCTCTTGCACAAAGAATGGCTTTTACATTTTTATCATCCATCATCTCCTGAAAATCCTTTTCCCTATCTGTATCGGTACCTCCAAACGTAAAATCCCTTTTACCAATAGTAGTTCCTATTTTTATCTGGTATCCCCATTCTGTTAATTTTAAAACCGCCGGTTGTATTTCATTTTCAGTAATAAATCCGGCAGCACAGGCAATGCCAATGATATCTCCTCTTTTTAAATAAGGCGGAATAATACAGGGTTTCTCGGGTTCTAAAATGGTTTTACCCTGGGCCACGGATGTAAAGGTGGCTGCTAAAGGAATGAAGGAGGAAAGAAATGCTTTGCGTTTCATGGAATGAATTTACTCAAATTTCGGTATTGACAGCTTATTAGGTATTTTTGCCGCCAATGAATACACCCAAACGATATTTAATTACTTCGGCGCTGCCTTATGCTAATGGTCCAAAACATATAGGTCACCTGGCCGGAGCCTATTTGCCAGCCGATATTTATGTACGTTACCTGCGTGCTAAAAAAGAAGACGTAGTTTATGTTTGTGGCAGCGATGAACATGGTGCTGCCATCACTATACAGGCGATGAAAGAAAAAACAACGCCTCGTGAAATTGTAGATAAATACCATGCCATGCTTAAAAGTAATATGGCCGATCTGGGTATTTCTTTCGATATATATCACCGTACCTCTTCTGCTCTTCATCATGAAACAGCTCAGGAGTTTTTTACCAACCTCAACAATAAAGGCGATCTGATTCAAAAAGAAACAGAACAGTATTATGATGAGGAGGCCAAAACATTTTTGGCCGACAGGTATATAATTGGAACCTGTCCTATATGTGCCAATGATGGCGCCTATGGCGATCAATGTGAAAAATGCGGTACCTCTTTAAGTCCAGAGCAGTTGATTAATCCACGCAGTACTTTAAGTGGAAAAACACCGTCGAAAAAATCAACCATCCATTGGTTTTTGCCTTTGGATAAGCATGAAGATTTTTTAAGGGAATGGATTTTAACCGAACATAAAAACGATTGGAAAAGCAATGTACTTGGCCAATGTAAAAGCTGGATGGACATAGGCTTACAACCCAGGGCAGTTACCAGGGATTTGGATTGGGGAGTTAAAGTGCCCAGCCCCCCCGCCCCCCAAGGGGGGAGTTTAGACTCTACAGATTTGAAGGAGTCTTTTGATTATGCCACAGCCGATCCAATTTTGTATGGCCGTTTAAAGGATTTTGTAAAAGAATCAAGAAACAATCCAACTGATGCAGAAAATGCCATGTGGCAGATGCTAAGAGGTAAAAAGCTTGAAGGGTTTAAATTTAGAAGGCAACATATCATTGGATCCTTTATTGCCGACTTTGTTTGTTTAGATAAGATGTTGGTTATTGAAATTGATGGTTTAATTCATCAATTGCCAGAGAACCAAATCAATGATGCCGAAAGAACTGAATGGTTGAATAAAACAGGGTTCACGGTTATAAGGTTTACAAATGAACAGGTTTTAGCTGATACAGATAATGTATTGAATACTTTAACTCAAAAACTTAATTCTCTACCTAACAAAGTGAAGACTTCTGTAAATCCCCCCTTGGGGGGTGGGGGGGCTGGGGTAGTACCTGGCAAAGTTTTATACGTTTGGTTTGATGCTCCCATTGGTTATATAAGTGCTACCAAGCAATGGGCATTAGATAATAACAAGGATTGGAAACCCTACTGGCAGGATAAGGACACTAAACTGGTTCATTTTATTGGCAAGGATAATATTGTTTTTCATTGTATTATTTTTCCTGTGATGCTGAAGTTGAATGGATATATTTTACCCGATAATGTACCCAGCAACGAGTTTATGAACCTGGAAGGAGATAAGATGAGTACTAGCCGGGGATGGAGTATTGAAATGGATGATTATATCAATGGCTTTGTTAAAAAAGCTAATGGGGGAGATGCAATGGTGGATGCCTTGCGGTATTACCTTACGCAAATTGCACCCGAAACTAAGGATAGTGAATTTACCTGGAAGGGTTTTCAGGATGCGGTAAACAGTGAACTGGTTTCCATTTTTGGCAATTTTGTAAACCGTGCTTTTGTGCTCATGCATAAATTATGCAATGGAAAAGTACCTCCTTTGCACTTGGATATTTTAGATGAAGCTGATAAGAAATTATTTGAAGATATTCAAATCACTAAGTCAAAAATAGAGAGCTTAATTGAGGGGTATAAATTCCGGGATGCTTTATATGAGGTTATTGACCTTTCTCGAAAAGGCAATAAATACATGCAGGATAAACAGCCATGGATTGTAGCAAAAAAAGCCTCCCCAAACCCCTCCGAAGGAGGGGTTTATACAAGCGAAGAACAAATGCTTGCACAAAAAAGCATTGATAACTGTTTACACATCTGTCTGCAGTTAACTGCAAACCTTGCGGTGTTCATCAATCCGTTTTTGCCTTTTACCGCCAAAAAAATGTGTTACTTAATGAAAGTGGTTGACAAAATGCTAGATTGGGAAAATGCAGGTAAACCTAAATTATTAAGTGTTGGTTATTCTTTAAGAGCACCTGAATTATTATTCCGTAAAATAGAAGATGAAGAAGTAAAAGAGCAAATTGAAAAATTAAAAATTAAAAAACTTGAAATGGAAAATATAGTGGAAGATAACAAAGCGGAAGATCAAGTACCCCAAGTAAAAGCAGAAATTCAGTTTGACGATTTTGCAAAAATTGATTTAAAAGTAGGAACCATTACTGCTGCCGAAAAAGTAGAGAAAGCTGATAAGTTATTAAAGCTTGAAGTTGATTTAGGATTTGAAAAAAGGACCATTGTAAGTGGCATTGCTTTATATTTTGAGCCGGCAGCAATTGTGGGGAAACAAGTTATTGTGGTTTGTAATTTGGCCCCTCGTAAAATGCGTGGCATCGAAAGCCAGGGAATGATTTTAATGGCGGAAGATAATACAGGTAAATTATTTTTCGTGAGTCCCGACACATTGATAAATGCAGGGGCTGGTGTAAATTAATTTACATAATTATTTATTTTATTTACATAATTATTGTGTTCAAAGTGTAATTGATTGTGGAAATGCAATTTATTCTGTAACTTTTATTTCTTTGGACACATATTTGATTCAGCTTAGAGTAACAAAAACTACTATTATGAACCTTAAAAATTTGATACTTATATTATTCCTCGCATTCACAGTGCCCTTATTTGCACAGGATGCCGACTTGACTTTAATTCCCTATCGCCATGGTAATCTGTGGGGATATGCAAGCCCTAATAAAAACATAGTTATTAAACCAGAATACGCCGAAGCTAATTTCTTTTATGAAGGTTTTGCAGTTGTAAAAAAGGGAGATAAGTATGGCTATATCAATAAAGCTGGTAAGGTAGTTATCCCATTTAAGTTTTTCTCAGCAAAATCATTCAGGTTTGGGTATATACCAAAAACAACTACTCCATTAAACGCTGAAGATAATAATCAAACAGAAGTGTTGTTTGCTGGTGCTTCTTTATTGGCAAGTGGATATGAAATCTGTATAAATACTAAGGGAGAAAAGTTACTTAAATGTCCGGCAATTAATGAAAACAGTGTTCCGGAATTAAATAAACCAAACACAGTTACAATAGTAAGTAATTATAGCACCATTCAAAAAACAGAACTATTTGATAACATCATTGCCGACTATAAAATGCCTGGCGTAGAGGAGAATTTTTATATTGCCACACGTAACAATAAAAACGGAGTGTTTAATAATAAGTTTGATGTAATTGTACCATTCGAGTATGATAAAATTGAAAAAGTAAACATTGGTATTATGGTTTACCTTATAGTAGAAAAAGATGGGTTAAAAGGCATGCTTTTTGGAAATGGATCACCCTATATGGCTGTAGAAAACACTAAGCTTCTTTATGTAAAATCTTCAAAAGGAAACAACTACTTTATTTTTACTAAAGATGGAAAAACCGGATTGAAAGATTCAAGATATCAAATGCTTGCTGAACCAATTTATAATGATATCGTTTACTTAGAAGATGCAGGATTTGTATTGACAGGCAGTAATAATTTAAAAGGTTTTTACTTCATGAATACTAATTTAGTAGAACCAAAGTATGCAGATGTAATGACGATAAAAAGGGAAGAATTCATATTGGTAAAATTAGCATCGGGGAAATTGGGATATATCAATAATAATTTGGTTGAGTTTTTCGAAGACTAAATGAATAAATGATCAAAAAAGCTGCTGTAGTACTACAGCAGCTTTTTTTTAGCTCCATCTGCCATAAACCACTACTTTCTTCTTGCTTTTAAGAAAAAATGGATATCCTTTTTAGCCTCATTTCAACTATATAAATGTTTTATTTTAAGCTTAAAGCAGAAAACCTTAATTTCGAATTTGCAAATAGTTGTTTAACTAACTAATATTTATCATGTCAAATAGAATAATAAAAAAGATTGCCGTTTTGGGCAGTGGCGTAATGGGAAGCCGTATTGCCTGTCATTTTGCAGGAGTAGGTTTACAAGTGTTGTTACTAGATGTTTTACCAAAGGATTTGCCTGAAGATGCAAAACCAGCAGCCCGAAATAAAATTGTAAATGATGCTTTAACTGCAGCTATAAAGTCAAATCCTTCTCCTGTTTATACTAAAGACGTAGTTAAAAGGATAAAAACTGGAAATTTTACCGACAATATGAAAGATATTTCAGATTGCGATTGGGTAATTGAAGTTGTAGTTGAACGATTGGATATAAAACAACTGGTTTTTACCGACGTTGAAAAATACCGTAAACCAGGCACTTTAATTACTTCAAATACTTCTGGCATCCCTATACATATGATGACTGAAGGGAGAAGTGATGATTTTAAAAAGCATTTCTGCGGCACTCACTTTTTTAATCCGCCAAGGTATTTACGTCTTTTAGAAATTATTCCAACACCACATACCGATCCTGAAATTGTAGAATTCTTAATGCATTATGGCGATCTTACTTTGGGTAAAACAACTGTTTTGTGTAAGGATACACCAGCTTTCATTGCCAACCGGGTAGGTGTTTTTGGAATGATGGCCATTATGAATGCTATGGAAAAACTGGGGCTTTCTGTTGATGAAATTGATGCTTTAACTGGCCCAATAGTTGGTCGTCCTAAATCCGCTACTTTCCGTACTGGAGATGTAGTGGGAATTGATACACTCGTAAAAGTGGCAAAAGGGGTATATGATAATTGCCCAGATGATGAAGCGAAAGAGCAATTTATTATTCCTGCCTGGTTAAATAAAATGGTTGAGAATAATTGGTTGGGTGATAAAACTGGTCAAGGGTTCTTCAAAAAAACTAAAAATGCATCTGGAGAAAAAGAGATACTAACACTCAATTTGCAAACCATGGAATATGGGGCAAGGCAAAAACCAAAGTTTGCTACTTTGGAAACAGCAAAACCCATCGAAGATTTAAAAACTAGAATTAAAGCACTCTGCGCTGGTACAGACAAGGCTGGAGAATTTTATCGGCTGTTCCATTATAACTTGTTTTCTTATATCTCTCACCGCATTCCGGAAATCAGTGATGAAGTTTACCGAGTAGATGATGGAATGATGGCAGGCTTTGGTTGGGAGATTGGTGCATTTGAAAGCTGGGATGTGTTAGGTGTTGCAAAAACGATAGTTGCCATGAAAGCTGCTGGTCATAAAGTAGCTGCATGGGTTGATGAAATGATTGCCAGTGGTGCTTCTTCTTTTTACAAAGTAGAAAATGGAAAAAGGCTTTGTTACGATGTGAATTCCAAATCGTACAAAACAATGCCTGGTGGTGATGCCTTTATTGTAATGAAAAATTTTGAAAACGAAACCGTTTGGAAAAACTCGGCCTGCCGTACATACCATTTAGGTAATGATGTACTGGGACTGGAGTGGTATACAAAAATGGGAAGCATTGGCGGAGAGGTTTTAGAAGGAGTTCAAAAATCTATTGCACTTGCCGAAGAAAAATATAAAGGATTAGTAATTGGTAACGAAGGAGCAAACTTTAGTGCTGGTGCCAATGTAGCTATGATATTTATGATGGCTATTGAACAAGACTATGACGAAATTGATATGGCCATCCGCCAGTTTCAAAATACGATGATGAGGGTTCGATATTCAGGCATCCCTGTGGTGCTTGCACCTCATGGTTTGGCACTGGGTGGTGGTTGCGAAATGAGCTTACATGCCGATAAAGTAATTGCTGCTGCAGAAACCTACACTGGATTAGTGGAAGTGGGTATTGGAGTAATTCCTGGCGGTGGAGGTACTAAAGAGTTTGTATTAAGAGCATCCGATGAAATTCACCAAGGTGAGCCTGAAACCATTCCTTTACAAAATCGTTTTTTAACAATAGCGACTGCAAAAGTGGCCACTTCGGCTAAAGAAGCTTTTGACTTAGGTATTTATAGAAATGGAATTGATAGAGTTTGTATGAATACGGGCAGAAGGATTGCAGAAGCAAAGCAAGCAGTCATTGATTTGTATGATGATGGATATGTAATGCCAGTACAACGTACAGATATAAAAGTTTTAGGCCGCTCTATGTTGGGTGCAATGCATGCTGGTGTAAATGGGATGTGGCGTGGTAAGTATGCCACCGATCATGACGTTACCGTAGCTAAAAAACTTGCTTATGTAATGTGCGGCGGCGATTTAAGTGAACCTACTTTAGTGAGTGAACAATATTTGTTGGATTTGGAACGAGAAGCCTTTTTAAGCTTAACTGGCGAAAAGAAGACATTAGAAAGAATTCAATCGATATTAAAAAGTGGAAAGCCTTTGAGGAATTAAGTAACTAAATTTCCGTTGGAGGGTTTATTTATACCGACAAAAAAAATATTTAACTCCTTACAATTAAACATGAGTTTATTTGTAAGGAGTTTTTTTGTTTAGTTTCTTTCTGGATTTCATTTAACTTCAAATCAATAAGTAAAAGTTATGGCTATTCTCCGTTTAGATAATCTTACTAAAAAATATGGCTCTATAAAAGCGCTTGATAAAGTAAGTTTTGAAGTTCCTGCTCAAACTGTTTTTGGAATACTAGGTCCTAATGGTAGTGGCAAAACCACCTTGCTTGGTATTGTAATGGATATTTTAAAAGTAACAGAAGGAACCTACCAATGGGCGGGTAATCGAACTACAGACGAATTAAGAAAGACGATTGGCACATTACTGGAGACACCCAATTTTTATCATTATTTAAGTGGAGAAGATAATTTAAAGATTGCTGCCAAAATTAAAGGAAGGGGGGAGGGAGATATTGAAAAAGTGTTACAAACAGTAAACTTATATGAGCGTCGTAAATCCAAATTCAATACTTATTCGTTGGGAATGAAGCAACGGCTTGCTATTGCCTCAACACTATTAGGTAATCCGGATGTTTTGGTTTTTGATGAACCTACTAATGGGTTAGACCCTGCAGGCATTGCCGAAATTAGGGAATTGATAAAAGCTTTGCATGGCCAGGGTAAAACCATCATCATGGCCAGTCATATCTTGGATGAAGTAGAAAAGGTTTGTACCCATGTAGCCATTATTCAAAAAGGAATTTTAAAAACGGTAGGTACCGTGGCTGAAGTATTAAATGTTTCCACAACTGGTAATATTGCAAGTGTTTGTATTGAGATTTGTGCTGCTGATAATAGTCAGTTAAAAAATATAGTACAAACTTTAGCCGGTGTTTTAACTGTTGTAGAAATGGGAAACTGCCTAGAGTTGAATTGTGAGGTGAATATAAGCCCAGATACAATCAATCAATTTTGTTTCGATAAAGGTATTGTATTGAATAAACTGGTTGTAAAAAGAAAATCTTTAGAAACTAGGTTTTTGGAAATTACAGGTAATCAAAGTGATCGCTAAAATTAAACATCTTAATCAGTAGATATGTTCAAACTTTTTAAAATAGAGTGGCTTAAAATAAAAACCTATCGCACTTTTTGGATCTTGTTTTTAGGTTTTTTAGTTTTCTTCCCTATCGCATTTTACCTATCGGCTTATAAGTTTATGGAATCCATGGCCAATAGTAAATCTATTGAAGAAAATATCATTAAAAGTTTGTTAGATGCACCATATGTTTTTCCTAGAGTTTGGATTACGGCCAGTTGGATGGGTGGGCTTTTCTTTATAATTATGGGGATGCTGTTCATATTGTTAATCACCAATGAAGTACAGTATCGAACACATCGCCAAAACATTATTGATGGCTGGAGCCGGATGGATTTTTTAAAAGCAAAATTTTCTGTACTCATTTTTTTTGTTGCTGTATCAACCCTTTTAGTTTTTATTATTGGTCTGGTAGTTGGTGAGGTTTTTTCAACAAACAAAAGCAATATTTTTGAAGGAATTCATTACGTTGGATATTTTGCCCTGATGGCAATGCTTTATTTAATGCTGGCTTTTTTGGTGGCCATTTTAGTAAAACGAACCGGTCTTTCTATCATCATTTACTTTTCACTTGTTTGTATTGTAGATAATGTGCTTTGGTTGATTTTTACTTTAAAAGATAGCCAGATTGGTTACTTTATGCCACTTGAAGTGGTAGATTCATTAGTGCCCAATCCATTTAAGCCAAAAATTATGGAAAAAAGAACGGTGGCAGATTATACTTTAGTAATGGCTACTGTTGCTTATATCTTGGCTTATGTTTCAATTATAATCACCTACTTCCGGAAAACCGATTTAAAGACTTAATTATTAATATCAGGAAATTAAATGTTGAGGCAAAGTTTTCAAATACTAATTGAAAATTAGACCTACTTTTTTACAGTTTACTTTAGTGCCATATAAAAGTTAAAACTTTAATGGGTAATTCAATTTAGATGCAACTTGTAGGTCTAAATTATTGTCATTAAAATTTATATCGTATTTTTAAGACAAAGGGTTTTATTATGAACAAATGCTTGGTTATCTTATGTACAACAATTTTTTGTTTGTCGTTTTCTGCAACGGCTCAAACCATAAAATTTTCGGGCTACGAGAGAGAAGATAACCGGGATATTAATTTTGATGTTATTGGAAAGTTGAATAATAATATTGTAGTCTATAAAAATATCAGGTACAAGCATAAATTAAGTGTTTATGATACTAACATGAAGGATATTGAAAATATAAATCTTGATTTTCTACCCGATCGTACTTTTAATATCGACTTTGTTGCCTACCCCGATTTCTTCTATATGA
This sequence comes from uncultured Chitinophagaceae bacterium, assembly GCA_947085175.1. Taxonomy (GTDB): domain Bacteria; phylum Bacteroidota; class Bacteroidia; order Chitinophagales; family Chitinophagaceae; genus Ferruginibacter. Next base: position 24,100 of record CAMTVJ010000007.1, read on the forward strand.
TTTATCAATACCAGCGGAAAAATGTATTGTATTGCATGGGGGTTAAAATGGATGCCTTTGGAAAAAAATTAAGTGAGCCAATTGAATTGGACACTACTCAAATTTCATTAGTTGCCGATAATAAAATTTATAGAGTCATTCATAGTGAGGATAAGAAGAAGATTATGATCTTTAAAATTCAGAAAAGATTTTTAAAGTTTAATATCGCCACAATATTGTTTGATGATAGTTTAAAATTAATTTCAAAAAACTATCTTGAACGAGATTATAGCGAACGAAGGGAAACTTACGATAATTTTTCAGTTGCCAACGATGGTAAATTCGTATTTACTTATACCAAGCAATTAGGCGCAAGCGATAATAGTCACAGCTTGTTGCTGGTCACAAAAGATCCTTTGCTGGATACTTTTGCTTTTAACAATATTTCATTAAATGATAAATATCTTGACGAAATAAATATTAAGATCGATAATTTAAATAATAAAATTATACTCAATTCCTTTTATTATGGGAAAAATAGAGGAAGCATTGAGGGGTTGTTTACTTGTTTATTCGATTACCATAAAAATAAACCCGTTCAATCTGTTTTTAGTTTATTAAATGAAACGCTTAGAGAAGAAGCAAATCCGGATGGGCAATTAAAGTTTGCATTTGATGATTTTTATATCAGGCAGGTAATCGTAAAAAAAGATGGTGGGTTTATTTTGACTGCAGAAAATGCCAGTAGCCAAACTAGAAATAATAATAATAACAATTGGAATCGATTTGATAATTTATATAATCCTTACTTTCTATCCCAAAATTCATTTTATTATTACGATCCATTTTTTGGTTATTATCGACCTCGTAACAGCTTTAGTAATCAAAGTACGAGATTCTATTTCGACAATATTATTGTACTTAGTGCTACTAAAGAAGGTATGCCTGAGTGGTCTAAAGTGATTCATAAAAGCCAGTTTGATGATATTGAAGACAATTTTCTTTCCTTTTCAACAATGATCACTGGTGCTGAAATTCATGTGTTGTTCAATGGTGATAAAAGATATCAAATCATATCTGATCAAAGTATTTTGCCAGACGGCAATGTGAAAAGAAATCCAACTTTAAAAAGCCAGGAGAAAGGGTATGAGTTTATGCCCAAGTTCAGCAAACAAATAGGCAGTAATCAATTGATTGTACCCTGCGCATACCGGGGCTTTATCTGTTTTGCCAAAATTGATTATTAAAATTTCTTTCAATGCTGTCATTAATTCATTAATCTTTGCAGCAGATTCATTTATTTAAAAAACTTCTTCTTATCTGTGACAGGAATATTTAAAGCAAATAACAGCTACAATAGTTTTTTACTGTTGGTTTATGCTGCCATACTAAAGCTTTCTCTTTTTATAAACCCTGTTACACCTCAACCCCTCCAAATTGATGGATTTTTGTATAGAGAGTTATTAAAATGGCTAGCGCCTATAGGAAATGGCTTCCCCTTAATTTATTCCTTTATCGCTTTTTTTTTATTGTATTCTCAGGCTGTATCATTTAATAAAATGGTAAACGACCAAAGGATCATGCAAAAGCCCAATTACCTCACCGGTATGAGCTATTTGCTGATCACATCTATTTTTATTGATTGGAATAACCTCTCTGCACCACTTATCATTAACTCATTGTTGATATGGGTTTGGGCTAAAATGAGTAGTTTGTATAATCATCAAAAACCCAAATCTGTACTTTTTAATATTGGTATTGTTATCGGGATTTCCACATTCTTTTACTTTCCTTCTTTAGCTTTTGCTGCCCTTATCATTTTTGGATTAGCCATCATAAGGCCTTTTAAATTGGCCGAATGGTTAGTAGCATTATTAGGAATTATTACCCCTTATTATTTTTTGTTAGCCATTGTTTTTATAACAGATAAATGGAAAACTTATAAGCTACCCAGCTTTGTAGTAACCAATCCCGTTTTTAATGAATCAAAATTGACTTATTCCGCCATTGTGTTTATTTTATTTTGTAGCATAATAGGGTTTATTTATGTTCAACAAAATTTCAGGCGTCAATTAATACAAGCCCGCAAAAGCTGGAGTTTAATTTTTTTATATTTAATAGTAGCACTATTTGTTCCTTTTATAAATGAAGTGCCATCTTTTGAGTATTGGATATTGTGCGCCATCCCTTTGTCGGCCTTATTAGGTGCAGCTTTTCTTTATCCTAACAATAAATGGTTTTCTGGTTTTATGCACTGGTTAATGGTAGGCTTTGTAATTATACTTAGTTTTTTCAATAAATAGTTATTTATCATTTACTACCTTTGCCCCGATTTTATAAAACCAATATCGATTCTTTTATCCACTCATAATTTATCCACAAATGAAATTTGGAGTAGTAATTTTTCCCGGCAGTAATTGCGATAGAGATATGATGGAGGCCCTACAAATTGATTTACATCAAGAAGTAATTCAACTTTGGCATAAGGATAATGACATTAGTATGTTTACAACGGATGATTGTATTGTGTTGCCCGGTGGATTTAGTTATGGCGATTATTTACGTTGTGGTGCCATTGCTCGTTTTAGTCCAATGATGCAAGCCGTAATTGAATTTGCTAATAAGGGAGGAAAAGTTTTAGGTGTATGTAATGGATTTCAGATTTTATGTGAAAGCGGATTATTACCTGGGGTTTTGTTGAGAAATAGCCAGCAACAGTTTGTTTGTAAGAATGTTTATATGAAAAACACGGCTTCTGAAGTGGAGGAAGCATTAAAAATACCAATTGCCCATGGCGAAGGAAGGTTTTTTGCCAACGAAGCCACTTTGGAGGATATGGAAATGCATCGTCAGGTGATTTACCGCTATTGTGATGAAAACGGAGCTGTTAATTCAAATGCCAACCCCAATGGTGCCATCCATAATATTGCCGGAATTTGTAATAAGGATAGAAACGTTTTTGGAATGATGCCACATCCTGAAAGAGCATGTAGTAATGCCATGGCTAATGAAGATGGTAAAAAGGTTTTCCGCCATCTGTTTGGTATTAATTAACTTATAAAAGGTTAAAATCTATTAGGGCCTTCATTTGGCATACTGTAATTTCTTAAATTTGTATATGAATAAATTATACCTGAAAAAAATTGTATTGGGTTTGTTTTTAGTGATGTTTACCATTGTGGTAAATGGCCAAATTAATAATCCAGTAAAATGGTCTTACACGGCCCATAAAATTGCCAACAAAACTTACGAATTAAGAATGACTGCCATTATTGATGGGAATTGGCATTTATATGCACAAGATGCAGGAGAAGGTCCTGAGCCAACCACAATCAGTTTTTCTAACAATCCACTAGTGATTTTTGAAGGCAAAATTAAAGAAGTGGGTAAGATGGAAAAGTCTTACGACAAAAATTTTAACTCAGTGTTGAAGTATTATGCTCATAAAGTGGAGTTTGTACAAAAGATAAAAGTAAAAGCTTCGGTGGCTACAGTAGTAAATGGCACCGTAACTTATATGGTGTGTAACGATAGGCAGTGTCTTCCTCCAAAAGAAATTCCTTTTTCAATAAGTGTTAAGTAATATTTGTTATCAATAAATTCCCGATGTTGTTATTCGGGATTTTTTTATTAATTATATTTTATGCGGTTTACACAAATTATATTTGTTTTATCCTTCATTTTATTCTTTTCCTTTTCAACTTCCATTGCACAGGATGCACCTATTGTACAATGGGAAAGCTCCAGTAAAAAATTGGGGGACGGTAAATTTGAGATCCAGTTAAAAGGAACCATTAAAGCAGGTTGGCATTTGTATGCAAAAGGCATTCCTTCAGTTGAGCTGGAAGGGTTTCAGATCAGATTTTCTAATTCAGAAATAAAAAAAGAAGCAGATAAACAAGTTACCGGTAATATTAAAACTATTAGCGACATTATTTTTGACAATATAAAAACAGAGGTAGTTGAAACAGAGGTTAATATTGTTCAGCAAATAACTATTACTGGCGTTGTGCCACTTAAGCTAAAGGCTGCTTTGGTTTATAATACTGCAAGCAGTGATGCATTTATCCCCGAAGAAACCAAAGTTGAAATTGAAATGGAAGCGGGTGTTGATATGTCTTCATCAAACCGAATTCTTATTCCAGCTATTGATTTAAAGAACCCCGTAAATGATTGTGGGGGTACAGGCATAGGTGAATCTGATGATTCTTCCAATGGTTTTCTTTCTATATTCTTGTTAGGTTTTTTAGGAGGTTTGGTTGCTCTAATCACTCCCTGTGTTTTCCCCATGATACCTTTAACCGTTTCTTTTTTTACAAAGAAAGCCGTTACTAAAAGGGCTGGTTTTTTTAATGCAAGCTTGTATGGCTTTTTTATTTTGATGATATATGTGTTGCTGAGTCTCCCGTTTTACTTTTTAGATAGCGCCAATCCCGAAATACTAAATACCATTTCCACAAACCCCTGGTTGAATGTGGCATTCTTTGCAGTGTTTATCATCTTTGCCTTATCCTTTTTCGGATTGTATGAGTTAACATTACCAGCTAGTTTCTCTGGTTTAGCCGATTCTAAGTCTGGAACAGGAAATGTAATCGGTATCTTTTTTATGGCGCTTACCCTGGCCATTGTTTCCTTTTCTTGTACTGGCCCTATTTTAGGCTCCTTACTTGTTGGTTCATTGAATGGGGGAGCAGTACAGCTTACCGCTGGGATGGCTGGCTTTGGTTTAGCACTGGCTTTGCCTTTCGCATTATTTGCTTTGTTCCCCAATTGGTTGAATTCCTTACCCAAATCGGGAGGCTGGTTAAATGCAGTAAAAGTGGTGTTGGGTTTTATAGAAGTAGGTCTGGCTATCAAGTTTTTATCTAATGCCGACCTTGTAAAGCATTGGGGTTTATTAAAAAGAGAAGTATTTATTGGCATCTGGATTTTAGTTGGCCTGGGGATAACACTTTATTTATTGGGTAAATTAAAATTTCCACACGATAGCCCTATTAAGAAATTAAGCAAGGCAAGACTCGTTTTAGCAATAGTTTTTGGCGCATTTACAGTTTACTTAATTCCAGGGTTGACAAATACAAAATGGGCAAATCTTACTTTAATAAGTGGCTTTCCTCCTCCCTTATATTACAGCATTTACCAAACGGATAGTGACTGTATACTTGGTTTGAACTGTACACATGATTATGAAGAAGGCCTTGCTAAGGCAAAAGCCGAGAATAAGCCAATACTATTGGATTTTACAGGTTATGCCTGTGTTAACTGCCGTAGAATGGAAGAAAATGTATGGAGTGATGAAGAAGTGTTTAAAATTATGAAGGAGAAGTTTATCATTGTGTCGCTTTATGTGGATGATAAGAAAAAGCTACCAGCCGCCAAGCAGTTTACTTATACAACCAAAGAAGGGATAGATAAAGAAATCATTACTGTAGGTAACAAATGGGCCACATTTGAAACAGAGAATTTTAGAAATAATGCCCAGCCATTGTATGCTATCTTAAATACTAGTGAGCTATTAATGAACCATCCGGTAGGCTACACTCCAAGTATTAAGGAATATAAAGAATGGTTGCTTTGTGGGTTAGATGCTTTTAGTAAAAAGAAGCAATAAATAACTTAAGTATAAAAAAACCTCCGTGATTAACGGAGGTTTTTAAGTTTGGGTTGGGGGTATACAAAATTATAATGCTATTTGTTTTTCTGTCATTATTTTGCGTAGGTTAATTAAACCATAGCGCATTCTGCCTAAGGCAGTGTTGATACTACAGTTGGTTAAATCTGCAATTTCTTTAAAGCTTAAATCAGCAAAGTGTCTTAAAATAATCACTTCACGTTGATCTTCCGGTAACATATCTACCATCTTTCTTACCCTGTCATGGCTCTGTCCGTTCATCAATTTTTGATCGGCACCAGGCTCAGAGAAGTTAAGTACTTCAAAAATATCACGGTCGTCACTGGTTTTAATAGTTGGCGTACGCTTTACTTTTCTAAAATGATCAACACACATGTTGTGTCCAATACGAATGGCCCAAGGTAAAAACTTACCTTCGTCATTGTATCTGCCACCCCTGATAGTGTCGATAATGCGGATAAAAACGTCTTGAAAAATGTCTTCTGCCAGGTACTTGTCTTTTACCATCATATAAATAGATGTGTAAATTTTGTCTTTGTGACGTGTAACTAAAGTGGCAATTGCATTAGCATCTCCTCCTAAATACATTTGGATAAGTTGCTGGTCGGTAAGGTTGTTTAGGCATTTCATAAACTTCTACAGTTTTAGGTTATTAGGACTTTTGAATGAGTCCAAAAAAATTGAAAATTGCGTAGAAGTCTTTTAGATAGGCTTTTTGGCTTTTCACTTTTTTGGATATTGGACTGTAAAAATAGAATAGGTTATTAAATTTATTATGAGTAAAAACCCCCTTTTTTTTAATACCGTTAACATGGTAAAAATACTAATATCGGAAGTTACTTTTACGCTGAACTAATGCTTTAGGAAAAGTTTCACATATTTCATAAGCACAATTAATGTCAGTATTTTTGATGATGGCTATTACAAAAGCAACGCAAACAGATATTCCTACTAAAAAAGATTCGGGTATTTATATTAAAGGCGCAAGGGTACATAATTTAAAAAATGTAGATGTTGTTATCCCCCGAAATAAATTAATTGTTGTTACAGGAGTCTCTGGTTCTGGTAAATCTTCTCTAACCATTGATACATTATTTGCCGAAGGGCAGCGTCGATATGCTGAAAGTCTTAGTGCCTATGCCCGCCAGTTTATGCAACGGATGAATAAACCTGATGTAGATTTTATTAAAGGCCTTTGTCCTGCAATTGCCATTGAGCAAAAAGTGATTACACGTACACCAAGGTCTACTGTGGGTAGTATGACGGAGATTTATGACTATTTACGTTTATTATTTGCAAGGGCTGGAAAAACCATATCTCCTATTAGTGGTAAGGAAGTTAAGAAAGATGATGTGGCCGATGTGGTAAATATGATTGGCACATTAAAGGAAGGAGATAAGGTTTTATTATTGGTAACATTTAAACAACATGCCAAAAGAAATGTAAAGGAAGAGTTGAATATTTTATTGCAAAAAGGATTTTCACGCTTATATATCAATAAGGAAACTAAAAGAATTGAAGATGTTTTGGAAGATGCCACAATTAAACTAGATGAAGAATCAACTTTTATACTTATAGACAGATTAGTAGCCAAGGCTTTTGATGAAGAGGATAAACATCGAATGGCAGATTCGGTAAATACCGCATTTTATGAAGGGGAAGGCGAAATGTATTTAGAAGTAAATGGAAAAGAGCTTTCGCATTTCTCCAACAATTTTGAGGCCGATGGAATATTGTTTGAAGAACCAGTACCCAATTTGTTTTCTTTTAATAATCCATTTGGTGCTTGTCCAACTTGCGAAGGGTTTTCTCAAATTTTGGGTATCGATTCCGATTTAATCATCCCTGATAAAACTTTAAGTGTGTTTGAAGGAGCTGTGGCGCCCTGGAAGGGAGAAAAACTCGGACTATGGAAAGAACAATTTATAAAAGCAGCTAAGAAATTTGATTTCCCCATTCATAAAGCCATTATTGATTTAAACAAAATTCAACTTGCCCAGTTGTGGGATGGCAATGAACACGCCAACGGCATCAACGATTTTTTTAAAGAAGTGGAAGCTAATTTGTATAAAGTACAATACCGGGTTTTGTTAAGCCGCTATCGTGGCCGTACATTATGTACCAGTTGTAAAGGTTATCGCCTGCGTGACGAAGCCCTATATGTAAAAGTAGGCACTAAACATATTGGAGAATTGTGTGAACTGCCCGTAAAAGACCTTCAGAATTGGTTTGGTGATTTGAAACTCAATGAATACGATAGTCAAGTGGCAAAAAGGATTCTTATTGAAATTCATCATCGCATAAAAACATTAATGGATGTTGGGCTTGGATACCTTTCTTTAAATCGGTTAGCCAATTCATTAAGCGGTGGCGAAAGCCAGCGGATTCAATTAACCCGAAGTTTGGGTAGCAATCTTACCAACTCTCTATATATATTGGATGAGCCATCTATTGGCTTACATAGTAGGGATACTGAAAGGCTGATTACTGTATTAAAGGAATTACGAGACCTTGGCAACACCGTAGTTGTAGTGGAACATGACGAGTTGATGATGAGAGAAGCCGATCATATCATTGATATGGGGCCTTTGGCTAGTCATTTAGGTGGTGAAGTAGTTGCCGAAGGCGACTACGATGAAATTATTGCTAATAAAGAAAGCTTAACAGGAAAGTATTTATCGGGGCAACTGCAAATAGAAGCGCCAAAACAAGTTCGTAAATGGAACCGATCTATTCAACTAGAAGGAGCCAGGCAAAACAACCTGAAAGATATTACGGTTCAATTTCCATTAAACATCCTTTGCGTTGTTACAGGTGTAAGTGGTAGCGGTAAAACATCTTTAGTAAAACAGGTTTTATATCCTGCTTTGCAGAAATTAAAAGGAGAGTTTGTTGAAAAAGCAGGATTACATAAAGCCATTACCGGAGATATAGATCATATTTCTCAAATTGAAATGGTGGATCAAAACCCCATTGGAAAATCGAGCCGTAGTAACCCGGTAACCTATATAAAAGCTTACGATGAGATAAGGGACTTGTACAGTAAACTGCCTTTAAGTAAAATGCGTGGTTTTATGCCAAAACATTTTTCTTTTAATGTGGATGGAGGAAGATGCGATGCTTGTAAGGGCGAAGGTGAACAAACCATTGAAATGCAGTTTTTGGCAGATGTACACCTGACTTGCGATGTATGCAATGGAAAAAGATTTAAGGAAGAAGTACTGGAAGTAAAGTACAACGACAAAAGCATTTTTGATGTTTTGGACATGAGTGTAGATGATGCTTTGTATTTTTTTGGAGATGTTAAAGAAGTTGCAAAAAAAATACAACCTTTAAGTGATGTGGGACTTGGATATGTAAAACTTGGACAATCATCCGATACTTTATCTGGAGGTGAAGCACAGCGGGTAAAATTGGCCAGTTTTTTAGGAAAGGGAAAAAGTAATGTGAGTATCTTATTTATTTTTGATGAGCCTACAACAGGTTTACATTTTCATGATATCAAAAAATTGCTGACATCTTTTAATGCATTGATAGAACAAGGACATACTATTTTAGTTATTGAACATAATACAGATGTAATAAAAAGTGCCGATTGGGTAATTGATCTTGGTCCCGAAGCTGGAGATGTTGGAGGGTATCTTGTTTTTGCAGGTAAACCTTCGGATTTAAAAAAGTGCAAAGTTAGTATTACTGGAAAGTTTTTATAACCTGATTAGACGAGGACGTAAGACTAAGTAAAAGCCTTTTGAAAACTTTAGATATTTCTTATCTCAGTCTATCACTGTCTTCTACTATTTTCTTATCCTTATGAATGCCTTTTATGGCAAAAAATAAAAACATAATAGTTAAGCCATGCAATACAGCCCATATGGTGATATTGCCCGATTGAAATTCTTGCATGGCTTTATAGTAGAGGTAAATCAAAACACATTCTAATAATATGCCTATGCCACAAAACACAATTTGTAAGACTCTATTTTTGTAAAGCGATATGGTATAAACACAAAGACTCCCAACAACAATGGTGGTAATCATAATTAAAATATTCTCCATGGCAGTAACATTGTCATTGATAACAGCATTGGTTTTAACCCCATTATAAAAAGGAAGTTTAAAAGTAGAAAAAGTAAAAATAGCTGCCAATAACAACCAAAGAGATTGAATGCGTTGTATCATAAATAAGCTTTGTTCAAAATTAATCTAATAATCAATAATAAAAAGAGTAACCTGTGTTATATTAATTTTGGTTAGGATAAAGGGGGAATTGTTTCATAAATTCTTTAACATCCACAGCTACTTCAGCAATAATTGCAGTATCATCAATATTCATTAACACCTTGTCAATAAAATCTACCACTGTTTGCATATGTTCTTCTTTTAAACCACGGGTGGTAATGGCAGGTACTCCCACTCTAATACCAGAAGTAACAAAGGGGCTTTTATCATCATAAGGCACCGCATTTTTATTAAGGGTAATATGAGCCTTGTCTAAAGTTTCCTGTGCTTTTTTTCCGGTGATGTTTTTGTTGCGGAGATCAATGAGCATTAAATGGTTATCGGTACCTCCACTAATAATCTCATATTTTTTTGAAACAAAAGCTTTAGCCATGGCTTGAGCATTAAGTACAATTTGCTTTGCATACATCGTAAATTCATCACTTAGCAGTTCTCCAAAAGCAATGGCTTTGGCAGCAATCACATGCTCAAGCGGACCACCCTGTGTACCAGGGAAAACAGCCATATCCAGCAAATTGCTCATCATACGGATATTGCCTTTCATATCTTTTAAGCCAAATGGATTTTCAAAATCTTTGTACATTAAAATAATGCCACCCCTAGGGCCACGTAAAGTTTTGTGGGTAGTACTGGTAACAAAATGACAATGTTCAAACGGGGAGTTTAATAATCCTTTTGCAATTAATCCAGCCGGATGCGCCATATCGCATAGTACAAAAGCACCAATTTCATCTGCTACTTTTCTAATTCTTACATAGTCAATATCCCTGCTATAAGCCGATGCACCACAAATAATAAGTTGTGGTTTCTCAGTCCTTGCTTTTTCTTCCAGCATTTCATAATCAATCAATCCTGTTTCTTTTTTTACACCATAAAAATGGGCCTGGTACAATTTACCCGAAAAATTTACAGGCGATCCATGGGTTAAATGCCCCCCCATGCTAAGATCTAATCCCAAAATTTTATCACCCGGTTTTAAAACAGCCAACATTAAAGCGGCATTTGCCTGGGCGCCACTATGAGGTTGTACGTTAGCATATTCACATTTAAAAGCTTCTTTAATTCTGTCGATGGCCAGTTGTTCAATTTGGTCTACAATTTCGCAACCTCCATAATATCTTCTTCCAGGATATCCTTCAGCATATTTATTGGTTAATGAAGTACCCATGGCCTCCATAACTTGCATGCTCGTAAAGTTTTCGGAGGCAATTAATTCAATACCATCTTGCTGGCGTTCTAATTCTTTATTAATCAGGTCAAAAATTACATTGTCTCTTTGCATATTATTAAATTAGATGGCAAATATAAGAAGCACAGGTTACTTTGTAAATTCAGTATTATCATCATGTATACAAGTATTGCCAATTTTTGTTACTTTCACAACCCACTTTGAGTTATACAAATAATAAAAATGTAAACTAAATGTACTGCCCAAGGCAGAAAGGACTTACAAAATGAAGGCAATTATTCCAGTAGCAGGCGCAGGTACAAAACTTAGGCCTCATACATATACACAACCAAAAGCTTTGATTCCGCTTGCAGGAAAAACAATACTTAGTATTATAGTAGATCAGCTGCATGAAGCTGGAATAAAAGACTTTATTTTTATTATTGGTTACTTGGGCGAAAAGATTCAGGACTATGTACAAGTTAAATACCCACACTTAAATTGTCATTTTGTACATCAAAGCGAAAGATTTGGTACTGGGCATGCTATTAACCTAGCTAGGCAAATTGTAGGATCGGATGAGGTTATGATTGTTTTGGGAGATACGATTGCCGAGTACGATGTGAAAGCAGTATTGGATTCGCCTTACTCCATGCTCGGAATCAAAAAAGTAGATGATCCCAGGAATTTTGGTGTTGCCGAAATTGAAGAGGATGGTTTTATAAGTAAAGTGGTTGAAAAGCCTGCCATTCCAAAAAGTAATATGGCCCTGGTAGGAATTTATAAAATAAAAGAAACAGAATCACTTTTTAATTGCTTGGAGCAAATTACTGAAAATAATACTAAAAGCTATGCAGAGCTAAGTTTAACAGATGCTTTGCAATGCATGATACAAGGTGGAGCCAAGTTTCAATCCTTTAAACTGCAAAACTGGTTCGACTGTGGTAAAAAAGAGACTCTTTTAGAATCGAATGCCACTTTGCTGAAAAAATTTGGAGGCAGTATAGCCGAGGAGCATTTGTTTGAGAACACAATTATCATACCCCCAGTTACCATTGCTGAAGGCTGTATTATAAAAAATTCAGTCATCGGCCCTAATGTGGCTATTGGAGAGCATACTTTTTTAGATCATACTATCATCAAAAACTCTATCATTGGTTCCTATTCCAAATTGTACGAGATAATTTTAAGCAATTCTCTAATTGGTAGCGATGCCGAGGTAAAAGGAGTAAACCGAAGTTTAAATATTGGCGATAATACCGGAATAGATTTAAGTGGTGGTACCAGATAACCATATTCCTCCTTTAAACCTTCCTGTTTTTTAAAAAAAAGTACCAAACTATAAAATAAATTCTTTTACTTTGCGTTTCAAAGTACTTTCTATTTGTTGTTTATTTTTAACGATATTTGAAAAAACTATCATTTTTGTATGCAAAACAGGGTAACAACCTTATTTAACATTAAGTATCCCATCATTCAGGCAGGAATGATTTGGGCTAGCGGCTGGAAGCTGGCCAGTGCAGTAAGTAATGCTGGTGGTTTAGGCATGATTGGCAGCGGAAGCATGTATCCCGATGTTTTAAGGGAGCATATTCAAAAAACGAGGTTAGCTACTCAAAACTCATTTGCTGTAAATGTACCATTGCTTTATACAGATATAGATAAGCATATCCAAATCATTATTGAAGAAAAAGTGCCCATCGTATTCACTTCGGCAGGTAATCCAAAAACCTGGACCAGCATTTTAAAAGAACAAGGCATTAAAGTGGTACATGTTGTTAGCAGCAGTAAGTTTGCCTTAAAAGCACAGGATGCAGGATGCGATGCTGTAGTGGCAGAAGGATTTGAAGCTGGCGGACATAATGGAAGAGAGGAAACAACCACAATGGTTTTAATTCCTGCAGTAAAAGCAGCGGTAGATATTCCGGTATTAGCAGCAGGTGGGATAGCAACAGGAAGACAAATGATGGCCGCAATGGTTTTGGGTGCAGAGGCTGTGCAGATAGGTAGCAGATTTGTAGCGAGCCCCGAGGCTTCCTCTCATAATAATTTTAAAAACTTGGTTTTGGCATCTAAAGAAGGGGATACACATTTGTCTTTAAAACAATTAACGCCAGTAAGATTAATGAAGAATAAATTTTATTATCAAATTCAGGAAGCAGAACAAAATTGTGCATCCATTGAAGAGTTGAAAAACTTATTAGGACGAGCAAGAGCAAAAAAGGGCATGTTTGAAGGAGATATGGATGAAGGCGAATTGGAGATAGGACAGGTGAGTGCCCTTATTCATTCATTAAAACCTGCTGCAGAAATTGTAGAAGAAATTTGGACTGAGTTTGAAGCAGTATTAAATCAGCCACTCAATTAAATTATTATCTTTGCGCATTATTAAAATTTTGAAATTTAACCCCCAGCTAATGTTACCAAACTTATGGCAAGCCTGTAAAGGTTTAAAAAAAGCTATTGCTATTTTCGTTCTCCTTTTTATTTTAGTAACAAATTTGGCCCAGTCACAAGTGGTTAAAGACCCCAGTAATCCAGATATTCCTATTTTGCCTACATCCTTACCTCCGGCCCAGCTGTACGATATTTTAAAAGATAAGAATGGCGATACCAAAACTACTGGAAGTGATAAAAACAAATCACTAAAAGAAAAAATTGAGAAAGACAGTTTGGTAAGAGAGAAAACACCTCAATCAATTAATGTTACTGAAGATACTTATGGGATGAATTTATTTCGCTCTGGTGTGGTGGCTTCACTTACTGAATTATCTACCCCTCCTTTGGATTATCCCATTGGAGTGTACGATCAAATCATTGTTTCGCTATGGAATGGCGCAGAAGCAACTTTGGATTATACTGTTGCCAGAGATGGTTCAATCTTTCCAACTAGTATTGGCAAAATATATTTACAGGGGCTTACTTTTGAAAATGTAAGGTCATTGCTCATACAACGCTTTAAATCTTTTGTTCCCCCATCAACTAATATTTCTGTTTCTCTCGGTCAACCCCGTACCATTAATATCAATGTTGCTGGCGAAGTAAGAAAGCAAGGGCCTGTTACCGTATCTGCTTTTACCAATGCTTTTAATGTAATTGCATTAGCAGGAGGGCCAACCGATATGGCAAACCTTCGTGAAATATTAATTAAACGCAATGGTAGAGTGATTGATGCATTGGATGTATATAAATATTTAACCACCGGCGATTTTGGTAAACACATCTACCTGGAGAATAATGATTTTGTTATCATTCAAACAGTAGAGAAAAAAGTAAAGGCTGAAGGTAAATTTAAACGGCCTATGTATTACCAGTTAAAAAAAGATGAAGGAGTAAAAGCATTGTTAAAATATAGTGGTGGATTAGAAAGAGATGCATTTTCTAGCGGTGTAAAAATTTATAGAACTGAATTGGAAAAGCAGATTATTAAAGATGTGAATTTTACTGCTGTCATCAACCCTACCAATGACCCAAGGTTTAGAAATCAGGATTTTGAATTGGTAGATGGTGATATTGTTAAGGTAATTGCTGTAAATCCAGGTTTGTTTAACAAAGTAGAGATGAAAGGAGAGGTTTCGTATCCTGGGCAATATGAAATTAGGGCAGGGGATAAATTATTTGACCTAATCAACCGTGCTGGAGGAGTTACCCGAAATACATTTTTACCCAGAGCTTATATTTTTAGGGGTGGTGGAGACAGTACCAATATTAAAGCAAGCAAGGTAGAAGTAAATCTAACAGATATTACAACTAATGATACTGCCAGCATTTCTAATGTAGAATTATATGCTAATGACCAGGTTTTGTTGTTTAATACCAATCAGTTTGCAGATAAACAATATGTAGAAATTTTTGGAGAAGTTAGAAAAGAAGGGAAGGTGAATAAATATGGAGGAATGACTTTACAAGATCTTTTGTATCTCTCAGGAGGTTTAAAACAATCTGCAGAATATGGAAGAATAGAAATTTCGAGTGTGGTAGATTTAGATTCTGCCAAAAGTGAACAACAACCAACCCGTACTATTTTACGTACCATTAAAGTTAACCCCAATCTTGAATTGGATAGTATATCCAGTAAAATTGAATTAAGGCCTTACGACCAGATTTACGTAAGGAAAAATCCAACTTTTGAATTGCAACAGCTTGTTCAAATTAATGGGTTGGTTCAATACTCAGGTCCTTATCCCAGACTAAGTAAATATGAAAGATTATCTTCTTATATAACGAGAGCCGGTGGAATAAAAGAAAATGCAGATTTAAGCGGAGCCATATTATACCGTAAAAAAATCCAGTATTTCCGAGATAATGTAACCAAAAAAGTGGCAAACCTCACCGATTCAATCGGTAGTATTGTTTTGGATTCAGTAAATACAAGTATTGCTGAAGTAGCCAACGAACCTGTAAGTATTGACTTAGAAAAAGCATTAAAGTATAAAAACTCTAAGTATGATATTGTTTTGCAAGAAGGCGATGTGATTTTTATACCAGAAATTAATCCATTTGTAAATGTGGAAGGTGTAGTTCAGTCTCCTTTAAAGTTAACTTTTGACAAGGAGCATACTGGCGTAGGGTATTATATTGACAAAGCTGGTGGATACGGAATTAGGCCATGGAAAAAAAGAATTTATGTTACTTATGCCAATGGTAAAAGTAAACGTACTAGAAGTTTATTCTTCCTGCACTTTTATCCAAAAGTAAAAGAAGGAGCAACGGTACATGTGCCGTTAAGACCAGCAGGTGCAGAAATTACAGACACCATTTTACAAGTTGTTGTATCTGCTATTCCAATTGTTGTAGCAGGTTACATTGTAGGTTTAATCAAGTAATTATTTTTCCTTAATCAATCAATAATGAATAGTATAGAACTTATTAAAAAACTAATAAAGCGATTTAAAAAATACAGTTGGTTTATTGCTTTGATGGCGCTAGTTTTTGCTGCAGCCTTATATTATTTTGCAAAGCAAGATGTTGTTTTATATACTTCTAGATCAACAGTATTCCCATTAAATGGTACTGCAGAAAGTTCTCCTGGGTCTACAATTAGTAGTTTATTGGGGATGGCTGATGTACAAAAATCATTTACGGGAGATGCATCTATTAATATAGTCGAGTTGTCCACCAGTAGAAGAACCCGGGAAGCTGTTGCATTGGAAAAGTTGCCTTCTATGGGTAATAAACCTATTTCTGAATTGTTGATAGAAGAACATAATAGAAATGCTGGTTTTTTAAAAAATGATCCCATAGTAATTCCAACTGATAGTTTGGCTAAAATTAACATTGCTAGTAGCATGCTTAAAGGCGCATTTACTGCTAAAATTAATAAGAATGGAATTTTGGAATTAAGTTATACCAATTCCAGTCAGCAATTGGTACGTGAAGTGAGTTATGTGTACATCAATAAACTTTCTGAGTTTTATATAGATCTTAAAAAGAAAAAAGCACAGATTGATTATGAGTTTGCGGTTAAAAAGGCTGATTCCTTATTTGCTGTTTTAAGTGCGTTAGATAAGAAGGCTGTTACTTTAGATGAAAATACTTTCTTCACCAACGAAGAATTGAAAAGGTATAACTTACCTAAGATTAATTTGGCACAAGATAAAGCCACTGTTCAATCTCAATATTATTATGCTGTTAATAACAGGGAGTCGGCAGCTTATCGTTTACAAAAGGAAACTCCTATCATCGAGCCGTTGGATAGACCAGAGCCTCCTTATGATGCTAAACAAAAGTCTAAATTTGTTTATTCTTTTATTGGCTTATTGCTAGGCTTGTTTTTGGGGTCATTAATCATTAGCTGGAAAATAATCAATGAATATCTGGGCGATGAATTAAATAAAGCGATTGAAAAAGCATCGAAACCAAAAGAACAATAAAAAAAGGACTAAATCTTATATAAAAAAAATCCGTTGTTAGTAACAACGGATTTTTTTTATTTTCTTAAAGCCCATTTCAACATTTCTTTCCAGCTTGGCTTTTTACCATACATTAATATTCCAGTACGATAAATTTTTGCCGCCAACCAGGTAGTACTTAGAAAACCAATGATTAATAAAGTCATTGACAACAACAATTGCCAAACAGGTACGGTACCTGGTACACCAAATGGTAACCTGGCCATCATTACAATAGGGGATGTAAAAGGTATGATGCTGCACCAGGTAGCCACAGGTCCGCTAGGGTCGTTGATGGCTACCGACATGATAATGATAGAAAAGATTATGATTAAAGTTATTGGAAAGCTTAAAGATTGTGCTTCCCTTACATCATCATTTATGGCGCTGCCTACAGCTGCATATAAAGACGAATAAAAGAAAAATCCTCCCATAAAGTAAAATGCAAAACAACCTAAAACCAACGGAAGATTCACACTGTTAAATGACTTTTGAATACCTTCTACTATTGAACTGGCAATGGCATTGTCGCTACCTAGCGATTTTCCAACTGTGTAAACCAAAAATATACAGGCCACCCAAATTAAAAACTGGGTAAGGGCTACTAGGCTAATGCCAATGATTTTACCCAACATTAATTGAAATGGTTTAACGGAAGAAATAATCACTTCGGCAATTCGGTTTGTTTTTTCTTCCATTACTCCCATCATCACTTGCGAGCCATAAATCAACAAAATAAAATAAATTAAAAACCCGCTTGCATAACCAATGGTAGATGCCACTTTTGCATCGGCATTCTTATTTTTTTGATTTTCTTCATTTACTAAAAATTTACTGGACGTTAAAATCTCTTTTTTCTCTTTATCGATTCCCAGTTTAGTATTTAGTGTTTCAGCCCAAATGGTATTTAGCTTTTTTTCAATCATGCTGTTGGTGCCTAGGCCGTGTGTTTTATCTGTAATAAATTTAATTTCTTTACTTCCAGGTTCCTGCCAGTTTAAGGATGGTATAATTACAAAGCCATCATATCCAGCTTTTCTATAATTGTTTTGTACAGCCGTATCGGATATGGGATAGAAAACAATGGCGCTGTCGGCTGTATTAATCATGTTTATTGATGAGTCGGTAAAATAACCCGACTCATCAATAAGGATCACTTTTAAATTACTCTTGGAAGCAGACCCCAAATATGTAGTGCCAAATATCAATAGAATATAAAGCAATGGGAACAAAATTGTAGTAATTAGAAATGCTTTTTTCTTTACCCGGGTTAAATATTCTCTATTGATAATTAAAAGTATTTTTTTCATATTAGTTGAAATGATTTTTTGGAAAATGATGTTAATCTACCTTTTGAAATTGCCTTGCATTGTTTGTTCCTTCCACCAGTTTGATGAAGATTTCATTTAAGGAAGGGAGTACTTCTGAAAAAGAATGCACGGGAATTTTTTCATTGATAAGGTGTTGAAGCACTTCATTAGTACTCACATTTTCGTTGAGTTTAATGAGTAGGTTGTTATTACTTTGCTTGATAACTTCAAAATAGCTACTTGTAAATTGTGACTGTAATTGATCAGTATTAATGGCGTAGATGTTTTCTTTATAATTGTCTTTTATTTCAGATAAAGTGCCATCCAATACTTTTTGGCCTTTGTTCACCAAAACAATATGCTCACAAATCTCTTCTACCTGCTCCATACGGTGCGTACTAAAAATAACCGTACTCCCTTTTTTTGCCAAGTTAAAGATTTCATCTTTGATTAAGTTGGCATTTACTGGATCTAAGCCGCTAAAGGGTTCATCTAATATGATTAGTTTGGGCTCGTGTAAAACTGTAGTTACAAATTGAAGTTTCTGGCTCATGCCTTTACTAAGGTCTTCCACCTTTTTATTCCACCAGCTTTCCATTTCTAGTTTCTCAAACCAATGATGAAGTTTTGCCAAAGCATCGGCTTTGCTTAAGCCTTTTAATTGAGCAAGATATACGGCCTGTTCACCAATTTTCATTTTTTTGTAAAGGCCTCTTTCTTCAGGCATGTAGCCAATGTATTCCACATCTTTTTCAGGATTAAATTTTTTGCCGTTAAAAATAATCTCGCCACTATCCTGATAAAAAATGCCAGTTATCATTCTTAATAGTGTGGTTTTACCTGCACCATTTGGGCCAAGCAATCCAAAAATGCTGCCTTCCTTAATGGTAAAGCTGATATCGTCCACCGCTTTTTGGGTTGCAAAGTATTTTTTAAGATGCTGTACTTCTAAAATGTTCATATGGTTGAATTAAAATTGTTAGTATATCAAATGTAACTATGAAAGCAGGAAGTTCAGAATTGAAATTTTACAAGCGGTAAAACTTATGCAAATAGCAATGCCAATTGGCTGGCTACTCTTTCTCCGTCCATGGCAGCGCTAACAATACCTCCGGCATAACCAGCCCCTTCGGCACAAGGGTACAAATTTTTTATCTGCGGATGAGTTAAAGTTTCTGAATTACGGGGAATACGAACTGGAGAAGATGTGCGGCTTTCGGTGGCCACTACAACAGCTTCATTCGAAAAATAACCCTTCATTTTCTTCCCAAAAGCTACAAATCCTCTAGCTAATGATTCATTAATAAATGCTGGTAAAGTATTTTCCAGTTGGGTAGATTGCAGACCGGGTAAATAGGAATTGATAGGTAGGCTGGAAGAATGTTTTCCATTGCTGAAGTCAACCATACGCTGTGCCGGAGCTACAAATCTCCCACCACCGGCCTCAAAACAATTTTTTTCAACCAATTGTTGAAACTGCATCAATAACAAGGGGTTTTCGACATCTAAATTTTTATTTCCTGCCAACTTTAACTCTCTAATGGCATCTTCTAACTCAACTTGTACCACCATTCCACTATTGGCAAACGGATTATTTCTTTTAGAAGGGCTCCAGCCGTTAACCACCAGTTCTCCTGCAGAAGTAGCTGCAGGAGCTATGATACCTCCTGGGCACATACAAAAAGAAAATACACCTCTATTATTTATTTGGTGTACTAAACTGTAGGATGATGGGGGTAAATTTTCATCTCTTACTGTACAACTATATTGAATATTGTCAATTAATACTTGTGGATGTTCAATACGTACACCCAATGCAAAGGGTTTGGCTTCAATTAATATTTTCTTATTGTGAAGCAGCTCAAAAATATCACGAGCGCTATGGCCAGTTGCTAAAATAAAGGCATCAGCCTCAAATTTATTGCCGTCAGCAGTGATAACAGCTTTTATCTTTTCATTTTCAATGGAAAAGTCAACAACTTTTTTCTCAAACAAAAATTCAGCACCACAATCTACAAGTTGTTGGCGCATGGCTGTAATAATTTGGGGCAGTTTGTTGGTGCCAATATGTGGATGTGCTTCGTAAATGATTTTTTCTTCGGCACCAAAATGAACAAAGAGGTTCAGTATTCGATCAATATCGCCTCTCTTATTGCTACGGGTGTATAATTTACCATCACTATAAGATCCGGCACCTCCTTCCCCAAAACAATAATTACTTTCTGGATTAACAATACCTTCTTTGTTTAAAAGGGCAAGGTCTCTTCGTCTTGCTCTCACATCTTTGCCTCTTTCTAGTATTATGGGTTTTATACCTTTTTCAACTAATGACAGGGCTGCAAATAATCCTGCAGGGCCAGCACCAACAATTACAACTGTTTTTGCTGCTTTGCTTACCTCTATAAAACGAAAGGACTGAATTTCCCTTTGAATAAAGGGCTCGTCAATAAAAGCATTGAGCGTAAGATTTACCCAAATGGTTTTAGACCTTGCATCGATAGATTTTTTAAGGAGATGATATCCTGTAATTGCAGAAACCTTTTTACCAGTGGTTTTTGCAATTAAATTTTTAATGGCAGATTCATTAGCTGCATCAGAGGGGATTAACTTAAGAGAGAATTTTTGTTGCATTGCGTTTGGGTTTTATCCAAAAAGCAGGATATAGGTATAAATAATTCAACAAATCCTTTTATGAATTAAAATGGTAAATCATCTACTGCATCAGGCGCTGTTGCCGAAAAAGTATCCAGCGGTTCTAGGTATTCACTATCCGATAGAGCACTTCCCGATTGTAAAATTTGTTCTATTCTCCAAGCATCTAAATTAGTGATATAATTTACTTTGCCATCCTTCTCCCACTTGCTTCCTTTTATATTAAAGTAAACCTTTATGTCGTCGCCTATATTTACCCTGTCAATAATGCTTGTTTTATCCTGAACACTTTGAAACTTAACATAGTTGGTAATAGTACGTCCATTTATCTCATCAGTTTTCTCAACAGCAAACTCTCTAGTTTTAAAAGTTTCTGTCCTTTGTACGGTATCATATTTGGCAACTAATTTGCCTGTTAATTCATAACTCATAAAAAATATATTATACGCAAAAGTAAATCTATTTCTTTGATAAAAATTTTGTAGTTTGTAATCTTGCTTTGATAGTAAATAAATTCAGATAATTTTTAGTTTTTTATGATTAGAAAATCCAGTATCGGTTTTTTAGTAGGATTAATAACCCTTTTTTTTTCACAATCCTGTACGTTTGTTTATCAAACTAAATCTGTACAATATAAAGGGTACCAAATATCGAAAGATATAAAAGAAGATAGTTTGCTTACAGCATTAATTAGCCCATATGCTAAAGTTGTTAATCAGGGTATGAATGAAGTGCTGGCGAATTCAGAAATTGAATTAGTAAAAAAATCGCCGGAGGGTACGCTGGGTAATGTATTGGCCGATGCAATGTTGTTTATGGGTTCAAAGAATTATAAAACCCCCGTTGATGCTGCAATTATTAATAGTGGAGGAATAAGGTTAAATAGTTTGCCAGCTGGAGATATTACCTTAGGCAAGGTTTTTGAAGTATTGCCATTTGATAATGTGTTGATTCTTCAAAAAATGAGTGGAACACAATTGCAAGAATTTTTAAATCATATTGCCAGCAGAGGCGGATGGCCTTGTGCAGGAATGTCAATGCAAATAAAAAACAAGAAAGCAGTCAATGTAAAAATTGGAGGAGTTAACTTAAGTGAATCGAGCATATACACAATTACTACACTTGATTATATTGCCAATGGAGGTGATGATTGTGTTTTTTTAAAAGTTATACCTCAAGTCAATAATGGGTATTTGTTCAGGGATGCCATAATTGACTATTTTAAATGGCAAACAAAGGAGGGGAAAAAGATAACCGCCCAAATTGAAAAAAGAATAACAAATGCAGAGTAGAAGAAGATTTATACAACAAGCCAGTTTTGCGGCTGCATCGGTATTAGCCTCACAATCTGTACTGGCTAGTTTACAAGTTGAGAATGAGTTACAAAAACTTACCATTTTGCATACAAATGATGTGCACAGTAGGTTGGAAGCTTTTCCAATGGACGGAGGAAGAAACCAAGGAATGGGGGGAGTGGCTGCTAGAGCTGAACTAATTAACAAAATAAGATCCGAGGAGGAGCATGTATTATTATTAGATGCAGGTGATATTTTTCAGGGAACCCCTTTCTTTAATAAGTACAAAGGAGAACCTGAAATAAAAGCTATGACAGCTATGGGATATGATGCCGCAACAATGGGAAATCATGACTTTGATGCTGGGATAGAGAATTTTACATCTCAACTGTCAAATGCTCAATTCCCAATTGTTATATGTAATTATGACTTTACAAATACACCAATGGAATTTAAACATCAACCCTATAAAATAATTAGAAAAGGAAAATTAAAAATTGGAATAACTGGTGTTGGTATTAAGTTGAATGGTTTAGTGCCAGATAATCTTTATGGAAAAACTAAGTACCTCGACCCACTACAGAAAGCAAATGAAATGGCCTATATCTTAAAAAAAAATAAGGGATGCGACTTGGTTATTTGTTTAAGCCATTTAGGCTATCAATATAAAAATAATACGATAAGTGATGTGTTATTAGCCCAGGAGTCGGAAAATATTGATTTGGTGATTGGGGGGCATACCCATACTTTTTTAGAAGAACCAACCGTAATTAAAAATAAAAATGGGGCTGATGTGCTTGTAAATCAAGTGGGGTGGGCAGGTATTGTTTTGGGAAGGCTTGATTTTGAGTTTGCTGGGTATAAAAAGAAAGACCTGGTAAAAGCACATACTGTAGTGGTAAGGAAAAAAACAAGTGAATAAAAAATTTTTTTTTCAACATTTTATTCGATATTCGCTTTCCTGCCAAAGATTTGTTTTTTTAATAAAAATTGAAAAAAAAATTTACCGGCAAAATTCAAAAAGAATTTAGTTTACTCAATTTATAAACTGCTTCAGCAATAATGGACAAAGGTTTTGACAAAGTATGGTTTAATTGTTTGGAGATAATCAAGGACATTGTTGAATGGCAACATTATAAAACATGGTTCGAGCCTATCAAGCCTGTTGCTTTAAAAGAAAAAATATTAACAATACAGGTACCTAGTCAGTTTTTTTATGAGTACCTTGAAGAGCATTATGTTTCGCTTTTGGCTAAAACATTAAAAAGAGAATTAGGAAAAGAGGCACGGTTGGAATACAGAATAATGGTGGATAGTGGAAACAGTACAAATAAACCACTTACAGTTGATGTACCGGGCCAAGGTTACAAATCTTATTCAAACAATGAAATGGATTTTCCTTTAGTCATAAATAATCCTGTTAAAAATCCTTTTGTGATCCCGGGTCTCAAAAAAATGCAGATTGACCCTCAATTAAATCAATCTTATACTTTTGAGGCTTTTATAGAAGGAGACTGTAACCGTGTTGCTCGCCGGGCTGGTAAAACTGTTGCCGAAAAGCCAGGAACTACTTCTTTTAATCCTTTAGTTATTTATGGTGGCGTAGGCTTGGGAAAAACTCACCTTGCACAAGCCATTGGTAATGAGGTAAAAAAGCTACATCCTAATAAGGTTGTACTCTATGTAAGTTCAGAGAAGTTCATTAATCAATTTATAGACCACGGACGAAATGGGGCCATCAACGACTTTATTCATTTTTATCAGCTAATAGATGTATTAATGATAGATGACGTACAGTTTTTTAATAGGGCAGAGAAATCACAGGATGCTTTTTTCTCAATCTTTAATCATCTTCACCAAAGTGGAAAACAATTAATATTAACCAGTGATAAGCCTCCCAAAGATTTGGAAGGTGTACAGGAAAGATTATTAAGTAGATTTCGCTGGGGATTAAGTGCCGATTTACAGGTGCCGGATTATGATACCAAGATTGAGATTTTAGAAAAAAAGATGAAGAGTGATGGTTTAGAGATGCCAAAAGAGGTTGTAAAATACATTGCTTATAATATTAATAGCAACGTTCGTGAATTAGAAGGCGCTTTAATTTCATTGTTGGCACAATCTTCGCTTAACAAAAGAGAAATAGATTTAGAGTTGGCAAAAAAAGTATTGCGCAATTTTGTGAAATCATCCAGTAAGGAGATTACGATAGATGCTATCCAAAAGATGGTATGCGAATATTTTGATGTGCCATATGATAAATTATTACAAAAAACACGCAAACGTGAAATTGTTCAGGCTCGTCAAATAACGATGTTCCTTGCAAAAGCCTTTACCAAAAATTCTTTAAAAACAATTGGCGAACATTTTGGAGGAAGAGATCATACTACAGTAATTCACAGTTGTCAAACCGTAAAAGATTTGATGGATACGGATAGTTTATTTAAAGAAAGCGTTTTAGAACTGCAGCAAAAAGTACATTTAGCTGCTATGTAAAATAATAACCAAGCACTAATAACTAATCCAAATACTTAATTGTATTTGGATTTTTACTTTCTAAAAATATTTCTTTAAAATAAAGCTGTTTTTTTTCATTTAGTTTTGGGTATTAACTATTGGAAGTGTATTTTTGCCACCCCTTACAAAATAAGGGCAGGTTAGGAGAGGTGCCTGAGTGGCCGAAAGGAACGGTTTGCTAAATCGTCGTACGGGTTAAACTGTACCGTGGGTTCGAATCCCACCCTCTCCGCAAATAGTTCTTATAAGTTTTTAGATTGATAGGGTTCTCCAAATAAACCCATCAAATAGTTTTTAAGTTCGGGATGTAGCGTAGCCCGGTTATCGCGCCTGGTTTGGGACCAGGAGGTCGCAAGTTCGAATCTTGCCATCCCGACACATTATCATAAAGCCTTCCTATTAATTGGGAAGGCTTTTTTGTTTTTAAGATTTTGCATTCGAGGAAATTTTAAACTTAAATTAGTCCATTTAATTATTAATACGCCAGTCCTGCGGTGTTACTCCATACTCCTGTTTAAATACCCTGGCAAAATACCCAGAGTCGTTGTAGCCACAATCCAGCGCTATGGAAGCAATGCTGTTGGCAGAATGTTTCAACATCTCTTTGGCTTTATTTAAACGTATGATACGGATAAATTTATTTGGGGAGCACCCTGTCAATGCATCCAGCTTACGGTGCAACTGAGAATGACTCATAAAAATAATCTTACACAACTGCTCCACCGTGAAGGAGGTATCAGCCAAATGGATTTCAATGGCTTCTCTCACTCTTTTTACAAACTCATCTTCTATTTTATTTTTATTGATCAGTTCTTCAGGCTGTAAAGCAGTTTCGATTGCTGCATCATTATTATTAAGCCCTGCTTTTTTCAGATAAAACTGTTGCAGATTTTTTCTGAGCTCCAGTAATTTCTTTATACGTATCAATAACTCATCCCGGTTAAACGGCTTTTCTAAATAGGCATCTGCACCTTTTTCAAATCCTTCAATTTTACTTTCCATATCTGCTTTGGCGGTAAGCATGATAATTGGAATATGACTGGTATGTTCATCACTACGCAATTGACTGCATAATTCAAATCCATCTACAAAGGGCATCATCACATCGGTAATGATTAAATCCGGAATTATTTCTGCTGCTATTTCAAAACCTTCCCTTCCATCCTGGCCAACTGCAAGCCGGTAATCTGGCAGGCAGGATGCTGTGTATGCTACTACATCCGCATTATCCTCTACCAAAAGTATCAGTGGCTTTTCTTTTGGTTGTTTTTCTTCATAAGGATTAATATTATTGAAAGAACCTGTATTTATTTGTTTGGATATGCTGTCTTTTAAATCAGGGTAAATAATATTTTCAGCTGCCAGTATGCTTATTAAGGGTAATGTTACCGTAAATTCTGTTCCCCTGTTGGAGCCTGTTGGCGGACTTTTTACTGTAATCTCTCCTTCCATTAACTTAACCAATTCTTTGGTAAGTGCCAGTCCTATACCGGTTCCTTCTGTTTTGCGGGTATGGCTGTTATCCAGTTGATAAAACCTTTCGAAGATATGCTCCAGTTGGCCCTCCGGAATGCCCATACCGGTATCTTTTACTTTAATAATCAACGTTGATTTGCCTTCTTCATGAAACCCGTTGTTTTCGTTTACCGTAATGTATATATTCCCTTTTTGGGGAGTAAATTTTAAAGCATTTGATAAAAGATTAGCAACGATCTGCCTGACTTTTTCAGGATCATATGCTACGTATAGTGCATCCATCCCGGCCAAAAAATGCAATTGCTTTTTCTGGCTTTCGGCCAGCGAATGAAATGACTCTACAATGTATCGGAGAAAGTTAATTATATCGCCGTTCACCGGTTGCAGCGTCATTTTACCGGTTTCAAGTTTCGACAGATCGAGCATTTCATTTACCAGATTCAACAGGCTTTGCCCGTTGCGGATGATCATGTCTATACCATTATCCAAATGCTGCGGAGGATTGTTTTTAACCTGCTGTGCCATACCCAGTATAACTGTTAACGGCGTTCTGAATTCGTGGGTGATATTGGTATAGAGCTGTGTTTTTACCGTGTCTAATTCCTTTACCCTTTTGGCTTCAAGCTGTTCAAAATTTAATTGCGATTTTAGTTTAGCCCCGTTTACTTTAAATCTAAAATAAGCCCTGATGCCAAGACCAAGCAGCAAAATGTAGATCAGGTAAGCCCACCAGCTGCGCCACCAGGGCGGCAATACAGTGATCTGCAGTTCGGCAATCTTATCACTCCAGATGCCCTGGCTGTTGCTGCCCTGAACTTTGAAAGTATATTTTCCCGCCTGTAAATGTAAATAAGTTGCTGTACGGCGGGTGCCGCTTTCAACCCAATTCTTATCTACACCCACCAATTGATATCGGTATTTATTTTGAGCAGAAGCCGTAAAATCAAGCGATGAAAACTCCAGGGTAAGAATATCCTGCAAATGGGTAAGTGTAATTTCTGTTGATTGCTCAATGGTATTTTGCAGTACGGCTGTATTATCTCCTGCTGCAATGGATTGATTGTTGACGAGGATATCTGTAATAAAAACATTGGGCATGAACCCGGGCACCAGTATTTCTTTGGGATCAAAAATATTCAGCCCATTAACGCCGCCAAAGGCTAGATTTCCATTCGGTAATTTAGCAAAGGAGCCTGTATTGAATTCGTCGTCCTGCAAACCATTTGCTTTGGTAAAATTGTGAAAGACCCAATTGTTGCCGTTAGTTTTTACCAAACTGAGGCAAAAAATACCCTTGTTGGTGCTGCCCCAGATATTGCCGGCTTCGTCTGGCAATATGCCATACACCACATCATCAGGTAAGCCATCTTTTGTTGTAAGATGAAAAAAATCGCCGGTGACTTTGTCCAATCTGTTAAGTCCTCCACCTTTTGTTGCAATCCATAAATATTTATCCGGAGCAGATGGGTCATCTAAAAAGCAGGAAACATGATTGTAGTTGAGTGAATTGCGGTTGCTGCTGTTATTGTAAAACCATTTTATTTGCGGTGATGATTTTTGGCTGTTGCTGAAAATGATTTTGACAAAACCTTCGGGAGTCCCAATCCAGCATACTCCCTGTTTATCTTCGTATAATGCAGTACAGATTGATTTTGGCGGTATTGGTTTGGCAGCCATATTATTAATGGTAAAGCTGTCTATACTGCCAGTAACAGTATGAATGCGGGTGAATTTACCTCCTAGTCCCGCAAGCCATATATAGCCTTTACTGTCTTCAAGCATTGGTTGTTTTGTACCAATATTTTTATCGTCGTTGATTTGAAGATATGATATCAGTTTGCCCGAAGCGGGATTGTATTTAAAATACCCTTTGTGATCACTTTTTATCCAGTAATCACCCGATCTGGATATGATGAAATTATCTACCTTGGAGATACCGGGAATAATACCGAGTGCATTTTTCCTTATCGAATCATTGATTAACCTGCTCCATCCATAGGCAAAATCTCCTAAAAAGATATCATCCGTTTTAACAGGAATGATCCATTTTACACTGGCACCGGGATTTGGAGTCCGTGTTTTGAACCTGTTGCCTGCTGAATTGTATTTACGAAGCCCATATCCAACTGAGCCAGACCAGAGTACCCCAGATCGGTCGATAATAAATGGATAGCATATTCTGGTTGTAGTTACAGGTAATGGCTCATTCCAGTTTACTGCTTTGCCAGGTTCGTGTTTATATACACTGTAAAAATACTCTTCCCTGTGGTGGTTTTCCCAGAGTTGTTCTTTGGGTTTAAAGATGATATTGCCTGCTGGCGTTTTACTGCTGTTGAATAAGGGAAATATATCTTTCCCATCTGAGCAGTAGAGATTGTTGTTTATCAACTTACTGCCATCCGGGTACAGGTAGCCATCATTAAGCAGCATGCCATTGTTCAGCTTTATAAAATTATTCTTCAGTGGGTCAAACCGGTACACCGCTCCATCCATGGCACCAATCCAGGTAATTTTATTCTTGTCGGTACCCATGCCATAAACGGGTGCCTCATTGGGTAAACTAAGCCTGGTAACAACTGGTGCAGCATCTTTCGTAAAAAATTCCTTACTAAGTTCAACAATATTTAATCCTGCAACATCTGTAGCTACCAGCATCCTGCCATCGGGCATTTCCATTATTGATCGTATTCCATTGCCCGAAAGGCTGGCCGGATTTGAATTATTTTGTGTGATACGGAAAAATTTTCCGCCTTGTTTATCGTAGATATTTAAACCGCCATTTTCTGTACCGGCCCAAATCCTGCCTTTTGAATCTTCAAAAAGTTCTACAATAGTATTGCTGCTAAGGCTGTAGGGATTGTACGGGTCGTTGGTGAAAATTTTAAAACTGTAACCATCATACCGGTTCAGTCCGTTTTTAGTAGCCACCCAAATAAAACCTTCCTGGTCCTGCATAAGATCAAAAATCATTCCCTGCGATAAACCCTGTGCGGTAGAAATAGATTCGTAAGCAGGCGGGTTTTGGGCGGCTGTAACAAATGCCAAACAGATCAGGGAAAAACTAAGGAATGCCTTTATGCTGATGAGGGTTTTATGCATTTGCTTATAAAGATAAACTGAACGTCCATTTTTTATGCATGGTTTAAAAAGAATCTATTACGCTGCCTGTAAAATGACGAATTAATCCTGCTGTTACACAATTTGTCCGGTTAATTGGGTAAAATGTACAGTATAATGGTTGATTTGTACTCACAAAAAACTGTTGTTTGTTAGAATTTTACAGTGTTGCCGGTAGCCGTTTTCGGGCAGTACTGGGTTAACAATGAAATCATTTAATTAACCAATAAACCAATCTAACATGAAACAGAATTTCCGTTTTAAAACAAAGATGTTTTTTCTTTTTTGTATGCTTATTCCATTTGCAGGCATAAGCCAAACCAAAAATTTAATTTCAACCAACCGGGTATTTCCAAAGGTAGACAAAGTGCTTGAGTTCGAAAAAGCACTGGCTGCCCATGCTCAAAAGTACCACACGGGTACGGCCCACTGGCGGGTATTTAACATTCAATCAGGACCAGATGCAAGGGGCTATCATATTACCGAAGGGCCAACAAGCTGGGAGATAGAAGATGTAAGGGGTAATTTAGGAAACGAGCATAACCTGGATTGGAACAAGAGTGTGGCTATTTATTTAACAGAAAGGGGATCAACAGGCTATTCTGTTTACCAGGATTCTTTAAGTACAGTGGCATTAGGTGATTTTTCAGATAAGATCAATATTACACATGTGTATCCTAAAGTTGGTGGTGGTGCTAAAATATACAGCTTGATAAAAAAAATGAAAGCGGCCTGGCAGGCAGAAGGATCTACAGTTGCTGTTTATGCAGCCAGCTCATCTGGTCCGGCTCAGTATACCATTGTAACCAGGTATAAGCAAGGCCTTAAAGAAAGAGCACCAAATTTTCGCAAACCTTTTAGAGAAACTTATGAAGCTATACATGGCGTAGGCTCGTGGGAAGATTACCTTGATACATTAAGGGAATACGCTAATGATGGATGGAGTGAATTACTTTTTCTGCGTGCCGATTTAAGTTCTAAATAAGCTTATTAAATGTGGTAAAGTCCTCAGGGGTTACTAAACCTTTGGGGACTTTATTAAAACTATTAAGATTGAAACCCAAGTAGAATATCTGCTCTTCTAAAACCTTGCATACAATGAAAGCAACCATCAGCATTTCGTTAAAGCAAAGCGTCACAATTCCTGCGCTTTCCGAAAATCCTTTCTTGCGGTACTTTAATTTTGTTGCCTTGTATTTTGCACAGGGCGTGCCAGAAGGAATGTTATTCTTTGGGATTCCGGCCTGGATGGCAATGAATGGTAAAACACCCGGAGAAATAGCAGGCTTTGCTGTGGCTTGCGGATTGCCCTGGAGTTTAAAATTTATTGTAGCGCCACTGATGGATCGCTATACCTATTTGCCGATGGGAAGAAAAAGGCCCTGGGTGCTATTAGGCCAAATAGGATTAATAATAAGTTGTATCGCCATGGCCTATATCCCTGATCCCTTAAATAATTTAAACCTGTTGATGGTAGCAGGTTTTGCGGTATCGTTCTTTGGCGCTTTCCAGGATGTGGCTACCGATGGAATGGCTGTTGATATTATTCCAATAAACCAGCAGGCCCGTGCCAATGGTTTTATGTGGGGTTCAAAAATTATTGCCATATCAACTACGCTTGCATTGGGAACCTGGCTGCTAAATGAATACGACTTTACCACTTCTATACTTATGCTTTCGGCAATGATTGGTATTATTATGCTGGTTCCTTTATTTTTAAGAGAAAGGAAAAATGAAAAGGTATTGCCATGGACAGCAGGCACTGCATCTCCTGAAACCAAAAAAATGCAATTGACCAGCTGGGTTTCTATCTTTAAATCCTTATACAGTGTGTTTAGTTTACGAAACTCCATCTTACTTGCTTTAATGATATTCCTTGCCCAGGGCGCTTATAATTATATAGAGACCTTATTGCCCATTTTTACAGTTAAAGAACTAAAATGGACGAATGGCAGTTACTCACAATTCTTTGCAACAGCAAAAATAATAGGTGGCATTGGCGGAATGCTAGTTGGAGGAATCCTCATTGACAAGTTTGGTAAAAAGCGTATGATGAATATTTATTTTTTCTGTATGGTGCTTTTTACAACTGTTTTGGCTTTTTCAAAAATGTATTGGGCCGATACTAGTTTTATTTATGCTTTTATGATGTTGTATAATATAGTTTACACATTTGCCTGCATCGGTATTTTTGCCATTGCCATGCAGTGTTGCTGGAAAAAAGTTTCGGCTAGCCAGTTTACATTGTATATGACCATTGGTAACCTTGGGCGTATTGCACTTGCTGCCTTAATAGGGCCAATAAAAGCAAATTTTAACTGGCAAATCACATTATTCGCCTTTGCTGCAATGATTGCGCTGGCCTGGTTGCTACTGCAATTTTTAAACATCAATAAGCAGGTAGAACGGGTGGTTGATTTAGAAAACCGAGATACAGAAAATAAAATGGCAACAGTAAGATAATCTGGGGCTTTCAATGATTTTTAAACACATGCCATTTCTTCTAAGTAAAGTCTTCGGCACGGGACGTTGCTGAGAAATTAATATCAATTTGCCTTCCTTTAAAATGGGAAGGCATTTTTGCTTTTAAAACTTTGAACTTTACTTCAACAACTTCAAATCTGGCTGTGCGTATTTATATACTTTAAAGTAAATTGTAGTTTTAGTTTGATGTACACCTTCAATTTTACTTATATCATTTACAAAATCAACCAGGTGGTTATTATCCCTACACATGACATCCACTTCTAGATCATAATCTCCTGAAGTCATTGCCAAAAAACTTACTTCTGGAAGTATTGAGATAGTTTGAGCTACTTTTTCTTTTAATGTAGCTGGCCTTACAAACACAGCAATATGTGCATAGCACCTAAACCCAACTTTATCGGGATCAACCCTGCCAATAATATTTACGGTGCCATCTTCAATCATATTATTAAGTCTGGTACGGGCAGTGCCAACTGAAATATTCAGTCTTTCTGCAATGACAGTAAAAGACATTCTACCATCTTCCTGTAAGATGGCTAATATTTCAAAATCAAGCTTATCTAATATATGAGTGCCGTTATTTGTCATAAAGATTGAAATAAAGTCTAACAAATGAAAATATTTGTTATTTACTCAGTGAAAATACAGTATTTTTAATTTTCGGCAATCAAAATAAAAAAATTACAGAAAACTATATTATGAAATACAACGAAATACAGAATTTTATCGGAGGACAATTTGTAAAGTCGTCCACTTCCAAAACCATGGAAGTTATTTCTCCATTGGATGGAAATTTACTTTCTACAGTACCATTGTCATCTTCAAAAGATTTGGACGATGCAGTTAAAGCTGCCAAAGCAGCTTTCCAAGTTTGGAGCAAAACACCAATTAAAGAAAGAGTACAGGTTTTCTTTAGGTATAAGACTTTATTGGAAAAACATTTAAAGGAATTAGCTGAATTGTGCAGCGAAGAAAATGGAAAAACTTATAGTGAATCGGTGGCTGAAATTGAAAAATCGATTGAGCTGACAGAATTTGCAACATCGTTACCACAGTTGGTTACTGGCGAAATACTGGAAGTGAGCCGTGGGGTTGAATGCCGTACCGAACATGTGCCATTGGGTGTTGTCGCATCTATTGTTCCCTTTAATTTCCCTTCTATGGTTCCAAACTGGACCTTGCCCAATGCAATCGCTTTAGGAAATTGTATGATTATGAAGCCCTCAGAAAAAGTTCCACTAAGCTGCGGAAAATTAGCAGAACTTTTAAAAGAAGCTGGATTGCCGGATGGTGTTTTTAATATTGTACATGGAGATGTAGAAATTGTAGAAGCCATTTGTGATCATCCACAAATTGAAGCCGTATCATTTGTTGGTTCAACAAAAGTTGCCAAAATAGTTTATCAAAGAGCAACTGCATCTTATAAAAGATGTTTGGCATTAGGTGGTGCAAAAAATCATTTGATGGTTTTGCCTGATGCGATCCCTGGAATGACCGCACAGAATGTGGCAGCCAGTATGAGTGGTTGTGCCGGACAGCGCTGCATGGCTGCCTCGGCAATGATTGGTGTGGGCAACGTAGATGCCATCATCGATAAGATTTGTGAAGAAGCAAGAAAGATTGTTCCGGGTGAAAATTTAGGAGCAGTTATCAATAAAGAAAGCAAAGAAAGAATTGAACGGTTTATCGGCGAAGCAGAAAGAGATGGTGCTAAAATTTTAGTTGATGGCCGCAATACAAAAGTAAACGGAAAAGAAAACGGCACTTATGTTGGACCAACTGTGATTGATTTTGTAACACCGCAAATGAGTGTTGCCACAGAAGAAATTTTTGGCCCCGTAATTTCCATCATGCGAACCAATACGGTTGACGAAGCTTTGGCAATTGAAAATGCAAACCCTTATGGTAATGCGGCATCGGTGTTTACACAAAATGGTGCAATGGCTCGTTATATCATCGACAATGCCAGCGCCGGAATGATTGGCGTAAATGTGGGTGTGCCTGTTCCAAGAGAACCTTTCTCTTTTGGGGGATGGAACGAAAGTAAATTTGGGGTTGGTGATATTACCGGAAAAAGTTCGATTGAATTCTGGACAAAATTAAAGAAAAGCACTACCAAGTGGAATGCTGAGGCTGGAGTGAATTGGATGAGTTAAATACGGCCCCCTCAATCCCCCAAGGGGGAAGTTTTGGAGCACGATAACGCCAGGATTATTAAAAACAAAACCTGTACAGAAAAATAATTTTATGAGTACCGAAACAAATAGCAGCAATGAATTAAAAGTCTCTTCAAATCCCCACTTGGGGGCCGGGGGGGCTGTAATTCAGAACAATATGGACTATACCATGTTTTCTTGGAGCAAACAAAAAGGGCATAGTCCTATTGCTGTAAAACATGCTAAAGGTGTTTACTTGTATGATTATGATGATAAAAAGATTATCGACTTTTCATCTGGACTGATGAATGTGAATATTGGCCACGGCGATCAACGAATTACGGAAGCTGTAGTGAAGCAAATGCAAGAAGTGAGTTATGTAACGCCAAGTTGTGTAACCAAAGCCCGTGGTGAGTTGGGAAAAAAACTGGCTGAAATCTGTCCCGGCGATTTGAATAAAGCATTTTTTACTTTATGTGGCTCTAGCTCAATGGAAAATGCCATTAAGCTTGCCAGACTTTATACAGGCCGTCATAAAATATTAAGTCGTTATCAATCTTATCATGGGGCTACAATGGGCGCCATTTCGGCCAGTGGAGATCCCCGCAAATTAGCAGTTGATTCGCAACAGGCACCAAACTTTAAACAATTCGACTTGCCTTATTTATATCGTTGGGAATATGGCGAAGAAAATTTATTAAAAGAATCCGTAGCACAATTGGAACGGATGATTGATTATGAAAGTCCAAACAATATTGCGGCCATTATTTTTGAAGGCGAATCAGGTTCATCGGGTTGTTTACAATATCCGGTTGGTTATTTAAAAGCAGTAAGAGAAATCTGTAACAAGCATGGCATCTTATTAATTATGGATGAAGTGATGAGTGGTTTTGGAAGAACTGGTCAATGGTTTG
Organism: uncultured Chitinophagaceae bacterium; assembly: GCA_947085175.1. GTDB lineage: Bacteria > Bacteroidota > Bacteroidia > Chitinophagales > Chitinophagaceae > Ferruginibacter. Next base: position 58,933 of record CAMTVJ010000007.1, read on the forward strand.
GTTTTCAAAATCATGGCATTGTTCCGGATATGATTTGTATGGCCAAAGGCTTAACCTGTGGCTATCTACCTTTTGGATGTTTAATGGTATCGGATAAAATTGCAGCTAAGTATGATGACAATATGCTGGCATTAGGATTAACCTATTCTGCTCATCCAGTGAGTTGTGCGGCGGCATTAGCAACTTTAAAAATTTACGAAGATGATCAATTGATTGAAAATGCAGTTGCCATGGGCAATTATATGAATGAGCAACTTGAGAAAATGAAACAGCAGCATCCTTCTATCGGAGATTGGAGAAACACTGGTTTATTGGGTTGTATTGAGTTGGTGAAAAACAGGGTTACCAAAGAACCGATGGCTCCATTCAATGCCAAGCCTGATGAAATGGTTGTGATGAATAAAGTGGCAGCTAAATTAAAAGAACTCGGCCTATACACATTTGTAAGATGGAGTTACATTTTTGTTGCACCTCCACTTTGTATTACCAAAGAACAAATTGATGAAGGGCTGGCTATTATCAGCGAAGCGATAAAAATTGCAGACGAGCAAGGAATGTAGAATTATGAGTGATGAATTATGAATGATCATATTCATAATTCATAAATCTCAATTCATAATTAAATAAAAATGACCGAAACTACCAACGACCAATCGCTTTACAACGAGGACCTTGCTCCCATTGCACAAAACAAACGTACATGGGGTACCTGGAATTATGCTGCACTTTGGATCAGCATGAGTCTATGCATTCCAACTTATATGTTGGCGAGCTCATTGATTGAAGGAGGTATGAACTGGTGGCAATCCATTCTTACGATTTTTATTGGAAATACGGTTGTGTTAATTCCAATGATTCTAAACGGGCATGCCGGTGCTAAATATGGTATTCCTTTTCCGGTTTTTGCCAGAGCAAGTTTTGGAACAAAGGGAGCCAATATTCCGGCATTACTCAGGGCAATAGTTGCCTGTGGTTGGTTTGGAATACAAACATGGATTGGTGGTTTTGCCATTTACCAAATGATGAAACTTTGGATTCCATCATTAGCAACCCTGCCACAAGTTTTCCCCGATTCATTTGGATTAGAGACGGGCCCCGCCATTTGCTTTTTCCTTTTCTGGTTGTTGAATATGTTGGTGGTTTATTTTGGTGTAGAGAGTATCAAAAAATTATTGGTCTTTAAGGCTATCTTTTTGCCCTTTGCTGCACTGGCTTTATTGTTTTGGGCAATCAATGCTGGTAATGGATTAGGTCCAATCTTATCGCAACCTTCTAAATTAGAAGGACCTGCTTTTTGGAATTATTTCTTTCCGGCTTTAACAGGGATGGTTGGTTTTTGGGCAACACTCTCTTTAAATATTCCTGATTTTACTAGATATGCAAAAAGTCAAAAGGCACAAATCAATGGACAAATAATTGGACTGCCTCCATCCATGACATTGTTTGCATTTATTGGTGTGGTTGTAACATCTGCTACCTTTATTATTTATGGCGAAACCATTTGGGATCCGGTTGTGTTGGCAGGTAAATTCGAAAATAAATTATTGGTAAGTGCTGCCATGATTGCAGTAGCTATTTCAACTTTAGCGACAAACATAGCTGCCAATATTGTAAGCCCGGCAAATGATTTTGCAAACCTCTCACCAAAGAAAATAAATTTCAGAACTGGCGGATATATTACGGGTGTGATTGGCATATTAATTTTTCCATGGAAACTAATTGCAGATCCCAACGGATATATTTTTACTTGGCTCATAGCCTATTCAAGTTTGCTCGGACCTGTAGGGGGTATTTTGATTGCTGATTATTATTTTATCCGTAAACAACAGTTGAAAGTGGATGATCTTTATCAACACAAGGGTATTTATGGATTTAGAAATGGATTTAATTCCGCAGCCATCATAGCCTTATTAGTTGGCATCATTCCAAACATTCCCGGATTTTTGTTACAAGTGAAAATGGTTTCATCCACCGCATTTCCTCTTTGGATTTCCGACTTGTATCATTACGCATGGTTTGTTGGCTTCTTTGTAAGCGGAATTATTTACATATGCTTGATGCGGAATTCTAAAACAGGAATTGTAAATTTGGATAACCAGAAATTGTAGATTATGTCAGTATTAATTAAGAATGCAAATATTATTGGCGCTGCCGAAAACTTTATCGGCGATATTTTTATCCAGGGAGAAAACATCGCAGCCATTGGAAAGAATCTGGATATTCAGGCTGATAAAATAATTGATGCAACTGGATTGCTTGCCTTTCCCGGCTGTATCGATCCGCACGTGCATCTGGAAATGCCTTTCATGGGCACGTTTAGCAGCGACAATTACGAAACTGGAACCCGTGCAGCATTGCATGGAGGCACTACCACTGTCATCGATTTTATTTTACAAAAACAAGGACATTCAATATACGAAGCATTTAATGAGTGGAGTAGCAGGGCTACTAATAATTGTGTTGGTGATTACAGCTTTCATATGGCAGTAACAGACTTTAATGAAAACACCTGTAAGGAAATTGTAGATATGGTTGATAAAGAAGGCATCACTTCATTTAAAGTGTTTATGGCTTACAAAGGTGCATTGATGATTGACGATCGTCAGATGATGGAATTGATGAATGAAGTGAAAGCAAGAGGTGGAATGGTAATTGTTCACGCCACCAACGGAGATGTAATTGATGGATTGATTGCTAAAAATAAAGCCGAAGGAAATCTGGCACCGCTGTATCATTACTTATCGCAACCAGAAGTAACCGAGGCAGAAGCTTCAGAACGTTTTGCTTCTATTGCAGGCTATACCGGTTGTCCGGGCTATATCGTTCACATGACATGCGAAGGAGCATTGAATGCAGTGAGAGATAATAACCGACTGAATCAAAAAGTATATGCCGAAACCTGCATTCAATATTTATTATTAGATGCCTCTTTATACGAGCAGGATTTTGAAGGTGCCAAATGGGTCATGAGCCCTCCGTTAAGGGAGAAAAAAGATCAGGCAGCTTTATGGGCAGGTATCAACCAAGGTTTAATCCAGGTAGTGGCCACCGATCATTGTCCTTTTAAGTGGGAGCAAAAATTAATGGGTAAAGATGATTTTTCTAAAATACCGAACGGTCATCCGGCTATTGAGCATCGGGTGGAATTATTATATAGTGAAGGCGTAAGAAAAGGAAAGATTACCGCTAATAAATTTGTAGAAGTGTTATCTACCAATCCTGCAAAAATATTCGGCATGTTTCCTCAGAAAGGTTGCATAGCTCCAGGTTCTGATGCAGATATCATTTTATTCGATCCAAACAAAGAACATACCATCAGCGCATCAACCCATCATATGAATACCGATTACTCTGCCTATGAAGGTTGGAAACTGACCGGTAAAACCAAAACTGTTTTATTGAGAGGAAAAGTAGTGATTGATAATGGAGAATGTTTGGTGGAAAAAGGGAATGGGAGGTTTGTTAAGAGGAATAAAGTTTCTAAAATAATTTAGAATTAAGAATGATGAGTTATGAATGAAAACAAAGACAATATCATTGTTAAAAAGTCATACTCATTTGCACTTGAAATAATAAAAATATATAAGCAGCTGATTAATGAGAAGAAGGAATTTGTGATGTCGAAACAATTGTTGCGAAGTGGAACTTCAATTGGTGCCAATATTCATGAAGCTTCAGCAGGAGAATCAAAAAAAGATTTTGTACATAAACTGGGAATTGCAGTAAAAGAGTCAAGAGAAACCAGTTATTGGCTAAATTTATTAAAAGACAGTGATTATATTAAGGAAGAACAATTCAATAATTTAAACAGTCATTGTAATGAGTTAATTCGAATTTTAAACAGTATCATTCTTACAACTAAAGAAAGATATTTAAAATCTGAATAAACTTATTCATAATTCATAACTCTAAATTCATAATTTAATAACATGCCAAGAATCATTAAATCAGGTTTAATCCAAATGAGTCTTCCTAAAACAGAAGGTGAAGGAACCATTCCGGAAATTGTAAATGCCATGGTGCAAAAGCATATTCCATTTATCGAAGAAGCCGGAAAACAAGGAGTTCAGATTCTTTGTCTGCAGGAAATTTTCAATACCCCCTATTTCTGCCCGGGGCAAGATAAAGCCTGGTACGAAAGTGCTGAATCAGTTCCCGGTCCAACAACGGATTTGATGGCGACTTATGCCAAGAAATACAATATGGTTATCATCGTTCCTATTTACGAAAAAGAACAGGCAGGTGTTTTATACAACACGGCTGCGGTGATTGATGCTGATGGGACTTACCTTGGGAAGTATCGCAAAAATCATATCCCACATACCAGTGGTTTCTGGGAGAAGTTTTTCTTTAAACCAGGCAATCTGGGTTATCCAGTTTTTCAAACCAAGTATGCTAAAGTGGGTGTGTACATATGTTATGATCGTCACTTCCCGGATGGCGCAAGATGCCTTGGATTGAATGGTGCCGAGATTGTTTACAATCCTTCAGCAACTGTTGCAGGCTTATCACAATATTTATGGAAGCTAGAGCAGCCGGCACATGCGGCAGCTAATGGTTACTTCATGGGTTGTATCAATCGGGTGGGAGAAGAAAAGCCTTGGAACTTGGGTAAGTTTTATGGTACCTCTTATTTTGTTGATCCACGGGGACAAATATTTGCACAGGCCAGCGAAGATAAAGATGAATTACTGGTAGCAGAATTTGATTTGGATATGATAGAAGAAGTTAGATCTACCTGGCAATTTTTCAGGGATAGAAGACCGGAGACTTATGGCAAGTTGACGGAACTGTAAAATAATGTTGAATGCAGAATTATGAATTTTGAATGTGCTCCATTCATAATTTATAATCCATAATTCTAAATTTTAAAATAATGATTGAAAATAACAGGCTTACGCCTGGACAATACGCAGAGAATTTCGCTGACATTCATCCTCCATTCAAAACGGCTGATGCAGCAATGGTGGAAGCCAATCGCTGTTTGTTTTGCTATGATGCACCTTGCATGAAAAGCTGCCCGACCAGTATTGATGTGCCTAAGTTTATCAGGCAAATCACTACAGAAAATATCAAGGGATCGGCACATACCATTTTCTCCAGCAATATAATGGGGGCAGGTTGCAGCAAGGTTTGTCCGGTAGAAAAATTATGCGAAGGAGCTTGTGTTTATAATAATATGGATGAAGCTCCTATTGCCATTGCAAAACTGCAACGCTATTCTACTGAAATTGCCATGAAAAATAATTGGCAATTGTTTAAAAGAAAAGAATCAACGGGAAAAAAGGTTGCCATTGTTGGTGCCGGTCCTGCGGGTTTAAGTTGTGCTCATGTTTTATCAAGAGATGGAATTGATGTAACCATTTTTGAAAAAGAAGCAAAGGCTGGTGGCTTGATGACTTACGGTATTGCAGCTTATAAAGTTACTCCTGAGTTTTGCGAAGATGAAGTAAATTATATTTTAGGTATCGGTGGTATCGAAATAAAATATAATCAGGAATTAGGCAAAGATATTTTACTGGCTGATTTACAAAAAGATTTTGATGCAGTATACCTTGGAATTGGCGTTGGTTTGGCAAGGCAACTTGAAATCCCCGGTGAAGAATTGGACGGTGTAGAAGATGCCATTAAATTTATTTATCAAATCCGTAATGAAGGATTTGATAAAGTAGCTGTGGGCGACCATGTTGCAGTTATTGGAATGGGTATGACGGCCATTGATGCAGCAACACAGGCAAAACGGCTCGGTGCAAAAAAAGTAACGATGGTTTATCGCCGTACCGAAAATGAAAAACCCTGCACACAGGTCGAACTGGATATTGCAAAACTGGATGGTTGCGAAATTATCTGGCTGGCAGCACCAAAAGAAGTGAAAGGCGAGAATGGAAAAGTAACTCAGTTGATTTGCAGCAAAATGAAACTGGGTGAAGAAGACACCAGCGGAAGAAGAAGTCCGGTTGATACAGGTGAGATTTTTACATTAGATGTAGACATGGTCATTAAAGCAGCAGGGCAAATGCCATATGAAAGGTTAATTGAGGAATTCAAAATTCAAAATTCAAAAGGAAAAATATCAATAGAAGATTCAGCTACAAATTTAACAGGTGTTTTTGCTGGTGGCGATGCAGTGAATGGAGGTAAAGAAGTGGTGGATGCGGTGCAAGCCGGGAAGGATGGAGCGAAGGCAATTATTTCATATTTGAAAATTAATTAACCACAAAGAACACAAGGCAAATCACAAAGGACACAAAAGCCTTAGTGAACTTTGTAAAAACTTAGTGCCCTTTGTGGTAAAAAATATTATTATGGCAGATATAGCATCAAATTTCCTCGGCATCAAATCTCCCAACCCCTTTTGGTTGGCGAGTGCACCGCCTACCGATAAAAAAATAAATGTACTCCGTGCTTTTGAAGCCGGCTGGGGTGGTGTGGTTTGGAAAACCCTGGGAAGCCAGGTGAAAAATGTTTCATCCCGTTATTCAGCAGTAAATTTTGGCGGACATAAAATGATGGGCTTTAATAATATTGAACTTATTAGTGATCGACCGCTTGATATCAATTTAAAAGAAATTGCAGAATGCCTGAAGCTATTCCCCGACAGAGCGATGATAGTTTCCTTAATGGCAGATAATGATAAAAAAAGCTGGACTGAGTTAATTAAAAAAGTGCAAGACACAGGAGCTCATGGGTTGGAATTAAATTTTGGTTGTCCGCATGGTATGACGGAAAGAGGCATGGGAGCGGCAGTGGGTCAGGACCCTGAAATTGCAAGAATGGTTGTTGAGTGGGTAATGGAAATAGCAAATATTCCGGTGATTACAAAATTGACTCCCAATGTACATTCGCCAGTACCTACTGGGATAGCTTGTGTGGAAGCAGGAACAAATGCATTGTCTTTAATCAACACCATACAATCGGTAACAGGCATTGATTTGGATACACTGGTTCCCAATCCTTATGTAGATGGGAAATCGGTTTTTGGTGGTTATTGCGGTCCGGCTGTAAAACCAATCGCCTTAAAAATGCTGACTACTATTTCGCAGGATGCCACTACATCTAAAGTGCCTGTCTCTGGCATTGGAGGCGTAAGTACCTGGAAAGATGCAGTGGAATTTATGTTATTGGGGGCAAGTAATGTACAGGTTTGTACGGCTGCCATGAATCATGGATTCCGTATCGTAGAAGATATGATAGAGGGGATGAATAACTGGATGGATGATAAAGGGTTTAAAACACTAGACGATTTTATTGGTAAATCGGTTGACAAAATTACTCACTGGGAAGACCTGGATATTAATTATCATCATGTTGCAAAAATTGATCAAGATAAATGTATCAAGTGCGGACTATGTTATATTGCTTGTGAAGACACTTCTCATCAATCCATCAATCTGGAATATGGGAATCCATACAACACATACACAATTAAAGAAGAAGAATGTGTGGGCTGTAATCTTTGCCAGTTAGTTTGTCCTGTTGAAGAATGCATAACGATGGAAGAACAAAGAGTAGCTCCGGAATACCTCAACTGGGTTGAGTTTCAGAAGCAAGGTTTGCCGCTGAACGACCATTAATAAACTTAAGCATGGTAATTATTCTGGCAATTCAATAACAGTATTTATTTATTCTAGTATGCCATTAGCTACTTTTATGTCACAACAAAATTTTATCTAATAAAGCTTGTTTTAAAGAATAGGATTACAAAATTCCATATAAAATATATCTTTATACAATGAAATAACGGATTTGTTATTGTCATAAAGCAATCATGTATGAGACAAAAGATTTTTCTTCTTCATCTTGTTTTTTTTCTGGTGTTTTCAAAAACGTATTCTCAAACTGATATTGACGGGTTGATGATGCAGAAAAAATATTTCTGCGTAGGACCTTTAGCCGGAAATAGTAGCTGGAAAAATTATTGGGAAGGAGCATTGAAAAGAGAAAATCTGAACTTGGGCAGGGTATCCACTACCAACTTTATGCTTATGGGAAATTATGGAATCACTAGTAAACTTAACGTGCTGTTTGGTTTACCTTATATTAAAACAAAGGCAAGTGCCGGGCAAATGGCAGGGCAAAAAGGTTTTCAGGACCTCTCTCTTTGGGTAAAGTGGATTGGATACGAAAAACATATCGCCAAAGGCGATCTACAAGTATTTTTAATTGGAGGAGTATCAACCCCGGTATCAAGTTACTCCCCGGATATCTTACCACTTTCTATTGGCTTACACAGCAAAACGGCAACTGTACGTTTTATGGCTGATTATCAACGAGGTCATTGGTTTGGTACGGCTTCATGGTCATACATTGCACGGGGTAACGTTTATTTAGACAGGAATACATATTATACAACCGAAATGCATTATAGCAGTGAAGTAAAAATGCCAGATGCATCACAATTGAATTTCAGATTTGGATACCGTAGCGAAACTTGGATCATAGAAGCTATCGCAAATAAATGGACAACATTGGGCGGTTTTGATATTCCTCGAAATGGTTCACCATTTGTTAGCAATAAAATGAATGCTACAACTATTGGTCTCAATTTAAAATATGAAACAGCATTTGTAAATGGACTTTCAATTATAGCCAATGGAAATACAACTGTTGCAGGAAGAAATGTAGGACAAGCTACAGGATTTAATGCAGGTGTGTTTTACATTTTTGATCTAAGCAAAAAAAAGAAAGAAAGTAAACCTGAAAATAAATAAGCATGAAAAAAATAGTTTTACTTATTAATGCAGCTGTATTTATCGGTGGTGCCATTTTACTCAATTCTTGTTCAAAAAGTATTGATGAACAAAACATGCATTACCCCATGATTAATCCTGCAAGGCCAGATGGTAATGCCGGAACATGGAAACCGATTCTGTTATCCAGTGCCAATGAGTTTGCCTGTCCTGCACCCATTACAACTTCATCTCCTGATTATATTGTACAGCTTAATGAAATAAAAAGTTTCCAGAAAGAGATTACATCAGTTGAAAGGAAATTGGTTGAATATTGGGGATCAGGTGCCGTATTGCGTTGGAATGAGATCATGCGTGAGCTTGTAGCTTTACATAACCTACCACCATATCAAAACTCGGATGGTACTTATCCCATACCCAATGCCAATAATCCGTTGGCATATCCAACTTTTCCATTTGCAAATCCTCCTTACGCCGCAAGAGCGTATGCTTATCTTAGCGCTTCTCAATATGATGCATTAGTTGCTGCCTATTATTATAAGCAGTTGTATAATCGTTCTGCGCCATTTAATGTGGATGCAAATATTCAAACCTTATTACCAAAGTCTAATTTACCATCTTTTCCAAGTGAAGATGCTGTGGTTTTGGGCGTGTCGGTTGAAATACTAAAACTGTTATTTCCAGGAGACCAGGATTATATTAACCAACGTGCCGAAGAACATAGAAGAGCAAGGTTAATCAGTGGTGCCAATGTACGTAGTGATTTGGAAGCTGGTGAAGCTCTGGGGAAACTGGTAGCATCAAAATTTATAACCCGTGCAAGAGGCGATAAGGCAGGTGCTGCAGTAGGAAATGCAACGCTTTGGGCAAAACTGAAAGCTGATTGTATTGCCAGGGGCGAAATTCCCTGGGTCAGTCAAGAAACACCTGATCGTCCGCCAATGCTGCCAGCATTTGGTTCAGTAAGTACATTTTTATTTGATTCATTAACGATGGTGACGAGTATTAGACCACCGGCACCACCTTCTACTAGTTCACAAAAATTTAAAGATGAAACAGAAGAAGTATACCAGATATATAAAAACCTTAACAGGGAGCAGTTACGTATATCTATATTTTGGGCTGATGGGGCAAGAACATATACACCTCCAGGGCACTGGAATTACATTGCAACCAATGATTTTGCAACATTGAACTTTAGCGAACCTAGGTGGGCACGTAATATGGCCTTATTGAATATGTCGATGATGGATGGAGCTGTGGCTTGCTGGGATGCAAAATTCATGTATTACAATCCTCGTCCATCGCAAATGGATTCTCGTATAAAAACACCCATTGGTTTACCCAATTTCCCTTCTTATATTTCGGGACATAGTACGTTTAGTGGTGCTGCTGCAACAGTATTGGGATATATTATTCCAGCTAAAGCACAACAATACCTTGATATGGCAAACGAAGCATCATTATCCCGTTTATATGGTGGCATACATTACAGAAGCGATTGCGATATTGGTATAGTAACCGGTAAAAAAGTGGGTAATTATGCCATTGTAAGGGGACGAATTGACGGAGCTGAATAAAACCTAATTTACGTATGCCTAAACCATAGTTTTTTAGAACTACGGTTTAGGTATTTTGATAAAAATTCAAAAAAGTATTCGATTTTGAGAGAACACTGTTCATAGACATGTGCATAAATATGTGCTAAACAAGTGCAAAACCAAACATGAAAATAGTTGCAAATTGGTATTGTAGCAGAGTATCTTTATTGTCCAATTGAGCGGTATAAGTCTTCAAATATGGAAGTTCGTAAAAAGACAGAAGTGTAAACAAGATGAATGCTAATCAAACGGAAGCATCGGGTTTGTAAGATTACTGTTTAAGCAATTAAAAAGTAAGAAACAAACTTGATGCTTTTTTATTTATACCACTCCAGCCAATTCCAAACTTCTCTTACTAATGCTTTTATATTCTACAGATTCAATAATAGCATCCTGGCAGAGGATTAATGAAATTTCTTCTTTTTTCCACCAATCCGATTCTAATAATTTTTCTGCATGTAGTACAGCAATAAACCAGCTGTGTTTAAATTCATTGTGCCATTCCTCAATCCATTCAAATTGATTAACGTCAATTTTTGTAAGGTCATTAGTGCTTATAAATACTCTCAAATAAAAATCATTACTAAGTACTGTATCTGTTTGATGATGAATTTTCTTGTACTCATATTTATAATTATAGCCTAAAGCAGATATATCACTCAAAACAGCAGAGGCAGTTGGGAAGGCCCCAGCCCCTTTACCTTTAAAAAAGTGTTCATCTGCAAAACTGCTTTCAGTTGTTAAGGCATTAAATTCATTATGTACGTGAAACAAATCATCGCTTGCAGTTACAAACTGAGGCAAAACAAATGCTGCAAGTTTTCCATTGGATAATTTTTTAGCATTGGCAACTAATTTGATACGTTGTTTTTTTTCTTTTGCATGGTTTGAATCCTCTATTTTAATTTTTTCTATTCCAGAAAAAATGAAATCACTTGGCTTGGCAATTACACCAAATGAATGAGCCAATAATATGCTTAGCTTATTAGCAGCATCATAACCAGCAATGTCCAATATAGGATTACTTTCGGCAAAACCAAGTTGCTGAGCCAGCGTTAAAGCTGCTTTAAATTCTAATTGTTCTTCCTGCATTTTAGTTAAGATGAAATTTGTGGATCCATTGATAATGCCACGAATGGATTTCAAAAGATCATTGTCATAATACTCTTCCAGGTTTCTAACAATTGGGATACTAGCACAACAAGCTGCTTCGTATAGAATGGCAGAGTTGTGCTCTTGCTGTAATTGTAGAAGTTCTTCAAAGTGTTCAGCAATCATTTTTTTATTGGCACTAACCACTGACTTGCCTTTTTGTAAAGCATTTTTTACTATAACAAAAGCGGCATCGGCATCATCAATTAATTCTACCACTACATTGATGCTTTCATCATTGAGAATTATTGATGCATCAGTTGTAAAATTTTCTGCAGGGATACTCCTACTCTTATCAGCATTTTTGATTACTATTTTTTTGATAGAAGCCTGCAAAGTAGGAGTTGTATGAAGAACATCGTAAAGACCTTTTCCTACTACACCAAAACCAAAGAGCCCTATGTTTAATTGTTTGTGTGGCATGAGTTTTTTTATTACACTGATTTGATGAATTAAGTTTTGAAGTACAAGAGTGCGACGCCAAGTATGATTGGCTATGCACCAATGCTTGGCTCAAAAACTTCCTTTACTTTATTCAATTTTTGAAATGCCTGTTCAAGGTCAGCAATTAAGTCTGCCGATTCTTCCAAACCAACACTTAACCTAATTAGACTATCAGCAACTCCGGCCGCCCTTCTTTTTTCTGTTGGAATACTTTTGTGTGTCATTTGAGCAGGATGACAAAGCAGGCTTTTTATTCCACCTAGGCTTTCCGCCAGTTTAAAATAATGGGTACTAGTAACAAAAGCTGTTGCGGCTTCTTCGGTGTCATTTTTTAAAGTGAAGGATACGATTCCTCCAAAGCCATTGCTTTGCTTTTTTGCAATATCATGATTAAGATGTGTTTTTAATCCTGGATAAAAGACTTTGTCAACAGCTGGGTTTGTTTCCAACCATTCAGCAACAGCCTGTGCGTTGCGACAGTGTTGCTGTACCCGTAAATGCAAGGTTTCAATACCACGGATAACCAACCAGCTATCGAAAGGAGCAAGGATAGCGCCGCTTGCATTTTGGATGAATTTTATTTTTTCACCCAGCTCTTTTTCTTTAGTAACAACAAGACCAGCAATCAAGTCGCTATGACCGCCAAGGTATTTGGTGGCACTATGTACTACCAAATCAGCTCCCAGCGAAAGAGGTTGTTGTAAGGCGGGTGATGCAAAAGTATTATCCACGCAAAGTAAACAGGAATTGGCTTTTGCAATTTTTGCAATGGATTCAATGTCGCTCACTTTTAAAGTTGGATTGGTAGGAGTTTCTAACCAAATGAGTTTTGTGTTTGGAGTGATGGTATTGAAAACATTTGCTGCATCTGTGGTATCAACATAGTTAACAGTAATGCCGAATTTCTCATAAATATGGGTGAAGAGTCTGAATGCCCCTCCGTAGATATCATCAACCGCTAAAATTTCATCACCAGCTTTTAAAAGTTTTACAACTGCGTCAATGGCTGCAAGGCCACTGCCAAAAGCAATTCCTACAGATCCATTTTCTAATTGGGCGATAATGGTTTCCAAAGTCGCTCTTGTTGGATTATTACTTCGGGCATAGTCATAACCTTTATTTATACCAGGTGCTTCCTGCACATAAGTGCTTGTTTGGTAAATGGGAACACTAATTGCTCCGGTTAATGGGTCTACAGGAATACTGTGAATCAGTTGTGTTGCGTTGCTCATCTTTTTTTGTTTTTTAGCCCGTCCATCTCACCTAAAAGGGGAGGGAAAAGCAGTGATTGAATAATTTTATTTATTAATCACTTAACAAGTGAGCAACCTATCGGAGGAGTCTTGGTTAGACCTATAAGGTTTTTAAAACCTTATAGGTCTTTTTTATTTTAAACCTTTTATGCTTAAAATAAAAAAGCTCATCCGACAAATCAGATGAGCTTTAAATATGTTGAAGTATTTTTTTAAGCTTTGAATCTGACTTATCTGTCCGCCTAAGCGGTTGGAATTGGCACCTTTCTTCGAAATAAATCGAAGTAGGTTGTCAAGGTTTCATCGGGCCATTACCCTCTACCTTTCTTGATAAGTGATATTAAAGAACTGGTACAAAGATATAATCAGAAATTCTAATTCGCCAAATAAATTTTTATAATATTTTTAAGGAACGCTTTAAAACCTTTACCACAAAGGCTTTCGGAGGATAAGATTATTTTACATTTTTCTTCATCCATTCTGCTTGTGAAATAGCAGAATGTTCAGTATCGAGCTGTTCAGCAATTTTACTTTGCCCTTTGATGATGGATTTGGTAACCAAATTGTGTTCAATCGCTTCGCTTTCTTTCATACCCATTAATTTAATCATTGGGATAATTTTATCGCTACCAAAATGTTTAAATAGAGGTTCATCTAAAGCACTGTAAACAACAATATTTTCAGCAGTCCAATTTTTAATCAAATCGAGTTCTTTTTGATGTAAAGGGTAATGCTCAACAAATACAGGAGTTTTCCCTTCTAAAGAATGAGGGTTTAAGTATTTAGCAATTTGAATACGAGTTTCATCAATGCCCTGTTGTATGAAATGCATTTTAAAAATTTCATTCGTTTCGTCAAACCAGCTGATGAAAATATAATTTGAATCAGTCTTAGCTAATTCAACACAGGCCTTTATTTTAGCATCTGTAGAAATATAAGCACGGTCAGTAAAAATATGCTTTACAGACTCCTCTTCTTTTTTGCCGAATAAATTAAACATCCTTTTTAAAATTGAACTACAAATTTACAACACAAAGGCGCAAGCAACAAATCAAGCTCTAATTTGTTTGTATCTTTAACGCAAGTAAATGCACATGGCGAAAGTTAAAAAAGTAACATCTGAAGAAAAAATCGATAAAGATTTTATAGAAGTATTTGGAGCAAGGGAACATAACCTTAAGAATATTGATATTAAAATTCCTAAAAATAAATTAGTTGTTTTTACCGGAGTAAGTGGAAGTGGTAAATCATCTTTGGCATTTGATACGATTTACAATGAAGGCCAACGCCGTTACATGGAAAGTTTTAGTGCCTATGCCCGGCAATTTGTAGGTGATATGGAAAGACCTGATGTAGATAAGATTACTGGATTATCTCCTGTTATTTCTATCGAACAAAAAACAACAAACAAAAATCCACGAAGTACGGTTGGAACTGTTACAGAAATCTACGACTTTCTAAGATTATTGTATGCAAGGGTGGGAGAGGCATATAGCTACAATACAGGAAAAAGGATGGTAAAGTTTAGTGAGGAAGAAATTGTGAGCAACATTTTTGAAAAGTATGAAGGAAAAAAAATTAGTGTTTTGGCTCCTTTGGTTAGGGGAAGAAAAGGACATTACAGGGAATTGTTTGAGGATATCAGAAAGAAAGGGTATTTAAAAGTGAGGGTAGATGGAGAAGTATTAGATTTAAAACCAAGGATGCAGGTAGACAGGTATAAAATTCATGATATAGAAGTTGTGATTGATAGATTGGTTGTAACAGATGAAATGAAACTTAGATTGAGCCAGAGTGTACAAAAGACTTTACAGCTAGGCAAAGAATTGATGTTTTTATTGCTTAATGATGAAGATAAAATAATACAATACAGTAAGCAATTAATGTGTGATGAAACTGGTATCAGCTACGAAGAACCATCCCCAAACGCATTTTCATTCAATTCGCCTTATGGCGCTTGCCCTGCCTGCAGAGGGTTAGGAAACATGTACAGTATTGATTTGGAAACTGTACTTCCAGATACTTCTAAATCTGTGACAGAAGGAGCTATTGAACCTTTGGGTGAAGAAAGGGAAGCCAGTGTTTTTAAACAAGTGGTTGCCTTTGCAAAAAAACATAAAATAAATTTGAATAAGCCGGTAAAAGATTTGCCGGAAAACCAACTTGATTTGTTGTTGTATGGCGATCAGGATATAAACCCCGCATTGGAATTAGATTTAACCGACGATACAGTTCCAGATGCTTTTACAGGCAGTTATGAGGGTATTATTCCCATGCTCAAGCGATGGTTCTCGTCAACACATAGTTCGGAATCTTTGAGAACTTGGGTGGAAAAATATATGCAATTGGGTGCCTGTACCACTTGCGAAGGAGCAAGACTGAAAAAGGAAAGCCTTTGGTTTAAAATTGACCATAGAAATGTATCAGAACTCGGAGAATTAAACCTCGATAATTTAGCCGCCTGGTTTGATGGACTTGAACTGCGATTAAATGACAAACAAAATGCCATTGCAAAAGATGTTTTAAAAGAAATAAGAGAGCGGCTGCAGTTTTTATTGGATGTAGGCTTAACTTATCTTTCACTTAATCGTCCGTCTAAAACCCTAAGTGGTGGAGAGTCGCAACGGATTAGGCTTGCTACTCAAATTGGATCTCAATTACAAGGCATCACTTATATTTTAGATGAACCTAGTATTGGGTTACACCAAAGAGATAACCAAAGGTTGATATCTGCCTTACAAAATTTACGAGATATAGGTAATAGTGTTTTGGTGGTGGAGCATGACAAGGACATTATGCTGGCATCTGATTATTTGGTAGACATTGGACCAAAAGCTGGAAAGCATGGTGGAGAAATTGTAGCCATAGGAACACCACAAACCATTTTAGCATCTAATTCAGAAACAGCGCAATATTTATTGGGAACAAAAAGTATTGCAGTACCATCAAAGAGAAGAAAAGGGAATGGTAAGTCGATTGAGTTGAAAGGAGTAAAAGGAAATAATTTACAGGAAGTGAATGTGAAATTTCCTCTTGGAAAATTGGTTTTGGTAACAGGTGTAAGTGGCAGTGGAAAATCTACATTAGTAAATGAAACATTGTATCCTCTCCTTAGCAAACACTGTTATCATTCAAAAGCCATCCCACTCGAGTATAAATCGGTTAAAGGGCTTGAGGAAATTGATAAGGTAATTGAAATTGACCAGAGTCCGATTGGAAGAACCCCTAGAAGCAATCCAGCAACCTACTGTGGTTTTTTTACAGAAATAAGAACTTTGTATGCGGCGGTGCCTGAGGCAAAAATTAGAGGTTACAAACCTGGCCGTTTTTCATTTAATGTAAAAAGTGGCAGATGTGATGTTTGCGAAGGGGGAGGTATGCGTGTTATTGAAATGAATTTTTTGCCAGATGTTCATGTGCATTGCGAAAAATGTAATGGAAGAAGATACAACAGAGAAACTTTGGAAATTAGGTATAAAGGAAAATCTATCAGTGATGTTTTGGATATGACAGTTGATGAGGCAGTGGAGTTTTTTCAGCCTGTACCTTTTATTTATCGAAAAATTAAAGTGTTACAGGATGTTGGACTTGGATACATCACACTTGGACAAAGTGCAGTAACCTTAAGTGGAGGTGAAGCTCAGCGTGTAAAATTATCAACAGAACTAGGGAAAAAAGATACAGGTAAAACATTTTATATTTTGGATGAACCAACTACAGGGCTCCATTTTCAGGATATTCAACATTTGCTTGAAGTGTTAAACAGATTAGTAGATAGAGGTAACAGCGTTTTAGTTATTGAACATAATATGGATGTAATTAAAGTGGCCGATCATATCATTGATATTGGGCCAGAGGGTGGTGATGGAGGTGGAAGGGTTTTGTTTGAGGGACTGCCTGAAGATATAATAAATGTAAAAGAGAGTTATACCGGTTTGTATTTGAAAGCTGAGCTACAATAAAAATCCATGCATTTAACATGGATTTTATAATTAGAAACAAAGTAAAAGATGTCAACGAAATTTGAATGTGGTGGTTTCAGGGGTATCCCAAAATATAAATATATTTTTGAGCGTCCTTGGGGGTTTAACTTCTATTGGATCATTTTACTTTAGTTATTTGAATAATTGAATTACCAGTAACAAACAGGATACGCCAATTAATAATGCTTTAAAATTTGAGGGGTTGATTTGGATATTATTGCTCATAGGGTATAGTTTTTTGTTTTAGTAAACTGATGGACATCTTGTTTGTTTCATTGCTCTTTTGGCAAAGGAATTCTCATAAATAGGTCCCAATCTAACACCAATCTTTGCAACAATTGAAAAATAAGTATCTCCTTCTTTGCTATCTCCCCTTTGTGTTCCTGCCGGATACCTTGTCATGCCCGGGTAAATAATTCCTTTTGCTTTGTCAGATAACTTATAGGCAATGGTAGCGTCTTGTGTAGATAAATATTTTGTATAATTAACTGGGTCAATATAATTTTTGCTTACATCATCAATATAATCGGTAAAGGTTTTTCTATACAATAACTCAGCGCTCAAATTAATACGTTCAGATACATAGTATTTTAAACCTCCACCCAAAGGGATATTGATTTGGGTTAATTTATAAGGTTTGCTGTAGGGGTACTCCGGCATTCCTTGCCCTTCTATTCTTAACGGATGAAGATTATACCAGGTTTTATTTCCAGCAGCATCTGTAAGTGATCCTTTAGGGTTAAAATTAAAAACCCCAATGCCTGCATAAACATAAGGTCTTAACCTTGGCTCGTACTCCGAATTTATAAAGAAAAGCATTGTTGGAAAAAGCTCTATGCCTATGGATCCTTCTAAAATAGTTGTTTTAAAATCAAGATTACGTTGCTTACGCCATAACTCATTGATGCCTGTAGTAGTAATGATGTCATCACTACCTTCCAAATAGGTTACATTGGCAGCTAATCTTAAACCAAATAATTTGCTTGGGTACATGGTTGCAAACACTCCTTTCATCATTTTGGTAAACTCCAGATTCACATCTTTTAAATTATTCCTGCCTTTTCCAGAGTTTCCACCCAAGTCGCCTAAAAAGAAGCTAGGCCCAAAATTAAAACCTACTTCCCATTTGGTTTTTTCACCAAACAGTAAAGCTTGAGCATATGTATTTGAGAAAAAGGTAAAGCTTATCAGGAGCAAAATTGTACTCTTTACCACAAATTTGTGTAAACCTTTTTTCATCAGAGGTCTGATTTAGTCTTTCGTTTGATTATTGGATATTTTGTTTTAAATACTGTTCTCAAAATTTGGGTTTGAGAAAAATATTAGAAACCACAGTTTTAAAACGAGAATAGCCTCTCCTTATTGCCTATTAACTATAAATTATTTTGTAATGAGCATTTCCATATGTGGAATGCCATCTTCCAGGTAGTGTTTTTGTGGAATAGTTTCTACAAAACCAAGTGATTTGTAAAACTGCTCTAAGTATACTTGAGCACCAATTTTAATAACTGGCCAGTTAAATTGAGTAAAAATAGTGTCAATGCTTTTTTGCATTAATAGTCTTCCAGCACCTGTTTTTCTAAATTGAGGAGAAGATACTACTCTTCCAATGCTGGATTCGGTGAATGCAATACCGGGAGGAATGATACGGGTATAAGCTACCAAAATAGTGCCATCCCAGCCACAAAAATGATAGGATTGTTGATCTTTATTATCAGCATCCTGATAAGGACAGTTTTGTTCTACCACAAATACTTCATTCCTTAACTGGAGTATACTATACAACTCTATAGTTGTTAACTCGTCAAAATTTTTCAAAACCCATTTCAGTTGCATGGAGCAAATTTACTGGAGATAGGGTAATATATCACTGAGTAAAACTGCTTTATCTTCATTGTCTATTTCAACAACTATACAAAAGCCTTTGGTTACTCCCTTTTTTAAAAGAGTATTTACAAGTTTTTGTTGATCACTAAACAGTCTTTTTCCATCTATGCTGCTCCAAAGTTCTAATGTACTTAAGCATCCTTGAGTAGGCGTAAAGGGATAATAAGGTTGCTTTTTATAATATTCAGGATTAACAGCTGTGCCATGTGCTATAATTTCTGTTCTTCCTACTTTACCTGCATAATAGGATTCATAAAAGGGAAAATAAGTTTTCCAGGAATTGGGTAACAACGATTGGTAGTGGTTACCTAACCATTCTGCAATCGAGTCGTTTTTTGAATTAGATATTTCAAAAGGCATTTGCATTTGAATATTTGTTGTAGGCCCAATAAAGCTGCTTTTGGATTGCCCAAAACCTGTAAATAAAAATACTCCTTGTGGCGTATTTCCATTGGTTAGGTAGCCAGGTAAATTGGATTGACTTCGAGCTAATTGCGAAACGTTAAAATAATTCCCATCCTCTTCTTTTATAAATTCTCCATCTTTACCTCTTATTAGTGTTAAACCTGGGTAGTTCCTGTTTTTTCTTTGGAAACTGAATATCAGCAATTCATTTGGAAAAAATGTTTTGTTTAAAAGTTCAGCTAAAAGAGGGTTAGTATTATTTTGGGGTTTTAGCTTTTCGGCTATAACTAGGCAGAAGGGGGTGACTGAATAAATATTTAATTCATGTAACTTATTAGCAATGATATTTCTAAATTCTTCCTTTTTGTTATTCATAAAAAGGTATTCAGCTGCCATGGCAAATAATTTGGGTTGTTTAGTTTGGCTTAAAAAAATAGCCATTTCTAAAATAAAATCATTGGGGTAAATTGCATAAATCAATTCCAGGTATGCTCTTTGAAAGTTCTCACTTCTTTTTTCAAGCGTATTAAATGCAATACTTATCCTGCTTTTTATATCTGTTGATTGATAGACTAATAATTCCATTGCAGCAAAAGCCGAAATCCAATCTTCTTCATTGCTTATTGTTAAATCAATCGCTAATTTTTTATGAATACTTGAAGCAAGATTGGTGTAAAGGCTTTCCCTATTAGTTTTGATGGCTTCTTTAACATACAAATCTGTTTCTATTTGTGCATGTAGCTTTATAATAGAACTAAAAAATAATAATAAACTACAGTAAAATAATTTCTTCATCATCTAAATATAAAATAAAAAAACATCCCAATTATAGTAAGGATGTTTTAATAAATTTAGTTAAATTATTTATTGCACATTAGCTGCTAAGAAAATTTGAATATTATTGAAGGCGTCTGTATAAGTTGCCGTCGTCCAATCCCCATGTCCTCCAGTAGGGTATAATACATATTGATTAACTACCCCAAAACTGGCAAGCTTGGTTTTGAGCGCCAGAGATTGTGTAGTGGCATTTACCAATGGGTCTATTCCTCCTTGTATAATGATGGTTGGACAAGTTGTTGCACTTACATAATTGATTGGGCTCGATTGCTGGTACATGATTGGATTGGACGTTGGTGTGCCGCTTAATAAAAGTGCTATTGAAAGAGGAGGGTATGTTCCTGGGTTGTTATACATATCCACCATGTCTGTAGGGCCAAAAAAATCTACAACTGCTTTTATTTTTACAGGGCTAGTGTATTTATAAGCATGTAATAAGGAAAGATGGCCACCAGCACTGGCACCCATCAAAACAAATTTATCACCGATTTGGTAGGTGACACGGTTTGCATAAATAAATTCAACTGCAGCTTTAACATCCAACTCTTGAGTAGGAAAAGGGTTGCTCGAAGGCAAAGTGCCTAAACGGTAATTAATATTGATAATGGCGTAATCCGGAATCCTTTTCCTTAAAGTATCTATCCAGGTAGCAAAATCTGATTTGTCTCCACTGGTCCAACCACCACCATGTATTAAAATCATGACTTTTGTAGTAGTCGCTGATCTATTGGCGGGTAAAAACAAATCCATTTTATGTTTTGCATCTACACCGTAGGATACATTCGTTAAAACTTGACCAGCAATTCCTGTAGATCCAGAATCGCTTTTCTTGCAAGCGTTTAATAAAAACAAAAGCGAAAGGCTGATTAAAAAAACATTTAATTTTTTCATAGCTACTTTTTTAGAATTGAAAAATACTTAAAAAACCCAAACATTTATGTTAATAAAAACGATGTCTATCTAATCTACTATCCTTTTAAATCCAATTTTATCTGTAATTCCTCAAACTGTTTATTATCAATAGTTGAAGGAGCATCTAACATTACATCTCTTCCACTATTGTTTTTAGGGAAAGCAATAAAGTCACGAATACTTTCGCTGCCTCCTAATAAGGCACAAAGCCTGTCAAATCCAAAAGCAATACCACCATGAGGGGGAGCGCCATACTCAAAGGCACCTAATAAAAATCCAAACTTATGTTGTTGTTCTTCTGCATCCATTCCAAGTGCAGCAAACATTTTCTCCTGTAACTCTCTTTGATAAATACGAATAGAGCCGCCACCAATTTCATTGCCATTCAAGACCATATCATACGCATTGGCTTTAATGGATGCATAAGGATGCTCCAGGTATTTTGCAGCATCTTCTATCACTGGGTTGTTGTTTATCATCACATCAATTTGATCTGGCTTGGGTGATGTAAATGGATGATGACGTGCTACCCAACGGTTGGCTTCTTCATCATACTCAAACAAGGGAAAATCCAAAACCCACAATAATTTATAGTCATCGGGTTTTCGTAAACCCAATTTTTCGGCCATGTACATTCTTAAATCACTAATGGCTTTACGGGTTCTTTCTTCGGCGCCAGCTAAAATTAAAATTAAGTCGCCGGCGGTAGCATTAGCTGCATTTGCTATTGCTTTTAATTTATCCTCGTTGTAAAATTTATCTACACTGCTTTTAAATGTGCCATCCGCATTACACTTAATAAACACCATTCCGTTCATGCCTATTTGAGGACGCTTTACCCATTCAATCAACTCATCGGTTTGTTTACGGCTATATTCACTACATCCTGGTACGGCAATGGCCAAAACGGTAGCCCCCCCACCCCCCAGCGGGGGGATTGAAAACATCTCCGGATCAATAACAGTTGTCTTATCCGGAAAAAGATGTTTAGCGAAAACGAAATTTGTAATCTTCATGTCAAACCTGATGTCGGGTTTGTCGTTTCCATATTGCCACATAGCGTCTTCCCATGTCATCCTTTCAACCTTTTCTTTGTAATTTATTTGCTTAACATCTTTAAAGATTTGTTTTACCAATCCTTCAAACATATTTAATATGTCTTCTTGTTCTACAAAAGCCATCTCACAGTCAATCTGGGTAAACTCAGGTTGGCGATCGGCTCTTAAGTCTTCATCCCTAAAACATTTTACAATTTGGTAATAGCGGTCGTAACCACTCACCATTAGCAATTGTTTAAAAGTTTGTGGAGATTGAGGCAATGCATAAAACTGTCCTGGATTCATTCTGGAAGGAACAACAAAATCCCTTGCACCTTCTGGCGTGCTTTTAATTAAGAAGGGAGTTTCAATATCCATGAAATTATTTTCATGTAAATAATTTCTGGTACTTCTGTTTACTTGATACCTAATTTCTAAATTCTTTTTAACCGCATTTCTTCTTAAATCTAAGTAACGGTATTTCATTCTTAGGTCATCACCACCATCTGTATCATCCTGTATTGTAAAGGGAGGAACCGCCGATTTATTTAAAATTTTATATTCAATAACTGTAATTTCAATTTCGCCTGTTGGAATATTTGCATTTTTACTGCTACGCTCATTTACATTTCCTTTTATCTGTAAAACAAATTCTCTGCCTAGTGGGTTGGCATCTAAAGTAGTATTTAAAGCTTCTGAAAATAAAAGTTGGGTAATGCCATAGCGGTCACGAAGGTCAACAAATGTAATGCTGCCAAATTTTCGAACGGTTTGTACCCATCCGGCAAGAGTTACTTCTTTTGAATTATCTGTAAGCCTTAATTCGCCGCAGGTATGAGATCTATACATATTGAGTTGTGATTATTATTTTTGATTTTGGTTTTGCCTTTATGTGACGGCAAATATACAAAGAAGGGGATAGAGTGTGATTTTGTTAGTATATTTAAGGGAATGAGGTATTCTAACTTTTAGTCATTTTGGAGGTATTATTTAACTAATCATTAATGCCAACATTGGTGTTGGTGGTTTACATTTAAGCATTAAAATCAATTACAATGAAAGGAAATTCGTTTTTGAATCCTGTTATTATTGGATTAGCTATTATAATCACTGCATTAATTTTAGGTTCAGCATTTAAAAACCGCAATGAGCCTTTGGATGCTATTTCGGTGGTAGGATTGGGTACCAAGGATTTTGAATCGGATGAAATGGCTTGGTCGGGAAGGTTTGAAGCCAAAGCCATGAATGCCAAGGATGCCTATAATATAATTATTGCAGATAAGGAAAAAGTAAAGCAATTTTTTATTTCAAAGGGATTTAAACCAACGGAGTTTGTTTTTGGGGGAGTTAATTTTGAGAAATCGTTTCGTACAATAAGTTTGGAATCAAAGGATTCTTATAATAGATCGGAACAGATCTTTGATGGATACATTGCTACTCAGTCAATCTCGTTTTTTAGTAAAAAGAATCCGGAGCTGATGAAGAAAATAGAAATGGTGATTGACCAAACTTCCGAATTGATTAATTCTGGAATAGAATTTAATTCCAATCAGGTACAATACACTTATTCTGATTTGCCAAGTTTAAAACACAATCTGATTGAAAATGCTACACAGGATGCAAGAGAAAGAGCTGAGAAAATTGTGAATACAGCCAAGGGGAAATTGGGAAAACTTAAAGATGCTTCTATGGGAGTTTTTCAAATTACAGGTAAAGGGTCTGTAGAAGATTTTAGTTATGGTGGTGTGTTTGATACTTATAGTAAATCTAAAACTGCTAGAATTACGGTTCGTTTAAATTATATGCTGAAATAATTTGTGTGTATTATAAAAAAGGGGCGATTAAAATCGCCCCTTTTTATTACATCGTTTCTATTTCATTTTTGTTACTTGGTTTCCAAATCAAATAATAGTACATCAAGATTAATATGCCAATACTAAACGGTATGATGGCAATGTATTTATACGAAATGCCAAACATAAATAGGGATTCATCAAATTCAAAAAACTCACTAATCATCCAATAAGAGTTGGCAGCAATCCAAAAAACAATAGCCCAGTTATGGCAAATCTCACTTACATACTTCCTGTTTTGTACCGAGATGACAATAGCGATAATTAAAGTAGGAAAAATCATAGCTATACCCAATGGTCGCCAAACCATACACCAACTGATGTCTTTTAAAAGCCAGAAGATGATGTGGAGGTTTTCCATCCTTCGAAATCGGATGGGGATTGCATAGTTTTGGTTGTTGGGCATTTAAGTAGTTAAGTTTAATAAATGTTTTGCAATCAAACGTAAACAGTAATTCAATTATTAGCATATTTACAAAATTATTTTTTAAGCTTACTCCACATTCACCCGTATCCCTTCGCTGTGGCTTGTAAATTCTGGTGCATACATACATTGAATTGTGGTTATGCCATTACTGAAGTTGCCAGTATGCGTTACAAACATAGGATATTCAAAAACATAACTTCCACGGGATAGCCAGCCAAAAAAGAAATTGGTGCTAGCATCTTTGGTGCTTTCGTAATAACCGAGTCCGCCCTGGTATTTATATTGACTAATTACATTTACTGGTTCCATACAAGCGGCTCTCATGTCTTTCATATGAACGTATTCCATATCTCTATCCACTTTTAATTCAATTCTCACTTTTACTTTGTCGCCAACTTTTAATTGAGCACCATCTTCCAAAGCCATTAATACTGGTCCTTTATCTGTATTTATTTCAATGAATAATTTCTTTTTTAATTTCAAAGGAGTTTCAGCCGAAGTGATTTTGTCAAGGTCTTCAAAGTATTGCCAGTATACCGAGCCCCAGGAAACCCCACCACCCCCCAAGGGGGGATTTTTAGAGTTTGATGAATTTATGGATAATGAGATATTGCCCATATCAGCTTTTACTAAATCTCCTTCTACTTTTGTTTTAAAATAACCTGTTCCTGCTTGAGCCCCCCTGCCCCCCAAGGGGGGATTTTTAGTACTAGTTATTCCATTGCTATTTATTTTATAATCGCCTAATGATATAATTACTTCAGTTTCTTCATCCAGCCAAGAGCCGGTTTTTATCCCCCCTTGGGGGGTGGGGGGGCTTGGGCTTATCAACAAAGCATAGCAGGCTTCTGCAGTTGCTTTTGTTGTTTTCCAGTTTTGTGTTTGCTTTTGTTTTAGCAGCCAGGTTTTTAAGTCATCAACGGTTGATTTGTTTTTATCAATGTCCATAAAGGCTTCAATCATCATGGCCTGAGATTCGATGGGAGCCTGGTGCCAATAATATCCTCCAGTAGTCCATTCTTTCCAGTACATCCCCATCTCCTCTTTAACAATGGCATTTTCTTTTAATGATTTTATAATGGCTTTTGGGGTTAATTCATCCTTGGTTCTGTGTAACGATAAAGCAATCATGGCTTGCATATATTTACTGTTGCTCAACCAAAATTGTTTTGATTGTCCACGATAATAGTTATAAGCAATCTGCGATCCTGCATTTATTTTATACTCAGGATAAAAACTCCGCATATATAAATACTGTACGGCAATATAATCTAGGTTGTTGTTTTTAAGTTTTACTTTCTGTTTAATTAAATACTGGTAATCTTCCTTTATTTTTTTATCTAGGTAGATTATGGCTTTATCTACAAGCGGTTTAATTTTTTCGTAGCTATCTCCTTTTAATGCATTCAGTTTTCTTAAATGACCAATGCCCGTGATGATGTATTGCGTCATATACCTGTCCTCGCCGCCGCCTTTAAACCAGGTAAAGCCACCATTAGGAGTTTGCATTTCTACCAATTTAGTAAATGCAATATCCTGTTCTTTACTCATGCGTTCCATGTCAAAAAGAAGGGCAATATTTTTCTTTTGCTGATTTTCATTTTGAGCATTCAGCACCCAGGGAGTTTCCTGAAGTAAGGCAGATTTTAATTCTTCATTTTTCTGAAGATTACTCATCAAAGCTGTCGTATCTAGATTTTTCCATTTTTCAAAAACAGTTTTAATTTTTGGATGACTGTTGCTAATGAAAGAGGCCAAGGTATTTGCATAATACTTGTTGAAAGTTTGCTCGGCACATTCATAAGGATACTCCATCAAATAAGGAAGTGCTTGTACCGCATACCAAGCCGGATTGCTTGTATATTCTACTGTAAGTGCATGGTGGGTAAGTGTTGTACTGTTGCCGCTATTCAATAATTTATCAAACTTAAAAGACTTGCTGGTTTCTTTACGAAGATTTAACGGAAGGCTTTCTGTAACCAGCATTCTGTTGGTTAAAATTGGGAATGCCATTTCTTCTCCATCCGAAAAGTCCCCAGCTCTGGCAACAATGCGATAGCTTAAAGCAGAATTAAAATTGAAAGGAATTTCCATAGGAAACATCACCGCTTCACTTTGCCCTGCAGCCACTGTAAAATACTGGTTGGGAAAAACATTCTTAAACCAGCCATCAACAGGTTTGTTTGTAGCAGCATCCAGTAATTCAAGTTGAGCAGTGCCAGTAAGTTCTTTGTCGCTAAGGTTCACAATTTTTGCGCTAAACTCCATATTGTCGCCCTCCCTCATAAACCTTGGGGCATTGGGTTGTACCATCAATGTCTTTTGAGTGACCAATGTCTTTTCTCCATAAGCACTGGCCAATTCTTTGTTGTGTGCCAGGGTCATCAGTTTCCATTTTGTTAAAGCCTCGGGCATAGTAAAAGAAAACTCAACATTACCAATGCTGTCTGTTTTAAGATCGGGGAAGAAGAAAGCTGTCTCATTAAAGTTCTTTCTAATTTTTACTTCAGACACTGGATTTTTTGCAATCACTCCTTTACCAGATTTTGTGGTAATAATAATAGCACCATTGGCTCCTTGGGGTCCATAAAGTGCGGAGGCTGCAGGTCCCTGCAAAACGGTAATATCTTTTATATCATCTGGGTCTATATCTGCATCACTGCTAACAATTGTTCCATCCACAACATAAATAGCAGCAGATCCAGCTATTAATCCATTCTCCCCACGTAACCTTACCATTGTTGCGGCTCCTAATTTGGCTTTTGATTGGCTTCTTTCTTGTGCACCTGCAACTTTTCCCTGTAGGCCATAACCTGTAACTACCACTTCATTCAAGCTGCTGTCTAACATCGGTGCCGATTCAAGCTTCATCATTTTTTTATTACCAAAATTTTGATACCTGTAATTTTCAAAATTATTCAGTTGGTCGTAAGTCTTTGGCTCAGCTGTTAAATAAGTGCTTTGTTTGTTTTGATATTGCTGTGATTGTATCTGCGTAAAATTGTTCGAATTCCAATTGGTTGTATTGCTAATACTTGGCCAAATATCCAAGGCTTGCCATTGGTGAGGCCTAAATTGATCAAGGCTGGCATCGTACATTCCTGCAAGCATTTCTGCCGCTGTTTTTTCGCCTTTAGGGCCAGCAATTTTTATTTTCCATTTCTCCTCGGCTCCTGGAAGTAACTTATCTCGGAATGTTTCATAAGTAATTTGCAACTCTTTATTGCTCCAGGGGATATTAAAATTTTCATTGCCTGTATACAGCCTGTTGTTTTTTACAAATAAATAGTTTAAAGCCATTCCTCCTCTGTCGGATTCTGCAACAATGGTTTCAAATGACTTCGCAGAATTGTCCAAACTATAATAATTGATATTGCTGCTATTGTTCATTTTGTTCAAAGTATGGATAAGCCATATTTTATCGAAGCCAGTTTTTATTTGATAGCGAATAGATTCTCCTGGCTCAACTTTTCCTTTTGTAACATCTATCTTAATGGGTTCAGTAATGACTTCATTATTTACCATATTAAATAGCTGTATGAATTTTTCCGTCTTTACTTCTTCTCCATATTTGTCTTTAGCAGTAGCTATGATTTTGTACCATCCCGGTTCAAACTTTGTGTTTTGAATGTTGAATGTGGCATTTTCCGATGTGCTATCCGATCTGTCAACCAATTTATCCTTTAACTCCCAGGCGGCCATTATATCTTCATCCTTATACAAATCGTAAGGGAAATTAGTATAGTATTCATCCTTGCTCATTGTAAACTGGTCGGGCATTTTCCAAAACCTGGTCCTAAATAATTTTGTAGGAGCGTCCAATTTATGAATACGCACATTCACAAAAGATTTTTCGAAAATGTCATTTAGGTTGGTACTGCTAATGGCAAGATTTTTAAAACTATCTGCAATCATTCTTGATGGGGTTTCAATATTCAGTTGCAGCATTTGATATGCTACAGCCACTGTGGTATTGCCGCTTCTGGTTTCGCCATTGATGTCGGTAATGTCGGCAGTTACTTCATAATAAAAAGTAGGCTGGTCTTTTTTAATTACCGTTTCATCGGGGATGGCTTTAAAATTAATTTTAAATTCGCCCTTACTATCCGTTTTAGTTTCGCCATTGGTAATTTCCATTTCTTGGGTTCTTCCATAAATGCCGGGTCGGTAGTAGCCCCACCAAATGGGGTATTTAACTTTTCGTACCACCCTATAGCTTACTTTAGCTCCATCTATAAAATTGCCTGCATAGGCTTTTGCCAATCCTGTAACTTCTATACTGTCGTTAACCCGATAAGTACCTTTTGGTTTTTGAATTTCAGAATAAAATTTTGGCCTTTTGTATTCTTCCACCTGAAAAGATTGAGAACCATCGGTCTCCAAATCCTCAATTGAAAAACTACCATTTAGGGTGCCTTGTGGCAAGCGGAAAGAACCTTTATAACTTCCAAATTCATTACTGGTAACATCTATCTCCGAAACTAATTGATGATTGGCATCATATAATTCTACTGTGGTTTTAAAATTTGGTAACACACTGGTTTTACCTGCGTCTATTTCTTTTTTAATAACGATGCCTTTAAAGAAAATGGTTTGTCCGGGGCGGTAAATAGATCGGTCGGTAAATAAAAAGGTTTGGGGTTCATAAGCTGGCTCGTAACTATTGTAATTGTATTGATAATTATATTCATCGGGGAACAATTCATCATCGCCATAAATAAACTGCATTTTATAATTCCGATATTCTTTAGTTGGGGTTGTTTTAAAATACCCGTTTTTATCAGCTATGTAATGCTCAGCTTTTATTTCATCTTGTTGGCTGTAATTAGCATTGTATTTGGTTTCCCAAATTTGAATTTGCGTGTTGGCAAGCGGCAGGCCATTATCTCTGTTTAATACATAATATTCACCGGCATTATTGATATAGCTGATATTGCTTACAAGGCATTGTTGTTTGGCAATGATATTGTTGCTGGTTGCAAAATTTTCGTCGATACTGGCAAGGATGAGATAGCTTCCAATTGGTAAAGCATCTATTTTTATTTCAGTGCTGTGAGATTGGAAATCTTGTAAGTTGGGTAAAGCAAGCGACCAGCTTTTAACAGGGTTTAATTTTGTAATAGCATCCCAATACTTGTTATAATTAGTGTTATTAATTTTTTTCATTTCCTTCTTAGAGGTTTTTATCAAACGTAAATACAATGTTTTTACATTTTTATAATTTACCAAAGTTCTAAACGGTTGTCCAGGTACATTTACTTTTTCGCTATGGAGAGATAAGGAAGGGAATTCAATTTGGATAATACTGTTTTTTGAATTGATGCCTCCTTCTGATTTAGGAAAGCGGGTATATGCTAATTCGAAAATGGCTTTTGCTCTTTTTATTTCGTATTGATGATCTGTTTTTGTGATAGGGTCAAAATCTCTCCCACGGGTTAAATAAATCACACCACGCAAATACATGGCCTGTGCAGCTGCCGGATGATTGTTAAACCTGTTTTCAATATTCAATAGCGCCGTCTCATACAATTTGTCCTTGTTTTCCATTACCGCATTAATTTGCAAATAAGCCAATCGGGCAAGATCAACATCTAACAAGGCATCAACATTTACATCATTAAGGTGGAATCTTGCAATGTCCTGCATTAATAGCAATGCCTTTAATTTTCCCGAGGCCGTGTCTTTTGTAATAAATTTTGCGTTCACAAAATCGGTAATAGGAGCAAATGCAAGGGGGTCGGTTATGGTAAAAGAATAAGCTGGCTTAATCACTTCTTCTATATCATCTGTAAAAAAATTGAGCGCTCTGTGGGCTATAAAATCATATAAGGTAGGGCGGAGATGACGGCTGTTTTGGCCTTTTATGATGATGGCATCAAAACCATCAAGCTTTGTGTTTTTTAAGAGGGTTTCATTTTGTAAAGAGAGTTTGTTTAAACGAGCAATCACTTCATAAAGTTTTTCAATGCTCCATGTACTGATGTCATTACTTTTTTGTTCAACTAAATTGGTACGGTCGTAAAATTTCCATCGGTTGTTTTGAAGGTAATTCCAAAACTTTTCAGCTTGCAGGCTTAGTAAAATATTTTTGGCAGGGGCTTTTGCCTTGGCAATAAGTGTATCTAAATAAAATAAATTGGTTTCTTCATTATCCTCTTCCACCATAATGCGAAACATGATATGGTGTAAAGCTGCCTTTATCTGCTGGGCATCATTTCCGGCTTTTGTAGCAAGATTAAAAATCAGGATCACTTCCTTTAAAGCCGACTTTGGTAGTCCCTTTATTTCAAACTCAGCTACTTTTTTCCAATTTGCTTTATAGTCTTCTGTTGTTTGGGCATTTATCGTAAAAAAATTGATAATGAAAAGCGATAAAAGTAAAAATCCTTTCTTAAGAATCATATTAATTAAGTTTAGTTACAAGATACAATTTGTTGTGGCTGCTAATTGAGTTTAAACCTTAATACTTTGTTATGAGATGAGACTATGATTGATATTACATAAGCTGCATTCATAAATTTCTTTAACAACACTTTTATTTAAAACAAAAACCCGGCAATTGCCGGGTTTTTGTTTTAAATATCTTAAAATTTATTTATTGATGACTTCTGCTATTGTTTTACCAATATCTGCAGGGCTATCTACTACATGAATACCGCAAGCAGCCATAATCTTCATTTTAGCAGCAGCAGTATCATCTTCGCCACCTACAATAGCTCCAGCATGCCCCATCCTACGTCCTGGAGGCGCAGTTTGGCCGGCAATAAAACCAACTACGGGTTTTTTGTTGCCTGTAGATTTGATGTATTGAGCAGCCTCTGCTTCCATACCACCACCTATTTCGCCAATCATTACAATGGCATCAGTTTCGTCGTCATTCATAAATAATTCAATAGCTTCTTTAGTTGTGGTACCAATGATTGGATCGCCTCCGATGCCAATAGCGGTTGAAATACCTAAACCTGCTTTTGCCACCTGATCAGCTGCTTCGTAAGTTAAAGTGCCTGATTTTGAAACGATTCCAATTCTGCCTTTCTTAAATATAAAGCCAGGCATAATGCCCACTTTGCATTCGTCGGCCGTAATAACACCCGGACAATTTGGTCCAATCAGTCTTGTGGTTTTATGAGTAAGATAATTTTTGACTTTCACCATGTCCTGTACAGGAATACCTTCGGTAATACATACTACCAATGCAATGCCTGCATCAGCCGCTTCCATAATGGCATCGGCAGCAAATGCTGGGGGTACAAATATGATGCTTACATTGGCTGCAGTAGCTTTAACGGCATCTGCCACAGTATTAAAAACTGGTTTCTCTAAATGAGTGTTACCTCCTTTACCCGGCGTAACCCCACCCACAACCTGGGTTCCGTATTCTATCATTTGAGTGGCATGAAAAGTACCTTCGGTACCCGTAAAGCCTTGTACAATTATTTTGGATTCTTTATTTACTAAAACAGCCATATTACAATTTGGAATTTAAAATTAGGAATTAAAAATCGCTGCAAAGATAAGGGAGATAGGGGTATTTTTGGGTGGATATTTTGATTGATTTAAGCTGATTTATAGTGAGGTTTTATTTCATTAACTCATCCATATCCCTATTATCACTAATTTTTCCTTTAGCTTCCAACATACGCATGTCTTTGGCATCCTGTAAAAATTCGGATGCGAAAATGAAGCTGTTGAGTAATTCATTCTTAGAAAATATGATGTCATTTTTATTGCCGGTCCACTCTTTTTTGCCTTCGTATAGGTAAATAATATTTTCACCCATTTCCATTACACTATTCATGTCGTGGGTATTTATAACTGTAGTCATATTAAACTCACGGGTGATGTCCAGTATCAGTTTATCTATTACCATTGAAGTTTGGGGGTCAAGCCCCGAATTGGGTTCATCGCAAAATAAATACTTTGGATTTAATACTATGGCCCGGGCAATACCCACTCTTTTTTTCATACCGCCACTTAACTCTGCTGGATATTTTTTATTGATGCCTTCAAGGTTTACTCTTTCCAAAACTTCATTAACACGTTTTAATTTAGCCGCAAAAGGGTTATTAGTAAACATGTCCAATGGAAACATAATATTCTGTTCCACCGTCATGCTGTCAAATAAGGCAGAACCTTGAAACAACATACCAATTTGTTGACGTAATTCTTTTCTGTCATCAACATTCATCTCAGTAAAGCTATGACCGTCGTAAATAATCTCTCCTTCATTGGGTTCAAATAAGCCAACTAGGCATTTTTGTAAAACGGTTTTACCACTTCCACTTTGCCCAATAATTAAATTGGCTTTGCCAGTTTCCATTACATGACTCACATCATCCAGCACAACCTTATCGCCAAATTTTTTATGTATGTTTTTAAATTCTATCATAGTAAGTTGTAAGTGGGTAGCTACAAGGGATAAGTATGTAGCTTTTTACCAGCTTTTGTTATATTAGTTTATTTATAAGTGCAATCGATATTTTAATTAAAATAAAAGTTTTTCAAAAATTGAACTATCCCCTTGAGGCTTTTACCCTTTTACTGATCCAGCAATAAAGCAGCCAAAATATAATCGGCAAATAAAATCATAATACAACTAATCACTACAGCCTTTGTACTGCTACGGCCTATTTCCAAAGCCCCGCCTTTTACATAGTAACCGTAGTAAGAGGGAATAGTGCTGATGATAAATGAAAAAGTATAGGCTTTTACCAAAGCAAAAAACACATTGTAGGGCATAAAGTTGAGCAATAGGCCAGTATCATAAGTATCAGCAGATAAAATGCCCGTTGCTACGCCAGCAAATCTTCCACCCAAAATACCAAGTACCATTGATATAACCACCAACAATGGAATGGTAAGTAAGCAAGCAAGGATTTTAGGTAATATTAAAAATGCTTTTGTATTGATGCCCATAATTTCTAAAGCATCAATTTGTTCACTCACTCTCATATTTCCTAGTTCACTGGCAATTTTACTACCTACCACACCTGCCAATACAATACAAACAACAGTTGGGGCAAATTCAAGAATTACGGTGTCTCTAACAATTTGTGCAATAGTAGATGCCGGTATAAGCGGACTTACCAACTGGTAAGAAGTTTGTACTGCACTTACTGCACCCATAAAAACAGAAATGATAACAACAATACCCATGGATCCTATACCAATTTCAACACATTGGTGCATAAATTCTTTCCAATACACCCGCATGTTTTCCGGCTTGGTAAACATGCCTTTGAGCATTAAAAGATAACGACCAAAATGATTAAAAAAATGCATTGTTATGTGTTAGATATATAAAGTACGATAAATTGAATTGTTGTTGTCAATGTACAAAGTACATCAACCCTTCTGCTTTTTTATTTTACATTTCCTGAGCAATAGTATTTTTCCGCTTCCACCACTTGCTTTTTTTAATCACTTCCTGTGTGTTGCCTTTACATTTTGTTTGTGCATCAACTACTGCAATTAAAACCATATTAAAAATAGAACGAATGGAGCTGCCTAATTGTAAAACATGGACAGGTTTTTTTAATCCTAATAGAATTGGTCCAATAGAATCGGTGCCTCCTACTTCCTGTAATAAATTATATGCAATATTACCTGCTGATAAATTAGGGAAGATGAGAATGTTTACATCGCCATTTAACAATTCGGTGAACGGATAATTTTCTTTAAGTATTTCTTTATTAAATGCAAGAATGCCCTGTACTTCTCCATCACAAATAAGTGATGGGTCTTTTGATTTAACAATTTCCCTTGCTTTACGAACCAGATTAGCTTCTGCAGAATCGCTGCTTCCAAAATTTGAATAGGATAGCATGGCAATCCTAGGTTTAATATTAAATTGTTTTACTTCTTTAGCAACCAACAAAGTGATTTCTGCCAATTCCTCAGCGGTAGGGTTAAAGTTTACAGTAGTATCGGCTAAAAACAGCGGCCCACGTTTTGTAAACATGATATACATACCTGCAATCTTTTTCACTCCATCCTCGGTGCCAATAATTTGCAATGCCGGCCTAATCGTATCCGGGTAATTGCGGCTAAGGCCACTAATCATACAGTCGGCTTCTCCATTTTCAATGAGCATACAACCAAAATGGTTGCGGTCTTTCATGGCTTTAAGCGATTCGTATTTATTTACACCTTTGCGATGCCTTTTATTAAAAAATATTTCGCCATATTGCTTTCTCAGTTCTTCATGCTTATCATCTTTTGGATTAATAATGGGCATTCCTTCCAAATCAATTCCATTTTCGGCTGCAATTTTCAAAATCCTTTCTTCCTTACCTAATAAAATGGGATAGGCCACATTTTCTTCCATCACCAACTGAGCAACTTTTAATATTTTAATATTTTCAGCATCTGCAAAAACCACTCGTTTTGGATCTTTTCTTGCTTTTGTGCTTATAACACGGCTTAATTGATTATCGAGTCCCAAGCGATGGTTTAAATCTTCTACATACTTTTCCCAATCGGTAATCGGAAGCTTAGCAACCCCACTTTCCATGGCTGCTTTTGCAACAGCGGGTGCTACAGTAGATAATAAACGGGGGTCTAGTGGTTTTGGAATAATATAATTAGGGCCAAAGGAAATGGTTTTTTCATTGTAAGCTAGATTTACAATGTCTGGTACAGGTGCTTTAGCCAATTCGGCTAATGCTTTTACAGCGGCCAGTTTCATTGCTTCATTAATAGCTGTAGAACGTACATCCAAAGCGCCACGGAAAATGTAAGGGAACCCCAATACATTATTTACCTGATTGGGATAATCACTACGGCCAGTAGCCATAATGATGTCTTTTCGGGCTGCAACAGCTACATCATAATTAATTTCCGAATCGGGATTGGCCATGGCAAACACAATTGGATTTTTAGCCATGCTTTTTACCATTTCGGCGGTAACTACATTTCCTACACTCAAGCCAATAAATACATCTGCATCTTTTAATGCTTTAGCCAAATCGTATTTGGCATATTTTGCATCCACACAAAATTTTACTTTTTGTTCTTCAACATCTTCCCTGCCTTTATATAAAATGCCTTTACGGTCAAATACTATAAAATTGCTGTGCTTTGCACCTAAAGATTCGTATAAATGAATACATGCCATTGCTGCTGCTCCGGCTCCATTTACTACAAACTTCACTTTGTCTATTTTCTTTTTTTGGATAAGTAAAGCATTCAACAAGGCCGCTGCACTTATGATAGCGGTACCATGCTGGTCATCATGCATGATGGGGATTTTGCAACGCTTTTTTAATTCCTGTTCAATATAAAAACACTCAGGGGCTTTAATGTCTTCTAAATTAATACCACCAAAAGTAGGCTCTAGAGCCTGTACAATTTGTACAAATTTTTCGGGATCGGTTTCATTAATCTCAATGTCAAAAACATCAATATCGGCAAATATCTTAAATAACACTCCTTTTCCTTCCATGACTGGTTTACTGGCTTCGGGGCCAATATTACCAAGCCCTAGTACGGCCGTTCCATTACTAATAACCCCTACAAGGTTTCCTTTAGCTGTGTATTTATAAACATCTTCTACGTTGGCAGCAATTTCTAAACAAGGTTCTGCTACGCCTGGCGAATAAGCCAATGAAAGGTCTCTTTGGGTTTTGGCTTCTTTAGTGGGCACTACTTCAATCTTTCCAGGCCTGCCTTTGGCGTGATATTCTAATGCTTGTTGTTTACGTAAGTCTTTTGACATAATTATTAGTCTGTTTATTATAGCTTGAACTATTCCCTTTATACTATTGGGGAGCTGCAATTTACATAAATCGAAATAGATGAGGTTACAATTAGTTTAAGTGCTTTTAGCTTTAAAACTCCATGTTACTTCAAATTCGGCTATCAGATCACCTTCTTTATTTCTACCAATAGAGGTAGCTGTAAAAGGCTTTGCTTCTTTTGATGCGATGCATCCTTCAATAAGCTGTTTTAAAGCGAGCCCATCTTCGCAGGTAAAATAAGTAAAACCTGTTGCTTTTTTAGTATAATTCCCTACTACTTTTAAAACCAACATACTAACTGGAGGGTTACTTTGATAAGTGTTTGCCATTGCTAAAACACCTGTACTCATTTCGGCGGCCATACTCAGGCAGGCAAAATAGGTACTTTTAAAAGGGTTTTGACTAAACCATTTAAATGGAATTTTTACAATACACTTTTCCTCATCGGCATAAGTTACCCTTACTCCCGAAAAAAAAGCACTCGGAAGTTTAGTTAGAAGAAACAACTTGTACTTTAATGGGTGATTAACCAACGAAAGAAACTTATTTAACATGTTTACTAGAATTAATACTGTTTAGGATCTAATGCTTTTGGCGACCAGTGGGATAAAAAATCAAATACCTTTTTGCTGTCGTAACTTTTTTTACCATCTTCTAGGTATTCACTGTTTTGTGTATGAATTCGTTCGCCTTTTTCATTTAAGATGATAAAAACCGGAAACCCAAAACGTTGGGCATAACCATATTTTGCAAAAAGTATTTTGTTTTGATTTTCTTTACTAAAATTTAAATGATACCAAATAAAATTGGCAGAGATAAGCGAATCAATTTTTGAATCTTTTTTACAAAAAGCGGCAAATTTAATACACCAGCTGCACCAGTTGCCACCGCCTTGCAGTAACACATATTTACCTTGTGCCTTTGCTTGTTGTAAAATGAGGTTGATGTCATTTTCAGCATTGGCTTGGGGGTGATACAATTTTTCGGTGGTTTGAGAATAGCTAATAACTGATAAAAGGCAAAAAGCTATTGAAAGAATAATTTTCATAAAATAAGGGTTTATTTTTTTACTTCTACTATGCAAATAGCAGCATTTTGTTGAGTATTGTCAGCTTTAAAATTTATGGTTCCACCGGTGCCAGTTGCAAAACGTATATTTTGTTTGTTGTTCATTTGTAAAGCTTCTGCCACTTTATCGGCATAATTTAATTGATTGCTTTTTGTAATGGCTTTATTGACTGCATACCAATCAATGGCTTCTTTTGTTACAACAATGGCAAACACATCTTTATTGCCAATATTATCCGGCACTAAACTTTTATTGCGGGGAAATAATCGATAACCAGTAATACCACAATAGGGTGAGAAGGAAGATTTAGTAGGGTCTTCAACCGAAGGGTAAGGAAAAAGGGTGTAGCTGCTACCATCGGTTTCCTCTCCAAAAATATAGATGTTACATTCTGTAGAATTCTTTACTTCCATCTTAAATTTTGTACCTGGTGCAATTTGGTTTCTGGTTTCAAAAACATAATCACTTTTAAAATTTAATGGAATGTATTGACCACTTTCGTTAAGCACTAAACCTATTGACGCTTCAAAAGCTTTATTAATAGCAGCTCCTCTTTTTTGCATGGGGTCTATTCCATATGCTTCTCTTACAAATTCTTTAAAGTCGGCATACCTCACCCAGCCAATACCATTTATGCCCCAGTCTGTGCCCCAGCTGTTCATAATTTCAAAAGACTGTTTGCGATCGTCGTAACCTATTACACACATGGCATGTCCACCAAATCCACGTTGGCCATAATCTTCATTTGTAGGTTCCCAAATTTCTTTTCCCATCATCTCTTGCATAAAAGAGCCACCTACCATCATCCCAATTACAACTGGTGCATCCTTTGCTAAATGTTCTTTTACTGCTCTTATGCTAATACCTTTTATCGATTCTCCGTCGGTTAAACGAGTAAAGCCATGCATACGGTTTTGTGCGGCTTTATTGACCAACATGGTGTTGGGTTGCCGGGTACAATTGTCTTCTGAATAGGGGAAATCGGTAAATGCTACAACACCTTTATTGGTCATGAATTCCATGGCGTTTTGAATGTAAGCTCCCTGGCAGCCTTCTAATCCAATTTGATTGTAAACAAATGCAGGACTGTAGGCTGTATTATTACCGGGTTGGCCAGTGGAGGCTGCTTCTACTATTGTACGAGCTGCATATGTACAACTCCAGGCTACACAGCTTCCTTGTTTCCCTTGGTTTTTCCTGTCGGGAGCAAAACGTAATAAAGAAACCGCTTCGGGTAGTGGGTTTTTAGTATTATCATCTGCAAGGCCTTCGTAAACACTTGCTTTTTTAAATTGCTCGGGACTAAAACTATATCCGCTTTGCGAAAAAATATTTTGAATTATTTCTGAACCTCCCCCCGAACTATTTTTGAAAAAGAAAAAATAAGCTGCAGCGCCTGCTATTAATAAAAGGATGATTTTTTTGCCGCCACCACCGCCTCTGAATAAGGAAAAAATCAACGGAAGTAAACTCAGTAATCCAGCATTGCCTCCTCTACCACCACCTCTTCCACCAGAATTACCTCTATCATTATAATCGGGTTGCTGTTGAGGGTCATCTTCCATTCTTATTGGCATGGGAAACAATTTAAGTAAGTAATATCCTTAAAAATAAGAAGTTTTACCTAACTGATTAGCGTCAAAGAAATAAAGATTTATTAAGATTTAAAAAACCTGGTTAGTAAGTAGGTCTTCAAACACATCAGCTCTTCTAATAAGTGTTGCTTTCCCCTCCTTTACCATTACTTCGGCAGGTTTTAAACGAGAGTTAAAATTACTGCTCATTTCAAAGCCATAAGCACCTGCATTAAAAAAAGTTAAGTAGTCTCCTTCTCTTATTTCATTAATTTTTCTATCGTAGGCAAATGTGTCGGTTTCACAAATATTGCCCACCACATTATAAATTCTTTCGGCTCCAACGGGGTTACTGATATTTTCAATATGATGATAAGAGTCGTACATCATTGGCCTGATGAGGTGGTTAAAGCCGCTGTTAACACCTGCAAATAAAGCTGCCGGTGTTTGTTTGATCACATTGGTTTTAACTACAAGATATCCAGCCTGGCTTACCAAGTATTTACCTGGCTCAAACCATACTTCTAATTTTTTTACCACAGGATTCTCAAATTCTTCAAATGCCTGTGCAATTTTTTTGCCTAATAGATTTACATCCGTTTCACTATCTCCTGGCTGATAAGGCACTTTAAACCCACTGCCCATATCTAAGTATTTTAAATTGGGGAAGTGTTCAATGGTATTCAGCATCACATCTAATCCCAATAAAAAAACATTGATGTCTTTTATCTCGCTTCCGGTATGCATATGAATACCTTCTACATTAAGTTTGGTAGTTTTTACCACTCTTTCAATATGCCTCATTTGGTGTATGGAAATACCAAACTTGCTATCAACATGGCCAGTAGATATTTTGTAATTACCACCCGCCATAATATGAGGGTTCAATCTGATACAAACTGGGTAGGAGTTCCCAAACCTGCTACCAAACTGTTCTAAAATAGAAATATTATCGATATTTATATTTACTCCTAAATCCTTGGCGGCTACAATTTCTTCAAAATCTACACAATTGGGAGTATATAAAATATTGGCAGGTTCAAATCCTGCCATTAAACCAAGTTTTACTTCACTAATACTAACACAATCAAGCGAAGCGCCAATTGAATGAACATGCTTTAACACATTAATATTGGTTAATGCTTTGCAAGCATAAAAAAAACGGGCATTGCTGTCTTTAAAAGCAGTCATTAATTTATCGTATTGCTCTGTTATTCTCTCCGCATGATATACATAAACAGGCGAACCAAATTCATTGGCGATTTCAACTAATTGCTGGTGGGTTAGGTTTTGTGGCATATTGCGAAAATAAGAAATGGAATGCTGATTAAGTGATTGTAAACAAAGCTTAGGTATTATTGAACTATTGCTTGAATTTCTGTAGGTTCAAGATTTGCATTTCGCATGGCTATCCCTCTTACAGCATTAGCAGCAACATCCATAAAAGCTTTTTTAGAAATAGGATCATCTCCAACCATACTTGGTATACCAATATCTCCACCTTCCCTTATATTTTGAACAATAGGGATTTGACCCAGGAATGGAATATCGAATTCTTCGGCAAGGTTTTTACCGCCATCCTTTCCAAATAGGTAATATTTATTATTGGGTAACTCCGTAGGTGTAAAGTAGCTCATGTTTTCAATCATGCCAATTATTGGCACTTTTAACTGTGCTTGGCTAAACATGGCAATACCTTTTTTAGCATCGGCCAATGCCACCGTTTGAGGAGTGGTAACTACAATCACGCCTGTTACAGGCACAGTTTGTACTATGGTTAAATGAATATCTCCTGTGCCGGGTGGCATATCAATAATAAGGTAATCTAAATCACCCCATAATACTTCACTCACAAATTGGCGGATAGCGCTACTAACCATTGGGCCACGCCAAACCACGGCTTGTTTTTCATCAATAAGTAAACCTATACTCATCATTTTTATACCAAATTTTTCAATAGGTACAATCATTCCTTTGCCATCAACTTCCTGCATTAAAGGCCTTTCGCCTCTTACGCCAAACATAATATGCTGGCTAGGGCCATAAATATCGGCATCCATTAAACCAACCTTAGCTCCGCCTTGTGCCAGTGCCAGTGCTAGGTTTGAGGAAACAGTACTTTTACCCACTCCGCCTTTACCACTTACAACTGCAATGATATTTTTTACACCCGACAAAATAGTTTTCCCATCTTTTCTATTGCTACTGGTATTACTTGTAAAGTTTACAGTAACCTCAGCCTCTTTATTCACTAATAATTTTACTGCATTAATACATGCATTCATTATCAAGTCTTTTAAAGGACATGCAGGGGTGGTAAGTACAACCGTAAAAGAAACTTTATTTCCATCAATAGTAATATCTTTTACCATATTCAAAGTCACCAAATCGCTTCCAAGATCCGGTTCTTCTACATTGCTAAGGGCTTTTAAAATATCTTCGTTCGTCATCGTTCAATTATTTGTTAAAATG
Organism: uncultured Chitinophagaceae bacterium; assembly: GCA_947085175.1. Lineage (GTDB taxonomy): Bacteria > Bacteroidota > Bacteroidia > Chitinophagales > Chitinophagaceae > Ferruginibacter. Next base: position 100,267 of record CAMTVJ010000007.1, read on the forward strand.
CATTTTGAAGGGCAAAATTAAACATTGATGGCCTTACTTTGTTTATTAAATAAGGAATGTTGTTATTTTTGGTACTAACACATGTGTTTTTTTGAAAGATTGAAGATTTGATTATTATCCGGAGCATTATAACTAAATAACAACTATTATTATTTTTGATGAAGAAATTTGTACCATACATTATTGTTTTCTCTTTGTTTTTACCAATCACAACTAAAGCTCAATTCGAAGTTTTTAAAGATTCTGTTGTACAGCTTTATGGTATTGTAATGACGGCCGATAGCTTGAAAGGACTGGAATCGGTGAGTATAATGATTAAAGGCCAAAACAGGGGAACAATCACTAATGGAAAAGGGGTTTTTAGTATTGTGGTTTTAAAGGGGGATGTGATTGATTTTACAAGTATTGGTTTCAAACCTAAATCAATTGTAATTCCATCAACACTCGAAGGAAATCAACATAGTATCATTCAGTTGATGGTTAATGATACTATTTATTTGGCAGCCACTATTATTAAGTCTAGACCTACCAGGGCTCAGTTTGAAAGGGATTTTATTAATCTGGAAATACCAGATGATTACATAACCATTGCTCGTAAAAACACCAATGAAGCTTCCCGCCGGATGTTGATGGCTACCTTACCCACTGATGGCAGAGAAAATGCCAACATGTATTTAAGGAAGGCCAGCCAAAAAGCCTATTATGCCGGACAGGTAGCTCCTCAAAATATTTTTAATCCATTTGCATGGGCCGAATTTATCAAAGCCTGGAAAAGGGGTGATTACAAGAGTAAGAAGTAATTTCACATTAATTATTTAATAGTCAATTGCAAATTTTTATAACCTTGCATTAAGTTTATAGTATTTTTGATTTAATCAATTCATGATGAAAATTTTTCTAGTTGGTTTTATGGGGGTTGGTAAATCTTACTGGGGAAAACTATGGGCTCAACAATTGGGTATGGATTTTTATGATTTAGATGAAACCATTGAACAACAAGAGCAAAAATCAATTAGTGATATTTTTGAAAAAAATGGGGAAGATGAATTTCGGCAAATTGAAACGGAGGTTTTAACTTCCTTTGACAGTAAAGATAATTTCATCATGGCATGTGGTGGAGGTACAGCCTGTTTTAATCGAAATATGGATTGGATGAATAAGCATGGTTTAACCATTTACCTTTCAGCAAATGCTAAAGAAATTTATAAAAGGGTGTACAACGAAAAACAAAAAAGGCCACTGCTAAAAAATGCTAGCAATAATGAATTGTTGGAGGTTATAAAAATAAAGCTTCAAGAAAGAGAACACTATTACATACAGGCAAAAAATACTTTAGCAGTAAATCTATTGAAAGTAGATAGTCTACAACCTATCCTTGTTCAACAATATTAATTGATAACAATGCATACAGGGTTTATTAAAATAGCGGCTATTAGTGGAGTATTTGCTGTTGCTTTAGGCGCATTTGCAGCCCATGGGCTAAAGCAAGTAGCATCTCCAGATGTAATTCAAATGTTTGAAACAGCTGTAAGGTATCAGTTTTATCATACCATAGCTTTAATGTTAACTGCTATTTTGTATAAAGAGTACGGTGGTAAATTGTTAAAATGGGCAGGGTATAGTTTTATTACTGGAATGGTTTTGTTTAGTGGCTCTTTGTATTTATTGAGTTATTTAAAAATAAAATCTTTTTCAATGAATTGGGTAGGAGCTATAACGCCAGTTGGGGGATTGTTATTTATTCTAGGATGGCTTTTGCTCTTTATAACAGTATTTAAAAAAAATTAAAACGCTTTCACTTTTCTGTTCAATGTAATTAAAGTGCCATTTTTATTTTCAATGGTAAATTCAATATCAATACTATTCATTCTTTTCTTCATGTTTTTTAAGCCGTTACCAAACTGTCTTAAGTCATCCAGGTTAATGCCTTTTCCATTATCATGAATATAGAGCGTAAGGAAAATGTCATTTCTTTTTAAAGTTATTTTTACTTCAGTGGCCTCTGCATGTTTTAAAATATTATTTAAAGCCTCTTTAATTACTAAGAAAACATTTCTTCTTATTTCACCAATCACTTCAATGTTAGGCAAATTTTCTGGTATAACTATCTTGCAGTTTACTCCTGTGTTTTCAAAATATTCTAGTGCATAAGATCGGATATAAGCAATCATATTACCTAATGTATCGTTGCTGCTACTCATGCTCCAAATGATGGCATTCATTTTTATCAATAACTCATCTGCAGAAGAAGAGATTTTATCAATTTCGGGAAGTGGGATATGAGCTAATTTGGCTTTTGCCAATTCGCTATAAAGTCTAATTGTAGTCATGCCTGCACCCAGGTCATCGTGCATGTCGGCGCTTATTCTATTTCTTTCTTCTTGTTGTGCCTTAAAAACGGCAATTTGTGTTTCAAATTCTTTTTTCTCTGCTACTAATTTTAATGCTTCTTGTTCCTTAATACCTGTTATTAATTCTTTTCTGTTTTTATAAGTAAGTCCTAAAAGGAAAAATATAATACTGGCTACTATGCCCAGGTAATAATAAAATAGTGCTGAGTTGTATAAATTAGTTGTCTTGATATTAAAGAGAATAAGTGATAATGAAATGCAGGAAAAAAATACGAAAATAGCACTACCTGCTGCTATATAATTGATTAAGCGGCTTTTTTGTTTAAGGGAATAAATAATAAAGAAAACACCAATTGCTAAAATGATGAATTTCATTATTATTTCAAGATTAAATTGCAAAACATAGCCTTCTGTGAAAAAATGCAGATAAGTAAATAGGCAGAATAATAAAAAAACAAATCTTTCCCCAGCTATTAAAATCCTGTTTAGCTTACTATATTTAATTTTTGCATTAACAAAGCTTCTTATAAAACTTATATAAAAAATAGTTCCAACTACTAATAAAAAAAAGTCGAGGTAACTAAAGTAAAAATTAGCGAAATGAGTGGTTGACTTAACTACAACAGAGTTAAAGTAAATAAGCAAGAACATGCAAGCCGAGTAAATGGTATTATAAAGAAATTCCTTTTGGCCATTAATTATGTAATTGGTGATCATAAACAATATCATCATTAACAAAACACCACTTAAAATAAAACCAAATATTTGTAATTCATTTTTATGGTCAACCACAAAAGTTTTGTACGTTTTAATAAAGTTAGAGCTAATGAGGATAGGTTTAAAACTGTTGAAATCGTTTTTTACTGGTTTTAAATGAAGTAATAAAAAAGTTTTTTCTCCAGGTTGAAGCGTAAATTTTGCATAGCCAGTTAAACTGTCGGTATTGTTTAATTTTGTCAGATTTTCACTAAACTTATATAATTCTAATGTTTCAAAATAGACACCTGGGAACAAAAATGTAGCCTGTTGAATGCTATCGGAATTTTTAACAGGTATTTTCAAATAATAAGTAAATGAAATTTTGTCTGATGCTATTTTGGAACTATAATTAATTGAAGTAAGTGGGGTGAATTGCATTTGTAAAACATCGGAGGCTGAAAGTTTTGAAGACTTGTCGATAAAAATCATTGTATTTTCAGCAATGCTTCTTACTTCAGTAATGGAAGAAATGTCAACCGTCAAACTATCAGGAATTATTTGCGCCTCACTAAAATTAAAGGAGTTTGCAAACAGTAAAAGAGTCACAAGCCGTTTCAAATGCAGTAAGTTTAGCCAAACCTACATAAATTCAATGAAATGACATATTAAAGCCAACTGTTTTTCGGTGTTTTTAAAGTTACTGTTTTCTATATCTTTGTTGGCAATGGCTAATAAACTGAAAACTCCTAAATCAAAGGCTGAGGATCCTGACCAATTAAAGCAGGATAAAGAAGAAACCGTAGAAGTAAAGCAATTGCTTAAAGATGAACGTACTCATAAAATTGCTGGTAGCATTTTGCTGCTTTTAGCCTTTTTGTTCTTTGTAGCCTTTACCTCTTATTTGTTTACATGGAGCGATGACCAGGATAAGTTTAGTTATAAAATGCTTTTGGCAAATGATATTAAAGTGCAAAATCTCTTAGGTACTTTTGGAGCTTTTATTTCTGAAATTTTTGTTCGTCATGGATTTGGTGTGGCGTCTTTTTTAATTTGCTCTTCCTTTTTTGTATTTGGGATAAACTTGTTTTTTGGCAAAAAAGTATTTTCAGGATTCCGTAATATTAAATATCTCATTGTTGGATTACCTGTCATTAGTTTGGCTGCTGCTGTTATTTTTAGAGGTCAGCCTTTTCCTTGGGGCGGAGCTGCTGGCGATATGATGCGGGACTGGATGTATAAAACCATTGGTCAAATTGGCACCATTGCCGTTTTAGCCGTTTCGGTTTTGTCTTATATCATCTGGCGTTTTAATCCATCTTTTAATTTACCAACAAAAAATATTCCCATTCCATTAGCCGATAATTTAAATCCCTTAGAAGAGGATATTGCCAAAAAAGTAGAATGGGAAGGAACAGATGAGGAGACTCCAGTGAAATCAAATTCATTAAAAGGAGAAGGGGCTGTGGTATTTATGCCTCAAGGTGAAATAGAAAATGCGAAACATGATTTTGACATCATTGAAAAGGAGGAGGAATCGCAAAATGAAAATAGTAACATAACTCCCGTTGTTGATATTAACAAATCAGATGAGGTTAGTCAGCTGCCTTTAGAAATTAAATCGGTACCAGAAAAAGTAGAAGAAGAAATTGCAATGGGCAGTAATGCAAAAGCCGCAGCTTTTAAACCCTACGACCCTATTTTAGATTTAAGAGATTATAAATTCCCTACACTTGATTTATTGGAAAATCATGGTAGTGATAAAATAGTCCAAGATGCCAGTGAACTGGAAAATAATAAAAACCAAATCATCAACACGCTTAAAAATTACGATATACAAATTCAAAAAATATATGCAACAGTTGGTCCAACAGTTACTTTGTATGAGATTATTCCTGCAGCTGGGGTAAGAATATCCAGAATTAAAAACCTGGAAGATGATATTGCCTTAAGCCTTGCAGCCTTAGGTATCCGTATCATTGCTCCCATACCGGGCAAGGGAACTATTGGTATTGAAGTGCCCAATGCAAAGAAGAGCATGGTAAGTATGAAGACGTTACTTTCTTCAGAAAAATTTCAGAAAAATAATTTCTCTCTGCCCATCGCTATTGGTAAAAAAATAGATAATGAAAACTTCATTGTTGATTTGGCAGCCATGCCCCACTTACTAATGGCAGGAGCAACCGGGCAGGGTAAATCTGTAGGGTTAAATGCGATACTGGTTTCATTGTTATACAAAAAGCATCCTTCGCAATTAAAATTTGTGTTGGTTGATCCTAAGAAAGTGGAGTTAAGCATTTATAAAACTATTGAAAAACATTTTTTGGCAAAACTTCCCGGTGAGGAAGATGCCATAATTACGGATACAAAAAAAGTAGTGCATACGCTCAATGCCATGTGTATTGAAATGGACAACCGTTACGATTTATTAAAAGAAGCAGGTTGCCGAAATATTAAAGAATACAACGAAAAATTTGTTGCCCGTAAACTTAATCCCGAAAAAGGGCATCAATATTTACCATTCATAGTTTTGGTGGTAGATGAGTTTGCCGATTTGATAATGACAGCCGGCAAAGAAATTGAAATGCCTATTGCCCGTTTGGCTCAGCTGGCAAGAGCAATAGGTATTCATTTAATTATAGCTACTCAACGTCCATCGGTAAATATTATTACCGGTACCATAAAGGCCAATTTTCCGGCACGAATTGCTTTTAAAGTAAGTAGCAAAATTGATAGCAGAACCATTTTAGATACAGGAGGAGCCGAGCAATTAATTGGAAAAGGCGATATGCTCATAAGCTATAATGGCGATGTAGTTCGTTTGCAATGTGCCTTTGTTGATACACCCGAAGTTGATAGAATTGTTGACTTTATTGGTGCACAGCGTGGATATCCTCAAGCATTTTTGTTGCCCGAATATATTGATGAAAAAGATATGGAAGGCAAAGATTTTGATTTGGGAGATAAGGATGCACTTTTTGAAGATGCCGCCAGGTTAATTGTTGCCAGCCAGATAGGAAGCACCTCTTTGTTGCAACGTAGAATGAAGCTTGGGTATAATAGGGCTGGCCGTTTAATGGATCAATTGGAAGCTGCAGGCGTAGTTGGCGGAAACCAAGGAAGTAAAGCCAGAGAAGTATTGGTAAAAACTGATGCAGACTTACAGCAAATGCTAGATTCTTTATTGTGATTTGTGAAAGGTAAATTCTGAGATGATTTTATCTCACTCACATATCATCATTCATTCTTTATGTCAAAATTTCTTCTTGTTGGTTTGGGTAATATTGGAGCCGAGTATGCAAATACCCGACATAATATCGGCTTTGATGTAGTTAATGCGTTTGTTTTAAAACATGGGGGCAGTTTTTCTGTTGAAAGATTGGCTTATATGGCTGAAGTGAAATTTAAAGGAAAAAAAATAGTGTGTATTTGTCCTACCACTTTTATGAACCTCAGTGGCCGGGCTTTTAAATATTGGATGGATAAGGAAAAGATAGCCATTGAAAATACATTTACGGTGGTAGATGATTTGGCTTTGCCTTTAGATAAAATAAGAATTAGAGCTGCCGGAACAGATGCAGGCCATAATGGATTAAAGGATATTCAAAATATTTTGGGAACAGATAAATATCCCAAATTGAGGTTTGGAATTGGGAATAATTATCCCAAAGGCATGCAAGCCGACTTTGTATTGAGCAAATGGTTAAAAGCCGAAGAGCCATTAGTTTTATTGAAGATTGAAAAATGCATGGAAATTATTGAGAGCTTTTTTACAGCCGGCATTGAGCATACCATGAGTACATATAATAATCTTACCATCAAACTTTAACCCTTTTACATAGGCATCAAAAACATATACTTGTTTTTTTTACCCTATTTGTCTATTTTCGTGCAATAACCGACATACCTTAAATAAAACGACGATGAAGATTATTTGTGTTGGCCGAAACTACGCAGACCATGCTAAAGAGTTGGGGAATTCCATCCCCGAAGAACCGGTGATTTTTATGAAACCCAAAAGCGCTTTATTACAAACCCATACACCTTTTTATTATCCCGAGTTTACTAATGAATTACATTACGAATGCGAATTGGTTTTACGTGTTTGTAAAAATGGAAAATACGTACAAGCAAAGCAAGCATCAGAGTATTATAATGGTATTACCGTAGGCATTGATTTTACGGCTAGAGACATACAAGATGAATTAAAAAAGAAAGGATTGCCTTGGGAAAAAGCAAAAGCCTTTGACAATTCGGCTGTGGTTGGGAAATTTATTGACCTTACCCCCGACTTTAATAGGAAAAGCATTAATTTTTCTTTGCTGAAAAATGAAGAAAAAGTGCAGGATGCAAATAATTCACAAATGATTTTTAGTATAGAAAGAATTATTGAAAATATCTCTCAGTATTTTTCTTTAAATATTGGAGATTTGATATTTACCGGTACACCCGCAGGTGTTGGCGAATGTGTGGTTGGTGATGTATTGGAAGGGTTTATTGAAAATCAAAAATTGTTTCACCTGGAAGTGAAATAAAACATCAAATTATTTTGTTAGTATATTTCTCCATCGTTGTTGTCATAAACGACGATTTTTTATTTAGGTAATTGCCAGTTACTTTTACAATTAATTATACATTTTTAGTTTACTTAAATAAATGATTGAAACAGATATTTTATTAAAGGCTTACCGCCTTATGTGTACGGCAAAAGCCATGGCGGATATTTATGAGAATAACAGACCCATTTGTAAATATGTCCATTCAACTAGCCGGGGACACGAGGCAATACAACTAGCTACTGCTTTTCAATTATTGCCCTGTGATTGGGTAAGTCCTTATTACCGAGATGAAAGTTTATTGTTGGGATTAGGATTTACGCCACATCAATTAATGTTGCAATTGCTAGCAAAGGGTTCAGATATTTTTACCGGCGGTAGAGAATATTATTCTCATCCCAATTATAAAGGAACCGATAAACCCAGTATTATTCATCAAAGTAGCGCAACAGGTATGCAGGCCATTCCTACCACAGGAATTGCTCAGGGACTAAAATATCTTGAAAAAATCCAATCGGATAAATTGAGAAAAGGAGGGCTGGGTGAAATGCCCATTGTTATTTGTTCCCTCGGAGATGCATCGGTAACAGAAGGAGAAGTAAGTGAAGCATTTCAATTTGCTGCTTTGCATCAATTGCCCATCATCTTTTTAGTGCAGGATAATGAATGGGGTATAAGTGTTACATCCCAAGAAGCCCGAACTACAAATGCCTATGAAATGGTAAAAGGGTTTAAAGGCATAAGGCGAATAAGTTTTGATGGAAGTGATTTTGTGGAGAGTTATACTGCCATGAATAAAGTGATTACGGAAGTTAGGCAGGAAAGAATCCCTTATTTGGTTCATGCTAAAGTTCCTTTGTTGGGACACCATACAAGTGGAGTACGTAAAGAGTTTTATAGAACAGAGGAAGATCTAGCTAATCATTATGCTAATGACCCAGGACCTAAACTCAGAAATCAATTAACTGGGGTAGGAATATCAGAAGAATTTTTGATTCAGATAGAAAAAGAAACAATAGAAGAAGTTGCTCATCATTTTCAAGGGGCTGTTGCAGCACCAGAGCCTGATGTTGCTACAGTAAGCGATTTTATTTTTGCCCCAACTTCCATTACTGAAGAGGCTGGAGAAAGAGCACCCGTCAATAAAGAAAAAGTGTTACTGGTAGATGCCGCTTTATTTGCCATTAGAGAAATTATGGAAGATTTTCCCGAAGCGGTTTTATATGGCCAGGATGTAGGTAGAAGATTGGGAGGTGTATTTAGAGAAGCCGCTACTTTAGCCGAACAGTTTGGCGACCACCGGGTTTTTAATACTGCCATTCAAGAAGCTTATATCATTGGCTCTACAGTAGGTATGAGTGCCGTGGGGTTAAAGCCCATTGTAGAGGTTCAGTTTGCCGATTATATTTATCCAGGACTAAATCAACTGGTAACCGAGATTTCGAAAAGCTGTTATTTAAGTTGTGGGAAATTTCCTATTCAAACTTTAATAAGAGTGCCAATTGGAGCTTATGGCGGTGGAGGTCCCTATCATAGTGGCTGTATAGAAAGTACTTTGCTTACCATCAAGGGTATTAAAGTAGTTTATCCATCCAATGCCGCCGATATGAAAGGGTTATTGAAAGCTGCTTTTCTGGATCTTAATCCGGTTGTAATGTTGGAACATAAAGGTTTGTATTGGAGTAAAGTGCCTGGCACAGATGAGGCAAAAAATACAGAGCCTTCAAGAGATTATGTGATTCCATTAGGAAAGGGTAGGGTTGTTCTGGAGGCCAATCAATCGAATATTGAAAAGGGTGAAAGTTGCTGTATCATTACTTATGGGATGGGAGTGTACTGGGCAAAAGCAGCCGCAAAAAACTTTGTGAGTAAAGTGGAAGTAATTGATTTACGAACATTATTTCCTTTAGATGAGGAATTGGTTTTTGCAACAGTAAAAAAACATGGCAAATGTTTAATATTGACGGAAGAACAACAAAATAATTCTTTTGCCGAAGCTTTAGCAGGCAGAATTTCAAAAGCATGCTTTAGATTTTTAGATGCCCCTGTAGAAGTATTAGGAGCGTTAAATTTACCAGCTGTACCGATGAATATATTACTGGAACAAGCTATGTTACCCAATTCAACAATGGTTTCTTTAAGAATTGAACAACTTCTTAAAGCTTAGCAGCCAAATTTTTAATCAAATCGCCTATATTTGCAGCCCGCTAAAAGCAAATTGCTAATAATGGAATGGATGTCGGGGTAGCTCAGCTGGTTAGAGCATCGGATTCATATCCGCCGCGGCGGACGGAAGTTGAAGTCATTAAGGTTGGATTAAAAATATTATGTCGGGGTAGCTCAGCTGGTTAGAGCATCGGATTCATATCCGCCGCGGCGGACGGAAGTTGAAGTCATTAAGGTTGGATTAAAAATATTATGTCGGGGTAGCTCAGCTGGTTAGAGCATCGGATTCATAACCCGAAGGTCGGCAGTTCAAGTCTGCTCCCCGATACAAAGCCTTGAGAAATCAAGGCTTTTTTTATTTTATCCTATTAGTAGTTGATAATCTACGCTGTCTTAAATCATCTTCTTAATCAATTTCCCCAACATCATTAATCCATAATCAGTATCCTCGTTCCAGGGTTTTCCGAAGCTAATGCGGATGCAGTTTTCATAATTATTGCCAGCCGAAAAAAGCTTACCAGGCACAATTGAAATGTGCTGTTTCATAGCTTCGGTGCGAAGTTTAAAGGCATTTACATTTTTATTTAACTCAAGCCAAAGTATAAAACCACCATGTGGTCTTGATACTTTTGTATCGGCAGGAAAATAGTTGATGATGGCCTGAACATAGCGTAAACTTTGAGTATGAAGTGCTTTTCTTAAATTCTTTAAGTGAAATTCGTATCGGCCATGTTTTAAAAAATGTGCAATGGCAGCCTGTGTTAGGGTAGGGCTGCTGATGTTTTGTATTCTTTTTTGTTGCTTAACAACTTCAAAAAACTGGCCCGGTATTACCCAGCCAATTCTGTACCCCGGAGCCAGGGATTTTGAAAACGAGTTGCAATACATCACTAAGCCTTTGGTATCAAAAAACTTGCATGTTTTGGGTTTGGTTTTACCAAAATACAGTTCACCATAAATATCATCCTCAATTAAGGGAATATTATTTTGCGTAATAATTTCCACTAGCTTTTGTTTGTTTTCATCCGTCATACAATATCCCAATGGATTATTGAAATTGGGAATAAACACACAGGCTTTTATGGCGAATTTTTTTATGGAAGCTTGTAAATGTTCCAGGTCGATACCATTAATAGCGTCAGTGGAAATTTCCACTACTTTTAAACCAAGGCTTTCAATGGCTTGATTAATACCAAAATAAGTGGGGCTTTCTACTGCAATGGTATCACCAGGATTGGTTACCGATTTTAGACAAAGGATGATGGCTTCTAGGCAGCCCGATGTAATAATGATATCATCTGGTTTAACTATAGTACCGCTATTAAAAACCAATTTGGTAATTTGTTTTCTCAACTCAAGGTTGCCCTGGGTGTGTTCATATTCAATACAATGATTTTTAGTATTTCTTAAAGCATACATCACCGATTTGTTAAGTTTTGCTGCCGGTAACAAACTGGCATCAGGTACTGCCAAGGCAAAATTGGTTGTATTGGCAGAGGCAATATCGCTGTAGATAGAAGCAATCATTTCTTTTACACTCACTTCATGTGTGGTAGATTCTAAAGCAATCTGTTTAGGAAGTTCTGGAAAGCGATGATGATTAAAACGAACATAGTATCCCGACTTAGGTCTGGATTCGATAAGCCCCCTACTTTCTAAATGATAATAAGCTTGAAATGCAGTGCCCATACTAATGCCATTCTCTTCACTAAGTGCCCTTACCGAGGGAAGTTTATCGCCAATTTGCAGGACTTCATCGGCTATCATTTTTTCAAATCCATCAGCCAATTGAATGTACAAATGCTCGTCCTGATTAAATTTAGTTTTCATAAATTTTTAATCTGATATAGTCAAAAATACAAAATCTGTATCTGTTTTAAATGAAAATATTTACCCAATTTTGATTTTATGATTACAAAAACCACCAGTCTTATAGAAGTCATACCCTATGAACCCAAACATCAACCATGGTTTGAAAAATTTAATCGGTATTGGATTGAAAAATATTTTGAAATGGAGCCCATTGATGAGTTGGTACTTACAAAACCCGAAGAAGGCTTGTTGCAAAAAGGAGGAGCTATATTAATGGCTACCTATAATAGAGCTATCGCTGGCACTGTGGCTTTACGAAAAGTAGATGAAACAACTTATGAGTTTACTAAAATGGCAGTTGATAATGCTTACCAACGAAAAGGGATTGCAGAAGCATTAAGCTATGCCAGTTTTAAAAAAGCTAAAGAGATGGGAGCAAGCAAAGTGATTTTATATACAAATAGTCAATTGCAACCTGCTATCAAACTATATGAAAAATTGGGATTTACCCATTTGGATATTGGGGTTGGTGAATACAAAAGATCGGACGTAAAAATGGAAATAAATGTGTAACCTTTAAAAACCTATCATTATGGAACTTGCTACAAGCATTTCAGTAAAGAAAACAACTGAGTCTAAATTACAAGAAGTAGATTTTAATCAACTTGAATTTGGCAAATATATTTCGGATCATATGGTTGTTTGCGATTTTAGCAAAACCAAATGGTCGGCAGCGCAAATAGTTCCTTATGCTAATTTATCATTAAGTCCTTCTGCCTTGGCACTTCATTACGGTCAAACTGTTTTCGAGGGTATGAAAGCATTTCGTATGCATGATGGCCGTATCAATATTTTTAGAATTGACAAACATTATGATCGATTTGTAAAATCATTGGAAAGAATGTGTATGGCTGTTATTCCAAAGGAAATATTTGTAGAAGGCTTGTTACAATTAATAGTACTTGATAAAGAATGGGTGCCCACTCGATCTGGGGATGCTTTGTATATCAGACCATTTATGTTTGCAAGTGAAGCAAGGTTTGGCGTAAAAGTGGCTGAAGAATATCGCTATATTGTTTTTACAGGTCCAGTGCCAGCTTTATATACCAATCCTATCAAAGTGAAAGTAGAAACTCATTTTATTAGGGCTGCTAAAGGAGGGACTGGTTTTGCAAAATGTGGTGGAAATTATGGGGCTTCTTTTTTACCAACACAAATGGCAAGACAAGAAGGTTATGATCAGGTTTTATGGACCGACAGTAAGAATAATGAATTCATTGAAGAATCTGGTATGATGAATGTGATGTTTGTTATCAACAACAAAATAGTTACAGCCCCTTTATCCGATTCTATTTTGGATGGTGTAACTAGGGATTCATTATTAACCCTTGCTAGGGATTTGGGAATGGAAACTGAAGAGAGAGCTATTGCAGTGACTGAATTAGAAGATGCTTTTAAAACAGGGGCTATTACCGAAGCATTTGGTGCAGGCACAGCGGCAGTGGTGGCGCCCATCAAAATAATTAATATCAATGGTACCGATTACCAACTACCCAGTTATACAAAAGCTAGTTTACAAAATATATTAAAAGAGAAGTTGGAAAACATCCGACTAGGATTGGTACCCGATGTACATGAATGGAATTTTATCATCTAATTTAAAAGGGAGTATTTATTTATTCCCTTTTTTTGTAAAGTCAAAAGATAAATTGCTGGCCAGTAAAAACCCATTATTGTGTTGGTAAACAGGTTTGTCATTCACTCTTCTGGCTTGTAATAGGGTTTGATTAATATATCCAGCTTCCAGTTTAATTTGTTTGTTTATTCTATAACCTAGCAGTAAGCCAATTCGGTTTTGGTCGAAAATATTTGTTCCAATTTTATTACCCCAGCCAATAAATATTTCATCTTGAGCAATAGCACTCCAGATATTTTTACCGGCATTGCCTTTTGTTAAAGGAACTTCAGCTCTTACCCTATACCTCATTCGGTTTAAATAAATATATTCGGTGCTTTTAACATTATTAAGTGCAGTAACCCTTCCAACAAATCTTTGCTCTAATGTAAATCGATGATTAAGGTCTAGTTTGCCAATAGGGTTTTTGATAATAACCTGCTCATAAAGCCGATGCTCAGGAAAAGCAAAATTGGCAGGATAATCTCCATAAATAAAAGTTTCGGCAAATGCATAGCCTGCATTTATGCTTACATCTTTTGTAATAGCATAATTTACACCTGTACGAAATAATCCTTGCTGCCAGTGCTTTAAGCCATCTGTGCGGCGCCATTGATACTCTGTATGAATACTTAGTTTTGGGCTAATTTTAAAATTGCCAGTATAAGCCAACCAGCCAATTGAATTGTTGTCATTTAATCTTTGTTCTTGGGCATTAACTATTGTGATAGAAAAAGAAAGAAAAAGGAAAGGAATAATTATTTTAAACATGTGCAAATATCTATAAAAAAAAGCAGGCAGCATTTAATTGCTGCCTGCTTTTTTAAGGAGTGAATTAATTAATGGTTATTGTTTCATCATGGAAGGTTACTTCGCCAGTAGTAATATTGTGAATACCACCTGCAATACCTAACTCGCCTTTTTCAATCATCTCTTTTAAAATCGGGCTTCTGTCCATAATATTTTGTACAGTAAGTGCAACATTTAATGAAGCTACTTTTTCTACAAATTCGGCATTACCAGAATTACGGTTTTCTGAAACAGATTTTTCTGCATCTACCGCTGGAGTGATTTTAGCAATTAAGCCAGTCAAGTTTCCAAGTTCTACATGATCACATGCGCCTTTTACAGCTCCGCATTTTGTGTGGCCTAAAACTACAATCATTTTTGATCCAGCCACTTTGCAAGCAAATTCCATGCTACCCAAAATATCATCATTGGCAATATTGCCAGCAATACGAGCATTAAAAGCATCTCCAATTCCTAAATCGAAAATAATTTCGGAAGAAGTACGAGAGTCAATACAGCTTAATATAACAGCTAAAGGATATTGACCATCGGCAGTTTCTTTTGCTTGCTGCATATGATTATGATCTGCGTTATTACCGCTTACAAATCTTTTATTTCCATCTTTTAATAATTCTAATGCTTTTGCTGGTGTAAGTGCCGCTTGCATATCTTTTGTTAATGTCTTCATGTTTTTTATGTTTTTTAGTTTTTAATAAATTGGGGTTCAATAAAGTTGATCTTCTCTACTGTAATATTTTTTATTTTAGCATTGTCCTCATAGTTTTTAATCACTTCTAAAACATCATGAGCAATGGATTTTGATTTAGTACAATCAATGATCACTTTTGAATTATCAGGAATGGCATCCAATGCATTTAAAACACTTGCCTTGTTAAAGAAGGAAACTTCTTCTGCTAAAATAAGGTGATGAACTTCTTTTCCATCTTCTGAAGAAACAACACTTTGCATGTGATGTGAGTTACGATAACTATGGCGTAGCGTATAAAAGATTCCAAAAAGAATACCGATGGTAATACCTTTTAAAAGATCTGTGGCTAAAATACCAACAACTGTTGCTACAAACGGCACAAACTGCTCCCAACCCAATTTATACATTTGTTTAAACAATGATGGCTTTGCCAATTTATAACCTACCATAAAAAGGATGGCTGCTAAGCTGGCTAAAGGAATCATGTTTAAGATGCTAGCAAGCGTTAAGGCGCTTAATAATAAAAATACACCATGCATAATCGCCGACAATTTAGTTCTGCCTCCAAAGTTGATATTGGCAGAGCTACGTACGATTACTTGAGTAAGCGGTAAACCACCAATAAAGCCAGAGATTACATTTCCCAAACCTTGAGCTTTTAACTCACGGTTGGTTGGAGTTACTCTTTTATATGGATCAAGCTTATCTGTTGCTTCAACACATAATAATGTTTCCAAACTAGCAACAACAGCCAAAACAACAGCTACGATGTATACATTGGGATTTGTAAGCGCTGAAAAGTCGGGTAGAGAGAACTGGCTTAAGAAACTAGCAAAGCTATCTGGTACTGGAATGTTTACAACTTGTTTGTCTTTTAATGTAAAATTCAAAATGTTTTGATCGTATAAATTAAACATTACAATACCTAATACAACTACCACTAATGGGCCTTGTATCAATTGAAATATTTTGTGCTTTTTTGTTAAAACCGAATCCCAAAGAATTAAAATAGCCAATGAAATAGCTGCAATTAACAAAGCGCCAGGAGTGATGTAATTGAAAGCACTTGTAATAGCAGAAAAAGTATTTTCACCATCAGCTTGTATAAAAGCATCGTCACCTATTGGGTCTTTGTCATAACCTAAAGCATGTGGAATTTGCTTTAAGATAATTAACAAGCCAATACCAGTAAGCATTCCTTTAATCACTGAGGAAGGAAAAAAGTAGGCAACAAATCCAGCTTTTAAATACCCCAATGTTAATTGAATAAGGCCTGCTAAAACTACTGCTAATAAAAAAACTGGGAAAGAACCCAATGTAGCAATAGAACTAAATACTATAACCGCTAGGCCAGCAGCGGGTCCGGTTACCCCTAGTGGCGATCCACTGGCAATACCTACAACAATACCTCCAACAATACCGGCAATGATACCGGCAAATAGCGGAGCGCCTGAGGCTAATGCAATTCCTAAACATAGAGGAACGGCAACAAAGAATACGACAATACTGGCTGGTAAATCGTATTTGATTTCTTTAAACATGCTTTTTAATTCCATTGTTGATTTTTTAATTTCGAACAAATATAATGAGTATTTTTTTAAATAATAGTATTACTATCTAATAAAATTGTAAAACTTTTATGTATTTTTGTAAATAGTTGATCCATTCGCCTGATTTTGAAACCCAGATATTAATATTATAATAAAAATTGACCTTGATGGAATTGCATTTGCAAATTAAAATGAATGAAAAACTGTTTCTACGTGACCCTGAGCAAACAGATCTGGGTAAAAAGATCATTCTGCATAGTATAGAACTAATCCATAAAAATGGTTTTGAGGCTTTTACGTTTAAAAAACTTGCCGAAGAGATTCATTCTACAGAGGCTGGGGTTTATAGGTATTTTGAAAATAAACATAAACTCTTAATCTATATTACTGCTTGGTACTGGAGTTGGTTGGAATATAGGGTGAGTACTCAAACCGTAAATATTGAAGATCCAGTGCTGAAGCTTAAAAAAGTGATTGGGATACTAGCTACAACTGTAGAAGATGATATAAGAACAAGCCATGTAAATGAAAGCATCTTACACCAAATTATCATTGCCGAAGGATCTAAAACCTATCTTACTAAACATGTTACAGAAGACAATAAGGATCAACTTTTTAAACCCTATAAAGACCTTTGTGCCGTAATAGGAAATATAATCTTGGAATTTAACCCAGCTTATAAATACCCGAAATCCCTTTCTAGTTCAATAATTGAAATGGCACATTTTCAAAATTATTTTATGCATCACCTTCCTGCACTTACCGATTTTGGAAACAACAAAGATGATTCGGCCATTGCTGCTTTTATTGAAGAGCTTGTATTTTCCAGTATTAAAAAAAGCTAGACTTTTACAATTGTATTTCTTTCTTCTTATTGCTAAAATGCATCCAAAAATAAATTATCAGCCCTACAGCCATTGCAATGGCAACGTCTCTAAGTTCTGTAAGTTTTGAGCTGCTGAGTAGCCAAATGGTTACACCAACTCCGGCAATAGCAATAATTTTTCCAAATGGGATTTTAAAATACCCTTTTTCATCGGGATGTTTGTTTCGTAGTTTGATGAGGGCAATACAAACAATACCATAAATCATTACTCTGGTAATGGCGCTTATGGTAGCGGCATAAATAAAACTATTGGTAAGGGAAACAATTAAAGTAATGGTTGCAAATAAAATTAAAGAAAGGGTTGGCGTTTTGTATTTAGGATGAATGAAGGAGAAAATTTTTGGAAACTGGTTTTCTTCACTAAAAGCATATGGTAATCTTGTGCCTACCAGCATAATGGCATTTAGAGTTCCGCTAATGGAAAATAAGGCACCAATGGCAATAATAGTAGCTCCCGTTTTTCCCATAAACAAACCGGCTGCTTCTGCCAGTGGTTTGTTGGAGTTGGCTAAATCGGGTAATGTTCCAATACTTACAATTTGAATTAAAATGTAAATGACTACAATGATGCTGGAAGCCAGCAATAAAGCAAATGGTAGATTCTTTTTGGGATCCTTTACTTCACCCGAATTCACCAATACCGATTCGAAACCTCCAAAAGCAAATACCAATAATAATACAGTTGATGAAAAACTGGAAAAGCTTGGTGTTACTTTTATTTCAAAATTTTCGGGAGCCAGAAAAAATATACCAACGCCAATAAATAAAAATAGGGGGAGGAGTTTAGCAAAAGTTAAAAAATTATTTACCCGGGTACTGTTTTTAACACCAATGTGATTAACAACGGCTAGTAACAAAGTAATGAAAGTGATGGTCAATATTCGGGGTAAGGGTTGAGCAAACCATTCATTAAAAAATGAAAGATAGGTAACCAGTAAATTTACAAGTGCGGCATAAGTTATAAACCTGGTGAGCAATAAAAGCCAACCGGTAATAAAGCCGGGCAGAGGGCCAAAAGAAGCTCGGGCATATAAATAAGGGCCACCGGTTTTGTCAAAACGGCTGCTTACTTCGGCCAGGCAAAAAATGATGATAAAAACTGTTATGGCACAAACCAGTAATGCTGCAATACTATACACTCCAATTTCCTTAAATACTTTTGAGGGTAAACCAAAAATGCCAGCGCCAATTACGCCATTTATAAAAAGGAGTACCATTTCCCATTTGCTTATGCTTCGGTTAAACATGAGCAAAAGATAATGATTTAAAATTGGGTACACTGCATTTAAAAAACTGAAGCAGTAATGGAAATGTCTTTTAACAACCAGGCTGCCTGCATTCTTTTTTCAACTAAGTCTAATCCAGTTTTATTGTTCAGTGCTTTAAAACATTTTTTTAATCCGGTTAAAGCCCACCCATTATTAGGGTTTATTATTAGGTCTTTGTTATATACATCAACGGATTCATTATACTTTCCAGCTTTCAGTAAAGAATTACCAAGATATTGCCTTGCAGGTAAGAGCCAGTCTCTGGGTTCATTATAAATTAATTGATCTTCTGCAACAACAGCTTTTTTAAAGTGTATTATGGCATTTGTAAAATCTTGTTTTTCTTCTGCAATCGTTCCTTCCAAAATAGATTTACTCACTAATGCTGCATCAAAACTGCTATTGAAAGGCGCTAAGGGTTCTTTCAAAACAGGATTTTTCATTTTCTCCAACATTATGGAAAGTTCAACTGTAGCCTTGCTCAATCTGTTAGTTTTTGCAAAGGCCATTCCTCTGGCAAAATGTTGTAAAACTGATGCAAAAGATAATGAGTCGTTGATAGGTAATTCAAGTATTTTTTCCCATTTCCCAAATCGTAATTGGGTAAATAAAATGGATTGATGTAAGTATTGTACATAATTGCCTAGGGATCCAGGAAAACTCAGATAGAATGGGGGAATCTTTTGTTGTAACTCTTTAGAAGCTTCATTCGCAATTTTATAATTGCCTGCCATTTGGGCACAATTCAATTTCATATGCACATTATGGAGTTCATATAAAAAGCTGCTTTCTTCTGTTGCTGGAAAAGCTTTCAGATAAGCTTGATACCCACTTAGGGCTTTCTCATTCACCTGAATACCCTTTGTAAAATTTCCAGTTCTAATGTAAATATGAGAGGGCATATGAACAATATGTGATACTTCCGGCATGGCAGTTTCCAGAAATTCAGCACTGTTTAAGGCTTCCTCTGGATTGGCAGATGCTTCTACAGTATGAATGAGATAATGGTGGGCACCAGGTTGATTTTTGTTCAGCCTGATTGCTTGGTGTAACACATTTACAATTTCTGCTGTCCAGGGTTTTGGTTTAAAATCATGATAATATAAATCCCATGGATGTAACAACATTAACGCATCTGCAAAAAGTGTAGCAACATTTTCATTTGTATTGAATTGCTTATATGCGGAGGCCATGGCTTCTTTATATAAGATATTTAATTTGACCTGATTGATACTGGTATCTGCTGAATAACGAATATAAATTGCATCAATTAAGGCCTTTTCCACTTGATTGGATTTTCCCTTTAATTCATAAGCTTTGGCAGCTGAAGTAAATGCTTCATTGGGGCGATTGTATTCAAAGTCATTAATATTGGGGCCAAATGACAATGCTTTTCCCCACCAAGCCATGGCACAAAGAGGATCTAGTTTTGTAGCTTTATCAAAAGATGCTCTTGCTTCAATAATATGAAATGCGAAATACATATTGATTCCCTGATTGAAATAAATTTGTGCACTGTCAACATGGGTAGTGATTGGCCAATGGTAATTGCCCCATCCACTTAAAAGTGGAATGTCTTCTTCTGGGGAAGGAATATAATTTGGTACACATTGTATGCTATACCTTTTTTGAAAAGATGAAACTTCTGTTGAATTTTGTTTGCGAGAGTTGGTAGTTATCGAATATCGAAAGGCAACGGCAGTATAAAAAGCAATAATTGTAATGAAAATGATTATTGGATATTTCATATGCTTAATTTTAAGTAAGTGATTCAAGCAATTTTAAAATGTAAAATAAGAACTTAATTATACAATAGGTTAAGGTCTTTTATCATTAATTACAATAATAGGAGGAGTTTAAGTTAGTCTAGTTTTATTTCAGTCCATTTATTTAAATTGGATGGAATTTTTAATGCTGCTAAACCATTGTTGGTATTCGGATGAATTTTGATTGCCATTGAAAACATCCTGGAAATAAATAAACCTCGACTTATAATCATTCAATACCACTTCGTAACATTCCATTATCAATTTCTGACCGGCCATTGTTACTATTAACTGCTTTCCTTTACAAAGTTTATTGCCCAATTCTTTTTCAAAGTCCTCTACACTGCAATTCTTCTTCCCAAATTTTTTCACCATTTCATTTACCAGGCTAGTTAAAGTAGTTTCCACGTCCATTTCAAAAATCAAAATCACCATATTGTTACCAGTCAGGGTCCAGTTTTTATAGCCAAAGTCTTGTTCAAACTCATACGCCATATGTTTTGGATAGTCGAATGCAATGGATGAAAAATCAAATCTTTTCAGTTCTGTTTGCTTGATGGTTATGCTGGGCTTTACCAAATTGGCATCAATGGTAATGGGTTTGCCCTCTATGGCTTTATAAATTTTCCCATTGATGGATAATTCAAAATTTGCTTTGGGTTCGGTATTGTTGCCCGTCTTTATTTCTTGTGCCTGAAGGGTATTGCCGAATAAAATAAATAGTACAAGTATAAAAACTAGTTTCATATATTGATTGATTTTTTGTGAAATTAGGGTTGTTGAGTTTTATACTCATTATGCCGTAAATTAATGTTTTTTGATAAGAAAGACGTTAATGGATTTGTTATAAGCTGGAGGAGATTTGTGAATGCCAAAAATATAAAAAACCAGTGATAAAAAACTTTTATTGCAGCAATTTTGGGTTCAGTTTTTTTTGCAATTACCTATGCTCAATAAAGTTTACTTGTACAAGAGTGCGACGCCATTGAAGCCCCTAAAAGATTTTCTGTTTGGGACACAAAATTTATAATACCTTCAATGTAAAATTGATAAACAATGGAATTATTAAGCAATTATTGGTGGGTCATCCTCTTAGCTTTTGGCATTTTGGGTGGCTTTGTTACCGTTAATCAGGGATTTATTGGTGTGGTAACCATGTTTGGTAAGTACCGCCGTATCATGCGTCCGGGATTAAATTTTAAAATTCCCTTTTTGGAGCAGATCTTTAAAAAGGTAAGTATTCAAAACCGATCAGTGGAATTAGAGTTTCAGGCTGTTACAGTAGATCAGGCCAATGTGTATTTTAAGTCGATGCTATTGTACTCGGTACAAAATGAGCAAGAGGAAACGATACAGAAAGTTGCATTTAAATTCATTAGCGATAAGGATTTAATGCAGGCCCTCATCCGTACTGTGGAAGGAAGCATTCGTGCCTTTGTGTCTACCAAAAGGCAGGCTGAGGTATTAAATGTACGAAGGGATATTGTTGAAAATGTTAAAGAGCAAGTGGATGTGGCTTTGGAAGGGTGGGGCTATCATTTGCAGGATTTACAGATCAACGACATCACTTTTGACGAAGCCATTATTACCAGCATGAGCAAAGTAGTGGCATCAAACAATTTAAAAGCAGCCGCAGAAAATGAGGGGCAAGCTTTGTTAATTACTAAAACCAAAGCTGCAGAAGCAGAAGGTAATGCTATTAAAATTGCTGCAGAAGCTGAAAGACTGGCGGCACAATTGCGTGGACAGGGTGTGGCATTATTTAGAGAAGAAGTGGCAAAGGGTATGAGTCAGGCAGCATCGGAAATGAAACAGGCCAACCTGGATACCAATGTGATTTTGTTTAGCATGTGGGTTGAAGCCATTAAAAACTTTGCTGAATATGGTAAAGGAAATGTGATTTTCCTGGATGGCGGTAGCGATGGTATGGAAAAAACTATGAAACAAATTATGGCCATGCAACAAATGGATTCGAAGAAATAAATGTTTTTAAAATGATAAAAGAACCGGGATTACCCGGTTTTTTTTATGTTTAATAAATTAAATAAATAAGATTAACAGTTTGTTATGCAGCAATTGTATTTTTGTTTCGTTTCATTGCATAACTAAATGGTGGTTTATTATTTAGAAAAGCATTAATCACTAATCTTAAAACAGAATGCATGTTTAATATTTTGCTTCAGATGGACAGTACAGCCGTTGGCGCATCGGCTGCCAGCAGCGAGACTTTATTTTCTTTATTGGTAAAAGGAGGTGTTTTGATGATACCCTTGGCCATATTCATGGCAATGGCCATTTATTTT
Organism: uncultured Chitinophagaceae bacterium; assembly: GCA_947085175.1. Classification (GTDB taxonomy): domain Bacteria; phylum Bacteroidota; class Bacteroidia; order Chitinophagales; family Chitinophagaceae; genus Ferruginibacter. Next base: position 122,794 of record CAMTVJ010000007.1, read on the forward strand.
TTCATTGAAAGATTGATTGCCATCAACAAAGCCAGCAAGATTGAAGAAAATTTTATGAGCATTATTCGTGATCATATTATTACCGGTAATGTAGCTGCTGCCCGAAGCCTGGCAAAAAATACTGGTCACCCAGTTGCAAAAATGATTGATAAGGGGATACAGCGTATTGGAAAATCCATTGATGCCATTGAAAGAAGTATGGATAATGTGGGTAAGCTAGAAATATATAAGATGGAGAAAAACCTACCGGTACTTTCGGTGATTGCCCGTATTGCACCACTTTTTGGTTTTGTGGGTACCATTATTGGATTGGTGATGTTGTTGAGGGATTTTGCTGCCGCCAGCAATCCTTCTATTACAGATATTGCAGATGCGATGTATGTAAAGATGATTACATCAGCAACTGGATTAATCATTGGTATGCTTTCTTTTTTAGGCTATAGCTATTTAAATACACAAATTGATAAAACGGTACATAAAATGGAATCGGCTAAAGCAGATTTTTTGGATGTGTTACAAGAACCAACTAAATAGTTATGAATTATGAATTATGAATGTTGAATATAGTAAACTACAACACTTATAATTCATAAATAATAACTCATAATTTTAAGAAGATGAGTTTAAGAAGTCGTTTAAGGGATAATCATAATGAAGTGGATGCTGGTCCGCTTAATGATGTACTGTTTATATTACTGATGTTCTTTCTTTTGGTGTCAACCTTAGCCAATCCTAATGTGGTAAAGGTGAACAATCCAAAAGGTAAAAGCGATACTAAAGTGAGCCAGAATATTGTGGTTACAGTAACTAAAGATCAGTTGGTATTTATAGGTACACAGCAAATTGATATGATGTATATCGACTCACTCCTTAAAAAGGAAGTTGATGCCAATAGGAAATATGTAGATACTCCTACTGTAATTTTAAATGTGGATACCTCGGCTTATTATGGCCAGGCATTTAAAATTATGGAAGCAGCAAAAAGAGCCAAGGCTAAGCTGGCGGCAAATATCAAGCAGTAATTACAACCATTCTTTCTTTTCCTTGCATGTCTTTCATTACATTCACCGATTCGTAATGTGGTTTGAATAAAGAAGCTACATCAGCAGCATAATCTTCATGGGTTTCCAAATAAATACGGCCATTGTGTAGGAGATGCAACTTTCCAAAAGCAACAATTTTTTCATAAAAGATTAAAGGGCTTTTATTAGGCACAAACAGGGCAAGATGCGGTTCGTAATCAGTAACATTTTTGGCCAGTTTTTCTTTTTCCCTTACTGGGATATAAGGAGGGTTGCTGATGATGATATCGAACATGGGCAAGTTGGGCCATTGCAACTCATCCAAAAAATCGAGACGGGTAAATTGTATTTTGGCATGATGCAGTGCTGCATTTTCGCTGGCTAGTGAAAGGGCATTTTCGCTGATGTCGATGGCGGTAATGATGGCGGCTGGCAAATTTTTCTTTATAGCAATGGGTATACAACCGCTGCCTGTTCCAATATCCAAAATGGCAGGGTCGGTGAGTTTTGATTTACGGTCCTTAATCAATTGTTCTACTAACTCCTCGGTTTCAGGTCTGGGGATTAAAACGTGTTCATTCACTTTTAATTTAAAATGATAAAACCAGGCTTCGCCCAATACATATTGAATGGGTTTGTGCTGCAACAATTGTTGTAGTTTATTTTGAATGGCATCTGCCATTATTGCCGTAATCTCTTTCTCAGGATGTTTTAATATATCATTCCTCTTCATAGAAGCGGTTCTTTCAAAAACCCAGTCAGTAATCACTTTAGCTTCGTTAAGCGAATAAGTTTTTTGCAGTTCAACTAAAAAATTGCGGTACGCCACTTTGATAAACATAGGCGCAAACTTAGTTAATTTTTGGATGCGTACTTTTGCGGCTTGATATCATCCGAAAAATATATGCTTCGTTGCCTTCAGTTGGCCCAGTTGGGAGCTGGACATGTGGCACCCAATCCTATGGTAGGGGCTGTATTGGTATACAACGACAGAGTCATTGGCGAGGGGTATCACCAGCAATACGGGCAAGCACATGCCGAAGTAAACTGTATAAATCAGGTAAGGAATGAAGACAAGGAGCTCATTAGTAAGAGCACATTGTATGTTTCGCTAGAGCCCTGTGTTCATTTTGGTAAAACGCCACCCTGTGTTGATTTAATTATAGAAACTAAGATTCCTGCAGTAGTAATCGGTTGTAAGGATAGTTTTGAAAAAGTGAAAGGAAGGGGAATTGAAAAACTAAAAGCTGCAGGAATAAAGGTTACTATTGGTATTTTGGAAAATGAATGCCTAGCATTAAACAAAAGGTTTTTTACATTTTACGAGCAGCATAGACCCTATATCATTTTAAAATGGGCACAAACCAATGATGGCATTGTAGGGAGCATTGGCAATGAAAGGTTGTTTATAAGTAATGAAAAAACAAACCAGCTTGTACATCAATGGAGAACTGAGGAAGCTGCCATATTAGTAGGTACCAATACGGCATTGTTGGATGATCCATCCTTAACAGCAAGGCTATGGCCTGGTAATCAACCCGTACGATTAGTGATTGACAGTGTATTAAAATTACCATTGCATTTAAATCTCTTTGATGGTAAAACAAATACAATTGTATTCAATCATATTAAACAATTAGAAAAGGGAAATCTTGTTTATCATCGATTAAAGAAAGAGAATGACCTACTTCCTCAAATAATGACCACATTATTTAATTTGAACTTGCAATCTGTAATTGTAGAAGGAGGAGCAAAATTGTTGCAATCTTTTATAAATGCCAAACTGTGGGATGAAGCACGTGTGATTACCAATACCAATATGCAAATTGGCGATGGTGTTGCAGCCCCAGTTTTAAAAAATGAAATTTTAGTTTTGGAGCAACTTAAAGAAAATGATCACATCGCTTTTTTTAAAAGAAATATCCTTTAAACCAATTAGCACTAATGAATAATCCTCACATTTATTATACCATTGAAAAAGCATCGAGCAATGAGTTTAAAGACAGAGGCAGTAAATTTATTGCTTATGTTTTCCCCATTCAAACGGTGGATGATTTTAAAAAGCAATTACAAATTATAAAGAAGGAGCATCCCAAAGCAGTGCACCATTGTTTTGCCTATCGCATCGGAACCGATGGAAATCTTTTCCGTTCATCAGACGATGGTGAGCCTGCCGGTTCTGCTGGTAAACCCATCCTTGGTCAAATTGATAGTAAGGGTATTACCAATGCCGCAGTAATTGTGGTAAGGTATTGGGGCGGAACTTTATTGGGAGTGCCGGGTTTAATTAATGCTTATAAAAGTGCAACGGGGTTGGCTTTTCAGGTAACTCCGGTAATAGAAAAGCAAGTTGAAATTGTTCATGATATTGAATTCAATTATACCCAAATGAATGAAGTGATGATGGTTTTGAAACAATTTAATTGTACAATACATAGTAACGAAATGCAGCTTTTCTGTCATATTAAAGCCGGAGTTCCTAGCAACCGCATGGATGAAGTTATTTATAAGCTGGGCGACTTGTTAAACGTATCCGTAAAAAAAGCAGGTTAATAAAACAGGATTTTGTATTTTACTTAAAATATAAAAAATGGCTACCGAAAAAAAGTATAAAAGTTTCTGGAGTTTTTATCCATACTATTTAACCGAGCACGGAGATGCTACCAACCGCCGTTTACATTTTATTGGCACCTTTGGATTAATTGCCATTTTAGTAGCGGCTATTGTTTTACAAAAATGGTGGATGCTGGCTTTAATTCCAGTTTGTGGATATGGCTTTGCCTGGGTGGGGCATTATTTTATTGAAAAAAACAGGCCGGCTACTTTTACTTATCCGCTTTGGAGTTTAGGAAGTGATTTTGTAATGTTTTGGCATATCCTTACCGGGCAAATTGATAAAAAATTAGAAGAGGCAAAAAAAATAATTGGATAAAAATAAAATATGCATATAGAAGCAATAAGAGAATATATTTTGAAAAAGCCTTCTGTTACCGAAGGTTTTCCTTTTGATGAAGAGTCGTTGGTATTTAAAGTAAACAATAAAATGTTTTTAATTGCCAGCCTCGATGAATCACCTCTTCGGTTTAATGTAAAGTGTCCCCCCGATAAAGCCATTCAGCTTCGAGAGGAATATCCTGACACGGTTTTGCCTGGTTACCACATGAATAAAAAACATTGGAATACCATTGTTGTAGATGGCAGATTAACTGCAAAGCAATTGAAAGAAATGATTGATGAATCATACGCCCTGATAGATAAAGGAAAAAAGAAATAATTATTTTTTTTCGTACTTCCAGTTTCTACCCTTGCCTTCTGCAATCAATTCTATGGCAGTATCCATGCGCCTGTTTCTTGTTTCTTCCGTTTTTGCGCCGGTAATCCACTCCAGGTATTCTTTTTTATGTGAGGGTGCAAAATTATCAAATACCTGCTTTGCTTTTTTGTTTTTTGCCAGTGCTTTTATAAAATAATCGGGTGCAGCAATTTCCTTTTTTACAGTTGCTTTTTTAACCGGCAACTTAACGCCTTTGTCAATAAGTTCCATGGATTCTTTTATCCATACGATAATTTTTTTATCAGGCGGCAGATCCTTCAGGCTTGTTATTCGGCCCAAATGCCCCATGGCCACTTCTGATTTTGCATTCTCCAGTAATACCGCATCTTTCATAATGGCGCCAAACCAAAAACCCATAGCAGCGTGCTGTTTAAATGCAGCCATATGGCACATCATCTTGCCTTTATAGTCAAAATGAGGCATACCCCATTTGGTTTTTTCTTCTGCATCGGGGCAGGCTTTATGAACCAGTTCTCTTATGTGATTTAGGATGGGTTTTGCAAAATCGGCTGATTTAACAATATATTGATCTATGGCTTTATCTTTTTTAAGCATCTTTATTTTTTTTTATGGCCGTACACATCCAATCCCATGGAAAAGGTTCAGCCAACCACTTGGGTGGCTTGTGAAATTCGGTACTCCAATCGTAGTTTATTTTTTCGATGCTGGTTACTTCAAAACCTTCCAGCGTTAGCAGCAACTGTAACTCTTCTTTTAAATAATGTTTGGTTGGTATATTATCAATATCGGTAACACCCTGCTTAATATTGGAAACCTGCTGGAGTGCTTTTTTAGGTACAGGTGCTTCATCATTTTCGGCATCATCTACGTTCCAGCGGTGGGCAATAATATTTGTGTATAGTTTAGATTCGAGTGAGGGGACGACCAATACAAGTCCACCTCCTGCATTTAAACAGAGCGACAGCGATTGGAAAAAATTGATTCTTTTCTCAAGCGAATCAGTAAGGATGGCATTGATGCAAATGGCAGCATCGCAGGGTGCAACCGTTAATTCATCGGCACTCATGTCCATACGTAGATACTCTACATTGTTATATCCGGTATATTTTTCTTTGGCGATTTGTAGATTTTTAGCCGAAATATCCGCAGCAATAACCTGTTTGAATTTTGGCGCCAATACCGGAATCCACTTACCAATGGCGCAGCCAATATCAATGACAGTTTTCTCGGGTGATGCCATATCCTCAATAGCAGCTATGATATTGCCCGATTTGTCATTTTGAAGTACGTCAAAAATTTCAGCATCGTATGAAGGGGCAATGGTCTCCCAGTATTTTCTATCCATGTAACTGGTTTCGTTTTCTTAATGTTAGATTCTGAAAACAAAAGTTACGAAAAATAAAACAGCTTTTCTGTTTAGAAAAGCTGCTAAAATATTTTGGAGTAAAATGTTTACTTAAAACGCTCACTGACTACCAGTTCCTTACTTCCTGCAGTATATGTATAAAATCCTTCGCCAGTTTTTGCACCCAGCTTGCCAGCCAAAACCATATTTACCAGCAATGGGCATGGCGCATATTTGGGATTTCCAAAACCATCCTGTAACACCTTCAAAATACTCAGGCAAACATCCAGGCCAATAAAATCAGCCAATTGCAGTGGCCCCATGGGGTGGGCCATACCCAGTTTCATAACGGTATCAATTTCTTCTACACGGGCTACACCTTCATACAAACTGTAAATCGCTTCATTAATCATAGGCATTAAAATACGGTTGGCGATAAAGCCAGGGTAGTCGTTTACAGCGCATGGTATCTTTCCTAATTGTTTACTCAATTCAACAATAGTATTTGTAACTTCTTTTTTAGTGGCATAGCCATTGATGATCTCCACAAGTTTCATAACCGGCACGGGGTTCATAAAATGCATACCAATTACCAGGCCAGGCCTTTGTGTTACCGCAGCAATTTTTGTAATGGAGATAGAAGACGTGTTTGTAGCAAGTATACAACCCGCAGGCGCATAAGTATCCATTTGTTCAAAGATGGATAATTTAAGATCCACATTTTCTGTGGCAGCTTCTACAACAAGCTGGGCATCTTTAACACCTTCGGCAATAATAGAAGATACTTCAATATTGCCCAGGGTGGCTTTTTTTTGATCTTCGGTAATAGTTCCTTTGCTTAATTGCCTGTCTAGGTTTTTATTGATGGTAGCAAGCGCTCTTTGCAATTGAGATGGATTGACATCAACCAGGGTTACTTTAAAACCCGACTGGGCAAATACATGGGCAATTCCGTTTCCCATGGTGCCTGCGCCGATAACGGAGACCCGACCCCCTCCGCCCCCTGAAGGGGGAACCAAAAGAGCATTTAAATTTGAAGTGTTGTTCATATATCAGAATTTATTTTTTAAAATTTTTAAGGCCACCTAAAATAAAATAGAACTTTAAATTTATGGGAGCGCTGAATAAAGAACTAAAAGTACAAGAGTGCGACGCCAATGAAGCTAAATAGAAATTTTTAAGCTTGGTAAACAAAATAAAAACAACACAATCTACTTTTCGATCTTCTCAATGTTAAGTTCCCCCTTTAGGGGGCGGAGGGGGTATTGGGTTTTACTTAAACGCATTCAACCCAGTCACATCCATCCCTGTAATCAGTAAATGAATATCATGAGTTCCCTCATAGGTAATTACACTTTCCAAGTTCATCATATGGCGCATAACAGAATACTCTCCGGTTATACCCATGCCTCCTAACATCTGACGGGCATCCCTGCAAATATTAGTAGCAACTTCACAAGCATTTCTTTTTGCCATACTTACTTGTTGGGGTGTAACTTTTCCTTCGTTCATTAATACACCCAGCCGCCAGTTAAGCAATTGTGCTTTAGTGATTTCAGTAAGCATCTCTGCCAATTTTTTTTGCTGCAACTGAAATCCACCAATGGGTTTTCCAAATTGAATTCTTTCTTTGCTGTATTGTAAAGCGGTATCATAACAATCCATAGCGGCACCAATAGCACCCCAGGCAATACCGTAACGGGCCTTGGTTAAACAACCCAATGGGCCTTTCAATCCTTTTACATTAGGGAAAATATTTTCTTTAGGCACTTTTACATTATCAAAAACCAGCTCGCCGGTAGCACTTGCTCTTAAGCTCCATTTGCCATGAGTAGTGGGTGTACTAAAACCTTCCATGCCTCTTTCCACAATCATCCCTCTTATATCACCAGCTTCGTCCTTTGCCCAAACAACTGCCACCTGGCTAAAGGGTGCATTACTGATCCACATTTTTGCGCCATTTAAAATAAAATGATCGCCAGCATCTTTAATATTGCTTAGCATATTACTTGGGTCGCTACCATGATTGGGTTCTGTTAAACCAAAACAACCCAACCACTCGCCACTTGCCAACTTGGGTAAATACTTATTGCGTTGTTCTTCGCTACCATACTGATAAATAGGAAACATCACGAGGCTACCTTGCACACTGGCAGTTGAACGTACTCCACTATCACCACGTTCCAATTCTTGCATCATTAAACCATAGCTAATATAATCAAGTCCGCCGCCGCCGTATTGTTCTGGCACTGTTGGTCCAAAGCAACCTAAGTCGCCCATTTGTTTTACAATCTGTTGTGGAAATTCTGCTTTCTGGGCATAATCTTCTATAATGGGAGAGATCTCTTTTTTTACATAATTGCGAACACTTTCCCGAATGAGTTTGTGTTCTTCGGTTAATAATTCATCCAGATTGAAATAATCAGGACTTTGAAAATTATCTGTTTTGGCAGCCATAAATTTATTTGAAGATTATTGTTTGTTTAAAGTGCAAAGATAAAGCATCTGCCTTTCATAGATAAATTGGGAAGAATGAGTTTGTCAACAACAATTTTCTTTAAATTAGCAATCTTATGAACGCATTTACTTATTTGGCTCTAGGCGATAGCTACACCATTGGGGAACAGGTTCCTTTTGCTCAAAATTTTCCCAATCAAACAGTACAACTATTAAGAAAAACGGGAATGCAGCTTCATGCGGCAGAAATAATTGCCAAAACAGCCTGGACAACAGGTGAACTCCATCAAGCAATTGAAGCTACCCACACTTTTAAGAACTATGATTTTGTATCCTTATTGATAGGAGTGAATAATCAATACAGGGGACAAACTGCTGATGAATTTGAGACGGAATTTAGTACCCTAGTAAAAAAAGCCATTGAGTTTGCTGGGGAAAAAGCACAACAAGTTTTTGTGTTGAGTATTCCCGATTGGGGCGTTACGCCATTTGCAGAAGGAAAAGATAAAGCAGCAATTGCCCAAGAGATTGATGATTTCAACTTGGTTTGTGGGGCTGCAGCATTGGAATATGGTTGTCATTATATAAACATCACTATGGCTCAAAGAATGGATGGTAGTAATCTGAATTTTTTGGCACCCGATCTATTACATCCTTCTGGTAAGGAATATGAGAAATGGGCAGCAAAACTTGCTGAGGCAGTCTTAAAAGCGCTTTAGGAAAGATATCCAGCCATTTCAGTTTGATATTGCTTCGCAATTGCCCTGGCTTCAACCGCAAAATCTTCTTTTTCGCTAGCATAAATTATGGCACGGGATGCATTCACCAGCAAACCACAATCTTTATTCATCCCATATTTACTTACTTCCTGTAAACTGCCTCCCTGAAAGCCAACACCAGGAACCAGTAAAAAATGATCAGGAATTATTTTTCTAATTTCTGCCAAATCACTGGCCTTGGTAGCCCCTACAACAAACATCAGGTTTTCGTTAGTGCCCCAACTACTTACTTTTTTTAAAACTGTTTCATAAAGAAATTCAGGAATCTTGTTTTCTGAATCTGCAAATTTCAATTGTTCAAAATCTTTGCTGCCGGCATTGCTAGTAAGTCCTAAAACGATGGCCCATTTATTTTCAAACGCAAGAAATGGTTTTACACTGTCTTTTCCCATATAGGGAGCTACAGTGATGGCATCAAAATTCAGTGATTCAAAAAAAGCTTTTGCATATTGGGTAGAAGTATTGCCAATATCGCCCCGTTTGGCATCTGCAATGATGAACTGGTCCTTGGGTATGTAATTCACTGTTTTTTCCATGGCCTCCCAACCCTTTACTCCCATGGCTTCGTAAAATGCAGTATTTATTTTATACGCTACGCATAAATCTTCTGTTGCATCAATAATCTGTTTGTTAAATTCAAATACAGCATCAGGATGTGATTGAAGATGTTGCGGAATTTTGTTGAAATCAGTATCGAGGCCAACACAGAGGTAGGAGTTTTTTAAGCGAATTTGTTTTATAAGCTGGCTTCTGTTCATGTTATAAAGTTAATCGGTAAACCTGGATAAAATTTCCATGGCAATCTTTTTTGAAGCCTCATCTTTTCGGTCATTCAAATGCTGAGCAATACTTTTCCTGTCTTCTTCAGTATGATTTTGACTTAGTTTAAAAACATTATCGAGTTGGGTAACTTCAATTTCAATCCCTACAATAGCGCCAATTAAACGTTGTACATATTCTTCGGGCAGTTTATCAAATGCTGCGGCAGTTTCTTTTCCTTCATATTTTTCAGTAATGTATTTGATGGCTTGAAAAGTTCCAGCATCATCGGTAAAACTTATTTTTCCTTTTGCATGAACACTGATGTAATTCCATGTGCTGGCAACAGATGGTTTGCTATACCAGCTAGCACTTACATAACAATGAGGGCCGGTAAAAACCACCAACACATTATTATTGCTTTCAAAAGCTCTATGATGGTCTGTGTTTTTCATAAGGTGACCCGTTAAAAACAATTTTCCACCTTCTCTTTCTTCAATATTTAATGGCAATTGGGTTGCTACAGGAAATTCTGTTCCCATACCTGTAACAACTGCAAAGGCGTTTTCCTTCATGAAAGCAATTACTTTTTCCTGGTCTTCTTCAACAAAGTAGGGGAGTTTATACATTTTTATCTATTGAGTTTTTCAAGCATCATTCTTTCAATGCTGTCGTCCTGCCATTTATTTTCAATATCCGGTATGGACATAATCTGTTGCATAATAGCTTCTTGTTTTTGTCCACTAATCAATGCTTCACTGTATCTAATTTGAGGACTGAAAGTTACCTGGCTGTAAAGGGGTATCCACTTATTGGGATACTTTTTACTGAATACTGCTTCTATCTTTTTTTGTAATAAAAATTGAGGGTCAGCTACTTTATCTCTCATCTCAACAAAATTGTTTAATGCTAAATCGCAAATGGCATCACCATCTTGTTTTCTTAAAGTCTGATATTCACCTAAAATGATTTCCCAATTTTCATTATGCTTATCAATTAAACTATTTAAAACGGAACAGTCTTCAAATCCACAATTCATGCCCTGCCCAAAGAAGGGTACCATGGCATGAGCGGCATCACCAATCAAAGCAAATTTATCTTCTCTTATCCATGGAAAACATTTTACAGTAACCAGAGAAGCGGTTGGATTATTAAAAAAATCTTCAGTAAGGGTAGGCATTATTTTTACTACATCTGAAAAAGTATTTTCAAAAAAACTTTTTACTTTCTCATGGGTATCTAATGCTGCAAAAGAAATCTCACCATCAAACGGGAAGAACAATGTACAGGTAAAACTTCCATCCATATTGGGCAATGCAATGAGCATATAATTTCCACGTGGCCAAATGTGCAAGGCGTTTTTGTCTAAGAGGAAAGTGTCATTTTCACCTGCCGGGATAGTAAGTTCTTTATAGCCAAAGTCGATATAATATTGGTTATACTGAAATCGATTGTGCTGTAATTGGTGGGTAAGTCGTGAGGCAGCGTAAGCGCCATCGCTTCCAAAGGCAAGTTGATAGTTGATGGTTGATTGCTGATGGGTTTGCGAATTTTCAAAATGAATATCATTCTTATCCCAATCGATGCTATCACATTTTTGGTTGAAAATTAATTCAACGCTATGTTGTTCGGCAAGGTCCATCAACTTGCAATTCAATTCGCCACGAGAAACTGAATTGATATACTGTCCTTCTTTTCCATAAGGCTGATAGGCAGTGCTGCCATCTGCATTGTGCAAAAAGCGGCCATGCATAGGAATGCAAATCTTTCTAATTTCTTCCATCAAGCCCACTTCTTCCAAAGCCTTAATACCTCGGTCACTTAATGCCAGATTGATGGAACGGCCGGCAATCAAATCTTCTTTACGCATATCTCCTCTACGTTCAAATATCTTAACCTTATAACCTCTTTTAGATAAATAGATTGATAAAAGTGAACCTACTAATCCTGCACCAATAATTACTATTTCTTTTTTTTGCATCAACCTTTATTTAAAATCAATTTTATTATTTCTCCAAATTTCCAAACGTCTTCAAAACTATTGTATAGTGGTACAGGAGCTACTCTAATTACATTGGGTTCTCTCCAATCGGTCAAGATGCCATTTTGCTTTAGGGTCTCAAAAATCTCTTTACCCTTTTCAAGCATGAGCATTGAAACCTGGCAACCTTTATTCTCTTTAGGTGTAATGATCTCAATCTTTTTTTCAGAAGCAGCAGCATTTATTTCTTCAATGATGTAAAAAAGATAATCGCTGAGCATTTGGCCTTTGGTAATTAAGTTTCCCATGCCGGCTTCTTCATAAATATCCAATGAGGCTTTATGAGCAGCCATACTTAACACTGGTGCATTACTCAGTTGCCAACCCTCAGCAGTTGCAATTGGTTTAAATCCTTTTTCCATCAGGAAACGTGTTTCTTTTTCATGTCCCCACCAACCTGCCATCCTTTTTAATGCTTTGTTGCCAATGTGATTTTTATGAATGAAAGCTCCTGCCACACCACCCGGACCGCTGTTTAAATATTTGTAACTACACCAGCAGGCAAAATCAACTTCCCAGTCGTGCAAATGCAATTCAATATTACCAGCGGCATGCGCCAAATCAAAGCCGCAATAGGCTCCCGCATCATGAGCTGCTTTAGTTATGGCTTGCATATCGAAAACCTGACCGCTATAATAATTAACGCCGCCGAAAATTACCAAGGCAGTTTCGGAACCATGCTTTTGTATTAAGGCAAGTATGTCTTCTGTTCTAATACAATGTTCTCCTTCTCTAGGAGCAACTTCTATGATCACTTCATCCGGATTTAAATTATGAAGCTTTGCTTGTGTTTCAAAAGCATATTGATCAGATGGGAAAGCTTTTGCTTCGCAAATAATTTTGAATCGTTCATTAGTTGGTTGATAAAAACTGGTCATCAACAAATGAAGGTTTACAGTAAGTTGATTCATTACCACAATCTCTTCGGGTAAGGCGCCAACAATTTTAGTAAGCAATTGTGGAAACATTTCATGATAATTAAACCAGGGTTGCCTAGCATTAAAATGTCCCTCTACGCCAAAACTGGCCCAGTCTTCCAGTTCGTTCAACACATAATCCTGCGTAGTTTTAGGTTGTAAACCTAAAGAATTACCGGTGAAGTAAATACACTCATTACCATTGATGATGGGGATATAAAATTTATTTCTGAAATGGCTTAGTGAATCTTTTTCATCTAATTGCTTGGCGTATGCTTGACTATTCTCAAATGTCATCCTTATAAATTTAATCAATTGTTGCTATCACTTTTAATTCAATAGCAATTGGCGTTGGTAAACTTTTTACTTCTACAGTGGTACGACAAGCTTGCACATCTTTAAAATGCTCATCATAAATTTTATTATAAACCGGGAAATCATTTTTCATATTGGTGAGGAAAACTGTTACATCCACTATCTTATCCCAGCTACTGCCACTTGCTTCCAATACGGCTTTTACATTGGCAAAAACTTGCAGGCATTCGGCTTCAATATCGTACTTGACAATTTTTCCTTCGGTATCCAGTTCTAATCCAGGAATTGAATTGTCTATAGCATTTCTGCTTCCAATGCCGGAAAGGAACAATAAATTACCTACACGCCTGGCATGAGGATAGGCGCCTAAGGGTTTTGCTGCTTTATCAGTATTGATAATTTCACTCATAATATTTTGCTACAAGGTTAATTAAATTGTATACATACATTTTTTGCTTCTGTAAAAAAGCGTAAGGCTTCCCAACCACCTTCTCTGCCAACCCCACTGTTTTTTACGCCACCAAATGGGGTACGCAAATCTCTTTCCAACCAACAATTCACCCAAACAATTCCTGTTTCAACTTTAGAAGCTACTCTATTAGCTTTACTGATATCCTGTGTCCAAATAGTGGCTGCTAAACCATAAGTACTGTTATTGGCCAATTGTAAAGCTTCTTCTTCTGTATCAAAAGGCTGAATAGTAATTACAGGCCCAAAAATTTCTTCCTGGTTGGTTCTGCAGTTTTGGTCAAGTCCTTCAATGATGGTGGGTTCAATAAAATAACCTTCAGCACATCTGCCTTCTAATTTTACAGCATTTCCTCCACACAAAATTTTTCCACCTTCTTCTTTTGCTAAAGCGATGCCGTTCATAATTTTCTCGAAGTGAACTTTACTTACTATAGCCCCTTGTTTGGATGTTTCTAAAAGAGGATCTCCATTTTTCATTTTTTGAATAATGGGAATAAAATGTTTTTTGAATTCTTCATAAGCCGATCGTTCAATCAGTAACCTGCTCCCACATAAACATATTTGCCCCTGGTTGCCAAATGATGAACGGATGGTTTCTGTAAGCATCTTTTCCCAATTACAATCTTTAAAAATAATATTGGGGTTTTTGCCTCCCAGTTCTAAAGACAGTTTCTTAAACATAGGTGCAGCTATTGAAGCAATACGTTCACCAGCTTTTGTGCTACCAGTAAATGAAATGGCTTTAATATCAGGATGCTTTACAATAGCTTCGCCACAATGTTGCCCAACTCCATGCACAATATTTAATACGCCGTCGGGCAATCCGGCTTCTTTACAAATTTTACCTAACAAAAATGCTGTAACTGGAGTTACTTCAGAAGGTTTTGCTATGACACAGTTGCCTGCGGCCAATGCTGGTGCAATCTTCCAGGTAAATAAATACAAGGGAAGGTTCCAGGGAGAAATGCAACCTACAATTCCAATTGGTTGACGTAATGTATAATTCACAGCCCAGTTTTCCATACTATGACTTTCATTGGCGAAGTGCATTATACCCGTGGCAAAAAAACGAAAGTTGGAAGAAGCTCTGGGAATATCAACAGCTTTACTTAACCATAATGGTTTACCATTGTCATTGGTTTCGGCCAAGGCGAGTGTATCCAGATTTTCTTCAATGAGTTCAGCAATTTTATTAAGAATGCAAAATTTTTTCTCTGCGGATAAAATACTCCAGGCCGGAAAAGCTTTTTTTGCTGCTTTAACAGCGGCGTCAATATCCTTAGCATTACTGTCGGGTGTTTGGCCATAAATGGCTCCAGTAGCAGGATTTATATTATCTATAAAATTTCCACTCAGCGGTCCAATAAAATGTCCACCTATAAAATTTTCCAGATGGTAAGGAATGGTCAGTTGCATAATTAAAGGTAAATAAAAAGCCCCACTCCTAACTCTCCCCAAAAGGGAGAGGGTATGGTGAAGAACGATTCGAAGGTTGTGTCTGCAAATATAATTGCAGTATAGTAATATTGCAGTAGAATTCTATGTGTATTGCTTGGATATGAGCAATATTTTCCTCGTTGCATTGGCAGAGGATAGGAATAAAAAAATAATTAACTTACCATTCTAAAATTCTAATTATGGCAATAGCAGCAGCTTTTAATTTAAAAAAATGGATAGATGAAAACCGCAGTCTCCTAAAACCACCTGTGGGCAATCAATGTATTTATAAAGATGCCGAAAATTTTATTGTGATGGTAGTGGGAGGCCCCAATTCAAGAAAAGATTATCACTTTAATGAAAGTGAGGAATTGTACTATCAAGTCGAAGGGAATATTGTATTAAAAATAATTGATGATGGCGTTGCGAAGGATATAGCCATTAATGAAGGCGATATTTTCCTGTTACCACCCCGTACTCCCCATTCGCCTCAAAGAGGAGAAGGCACTGTAGGGTTGGTGATTGAAAAAGTTAGAGAAACTGAAGAAGATGGCTTTTTATGGTATTGCGAAAACTGTGGTGATAAAATTTATGAAGAATATAAAGTGATCAAAGATATTGTTGCTCAATTACCTCCTGTTATGGAAGGGTTTTATAGCGATGAGCAAAAACGTACCTGCAAAAAATGTGGTTCGGTGATGGCGCCGCCAGTGAAAAAAGGATAATTTATCGTTTCTAGTTTCTTGTTGCTCGTTAAGCCGTTTCTCGTTAATTCAGAATTCGTACCATGACTACGAGGCAGGCAGTTAAATACTATAAGAACCAAAACGAAAAATCAGAAACAATAAACGAGAAACCAGAAACAATAAACCAAAAACACATCTTCCATGAAAATAGACATCCACACCCACATCATGCCCGACAAAATGCCCAACTGGGTACAAAAGTTTGGCTATGGCGAATTTATTCATCTTGAGCATCGCAATTGCACAGCTTGCATGATGAAGGGCGATAAACTTTTTAGGGAAGTGGAAGACAATTGTTTTGATGCTGAAACCCGGCTAAAGGATATGGACGATTCAAATGTTAATATTCAGGTACTTTCCACCATTCCTGTTTTATTTAATTATTGGGCAAAAGCAAAAGATGGGTATGAAACCTCTCGGTTTTTTAATGATCATATTGCCAAAACCGTTTCAAAAAATCCATCTCGATTTATTGGCATTGGAACTGTTCCTTTACAGGATATTGATTTGGCGATAAAAGAAATGGAGCGTTGTATTACCGAATTAAAAATGCCAGGACTGGAGATTGGAAGTAATATCAACGGTGCTAATTTAAGCGATGAAAAATTCTTTCCTTTTTATGAAGCTGCTGAAAAACTAGGATGTGCTTTATTTGTGCATCCTTGGGAAATGATGGGGCAGGACCAGATGCAAAAATATTGGTTGCCTTGGCTTGTGGGTATGCCAGGTGAAACCTCTCGTGCCATTTGCTCCATGATTTTTGGTGGAGTATTTAAGCAATTTCCCAAATTGAGGGTGGCTTTTGCTCATGGTGGGGGTTCGTTTCCTATTACCATAGGAAGAATTGAACATGGATTTAATGTACGACCTGATTTGGTTGCTATTGATAATGAAATAAATCCTCGGGAATATATTGGCAGGTTTTGGATTGATAGTTTAGTGCATGACCCGATGGCTATGCAATTTATTGTTGACCTGATGGGGGAGGATAAAATTTGTATGGGTAGTGATTATCCTTTTCCACTTGGAGAACATCAACCAGGTAAACTCATCACCGAAATGAATTTTACAAAAGAAATTTCAGAAAAATTATTATTTAAAAATGCCCAGCGATGGCTCAATATTTAAATCTATTCATAAAATAAATTGGGGTAATCACTAATGATTCCATCTACTCCCAGTTTTCGTAAATCATCCATTTTCTTTTTATCATTTACTGTCCAGGGAATAATTTTAATATTCAATTCATGACAGGTTTTTACTAAATCATCTGTTACCAATGTGTATTCCGGACTATAGATCGTTGGCGAAAAGCCAAGGTCTTTTATTTGTTTACGAAAACTGATTTTATTAGATGCTTCTATCAGCATGGCAGTTTTTATTTTTGGATAATGCAGCTGAAGGTATTGTAAAGTTCTAAAGTCAAAAGATTGAATGATGACTTGTTCTTCCATCTGATGTTCTTTAATGACGGCTATTAATAATTCAACAAATTCAGCCGGCTCTGGATGATACAAATTATCACCAATTGGCATTGTTTTGGTTTCGATATTAAAGAAAGGGTATGGCCTCCTTGCCGTCATCATATATTCCTTCACGGCTTCGAATACATCTGCCAGTAAAGGTTTTACAGCTTTCAATTTTTGTTGCTGTGGGAAACGTGGGTGTGGTTTCATGCCTACATCATATTTAATGATGGAGTCGTAATTCATCTGGTATGTATTCAAACTTCTTTCTTCTTTGGTAGTAACAAAACTGCCATCTGGTTTGGTTGTGATTTCATGATTTAAAAACGGTTCATGTGACAGAAAAACTTTTTTGTCTTTACTGATACTGATATCCATTTCAAGTGTAGTGATACCGTAGCCCACAGCATTTATTATAGCTGGGATGGTATTCTCAGGCATTAAACCTCTGCAACCCCTATGTCCCTGGGTATCCAAAGTTCCAGTTCCTTTAGATGTTAAAGGTGAATTTTTGAGTTCATTATTCATGGAAACATTCTTTTTAGTAGAAGAGCATGATAAGAGGATTAGGGATAAAAATAAGATCACCCTGGTTATCGGAAATTGTTGCTTAGCCATGCTTTAAAGTTAAAGCCTTTTGTCTTTAAAATTAAATAAGGCAAAAGAAAAAGGCATGAATGAATTCATGCCTTTACATATTATTTTTTGTAAGATTAATTTATTTCCTCTTCAGTTGAGTTGTTGTCTGTAACGTCATCTTCAACGATTTCGCCTTCTGTTGTAACTGTTAAAACGGCTTCCTCTGTGGTAGTTTCCTCAACAATCATTTCCTCAAAAATCAATTCTTCCTGTATGTTTTTTGCCGCTTCTGCTTCTTCAGCAGCCTTTACCGCCATTTCCTGTATATTAGTAGCCTGTACTAATTCTTCCATTAGCACTTCTGTAATTTTGGGAAGATCGTCGGCACTGTTAATACCAAAATAGTCCATGAATGATTTTGAAGTAGCATAAATTAATGGCTTGCCAACTGCATCTTCATTTCGGCCAGAGATAATTACCAAGTCTTTTTCCAATAGTTTTTGAACAGCATAATCACAGTTTACACCCCGGATGGCTTCCATCTCACTTTTGGTAATGGGTTGCTTATAAGCAATGATGGCCAAAGTTTCTAATGCAGCAGTAGAAAGTCGCTTTAAAAACTTATCTCCATTTAATTGGGCAACTGTTTTATGGTATTCTTTTTTGGTAAGAAACTGCCAGCCTCCACCTATTTGTCTTAACTCAAAAGCATAAAACTCGGTGCTGTATTTTTCAGAAATACCTTCAATAGCGGCATATACCTGCTCAGGAGTTGCTCTGTCTTCAATAAAAGCCAAAGCACTATTTACCAGTTCAAGAATTTCTTCATTGATCAATGGTTTATCGCTGGCAAAAATTAAAGCCTCAATGTGTGGAATGATTTCTGAAAGTTCCATGCCCCTATCCCCTAAAGGGGTATATGTTTTAAGTTATGAATGCCCAATTCCCCCTTTAGGGGGTTAGGGGTATTATCCTTGCAATGCCGCAGCACCACTTACAATCTCCGTTAATTCGGTTGTAATAGCTGCCTGTCTTGCACGGTTGTAACTAATCTTTAATGATTTTAATAATTCGTTTGCATTATCACTTGCTTTGTCCATTGCAGTCATTCGGGCGCCATGCTCACTTGCATTGGCATCTAAAGTTGCTTTAAACAATTGGGTGTTTAATATTTTTGGCATCAACTCAGCAATTAATACATCTTTTCCTGGTTCAAAAATAAAGTCAGAGTTTTTTTGTCCTTCTACTTTTGCAATCTTTTGTACCGGTAAAAAAGACTCAGCAATAAATCGCTGTGTACCTGCATTTTTAAACTCACTGAATATTAATTCAACAGCATCCACTTCTTTGTTGGCAAAAGCATCCATAGCATGTTTTGCTGCATTTTGTACTTTTTCAAAACTTAATCCGGTAAAAATATCCCAGTAATTATTGATAACCTTAAACCCTGTTTTAGTAAAATTTTCAAATCCTTTTTTTCCTATCGGTAAAATTTGAACATTGCCTTTTGCATATTGAGAAGGATATTTTTCGTTTATAACCTGTTTAGCTAGTTTTATTAAGTTACTATTGTAACCACCACATAATCCTCTGTCGCTGGTAACTATGATAATCATTACATTCTCAACTGGGCGTTGAGCAGCTAGGGCCAAATCAACATCGCCTTCGCTATTGCTTACAATGTTACTCAACATTTCCTGTAGCTTTTGGGCATATGGACGCATTTGTGTGATAGCATCCTGGGCACGGCGTAATTTTGCCGCACTCACCATTTTCATAGCTTTTGTAATCTGTTGGGTACTCTGAACGCTCTTTATCCGGTGACGAACCTCTTTTAATGCTCCACTCATAGTAAACTTCTAATTAAATGTTTATATCTGCCGGGGCAGCTTTTAGGGGGGCAAAGGTAATAAAAAAGGGCTTTAAAAAGCCCTTGATTAATTAAATTTATTAAGCTTTATTTACTAAAACTTCATATTGCTTGATCCCATTTTTCTTATATCCATCCCCTGGCCTTGTATGGCCTGACCAGCAAATTTCTGTAATCGGTAAGTAAATGATAGCAAGAAATACCTTGTTAAACGGTTGGTACGGCTGTCAACAATTGTATTTGCCGTTACGTTTCGGCTAATATTGGTGTTTTGGTTAAACAAATCAAAAGCTGCAATCCTTAACACCCCATTTTTCTTTTTAAACATTTGTTGTTCCAAAGAGGCATTCATAATCGCCAGATTTTGATTGACTGAACTGGCTAAACCCGAGTTGATAGTATAGTCAATATCATACCTTAAAACTGTTCTTTTGGTAATATTAAGGTTGATATTACTACTTAATATCCAGGCATTGCTTGATGCATTTTGAAGAGTAGTGTTTGTTGTGCCAGCCGGTTTTTTATATTTTACATCATTCAAACTATAACTTGCTCCGGTTCCAAATTCAAGGATCTCTTTGTAATTGTATTCAAAATTAAATCCCTGACGTACAATCCAGTTTTTTCCGATGGTACGAATGCTGTCAATCAAATTAATATTGTGATTAAAGTTAGCAGTGCCATTTACAGTAATCACATATTTACGATTCTTGTAGGGTTTTGAGTAAGTGTAAAAACCCATCATATTGTAAAATCCATTTACGTTTTCTGGGATGCTAATTTGTCGTCCTGATCCTTTACTTATGGAATTATTTACGATTTGGTTTTTAATGGTACTAAAAGTTAAATTGGTAAATAATACCTTGCCACTAATTAAATTAAAGTTGTTGTACGATAAATTTACATTGTGGTTAATGGAAGGTTTTAAATTTGGATTTCCCGAAACAATTGCCTGAGGATTACTTACATCTTGTACAGGTTGTAATTGTGTAAAGGTAGGCTGAGTGGCATTTCCATTGTAATTAAAATTTAATGTTTTTGTTCTGCTGAAATTATAAACCAATCTAGCAACCGGAAAAACATTGGCTCTGTTGATGGTTTTATAGGCACTGTCTCTGGTGATTGAATTTCCTTTTAAAGTTACTGGCTGCACACTTACACCCAAAGTATAATTGTATTTCTTTTTGGTGGTTCTAATGGATGCGCCAATGCGATTGTTGTAAAAATCATTCTCATAATCATTACTTAAAAAACTGTTGATGGTTTTGGCCCTTGTGAGTGAATCCACATTAAAAGTTTGTCGATCATTACGGGCATGATTTAGATTATGAGAATAGCTTAAATCTAAACTGCGGTATTTGGTTAAAGGTTCGGCATAAGTAAGTCTTACCCCATAATTATAATTATCATTAGCTTGATTGATATACTGAAAAGTGTTTCTTGCACCAATTCCCGGAGCCACATATTGGTAATTTAAATTGGTAACATCTTGGGTGGAGTTATTTTCTGAACTGCCCAAATTGATATTGGTAGAAAAGTTCCTTCCACGTTTTCTAAACTTATGGTTGAACAATATATTGGCTCCAAAATTGGGCGCTTTTGAATCTGATAAATTAATATTCTTACCATCGCTGGTTTTAGTACCATTGGATTGAATAAAATCGAAAATCGTATTGCTTTCACCATCGTTATCACTAAAATTAAAACTCGGACTAATTTTAAGGTAATTGAAAGAATCAATCTGGTATTCTAGGTTCATGGTAAACCTGTGCGAATTGCCAAGGATTGATGAGTTCAAATCTTGGTTATTGGTAAAGCTGTTTGTTTCAAAAAAGTTTTGAGATGAAGTGGTTTGCAACTGATCCGTATTCTTATGGTTGTAAGAATAACTTCCATAAATGCTGATTCTTTTACTCAACTGATCCTTATAATTAAAACCAACCGAATTGGTAGTTGTAATTCCATTATTACTACCACCACTAAATTGGGCTAAACCTCCCATTCCTCCTATAGCACCCATTCCACCCATATCAGCAGCTATACTTCTTCCTGCACTCATCATACTGGTAGCGCCTCTATTTCCACCTCCACTAAAATTAAATAAGGAGGTATTGGTATTGTTGCTATTGGCCACCATCGAAATCTGGCGCTCATTATTAAAGTAATTGCCATTGAACGAAGCCTGGTACCTTTCCTCAGTACCGGCACCTGCTGTAAGCCTGCCAAAAAATCCCTTGTTTTTATCTTTTTTAATTTGAATGTTCATCACTTTATCTGGGTCGCCATCCTTTATGCCCGACACAGTGGCTTGGTCGCCATAGTCATCAATGATCTGAATTTTATCAACAATATTGGCGGGTAATTCCTTTGTAGCTGTCTTCACATCTCCTCCAAAAAAATCTTTGCCATTCACTTTTACACGACTTACTGTCTTGCCTTGTGCTGTAACAGTACCATCTTTATCTACCTGAACGCCTGGTAATTTTTTTAAAAGGTCTTCCACTACTGCATCGTCTTTTACTTTAAAAGAAGCCGCATTGTATTCAATAGTATCTTCTTTAACAACGATGGCAGGAGCACTTACAACTACTTCACTCAATAACTGAGCATCCTGTGCCATCACAAAAGTGCCAACTTCTATTACTTTTTCTGACTTAGAAACTGGTACAAATTTAGCCATAGGCCAATAACCATGATGGCGAATGATAATGCTGAAATTGGAAGAGGGTACCGATTCAAACCTGAACTGACCTTTGGAATCGGTAAAAGTATAACTGGTATCTTTTGGGTTAGATTTTACCGCCAATCCAATTACTGCATTCTCAATAGGAGAAAGTGATGCGGAATCAATAAGGGTGCCTTTTACCTGGGCATTTGATACAAAGCCTAAAAAAATCACAATAATTGTGATTGATAATTTTCTCATAAATAAGAGTTGATATACGAATTTGTTCGTGTAAAAGTAATCCTAGAAATTAATATGTAGTGGTTTATTTTGATGAATGGTATGAGAATTAACATTTTAATTAAGAGTTGTTTTAATGCTTAAAGATTAATCTCAACCCTAAACAATGCTTACCTTTGTCGCCCATTAATAAAGGGATGTTTTACTGTCATTATGGCTTTAAATAGTATTGAGCATTATATTTGACTATTGCATTAACATTATTATCATTAATTAACAGCATATCCAACAATAAAGAATCTTATAATGAGCATTATTTCTAAACTTTTTGGCGGTAGTAAGAGTGAAAAAGACGTCAAAAAAATTACTCCTCAGGTAGAAAAAATCAATGGTTTTTTTAATCAGTATCAAAGCCTCAGCAATGATGCTTTGAGAAATAAAACAGTTGAGTTTAAGCAACGTATTGCAGATCATTTAAACAGCATCGTCACCGAAATAGCCAATAAAAGAAAAACGGCCGAAGAATTGCCGATAGCTGAAATCAACAGCAGGGATATCATCTACAAAGAAATTGATGAATTAATTAAGGAGAAAGATAAGCAGTTGGAAGTGGTGTTGGAGCAAATTTTACCCGAAGCTTTTGCAGTTGTAAAAGAAACAAGTAGAAGATTCAAAGAGAATGAAAGGCTTGAATGTACAGCTACTGAATTAGACAGAACCCTGGCTACTAAAAAAGACAATATTATTATTGAAGGCGATAAAGCCATTTATAAAAATAGCTGGACAGCAGGTGGAACAACCGTAACCTGGAATATGCAGCATTATGATGTGCAGTTGATTGGTGGTATGGTTTTACACTCGGGCAAAATTGCCGAAATGGCAACTGGTGAGGGTAAAACTTTGGTAAGTACTTTACCTGCCTATTTAAATGCATTGGCTGGTGAGGGAGTACATATTGTAACAGTGAATGATTATTTGGCTAGAAGAGATGGTGAGTGGAACGGCCCTATATTCGAATTTTTAGGTTTAAGAGTGGATTGTATTGACAAACACGAACCCAATAGTGATGCCCGCCGTAATGCCTACAATGCCGATATCATTTATGGTACCAATAATGAGTTTGGTTTTGATTACCTGCGTGATAATATGGTACATACACCCAATGAAATGGTTCAGCGCAAGCACCATTTTGCCATGGTGGATGAGGTAGATAGTGTGTTAATTGATGATGCCCGTACGCCGCTAATCATTAGTGGTCCGGTAGGACATAGCGATAACACCCAACAGTTTTTCGACCTGAAACCAAGAATTGAAAAACTGCTTGAAGCACAAAGAAAAGCTACCAATCAGTTTTTAATTGAAGCCAAGAAGAAAATTGCCGAAGGCAATGACGATCCTAAAGATGGGGGTCTAGCTTTATTTAGTGCTCATAGAGGTTTACCCAAAAACAGCGCCTTAATTAAGTATTTAAGTGAGCCAGGTATAAGGGTGAAAATGCAAAAGACGGAGAACTATTATTTGGCCGATCAGCAAAAGGAAATGCCTAAAGTAGATGTTGGTTTGTTTTTTAATATAGATGAAAAAAACAATCAGGTTGATTTAACCGATCAGGGTATTCAGTTGATTACAAAGAGTGGGGAAGATCCTGAATTTTTCATCATACCCGATATCGCCACAAAGTTGGCTGATATTGAAAAAAGCGAATCCAGCGATGAGGAAAAATTACAAAATAAGGAAACTCTGCTAAATGAATATGCTTTAAAAGCCGACCGTATTCACACTGTACAACAATTACTAAAAGCCTATACTTTGTTTGATAAAGACATTGAGTATGTAGTAATGGAAGGAGCTGTTAAAATTGTTGATGAGCAAACAGGTCGTATCATGGAAGGCAGAAGATACTCGGATGGTTTGCATCAAGCCATAGAAGCAAAAGAGAATGTAAAAATTGAAGCTTCTACTCAAACTTATGCTACAGTAACGCTACAGAATTATTTCCGTATGTATCATAAGCTTGCCGGTATGACTGGTACTGCCGAGACAGAAGCTGGTGAATTTTGGACTATTTATAAATTGGATGTAGTTAATATCCCAACCAACGTTCAAGTAATAAGAAAAGATGAGCAGGATTTTGTTTACAAAACTAAAAGAGAGAAGTATAAAGCAGTTATTGAAGAAGTAGAAAAGCTACGAAGTGAAGGAAGACCTTGCTTGGTAGGTACTACCAATGTAGAAGTAAGTGAATTATTGGCAAGAATGTTGAAGCAAAAAAATATTCCTCATAATGTATTGAATGCAAAACAACATGGTAAGGAGGCCCAAGTAGTTGCCGAGGCTGGACTGGCAGGTGCAGTAACCATTGCAACGAATATGGCGGGTCGTGGTACCGATATTAAATTGGGCCCCGGCGTTAAAGAAGCTGGCGGTTTGGCAATCATTGGTACAGAGCGTCACGAAAGTCGCCGTGTGGATAGGCAGTTAAGAGGTCGTGCTGGTCGTCAGGGAGATCCAGGAAGCTCAAGCTTTTTTGTATCGTTAGAAGATGACTTGATGCGTATGTTTGGTAGTGAGCGTATTGCTGGATTGATGGATAGGATGGGGTATAAAGAAGGTGAAGTGATTCAGCATAGCATGATTACCAAGAGTATTGAAAGAGCACAAAAGAAAGTAGAGGAAAATAACTTTGGCATTCGTAAACGTTTACTGGAGTATGATGATGTGATGAACAAGCAGCGTAATGTCGTTTACAAAAAACGTAACCATGCTTTGTTTGGCGAAAGACTGGCTTTGGATTTGGATAATGCTTTTTACTCTGTAGCCAGTGGTTTAATCTTTTCTTTTAAAGAAACCAATGACCACGAAGGATTTAAGTTAGCAGCCATTGTGAATTTTGGAATTGATACAGCCATTACAGCAACTGAATTGGATAAAACAGAATTAAATGCTTTAACTGATAAGCTTTATGTAGAAGCCATTGAGCAGTATCAGAAAAAAACAGATGCGATGGTTAAGCAAACCTTGCCCATCATCAAAAACATCCGTAAAGAACAAGGTAATCATATCGAAAATGTAGCTGTACCATTTACAGATGGTAAAAAGCATATTCAGGCACTGGCTAATTTGGATAAGTATTTAGCAACTGAAGGAAGAGAGTTGAATGATGCTTTAGAGCGCAATATCACTTTAGCATTAATTGATGATGCCTGGAAAGAGCATTTAAGAGCTATGGATGATTTACGCCAGAGTGTACAAACGGCAGGTTACGAACAAAAAGACCCATTGGTAATTTATAAGATTGAAGCCTTTGGTGCTTTTAAACAAATGGATGATAAAGTGAACAGAGATATTGTGAGTTTCCTTTGTCATGCTCAAATTCCAATGGAGCAAACCAATGCCGGACAAATTCGTGAAGGTAGAGAACGTAAAACTGATATGAGTAAGATGCGTCAGCGTAAAGAAGATTTAGTTGGAGCTGGTGGTGGAGAGCATTTAAGTGCTGAGAATGATTATATCGATCCATCGGAACAAGTTAAACATGAACCCAGGCATGTAGAAAAAGCGCCAGGAAGAAATGATCTTTGTCCTTGTGGTAGTGGAAAGAAGTATAAGCATTGCCATGGGTAATTAGTATAAATAGTATTGAATAATAAAAACCGTTCCGATATTATTGGGACGGTTTTGTATTACAAGAAATAGTTCAATTTAATTGTCAGGTTTAAAACCAATTCTTTTTCTTGGTTCTGAAGGCGGAGTTAATAATTGTTTTAATGCCTCGAAAATCATTTTTATATTTTCGTCTTGACCGCTTACTTTATTTTCCAATTGTTCCAGTTTTAGTAAAATATCTTTGTTTGTCAACAGCATTTCTTTCATTCTAGTAAACACTCTAATAATTTGGATATTTACGTTGATGGCAGTTTTGCTGTTTAATATACTCGACAACATAGCAACCCCCTGTTCAGTAAATGCCATAGGATTATATCTTGTGCCACCCCAACTTGAGGTGCCAAACTGGCTCCTCAAGTCAGAAAATTCTTCTGTGGTTAATTCAAACATAAAGTCATCTGGAAATCGGTTTGCATTTCTTCTTACTTGTCGTTTTAGTTGTTTTGTTTCCACTTCATATAATTCGGATAGTTCAAAATCCAGCATCACTTTTATCCCCCTTATCAGATAAATTTTAGTAATAATTTTCTCCTCAATGATTCTTATTGATTTTATATTACTAGCCATAATGTATGATTGAATCCATCAAAAGTAATAATCGAAGCTGAAAGTTTATAAGGGAAAAAACTAAGGAGAACTGTATTACTTATTTTTTTAAAGAAGACTTTACTGCTGATAATGCATCACATATTAAAAAAGCCGGTTCAAATTTGAACCGGCTTTTTTAATGATTTCTATTTCTTAATATCCTGCTTTAGCACCCCAATTTGAAGTTCCAAAATGGTTCCTCAAGTTGTAAAACTCATCTGTAGTTAATTCAAACTTAAAATCAATAAAATGCCCACGCATTGTCTCCCTACAAGCGGGCTTTATACATCGAACATAGTTATAAGAATAATGTCTGCGCCGCTGGTCAAAGCCCAAGCGGCGGCAACAACTTAGGTAAACAACCGAGGCCGCTTACCTACAGCGGCAGAAAAATTTTCTTATCAGGCATAACAGTAACACCTCTAAGAGTAATACCATCAGCCTCCAATTCGGCACCTGTATATCCCCTCCACACTTTTGTCCAATACCCAAATTCGCCAAAACTGTTAAATCCATGGGTTCTTCCACTTC
>CAMTVJ010000008.1:0-61337 GCA_947085175.1 uncultured Chitinophagaceae bacterium
ATTACATAATAATCCAAACCAAATAAAAAAGAGACTATGGAAAAACTATTATAAAAAACTTAATAACTTTAACCAAAATTACCCTGTAAACTTATTACAGGATTTATCTAATAACCTGTAAACTTTTTTTAGGACGAGTCAGGGCGCCAGTTGGCTTGCGGATGGCTTACGTAACACCAACATCGGCGGAGTGATCTGTCTGCGCCAGTTGGGCTTTCTTAAGGCAAGATCAGTTCCACCCGGTTAATGCCGCTTGCGGTAACCGAGTAATCGAGCCGGCCATTTTCTATCCGGGCAATTTCATGCAACAGGCAATCATTGACGTCACGCTCAAGCTCCTGCAGGCTGCTACAGGCTTGATGATGTTCCATATGCAGTTTATAATGACTATTGCGGGTTAATGTTAAGGATAGTTTTTCTGGCATTCTCTTTTCCGACAGAAATGATATCCACTTTTCAATGATTTGCATGAAGACCAGCGTTTGCTTGGATGGTCTATCGTCTTCCTCTCCTGCAAAGCTAAACGAAACAGCGAAGGGAAGCGTGCAGTTTACTTTATCTATATACTCCGCAATAAGCTCTGGTAATGGGGTCCAATTGCTAGCTGCAGGAATAAGTGTGTAAGAAAGATCCCTAGTTTTTTCCAGTATCAATTGCAATTGATCGTTTACCTGCAGGAACAATGGCTCTTTTTTATCAAGGTGCTTATATAATAGGTTGAAATTTATTTTGCATGCTGCAATTTCCTGTGCTAAGTCTTCATGCAGTTGGTAAGCCAATTCCTTTTTACCATCGAGGCTTTCCTGCATTATTCGGGTAACAGCCTGGCTTTTAAGGTGAATAATTTCATCCGTTCTTTTACGTATCAGCAAGTTTTTACCGCGTAAATCTATCAATTTGGTTACCTGCCTGGACAGTAGTTCGAGTGCATGCTCCTGATCGGGATCGAGTTTATTGGGATTATGATCAATAACACAAATGGTACCCAGTTTATGGCCGGTGGGCGACACAATGGGTGCACCGGCATAAAAGCGGATATTAGGATCTCCAGTTACCAGCGGATTATCGTGAAAACGATCGTCGAGTTTAGTATCTTCTACCTCCATGATTTGGTCCTGCAAAATAGCATGAGAGCAAAATGCAATATCCCGAGATGTTTCCGGCACATTCAGGCCTTTGCGGGCCTTGAACCATTGCCGGTCTTTATCCAGCAGGCTGATGAGAGAAATAGGGCATTTACATATCTGCCCGGCCAGTTCAACCAGTTCATCGAAATCGGCCTCAGGCCGGGAATCGATTATGCGGTAACTTTCAAGATCTGTTAACCTGTCTTCCTCGTTTACCGGCAGTGTTGCTTTTATCATTGCATTAGTTTTTCAGACAAGATTTCTTGCTACCTGTAAAGTACTCATTTAATAAGATAAGAAAATATTTTTTCTTATAACAGATAATAATTCATCAACTGATTTTAATCAGCAACGCGTCAGTTTAAAACTTCCCAAGGAGGAAAAGGTAATCGTATATCTCCCCCAGCTGGGGGAATACCCACGGGGGCGAAGACGGCGGCGTGTGCGGTTGCGCCAGTTGGCTTACGAGCGGATTGGAAACACCCACGGGGGCGAAAAATCCGTTTCCATCAGTATCAATCCGTGTTATCCGTGTTCCGATCAATTCGCTTCGTAGTAATGAGATGCTTCGTTCCTCAGCATGACAGTGCGCCGGAAAGTTCCGCATGACAGAGAGCCGTTACACCCCAATCTTCTCATTCACCAGCCCAATAATCTCCGCTTCCAGGGCAATGGCCTTGGTTTGTATATCGGCACCACGGGCAATGAGGTCGGTAATAAATTCCTTGTCGGCGTAACCGGCGGCATTAATGCGTACGTTCATGTAAGCGCCTATTACGGCAGTGCGGGCACAAAGGGCGCCAACACCGGCATCGGTAACGGAATTGGGGTTGCCGGTTTGTACCATAGCCTTTATTACCTGCATACTGTTGTAAGCGGTTTCCATTACTTTAAAGGGTATTTCTATGGCATACTTTGTGGCTTCCTGTATGGCTTCTGTGCGTTGGGCTTTTTCGGCATCGGTGGCTTTGGGTAAGGCAAATGCCTCCATGATTTTGTTAAAGGCTGCGGTATCGGCGTCAACCAATTGCAGGAGGGTGTTTTTATAGTTTTCTCCCTGCTCCGCCCAGTCGCTGAATTCTTCCCAGCGTTCGTCCCACCCACGTTTGTGGCTGCTGAGGTTGGCTACCATGGTGCCCAGGCTGATGCCGAGTGCGGCCACATAGGCGCTGATGCTTCCGCCGCCGGGGGCCGGGCTTTCGCTGGCGGTCTCATTGGCAAAGGCGGTGAGGGTCATGTTTACCAGTTTGCTGAGGGCCGGGTTGGCAAGCATGTATTCGATGATGCGTTCCTGCGGGTTGAAGGGGCCCAGTTCGTCGAGGCCCATGCTTTTGATGGCTATTTTAATGAGTTCGGCTTCGCTTACACCAATGCTGCGCTGCTGCTTTTTAAGGAAGTATTTGCCGGCATCGGTTATGGCTTTAAGGGGGATGAGGCCCACCAGCTCGGAGCCGGTTACCCGTATGCCACGGGCGGTTGCTTTGTTGCATACTTCGTCGAATGCTACGTGCACGGGGGTGGTATTGATATTGGTGAGGTTCATGGAGATTTGCGCCACGCCATATTCTTCAATATACCAGCCAATGGCTTTTACGGCTTTGAGGCTGCCGGGCTGGTTTACTTTTTTGCCCCGTCCGACTGCGTCATCCGGGCGGGCGTCAACCTCTACCATGCGGCCGGCTTCCCGTACATCAAATGCGATGGCATTGGCACGGCGGGTGGATGTGGTATTGAGGTTGATATTATAGGCTACCAGAAAATCTCTTGCGCCAATAACAGTTCCGCCTCGTTTGGCATCAAATTCGGCTGGACCAAAATCGGGTTTCCACTTTGGTTCTTTTATTTTTTTGAAGAAGCCTTCGTATTCGCCGGCTCTTATTACACTCAGGTTGTTGCGGGTTGTGTCGGGCTGTGCGGCTTCGTAGAGGTAGGTGGGGATGTTGAGTTCTTCTCCTACCCTTTTGGCAAGCTGCTGTGCGTATTTTGCGGTTTCTTCCATGCTGATGTTGGCAATGGGTATCAGCGGACAAACATCGGTGGCGCCCATGCGTGGGTGCTCGCCTTTGTGTTTGGTCATGTCTATTAATTCGCCGGCTTTTTTAATGGCTTGGAAGGCGGCTTCTATTACGTTTTGTGGTTCGCCTACGATGGTTACTACGGTACGGTTGGTGGCTTTGCCGGGGTCTACGTTTAATAGTCTCACGCCGTCAACTTTTTCTATTTCGTTGGTTATTTGTTTGATGATGTTGAGGTCGTTGCCTTCGGAGAAGTTTGGGACGCATTCTATTAATTGTTGGGCCATGGTTATTTTTCTTTTTTTAGGAAGAATGCATTTTGATATGGCAGTCTTCTAGGTTTTTAGTTTATGATTTTTTTATTGTTCTTTTTTGCTTCTCCAAAAAAGAACCAAAAAAGAAGCCCGACAAAGGATTACAGCCCCTTTGTCGGAAGCAGCTATGTTGGGCTGTTGTGCTACTGTGGCTTCGGCTTCTGTAATTCTACTCTTAGGATAGCAATCAGCTTTTGTTTTATAGCTGTAGCGAAGTTAACAGAGATTTTGCTTAAACAAAAAATGAATGAGATTAAATGGATACCCACTGGTTTTGTTTGTAAATACTGAGTTTGGCTTAGGTTGCTTGCTATTTTAGGTTAAGCAATTTTTTGAACTACCACGTTTCAATCCTAAAGACTGTTAATTTAAATCAGGAATTAAAAATACGGTTTGAGTGATGAATTGTAAAAGAAAAGGCAAACTGGTTCCGTGGGCTGGCCTGGCAAAACGGGCGGAGCCATTCGTTTTGCCTTGATCTTTTTTGGTTCTTTTTTGTATCAATACAAAAAAGAACTTAAAGAAAAAATGAAAATCATATACCTGCATGATGAACATTTGCTCCTATTACTTTGTAAACACTGAAATTTGCTATAAATAAACAGAAAAATGATTCATCCTTACAACTACGTAACCGCCAAAGAGGCTTTAAGCATTATAGAAAGCAATACCCGTGTGTTTATCCATGGCAGCATGTGTACACCTACATACCTGTTACACGAATTGACCAAAGAGGTAGACAGGTTGAAAAATGTGGAACTGGTTTCTATTTCATTGAAGGGTGAAGTGCCTGTTGAAGCGCCAGAATATGGTGAAGCATTTCATATGAATTCGTTGTTTGTAAGCACGCCGATACGGCAGGCAGTGGCTGAAGGCAGGGGTGATTTTATACCCGTTTTTTTAAGTGATATACCTGATTTGTTTAAAGATGATATTCTGCCGCTTGATACAGCGATTGTTCAAGTGTCGCCGCCCGATAAGCAAGGTTATGTGAGCCTGGGTGTATCCGTGGATATTGCCCGTGCTGCGGTTGACTCTGCTAAAAAAATAATTGCATTAATAAATCCCAGGATGCCCCGCACACATGGCGATGGCATGATACATACCGACCGGTTTGATAAAATGGTTTTTCATGAAGCTGAACTGCCCGAAGAAAGTTACAGCAGCAGAGTTGGGGAGAACGAACTGAAGATTGGAAAGTTTATTGCCGACATGATTGATGATGGTAGCACTTTACAAATGGGCATTGGCACCATACCTGATGCTGTTTTAAGTTTACTGGGTAACCACAAAAACCTAGGTGTACATACCGAGATGATGAGTGATGGTGTGATAGACTTGATTGAAAGCGATGTAATTAACAATCGGAAGAAAAAGATACACCCTAATAAATCGGTTACTTCGTTTGCATTGGGTACAAGAAAATTATACGATTATGTAGATGATAACCCTTCGGTTGTTTTTTTGGATATTGATTATGTGAATAGTCCGCAGGTGATACAGCGTAACCCAAAGGTTGTGGCTATTAATAGCGCTATTGAGGTTGATCTCACGGGGCAGGTGTGCAGCGACAGTATTGGCACTTACCAGTACAGTGGTATTGGCGGGCAGATGGATTTTATCCGTGGTGCTGCTTTAAGCAAGGGCGGTAAACCTATTATTGCTTTAACGAGCCGTACTAAAAAAGGATTGCCAAGGATTGTTCCTTATTTACATGAAGGAGCAGGCGTGGTTACTACCCGTGGACATGTGCATTATGTGGTTACCGAATATGGTGTGGCGTATTTGTTTGGTAAGAATTTAAGGCAAAGGGCGAAGTTGTTGATTGATATTGCTCATCCGGATGACAGGGAGATGCTAATGAAGAGTTGTTTTGAAAGGTTTAAAGTTTTTGTTTAGACTGGAAGATTTTACCACAAAGGGCACGAAGGATGGCACAAAGAGCACTAAGGTTTTCGTTGTGAACTTTGTGTTTTTAACTTAGTGACCTTTGTGGTAAATAAAAAAATAACCGCAGAGGCGCAAAGACGCAGAGAAATACTCAGCGCCTCCCCGACTCTGCGGTTAAATAAACTCCCCACCAATCATCACCTTATCAATCAAATTAGCACCAAACGAATAAGGCAAATACGCCAGCGAAGGAATAGGTTTTGTAAAAATAAGATTGGCCTTTTTGCCAATGGTTATACTACCCAACTCCTTCTCTAATTCCATGGCATATGCAGCGTTTATTGTTGCCGCATTTATAGCTTCTTCTGGCAACATTTTCATTTGAATGCAGCTTAAAGCAATTACAAAATTCATATTTCCACTAGGTGAAGATCCGGGGTTATAATCGGTGGCAAGGGCAATGGCGCAATTGTTGTCAATTAAGGTTCGGGCGGGTTGATATTGCATTCTTAAGAAGAAAGCTGCAGTTGGTAACAGGGTTCCTATCACATCTGATTGGCTTAATAGTTTAACATCATCATCCGTCATAGTTTCCAGATGATCAACGGATAAGGCATTTAATTTGATGGCTGATTCGATGCCGCCAATACTGGTTAACTGGTTAACATGCAACTTGGGTTTTAGTCCGAAACCTTGACCGGCTTTGCAGATGAGTTCCATTTCTTCTGGTGAGAAAAAACCGGTTTCGCAGAAGCAATCTATATAATCAGCTAGTTTTTCGTTGCCTATTACAGGCAACATTTCGTTGATGATCTGGTCAATGTACCCCTGATGATTTTCTTTAAAAGCTACTGGATAAGTATGTGCCGCAAGAAAAGTAGCTTTAATGGGAATATTTGCTTTTTCTTTAAGTTTTTTGATCACCCGTAACATCTTCAACTCCCCTTCTACAGTCAATCCATAACCAGATTTAATTTCGATGGCACCAGTACCAAGCTTAGTAACTTCTTCTATTCTTTTCCAAGCACTGTTGAAAAGCTGGTCTTCGGTTGCTTCGTTTAATTTATAGGCCGAGTTTAAAATACCGCCACCTTTAGCCGCAATTTCGGCATAGCTTATGCCTTTTAGTTTGTAAATAAATTCTTCTTCACGGGTTTGAGCAAAAAGAATATGGGTATGACTATCGCACCAGGTTGGTAAAACAAACTGACCATGGGCATCAATAATGTCTTTAGGCAATTGAGGAACTTTTAATTCCAGTTCAAACATAGGTCCAAATTCTGCAATGATTCCATCTTCAATTAAAAGGAAGGCATTTTCAATGGAAGGTAAATTGGCAAGAGCAGCACCTCTTAATAGAGTTGTTCCTTTACTTGTGTTTATTAGTTGAGAAATATTGATGATTAAAGTTGTCATGTTTTAGTAAAATATTACTTACTTATAAGTCCATTAATTTGGTCAGACGAGGCCGTCAGACCGGGTTATTGTTTTATCAAGCTGATATTGTTTCTTGCAAAGAAATTTTCAGTACCAACGTATTTAACTTCTTTAAGAATGTTAATTGATTTAGGATTTATTGTAATTGTTCTTCTTATTTCTGCTTCTCTTAAATTGTCAAAGGTTTCAATATTATCCATCACTATAGTAAGTCTTATACCCCTTCTTCGTACAGCAGTTACAAAATTTTCTTCCCCCTCAAAACTAATCATATTCCCATCTTCATAAACAAGCATTCGGTTTACCACTTTTCGTTGTTTGCCATCATTTTCTATAAATAAAAAGCCAAGTAAAAGTGAATCTGTTTTATCCTCCACCTTTAAGGTTACTGATATATTTCCTAATGTTGAATCATTAGTATAGCTTGTATAAGACATTGTACCAGTCCATTGCCCGACCATTGATTTTATATCATTGTTTGATAATTTCCTTTTATTTTGCGCCAATACACAAACTGATAAAAAGAAAAATAAACTACTTAAAATAATTTTCATAACTACATTTTTATAATGATGAAAATACAGACTTACTAAATGCCTCCAGTCCAGGATCTCTTGCACCCATTAAAAGTAAGACAGAATTTTTAGAAAGGTGAGATCTTACTTTATCTAAAAATTGATTTCTATCCTCAATAAAATAGGCATTTTTTCCTAATGCTTTTATATCATTGATTAAATCATTGGCCGAAATATCTTTTACAGTAGTACCTCCTGCATAAAATATTTCACTCATCCATATTTCATCTTCGGGTCTAAGTACTGCTGCAATTTCTTTTACAAAATCGGCTCTTAAAAAACGAGTGGGTCCATATCCATGTGGTTGGAACCAAGCTACTACTTTATCTGCAACAGGTTGGCAGGCTGCAATGGCAGCAGCACATTTTACTGGGTTATGAGCATAATCATCAATCACCCAAACGCCATTTTTATTCCCCAATACCTGATTACGTCGATAGATACCTTCATAATTTTTTAATGATGAAGCTGAAGTTTCAAAATTTACCCCAATTTGATTGGCTACAGTTATTGCAGCAAGGGCATTTTCCATGTTATGTTTACCTATGGTTGCAATTTTGAATTTTGAATTTTGAATTTTAAAATCAATTGAGAACCCTTCTTGATTAAAATCTTGAGCAATGTAACCGGCATTTGAATTTTCGTTAGAAGAAAAATCATTTTGAATATTTTGTGAAAGTTTTTTCGCCAATGCATTGGAATGATTGACAATGAATTTTTGACTATTCTTTTTAAATATACCGAAGATGTTCATCAGTTCATCAATCTCCTGGTGGTCTTTATCAATGTTTAATAGTAAGCCAATCTCAGGCTCGTAATGTACTATAGAGCCATCGCTTTCATCTGCTTCAATAACTAGCCACTCTCCTTTTCCAATTTTTGCATTTCCAATTTTGCCCTCATTAATAATACTTACCAACCCTGCTCCACTAATAATACTTGGCTGCAATCCGGCGTT
The DNA here is from genome assembly GCA_947085175.1 of uncultured Chitinophagaceae bacterium. GTDB lineage: Bacteria > Bacteroidota > Bacteroidia > Chitinophagales > Chitinophagaceae > Ferruginibacter. The sequence goes on from CAMTVJ010000008.1 coordinate 8,317, forward strand.
ATCCAAAATATCAAATAACATGGCGCTAGTAGTACTTTTACCAGATGTACCTCCAACAGCAATCGTTCTTTTACTTTTGGCTATTACTGCCAGTAATTCAGAACGTTTTATGATTGGAATATTAAGTTGTTTTGCTTTTTGTACTTCATAAATGCTGTCTTCAATAGCTGCTGACACAACGACTAAATCCGTTTCGGAAGTAATCCCATCTCCATTTTGTAAAAAACATTTTATGCCTTCTGCTTCCAGTTTTTCTTTTGTATCATTAAATTCACCTTCTTTAAAATAGCGATCACTACCGCTTACTTTTTTATTTATTCCAGCCAGATATTGTGCAATAGCACTCATCCCAACACCAGCAACTCCGATGAAGAAAACATTTTTAAAATCCTTAATTCCTTTAATCATATCAGGCAATACTTTTGTTTGGATGTAAAGTTCTATAAGCAATAATGGCACTGCTTGCCATTAAAACTGATGCCAACAAAAAGGGTGCACCAGGTAAATGGAAAGGAGCTTGATCATGAGTAAAATAAAAGAATAAATTATTCATCAACAGCGGACCTATAATGGCGGCAAGGCTCATTAGGCTGGTGATGGTACCCTGTAGTTCGCCTTGTACATTTTTTGGAACATGGCCTGCCATAACTGCTTGTAAAGCTGGTTGAGCAATTCCTCCTAAACAATAGGGCACTAAAAAAACAAACATCATCCAACTTTGAGTTGCCAAACCAAAAAGTAACATACCTAAGGAATAAAAAGCCATTCCTGTATACAAAGTTTTCTCATTCCCTAACCTGGGATTAATAACTCTTGTTAAACCTCCTTGCACAGTTGCCACCAAAACCCCAACCACAGCCAAAGAAATACCTACCATTTTTTCATCCCAATTAAAACGATACATGGTAAAATAACTCCAGTTACTCATGATGGCATGAGCAGCGATATATATCAATAAAATAGAAATGGCTAATCCGCCTATGGCGGGATACTTTCTCAAATGTAATAAGGAACCTATCGGATTGGCTCTTTTCCATTCAAATGGACGGCGATTTTCCTTACTTAACGATTCGGGCAAAACAAAATAACCATACATCCAATTTAATAATGCTAAAACTGCTGCGGCATAAAAGGGCACTCTGGCACCAAAGCCTCCTAATAAACCACCAATCATTGGGCCTATAATAAATCCAAGTCCAAATGCAGCCCCTATCATTCCAAAATTCTTAGCTCTATTTTCTGGTTTACTTACATCCGCAATATAAGCCGCTCCGGTAGTCATGCTTGCCCCAGCCATTCCAGCAATAATTCTTCCAACAAATAACCAACCATATGTAGGTGCCAGTGCTAAAAAAAGATAATCAATACCAAAGCCAAATAAGGAGAATAATAAAACTGGTCTACGACCATATTTATCACTCAGGTTACCCAGTATGGGTGCAAAGAAAAATTGAACAATGGCATATGAAAACATAAGTAGGCTACCATAAGTAGAAGCTGTACTAATATCAACTTGCTTTAATTCGGAAATCAATGTTGGCATAACAGGAATAATAATTCCAAAGCCAATTACATCAATTAATAGGGTGATGAAGATAAACCCAACTGCAGCATTACGTTTTGAAGCCATTAAAAATTAATCTTTTTCAATTACCATAATCTTAAATCCTATATTTCCCTTGCGAATGTAAAACTAAATATAGGTAAGCACATAAAAAAAGAGCTCATTACTGAGCTCTTTTAGAAAGTTAGTTATTTAATAATTACCATCTTCCACCACCACCGCCACCGCGGTTGTTTGAATAACCGCCACGGTTTCCACCGCCGCCAGTTCTTTCTTCTCTTTCTTTAGCTACAGAAACAGACATTGCACGCCCTTCAACTTCTTTGTTGTTTAGGCCTGCCATTGCTTCTTTACCTTCATCTTCAGATGGCATTTCTACAAAACCAAAACCACGTGATCTACCGGTTTCTCTGTCTGTAATTACTTTAGCAGAAGATACTTCGCCAAATTCAGAAAATAGTTCGTTTAACTCAGCGTCGCTGGTGTTAAAACTCAAATTTGAAACATAAATGTTCATAAAACTTAATAAATTGATTAAAATAAAAAAAATACATGTAAAATAGGTTCTGAAGCAAACTAAAAGACGAGAAAACTGTTACGGGGAGAATACTTTGTAAAAATTGAATCTATCTGAACTGTGTGCTCACAGTATTAAATCACGATGCAAAGCTATGCTAATTAATTAAAGGCAACTAATAAATTAATTAATGAGGTTTTTTTTGCCTAAAAAAGCTTCAACACAGAAAATTCATACTAAACTTGAATTTAGAACCCCTGTGTTGAAGTAAAAATGTGAAAATTTAGACGGCACTATTACCCCTGCCTAAAACCATTCCTACAACTGCTCCTACTATTGCAGAAATGATGGTAAATGCACAAATATCAGCAGCCATAGCAGTTTTACTTATAATATTTGTAGTACCATATAAGATAGTATCAAAGCTTAAAGCGTATAAAAAGCCGATTATACCACCTGATACTAATCCACCAGCCATTGAATTGATACTCCCTTTTACAAAAATGTAAGCTAACAAAAAGCCCATAGCAATGTTTCCAAGAGTTAGATACAAAAACTGAAAATCCTCCATGGCACGATCAACACCAGTAGCTGTACCAGGATTAGCTTGCATGAAATTTGCCATTAGATTTCCATACACTAAATAACCAAGCCCAAAATAAAGGATAGAACCTACGATTCCACCCATTAGCAATTTTTTAATGTCCATAACAATTTGTTTTTTGGTGAGAATATTAAATACAAAAAACAAAATAGGTCATAGATTGACTTATTGCAAATTGCTGGCAATAATCATATCCACATCAAATATGGAAATTGTTAATAATTGAGAAATGAAGTTTTATTGGCTTTGCTTTTTAGCAAAAGACTTATCTATTTGTTTTCCAAAATAATACCCACCAATTGCCCCAGCTATTGCACCTGTAACTAACCAAATGGGGTTAGAGCCCATGGCAAAAAAAGCAATTCCAATACCTATTAAACTAAAGAAAACAATCATTACCTTAACGGCACTTTTATTTCGTTTTGATTTCATCGCATTAGCTGGTGGTCTGTACTCGTGATTCTTTCTCTTTTTTGATTTTGGCATATTTTTTTTTATTTCAATATACGAAATATAAAATGCATGTATTAAAACACTAAGTTGCTATAAGTTTTAATTCCTTCAAATAATCATACTGTAAATCCTCATGCATTCCATCAATACTTTTTGTAATCTTTTTTATTTGAGATAGATAAATATTATGTAGCGCAGGACTAGAACTCATTGGTATTTTCCTTTCTTGAATACAATTACAAAAGAACAATAACAGATTTACTTCTGCATTTGTAGACCCAGTATACCTTATGTACTTATTAGTTATCCTTAAGATTTTTCTAAGGCTTTTCTTTACAAAATATAGACTGTTATAATTAATTTCATCAAACTGTTGTTTCATTTCCAGTTTTACATTTTGTATATATGCCTCTTCATCAAAAGATTCAAATAGTAAATAAGTAAGTAACTCTTTGTTTTCTTTTTTGAATTTAGCCAAACGTACACATAGCTCTATCAACTCTGCTGCAGGTACATTATTTAACTCAACTTTTAACTCGTTAACCGTAGCTGCTTTCATTTTACTAAAGTAAGAAGTTTGTTTCATAATTAATTCCCATAGGATTTTTCAAGTCAAATTGAGTCGTTCTTATTTTTAGCTATTAAAATCATATTTTTAGATCTAATACCAAAACTATGGCTGTTAAAAGAACTATTCCATCCCCCATTAGCATTTTAATGGTTGTTGTAGTATTAGCTGCAATTGCTACCTGGTTAGTTCCTGCTGGCAAATACAATACATTATCTGTGGTAGATAACAATCGTTTTGTTATGACAACTTCTTCCGGAGAAATTGCACTCCCATTTACTCAAAAAACATTGGATAGTATTCAAATTAAAATACCTCTATCGAAATTTGAATCTGGCGCTATACGAAAACCAGTTTCTGTACCAGGAACTTATCATTCTTTAAAAAAATCGGGCCAAGGTATTCTATCAATTATTCAATCTCCTTTAAAAGGTATTTATGATACAATAGATATCATTTTATTTATTTTAGTTATTGGAGGCTTTATGAAAATCTTTCATAACTCGGGAGCTATGATAAAGGGATTATCCTCATTAACTAATAAAATGAAGGGAAAAGAATCCTGGCTTATCATCATTCTCACCTTCCTTTTTTCGTTTGGTGGGGCATCTTATGGCATGGCAGAAGAAGCTTTGATATTTTACCCAATTTTAGTACCTCTTTTTTTAGCCGCAGGATATGATTTATTAGTACCAGTTGCAGTAATTTTTGCTGGAACTCAACTTGGCACGTTAGCATCCTTTACCAATCCATTTTCAACTATTATAGCTTCTAATGCAGCAGGTGTAAATTGGTCGGATGGCTTGTATATGAGATTATTAATGTTTGCTGTTTCCACAGCAATTACAATATGGTATATTGTTCGGTATGCTAATAAAGTAAAAAAGAACCCATCTGCTTCAATTGTGTTTAAGGTTGATGGCGAAGTAAAATCACCTTATCCTCAAATTGATGCTGAAAATACTAAAGTTGAAAACTTAGATACAAAAACGATTTCACTTTTATTACTTTTTTTGGCTACATTTTTAATGATGATTGGAGGAGTTATTTTTTTGGATTGGTGGTTATTGGAAATGTCTGCATTGTTTTTAGCTTCTTCGGTTTTGTTGGCAATAATTATTCGTTTAAAAGAAGCTGTATTTGTTGCACAATTTATTAAAGGTGCTGAAGAATTATTAGGAGTTGCATTTATCGTTGGGTTTGCCCGAGCAGTTTCAATCATTCTTACGGAAGGAAATATCAGCGATTCTATTCTCTATTTTTCTTCAAAACTGATTGGATCTTTAACACCTGAAATCTTTATCATCATCCTTTTAGCTTTGTTTATGCTGTTTACTTTGTTCATTTCATCCTCATCGGGAATGGCTGTTTTAACAATGCCAATTATGGGAGCATTAGCTATCATTGTAAATGTACCAGGCAGAGAAATAGTAAATTCTTATTTATTTGGAATGGGTATTATGGGCTTTTTAACCCCCACAGGTTTAATACTTCCTTCACTGGCTTTAGTAAATGTGAGCTATAAAGCCTGGTGGAAGTTTATTTATCCTTTAATCTTGATTTTATTTTTACTAAGCTCAATATTTTTAATTATAGGAATTCAACTTAAGTAGGATTAGTTTAAAGTCTTTATATCAAGTCAATACATTAAAAAAACCCTCTTAATGAAGGTTTAATTATCATGGTTGAACATATGGTTAATCAGGACTTGGAATTTAGAACGGTGGCGCAAATAAATTATAATGTAAAACTGCCAATAAAGTTTATTCTTTTTTGTAGACTGCGAATTTATTTTATAGTAGAATATGTTCGACTGAGTTGTAAGATTTGATTAAACCATCTGCCGAAATTTGTGATTCTAATATTAAGAAAGTGGTTTTATGGTCTTTCCAATCATTGTACCATTGTAAAATACCTGCATAGTATAAATACCTTTTTGAAAGTTATCGGAGCTTAATGAAAAAAGTAAATGTTTAGGCTCTCCTTTTAAGTAGTTGAAATTCAGTTTATAAGAATAAATACTTTTTCCTTCCTTAGTTTCAAAAGTACCAGATTCCCAACCCGAGGTTTTTAAAACCCGGCCATCGGGTTGTACTATAACTACTACCATTTCAACTTTTGCCTGTTGGGCACTATTGTTAAGTACAGTAAAGGAACCTACAAGTTTTTCAGTTTGGGAAGCAAATAATGTTTCATATTCCTTTTCTTCATTCGTAGAAAAAGCAGACAATCTTAAATCCATTGCAGCAAAACCTGTAAAATTTTGGCTAGTCTTTTCAATACCTTGCTTTGGCACTTGCACTAAACTTATTGTTTTTCCTGACTTTGTTTCTGAATTTTTTAATTGGCTTAGTAATTCACCTAGCTTCTTATTTTCGTTTTCTACAATAGTATTTTTATCTTTTAATTCAATTACTTTGGCTTGCAATTCAATTAGTTTCTGTTTTGCAATTCTAATATCGTTAGAATTTGCATGATTTAACATCAATAGTTCAATAGCATTTCTTAATCGATAAAATTCTTCTAATTTTTTATCAATTTCAATATTTAAGGAATCAGAATTAATTAAAGTTGTGTCTAATTGTAACTCTAGATTAGTCAAAGATTGATTATAAAATAATTGTAAAGAATCTTGTAAATTGTTTGAAATGATTTTTTTTTCTGTACTAGCAGGAGCGCTAGTTACAAGTATAGGACTTTCATTTTTATTGTAGAGTCTAAAACCCCAGGACCATAACAATACAAAAGAAAGTAAAACTAAAAATAGAGAGACTAACAATAACAATAAAGACTTTGCATCTTTCATCGGGAAATTAATAATGGTTAATATCTTTTCTTATTTAGCTGTTTTTTGAGTTACAAAAGCTGTTACCCATCCAACAGACCCATTTTTTACCAAATAAAAATTCTTTCTTTCATATACACTTTCAAATTGACGCATAATCTTTAATAACAACCCAGTACCAGCCATCAATGATTTTTGATCAAAAACCTGATTAACTCTTTTTATTTCTTTACCAATGGCTTCAATATTTAAAGTTTTATCTGTTAACTTTTGAACAATATAATAATCGGATAATAAATTGTGATTTTTATACAGCTTTTCACTAAAATCAAAAACTTCTTTATAAGAAACTGGTACCACAGCATTATCAAATAACTCGGGATACATCAAATTAGCAAGCGCCCAAGCAATTCCACCGCTAAAAGCAACATTATCACTCATCGGGTACGATCCGCTTTCATTTATAGCATATATAATTTCAGAATTTTCAGCACTAATTAACACTTTGCCAAGTTGAGAATAATAATTGTCAAGGGATTTATCTGTATCAAGTCTTTTTTCAGTAGCGTTAGCCGTGCTTTTAGTACCCCAACCTATTTGAAATAGTTTAAAGTCTGTAATATTTCCACTGGGGAAATATCCACCTTTTGTATTTCCACTGCCGATGTCAATTAAAAAAGTATTGTATCTGCGAGAATCTGGAACTATCCCTAAATGAGAAAGTCTTCCTTCTTCTCTCACATCAATAATTGAAACTTTCCTTTGGGGCTCATTAAAATTAAATTGATAAGCATTAATAAGTTGATCTAACCAGTTCAATTTATTTTCTTTTTCGGCTTGCATATTTACCCCACTACTTACAGCTGTAAATATTTGAGCCAAAGGAATGTTATATCGGCTTTTTGCAATGTCATATAAAACATTCATAGCAGATAAAGTTGCACTATAAGTAGGTTGAGTAAAAGAGATAAAATCTGTATTTATAGTAGTGTCTTTCATTATATTATAACTTTCACTTTTTTTAACTTCAATCAAACTCATTTTTACGCCCTTAGAACCAACTTCAATGCCAGCATAAAGTAATGATGCATCAAATTTTTGAATAATATTCGTTTGAGTAATTCCTAAGAAAGGAAATAAGTAAATTGCAGAAATAGTATAAATAATGGCAATATTTTTTTTGCAACACATAGTATATTATTTAATAATTAAATGTACTACAATTGCCAATTTATTTTTAGAGACTCTTTATGTATGTGAGAAAAATGTGATTAACCCAAAAAAGCTTGCCAGAAAATAAATTAAATAGAATGAGGCGATTTTAAAACTAATTATTATCTTGTATAAGTTTCCCACCCCTCTGAAAATAAATTATTTAAAAAGCTTCTCGTTTTCAATATTCTAAGAAAGTAATACTGTATTTCATTTTTTTACACTTAAATCGTAGATTATGAAAAAGTTTTATTCATCCGGAATCGCAGACCTATTTACCGCAGTTGGAATTATTGTAGGCTTTTATGCCTTTATGGCCATATTGGTTCTACTTGTTTGGTAAAAACTGCTAAACTAAAAATGCTTCTGTAATTTTTCAATTACAGAAGCATTTTTTATAAAGAAAAAATATAATTATACCAATATTATTTTTTCCATCACATCCCCACCCCTGATATCATCAATAATTTCTAACCCTTCGATTATTTTACCAAAACAAGTATGTACCCTATCTAGATGTTGAGTATTTGACCTGTTATGACAGATAAAAAACTGAGATCCACCTGTATTTAGCCCCCTATGTGCCATTGACATTACTCCACGATCGTGTATTTGTTTAGTTCCACTTAATTCACAATTAATAGAATACCCTGGCCCCCCGGTTCCTGTACCTTGCGGACAACCACCTTGAACCATAAAATCTGGAATTACACGATGAAATTTTACTCCATTATAAAATCCCTTGTTGATTAAGCTTTTGAAATTTTCAACAGCAATCGGCGCATCATCATCATACAATTCAAATTTCATTACACCTTTATTCGTATGTATTTCACCCACTGTTAATTTTACTTCATTCATATTTTATAGTTTATTTTAATTATAGTGCGAAAGTATGTATTTGATGTTACAATTCTAATCAATTAGTGATAACATTGGGCAATTTGTTGCCCAACAGTATAGTAATTAAATAAGCCAATTGCTTTTTGTGATATATTAGCCTTGTTGAATAATTGATAGTCGTCAATCATCAATTTCATAGCTGAAACTAAACCGTCAATATCTTCACTTTCTATGAGAATCCCATTTTCTTTCATCACAACTTCATCAATACCTCCAACCCGACTGCTAATAACTGGCAATCCACAACACAAAGCTTCCAAAATAACACAGGGCAAATTTTCGAAACGGCTAAATAAAACAAAAGCCGAAGCCATTTGCAATTCTTTGGCCACCTCTGCATAAGTAATAGCTGGTTTAATACAGACTATATCATTAGTTAAATGAAATTTAGCTACAGATTCAAACAAACTTTTATTCTGATTTCCTATCATTAGTAAGTCGAAATTATATCCTAGGTCTTTCAATTTTTTGGTTGCTGCTAAAATTCCTTCTGGGTTTTTTTGAAAATTCATATAAGAAATATGAATGAAACGAAATTTTGGCTGAATATCAGGCTTGAAATAAAACAAATTTGTATCCACAACATTTGGAATAGGATGATATGGTATATTGATATAATTTCTTTTTACAGTTTCTCCAAGATTTAAGGTCACTGGCAAAAACATGGTGGCCTCTTTTAAAATTTGCTTCCATATCTTTTTAAAATACCAATTGTAATTTTGTATTGATGGAACACTTTGTAAATAATAACCTGTCCAGTTTTCTGTAACCAGGTAAGGAATCTTCCATTTATTTTTAACCCAAAGTGCTAACAATCCAGCTTTCATTGCAATATGTACATGTACATATTGAGGAATACCATATTTAGCTATAAATTCCTTTATTGCTTTTTTGTAGGTTTTAATATATTTCCAATGAGATAAAAATCTATCAATAAAATTAATTCCAGTAGATATAGCTTTATAATAGATGATAACTTCTGTTAGATTTTCATTGAAGTTGATCTCAGATTCTTTTCTTTCTTTTGAATTATCTTTTACTACATAAATAACATAAACGTTACAAAACTCAGAAACAGCAATGGCATGGCGTTGAATAAAATCGCCATTAAATTGATCTACTTTACTTGGGTACCAACTTGGCAACCACAATATATTTTTCAAATCAGTCATTTAATAAAATAACATTTACTTATTAATATTTATTAACCCTTTCCTAATTTCAAACCAATCACTCTTTTTAAATAAAAAGAATTCAGAAAACGAACTGGCATTTTCTAATTTAAAAATCATTAGTACATAAAAGTAATAAACCACATATCCAAAGCTGCTAATTAAAGCGGCAGCATTAATGCCATAGTGTGGAATAAAAATAATGTCGGCAGTAATAATAAATACAAGAGCAAACAAAGAACCAATGATATTTACTTTAATTCTATTTCTACCAGAAAAATAAGCCGTTAATGTAAATAAACCAGATAAGGCTAAAATGCCGGGTATTAGCAAAACAAACGGTTGATACATTTTTGAAAAACTTTCACCGAATACAAAAGGAAATAAATTTTCTGAAACAAAATATAAAAGCAAACTTATTATAAAGTAAAGTGTAAAAATGGAACGAGAAATGATTTTTACCAATTTTAAAATAGATTGATTATTCCCTGAAGAAGTCATTGGAAAAATAACAGCAGCAAAAATAGTAGGCAATATCAAAAACAATTGAACAATTTTTGAAACCTGAATATAATTTCCTAATTGCTCGGCAGTACAATATTTTTCAACAAACCAATAATCTATTCGGTAAATAAGAAAATAAATGATATTGGCTGAAAAAGCAAGTGCACAATATTGTAACAGCTTTTTATATTCGGTTAAACTTAGCAGCTGAAATAAATTGTTTTTAATCAATTTTATTTTGGCTGCAGCCAAAATAAAAATTCCTTGTAGCAAAAATGAACCAAAGTAAAAGTAAAAATAATTAGCATCATTAATTACTTTGTTTAAAGGACTTCCTTTAAAGGGTATTAACAAAATCAAAATCACTGTGCTGCTGATAATAATTACATTAGGTGTAACAAAATCATTATTCGCATAAAATAAACCGGAGAAATAAGTAGTAAGTAAATTTCCTAAAACAAAAACTATAGCAGAAAATAAAATTAATTGTTCACTAACGCCAGTATAAGCATTATTAAAAAATGAGGTTATTATAAAAAAAACAAAACCAGTAATACATAAAGACCAGAGTAATGAAAAAGTGAAAAGTTTTCCGAGAGCAATCTCGGCTTTAGCTGCAAAATAAATTATACCTGAATCGAAACTTAGACTTGCCAGTAAAAGTACAAAAGCATAAATAGTGCTAATATAATAAATTGCCCCACTTATTGAAGCTTCAAAATGACGGGCAATGAATAGGTTTATAACAAAAGTAGAAAGATAATAAAGGCCTCTCCAAATCATACTCTGAAATAATGTTCGTCCAACCTGCATATTTTAAATATGATTTACATTAATTGACTATCCAAAATTTCAAAGCTTTTATTTTAAGCTGTTGATGATAACTGCAAATTCTGATGCCACCAAACTTGCCCCTCCTACCAAGCCACCATCAACATCGGGCTGGCTAAATATTTCCTTAGCATTATTTGCTTTTACGCTGCCACCATATAAAATTGAAATACTGTCTGCCACTACAACACCATATTGTTTTGCAAATACACTGCGAATGTGAGCATGCATTTCTTGAGCCTGTTCATTACTTGCCGTTTTACCTGTACCAATGGCCCAAATGGGTTCGTAGGCAATTACAAAACCTGTTAACTGCTCTGCCGTAAGGTGAAACAAACTTTCCCTTACCTGAGTTTCAACAAAACTATTTTCATTACCTGCTTCTCTTATCGCTAAAGCTTCTCCACAACAAAAAATGGGTTTTAAGCCATTCTCCAAACAAATATTCACTTTTTCTGTAAGCATCTCATTGCTTTCATTAAAATACTCCCTACGTTCACTATGTCCAATGATGACATAATATGTTCCAACACTTTTCAGTATCTCTGCACTCACTTCGCCTGTATATGCTCCCGATTTTTTGTTATAGCAATTTTGAGCTGCAACGTAAACATTTTTTTTACTCTCAAATTTATTTGCAATGGGAATGATGTAAGGAAAGGGTATCCCAAATACAGCTTCTTGATTTTCGCTAAGAGAATGAGGGATAGCAATTAATTCTTCTAACAAAGCATTTGCTTGTTGTAATGTTAAATTCATTTTCCAGTTGGCTGCAGCAATTTGTTTACGCATAGAAAGTTTAATTTTTTTAATACAGTTTGCAAATATCAGTTAAAATTTGTTTTTCTTTTTCAGAAATTGAAGTACCCTTTAATTTTTTCCAGCTATTAATATCAATAAAAGCTTTACTTAATTTGTATTTAGTTATTCCATCTGCCGTCCAGGAAAAATTAGGTATTAATTTTGGTGTAAGCCCAGCTAATAAAACATTACAACAAACTCCTACAACGGTACCTGTATTAAAAGAAGTATTGATTGCCGCTTTTGAATAGTCTCCCATTAACAACCCTCCTTTTATACCAATTGGCATTTCTTTTTTATCGGCATCAAGCCAATAACTAACATTGCTTGCATTGTTTTTAATATTGCTAACACTTGTGCCAGCACCTAAATTGCAATACTCTCCTATTACCGAATCGCCTAGATAACCATCATGTGCCTTATTGCTGTTGGCGAATAAAACAGAATTTTTTATTTCTCCTCCAACAATACAATTGGGACCAATAGTTGTTGCTCCATAAATTTTAGTTCCCATTTTTATTATAGCTCCATCACAAATGGCTACTGGCCCTCTAATCATTGTTCCTTCCATTATCAAAGCATTTTTGCCAATATAAATTGGGCCTTCACTTGCGTTTAAAATACAATGCTCCAACTGTACTCCCTGTTCAATAAAAATCTGAGCCGCATTAATCAGTTTATTGGTTTTAGAAATGGCTTTCGATTCCTTGCCGGCCGTCAATAATTCAAAGTCTTCCCTAATTGCCCAATCATTCAATTGAAAAATCTGCCAGGGATATCTAACTACTTTTATATCTTTTTGATATTCTACAGAATGATGAATACTTATTTTATGTAACCCCTTTACCTCAATCTTCGAAAACTTATATGCAAAACCACCTTCATTATCTGAATTTAAACATTCGCCATTTTTTAATTTTTTTATTTTGCTGATGATTGATTTAGTGGGTAAAACATTGGAATGAACCAAAAAATAATCAGCCTCAGGGATTGCCTTGTTAATTTTTATTGAAGATGCTGTATCAAGGTAATTGTCTTCCCATTTATCAAGGGAAGTTAATTTTAAATATTTCTCCCATTTTTCTCTGATAGTTAAAATACCAATCCTGATATCTTGTATATGCCTAGTATATGTAAAAGGATGAAGATTCTCCGGTTTGCAGTATTCTTCTGTAAAAATGATCTTTTGCATGTTGTAAATCTACTGAAAATAAAAATCCCTCCGGAAAACCGAAGGGACTTTAAAGTATAGCCATGAAAAACAAACTTTAAAAAGAGGTTACCCCCTATTAAATTATTTTGCCTTTTTTTCGTAACGCTTTTTAAATTTATCAATACGACCAGCAGTATCTACTAATACATTTTTACCCGTATAGAAAGGATGTGAAGTATTAGATATCTCCAGTTTAATTACCGGATATTCATTTCCATCTTCAAAAACTACTGTTTCTTTTGAATAAGCAGTTGAACGGCTTAAAAACTGAGTACCATTACTCATATCCTTAAAAACTACCATTTTGTAATTTTCTGGGTGAATTCCTTGTTTCATAATATTTTAATTTTGTGCACGGGTTTTGCCGTGCTTTTTTAGAAAGATGCAAAGGTAGGGCATTTTACCCAATAGAAGAAGTGATTAATCAATATTTACTTAACTAGCTTTTCATATTAATATACTGGAGGGCAATACCTATATCCCATCCTTTAGAAGCTTGAATCACTTCTTGCAAATCATCAATTTTTTTGCCAGTAATTCTAATAATATCGTCCATAATGGCAGCCTGAACCTTCATCCCGCTGTCTTTTATCAGTTTTACTATTTTCTTGGCATCCTCTTGTTTTATGCCATTTCTCACCAAAACCTCTTTTTTTACCACTTTTCCACTTTGAAAAGCTTCTTTGCTAAGGTCATAAATCTCCCCGGCTAAACCCTGTTTTATACTCCGGCTGATCATTACATCTACCATTTGGTCAATTTTCATTTCACTATCCCCTTCCAAGTTTACCTTAAACTCCTTTTTATTGAGTTCAATTACCACATGCGATCCTTTAAAGTCGAAGCGGTTACTAATTTCTTTGTGTACCGTATTAATTGCATTATCTAAAGTTTGTAGGTCAACTTTACTTACCATATCAAATGAAGCCATAGCAGTTATTTTCATCAAAAATATCAAATAAAGGCGAATATAAAAATGTCGAATACCGAATGGCTCAATAAATGAAGCTCAATTTCGATATTCGACCTATTTAATTTGTAAAACGGATTAATTTCCGCTTTTCACTCTTTTTTGTTCATCACTGGCTCCACTGTTTCTTTTCCCACTACTTGCCTTTAATTTTCCTTTATTAAATCGATAAGTAAAGTTTAGGCTAACTGCACGGTTGTCATTAACATTTTTAAAGTTGGCATCAACAGTTCCGTATTTGCTATATCCCTTAAAAATAGATCCTGCAAAAATATCCCTAACATTTAAGCGGATACTTCCCTTGTTTTTTAATACCTGCTTACTTAATCCTGCATTAAGCTGAGCTATTGGTTGAATAAAAATCACTCCTTCTACTCCTTTGCTCCTGTAAAATCCACTTAATTCGGCAGCCCAGCCCTTATTAAATTTAAATTGTTGCTGAAGCTGTACCATATAACTGGTTATCCCAATTGAAATAGGCTCAACTCCAACTACACCTTTAAATTGATTATTATAAATATTGGTATAGATATTTGCAGTCCACCACTTAGTAATTGATTTATTGGCTGTGATGGCTAAACCTATTTGTTCGCTACTGGCAATATTGGCTTTTTTTACAAACGTTTCGTTAGTAAGATCATTTTGCTCTAATACCATTTGAATGATATCAGTGGTTTTAGTATAATTTAGGGTAGAAGTGAGAAATCCTTTGTAGGTATGGCTCAGTTCAATATTATGAGCAAATTGCGGACTGAGATTAGGATTTCCCTGCTCAAAGGTATATCTGTCGAGAAAATGAACGAATGGATTCAAATCCTGATAATCTGGCCTTTCAATTCTTCTACCATAATTAATCACAAACTGATTTTTTTCATTTGCAGTGTATTGAATATAAGCAGTTGGAAATAATTGAGTATAGGCTCTTTTTAATTTGGTTTCTGTGTACTCAAATTTGTTAAGAATAGAATTAAAAGTATACCCTTTTGACAATCCATTTGAATTAGTGTTCTCTACTCTTAATCCAAATTGTCCGCTCCATTTTTTTCCAAGAGGTCTACTATAATTAACATAAGCTGCATTAATATTTTCATCATAAATAAAATGATTGCTTCTAGCACTATCTAAAACATTGAAACCAGTTTTTATACTATCATACCGGGCATTGTTATCATTATTAACAATACTGGTTTTAAATCCTGCTTCAAACTTGGCCTCTTTTTTCAATGGCAAAGTATAATCCACTTTACCACTGTAAATTTTAATGTTCGATGGTAAGCTGCCTATTAAAACATCCTGCGTTTGTTTAAGATTACCCATATTGTCGTAATAATAACTGGTAAGTGGTTGAACACTTGTTGCTTTGTATTGAATAAAATCTAAATCGGCTGTAATCTCCTGTCCTGCTGTATCTAACTTGGTTCTTATATTAAAGTTGCTGCTGAAGTTTTTCCAGTTTTCATCATTTTGGGTATAAGCTTTTGTTTGATCGGTAAGAACTCCTTGTGGATTATATATATAGGTATTGGTACTGCTTTGCCATAAACTTGGATTATAGAATCCATTAAGGACAACACCAAGCGTTGTGTTTTTTGTAACAGAATAATCCAACCCTAATTTGGCACTATAATTATGACTTTGGTTTTCCATATCGGTTTCCTGATCAAAAATAGATTTGATATTTTTTGTATTGGCATCGATAAATTTCCTAAGCATATACAGCTCCTCACTTTTATGATTTCGGTTGTAATTAACATTACTGAAAAAGTTAATTTTCTTATTTCTATAATTAAAACTCAGTGCTTCATTAAACCTTGCATACCTTCCTTGTGTATATCCGCTTGAGATACTTCCATTAAACCCAAATTGTTTATTCTTTTTGGTTTTGATATTGATAACCCCAGCATTTCCAGCAGCGTCAAATTTTGCTGGAGGGTTGGTCATAATTTCAATCTGTTCCAATTGAGCTGCTGTCATATTACGTAACATATTAGCCAAATCGGGGCCACTTAAATAGCTTGGTCGGCCATCTAGGTAAATAATTACTCCGGCTTTTCCTTTTAGGCTTATGTTGCCATCTTTATCAACTAAAACTCCCGGAGCCTTTTCCAAAACTTCTAATGCAGTACTTCCAGTACTTGTAATAGAAGCATCTACATTTACAATTGTTCTGTCTAATTTCCTTTCAATCAAAGGTTTTTTTGATGTAACTACAACTTCTTTCATTGCTTTTTCTAATGGTAAAAGTTGCAATACGCCAACATTTACCATTGATTTACTGGCTGATAAAGAAAACACTTCACTATAAGTTTTAGAATGACCAACAGATGTGGCAAAAACCAAATAATCGCCATCTTTAATGTTTTCAAAAGAAAACTGGCCATTTTTATCAGTAATGGCTGCTTTTACTAGGCTGGAATCCTTAGCTTTTAAAAGGGAAACTGTTGCGGCATCAATTACTTTTTGAATGCCTCCATCTTTGATGCTCCCGGTTACTTTAGCTTCGGATTGAGCAAAACTGCTTAAGACTATGCTCATAGCAGTCATAAGGCTTAAAATTTTTTTCATGGTTAATTTTTTTTTAATATTTGGCTATTTGTACAAGCAGTTATATACTTTGATAACTACCTCACAAAAGTAAGTACTATGTTTTACTTAGTACATTGTTTTGTAGCGAACGGTCGATTTTAGGGATGATGGGTTTGCCCCATAGATAAATAGGATGAAATCAAAATTTCAAATAAAAGATATTTGTAAAGTAATGGAAAGACGTTTAGTTAGCTTTAGACTTTTTCTTAACTATTAAAATGAGTAGAATACCAGCTAAAATGAGTGCAGCTGATATTAGTTCTGCTTGAGTGGGATGAAATCCAAAAATAGAATAAGTATTATTTACCCTAATTAATTC
Source organism: uncultured Chitinophagaceae bacterium (assembly GCA_947085175.1). GTDB lineage: Bacteria > Bacteroidota > Bacteroidia > Chitinophagales > Chitinophagaceae > Ferruginibacter. The sequence continues at coordinate 25,319 of CAMTVJ010000008.1, forward strand.
CACAGCAAATCTTTCAATACCATTAACAATGAGATATAGACCAAACATTACACCCGGTACTTTTATTTTTCTGCGGAAAGACCAAAGAATTAGAAATAGTAGGGTACATACAATAGTTTCATAAAATGGTGTAGGAAAAACAGGAGACGGTAAAGCCCTACAATGTTCATCAGCACAATCAGTCATTTGAGTACCATCTTGGTTTACATTTTGAGGATAAGTATAAGCAAACATCCAAATTGGTAAAAAAGAAGGAGCTAGTAGAGATTTGTGAGGTACTTTATCCAAGCTTTCGTAAGTACGGTCTGTAACTGGTACTAAAACCGAATCCTTATCGTAAACCCTACCTTCCAAAAAATAAGTACTGTTTTTTACAAGATGTTGTTGAAAATCACCTTGCTCTGCTTTTACTACAGTACCGTTAACATCTGTTATATAAGCACTATTATAAATACCCCAATCTCCATCACCAGATATCTGGCAGCCAATACGCCCCACAGCATAAGCCAAAAGTAAAGCCAAGCCAGCAGCATCTACCAAATGAATAATTTTTATTCCTTTTTTATAGGCAAACCAGCAAATGGCTATTGATGCAACAATTAAACCACCATAAAAAGTGAGTCCGCTTGCCGAAAACATTCTTCCAATTGGATCCTGTACAAAATCACTCCAATTCTCCAAATTATCAAACAATTTGGCACCTAAAATTCCAAATACCAAGCCTAGGATTATTATATCTCCTACCCTGTCGTGAGGCCAAATTCTAACACTTCTATTTTCAGGTTCTTTTAATTTCTCTTTATTTTTCTCCCACCACTTTAAACCAGCAATGGCTGCTCCTACTAATAAACCACCAATGATGCTTCCATCCATTGAAAAAATATACTCCTGAGGATTGACTCCCTCTGGCTTATTAAAGAATAAGCCCAATAGTTTATACCCAAAAATAAAACCAGCTACAGCATTAATGATTAATTCACTTATGGATGCTGGCTTTCCAACAGTTATCATCTCTTCTCTAGGAGTAAGAAGACCCTCTTTTTCCTTACGCTGTAATTCTTTACTTAAAACAATTGCTGCGGTCACAAATCCCATTGCAACCATTAATCCAAAAGTATTTAAAAAACTAAGTGCATGCCATTCTACACCGAAAATGTCCTTGAAGAAATAATATAAATTGGGATACATTAGTAAAGTTGAAGTTTTAAATAAAGTAGTGCAATATATTCAATTAATTAATGAAATAGAAAACCTCCTGTTATACAGGAGGTTTTCTATTTGTAGTTACAAATATTTTAATTACAATATTGATCAAAAGCGCCAATTAAGTTTTCGGCAATCATCTGAGCACTTCTTCCCTCAATATTATGACGTTCAATGAAGTGAACCAACTGACCATCTTTAAATAATGCTATAGCTGGTGAAGATGGAGGATAAGGCATCATATGCTCTCTTAACTTGTTAACGGCTTCCACATCAAACCCAGCAAAGCTGGTAGTAATATGGTCAGGTTTTTTAGCGGTATTTTGTACGGCCATTAACACACCAGGGCGGGCAGTGCCTGCACTACATCCACAAACTGAATTAATCATAACTAAGGTGGTCCCTTTTTCTGCCAATTTATTTTCTACTGCCGCTGCAGTTAATAATTCTGAAAAGCCATTCTCTGTCAACTCTTCTTTCATTGGTATTACAATTTCTGCTGGATACATATATCTGTTTTTTATTTTTAGAACTACAAAATTACAACCTTCTGGCTAATAACTAATCGAATTATTTCAATGCTTTAAATAAAGCAAATTACATCTACAAATGAAATTTTGACATTCAGAAAACCCAATACCAGACAAGCTGTCCGCTTAATTGTATGAATTTTGCAATAATGACTGAAAAAACTAAATGGAATATCTTTTGACAAATCATTTTTGAAAGTTTAACCATTTAAAAAATAAAATTATGACACTAGTAAAAGTAAAAAACCCAATTAACAATTCATTTGATGGCTTATTAAATGATTTATTTTCTGAGCTACCACTAAGATTTAGTGATCAACTTCGGGACAAGTCGATGCAATATCCTCCAGTAAATATTACTGAGAAGAAAGATGCTTACCAAGTTGAATTAGCGGCGCCAGGAATGGACAAATCGGATTTTACTGTAAAAATGGATGGCGACTTACTCACCATCAGCGGCGAAAAGAAAAAGGAAGAGGTAGAAAACACTCAAAACAGAATTCGTAGAGAATTTAGCTACCAATCTTTTAAACGCAGTTTTACTGTAAATGATAACATTGATGCTACTAAAATCAATGCTAAGTACAACAATGGTATTTTAGTTTTGGAGCTTCCTAAAAGGGAGGAAGTAAAGAAATTATCTAAAGCCATTGAAATAAGCTAAGGGTTAAATTAATTTCTTAAGTCTTCGCACTTTATGCGAAGACTTTTTTATTTACAATCAGTTTTACGACGAGTGTCTATTAAATATTGAATCTTCCATCCATTATTAATCTTTACCAGTTGAAAAGAATTTACACCACAATGGCTAAACTTTCCGTTGAAGAAAAATTGATAGGGTGTCCAAGCAACAGCTAAAGCTGCATCAATTTTAATGAGGTCAAAACTTATTTGTTCATCTGCAGCGCCAATAGGCAACTGGCCAATGCTTTCAATAAAACTTGTTAAAGCTTGTGTTTTCACTACTGTTTCTCCTTCTTTATTTTTTCCAATAGTTTGTAAAATTGCACTATCGGTAAAAACCGATTTTAATAAAATAGCATCGCTGCTTTTCATTGCTTTAAACAGATTATTAATAACAGCTTTAACTGAGTCTTCAGCAGACTGTGCTTGTACAGACGCCATTGTATTCAATAGTAATAATAAAAATAGCAGCTTTTTCATATTACAATGTGGGCTTATTTATATCCCAATATCTTCAACATACTTTGGGCTGTTTGTTCTTTTGCATATAACCAATCTACAAGTTTACCATTCTTGTCGTGGCCAACGATAATATGCTTTGGTGATGGGATTAAGCAATGTTTAATTCCACCATATCCACTAATCTGATCTTGATAAGCTCCAGTATGAAAAAAGCCTACGTACAAGGGTTCGCCCTCTCCCACTTTGGGTAAAAACACTTCATTAATATGCTCTTCACTATCATAATAGTCATGACTATCGCAGGTGATACCACCCAATACCACTCGGTGATATTCATTGTCCCATTTATTAATAGGCAACATTAAAAACTTTTCGCCAATGCCCCAAGTATCTGGTAATGTAGTAATGAAAGAAGAATCAATCATGTACCAGGTCTCTTTATCATTCTGTCTTTTTTCACCAATCACACTATAAATATGTGCCATGCTTTCTCCCACAGTAAAACTGCCAAACTCTGTAAAAATATTCGGCATAGGAACTTTCGTTTTCTTGCAAGCCACTTTAATATTTCTTACAATTTCATTAATCATGAATTGATAGTCGTATTCAAAACTAAGAGAGTGTTTAATGGGAAATCCCCCACCTATATTAATGGAATCCAACTCAGGACAAATCTTTTTTAACTGGCAATACAGGTTAATCACTTTATTCAATTCGCTCCAATAATAGATATCATCCTTTATCCCTTTATTTAAAAAAATGTGTAGCATCTTCAATTGAAAGCGATGTTCATTACCTTCAATCTTATCTACATAAAACTCCAGAATATCTTTTGCCCTGATGCCAAGCCTTGACGTATAAAAAGGGAAATTAGGCTCTTCTTCGGCTGCTACTCTTATCCCAAGGTTAAAAGGCACTTTTACTGATTTAATATATCCTCTTAACTCATCTACATTATCCAAAACTGGAATAACATTCTTAAACCCTGAGTTCAATAAGCCAGCAATACGGCTGATATAGGGTTTTTGCTTATAGCCATTACAAACAATAAAAATATCTTTATTGATTTTGCGTTTGGCGTATAATTTTTTAATGATATCAATATCATAGGCATAAGAAGTTTCCAAATGAATTTCATTCTTTAATGCTTCTTCAACGATAAATGAAAAGTGAGAACTTTTAGTACAATAACAATAATGGTACTTGCCTTCGTACTTATGCTTTTTAAAAGCATTGGCAAACATGGTTTTTGCCTTGTTAATTTGGTTACCAATCTTTGGTAGGTAAGTCAATTTTAGAGGAGTACCATACTTATCAATCAGTGCTTTAATATCCAAGTCGTTGTATTGTAGATATTCATTTTTTACTTTAAAATCTGCCTGAGGAAATTTAAAGGTTTGTTGCACCAGGTCGTTGTAGGTATTATCCATTGATTGATTTACGGGTTTTAGGTTATAGATCCTTTTTACAAAAATAACTGAATATGTATATTAATGAATAAAAAAAACCGGTAGTGACTGTGTCACAACCGGTTATATTCATTAAAGCTTTCAGTTTTATTTAACTGAATCTATTAATTTCTTAAATGTTTCCGGCTCATTCATAGCCAAATCAGCTAAAACCTTACGGTTTAGGTCAATTCCTTTAACAGAAAGTTTATTGATGAACTGGCTGTAAGTCATGCTACCTTCTTCCCTTACAGCTGCATTAATACGAGCAATCCACAATGTGCGGTACTCACGCTTCTTTAGTTTACGGCCAACGTAGCTATACGTTAAACCCTTTTCCATTACGTTTTTGGCAACGGTGTATACATTTTTACGCTTACCATAGTATCCTTTGGCAGCTTTTAATATTCTTTTGCGGCGGGCCCTGCTGGCTACTGCATTTACTGAACGTGGCATATCTTAAATTAGTTTAAAAGTTTAAAAGTTGATTTGTTTAGAGGGAGGATTATTATTTCATCCCTAATAAACGTTTAACAAAATGCATGTTAGGATCGCTAACAACACCCATTTTACGCATGTTACGCTTGCGTTTTTTTGACTTTTTTGTTAAGATGTGACGTTTAAAAGCTTTTTGAAATAAGATTTTACCTGTACCGGTAACTTTAAAGCGCTTCTTGGCGCTGCTGTTGGTTTTAACCTTTGGCATTACATAACTGTTTTTAGTTACTCCCTACTGGCGCTCCCAAAACGATGGGAAACTTGTTGAGCCTTGTGGGAAATGTCTGAAAAAGAAAATTTTCTATTTCGGGCGGCAAAGATAAGGGGAAACAGCCATAAAAGTTTAGTTTAGAGAGAACTTTTTTGTTTCCAGCCTTTGTTCAACTATTAGGCATTCTTGCGTCGCACTCTTGTACTGCAGTGCAAATAGCAGCAAATTATTATAAAAAGAGAACTTATTCATCCATCCCTTCATTGCCATCAGCCGTTTTACTGGAGTTTTTAAGCATTTCATTAATAGTACTAATCTCGGTTGGTGTAAAATATCGCCATTTTCCAAGTGGTAACCCCGATAAAGTCATATTCATGATTCGAGTACGCTTTAATGCCTCTACATTATAGCCAAGTGCCTCACACATGCGTCGAATTTGCCTATTTAAGCCCTGGGTTAATATAATTTTAAACCGATTTGGCCCCTCCTGCTTTACAAAACATTTATTGGTGATGGTTCCTAAAATCCTTACCCCAGCCCTCATTTTTTGTATAAATTCAAGGTTTATAGGTTTATCAACTGTAACTATATATTCCTTTTCGTGTTGGTTACCAGCACGCAGAATTTTGTTAACGATATCGCCATCATTGGTTAAAAAAATCAGGCCTTCGCTACGTTTATCTAATCTCCCTATAGGAAAAACCCTAGTTTTAAAATTTACAAAATCAATGATATTAGTTTTGTCTTTTAAATCAGTAGTACAGGTAACTCCTTTTGGTTTATATAAGGCCAGGTAAATTGCCGTTTGCTTTTTTTTAATGGGCTCTCCATCCACCAACACAGTATCTCCCTCAGCAACCCTGTTTCCTTTAGTGGCTTCTTTGCCATTAATGGTCACCCTTAGCTGATCAATATACTTATCTGCTTCTCTACGGGAGCAAAATCCTGTTTCGCTGATGTATTTATTTAAACTCGTATCCATTTGAAATGTAAAAATAAAAAAAGGGAAGTTATTACTCCCCTTAAGTTTTTATATTTTTTTAAACCTTATAATTTACTTTGAGCCAATTGTTTTCTTTTCGACAATTTTGCTTTTGGTGCAAACATTACCAACATTCTCTTTCCTTCCATTTTAGGCATTCCTTCCAATGCACCTACGTCTTTTAACCTATCGGCAAATTTCAATAACAATAACTCCCCTCTTTCTTTAAACATGATGGCACGGCCTTTAAACTGAACGTGGGCTTTAACTTTATCGCCATCAGCCAAAAATTTTTCGGCATGCTTTACTTTAAATTCAAAGTCATGATCATCAGTATTGGGAGTAAAACGAATTTCTTTAACCTCACTGGTCTTCGACTTAGCCTTCATTTCTTTCTTCTTCTTCTTCTCTTCGTATAAAAACTTATTATAGTCAATGATTTTACAAACAGGTGGGTTAGCACCAGGAGAAATTTCTACTAAATCAAGCTCCTGTTCTTTTGCAATCTTAGTTGCTTCAATGGTTGTGTAAACACCTGGTTCAATATTTTCTCCAACCAGTCGTACCTCTGGTACTCTTATCATGTGGTTGGTACGGTGCTCTTGTTGTTGTTCTTTTTTAAAACGGGGATTAAATGCGCCCCGGGGTCTTGGTGGAAATGCCATTTACAATTTTTAATTTACAATGTTGTTTATTTATTAAAGACCGGTTGCCCGGATTTTTAAACAATTTAACGAATTATTCTGCCTTTCTGCTCTTTATCTCTTCAACTAATTCTAAAACGAATTCTTCTAATGGTTTAGCGCCTAAATCTCCAATACCTTGCCTGCGTACCGACACTTTTCCTTCATTCATTTCTTTCTCGCCAATAACCAGCATGTATGGCACTTTTGCTACTTCAGTATCTCTTATTTTCTTCCCTATCTTTTCGCTTCTGTCGTCAATTTCAGCACGAATATCAGCATTTTTTAGCGTTTGCAAAATTGTATTTGCATAATCCATGAATTTATCGCTGATAGGTAAAATTTTAACTTGCAATGGCGCTAACCAAGTTGGGAACTTACCTGCATAATGCTCTAGCAAGAAACCAATAAACCTTTCATGCGTTCCAAGTGGGGCTCTATGAATAATTAGTGGTACTTCGGGGCTATTATCTTTATTGGTAAAACTTAATTTAAAACTACGCCCCTGGGCAAAATCTACCTGGTTGGTTGCCAATGTAAATTCTCTTCCAATAGCACTCCATATCTGAACATCAATCTTTGGACCGTAAAAAGCACCTTCATCCTGAACTTCAATGTACGGGATATTAGACTCCTTTAAAACCTGGCGAACCATTTCTTCTGTTTCTAACCAAAGCTCGGGTTCGTTGATATATTTTTTACCCAATTTTGCTGGATCATGAAGACTCAGGCGCATTACATATTTATCGATACCAAAAATCTTGAAGTATTTGATATACATTTCATTAACCGCTCTAAATTCATCGGCAAATTGTTCTCTGGTACAATAAATATGGGCATCGTTCATATGAAGGCATCGTACCCTCATGATGCCAAACAACTCACCACTTTGTTCGTAGCGATAACAGGTTCCATATTCAGCAATTCTATATGGTAGATCTTTATAGCTTTTAGGTTCAGCATCAAATATTTTATGATGGTGAGGGCAGTTCATTGGTTTTAAATAATATTTCTCGCCATCCATTTCCATGGGAGGAAACATACTATCGGCATAATAAGGTAAATGCCCGCTGGTTAAATACATGCTTTCTTTAGCAATATGTGGTGTAACCACTCTTTTGTACCCTGCAGCATTTTCAGTTTGTTTGGCTAAATTTTCCAGTTCTTCAATAATGATGGCACCATTGGGCATCCATAAAGCAAGCCCCTGACCTACTTCATCATCAAAGGTAAAAATGCCAAGCTCTTTGCCAAGTTTACGATGATCTCTTTTTTTAGCTTCTTCCAGCATTAAAAGGTATTCATCCAATTCTTTTTGATTTGGAAAACTAACACCATAAATACGGGTAAGTTGTTTGTTTTTTTCATCTCCTTTCCAGTAAGCACCAGCAATACTGGTCAATTTTATAGCTTTTATGTAACTGGTATTGGGAATATGTGGGCCACGGCATAAATCTGTAAACCCGCCTTGGGTATAAAAAGTAATTTCACCATCAGTAAGGCCACTCAACAGATCCAACTTATACTCATCCCCTTTTTTGGTGAAATATTTAAATGCCTCGTCTTTTGAAATTGGTTTACGAACGAATCGATTGCTTTGCTTAGCCAATTCGTTCATTTTCTTTTCTAATTGAGTCAAATCTTCTTCTGTAATTTTATTTTCACCAGCGTCAATATCATAATAAAAGCCCCTGTCAATAGCAGGGCCTACCCAAAATTTAACACCAGGGAAAGTAGCTTCAACTGCTTCTGCCATTAAATGGGCCGATGAATGCCAAAAGGTAGATTTGCCTTCAGTATCATCCCAGGTTAATAATTTTAAAGATGCATCCTGTTCAATAGGTCTATGAGCATCCCATACTTCTGTATTAATACTGGCAGCCAAAACTTTTCTGGCTAATCCTTCGCTGATCGATTTTGCAACTTCAAATGCAGAAATACCTTTTTCGTATTCTCTTACTGCGCCATCGGGTAATGTTATCTTTATCATATTTTTAAAAGCATGCTTTGAAGCATTCTATCTGCAAATTTAACGAAGTATTAGCTAAGGAAAAATAAATCTAAAATATCTTTGTAAGGCTTAACTAAAATATCTTTGGCTGGGTAAATATTAATGATAAACATGTACCCACAGTAATGTTAGTCTTGTTAAAATTAATTTCCTTTGTCAGTTTTTGAATATGAAAATAACAATACAATTATTTTTTACGGTTCTATTTACTTTTCAAGCAACAGCTCAAAACTTTACTGGGCAATGGAAAGGTCAGTTTACAGATAAAAGCACTGCCTTTGTAGGATGGGAAGGAAGCAGGTGTGAGTATGTATTAGAATTGGAATGTAAAGGTAAAAATGTAACTGGCTATTCTTACACTTATTATACAGAGGGGGGTAAAAGATATTATACTATTTGCAAATTAATAGGCACTATAAACAAAGCCAGCAAATACATTGAAGTAGTAGAAACAGAAAGAACAAAAACAAATGTACCTCCCACCATCCGCAATTGTTTTCAAGTACATCGGTTAACTTATTTTCAACAAGGAGAAGATCAAACTTTAGAAGGATCCTGGATACCAGCACCAAAACAAGTTGGAGATTGTGGCTTTGGTTCTACCACATTATCTAGAAGGCTTTTACAAAAAAGTCCAGCATTATACAGTAATCCTATAGTTAAAAATATAAAGCCAAAACCAGATAATTCTACATTAAATAGCAAACCTAAAAGCCCTACGGAAACAATAAAGGCAAGCCCAAATAATTCAACAGAAAATAAATTAGTGCCATTCGAAAATAGAAATATTGAAAATTCAAGAGTTGAGTCTAACAAAATTTTAGATAATATACCAGAAAAACCTGAAATTAAAATTCCCGATTTTAAATTTGAAAAACGTAATAGTGAATTAATTAAAACGATAGAAATAGATAAAGAAACCATTAATGTTGACCTTTACGACAATGGAGATATTGATGGCGACAGTATTTCTTTATTTTATAATAGCAAATTGATTTTGTCAAATAAAAGACTTTCAGATAAAGCCATTAGAATTGTTTTAGCTATTGATAAATCAAGAGAAATAAATGAACTTATCATGTATGCAGAAAACTTGGGTAGCATTCCTCCTAATACAGCTTTAATGGTAATTACCGATGGCGAAAAAAGATATGAAGTACGTATTTCATCAGATTTACAAAAAAGTGGAGTTATAAGATTTATTACTAAACCTAAAAAAGGACAATAATCTGATAACAGATTCGTTATTAGTCAAATCAATATCTACTAATAATGAAAACCCCTATCCAGGCAATCGGTATAATTTGCTTTATCCTACTTTCAAGCATTTTAATAATTTCCTGTTCTAAGGTTGATCCAAGTCCATTATTAACAAAGGAAGAAGGTGTTCCTTACAAATGGCTAATCAATCGAGTTCAGTTAAATGTATTCACTAATGGGGTTTTAGTAAAAGACACAATAATACCTAGAAGTCCAAAACCCTCCAATTACATAGATTTTAAACCAGGAGGAAATTTTGAATATCGTTTTAATACCAATTTCTCAAATTTTGGCACTTACCAATTGTCAAGTGTCGATTCCATAATTGCTATTACTCCTGCAAAAACTTATAAACTAAAAATTTTAACCCTCACAAATAATTTATTGACAACACGAAGCACTTCATCAAATGATCCTCTTTATCCAGGGTCGGTGGTTGAAACTTATCATACTTTAATTCGGTAATTCTAATTTAAAAATAGTTTAGCAGTACAAAATGTACTGCTTTTTTTTGCTTAAAATTTTACATTCCAGGTAACGGCAGGAATAATTGGGAATAACGAAACCTGCTTGGCTTGTATCTCTAGGGTTCCATTAAATGGATCGCCAGATTGATCAAAATAAATGAAGAAAGGGTTTTTTCGGCTATATACATTGTAAATACTAAACACCCATTCCGTTTTTATTTTTCTATCTTCATTTTTCTTTGGCGTAAGTATGGCAGAAAAATCGAACCGGTGATATGCAGAAAGGCGATACTCATTAATACGACTATATTCTTGTGTAAGTACTCCACCAACAATATAAAATCGTTGTGGTAAGCTTACTGCATTACCTGTTCCATATACAAATGATCCAGATAGTTTCCACTTTTTATTTAACTCATACATTGCCACCACACTCATATCGTGTCTACGATCATATTTGGCTGGATATTTTTCACTAAAATTAAGTTCTGGGAATTTACGCCAGGTCCAACTTAAAGTATAACCTAACCAACCTGTTAATCTTCCTTTTGTTTTATTAATAAAAAATTCTGTACCATAGCTCCAGCCCTTTCCAAACGTAAATGAGTTTTCGGTATCATCCAACGATGTAGGTGCATATCCCTCTTTATATTCTATTTGGTTTTGCATTTGCTTATAATACACTTCTACAGATGTTTCGTACATGTTATCTTTAAAGTTTCTAAAATAACCGGCGGCATAAAGCCAGCTTAGCTGAGGCTTAACTTTATAAGTGCTGGGCACCCAAATATCGGTGGGTAAAGTTGTACCAGCATTACTTACTAAATGAATAAATTGCTGATTACGGGAAACAGATGCTTTAAATGAAGTCTCATCATTCACAGCATAGCGTAAAGTAATCCTTGGCTCCAGTCCACCATAAGTTTTTACGGCTTTTCCTTTTCTAAAAACGGTGCTATCAATTCTATTGCCATTATCATCGGTTTGGTAAATGGTATAAGCTCCTATTTGTTGAAACCAGCTATACCTTAATCCTGCCATTATTTTAAATTTGTCATTTACTTCCCAGTCATCTTGTAAATAAACAGCGGCTTCATGTGCAAATTTTACCTGTGCATTCTTTGGTTTAAAAATTGTGGTATCCTGTTTTCCACTTACAACTGATGGTGTGAATTTGTGGTAAGTATATATTGCCCCAAATTTAATTTTATGCCCCGTAAAAGAATACAAATCAAAATCTTTTTTTAAACTAACATCTCTAATGCCTGAAGCAAGCCCAAGTTCAAAAGAATTTTGAGCTCCGTTAAAATTAAAATTGTAATCATTATAAACCACTGTCGTATTCCCAAATAATTTGTTGTTGTAAACATGATTCCATCTTAAAGTGCCGGTGGCATTTCCCCAAGGAATATTAATCTTTAAACTTTGCTTTCCATTACTGAAATCAAAAACATCCCGGCCAAAATACCCACTTAAATAAACCCTGTCTCTTTCCGAAAACTTATAATTTACTTTAGCATTCAAATCATAAAAATAATAACCACTCCCATAAAACTGGCTCGACTTTTTAATAAACGGTTTTGTAATTGCATCAATATAAGTTCTTCTTCCAGTTATGATAAAGGAAGATTTGTTTTTTAACAAAGGCCCTTGAATTGATAAACGAGAAGCAATTACACCAAGTCCGGCATCTACTTGGAGTTTTTGATTGTTTCCTTCTTTCATAGAAACATCTAATACACTAGATAAGCGTCCACCATACTGTGCTGGCATTCCTCCTTTAATTAGGGTTACATTTTTTATAGCATCGGCATTAAAAATGGAAAAAAATCCAAACAGGTGTCCTGAATTGTACACAGGTGCATCATCCAATAAAATTAAATTCTGATCGGGGCCTCCACCTCTTACATAAATTCCTGCACTTCCTTCTCCGGCATTGCGTACACCGGGTAAAAATTGAATGGCTTTTAAAATATCTACCTCTCCCAAAAATGCCGGAATAGATCTAATTTTTTCTATTGGAAGATTAAACTGACCCATTTGTGCATTTTTTACATTGCCATCTCTTTTTTTAGCTGCAACAATTACTTCTTCGAAAGTGTTTTTACTGGGATAAACTTCAAAGTTGATGACTTTATCGGCATCTAAAGCAATTTCAATTTGCTTGTCATTAAAACCCACATAAGTACAAATAAGATGATATTTTCCTTGTTCAAGTGTTATAGAAAAAAAACCAAACTGATTACTGCTAATTCCTTTTGATTGCCCTTTTACTGTAATGGTTGCTCCTATTAATGTTTCGCCATTGAGTGTGTCTTTGATGTAACCACTTATAGTAAATTTATTTTGAGCAAAGGTAAAAACAGGGCTCAGGCTTAATAATAAAACAATGATTTTAATTTTCATATCTGCTCAGTACAATTCCATAAACTAAAAAATCCTACACCAATTTATTGTGCCCTAATACTATCTTTCACTTCGCCACAATGTAACATACTTCCTCTGTATTGGGGATGATGTTTACCCAAATATGGATTTACGATCTCCCTGGTTTTACTTAACCAATTGGCTCCAGCATCTTCAAAAGCCATAGGACAGTTTTGCCAATACATTTTTTCTCCAGAATAATGTATCGTTTTAAAAAATGGATATAGGTTTTCTGAAACCATACCTAAGTCTTTTCGCATTTCTAAAATATCTGTTTGTTGCATTAATGATTGGGCATTGACCTTTATGTTTGAGAAAGTAGCTTCAGCAATTGCAAATATGCTGGTAGTATCTTCTTTTAACTCAGTTAAAGGAATACTATCTAGCAGTTTAATAAATTTTTGACAGTTTTCTTTTACTTTAAAAGTATCAGCTTCTACAAAGGCGGCATTCATATCAAAATAGGCTTCCATCGCATTTGAAACAGCTTCATTAAATGCTGATGAATGCTTCATCACAACTAAAGGCTGTTGTTTTTGGCTGCTCTCTTCTTTCGATTTATTAGAATCATACCATTTGTAACCAATAAAGGCGGTTAACCCTAATACTATAATCAATATCGCTTTTTTCATATCAAAATCATTTTTACAAATTTAATTCTTCATCAAGTAACAGCACCTATATTATAATGAATTTTTGATATTATGACAGTATTATCCATTAAACCTTCTATTATCATTACTTTTGCCGAAAATTAAATAAGGGTTAATTAATTATTATGCTTTTAGGATTACAAAATATAACATTTGAATTTGGTGCAAGAACAATTGTAGAAGATGCTACATGGCATATTCAGCCCAATGAACGAATTGGCCTTATTGGGTATAATGGAACGGGAAAATCAACACTTTTAAAAGTATTAACCGGGCAATACATGCCAAATAAAGGTACAGTTGAAAAAGGCAGAGAAACCACTATTGGTTTTTTACATCAGGATTTATTGAGTTTTGATACAGATGACTCGATACTTGAGGTGGCCATGGGTGCTTTTGAAAGAGTAAAACAGCTGGAAAAAGAAATAGAGGAAATTGGTAAAAAACTTGAATTAACTGGTGATGAGCAATTGGCACATGATTATGCTGATAGATTACATGAACTTGAAGTTTTAGGCGGGTATGATATTCATCATAAAAGCGAAGAAATTTTACAAGGTTTGGGTTTTGCCAACGCCGACTTACAAAAACCATATAAACTATTTAGTGGAGGTTGGAGAATGAGGGTTTTGTTGGCCAAGATGATATTAATGAATCCTGATGTGCTTTTGCTGGATGAGCCTACCAATCACCTTGATTTACCAAGTATTGAGTGGCTTGAAAAATATTTAACCCATTATCCAGGAGCTGTAGTAATAGTAAGTCACGATCGTTATTTTTTAGATAGGATGGTTACCAAGGTTGTTGAACTATACCAGCAGCAATTGCATTTCTATACAGGGAACTACTCATTTTACGAAACAGAGAAAGCCCTACGTGTTGATATTCAAAAGAAGGCTTATGAAAATCAAAAAGATTATATCCGCCAACAAGAAAAATTTGTGGAACGTTTTAAGGCTAAAGCGAGTAAAGCTGCAGCAGCTCAAAGTATTGTTAAGAGATTAGATAAGCTTGAAAGGATTGAAGACGTTGAAATAGAACGCCCAAACATGCGGATTAACTTTTCGGTAGATAAACAACCTGGGAGAATTTTATGCACCCTAAAACATGTTTCAAAAAGCTTTGGCGATATTAAAATTATTGAAGATACAGGTGCAGAGATAGACCGTGGTGATAAAATTGCCCTAATTGGAGCCAATGGGAAGGGAAAATCCACCTTATTAAGAATCATTGCAGGAGTAGAACAATATACTGGAGACAGAGTTTGGGGACATAATGTTGATGATTCATTTTATGCACAGCATCAGTTGGAAGCATTGGACATTAATAATACAGTGATAGATGAAATGAAAACCAGCAGAAGCGGTAAAACAGATTTGGAATTAAGAAGTTTGCTAGGTTGTTTTTTATTTAGTGGCGATGATGTAGATAAGAAAGTAAAAGTTTTAAGTGGTGGTGAAAAAGCAAGAGTTGCTTTGGCAAAAACCATAGTAAGTAAAGCCAATTTTTTATTATTGGATGAACCTACCAATCACTTAGATATTCATTCGGTTGATTTATTAGTTGAATCTTTAAATAAGTATGAAGGAAGTATAGTGCTGGTTAGTCACGATAGGTATTTTATTAGCAGATTAGCAAACAAAATTTGGGAAATTGAAGACTATAAGATTAGAGAGTTTAAAGGAACTTATGCCGAATGGCTTGATTGGAAAGAAAGAAGAGAACTAGAAAAAGCAAAAGAACAAAAAACTAAAGGTACTAAGATAGAAGAGCCAGTTTTAACTGCAAAGCCAACAGTTGAAATAGAAGTGAAGAACGAACGTGGCTCAATTGACAAAGAATTAAAAAAGGAGATTCAAAAGCAAAAGACACAGTTTCAACAAGTTGAAGCTAAGATTGCCGAGTTAAATAAGAAGAAATTAAAATTGGAACTTGACCTAGCTTCTCCCGAAATTTATAATGATAAGGCCAAGTTTATAGAAACAGAAAACAATTATAAGGTAAATACTACTGAATTAAAAGAAGCAAATAGTTTGTATGAAATTGTTTTTGAAAAATTAATGGAGCTTGAGGCTAAAATGAATTAAGTTAGATTAAATAGGATATAAAAGGAAAACCCCAGCAATGCTGGGGTTTTCCTTTTATATTATTAGAAAGTAATTATTAATAGTTACTTACAGTCATTTCAACTCTTCTATTAGAAGCACGGCCAGCAGCAGTATTATTATCAGCAACTGGTTTGTCTTGTCCAAAACCAGCAGATTTTAGACGAGTTTCAGAAACTCCTTTACTAACTAAGTATGCTTTTACTGAAGCAGCTCTTTCGTTAGATAATTCATTATTTCTGTCAGCAGATCCTGTGTTATCTGTATGACCTTCGATACTTACATTGTAAGTAGGATTTTCATTTAAGATAGTTACAACATCATTTAACTTAGAATTAGACTTAGTTAATAATTTTGCACTTCCTGTTTGAAAAAATACATTTTGAGCAGCTTTAGTAACTCTCGCAACAATTTTCTCATCAATTACAGGACAACCAAAATTAGATGCTGGTCCTTTTTCATTGATACACTTATCTTCTTCATCATTCACACCATCTCCGTCAGTATCAGGAATAGGACAACCTTTTAAACGAGCTAAACCAGGAACAGTTGGACATTTATCTTCTTCATCATTAACACCATCTTTATCTGTATCTGGAATAGGACAACCCTGATAACGGGCAAACCCTTTAACATCAGGGCATTTATCTTCTGAATCAGTAATTCCATCACCATCTCTATCTGGACAACCATTTAAAGAAGCTAAACCTTTAACATCAGGACACTTATCATCAGCATCCAAAACGCCATCACCGTCCCTATCCAAAACTACTGGTGGTGGTGGTGGTGGTGGTGGAGGAACAACTTTAGGTTTTTCCTTTCCAATATTTTGAGCTAAACCAAAAGAATAAAATAAGTTATCTTGAGTTTTGTTTTTTGTTAAAGCCCATCTGTATTGACCTTGAATAAATAAATAAGTAGCACTGTTGAAGTTAACTTGTAAGCCAAGTCCAGTTGGCGCATAAGCAGCCAATTCTTCGGTATACCAAGCACCACCAACACCTACTGTTAAAAATGGATTTAACATTGCTCCATCTTTAAATGCACGAATATTTAAAGTAGGTTCAAGTTCAATTCCAATTTCAGTTTTATGAGTAACACCAGAACTTAATCCAGCATAATCACGGAACATTCCATTTAATTTTACAGAAAGATCAATTCTAGAAGTCAAACCTTTCCAATAAGAAAATCCCAAACCTTTGTTCATTTCTCTAAAAGTGCTATACACTTTTCCAGAAATTGGATCTTTAATACCAGTTGGCGCTTTATAATCGGCCATGTTAAAATGAATTCCAAATAATGGTCCCTTTTTATCGGCTTGACCCATTTTTGATTTTTGGGCAATAGCACTTGTGGCTATAAGAGTTAATGCCAAAATAAACGTTAGTTTTTGTTTCATAAACTTTAATTTGATTAAAATTTTTTTATCTGAGTTATGTGCAAATATAATGTTAAATTAACTTAAAGGCAAAATTTGTATCTAAAATTATTATTTGTGTAAAAATATTTAAAATCAAACCTTTAGCCCCCTTATTTTTATTGTAAAATTCAGTCCTGATGTAGCTTTTATTGTTTCCATAAATGAACAATTTTTAGGGCACCCCTTTGTAAAATGGCCTGTAAGATTACAAATAGGCAAAATTTGAACAGAAAATTGCCCAAATCCGCATTATCAAATGCCAGTTTCTTCTCAGCTACCTAAAATCAATTTCTAAGAATACATACCATCAAAAATTATTAACCCCATTTCAACTTTGAACATTATAAAGTTATCAATAGTAACAAATTCAACCTCAACATAAAAAAAAATCAATGATGATTAAATTTCTATGATTTAAATGCAGCAATTTTTATTGAATCCCCTATATTTGCAGCCCATTTTGGTCTGGTAGCTCAGCTGGATAGAGCATCAGCCTTCTAAGCTGAGGGTCATTGGTTCGAATCCAATCCAGATCACTTCAAAAAAAGAGTCGCTATTATGGTGGCTCTTTTTTATTTTTATCAAAATATTAATTTTGGAAGTCCTAATTGAAGCATCTTGGAAAGAAGTTCTGAAGCATGAGTTTACAAAACCCTACTTTCAACAAATTGTAACCTTTTTAAAAACAGAAAAAGCTGCAGGTAAAACGATCTATCCGCAAGGCTCATTAATATTTAATGCTTTTAACCAAACCCCTATTACTAAATTAAAAATTGTAATCCTTGGTCAAGATCCATACCACGGGCCCGGACAAGCACATGGCTTAAGTTTTTCAGTTCAAAACGGCATTAAACCGCCTCCCTCTCTTGTAAACATCTATAAAGAAATTCAAAAAGATATTGGAGTGGCTATGCCAGCATCCTATGGTAATTTAACCCGCTGGGCTGAACAAGGGGTTTTGATGTTAAATGCTGCATTAACAGTTAGGGCCGGAGAACCATTTAGCCACGCTAAATTTGGTTGGGCCGAATTTACAGATGCAGTGATTCAAAAAATATCGGATGAAAAAGAAGGAATTGTTTTTTTATTATGGGGTAAATTTGCCCAAGAAAAACAATCTTTAATTGATGAAACCAAACATTTTGTTTTAAAAGCTGCACACCCATCACCTTTTTCTGCCGACAAAGGATTTTTTGGCTGTAAACACTTTTCTAAATCAAATGAACTTTTAACTAAACAAGGAATACAACCAATAGATTGGAAATTGCTTACTCCATAGAATAATAAAAAATGAAAGAATTAGTAAAGAATATTTTTGCAAGAATATGGGCATTTTGGGCCTTAGTAAGTTTTTTTTTCAGTTTCCTTATCATTTTTATACCATCAATGCTAACCCGATTGGTTGATGAACCAAAAGGTCAAAAGCTATTTATCCTTGTTTCAAAAATTTGGATGAAGATTTGGTTAACGCTTGTAGGATGCCCTTTAAAAGTGTATGGCAAAGAAAATTTTAAGAAAGGAGAATCTTATATTGTTGTTTTCAATCACAATGCACTATTAGATGTACCCCTCTCTGCCCCTTTTGTGCCAGGCGCTAATAAAACCATTGCAAAAATGTCTTTTGCTAAAATCCCTTTATTTGGCGCTTTCTATTCAAAAGGATCTGTATTGGTAGATAGAAGGGATGATAATAGTAGAAAGAAAAGTTTTGATGCCATGAAGAAAGTTTTAGCTAAAGGTATGCATATGTGTATCTATCCAGAAGGCACCCGTAATAGAACCAGTGAACCTTTAAAAACTTTTTACGATGGAGCTTTTAAACTTGCTTCGGCTACTAGCAAATCAATAATACCCTGTGTTATTATAGGAACAAAAAAAGCCATGCCCATTAGTAAAAGATTTTATTTTTTACCTACAAAACTTCAAATGCATTTTTTACCTGCTATTGCATCAACCAACAAAACTGTTACTCAATTAAAAGAGGAAGTTTATTCTGCAATGTTTGAAAAATATAATCAACAGCTTAAATAATAGTGGGCTTTATTTCAAATCTATAAATCGTAGAAATACCTGGTACGATTAATTTTTAAATCTCTAAGCATTCCTGATTTAGGGCTGATACTGATGTTAAAAAATCGATACCTTCCCACTGGTGAAATATTAATAGCCATTTGCCAGCAATGCATTTCACGAGTTAAATACATACTTAAAGAACCCAATTCCTTATTGGTAATGTTGTAAAACCCGTTCAAGCCTATTTGCCATTTTTCAGTGAGGTTTAAAGTACCATTCCAGTTTACATTTTGCGTTACCACCGATTGATAGCCACTTTTGAAACCCAAAGACACTCTTTGAAAATTCAAAGCATAGGCAAAACTAATACTCCATGGGATATTAAAATTGGCAAATTCTCCAGGGTTATTACTCATATAAGCAGCTTCTTGTTGGTATTCATTTAAAGGCATGCCGGTATTTGGATTAAGACCTTGCTGTGCATTGGCATTTGGCAATTTTTCCTTCTTATCTCCTCCTTTAAACTGGCTTTGAATTGCAATATTGGCACTGGTGATTTTTCCCAAGGCAATTGGCTTTTTACCCCAAATTAATTTATCAATAAAATCACCATTGGCATTAGTTTGATAAGGAACAGCTACTGCACTGGCATTAATATTTATTTTATCAAACAAATTTGTACGAATCGCTATATTGAATGGTTTCAACTGAAACGAATCTTCTAAAAAATTATAACTACTATTAATGCTAAACCCATCAATTAATGTAATTTTTTTAACCCCTCCCTCACTGGTATCTTTTTTATTTCGCACTTTCATTTGTAGGTTATTATCAATACCAAAATTTAATCCTCCAAATTTTCCTTCTGAATAGGCCCCAAAAATACCTCGTTCATGTAATGAATATCTTCTTTTATTTCCTACTGTATCAACCTGGGTGGTATACCAAAACTGGCGGTTCATATCGGGCTTATAATTTACAGAAATATTGGGGCGAATTTCATGCCTGATAGTTTGTACAGCCGACTTTTTCTTAAAAGTAAACATCCCAAATATCCTAGTCGTCATCCCCATACCAAACTGCATTTCACGTGCGGTAAAAAACCCTTTGCTGATAGTTGTATCCATTTTTTTACTCGCAGGGTTCCAACTTCTAACAAATTTTTCTTGGTACCATTTTTCTTGATAACTGATGTTAGGTGCAAATTGGAAGTTGCCAATTTGAGGAAGTGATAAAGTAATTGGTACATTATGACTGGCTCCCCATTGAAACTTGTCAACAAATTCATTAAAGAATTTTCCAACTGTGTCATAAAAAGAAGACTGGCTTCGCATATTGGTATTTAAAGCAATTCCCAAATTTTCGTACCATTTGTAAGTGCCAATTACTTCTTTACGGCGAAATGGATATAAAGTATTTACGTTAAACCCTATGTCGGGTAAACTAATATTAATTAGTTTACTATTGGTATTCTGATTATGGTTTCCACTTACATTAATATTAAAGGGTTTATCCTTCCATATTTTTGAATAGGTAATGGATGAGTTTAATTGATTTTGAAAATTCCTTTGAGGGCTATTGGGCACTGCAGCATTAAACCCATTACTTCCTGCATTTAAGCTGGCATTAAAATTCACACCAGGTCTTGATTTTGTATCAGCATTATGATTCCATCTTACATTAAAATTTCTGGCCCCTGCATTATCTAAATCCTTCAATCTTTGAATATCTACTGTAAAATTCCCTTGGTATTTATATCGTTTAAAGTATCTCGGACTTACATTAGCCGTCCATCCGCCATAAGAGTAAATGGTACCTCTAGTTACGATATCCCAATTGTCATTTAGTATTTTATAATAACCCAACCCTTCCAAGGCAATACCCAATTGTTCATTGGCCGAAAATGAAGGTGCCAAAACGCCTGAATGTCTTCCTTGCTTAAGTGGGTAAATACCAAATGGTAAAACCACTGGAATTGGAACAGCTTCAAACTCGGGATGTACAGGTCCGGTAAAAGCCATCTTTTTATTAATGAATTTTATTTTACTACTCACAAAGGCAAAATGAGGAGTATCTAGATTACAAGTGGTAAACCTCCCTTTTAAAGCATAAAAAATATCAGGTTCTGTTTTTTTAATTCTTTCGCCATATATATACATTTCTCCTTGCTGTGTGTAAGTACCCTTGGTAATTCCTTTCAGGGATTTCATGTTGAATTTAATAGAGTCGCTTCTGGTTTTAAAATCGGCTTGATTAAATTCGGGAAATGCAATTACATTACCATTACTGTCTTTTATTAAATATGCACTTACTAAACTTGTTTGCTGATCAAATTCAATTCTGGGTGAGATGAGTTCATTATCGAGATACTTAACATTTGTTTTCTTGCCGTACAATGTTATTTTTTTTCCGGGTATATCCATTACCATCGAATCATCGGCATGATAAAATACTGGGGCACTCAGGGAATCTTTTGATTTCTTAAAATCAAGTGTATCTATTTTTATCTCAATACTTGTATCAGATATAATTGTATTGGCAATTGGTTCCGATAAAACAACAGTTTTATTATCTGCAATTTTTTTAAGAGTAGTATCCGGATTAACAGTTTGTGGAATGGTGTCTTGCGTTAAATAACTGTGAAAGTCTGAATTAATAAAACCATAGGCGCTACAATACAACGTTATTGCTGTTGATAACAATACCAATACCCAAACCGAAATATATTTTGCCGTACCTTTGTGCTGTTGGTTCATATAGAGATTGGCAAAAATAGCCATTATAACAGAATGATTTTGTGATTAATTAATAACTCCCGTCAAAAGTAGAGTATGACAAGAAACATAGTGCCTTTTTTAATTTTATTTGTTGCTTCGCAATTGTTAATATTAAGTAATTTATTTTCTCAAACTACACCCCCCTCAAAAAAAATAAAAACCATTATTGTAGATGCAGGTCATGGTGGATCAAGAGATCCTGGAGCTATTGGGCAATATGAAAATTCGTTACGATCAAAAGAAAAAGATGTTACATTAGCTATCTCCATGAAATTGGTGGCAGAATTGCAAAAGCAATTACCCGATGTAAGTGTTGTGCCAACAAGAACGACAGATATTTATCAATCTCCTACTGAAAAAGCTAAAATAGCCAATGAAAATAAAGGCGATCTTTTCCTTTGCATTCATGCAGATAGCGGCCCTTTAAAACAAGGAAAACGACAGGTTGGTACTAAAACGGTAACAAAATATAAAACAAGCTATACTGGCAAAGGAAAGAAAAGAAAAAAAACCAAAACAGCTTATGAAGTTGAACAACCAGTTTACGAATATTTTAAATATCCGCTTACCAGAAGTGGCACCAGTGTTTGGATATTTGCGGCTCATAAAACCAGTGATAAGTTAAAAGCGATAATGGATGGTGATGAAAATTTTGAAATTGAAGCAGATGGTGTTGATTCTATAGAAAATAAATTTGATTTTAGAAGTCCTGAAGGAAGAACATTAGCCGGAATTTATGCAAAACGTTTTCAGGAAAGAAGCGATCGCTTGGCTACACTTGTAAATGAAGAAGTGGAAATAACTGGAAGACCAGCACTAGGCATTAACCAACGCCAGGTAGGAATTTGGGTTTTACAAGCCACCAATATGCCAGCCATTTTAATTGAAACAGGTTTTATAAACAATCCCGAAGATGAGCGGTATATTAACAGTGAAGCCGGCCAGCAGGAATTGGCTGAAGCTATTACCAAAGCTGTAAAGCGATACAAAGACCAGGTTGAAAATAATATCACAACACCAGCCCAGGTTACCAATAAAGTAACCACTGTTAAAGCAACAGAGATTATTGCTTCAAATGATTTTGAAAAAAGACCCATTAAAGATTCAAAAACGATAAATGTAAAAAGCAAAAATATTAAGATTGATTTGTATGACAATGGAGATATAGACAACGATATTGTATCTGTTTATTTCAACAACGAATTGATACTTGACAAAAAGGCTTTAACATCAAAAGCACATACTTTAAATATTACCTTGGCCAACGGAAAGTCCAATGAGTTAATTTTATATGCTAATAATTTGGGAAATATTCCCCCAAACACAGCTTTAATGTTGATTAATGACGGAACAAATCGATTTGAAGTTAGATTAGCGTCTGACTTTACTAATAACGCTTCGGTAAAATTTGAGCTAAAAAATTAATAATTAAATTACTTTTGATTGATAAAGCATTTACAGCTTTACCAAACCAGTTATCAAATATGAAAATTTCAAACGAAACCAAAATTGGCGTACTTGCAGTTTTAGCGATTACATTATTAGTATTGGGGTTTAATTTTTTAAAAGGAAAATCTTTATTTGCCAAAAGTCATACGCTTTATGCAAAATATACTAATGTGCAGGGGCTGGCCAATTCAAACCCTGTAATGATTAATGGTTTACAGGTGGGTACCGTTTATAGTATTACTACTGATAAAAACATGAAACAGATTTTGGTAAATATGACTTTGACCAAAGATGTTAATATCCCCCTCAATTCAATAGCCACCATTAAACAAAACCCATTGGGCATTACAGCCGTAGAAATAAATTTAGGCGATGCAACTGAATACATCCCTAAAAACGACACCATTAATACGTTACCATCTACTGGAATTTTTAATGAAGTGTTAAGTAAAGTTGATCCTCTTTTTTCTCAAGTTACTAAAGCGGTATCTTCTATCGATTCGGTTTTACTAAGCTTTAACCGCATTTTAGATCCCTCTGCAAAAAATAATATAGGTGCTACTTTAGAAAACTTAAATAAAACTACAGCCAACCTCATTGACGCCTCAACTTCTTTAAATATTTTGTTGAATACCCAAACTGGCACATTAGCAAAAACAATGGGTAATCTAAATTCTTTCACAGGAAATTTGGCTAATAACAATGATAAAATCACTAGCATGGTGGGCAATCTTGATAAAACAGCTACTACTCTTTCGAAATTGGAACTTGACAAAACATTAGCTACTTTAAATACAACCATTTCAGAATTAAAAACAACTATTGGTAAATTAAACAGCACATCAGGAACAGCGGGTATGTTGTTAAACGATCCTAAATTGTACAACAACCTCACCGCCACAAGTAATAAATTGAATTTACTGATCGACGATTTAAAAACAAATCCAAAGAGATATATTTCCCTTTCCATTTTTGGAAAAAAGAATACAAATACCGGATTAACTGTTCCCTTGCCAGATACAGTTAATGCACCTTATATCAGGTAATAAAACTTTAGTATCCTGTTAATAAATAAAAACTCAATTTTAAGGCTGAAATAAAATAGAACCATTGCGATTTAAATTCACCTTCAGCTTTTTCTTCCTCATTTGTAGTAGCCCTATTTTTGCACAACAAATATTCACAACCACTTCTTCAGACAGTATTCGTGTTATTCAAATTATACAGGGAAATAGTTTAAGAATGAAAAGCATTGACTCTGTAACTGTATTGGAAACTATTGCAGGCGATGTAATCATTAAAGAAGGATTAACTAAGTTTTATTGCGACAGTGCCACCATCAACCGGGCAACCAATATCATTGAAGCTTTTGGTAAAATTCATATTAATGATAACGACAGCATTCATACTTACGCCCAATACCTCCAATATGTTGGTGCCGATAGAATCGCCTATTTAAAAAAGAATGTAAAACTCACCGACAAAAAAGGAACACTCACAACGGATGATCTTGAATATAATTTAAGAACTGGCATTGCCATCTATAAAAATGGAGGAAAAATAACCAATGAAAAAACAGTGTTAACAAGTAAAGAAGGCGTTTATTATGCAGACACTAAAGATGTTTATTTTAAAAACAATGTACACCTTAAAGATCCGGATAGTGATATTTGGACAGACAGCCTTTTATACAATATCAAAACAAATATTGCCACATTTATATCTCAAACAAAAATTGCAGGAAAAGATGGGTCCATTATCAATACCAAATCGGGAACCTATAATCTTGAAACTGGTGAAGCCGTATTTTTTGAAAGACCTGATTTTAGTGACAGCACAAGATCGGGAGTTGCTGACCGGGTTGCATTTGATAAAAATACGAATACACTTCAAATGGAAGGCAATGCTAAACTTGTTGACAGTGTTAACCAGGTTACAGTTATTGGCAATCTTATTTATTTAAATAAAGATCAAAACTCTTTTTTGGCAACAAAAAAGCCAGTGATGATTTTTTACAGAGATAATGACAGTACTTACATAGCTGCCGACACTTTGTTTTCGGGACTGAGAAAATACGATAGCTTAGAAAGGAAAGTAGTTACGCAAACTGATACGTTAAAGAAAACAATAGCTGTTAACACCACAATTAAAGATACTACCATCAGGTATTTCCTGGCATTCCATAATGTTCGAATTTATAACGACTCCTTACAATCTGTTAGTGATAGTCTCCACTACTCTACTTCCGATTCTACTTTTAAATTATTTGGCGAGCCTGTAGTTTGGAATGACAAATCGCAGGTAACTGGTGACACAATTTATATGTACACCGAAAACAAAAAAGCAAAAAGGCTATACGTTTTTAACAATGGTATGATTATTAACAAAGCCAATGATGCGATGTATAACCAAATTGCTGGCAGAACATTGAACGGGTATTTTGTGGATGGAAGTATTGACTTTGTGAGAGTAAAAGGATCGCCTGCTGAAAGTATTTTTTATCCGTATGATGATGATAGTGCCTTTGTTGGCATGAACCGAAGTAGTGGTGATGTTATTGATATTTACTTTGTAAAGAAAGAGCTCAACAAAATAAAATTTGTAAATAATGTTGATGGCATTTTGTATCCCATCAATCAAATACCCGACGATAAAAAAAGATTGACCAATTTTATCTGGCAAGATAAGCGCCGACCAAAAAACAAATTGGAATTGTTTGAATAACTGGGTCCAACTTCCTTGCCTGACCAATATTTTTTAAGACTGTAAACTCCTTCCTACTTTAAATTGGCAAGTGCTGATTTGATTTTAGCAAATCCCTTTTCAATATTATCCAAACTGTTGGCAAAAGAAATACGGATGCAATTGGGTTCACCAAAGGCTTTACCCGTTACTACAGAAACATGCGCTTTATTTAACAGGTACATACACAAATCATCGGCTGTTTCAATGATTTCATCTCCATCAGTTTTTCCAAAATAATGTTTTACCATCGGTAAAACATAAAAAGCGCCATCGGGTTGGCTGCAAACAATATTGGGCAACTCACCTAATAATTCCATTACTCGTTTTCTTCTGCTGGTGAATGCGGTCAACATGTCTTTAGTTGGTTTCATATCGCCTGTTAAAGCAGTAATGGCAGCTCTTTGCGTTATAGCATTGGCACCACTGGTAATTTGTCCTTGTATTTTTTCGCAAGCTTTTGCTATGGTTGGGTGAGCAGCAATGTAACCTAATCTCCAACCAGTCATGGCATACCCTTTACTTAAACCATTTATAAGGATTACTCTATCTTTTAAGAAGTCGAATTGAGCCAAACTTTCATGGTTACCTTCAAAATTGATGTACTCATAAATTTCATCACTCATAATAAAAATAGCTGGAAACTTTTTAAAAACATCGGCTAAAGCAGTTAATTCATCTTTTGTATAAACGGCTCCACTTGGATTACAAGGCGAAGAAAACATAAACAATTTTGTCTTATCGGTAATGGCAGCCTCCAGTTGGGCAGCAGTTATTTTATAGCCATTTTCAATAGAAGCATTAATGAATTTAACAGTACCTCCCGCCAATTTTACAATTTCTGAATAAGAAACCCAATAAGGAGTAGGAATTATTACTTCATCACCTACATCAACAATACTCATCACCGTATTGGCAATGCTTTGCTTTGCTCCAGTGCTAACTATTATCTGGTCTGGGGTATAATTTAGATTATTATCCCGTAATAATTTAGTGCATATGGCTTCTCTTAGTTCAAGATATCCTGCAACCGGAGTATAATGGCTAAAATTTTCATCAATAGCTTTTTTTGCAGCAATCTTAATATGATCTGGTGTATCAAAATCAGGTTCTCCCAAACTTAAGTCGGTAATGTCAAAACCCTTAGCCCTCAGTTCACGGCCAAGTTTTGCCATTTTCAATGTCTCTGGTTCATTAAAGCGTTGCAGAAGAGATGATAATTGCATAGCAGTTATTTGTTTGCTTGCAAAAATAGTTATTTATCGTACTTAAATTGAAAAGCAGATAAAACAGGTTTTATTTTATAAGTCCTTTTCAATTCATAATCATAAATAACCTGGCCCAGGTTTTTCATAAAAGGGAAGCCAACTGTGTTATAGTCATACTTATCATCATTTAATATTCCATCACTATTGCAGTAAATAGTTGCCGAGAGAAAAAATTCAATTTTATTTTTAAAGTCTACAATATAGGCCACATCAGTCAGTTGTCCGTAAGCATCCCCTACTTTGTTAAATACTCTGATATGCTCAGGTAACTTATTCTTTTGGGCACCAAATAATAAAAACTTACTATATGCTTGCCAATACTTTTTAGGTTCATCTTTATACGGAGGTGATGAACTTTCTGTAGGAAATTGACTCATGTATTGAAGAAGTAAGTTTCTATCAGCTTCATTCAAATTAAATCTTTCCGTTGCTTTTACTTTTTCAGGAAAAACCAGACTGATCAACATTCGATGTAAATCTTCAAGTACTATTTTATTTTTTTTAGAAAAATCTAAAGGCTCGTTTATTAAAACACCTCCTTTATAATACCCCTTCCCTATTTTATCATCCCGTTTTGGGTATTGATTAGTATTTATTTGCTCCTTTTGATAGAAGATGGGTTTGTTACTGCTATCCAAAAAAAGTACAGGATTGGTCCGTCGGTTTTCTTCTTCAGTTAAAAAAATATTGAGCCTATGTAAAATTTGAACATTTGAATATCCCTTTTTATGTAGCTCATTATTAATGTATCCCTGACCCAAAAATTCATATAGTCGATTATAAGCATCATTATCACTTACCAAAAATACCTTTTTAATGTACTGAGCAATACTTGGCTTCCCATCTACAGCAGTTGGGTCATTAGTTACAGTAGTTTGCCCATTAAATGAAGATTCATGTACTAAAGTGCTGTTTTTTTCAATCCCCTTTTCCTTTAATTCATTAAGTCTTTGCAAGGCCAGAATAGTTATTGGAAGTTTTACAGTAGAAGCTGGATAAAAATAATTATCGCTATCTACATTAAAATAATGATGCATTAAATCAGGCATTCCATTGGCACCTCGGTTTACCTGCGTGTAAATAACCTGCAGTTTATAATCTTTTTTATTTTTAATATAAGATGAGAAATATTGGGGATACTTAGCCAATAATTCATCCAAAAAACCAATATCAATAGAAGTATCAATTGATGTCACAATAGATTTTACTTCATTTGATTTCTCCATTTTACTGGAATGTTTGGTTGATTTACAACTATTAACTAAAACAAACATTAGGAAACAGATAGTTAAAATATAATTTTTACTGACCATATAAGAATGGAAATTAAGTACAAATTGAATAAAATTCTAAAATTAATACGCCATAGTTGTAAATGTGTTTTTCCCCTATCTTTGCAGCCTTCTAAAATTCAACAAAGTAGCTACTAAAAGTTAATTATTATGAAACTAAAAGGTTTAGTTTGGTTCTTTACGATTGCACTTACCATTATCTCTCTTTGGGAGTTATCCTATACATGGGTAATTCGTAATTACGAAAATGATGTTACTGCTAAAGCGGAAAAAATTGTCAAATCTGCATTCCCCGATTTAAAAGGAGATGAAAAAACTGCAGCTATTGAATTCAGAAAAAAACGAATTCTGGACAGTACAGCAGAAAAAAGCATTTATCCCATTTTTGGAACAACTTATAAAAAGTGTAAAGAAAATGAGTTAAATCTTGGTTTGGATTTACAAGGTGGTATCAGTGTTACATTAGATGTAAGCGTTGCCGACCTTTTAAAGTCTTTAAGTAATAATTCAAAAGATCCTCTTTTGTTAAATGCTTTAAACACAGCTACTATTCAAAAAAACACCGACAATTCGGACTATATCACCCTTTTCAGCAATGCTTATATTCAACAAAATGGCCAGGGTAAATTAGCCGGCATTTTTGCAGGAGCTGGTAAAGAAGTGAAAGTAGGTGATAACGATGCAACTGTTATTAGTAAAATACGCACAATCGCCTCTGGAGCTATTAAGGAAACTTATAAGATCCTTGTTCGTCGTATCGATAAATTTGGAGTTGCACAACCTAATATCAATTTTGATGAAACAAAAGGTATCATCAATGTGGAACTTGCTGGAGTTACTGATATTGACAGGGTTCGTAAATTATTACAAGCATCTGCCCACCTTCAGTTTTGGGAAGTGTATCGTATTGATGAATTGGCGCAATCTCTAAAATTAGCCGATGATAATTTACAGGCTTATTTAAATGGTGTTGATAGTTCAACAGTAATTGATTCTGCTAAATTTAAATTAAATGCAAACCCTTTCTTTAGGGTGATTAATCCAATTGATGTACAGAAAGACAAAAGTGGCAAACAATTTTTTGTTGCTAATATTGGTTCTGTTGCTTTACAGGATACTGGTATTTTTAATGAATACATCAATAATGATGTTGTGAAGTCAGCGATTCCTGCCGATTGTAAATTCTTATTTGGAGTTGAAGAAAAAGCAGATAAAGGCACGCAAAGGTATTTCCCACTATATGCTGTAAAAACTCAGCTTGGTACAGATAAAGCGCCTCTTGAGGGCGAAGGTGTTGAGGAAGCTAGACAAGATTTTGATGAAAGAGGTAACCCTGCCATTAAAATGACTATGACCAATGTTGGATCAAAAACTTGGGCTAGGTTAACCGGTAAAAATATTGGTCGTCCAATTGCTATTGCTTTGGATGATATTGTTTATAGTGCTCCCAATGTAAATGGTGCAATAGAAGGTGGAAGTTCTGAAATTTCTGGAAGCTTCACAGTACAAGAAGCGCAGGATCTTTCAAATATATTAAAGTCAGGAAAGCTTGATGCCCCTGCTAAAATTGTAGCTCAACAAGTTGTTGGTCCAACATTAGGTAAGGAAGCTGTTAATGGCGGTGCAATGGCTTTTGGAATTTCATTCCTTATTATTTTCATATTAATGTTGGTTTATTACAATAACGGTGGTTGGGTAGCCAACATCGCATTAATTTTAAACCTTTTGTTTACGATTGGGGTTTTAACCGCAATGGGCTTTACATTAACAGCAGCAGGTATTGCTGGTTTAGTGTTAACCATTGGTATGGCGGTAGATACTAACGTAATCATATTTGAGAGGATAAAGGAAGAGTTAGTTAAAGGTAAATCTTACCAGCTGGCTGTTAGTGATGGTTATAAACGTTCACTTTCTCCTGTAATTGATGCTCACGTAACATCTTTACTTACTGCTGTAATCCTTGCTTATTTTGGTTTAGGTCCTGTTTTAGGATTTGCAACTACTCAAATCATTGGTTTATTACTTTCCTTATTTTGTGGTATCCTTGTTTCAAGACTAATAACCGATTTCTGGACTAATAAAAACCGTCACTTCAATTATTTCACTGGCATCTCTAAGAAGATTTTCAAACACGCTAACTACAAGTTTATCGAGTTAAGAAAATACGCTTATGTTGTTTCAGCTATCGTTTTCCTTGCTGGTATAGCTTCCTTTTTTAACGGATTCCATTTAGGTGTTGAATTTAAAGGAGGAAGTAGTTATACCGTTCAGTTTGACCAGTCTATTAAGACAGATGATATTCGTGAAGACTTAAAAGTGGCTTTGGATGGCGATAACCCAACTATTAAAACTGTAGGTGATGCTCGTCACTTAAACATTACTACTGCTTATTTAAAAGGCGTAGATAATGCTGACAGCGCTATCATCTCTAGATTACACCTTGGTCTTAAAAAAGTATTACCTACTGGCTTAACACAAGCCGATTTTGCTAAAAATAATATTCAAGGATTCTCAGCTGTTCAGCCAAGCATCTCTGAAGACTTAAAGGCAGGAGCTGTAAAAGCAACCTTATTTGCTTTGTTTGCCATCTTCTTGTACATCTTTGTACGATTTAAAGATTGGAGATATTCAGTTGGAACCATCTTTACTTTGTTACATGACGTTTTTGTTACTCTTGCAGTATTCTCATTCTTTAAAAACATTGTACCATTCCCTCTTGAAATCGATCAGCACTTTATTGCTGCGGTATTAACTGTAATTGGTTTCTCAATGAACGATACGGTAATTGTATTCGATCGAATCAGGGAGTATAGTCGTGATTTGAGAGGTACAACCAAGACCAATATTATTAACCGTGCCATCAATGATACTTTAAGCCGTACCATTATGACTTCGTTGACGGTATTTATTACCTTGTTAATCTTATTCATCTTTGGTGGAGAGGTAACACGTGGTTTTGCATTCGCTATGTTGATTGGTGTACTTACAGGTACTTACTCATCTATATTTGTAGGGGCTCCAATCTTGGTTGATTTTGCAAAAAGCAAACCATTAGGTGTTGCTGATGCAGATGAATTAAAGAAAGCTTAATCTATAAACTTATCCTTACTAAAAAGCCCCGTTAAATAACGGGGCTTTTATATTTTTGAATAAAAATTAAACTGCAAAACTAGTACCGCATCCACAGGTTTTACTTGCATTAGGATTATTAAAGGTAAACCCCCTACTGTTTAATCCTCCTTGCCAATCCACTTCCATTCCCATCAAATAAATACCATGAGATTTTTCCATGATGATTAGTAAAGCATCAATTTCAAAAGTCTCATCCTTTTCAGTCTTTTCATCAAACCCAAGTACATAAGTCATGCCGCTGCAGCCCCCACCTTTTACACCAATTCGTAATAGATGATTACTATTAAATCCTTCTACATGCATCAATCTTGTTATTTCTGCTTTGGCTGATGCTGTCAATGTTACCGGTATTGCTGTTGTAGCTTCCATATCATTTGCTTTGTACAAAAATAATCAATCTCAACAATTTAGTTTTACGATATTGGGATTTCGTAATTCCTTCTACTAAACTGCAACAGTTTTCATCCATGTAAAACCTTAATTTTGCTTTAAATTATTATACATGGATTTTTCAGCAGCCATCGTTCAAAACATTATTTTGGGAGCCGTATTTATGTTTTTTATAGCCGTTGCCTGGCTTCTGGCCGAGTTTAAAGGAATGAAAGACTCATTAAATGAACGTTTTGGTATTAACAACGAGACGATTAAACTTAGATTACAAGCTTTGGAACGTTTTACGCTTTATGCAGAAAGATCCTCTCTTAAAAACCTAGTTTCAAGGGTTTCAGCTTCTGGTATGACTGTAGTTGATTTGCAAATAATATTACTGGATACGCTTCGTACAGAGTATGAATACAATGTTAGCCAGCAAATTTATATAAGTGTTGATATGTGGAAAGCCATTGGTAATTTAAAAGACCAACACATATTTGTTATAAACCAATTGGCTGCTACCCTACCATCCGAAAACAATGGTATAGAACTTAGTAAAAGAATTTTGGAATATGCGGCCAGCACCAACACCGATTTAAGTACAATGGTACTAAGTGCACTACAATTTGAAGCAAAAAAATTATTTTAGCAAAAGCCACTGCTTTTCAAAAATCTAATATGACAGATCAAAGAAAGATACATACTGATTCGGGAATTGAAATAAAGGAACTCTACCAAACTGCCCAAGACAGAAATGAATTTCCTGGCGAATTCCCTTTTACCCGTGGTGTACAATCCAATATGTATCGAGGCAAAATGTGGACGATGCGACAATATGCGGGCTTTTCCACCGCCGAGGAGAGCAATCAGCGTTATCATTTTTTATTGAGCCAGGGAGTAAATGGATTAAGTGTGGCTTTTGATTTACCAACTCAAATTGGATACGATAGCGACCACCCTCTTGCTGATGGTGAGGTGGGAAAAGTTGGAGTTGCCATTGATAGTTTGGAGGATATGGAAACCCTTTTTAAGGGTATTAATTTGGACGAGGTATCCAGTTCCATGACTATTAATGCCAGTGGTTTTATTTTGCTAGCTTTTTATGTAGCCTTAGCTAAAAAACAAGGAGCCGATCTTAGAAAGATAACTGGTACTATACAAAATGATATTTTAAAAGAGTACGCAGCCCGTGGTACCTATATCTATCCGCCCAAAGCCTCCATGCGTATCATTACCGATATTTTTGAATGGTGTGCCAAGGAAGTGCCTAAATGGAATACCATTTCTATTTCTGGGTATCATATTAGGGAAGCAGGAAGCACAGCTGTACAAGAGATTGCATTTACTTTAAGTAATGGTAAAGCCTATGTACAAGCAGCCCTTGAAAAAGGACTAGACATTAATATTTTTGGCAAACGGCTTTCATTTTTCTTTAACGCACATAATAATTTATTTGAAGAAGTGGCCAAATTCAGGGCCGCCAGGCGAATGTGGGCATCCATCATGAAAGATTTGGGAGCAACAGATCCAAAAGCCATGATGCTACGTTTTCATACCCAAACAGGCGGCAGTACTTTAACAGCACAGCAACCTATCAATAATATTTGCAGGGTAACCGTACAAACACTTGCTGCAGTTTTAGGAGGCACACAATCTTTACATACCAATGGTTATGATGAAGCCCTTAGTTTACCTACAGAAGAAGCCGCAGCCATTGCTTTACGTACCCAACAAATTGTGGCTTTTGAAAGTGGTGCCCCAGATACGGTGGATCCATTAGCTGGAAGCTATTTTGTTGAATCCTTAACGGATGATGTTGAAAAAGCAGCTTGGCAATTGATTGAAAAGATTGATGCCATGGGAGGAAGCGTTGCCGCTATAGAACAAGGTTTTATACAAGAAGAAATTGCTAAAAGTGCTTATGCCTATCAACTCAATATTGAAAGTGGCGAAAAAATAATTGTTGGTGTAAATAAATTCCAAACGTCAGAAACTAATTCTATCCCTGTATTTAAAGTGGATGAAAATGTGCAAACTGTTCAAATCAATAAACTTCAAGCATTAAAAGCAAAAAGAAATAATGATAAAGCTAAAGCATGTTTAAAAGCATTGCATGCAGTGGCTTTAACCAATCAAAACATTATGCCTGCTGTAGTTGAAGCAGTGGAGAACTATTGCAGTCTTGGCGAAATTGCAGATGAATTACGAAAAATATTTGGAGAATATAAATAGAAATTTGATTCAATAAATAATTAAAAGAGCCACTCAAATGAGTGGCTCTTTTAATTTATAGTTTTCCTTAAAACAGGCAATAGTCATGCATAATGGAAAATAAAAAAATCCCCCGAAATATTTCGGGGGATTGGTATTTTTAAATTTGTTTAGAAGTTATTGTACAACGACTCTACATACAGTTAAACGGTTTCCGTTTAGGTCACCAATTTCAACCCAGTATATGCCTTTTCCAAATGCTCTTAAATCAACATCCATTCTAGCATAAGGTCCTCCAATGGTATAGAACTGTGTAAATACCCTGTCGCCAAACGAATTGATTATCGTTAATGAACGTGGCAATACATTGTTTTGTACACTATGGTATCTCACCTGGAACTGACCAGATGTTGGATTAGGATAGATGTAACATTTAGCAGTTACAGAATCAGCAATCGTTAAGATATTTGACTGATTGGTACAACCATTAACATCTGTTACTCTTAATCTGTAGTCTCCTAAACCATCTACATCAACATTTATTGATGCTCCCGTTCCACCTGTTACAGCAACTCCATTACGCAACCAAGTATAAGTGGCCACAGCAGCAGGAGTTACAGTTGAAGTGATTCTGGTAGTTAAACCAGGGAATAAACGTGTTGGAGATGCACTTATTACAACAACCGGCAGTGGATTAACTGTAAGTACACGTTGTAATGAAGTTACAGAAGCACAAGGTAATGCACCTTGAACGATACAACGGTAGTAATATCCACTCATAGATACTGGCGGTGCAGTAATTGTTAATGTAGCTGTATTTGCTCCACTATAAACTCCACCATTGGTAATGTTGGTATAAGTATTACCAGTATTGGTACTTACTTGCCATACATAACTGAATGGCCCTGTACCTGCAGTAACTGCTACTGAGAAGCTAGCTACTTTATCTGTACAAATTGTTTGATTAACAGGTAGAGCAGGATTTAAAACTAAAGGTTGATTTACCGTTACCACTACCGTACGGGCTGGTGAGGTACAAGCTGCAATGCTTGTTACAAGACTAACACTACCAATAAATCCTCTTGGTGTAAATCCTGGAGCACCCGGTGCCGCTACGCCTCCATATCCTATAGAAGTTCCAGAAATGATATCACAACCGCCAGCTGAGAAGGTATAGGTTCCTGCTGCTAAAGTACTATAGGAAACATTCGCTCCACCACCATTCAATGACTGGAAGGCTATTCCATAAGTTGCACCTGGAGGTATTACTAAGCTCAATCCACTTAATGTAGGCGTAATTGCTAAAGCAGCTGGTATGTTTACTGTACCTGTACCAAACTGAGTCCAACCATTAGCCACACTAATTGCTCCAGGAGCTCCATTAATAGCTGAAGGCTTAAAGAATGCAGTTGCAGTAGCTAATCCAGAATTCAAATGAGCTGCAGCAATATTTGTAAGTGTAACAGCATAACTGTTATTATTTCTAACATTAAAGGTTACCAAAGCCTGTCCATTTCCAGTAGCAAAGTTAGTTGCTGGAACAGCCGGAGCTGGTGGTAAGCTATTAACTGTTGCTGTGTAAGGATAAACACCCGATGGCGTTGGCCTTGTCCATACCGTATCTCTTTGAGTTCCGGCATATGGTATAGTAGCTGCTGCATCATTAAACAAACCTGCTATTGGAGACCAAGTAGCGGCTGTTGATGGTACACCTACAAT
>CAMTVJ010000009.1:0-6568 GCA_947085175.1 uncultured Chitinophagaceae bacterium
ATAAATGAGCTGCCGCCGCTGGTTATGTTTTATCCACACAAAAATGTGAATTGTAAAAGAAAAAAAGAAGCAAAAAAAGAAAAGGTAGTAATAGTAGTATTTTTAAAAATAAATGAATAATGCAAACCTAAAGGACGAATAAAGCCCAGCTTTGGTACTAACTATTTAACTTTATCAAAAAGCCAAGCAGCGGTTCCGGGCGGACGGAATGCTAATTCCACACCTGCACAAAGCCCCGCCCGTTAGGCGTCACTGTACAGACACGTTCAAAATTGAGTAAAAAGTTATAAATTTGGCATATGCAATTACAAGTAGACATAGAATTTGAGCAACTGGTGAAAATGGTAAAGACTTTACCTTCCGGAAAATTACGGCAACTCAAAGCCGTGATTGATAAAAAAACAGTAAAGGATAAACCCAAAGTTAATCTTAGGAAACTTCTTTTAAATGGTCCTGTTGCAACTACGAAGCAACTAAATGCCATTGAAAATAATAGAAAAGCAATCAATCAATGGCGGACAATGTAATTCTGGTTGATACGTCAATTCTTATCGATTACTACCGAAAGACGGACAAAACAAAATCCACTTGGATTAATCTTATTGATCAAGGTTATGAATTTGCAATTTCTGTAGTTACAAAATACGAACTATATTCAGGGGCAACTCAAAGCCAATTAGATTTTTGGGACACCATCTTGGCAACAATTTCGATTATCCCGTTTGACGAAAATTGTGTCGACACAGCAGTACGATTAAACTCATCTTTAAAGAAAAAAAGGAAACAGATCGACATAGCTGATCTATTTATCGCAGCAACAGCCGTAAATCTAAACCTTCCGATTGCTACATTAAACAGAAAACACTTTGACCGAATCGATGAGATAACCATTATCGAATAACAGCGAACGCCTAACATCGTGTTTGGCAAAATGGGGGCAGACGGAAACCGTGTTTCAACAGTTGTTACGCTATTGTGCTTCATATCCGGCGGACGGAATTCTGCCAAGCATTAGTTCAAAATTTCAACTTTTAATTATAAATTGTACTTCGGTTTGCCGGGGCGGACGGAACAACTTTTCCCCCACTTCGCCAAGCCCCGCCCGTTGGCTGCAAGCAATCTGCAACATCACTAACATCATAATAATTTAAACAAAATGGGACAAACAATTTTTGGCGGGACACACGGAAAAAATATGAAAGATTATTTTCAATCCTTGCAAAGACCAGTTGCTGTGCAACTTGAAAAATTACTTGAAAAAGGAGTTACGAAAGACAATGCAATAAAGGAGATTAGAGAAATGTTTTTATTGCCGTTATTTAAGTTTGACATCGGTAATGCAACAATAAAAGATAATCATTCCGACAATTATGAAAACGTAAACTTCGGTGGACAAGTTAAAAAAATATTCAAAAAAAGCTATTCGTACTCAATTCCATTTTCAGGTGACCCAGCATTATTGGCATTTAGACCAGAAATTTTTCACGGCTCTTCAATTGAAGGAACAATTAGTACAAATTACGACACAGAACAAAGCGTTTTAACTGTTCGATTTAGTTCAGAGCAAAATAACCAAGCGAATTTTGAACACGAAAAAAACGAAAGTATTGGAGAACTAAGTTCAAATGCGAATGAGGCGAATAAAGAAATTAAAAAATGGAATGACACAGAAATGAATAGCTTGATAGAAAGTTTATACGACAAAGTTGCATCTCATATTGCTGAGACCAAAAGTTTCAACGAGCGAAACAACATCAAGTAATTTAATAGTTCTTTTCGGCGGACAAAATTTGCCAGCAGCCAACATCAGGTTTTGTGCAATTGGGGCTCGACGTTGAAACAATCATCGGCAGTGCATATCCAGGCTTTGGTTTCGGCGGACGGAATTCTGCCGGGCTTTTGTTGGTTAACTTCGGCTTATAGTTAATAATTTAGCTTCAGTTCCGGGCGGACAGTTGGTCAATTCCCCAACTGCACAAAGCCTCGCCCGTTGTAGGCAACTGCAAACGACACTTCACTATGACACAGCAAGACAACAACTTTGTGAAAATTCTTTCCAGATTTTATAGTAACGTTTTAGACGAATGGACAGTTGAAACAATGTGGGCGGAAGTTGTTGATATGGACAAAGGACTATACAAGATTGACAGCATTCCTTTTTATGCTTCAATTGCTTCTGACGACATTGTATTTGCAGAGTATGACGACACAGAAAAAATGTTGACTTACAAAGACACTGTTAAATATTCAGGCAATTCGCTTATTCAAGTTGTAATTATGGAGAAGTCTGTTGCGACAAATGATATTCGTGACATCTTCAACTCCATGGACTGTAAATCTGAAAAATTCAAAGAGGGATATTTTGTTATTGAAATTCTTGCAGACAAAGATTATAAGCCAATAAAACAAAAACTAACG
This sequence comes from uncultured Chitinophagaceae bacterium, assembly GCA_947085175.1. Classification (GTDB taxonomy): domain Bacteria; phylum Bacteroidota; class Bacteroidia; order Chitinophagales; family Chitinophagaceae; genus Ferruginibacter. Next base: position 2,419 of record CAMTVJ010000009.1, read on the forward strand.
GAACTGCAAGACAAAGGAATTATTGACTATGCAGAGCCTGTACTCTCTGACAAACATCAATACTGACAGAATGCAGTATGCCTACAACATTGGTATTTGCAAAAGCTGGGCGGACAGAAGCAGTGTTTCAACTTTTTGTTTTTCAATTTGGCTTCATATCGGGCAGGACGTTATTAATTTAGCTATGTGCAAATCATCAACTTTTATTTATAAATTTAGCTTCAGGTTGCCGGGCAGACGGAATTCTATTTCCCAGCCTTCGCAAATACCTGCTCGTTGTACGCCACCCTAAAACGAAATTCCATTCGTCTTTTAGTGCTAGGACATTAAAGGCAAAGTCCCTAATTGACCACCGCACATTGCAGCACATTTGCAAGGCACACAAACCACCGCACAGAAGCCAACCCTTGCAAAAGAGCTGCAATTGCCAACGCCCGGTAAACAGTCTTTTTATTCAGGCAGACAAAAGACAAAAAAAGAAGCAATGGAAAGCCGTCTGACGGCGGCTTCGTTTTGCTTCTTCATTAAAATTTTGTTCCTTTATTAAAAATTAAAAACCTACATACTGTATGTGAATTATTAATTTTAATACCCTTTTATGACAGACATAGAACTTCATGACATTTTCAAATACAAAACATTTAAACTGTCGTATGATAATAGTGATGTTTATTTTGAATTAGACCAAGTTTGGAAAAATGACCAGCTTTTGGGCAATTATTATCTCAAAATAGATGACAATAACTATATCATGACATTTGATCCTAACCCATTTGAACCCTCTCAAAACATATGGGTTATTCCAATTAGTGGACAGAAATTTTTATTGAATAAGCTAGTAAATAAATTAATGTCAGGGGATACAATTACTTTAACTGAAATTCAGGATAGCCAAATTCCCGATGAAGTAAAAAAGAAGTTAGACATACTTTAATATTATGTTTCAATGAATAAAGCGACAGCAAAATTACTGGATTCGATTTTATTGCAATTCCAAGACAATGACAAGATAACTTGGGAAAGCATAAGAAATGGCCTTTTTAATAATATTGGGAGCTATAATATTAGTATTATCCTAGACCATACTAATTTTTTAATCGATGACAATATGCTTCAAAGAGGTCATAATGGCTCAGTTATTATAACAGCTAAAGGAATGTCAACGATTATTAATTTAAATAATCTTGGGTATTTGGCATTGCAAAAGAAAAACTCAACCGAAGATGAAAATGAAACAATTAAACTTCCCTACCCAGCAACAACTGGCTTTACAATTGAATTTCCATTTACAACTGAACCATCATTTAAGGCTGCGGTTAAGGAAGCAAAAAAATTCGACACTTTTGAAAAATTCTGGAAAGGCAAAAAAGCTATTTATAGAGTAACTCTCTCTAAAGAAGAATTTTTTATGGATGCCAGAGTTCTTCGCAATCAACTTAAAGGATGGCTAGAGTTAATTGTTTACGAGGATGGTACAAAAAGGAATCAAGTAATTGGGATATGGAATGCAGATGGGTATAATTTATTCAAAGAAAAATTAAAGGAATATAAAAATGAAATATTTGACAATATGCAAAAAAGAGATCTGTTAAATTGCTCTATCAAAGCTTTCAGTTTCTCCAAAGCACCATATTTTGTTAGTTTACTAAAAGTACCTCTTGAACTTAAATACAATAATCATACGTTAGCTGTAAAAAAGCTTATCTCTCCTGATGCATTTCGAAATATTGATAACACTTTACCATATGAGGAATATTTAAATTATTTCTACGAGTTACATGAAAATAAAAAAGAGTCGTATTGTGGGCTTGGATATAAGTTAGAAACTTATAATGATTGGATTAATAGATGTAAAGCTCAATTTAATTATACAGAAGTTTATTGTTTGAAACCAATTATTTTAGCTGATCATCCAACAACAATTTTAAGTGATGGTAAAGTCCAAAATATTTTTGTACCCGATCCACAAAATATTATCAAGTTATATAATCTCATTTTAGGCTTATGTAACGATTTAAAATTGTTAGGTATAAAAATAGCACTAATTCTACCCCCCAAAAATGACATTGATGATATTATTGAAACACAAATAGATGCAGCGGACAGCTGGAAGAATGAACCAATGTGGGGATGAATAAGTAAGCATAATTTTCCTTATAACATGGTCTATCCATCACCAGCCAGAATTGTTCATCTTGACGATCACTCAATATTCAGAGATGGGGTATCTAAATCATGTATCCTGCCATTTTTCACAAAGCCTGAACTTTTTGGATTTTCCGATGGAGACGAAGCTTATGATTTTATTAAAACCGAAATAACAGCAAATAGAAAGATTGATTTGATTATTACGGACATAAATCACCCGGGTTTAAAGGGCAATCAATTTGCTAATGCTATCAGAGATTATGAAAAACTATTTAATAATGCAATCCATATCCCAATACTTATTATATCTATGGTAGAAGAAAAGAATTTTCCCGAATTGAGAGCTGATAAAATAGTGGATGCGTATTTTACAAAAGCCACTGAAGTTAAAGAAATCGTGGATTGCATAAGAAATATTCTAGTGCATTAGAGTGTAACACCTTATTGTGGCACGGCTGCAAGGCAAGCACTTAGCCAGGCGCTCAAAACCTACCCCAGAAAGCCAACCTGTCTAAGAGCTTACCTTGCCCCGACACACGGACAACAACTTTTCAATTCAAACCGACAAGTCACAACAAGAATTATAATTTAAGTACATAAGGGCGAGCGTACAACATGCGGTTTTGTGCAAGTGGGGCTTGACGTTTAAATCATCAGCTTCAAATCGCTATCAACTTCATATCGGTCGGACGGAATTCTTATGAGCTTTTATTTGTTATCTTCATCATCGGTAACGCTTTTGTGCTTCAGTACCGGGCGGACAATTATAAAATCCCCCACCTGCACAAAGCCGTGTACGTTACCAGCAATTTAAAATGACACTCCGTTCAATTTCAAGTTTATTCCTTTTACTGTTTTCAACGTTTGCGTTTGGACAACAAGAGAATAAAAATGTCGATTGGACTGAATATTTTAATAAAATCGAAATTGCTAACTCCCACTATCAGAATCAGGAGTATTTAAAATCAGCAAATGCATACTCTGAAGCGTTTGACTTTATAAATCAAGGTTTTTCTGTTGGACATAGATATCAGGCGGCATGTGCCTGGGCGATGGCAGGACAAAAAGACTCAGCTTTTTCCAATTTAACAAGGGAGGTTAAAACTGGACTTTATGAGTATAAAAAAATGAAAGATGAAAAAGCCCTTTCAAGCCTACATGGCGAAAAACAGTGGAGAGAGTTAAAAAAAGAAGTTAAGAAAAATCAAAAGGTTGAAAACAAAAAACTTGGCAAATACAAAAATATAAAACCTCACCTAGAAAATATTTTAGTTTTAGACCAGCTGTATAGAAAAGACTATATGGAAATCTGGAAAAAATATGGAGACAAATCCCCTGAATGGCAAGATTTAATGAGGAAGATGACAAATCAAGACCAATCCAATTTAAAATACGTTTCAAAAATACTTGAAAAATATGGTTGGATCAGTTATGACACAATTGGCTATAAAGCAAGCCAAGCTTTATTTTTAGTAATTCAGCATTCAGACTCATCTACACAAGAAAAATATTTACCATTACTTAAGCAAGCCGTTAAAGACAATAAAGCTTTTGGCCATGAGTTAGCTTTACTTGAAGACAGAGTTTTGATAAAACGTGGAAAGAACCAAATTTATGGCAGCCAAGTCAAATGCGACAGTACTGGGAAAAATTGTTGGGTATTGCCAATTGAAGACGAAATAAATGTTGACAGACGCCGAACAGAAGTTGGACTTCAACCTCTTGCAGTATATCTTAAATTTTGGAATATCGTGTACATAAAACCTCACTAAACTGCTGGTAACATCGGGTTTGCCAAAATACGGGCTTGACAAGGTTATCTTCAGCAGCGGTAATTCTACTGTGCTTCATATCGGGGCTTGATTACTATGACTTCTCCAAATGTTTTTATGCCATTTTTTTCTTAGTTATGCACATGCTGCCTGGTACTTATTCTCGTATAATTTTTGCTGATTAACAACAGCTGCTACCCTTAGTAATATTTTATTTTTAATAGCATTCA
>CAMTVJ010000010.1:0-9378 GCA_947085175.1 uncultured Chitinophagaceae bacterium
ACGATTTTCTGTTTGAATTCTTCTGTGTAGAATAATTGTTGCGGCTCTTTACGCCTGGAACTCTGTTTTTTACTCATTTTTAGTCCTGTTTTAAGTTGACTTATCCACTTTTTTGGAGTCAACCTATTTCAGGACTATTCACTGACAGCTAACGTTCGAGTATTTGCGAAGGCAGGGAATTCATTGATAGTCCAGCCCGGTGCAAATGCCCATTTGAAAATATGTTGTTGAAGTTATGAAATGTAGCTGAAAATTGAACGTCGAGCCCGAACTGCCGCTGATGCTTGCACATAGCCGATGTTACATTGTCCAGCCCTGCTTTTGCAAATACTATTGTTGTAAGCCGTTTTTCCTGTCTGCCAATTGCTTTAGCCACTCGTTAACTTGCTCAACTACGAATTTTTCGGTCGTGTTTTGTTTTGTAATAATAGCAAGTCCATTATTAACCACTCCTAAAGTTTTATATCTGTTAGCATTATTAATGTCTGTTAAGCTGATTGAAAGTTGATGGTTATGAATATTTAAACTATGTGATTTAAAAATTAAGCGCTTGCTTGTTAGATATAATTTTCCACCAACTCCTTCAACACCTTTGAAATGGTTTGCTGGTGTTTGAAATACAATTTCTTCGTCGGGGACTATGTCAATCTTAGTTGTCTATTTAACAAATTTTGATTTGCTAAATAGCCCCGTCAGCCAACCAAATAAAAATCCTGAAATAAGTCCTGCGATAATTCCAGACACGACCGATTTTATTATTTCATTCGAAGTCTGATTGTCGTTTGTCAAAAGGTCTCGAAGAATAAAAAATACAGTCATTCCAATTCCAAAACTTAATCCTGCTCTAAATCTATTTCTTTTGTTCATTTCAAATTATTAGGGTGTCGAATAAAATGGCTTACAACGGGCAGGTATTGCTGCAGGTGGGATATTTTATGACGTCCAGCCCGGAACCGCTGCCCAATTGAAAATATAAAGTTGAAGTTAACAACAAAAAGCCAAATTGAAACTCGTCTGCCCGAACAAAAGTACAGCGATGCAAACAGCCGAAGTTTCAACGTCCAGCCCCACTTGCAGCAATACCAATGTTGGCTGTATGTGCCTTTTGTCGAATTTTTTAATCTGTGTTTCTAAGTTCGTTAATAAGGCTTTTTATGTCTTTAAAGTAATATCCAAATAAGAACTCTGTTTCTTTATTATGCCCAGCTTTTTCTGACCTTTTAATTTTTGATGCCTCGTACATTCTGTCAGCTGCTTTTCTAATGTGATAAAGTTTAGAATGATTGTCACGACTTTCATCTTGCTCTTGTAATGCGAAATCAACGGCATTTGCAAGGTTTAAAATGTCATAACCCAATGAATTTTGCTTATCGTCAGGCATATTCCTTATGTCTTTACCATTAGGTAATATTTTTTCGTACCAGTCAATAAGTTCTTGTTTAGAGTATGTCATACATTATTGTTTTCGCAATCATAAATTAATCTGGTTAAATCAGATTCAATATCCGATTTAAACGTTGCAATAACCTCGGCTTTAGCTTTGTCGGTCTTTGCATATTTTGAATAGTCATCTAATTCAATTTCTGTACTTCTTAAGAGTCCGCCAATTTCTTGGTTATGGTAATTATCTGATGACAAACCAGATTCTTTAATATACCTTTTTATAAGATTTTGTATTATTTCTCTCGCCTCCCAATAAGCATCACTGGAACCTTTAGTGTATGATAAATGCTTTGTATTTTCCTGCATCCATTTTAAATAATCTAAAAAAGGCTTTTCATTCAGTCTTGTTTCATTTAGTTTCTTGTTAAACATATTGTGTCAAATTTTTGTATCCTTTTCAACAATGATTTTATTGAGGACTATTATAAGTAGTGGTTTTGATACTTTTATTATTTATGCTCCCATCCTTATTATATTCAATAGTTTCAATAGAAATGCTTAGTAAATCATTGTTAGTCTCACTAATTAACTCGCCTTTTTCATTATACTCTTTATGTTTAATGATTTTGCCATCATTATTATAAGAAGAATATTCTAATAAGCGTCCTTGCCAGTCATAGACAATTTCTTCTGCAATTTTATTTTTTCCTGAATATTTGCTTAAAGTTCTTGATTCTACTCTGCCAACATTTATTATGTTATCATATTTTATCTCTTCAATTTTATTATCCCACTCATCATACTTGTAGGTTTTATTAAGTTCGGTTACTCCTCCTGAAATAGTATGCTCCTCTATCACTCTTCCTTTTGTGTCATATTTATTTTTATGACCACTTTTGTCGCCCCAGGTTGAACTTTCTTCTATTTTATTTCCGTTCTCATCATATTTATAAACTATTACTTCCGTAGACCCAATTGTGGCGTCGTAATTTTTTATTTCAATTACCCTGCCATTTTTATCATACTTGGTATCATTATTATTACAAGCTGATAGTACTAAAATATATGTAATAATAAAAATTGAACGAACTGATAGTCTATATTTTTTCATAAAAGAAAAGTTTCAATAAACAAGAGTATAAAAGCATTATTTTTTATAAAAGTTTAAAAAAAAGCCGGTATAACTACCCCTTAAGTTATTTAATTCTTGAGTCTTAGAACTGACTTCTTCTTCATAGTATTTATCATTAGTACTGTATGATATTTCATAGGTGGAATATATCAACCAATTTTGTGTCCTTTTCATCGTTATTTCGTAATATTTCCATGAATGGCGGTCTCCGATGTATTCTTTAAACTGTTTTAATGTCGGGTTGGTAAAAGCTAAAACAATTATTACACTCACAATAGTAATAACAGAGTATTTTAATATTTTTTTAAACATAAAACAGAATTTAATTTTTACGACTTATTCCAATTTACTTTAGACCTATACTTGCTACCAAAAAACAAAGTACTGTTCAAACAAAAAATCATGAACTTGAACGTGAAGGCTCTTGGGGCATTACAGCCAACGGGCAGGGCTTGCTGCAGGGCTGGAATTCATTGCTCGTCCAGCCCGGAACCGCTGCTGATTAAAGATATAAAAGTACAGGTTAACAAACAAAAGCCCAGCGATGTTTGTCCAGCCCAGATGAAGCACAACAGCGATAAAATGCCCAGTGCTCCAACGTCCAGCCAGCCTTGCAGCAAACCCAATGTTAGCTGTAGTGCATCTTCTCGGTTTTCTGTCGCTTGATGTCAAAGATTATTAAAGTTATTAGAATCCCAAAGAGTATTGCTGATGAACCAATTGTCCCAAAGTTGAGTCCACCTTTTACAATTGGCTTTGTTAGTAAGTCGCCAAATGTTGCACCAAATGGTCGTGTCAATACAAAGGCAAACCAAAACAAAACTATGTGAGATATTTTTGTAAAGTAGTATGCCAAAATAATTAGGGCTAACAAACTGCCGATAAGAATTGCCCCACCTAAGAAGCCAAGCCCTGAACTGTCGGCTAAGTAGTCACCTAATGCAGTGCCTAATGTGTTAGAAAATAGAATTGCTGTCCAATAAAACACTTCGCCTCGCAAAGATTTGATGGCTGTTACAGACAATGAGTGTTCTGTTTTTTTCCAAATGATTAAGGTGGTAGCTAGAAGTGAAACTAAAATTAACGAACCTGTAGCGTAACCCAAACCAAGTGTCCTGTCTATGAAGTCAGACATTGTTGTACCTGCTGTACTTGTTGCAAGTATGACTGCCCAATAAATAATTGGGTGGTATTTTTTGGAAAAGAGTTGAACCGAAAGAGTAACAAAAAAGAAAGCTAACAAAATTGCAGAACTAATAGCATAACCAACTTTCATTGTCTGTGCCAATAAATCCCCTGCCGTTTCGCCTAACGTAGTTGCACAAATTTTCATTATCCAAAATGAAATTGTGATTGCTGGTAGTTTGTTCATGGTTTAGATTGTTGCAGTTTCGGTTTTGTCTTCACCAATGTAGTTGCGATAAAACTCATAAGCCATAAACCATAATGAATAGACCGTTAGGCGACCCCAAAAGTCAATGAATGGAAGCGTAGCCAAGTCAGGAGAAAGTTTGTTCATGTAACCAAGTATTAGAAAAACTGGAATGTTTAAACACACAATAAAAATGATGATACTTTTTAATACACTTTTTCCTGGCAAATACTTTCTGTAAAGTGCATAGCCCGTAAACCAAAGAGAGTAAACACAAAGCCGTCCCCAAAAGTCAATGAACACAATTGCCCGTGGCGAACTTGAAAATACTTGCAAGTAGGCAAGCAACAGAAATATAATTGCATTTGCCGCTACAAGTATTCCTAAAACTTGTTGAATTGTTTTTTTATTTTTTGTCATGATTTGTAGAAATTTAAAAAGTAATCCCGCAATAGCGGGATTACTTTTGGTGTATTACTCTATTACAGTTGTTCCATCTTCTTTAAAAGCAAGTGCTTTTTTCTTAGTTCCTGATTTAATATCTGCTTCGTAGATCGTTCCGTGCTTTGCGGTTTCAGTTTTGTCCGCTTCGGTGATTTTCCAATTGGGATATTGTTTTTGTATTGCATCGGCAACTGGCTTTGGTAATTGTGAAACAGGAATTTCCCTTTCTGTTTCAACCCATACACCATTTGTTGTAAAGTTTGCAGAGAGTTTACTTCCGTCCAAAGTAAAATCGGCTTCCCATTCTGTAGCATTTTCTTTACCCCAACTAACTTTTGTTGCGTTTGGATATTTCTGATTGAACGCTGTCGTAACAGCCGTTGGTGTTTTGCTTTGAGCTATACATGTCGCAAAGGCGCATACAAGAACCGCTGCAACGAAAATCATCTTTTTCATTGTTTACTTGATTTAATGTTTTCTAAAATTGAATTATCGCTTACTTGAAAGCGAATACAAAAAATCAAGCAACTATTGGGGGTCTGAAAATATTTGTGATGTATTCTGATGAAAAAGAATTATCAGAATGAAAGGGGAATACTATTTTTTCTGTTGGATAGTTTATTTTATCCTTAAAAGAAAAAAATGAAATTGTTTGAAAAGTAATTATTTGAGGAACGTGTTGATTTTGTATTGGAGAATGTGGCTTTTGTTGGTCTCCATTGTTATGTTTATCAAAAACGCCATCTATATTAATTAAATGGTCCGTCACAAAATCAAAAACTGTCATGTCCTTGTCTTCTGTCGCTTTGCAGTGCTTATACATTTCAGGAATGTCTCGCAAAGTAGAGAAGTCGCCCAATGGTAAAAACAAAGTACCTATTGAGTAATATGTCAGGAGTAATATGTTGAATATTTTAATCAAAACTTTAGGATGTCAAATTTAGTGTTTTATCTTGCTTTCGTTTTGTTAATGTATGACTGTTGAATATTTGAACTGTTGCCCTTGCATTACAGCTAACGTTCGAGGCTTGCCGCAGGGCTGGAATAGTTGCTGTGTCCGCCCGGCAACTGAAGCCGATTAGAATTACTGATGTTGAAGTTAACAACTAAAAGCCAAATAGAATTCGGTCAAGCCCGATATTAGTTGATAGTAGTAGAACTGCTGATTGTTATTACGTCCGCCAGCCTTGCGGCAAACCTTTTGTTGGCGGTTCGTGCTTTACAGTATAATTTTTAAAACTTGGCGGAAAACTTTACACCAATTTCCTTTATGAACTCAAAATCATCAATACATCGTACACCCATGTTTTTACAGACATTTGGTATTTTAACTCTTTTGGAATTCATAGCACTGTCAATATTTTCTTTTGTAACAACAGTGGAATTCGTGTCCATGGCATGGGCAATTAACCAAGGATCTGCCAATGAACGGCCTTTGATATTGTCAACTAGGAGTCTGTGGCTTGGGTCTGTTTGAAGTATCTTTTGCCAACAAGCAATTACATTTTCCGTTGGTTTGTGAATTGGGATTGTACTTCGTTTTAACCATTTGGATAAGTCATCCTCAGTTTTGTCAGAAGTATCTGTAACTACAATTTCATTTTTAACTTCTTCTGGAATGAAAATGCGACTTTGCTTACCTAATTCATTAAGGATGTCCCAATAATCAGGACATAAGTCTGGCGAATAATATTTTTGCCATGCTTGGATGAGAACATTTGCATCGATGCAGTAAATATGTTGCTTTGCACTCATCTATAGATTTGTGCTTCTAGTTTGTGAAAATTATTTGCAGGCGTTCCAAGTAAAAAACTTGCTTGAGTTGGTTGCACATACCCACTCCTAAGAGCATCAAGTACAACTTGAGTAAAAAGCCTACTGTTTTTATTCAATCTCAACAAATAAGGATTTGGACCACCTGGCTTTTCCTTTTGTCTTAGTTTTAAAGCGGCTTTTTTTTCAGCTTCCCTTTTTAAGAAGGCTTGGTATTCAATTTCAGCTTCTTTTTTCAACTTTTGATATTGCTGTATTGAAATTTGGTTGAGATTTAAAGCTCTAACTAGAAAAGCAAATGAACTTACACCAAGTGTTTTAGCAGCTTTGAAAACATCCTGTGCATTTTGATATATTGAACTATTAAAACTTAAAATGTTTTCCTTGGGCATTAATGCATTTGCAGCGACTTCATTGCAAAATATCTCTACAGGGTGGAATTTATCCTTATTTTTTATTTCAGGTTCTATGTCATTTGAAATTCCTGTTTCAGCTATCCAAATGTGAGCTAGTTCATGAACTAAGGTAAATAGTTGAGGGGCATTCCAATCATCAGAATTTACAAATACAAATGGAGCATAAGGGTCTGCAATTGCAAAACCTTGTAACTCGTCAGAGTCTAATTTTAATCTTGAATGAATAAAACTTGTACGGGAAACAAAGATGCCATTTGTTTCAGCTGCATCTATCCATTCTTTAATTGGGTTTTCGGTTTTATAATTTGCCGGAGTAATATTCAGTGTCTTTAAAATATTTTGAGCAACGACTTCAGGGTTGTCATTAATTGTGAAGCGTCCATAAAAAGCTAATTTTTCTTCATTATCTTCTGCATAGACATCACTTATCCAAGCTTGTTTTTGCTGGATTTCTCGGATAATAAAGATTGAAGATGTTGTTAACTCTTTTGAACCTTTTTTTCTGAAATCCTGTAGTGGTTGAAAGTCTCTGGGAATGTCAGGCAGAAAAAATAAAGCAAAAGGTCGCTTATAAGCTTTAGCTAAATTCTGAGCCTGTCTGATGGTTGGTTGGCTAGTGCCTAATTCCCATTCTTTCAGCTTTTCAACTGCCACTGAAACTTTTGCAGCAGCTGTTTCCTCAGACATTCTTGCTGATTCTCTAGCCCATTTCAGAACATTTGGCGTTATGTAAGCTTTGTCTCCCATGTTTATGCAACAAATGTATGGAATATTGTTTTTAGGGATTTAAAATGGGGAATTTCATTTATATGAAGATGTCCAATTGCATGACCGCCAACGTTCAGGCATTTGTGCTGTTGGGGGCTTCATCTATTCGTCGCCCCCGGCGACGGCAGCCGAACGGAGTACTAATGTAGAGATTTTATTCAAAAGCTAAATAGTAAATGTTAAGCCCGGACAAAAGCTGAGTACCGAACCGGAAGATGAAAGACGCTATTCGTCAGCCCCAATAGCACAAATGCGTATGTTGTAGGCAGGGCTTCATTCTTTCCACTTAAGGTATTTATCTATATTGAATTGTTTTTGGCAGTCTGTCAAATTCTTTCTTGAAATTTTCTTTGCCTTAAATTTTGTTTTGTTTTTGCTATACCATTGTAGAACCAATTCTTGATAATTCTTTTTGTTTGCGTTGTTAAAAAAGTAGTCAAAAAAACTCCAGCAGTTATTGTCATTATAAACGTGAAATTGAATATGTGTGATAACAAATGCAGGAAAGCTAGCAATCTGTTGCAAGGCAAAGTAGGCAACTTCACTAACGTTTAGTTTGGTCAACTTGCATTTATAAGAAATATTTGTTAGAGTAGTGTCACTAAGTTTGTCAATTAGAAATGGGATTGCCTTGTCGCTTTGTGAAATTATTCTCCAATAAAGTGTCGCACCACAATCTAAAGTATCTGCCTTTGAATATTGCAAACTGTCAACCATTGATTTAATGTCAATATTCTGTCCATATGAAAGGGTCAGGGAGTGAAGGAAAAAAGTTGTCGCAATTAATCTTTTCATCTTTGTTTTTTCTCAAGATGCAACTGTCATTCAAAGTGCATAAGTAAGGTTGAAATGATATTGGAAGTTCGGGTTAGCCTTGCCTACAACGTCAACGGCTTGGCGATGTGGCGGTATTTGAAAAACGTCAAGCCCGGAACCGCTGCTGAATAGAATTACTAATGATGAAGATAACAACTAAAGGTCAATAGTAAAAGTCAAGCCCGGACTGCTGCTGATAGCGAACAAAAAGCTGAGAATATATTCGTCGCCCCGCCATATAGCCAAACCGCCTGTTGGTGGCAGTTTATATTTTATGAGTTTCAAGTCGCCTGGTAATCAGAATAGCAACAATTAAGTTTGGTACCCAACATAACCACGCAACAATAGTATATGCAGTTATAAAACTGCCGAAAATTATAATTAAAAGTGGAAGCCATATTCTCAATGTCACAGCGGCAAAGCAAGCAGCGTAACTATAAATCATCATCTTTTGATGTTTTTCAATTTTCTTATTCTTGATATTTACAAAAGCCATTATTGTTGTACTAAACCAGATTATTCCTAAAGATATAAAGCCTAATGAAGACAGAACACCACCAGTGGCAAAAAAACCAATGCAAATACCTGCAATAGAACTAAGGATAACAGCAATAATATAAAGTTTACCGATTCGCCTATGCAGAGCTATATTTTTATTTCTGAAATTTGGAATGAATTGTGTCCAACCAATAAGTAAGGCGAGTCCTCCTAAAATTATATGAGTATAAAACCCAATGTTCCAAAAAGTGTTTGTCAATAACTCATTGGATTTTGTACTTAGTAATCCAAATTCCTTGTCAATCAAAAAATATATAATTGGGTAGAGCCCTATTATAATTGCGAAAACAGCTAATAAAATCAATAATACTTTTCGTGTCATAGTAAATATTTACAGAATATAACGATTAAGGTCAGCAAAAGTTACAAATCAATTTTGCCAATACTTGTGAGATTAATGTGTCGGCAAATTGCCACCAACGTAAAAGCATTGGCGATGTGGCGGCATTCATTGCTTCGTCAGCCCGGCTACCAATGCCCGATAAAGATATAATGTTTCAAGTAAAAATATAAAGCCCAATAGGCTTCCTTCCGCCCGAACCACAGCCCAATAGCATTACTTCCGCTCAATGGCATATTCGTCCTTTAGGTTTGCATTATTCATTTATTTTTAAAAATACTACTATTACTACCTTTTCTTTTTTTGCTTCTTTTTTTCTTTTACAATTCACATTTTTGTGTGGATAAAACATAACCAGCGGCGGCAGCTCATTTAT
>CAMTVJ010000011.1:0-8338 GCA_947085175.1 uncultured Chitinophagaceae bacterium
GCCTTAAAAACGAATGCTGCTGCAACCCTGCCTGCAAAAAACGATGTGGTGAAAAAAGCAGTAACCCAAAACCAGCAGGACAGCGAACCCAGAATTTAAAAACAAGTACGAATTAGATAAAACCAGCTAGCACCTTACGTCCAGGTATTGCTGCAGGTGGGATATTAGTATTCCGTCTGACAGTTACTGTTGCTAAATTAGAAAATAAAAGTTGAAATTTTGTACAATAGTTGATGCTTGCTTGTCCAGCCTGAACTGAAGCTTGGATTTGCACTTTGTTGAAGTTTGCTTGTCCAGCCCCACTTGCTGCAATACCATGTTAGCGGCTGTATTTTGCATAAAGCTGACTTCGAGTACTTATTTGGGGTTGTTTAAATGATGGATTAGGTTTTATTTATCAAAACTTTCTTTCATTGCAGTTTTTATAATTCTTTCAAATTCTTTTACTTCGTCGGCATCTGGTGGCAAACCTAGTAACATATGAATTTGTCCTGCGAAGCATTTTTCCCAAACCTTCACGTTATTCTTTCTTAGTTTAGCTGCATATAAAATACCGTCATCTCTAAGAGGGTCAAACTCAGCATTTATAATCACTGCAGGTGGCAAACCTCTCAAATCCTCCGTGAGTATCGGTGATACTTCCGGATTATTGTATTGTCCGGGGGCATATAATTCGATGGCAAAATAGCAGGCTGCTTTTGTTTGCCAATACCCTTTGGAGTTTTCCGTGTACGAAACAGAGGTTTCCATATTTTGAGGACTGCAATCAGCAGGAAGTCCATTCAAAATCTGCAACTTTATTTTATTATTTATAGCATCTTTCTTCGCTTTTTGGGTTATCACTGCCGCCAAATTTGCACCAGCGCTAATTCCTAACAATGCGATACGGCTGGTGTCTCCACCAAATTCACCACCATGTTCGGCAATCCATTTAAAGGCATTGTAGCTGTCGTTTACTGCAGCAGGAAATTTGTTTTCAGGTGCAACCCGATAATCAACAGCAATAACAATTGCTCCGTAAGTTTTTGCATCCTGCCAAAGTGAATGCTCTAATCCGGGAAGTAAAGGTGAAATAAAACCGCCTCCATGATAATTGATAATAATTGGTAGATTTTGGGAATGACCTGGATTAAAAATTAATATAGGAATACTGTCAACTGTAATTTTAATTCGTTTAACATCTTCTTTGGGATAGGGTATCAGCGGAAGTCTTGGATATTTAATTTGTGCGATAGGTATATCACGTAGTTGCTCTATGGTCATGTCTTGGTATCCAATCATCTTTAAGAATGAGGTTACTCTTGGATCTAGTTGTCTGGTACCAAATGGTTGAGCTACAAGCTCCTGTTCGTTGAATACAAAGACAAGACTTAATAAGATAATTAATTTTGATTTCTTCATGAGTATGCAATTTGTGATTACGTCCAAATAAGTAGAGTCTGTCCCAATATAGCCGCTAACGGGCAGGGCTTTGTGCAGGTGTGGCATTAGTATTCCGTCCGCCCACAGCCGCTGCTGATTGAAAAACTGATGTTGAAGTTAAGAACTAAAGCTCAAAATTGATTGTCCAGCCCGAACCACAGCTTGGATTTGCAATTGGCTGATGTTTGTTTGTCAAGCCACACTTGCACAAAACCCAATGTTGGCTGCTGGGCTTTTTCGGTTTAAGGGTTTGATAAATTGTTTAAGATAAATCTAATTCCATAAACAATAAATAGTCCTTAAATTCTGCTGGGATTTCCATTTCTGGATACGCTTCAATGTCACGAAAACCAAAATTCCTATACAACGAGTGAGCTGCTTCCATAAACTTGGGACTGTCAAGCCGAACTTTTTTGTAACCAACTTTTTTTGCTTCACTTAAAAGTCCTTCAAGTATTGCTTGTCCTGCCCCAATTCGTCTAAAGGTTGGGTTAACAAACATCCGTTTTATTTCACCAATTTCAGGATTGATACTTTTTAGGCTTCCAAGTCCACATACTTTGCCTTCATAAATGGCAAGGATTAGTTGTCCATAAGGTGGCTGAAACTTACTAATCTGTTGGATGTCTTCTTCAACTGTTTCTTTGGGATTATGAGGATGGACACCATAGAGTTCTTGCATTTTGTCGTTACCCCAAACTAAATAGTCAAACCATAATTTTTTAACGGCTTCTAAGTCGTCAGGAATTACAACTGTTCTTGTTACTACTTTTTCGGTTTTGTCCATTACTCGAATATTTTAAAATTGTTTGGGGTCTGCTAGCCTTGCAGCCAACGTACGGGGCTTGGCGAAGTGGGGGATTGTTGTTCCGTCCGCCCCGGCAAACCGAAGCCCAATTTATAATTAAATGTTGAAATTTTGAACTAATGCCCGGCAGAATTCCGTCCGCCCGATATGAAGCAACATAGTAGTACAAATGCTGAAACACAGCTTCCGTCCGCCCCCATTTTGCCAAACCTGATGTTGTGCGTTCGCTATTTTTTCAATCTTTTCCAATCTCTGTCGTATAATATTTTCAACTTGTTTTTAAAGTCTGTTGAAAACACCTCCTTTGGCTCTGTTCCTTTGTCAATTTCAACTTCAAAAGTTGTTACTTCATCTTTGTCGTCAAACTTATTATTCTTATCGCTGTCCTTTTTAACTGTTAGTAGAACCTTGTTTACCGATTTTATAAACTGCCAATTTCGTAAGTCGTAATTGTTTGGCGAAATTTGCCTAAAACCTTTGCCTTCTTTGTCTGAAACAAATAAATATGTAGGGTCATCATCAGTTAATTTTCTGTCTTTATTATAGTCGTAAGAAGTAATTGAGTAGAATATGTGGTTACTTGTTTGTGCTATGTCCACATTGTCGTTGCTGCTATATTTAAAGTCATAGCTTCTAATTAACATTTTCCTGTCGCTCAACAAATAGTATTCATTTGTTTTGCTGTTTAAAAAAATGATATTCCAATAGCTATAACTTGGCATAGACTTGTACGATAAACTGCCACCGTCTCTTTCAGATTCTCCCATAGAAAGTGGAAACATCAAAATCCCTGAACTGTCAATTTCGGAAAAACTATTTGTCTGAATGTTTAAATTATTTTTCGGGTCGTTCAATACAGCAACAGAGTCCACGATTATATTGTCAGCACTTTGTTCGGTTTGTGGCTCTTGTTTATTTTGTCCACAAGAGATTAAAGTGATAACTGTCGATAAAAAAATGATGAATCGAAGCATAGAGTTTTTTTATAGTGACGCACAACGAGCAGGGCTTGCTGCAGGGCTGGAATTCTTTGCCCGTCCGCCCGGAACCGCTGCTGATTAAAGATATAAAAGTACAGGTTAACAAACAAAAGCCCAACATTGTACGTCCAGCCCAGATGAAGCACAACAGCGATAAAATGCCCAATTGCTCCAATGTCCAGCCAGCCTTGCAGCAAACCCAATGTTGTATGCAGGCCTTTAGCGGATCAGTTTGTTACTTCCCAAAAATAAATTTTCGTTATTGCAGCAGGATAACCATTCATGTGTCCTTGGTTTGTTATGTCAAGCATGCCTTTGATTCTTATGTGCTTTCCAGCCATCTCTTCAAAGCTTTGATAAAATGGAAGCTTACTATTATTTATGTCAAGCCAAAACGATACTCCAAATTTATTTACAGGCGAATTCCCTAAAATAGAAATGTTCTCAAAACCATATCTAAATGTACCTTCTGTTTCAATGTACTCTCCATTAAAAGTTTTAAGATGGTTTGCAAGTTCTATAAGACTAACTTTTGAGGGCTTGATTGCAGTATCTAATTCAAAAATTGAATACGTGGATAATGAACCTGGACTAGTTAAACCCGGGATTCGAGTTGTCGAATCTGAGGCAGAGATAGAATTTCTTTTATTGTCATGACATGAATTTGTTGTCATGAGTAAAAGAAAAAAAATAACTATGTTAACAAATGCTCTCATATAGGCTTGCCTACAACGGGCAGGGCTTGCTTGCAGGGCTGGAATTGTTGCTGTGTCCGCCCGGAACCGCTGCTGATTAAAGATATAAAAGTAAAAGTTAACAAACAAAAGCCCAAGATTGAACGTCCAGCCCAGATGAAGCACAACAGCGATAAAATGACCATTGCTCCAATGTCCAGCCAGCCTTGCAGCAAACCCAATGTTGTGTGCAGATTATTACAAATTTTCAAACTGATCCGGTACACACGCATTTACAAAAAGAACTCCAAAATCAATAATTTCTCGTCGGCTGTTTATATATACGCCAGTTTGGTTATCTGTTTCAGGATCCATAATATGTTCCTGTTGACCAATTTGAAAAGTACCAGCCAAGTTTAAACTATTGAGTCTATTCATATAGAGCCCAAGATGTTCAGGGAAGTTTAACTTTTCAACAGGGAATTCGTCACTTATAGTCCTTCTATTAAAAAAGGCCCGTTTTTCTTCAACCCAATCTGATTGTTCTCTTAATTTGTAATTCTGTTTTTTTAAAAGAAACAGTATGACAGCTTCGTCATGACTTATTTGTTTTATAATATTAGGGAATGCAGGATGCGCCAAATCTTGTTTTGTTTTATCAATTGCATTTGCCAATAAGTTAATAAATAATTCAGCTAGAAGAGTATTTTCATAAGCAAGACTAAGTCCTTCTAAAGTAGGGATAACGATTTGAGGATGTCCTTCAACGAGATTTTCCTCTTTAACTTTTTTAGAGACTTTTTCTAAATGCCTTTCCCATCTGTCATGTTGAGAAGCTAAGTAGTCAAAAGGGGCAAGCAAGAATCGTGAAGTCTTAGCTACACTTTCCAACGCTTTTCCTATTTGCTTCATTGCAGGGCTAATAGCGTCATCATAAACTTTTTCAGTTGGAACAATATTTTTCATGTCATCTGGTTTCATAAATGAGATGCTATTTTTAATTTGCACACAACGTTCGAGGCTTTGTGCAGTTGGGGAATTGACCAACTGTCTGCCAGGAACCGAAGCTAAATTTATAAATAAAAGCCGAAGTTTAGAACTACTGCCCAACAGAATAACGTCCGCCGAAACCAAAGCCTGGATACGCACTGCCGATGATTGCTACAATGTCCTGCCCCAATTGCACAAAACCTGATGTTGGCTGTAGTACTTATTTTCCTTTTGGCATTGATTTCTCAGCTTTAGCCAATTCGTCCTTTATTAAAATCCATTTAATTGTTAAGTCAATAAGCGATTTCAAGTCTGTGAGTGTTTTGCCCTTCCATTTTTTAAGATAATGTGCTTGGTCATTACCAAGCCATAACACTCTATACGCTACAAGTTTGATATTGTCGTCAGTTACATATTCTTTAATGCAAGGAGTTATTTGCATTTCCTTAATTTTCTTATGTTCTGTCTTAGGATTCTTTTTCATTAAATAATCTTTCAAAAGAAATTCATAGGATTTTCGATAGCCAAGTCCACAAATTTCTGTTAGCCCGTTTGTCTCTGCTGTTAAGGCTTGTTTATATATATCTACAAATGATTTGGAGTATTTATGGATTTCAGTAGGGAATTCCATATCAGCTTTTTCTATTTGTTTTGGCAGGTGCTTTACATCTTCTGAAATTCCTTTCGTCCAATGTTTAAATTGAGAAACTGTGTCCACCCAGTTTTGTTTTAATAATTGGGGTTTTTTATTGTCAACATAAGTGATTGTATTTTGATATTTCCCAGCTTCATACATATTTATATGAAATGTGAAGAAATCGTTCTTAAATTTTATTTGAAAAACTTCGTCTTTCCCCGAAAAATCAAAATAGTTTTCTGAAAGTCCAAGTTCAGTAATAATGTTTTTTAGTTGTGTCTTTTGGGAATTTGTTACTCTCATAATGTGTAATGAAAAGAGGTTTGTGTATTACAGCCAACGGTCGAGGCTTGCCGCAGGGCTGGAATAGTTGCTGTGTCCGCCCGGCAACTGAAGCCGATTGAAAAACTGAAGTTGAAGTTAACAACTAAAAGCCAAATAGAATTCGGTCAAGCCCGATATTAGTTGATAGTTGTACAACTGCCGATTGTTACTACGTCCGCCAGCCTTGCGGCAAACCTTTTGTTGGGCGTTCGTAATGCTTAATCCGAAACTTTTCGAAGCCTAATAAATCCATTTCCCTCACTTTCTTTAGGTCTACAATACCATTTGCCTGCTACTTTTGTTGATGTATGTCCAAACCCACGATAGTATTTTAACTCCATTGTTTGAAAACATATTCCGGGGTTTATACCAGTAGGCTCAAGAATTTCTGATTCGGATAACACCAAAGAATCCGGTCTTATTATTTTACAGTCTACTTTGCAAACTATAATTGTATCTTTTCCAAGTTTATTTTTGCCTGTAGTATAACTCTTTACCACATAACCGTCATCTTGGTTCCATATAAAAACTAATTTGATATTATCCCAAAATGAACTGTCACTGGTGATGTATACACCTTCCCATGTTCCTTTGAAATTTTGAGCTTTAGATAAAGCGGAAAGAAATAACAATGATATAAGAATAAGATGTCTCAATAATCGAAATTCAAGGTGCAAATTATAATTATGACGCCCAACGGCCGGGGCTTGGCGCAGAACGGGAAATAGTATTCCGTCCGCCCAGCACTGAGGCTTATTAAAGAAACGAAATTTTAATGACAACGTAAAGCCAATTATGGAAATTGGCCGCACGTTTGTAACTGAAGCTCAATAGCGATTAAATGTTGACGCAGCACTTCCGCCCGTATTGCGCCAAACCCTTTGTTGTAGGTCAGGGCAAAGATGAGCCATTATTAAAAAACGAAAAGAACGTAGCTATAAACTGGCTCGATGACGAACGGAACTTTTGAAACCGCAATTTTAAGGAAAGTTCCTTTTAAACAAACCGAAAAGTTATTTAAAGACTGTGATTCGTTCCGCTGTCCAACGGTGACGAAACAAAAACGTAAAAACTGCACGAAGAACGGTTAGGATTTAAAAACACAAAGCCAAACGAAAAACTGCCCCGCTGTCAACCGCAAAACTTTAGTAAAACCGTAAACCCTTACACAACCGGTATGACATTAATAAACCAAAAATAGAATAGGGGCGAAGGGTTTCAAAAAAACGTAAGTAATGAAACCAAAGCGAAGCCCAAACAAAAACGAAAGGGGCAGAATTTATAATTACAAAAGCAACTCACTACGTCCAGGCCGTACGGAACAGCAACAAATTAAAGCCACACCGTCCACCAAAAGCGAAACGAAAAAACCTGAACGGATTGCTTGTTGCCAACAACAGCGGAACGATTTACCAACGAAATATTTATGAAACGAAAACTGCCACCGTATTGATTATTAGAACCAAGGAAGTTTCTCCTTTGCCTTGCCTACAACGGGCAGGGCTTGCTTGCAGGGCTGGAATTCATTGCTCGTCCGCCCGGAACCGCTGTTGATTAAAGATATAAAAGTACAGGTTAACAAACAAAAGCCCAACAATGTAGGTCCAGCCCAGATGAAGCACAACAGCGATAAAATGCCCATTGCTCCAATGTCCAGCCAGCCTTGCAGCAAACCCAATGTTATAGGCATGCCGCTACTTGTCAAAGCTTGAACCTGGTTCTATTTGATGAGCAAACTTGTTTTTGACTAACAGTCCGTTTATGAATTTCCTTAAAGATTTACTTAAACCATCCAACATATAATAGGCGTCTTTGCCTTCTCCTTGTTTACCTTGCTTTTTAGCTGGGATGTCTAAGTTTGAATATAGTCGATTGCAGCTAATACAAATAGTGATTTGTCCGACAGGTTTTCCATTTAAAAAATATACAAAGCCACAGTGAGGGTCAAAACATGAGGCAGTAACATTGCCATACGATTTCTTATCGCCAAGTTTGATGTTTAGTTTTTTTATTGTTACTGTGTCAAGCCGAACTTGCTTTATAATGTTTTGAATAGGCTTACCGACATTATCAACAATTAATGAGCCTTTTTCGCCAATGTCTTTAAAGTCATAAAAAATAACCTTGTCAAACTTTAGTTGTAAAAATGGGTTTTTGACTTGCCCATTAACGGATAAGGATGAAATAAGAAGTATGAAAAAATTCTTTAAGTACATGAGATGTTCAAATGCGGTTGCCTATAACGGTCGGGCTTTGCGTCGTTGGGGAATTTGAAAACCGTCGGCCCCGGCGACGAACGCCCAGTTAAAAACTAAAGATAAATTAAAGTGGTGAAGATGAATAGTAAAATGTCAGCCCGAACAACTGCCGCCCAGAGTTACCAAAGTTGAAGGACTCGAAGAGTCAAGCCCCAATGATGCAAAACCCTATGTAAGGTGCTGGCGGTAAAGTATTGAACTGGTTAGAATAAGCTACTTAAACCTTGCTTAGAAAACCGAATGCA
>CAMTVJ010000012.1:0-3443 GCA_947085175.1 uncultured Chitinophagaceae bacterium
TAACCAGTTCAATACTTTACCGCCAGCACCTTACATAGGGTTTTGCATCATTGGGGCTTGACTCTTCGAGTCCTTCAACTTTGGTAACTCTGGGCAGCAGTTGTTCGGGCTGACATTTTACTATTCATCTTCACCACTTTAATTTATCTTTAGTTTTTAACTGGGCGTTCGTCGCCGGGGCCGACGGTTTTCAAATTCCCCAACGACGCAAAGCCCGACCGTTGGCTGCTATATTTTGACGACCCTACGTTTGAAACAGAATTATATAATGCGACACATTCTTACTATATCATTACTCTTTTGCTTGACAACTCTGTTCGGACAAACCAATTGGAGAGATAACAGATTACCCACAGACACATGCGTAAAAATAGCGAATGGAATTCCCAAAAACTATGTCAGCAAACAAATCCATTCAAACCCTTTAATTGTAGCCAATGGAATTGTTATCAGAGGACAAGAATTGGACACAACCTTACTACAAGACATTTCACTCCTTAAATGCCCAGAAGCGTTTAATGAATTTGGCTATGCCGGAGCAAATGGAGTATTAATTATTAAAACAAAACAGTCTTTTAAGACAGTAACCGCATTTTCGACAAGACAAAAAAAATCAATTGAAGGAAATGTTATTTATGCTTTAAATGGCTTTCTTTTAAGTGACACAACAATACTAATATCCAAAAAAGCAATTACCAATATTGAAATCCTAAGCATTGACAGCAAAACTGATAATGACGAAAAAGTTATCTGTATCAATATTTGGACAATGACAAAAAAGGACAGAAAGCCATTGGCGGCGTTATGCAGAGGTGTCGGAATTTCATCGGTAAAAGTGGACTAATACAGCAGCCAACAAAAGGTTTTGTGCAATTGGGGCTTGACGTTGAAGCAATCATCGGCAGTGCATATCCAAGCTTCATATTCGGCTGACGGAATTCTGTCTGGCAGTATTTCTAAACTTAGGCTTTTAGTTATAAATTTAGCTTCAGTTCCGGGCGGACAGTTGGTCAATTCCCCAACTGCACAAAGCCTCGAACGTTAGTGGCCATTAGACCCAGCATGAAAAAACTTTCAACATTAGCTATAATTATTTTGCCCTTACTAAGTTTTGGACAGACAGAAACTGGTCCAGACATAGTTTGGCAGCAGTGTATTAATTTATTTAAAGAAGGTAAGCTTGATAGTTCAACTGTAAGAGTTTCATTTTTTAAAAATTCTTTTAAAAGGATTGACAGTATAAAGCAATTTTATATTCATTTGGACACAGTTGTTTATAATGACGGTTATTATGCAGTTGGACAATCAATTCTTGACCCATTTATGGAATTTAATGGGCAGCAGATTGGAGAGTGGAGCTGTTTTTATCCGTCAGGGAAAATGTACTCAAAAGGGTATTTTTCTACTGGTGCTTTTACCGAATGCCAAGCAGGTGGACCAATGACAAATGGTTATAGTTTCAAAACTGGACAATGGAACTACTGGCACCAAAACGGCACTATTATTACTACTGGCATTTATAGACCTATCACCAATATCATAAAGAACAGTTGTGGGACAGACACTGTGTTTCTCTCAAAAGTCACAACTGATTGGAAATACTTTGCCGCTGATGGAAGTACTGAAATCAATTCGGAGGAAACATCACAAAAAATCAATAACGGCCACTAACATTGGGTTTGCTGCAAGGCTGGCTGGACATTGGAGCAATGGTCATTTTATCGCTGTTGTGCTTCATCTGGGCTGGACATTCAATCTTGGGCTTTTGTTTGTTAACTTGTACTTTTATATCTTTATTCAGCAGCGGTTCCGTGCGGACACAGCAACAATTCCAGCCCTGCAAGCAAGCCCTGGCCGTTAGCGGTAACCCTTAAGCACAGTCCGTTCAAAATCAAACATTTATAGGTTTTGCACTTCAAGAAATGAAATTTGACGGTCGAGAAATGACTTGTGTCGGCACGGAAATGACCCGTGACGGCACGGAAATCGACTGTGACTCTGCCGCAATGACAAAAAACCTGACGGAAATGAAGTTGGACGGGACGGAAATGAGTTGTGTCGGGTCGGAAATCGATTGTGTCGGCACGGAAATCGATTTTGTCTGGACGGAAATTGACTTTGTCGGGACGGAAATCGATTGTGTCAGGACGGAAATTGACTTTGTCGGAGCGGAAATCGATTGAGTCAAGACGGAAATTGATTGTGTCGGGACGGAAATTGACTTTGTCGGGGCAGAAATCGATTTTGCCGGCACGGAAATGACCGGTGACTGTAGGGAAATTGACTTTGCTTTCTAACCGTTGACCAGGTGTTAAAAGGAAACGAATTACTCAAGTAAAGACATCAACCCTTTCAATTATGCAACAGGTTTTATCAACATAGTACAAGGGTATACCGCTAACATTGGGTTTGCTGCAAGGCTGGCTGGACGTTGGAGGAATTGGGCATTTTATCGCTGTTGTGCTTCATCTGGGCTGGACGTTCAATCTTGGGCTTTTGTTTGTTAACTTGTACTTTTATATCTTTAATCAGCAGCGGTTCCGGGCTGGACTAGCATCTATTCCAGCCCTGCAAGCAAGCCCTGCCCGTTGCCTGCAACCTTCGACAAAAACTTCTCGAAAGTTTCAGGGTTAGACAAAACGCAATAAAAAAGAGAAAATAAAATAGAAGAAAAGTGAGTATTAAGACTTGTGTTTGCAGCGACAATTTTCTTCAAGGTTAGACAAAACTCGTTCTTTGAAAGTACAATTTATAACAACGTTTTTAGACTTGTTTGGCTCGACAATTAGTTTGACTGCTAAGAAATCTTACTCGACTACTCAGAAGTTCAATTTGACTATTTAGAAGTTTTACTTGACTATACAGAAGCCTTACTTGATTACTTAGAATGTTTACTCGACAACATAGAAGTTCTACTCGACCATTCAGAAGTTTCACTTGACAGCATAGAAGTTTTACTCGACTATACAGAAGCTCTATTCTACTACTTAGTAGATTTACTCGACAACTCAGAAGTTCTTTCCGCAGACTCAGTTGGAAAATACACTTAACTTGAAATCAACTACTTGTGTATAATAAACAAGACTTTTACTCTAACTTTGTTTTGACACAACTCAAAACAAGGCTGCAGGCAACATTAGGTTTGGCGTCAGCGTGGCGTGACGAATTAAGCCTCAACTTTAGTTCGCTATTCAGCTTCAGTTCCAGCTTGACGGAACGCTGTTCATCTTTTGTACTATTAATCAACAAACCAACTATATTTGGCTTCAGTTCCAGCAGACGTTTTCCAAATGCCACGCCGAAACGCCAAGCCTTTTTCGTAAGGTGCTAGCTGGTTTTATCTAATTCGTACTTGTTTTTAAATTCTGGGTTCGCTGTCCTGCTGGTTTTGGGTTACTGCTTTTTTCACCACATCGTTTTTTGCAGGCAGGGTTGCAGCAGCA
>CAMTVJ010000013.1:0-7917 GCA_947085175.1 uncultured Chitinophagaceae bacterium
ACGATTTTCTGTTTGAATTCTTCTGTGTAGAATAATTGTTGCGGCTCTTTACGCCTGGAACTCTGTTTTTTACTCATTTTTAGTCCTGTTTTAAGTTGACTTATCCACTTTTTTGGAGTCAACCTATTTCAGGACTATTCAATATCAGCTAACGGACAGGGCTTGCCGAAGTACGGGAATTAGTATTCCGTCCGCCTGGTACCGATGATGATTGAAAAACTGAAGTTGAAGATAACAACAAAAAGCTAAATAGATAATGTCCAGCCCGATATGAAGCACAATAGAATTACAAAAAGCCGAAGATAACTTCCGTCCGCCCGTATTTTGGCAAACCCCCTGTTGTACGTTCGCCCTTCTCCTCGGTCATCTATAATGTGGGTCTGTGTCCAACCGTAGAGTGTTGCCTGTGCGTTGGCACAAGGCAGGCTCTTTTGCAAGGTTGGCTTTTGTGTGTTGGCTTTGTGTGCCTTGCAAATGTGCCTGACTTGGTGTGTTGGCTTATAGTGAATCAATAAAGTCTTTTATGTTGTCCCACGTCCAAACTTTAGTGTTTACCCCAACTATGTTTGTACGGTCGACCGTATATGCCCAGATACCCAATATTTTTTTCTTCTCTTCTTTAGCACATTCTATTTCCCATTTTTGTCCAGATGATGTAAGTGAATTTTTACTTACAAGAACGATTACTCCATCTGAACGCTTGATTCTTGTGCGTACACGGTCTTTCCAATCCTTATCATATGCCTCTTTTACGGACATGTCAATATACTCAAAAGGGGATTTGGTGTGAAGCGATTGTCCCTTAAGAAAATCTCTTTGTGTTACATCTTCTATTGCAAATGCAATGAATACTACTTTTTTGTCTGCCATAATTGTTTAATTTTAAATGTTAAATTCTTTTTTCTTTTACTAATCTCCAATAGTGATAACCTAATGCTGTCAACTTACACGATTTAGAATTCATTGCAGCAAAATACATGAATTGTTCGTTTACTGGAACAACCAATCCAACTCCTTGAAATTTTTGTAAGTGTTTAAACACTGCCACATTTTCGGGCTTTGCATGAGGTTCAACAATTTTATGTTCAACCTTTGGTGCATTGGTGTCTTCAAAAGAAGGGTCTAAAGAAAATTCGTCTTGTGGCGTTGGAAAATATTCAATTAGTTTTCTTAAAATTTCAATTGGCACTTGTGGCGTTACTGTTCTAAGCGAAGTGAATCGTGTAATGTTTGTTTTGAAAACTGGTCTTTGGTCCCACGGACCCAATGCTTGGTCAATGTATGCGTAAACACTCCCAGGTGTAATGTGTCCTCGCAGGTCTGCTGCTCCGCCTTGTAAAGCGTTCAATAAAAGATTAGTAAAAATACCATGTCCATTTATTTCAATTGCACTTTCAATGTCTCTGCTTGCTGTGAGAATTGAAACTCCTTCAACAATGTGTGCAGATTTGCCGCCTAAATTTTTAGGTGAACCCAATGCACCTGAATTACAACAGTCAAGAATAATTACTCGGTTCTGTGCTTTTGAATTATTTGCAATGGTTAAAATTTCATCCATTGAAACACCTTCGTCATTTGGTTTGTAGTCGGGAGTTACAATGTAACCGCCAACATCATCCAACAAACCATGTCCTGAAAAATAAAGCAAAGCAGTTTCAGCATCACCACTAAACAGTTCAATGATTAGTCCTTTCAATTCTGATTTTGTTGGAACATCAGTAACTAATCTCACATCAAAATTTGGTGAGCCGTCTCCGTTAGTTTCAATTATTCCACTGAATGCAGAAGCATCATTTACGCAACCGTAAAGAGGAGAACTCGGATAATTGTTTATCCCAACTATTAATGCTTTTCTCATTTTAAAATTTGTTTATTGATTCATCAAGATTATCCCAACTCCAATCAATCACTTTCTTTCCGTTTAGTTCAGGTGGTTTTACACCTCTATCACCTTTCTTTATGTGCATTCCAATCACAGGAACTCTTTCTTCCCTCGCACATTTCACTTCCCATCTTGCACCACCTGCATGCCAAGTGTTTTTACTAAGTAGCATAATCATGCCGTCACACTTTTGAATTTTTGCTCTGCATTTGTCCTTCCAAACCTTTTCTTCCCACGGTTCTTTTGCCGACATATCTACAAAGGAGAATGGAGTTCTTTCATTCTTTGCTTGTGCAACAAGAAAGTCACGATACTTTTTATCTTCAATAGCGAAGCTCACAAATATTTTCTTTTTGCTATCGCTGCTGCTCGTTCTTCGTATAGTTTTTTTTCGTTTTGGCTTTTCATCTTCTTCTGAAAAAGCATTTACAATTAAAGCACCTAATCCTAAAACTATTAATGGCCACATTTTATTTATTGTTTTTTAAAATTATATCGCAACTCTATTTTCATACAAGTAACTCTGAAAACCTATGAAAGCGTTACGGATGCTTGCAATATCTCCTAATTCCTTTTTTGCATCATCAATCGCTTTGTATTTCAGCTGGAGTAGTGGAGTAAGTTTAGCATCGTCCAATTCTTCAACTCCTGAATTTACATACTGCTGCAAAACAAAATTTAAAAACTCCTGCTGTTTCGTGTCGTAATTGAAAAGATTGATTCTTGCATTGTCTGCTCTTGTTGCTCTTGCAATTATTGAAGAATGAAAAGCAACATAAGCCAACACATCATACAAGTCGCTGTTTTCAGCATTCAATACCTTTTGAAATTCTTGTAACTGTTCTTTTGCAAAACCTCTTTCTTGCAACTCTTGCAAAAGTTTTTTTCTTGTATCGGGTTTGCTCCAAATGGTTCGTAGTTCTTCTTCGCTTTTAAACAAATCAGGAATCACACCGAACATTGATTTTAAAAACTCCTCTGCCGAAATCGGTGTTCCGTCTGGACTCCAAAAAGAAGTTTTTACCATGTGCTGCAAGTCACGAATTTTTCCATCAGCCAATTTTACCTTTATCATTCGTCTTGGTTGCTTGTTGCAATCGCATTCAATTTTACCGCAAACAGGACAAGGTTCAGGTGGTGTTTTTTCACACACACAAGGAGTTTGTCCGCAAACTTTACATGGCTGTGGTTGCGGTGGTGGTTGTGGTGGTTCGGGGTCTATTGGTGGTCCGTCCCATTCTTCGTCTTGAAATTTTAAATGTGCATTTACATAATCGTAAATGGTAAAATAATCTTTGCCGTCAAACAATCTTGTGCCTCTACCAATTATTTGTTTGAACTCAATCATTGTGTTGATTGGCCGCATCAAAATAATGTTTCTTACTTCGGGTGCATCTACACCTGTGCTTAGTTTTTGTGAAGTGGTAAGTATGGTTGGAATACTTTTTTCATTGTCTTGAAAATCTCTCAAATGTTGTTCGCCTCTTTTTCCATCATCGGCTGTAACACGATGGCAGTAGTTGGGGTTTTTACTTTTCGCCATTTGATTTATCAAATTGCGAATTGCCAAAGCATGAAGTTGTGAAGCACAAAACACCAATGTCTTTTGTGTTTGGTCGATTGAATCCATGAATATCTTTACACGATATGCTTCAATGTCCATTAGCTCAATAACTCTGTTTTGTTCTTCAATACCGTAAACTTTTCCTTCTTCTATTTCTCCTTCTATTACTGTATCGTCATTGGTATAAACATAATTATCGCCTGTCGTTGCAATTTCTTTCAACTTAAATGGAGTTAAGAAACCATCATTGATTCCTTGCTTTAGCGAATAGATGTAAACTGGTTCTCCAAAATATTTGTAGGTGTCTGTATTCCATTTTCTTTTCGGTGTGGCTGTTAATCCTAATTGAAATGCAGGGCTGAAATATTCTAAGATGGCTCTCCATGTGCTTTCATCTTTAGCTCCACCTCTGTGGCACTCATCAATAATTATAAAATCAAAGAAATCTTTTGGGTACTCTCCGAAATTGTACAGTTCCTTGCCATATTCAATATTAGGTTCAGCCGCTATAGAAATAAGTTCTGATACTTCTATTTTTTCTACCACTTTGGCATTGGTCATAAAAGTTTGGAAGATGGTAAAAAAAATATTTCCATTCTTCGGCACTTTGCCTTTCTTTTTTATTTCATCGGGGCTAATACGAATCAAAGCATCTTCATCAAAAGCACCATACTCATTAAATTTAGTAAAGGCTTGGTCGGCTAAAGTATTTCGGTCAGCAAGAAATAATATTCGTGGGCTTCTTGCTCCATCATTATTTATGTTCCATCTGCTCTTAAAAAGTTTCCATGCTATTTGAAATGCAATATCTGTTTTGCCTGTGCCGGTTGCAAGTGTTAATAGAATTCTATTCCTATCGTGTGCTATTGCATCTATTACATTGGCTACTGAATTTTCCTGATAGTATCTTGGTGGCTTAGTTCCGCTTTTGGTTTCATAAGGAACTGAAAGTAGTTTGTCACTTAATACCGTTGCTTGTGGTTGCAATTTATTTTGCTCACCAAAAGTCATTTCCCACAATTCATCGGGTGAAGGATAAACCAAAACATCTGCTTCGTTTCCTTCACTCATATCCATTCCGTAAATCTTCAAACCATTTGTGCTGTATGTGTAACGCACCTGTAATCGTCCTGCGTAGTCTTTGGCTTGTGTAACACCTTCGGAATAATCTAAATCTCTTTTCTTTCCTTCAATTACTGCCAGGTTGCGGTTGCGATATTGCAAAACATAATCTGCTTTGTCGGGGTTGCTTCGCTGTCCGTTACCAATTAATCTTCCTTTGGAAATAGGGAATTGTTTACGAATGCGACTGCCCTCAACCACACCCCAGCCAGCGGCTTGCAATGCAGGGTCTATGTATGTGAGTTCTGTTTCTGCTTCGTTCATGCTGATACTTCGGTTTGTGTTTTTGTAAGTTCTCCACTAAACGCTTTTTGAAGAATTGATTTTTTCAATTCTTCAAGTGCATTTAATTTTTGCTGATAAATATTTTCTAAGTTTTTTGTTTCGGTTGAAAGTGTGTCAAGTTGCAATACAATTTTCTTCTGCATTTCTAATGATGGAAACGGAAATGTTTGTTCTTCAAAAGTTCCCATGTTGATATTATCTTGTGCACTTCCTTTTCCTAATAGTTGTAATTCCGCTTTCAGAAATTGTAAAGCGTAGTAAGCAAAATTCACTTCTGCTTTTTTCGGGTCAACTACAAGCCCAATCATGCTATCAGGAAAACACGAATCAAAAGTTAGTATTCCTGTCTCTGCAATGTTTGCAGCAATCGTAATGCAAATTGTTCCCTTCTGCCAGAGTTTACTTTGAGCCAAACCAACTTCATTATAGGTTTGAGAATATTCTGTAATGAACTTGTTTGAATTTCTAACATCACCTGTTTGAATGAAAGGATATTTTCCCCCGTAAAGTGATTCATGATTTCTTGGACGGTGTTTTGATTTTCCTCTTCCAAAAACTAAAGCAATATCTGCTAACTTCCTTTCAATCCAACCTTCTTCTTTGCTTGTAAATATTCTATTCAGTTCACTTAGGAAAAGTTCTTTGGCATTTTGCAAATTGCGTTGAATATTTTCTTTGGCTTGCTCAAGCGATGCAAATGTATCATCTAAAAAAGAAATAAGATTTTCTTGTTCAGTGAATGGTGGGATTGGTAATTCAATCCCTCTCATTTTTGCTTGGTTTAGTTTTGGAACTGTTAAACCAGTAATGAAAGGAGATAGGTCGCTGAAGTTTAGAAAATAAATGATCCAATTATCTAAAACCGTTTTTCTATTTGGTCTGATAACATGTGCATGATTGTTAACCCAATATTTTCCTTCTGCAATGAAAGCGGTTCTATCACCTGATTTCCACTTTGCACCATCTTCTCCAATGAGAATTAAAGTTTCATCAAAAATATATTCGTGCACATAACCTAAAATACCAGTTGCACCATAGTAAGGATATTCACCCGAAATCCTATCCTTTTCAGTGATGGGTTTTCGTTTGCTGTCCAACACTTCGCAAACTTCTTCCAACTTTTTTGTTTCCCAACCTTTCTTCATATCAGTTCTTTTATGGTTGAAAGGATTTCATTTGTTTCTGCATCTAAGGTTTGCATTTCTTCCAGAATCTGTTGCGGTGTTCGTAATGCCGCTTCTTCGGGTGTGTTAGGATTTTTCACACCAAGGTCAAAAGTTGTTGTATTAAGTTTTGTTGCTTTTATATTCCAACTTCTTTCTGTTTCGGG
The DNA here is from genome assembly GCA_947085175.1 of uncultured Chitinophagaceae bacterium. Lineage (GTDB taxonomy): Bacteria > Bacteroidota > Bacteroidia > Chitinophagales > Chitinophagaceae > Ferruginibacter. The sequence continues at coordinate 6,184 of CAMTVJ010000013.1, forward strand.
AATAGATTTTTGTAGAGCAATAAATTCTTTCATGTCTGTATCATTCAAAGAATTTGTTTTGCCCATGTTTCTTTTTGGGTCAAGTTGGTAATACCAAATGTTTTTGGTCGGTTCTCCTTTTGTAAAAAACAACACAACTGTTTTTACACCTGCACCTAAAAATGTTCCTTGTGGCATATCAAGTATGCAATACAAATTGCAGCTCTCCAATAAATATTTTCGCAAACTAATTGCAGCGTTATCACCATTGCTTAAAAAAGTATTCTTGATAACTATGGCGGCTGTGCCGCCAGCTTTTAAATTTTTTATAAAGTGCTGCAAAAAAAGAAAGGCGGTTTCGCCTGTCTTTATATCAAAGTTTTGTTGCACTTCGGGTCTTTCTTTTCCTCCAAATGGTGGGTTTGCAAGTATGACATTGTAGCGGTCTTTCTCCTGTATGTCACGGATGCTTTCGCTAAGTGTGTTGGTGTGTATAATGTTGGGTGCTTCTATGCCGTGAAGAATCATATTCATTACGCCAATGATGTAAGCAAGATTTTTTTTCTCCTTGCCGTAAAAAGTTGTCTCTTGCAAAGTTTTTAAATCAGTGGTGCTAAGTTTTTCTCTGTCTCTTGTGAGATACTCAAACGCTTCGCATAAGAAACCACCACTGCCACAAGCACCGTCATAAATTCTATCACCAATTTTCGGTTTCACTACTTCAATCATTGCACGAATTAAAGGTCTTGGAGTGTAATACTGTCCGCCATTTCTGCCAGCATTACCCATGTTTTTAATTTTGCTTTCGTAGAGATGGCTCAACTCATGTTTGTCTTTTGTGCTGCGAAAAGGAAGTTCGTCAGCATAATCCAAAATCTCACGAAGGTTATAACCGCTTTGAATTTTGTTTTTCAGTTCACTGAAAATTTCTCCAATCTTATATTCAATTGTCTGCGGATTGTCGCTGTGTTTTAGTTTAAAGTTTGATAAATAAGGAAACAGTTTGAGGTCAACAAAGTCAACCAAATCTTTTCCTGTCATTGCTTTATGGTGGTCAAGTTTTCCTTCAGCATTTTTGGGCATTGCCCAAACAGTCCAACGGAATTGTTCTTCAATTATGTGTTCGTAAGGTTTGCCCAACAAAGCTGCTTGGTCTGATTTGTCTTGCTCCAACTCGTCAAGGTAACGAAGGAACATTACCCAACTTGTCTGCCCGATATAATCCAGTTCGCTGTCAGCTCCCGAATCTTTATAAAGTATGTCGTCTATATTTTTAAAAGTTTGTTCAAACATTAGTTGGCTTTGGTTATTAGTTAAGTTTCAAATTTACATTAATACTCGTTGCAAAATAGCACTTTGTCCGTTTGTGGGGTGGTGGGTGGGCTTTGGTGTTGAGTATAGTTATTTGCTGATGTATTTTGTTGAAGCCGATAAGAATTCCGTCCGCTGGGGTGGGTGGGCTGTGCGTTGGCACAAGGCAGGCTCTTTTGCAAGGTTGGCTTTTGTGTGTCGGCTTTGTGTGCCTTGCAAATGTGCCTGACTTGGTGCGTTGGGTCGTGTCGGCAAAGTCATGTTAGTTTAAATTTTAGTAGGATGCTGTTTAGGGTGACGTACAACGTTCGAGGCTTTATGCAGTTGGGCAATGTCCTTCCGTCCAGCCCGGCCTACTGAAGCCCCATAGTATTAATAAAGTTGAAGTTATGTAAATTGACGCAGCGAAGCAAGTCAAGCCCGAACTGCAGCTTGGATATGTAC